>NZ_JAAVVW010000003.1:1288912-2577825 GCF_023910625.1 Limnohabitans sp.
GTCATCGTGGCGCTGTTGTCCGCCGCTATCACCTACGTTGTGCAGTTGGTGCGCAAACGCTGGTTATTGGAGGAGCTTGGCCAGGTGCTGGATCGTCGCACCGACATGCATAACGCAGCTGACACGGAAACTGTGCATACCCTGGGAGCGGCACATGCATGAATCTGCTTTGCCGGCCAAGCGTCGCCCCATTGGCATCAATATTCTGGATGACGACGATGGGGATGACCCGATCCTCAGTGTGGTCAACATCGTCGATGTGTTTCTGGTAATCATCGCGGTTCTGCTGATTGCGGTGATAGAAAACCCGCTCAACCCGTTTGCTACGCAGGACGTCATCGTGATCAAGAATCCGGGCAAACCGGATATGGCAATGGTCATCAAGGAAGGGCAGGAACTCAAGGAGTACAAATCCTCCGGCCAGATTGGCGAGGGTCAGGGTGCGAAGGCAGGAACAGCCTATCGTCTCAAGAACGGCTCCATGGTCTATGTGCCAGAAGTCGAGAGCGGCGCAAATGGCCCAATTCAACATTAGCCCTTCGTTGGTGTTTGCGGCATGGTTGACATCGCTGCAGTTCAACGGGAAGCAAGAGGACACTGGGGCTTTACGCCCTGCGGCTCCACCTGTGCTACCCCCCGCAACGGTCAATTGGATAAAGGAATCGCTATTTCTTTCATCTCCCATCGATCAAGCCGTTGGGCGTACTGAACACGTACCAGGGAAGGCGATAGATTGCAACGCACGCATTCGTTACGCGCAGACCATGGCGAGGGACTCTGCGCAAGGCTTCTTCCAGGATTCTTTCATGTCCTCAATACCCGGAGCCCAACTGTCGCATCCCGGATGATCGTAAGGCCGTTTTATAAATAAATGAGGATGAGAAGCGTACCAGTCTTTCATGGCCCTCATCGGTGTTTTGCTTTTAAGCGCTGACTGGGGTATCTGATGGTTGTACAGAGCCACGTAACGTATGAGCGTTTGCTCCAAATCTTCACCGCTGGTGAATCGGTGTGTCTTGAGCACATCAGCGATACGCCCGTTGAAGCGCTCGACCATGCCATTGGTGCGGGGCGTGCGTGGTTTGGTCAGGCGGTGTTCAATGTTCAAGGCTTGGCACTCAGGACCCCCTGAACAACGAAATTTCATTCAACTAGGTTCACAGCCTGTTTTACTGAAATCCGCAAATTCAAGGCTCGGAACCAAGTCCGAAAAAGTCATGAGGTTTTGAGACAAACGGAGTTTGAGACGCCTTTCCCGCCCCCTTGGCGCAGGTGGCAGTCAGGAGCCCAAAACAAAAAGTCCCGCGTGGTGCGGGGCCTGAGGCTGCCTCAAGGCCTGCTGAGCAGGTTGGAGGTCTTTTGATTGGCGGGGCAGCAGTATTCGTAGCACCAACTCGCTCAGTCAAGACACATCCTTCTTTCGTCGGCGTCCGGGATTCGAACTTCCCCCTGCTCCGGAAGCGAGAAGCATATCGGCGAATCCATCCGCCACCCCTTCCAGGTGGCGCTGCCTCTCCTGCTCCGTCCCAAAGGCCATCGCTAGCGGGCCGTCGATCAACAGGCATGCCAAGCCGTGCACGTGGGCCCACAGGATGCTGGCCTGTTCGGATGTTGCCTGGCTGCCATGGACGATTCGGGTGAGTCGATCCAGTTCGGCGCGTGCACGGCCTCCAGCCTCCAGGACGGCAGGGAACCGCATTGGGTTGCAGACGTCAGGTCGGAACATGACCCTGAACACGCCCGGCTGCGACAGTGCGAAATCGACGTAGGCACGGCCTGACATGATCAGGGCGGTCCGAACACTTTGTTGTATCACTAGGTCGTTTGCGGCCTTCAGGCGACCAGCAAGCGCATCGAATCCGTCGGCAACCAGTCTGGCCAATATCGACTCACGGTCCTCGAAGTAGTGGTACGGCGCCTGGTGGGTGCATCCGGCGCGGCGCGCCACCTCTCGCATGCTCAACGCAGCCACGCCGCCCTCGTCGAGCAGCAGGCGGCTGGTGCGGAGCAACTCACCACGCAAATCCCGGTCGGCATCGGCTTTCGGGCGGCCACGCTTTCTAGTAGTCATAAAGCATGGTACCCCATTTGCTTGACATCGTCTATTTATTTGGTACAGTTAATGGACACTGTCAACTTGACTGTGCCAAACATCGCTCGGCGGGCGCCGGGCCGACTCGAAGGAGATGAACATGCATGACGCGATCGTGATCGGCTCGGGTATCGGCGGCATGACCGCCGCAGGTCTACTGGCGGGTGTGGCCGGGAAGAAGGTGCTGGTGCTGGAGAAGCACACGGAGCCCGGCGGCCTAACGCACGTGTTCAGGCGCGACGGTGCGTCCTGGGACGTGGGCTTGCATTACGTTGGGGAGGTGGAGCCGGGTTCCCAAGGGCGGGCGTTCTTCGATTACCTTTCCGGTGGCGAACTGCTGTGGACCCGCATGCCGGATCGCTTCGAGCGCTTCGTCTATCCCGGCATTGATATCTCGGTACCCTCGAATCCTGCGACTTATGAGCGCGTCCTGAGCGATAGGTTTCCGCAGGAAGCAGCAGCGATTCGTCGGTACTTCAAGGATGTTAAGCGAGCCAGACGCTGGGCGATCCTGGGCTTCATGCGCGGCATGGTGCCTCGGCCCGTGGAGCCTTTGCTTCGTTGGACACAGCGACTCACAGGCAGGCTCGCCAAGCGCACCACGGGTGCCGTGCTGGCCGCAAGATTCCGATCACCGGAACTGCGCGCCGTGCTGGCCAGCCAATGGGGCGACTATGGACTGCCGCCCTCACAAAGCGCGTTTGCCGTGCATGCCCAGATCGTCTCGCACTACCTGCAAGGCGCCTGGTACCCCGAGGGCGGTGCCGCGCGAATTGCGAGGACCTTCGAGAAAGGCATCGAGCGGGCCGGTGGATCGATCCTGGTAGCGCAGGAAGTGTTGGAGATCCTCACCGACGGCAGCAAGGCGATCGGTGTGCGGGTACTTGATCGGCGTGGCCCGCTGCCGGTGGAGCGCGTCTACAAGGCCCCGATCGTGATCTCTGGCGCTGGTGCGGCCATCACCTTCGAGCGGCTCTTGCCGACGGAGGGCGAGATCGGGACCAGGACAGCCGCCTTGCGCGGGGACATCCAGCAGCTAAGCGGCGGGCTCTCGGCGGTCACGCTGTACCTGCGACTCAAGGCCGATCCGCGGAGTATCGGCGTGCAGGGCGAAAACCACTGGATCAACACCACCTTCGAACACGACGACACCACAGCCCAATCCCGCAGCGTGCTGGAGGGCTCCCCGCGCAGCATCTATGTGTCGTTTCCGTCGATCAAGGCGAAGGACGAACAGTTCCACACGGCCGAGATCATTGCCTTCGTCGATGAGCGTGCCTTTGCCCAGTGGCGCGATCGGCCCAAGGGTAATCGGGGGGCTGACTACTCAGCGCTCAAGCAACGAATCGGGGACGGTCTGCTGAGACTAGCCGATGCCCACATTCCGGGGCTGGCCGCGCTGGTGTCGTACACAGAACTGGCCACACCGCTGACGGTGGAGCACTACACCTCGCATCCAGGCGGGCGCTTCTACGGTTTGGCGGCCAGCCCGCAGCGCTATCGCTCCACGCAATTGGGGCCCAGCACGCCCATCGAAGGCCTGTACCTGGCAGGGCAGGATGCCGGCTGCCTGGGCATCTTCGGCGCCATGATGGGCGGCGTTGGGGCGGCTTGCCAAGCGCTGGGGACCAAAGGATTTCCGATGATTCAGGCGGCCATCAAGTCCGGCCCTGTAAGCACCCCCAGTTCTTCGTTGCCGCCACAGAAAAAGCGCGCGGTGCTCACCGCCAAGCGTGCCCTGACGCCTTCCATTTGGCATCTGGAGTTCGAGGTGACGGGCCCGGTCGAAGGCTATGCCCCCGGCCAGTTCGCGAGACTGCATGTGGGGAGCGGCGAATGGCGCGACTACTCCATCGCGGGGCTCGAGGGACAGCGGGTGCGCTTTCTGATCAGCACGCGTACCGGCGGCCATGGCTCGCGGTTTGTTCAAGGTGCCTCTGTTGGCACCGCCACGGAAGTCGAGCTTCCGTTGGGGCAGTACACGCTTGAGCGATCGGGCAGACGGCGGGTGTTCATCGCCACTGGCACGGGACTGGCGCCGTTTCTACCAATGTTCGAGTCGCTCCAAGCGGCAGGTACGCTCGACGAAGCTGTTCTGCTGTTCGGCTACCGAACCCGGGAAGAGGACATCACCGCCGAGGGCACAGTGCTACCAGGCAGGGTGATCCGTTGCGTCAGTCAGGACGAAGCTCCTGCGGACGGATACCGTGGCCGGGTGACAGCGGCGCTGAAGAACTTGGATTTCGATCCCGAGACCACGGACTTCTACCTCTGTGGGTCATCGGGGATGGTGGCAGATGGCAGAGCTGTACTGGAGGCCCGTGGAGCGAGACATCTGCATGCGGAGAGCTTCTGACTGGCGCGCATACCCAGGCTGCCCAACTTGGCATGCACCCCGCCTCAGTCGGGGTTGATTGCATCCAGCGGCCCACCCTGCTGAGAAAAGCGCTCAAGCCGCCGGTATGAACCTGTATGAAATCACCACGTACAGACATCAAGGCACAAGCCCATCGCCCAACTAACTCTACTGCGACGCCGCGGTCTGAAAGCACCCGCGACGTGCTGGATGTCCTTGAGAACGGCATCGCCAAAACGGGAGCCAAGGAGACCGAGCCAGAGCCACTCCCCAGATTTGCAGAAGTGCCGGCTGAACCCCGCCGAGAACTACTGACCGAAAAAATGCTTGCCGATCGCTGGGTGTGCTCCGTCGCGCGGCTTCAGCGCTGGCGCACTGTCGGCGAAGGGCCGCCATATTTGAAGATCGTGGGGAAGGTGTTGTACCGGACCAAAGACATTGAGGCCTACGAGGAAGCCAGCTTGGTCCGGAAGGTGTTCTAGGCGTACCCCCTGGCAGGCCCCGAACGGATTGGAAATTGTTCGAACGACTTAGATTCAGTTCGAACTAATCTTGGCGGAGGAGGAGGGATTCGAACCCTCGGTAGTGTTGCCACTACGCCTGATTTCGAGTCAGGTACATTCGACCACTCTGCCACCCCTCCTGAGATTTGTCGAAGAAGTGATTCTAGCAGAGCCCTTCAGGGCTTTTTCGGCACCATGACCGCTGCATTGCGTGGTGCCATCGTCAAAGAAACGCTGCCGCCCATCATGCCGCCGTCCACCAACTCGAATGTCGCCGTGCGCTCTTGCCGGGTCATGACCAGGAAACTGTTTTTGCCACGCACCGCCGACACCACGGTCCAGCCCTGCGCTGGGTAAGTTTCTAGGAAAAATCGGTAGGCCGCATCCACATCACGCCCCACATCCAACATCACGCGGCCCACCCAATTGTCGCCAGCGCCAATGATCAAGGACTGATCCGCACGGATGACAGCACCTGGAGGCAAAGGCAATTGCCCGAGCAATTGCACCGGGTTTTGCAGCTTACCGTCAGGCCCCACGGCCACTGAAGTCGAGCTGCCCGTGTTGGCACAAGCTGCCAAGGCTGCAGTCACCAGAAGAGTCCACAAAACACGATGCATGCCATTCATCAACGCACTCCTGGTGAATTTAGAAAAATCAAACGCTCAGCCGCGCCAA
Source organism: Limnohabitans sp. (assembly GCF_023910625.1). Taxonomy (NCBI): domain Bacteria; kingdom Pseudomonadati; phylum Pseudomonadota; class Betaproteobacteria; order Burkholderiales; family Comamonadaceae; genus Limnohabitans; species Limnohabitans sp. The sequence goes on from NZ_JAAVVW010000003.1 coordinate 1,294,542, forward strand.
GCCGCCCAAGTAAGGACGAAGCACCTCAGGCACCGTCACCGAGCCGTCGGCATTTTGGTAGTTCTCCAGCACCGCCACCAAGGCACGGCCCACGGCCAGGCCCGAACCGTTCAAAGTGTGGACCAGCTCGTTTTTGCCTTGCGCGTTTTTGAAGCGGGCTTGCAAGCGGCGGGCTTGGAAAGCCTCGCAGTTGGACACCGAGCTGATCTCACGGTAGGTGTTTTGCGCAGGCACCCAGACTTCCAGGTCATAGGTCTTGCTCGCGCCAAAACCCATGTCGCCGGTGCACAGACTCATCACGCGGTAGGGCAGGCCCAGCTTTTGCAAAATGGCTTCGGCGTGGCCTGTCATGGCTTCGAGCGCTTCGTAGCTTTGCTCAGGGTGCACGATCTGCACCATCTCGACTTTGTCGAACTGGTGTTGTCGGATCAGGCCGCGCACATCACGCCCGCCGCTGCCCGCCTCGGACCGGAAGCACGGGGTATGTGCCGTGAGCTTGATGGGCAAATCCGCCTCGGCCAACACTTCGTCGCGCACCACGTTGGTGAGCGTCACCTCCGACGTGGGGATCAGGTACAGCGCTTGGCTTTCTTCGCCCTCTTGGCCGCCTTTATTGGCAGCGAACAGATCGGCTTCGAACTTGGGCAGCTGGCCCGTGCCACGCAGCGTGTCGGCGTTCACGATGTAGGGCGTGTAGCACTCGGTGTACCCGTGCTCTGAGGTCTGCACGTCCAGCATGAACTGCGCCAGCGCCCGGTGCAAGCGGGCCACCGGGCCGCGCATGAAGGTGAAACGCGATCCGGTCAACTTGGTGCCGGTGGCAAAGTCCAGGCCGAGCTTTTCGCCGATGTCCACATGGTCCTTGAGCTCAAAGTCGAAACTGCGCACCGTGCCCCAGCGGCGCACTTCAACGTTGCCTTCTTCACCCTCACCTACCGGCACGCTTTCGTGCGGCAAATTGGGCACGGCCAGCAGCAGGTCTTGCAGTTCGGCCTGAAGCACCTCCAAGCGCTGGGCCGAAGCATCGAGCTCGTCTTTGATCGCGCCCACTTGCGCCATCACGGCATCGGCCTCGGCGTGTTGGCCTTTGCCCTTGAGCATGCCAATTTGCTTGGACAAGCTGTTGCGCTGGCTTTGCAGCTCTTCGGTGCGGGTTTGCAGCGTTTTGCGCTCGCCTTCCAAAGCGCGAAAAGCGTCCACGTCCAGAAAGAGCTGGGGATTTTTACGGGTCTGCAAACGCGCCACAACAGCGTCCAGATCTTTGCGGAGAAGAACAATATCAAGCATGGGGCGATTGTAGTGAGCCGGGTTCTGGGTTTTCTGCAGCGTCCAGCTTCAAGCCCTTGGGCAGCGGGAACTTGATGGTTTCCTGAATGCCGTCCAAGGTGCGCACCGACACTGCGCCCATGGCACGCAGGCGCTGAATGACATCTTGCACCAGCACATCCGGGGCCGACGCGCCGGCGGTCAAGCCCACTTTCAGCGTGCCTTCAAACCAAGCGGGGTCCAGGTCGGCCGCACTGTCCACCATGTAGGCGGGCGTGCCCAAACGGTCGGCCAGCTCGCGCAGGCGGTTGCTGTTGGAGCTGGTGGGGCTGCCCACCACGATCACCACGTCCACCATCGGGCTCATCAGCTTGACGGCGTCCTGCCGGTTCTGGGTGGCGTAGCAAATGTCTTGCTGCTTGGGCTCGCGCACTTGCGGAAAGCGCGCCCTGACGGCGGCCACAATCTCGGCCGCATCGTCCACGCTCAAGGTGGTTTGCGTCACCACCGCCAGCAACTCGGTCTGCGCAGGTTGCACATGCGCCACGTCTTGCACGTCCTCCACCAAGTGGATGCCGCTGTCGAGCTGGCCCATGGTGCCCTCCACCTCGGGGTGGCCCTTGTGGCCGATCATGATGAACTCATAACCCTCTTTGTGCAGCTTGGCCAGCTCCACATGCACCTTGCTCACCAAGGGGCAGGTGGCGTCAAAAATCCTGAATCCGCGCTCTACCGCTTCGTCTTGGATCGCCCGGCTCACCCCGTGGGCGCTGAAAATCAGCGTGGCCCCGGGCGGCACATCAGACAACTCTTCAATGAAGATCGCGCCCTTTTTTTTCAGATCGTCCACCACATAGGTGTTGTGCACGATCTCGTGGCGCACATAAATTGGCCGGCCGAATTTGTTGAGCGCGTGCTCCACGATGTCGATCGCACGGTCCACCCCGGCGCAAAAGCCACGCGGCTCGGCCAACAGCACTTCGGATGTCATCACAGCACTCCAATCAGTTCAATTTCAAAGGTCACAGGCTGACCGGCCAAGGGGTGGTTGAAGTCAAACTTCACCGCACCCTCCGTGTTCACTTCCAGCACCGTGCCCGCATACGAACCCAAGCCATCGGGCGTGGGGAATTGCACCACATCGCCTGCCACATATTTTTCAGTCGGATCACCCAATTCGTTCAGCAACTTGCGGGCCACCCATTGCTGCATGTCGGCAATGCGTTCGCCAAAAGCTTCGCCGGCCGGAATCTCCATCACCACTCGGGTGCCTTCGGCCAAGCCCAACAAGCGCTGCTCGAGGGCGGGCGACAAGGTGCCCGAGCCCAGCGACAGGGTGGCGGGCTTTTCATGGAAAGTGTTGATGATGTCGCCCTGCGGCCCGGCCAGGCGGTAGTGAAGCGTCAAAAAAGAGGCGGGTTCGACAATGGGCATAAGGGTTTTCTGGAATGCCACCAGGGCGGCGAAACAGGCATAAAGAAGGGGCTATTGTAAAAAGTCCGGCCAACCCGTCCCGTCAAAGGGGCAAGCTTGGCCGAATGCGGGACCTGGGAGGGGCCTCAACATGAGCATCAAAGACTTGCCAGCCGATGCGCGGCCGCGCGAAAAACTGCTCGCCCGTGGCCCGCAGGCCCTGAGCGATGTGGAGTTGCTGGCCATCTTGCTGCGCACCGGCATGGCGGGCAAAAACGTGTTCCAGCTGTCCGAAGAACTGCTGGGGCCGGACGGCATCGCGGGCTTGCTGCAGGCCACGGCGCAGTCACTCCAATTGGTCAAGGGTCTGGGTCCGGCCAAACAGGCCGAGCTGCTGGCCGTGTTCGAGCTGGCCCGCCGGGCCTTGAGCCAGCGCCTGAAAGAGCGCGAGGCATTCCAAACGCCCAACGCCGTCAAACAGTATTTGCAGCTGCAACTGGCCCATAAAAACCACGAAGTCTTTGCGGTGCTGTTTCTGGACAGCCAAAACCGCATGCTGGCCATGGAAGAGCTTTTTAGGGGCACGCTCAGCCAGACCAGCGTTTACCCGCGCGAAGTGGTCATGCGCGCCCTGCACCACCAGGCCGCCGCTGTGGTGCTGTCGCACAACCACCCCAGCGGCTCGGTCCAGCCCAGCCGGGCCGACGAGCACCTGACCCAGACCCTCAAAGCTTCACTCGCACTGGTGGATGTGCGCGTGCTCGACCACATCATCGTGGGGCAAGGACAGGCACTGTCGATGGCCGAATCAGGATTGATGTGAGGGTCGGTAAACTCATGGATTTACACCAACACCCTGCGGCCCATGTCCCACTACCACCTCTACGCCATCGGCAACGCCCTGGTCGACACCGAATACGAAGTCTCTGACGCCTTGCTGCACACCATGGGCGTGAGCAAACGCCACATGACCCTGATCGACACCCCCCAACGCGCCGAACTGCTCACCCATGTGCAAGGCCTGCACGCCCGGCGCACCGGTGGCGGCTCAGCGGGCAACACCGTGGTGGCACTGGCCCAATTGGGCGGCAAAGCGTTTTATTCGTGCCGTGTGGCCGACGATGAACTGGGCGCTTTTTACAGCCAAGACCTGCAAGCCAACGGCGTGGCCACCAACCTGACCCACACACAGGCGAAAGAAGGCCAAACCGGCAGCTGCATGGTGCTGGTCACCCCCGACGCCGAGCGCAGCATGTGCACTTTTTTAGGTGCCACCTCGCAGCTGGACGCCAGCTCTTTGCATCCGCAAGACATCGCCAAGTCCAAAATTTATTACATGGAAGGCTATCTGGCCGCATCGCCCAGTGGCCTCGAAGCCGCTGTTCAAGGTCGCCAGATTGCCATCGAGCACCAAGTGGCCACGGCCCTCACCCTCAGTGATGTCAGCATGATCAACTTCTGCCGCGCAGGCCTAGAAGCCATGATCGGCAACGGCCTGGTCTATTTGTTTGCCAACGAAGAAGAAGCGCAAACCTGGTGTGGCACCACCGAGCTGGACGCCATCATTGGCCAGCTTTCGGCTTTGGCCAAAACCGTGTGCCTGACGCGAGGCGCTAAAGGCTGCATCGTGATTCAAGGCAACCAGCGCATCGAAGTGCCCGCCGTGCCCGCCCAAGCGGTGGACACCAACGGCGCTGGCGACATGTTTGCCGGGGCCTTCTTGTACGGGATCACGCATGGCCAAACGCCATCCGAGGCAGCTGCGCTGGCCAACCGCACGGCCGCCGCCGTGGTCAGCCAACATGGCAACCGCTTGACGGCGGTTCAGATGCAGCAAATCCACGCCGACTTCCTGAAGGCCTGAGCATCACCAAATCCTCCTTCTGGTCTCCGGTGATCTCGATAAAGCATTCGTCATCAGCGCCAAGCGACTGGGCCGTCATTCGATGGTCGGCGAGCGCCATGCCATAGCTATCGCCCGAACGGTTGCGGCTTGGCTCTCACCGATCAGCCAGAAACTGGGTCCATCTGAGCTGCTTGAGGCCTCGTTGATCGGTCTTCAGGCGAACTTGTCGGCCTCGGCCAAGCCCACGGCTGCTGCGTCCTTGGCTGCCAGCAGCGGTTGTCCTGTCATCGGCCAAACAATGCCCACCAAGGGGTCGTCCCAGCGCAAACTGCGCTCGTGGGCGGGGTACCAGTAATCGGTGGTTTTGTACAAAAATTCAGCCGATTCACTGAGCACCACAAAGCCGTGCGCAAAACTCGGAGGCACCCACAACTGCTGGTGTTTTTGGGCATCCAGATACACCCCAACCCATTGGCCAAAAGTGGCCGAGCTTTGGCGCAGGTCCACCGCCCCATCGAACACCTGGCCTTGCACCACCCGCACCAGCTTGCCCTGCGGGCACTGGATCTGGTAATGCAAGCTGCGCAACACGCCTTGGGCCGACTTGCTGTGGTTGTCCTGCACAAAGGGCAAGTCAACGCCTGTTTTAACGGCAAAGTCGCGTTGATTGAAGGACTCAAAAAAGAACCCACACGCATCACCAAAGACCTGTGGCTCCAACAATAAAACTTCAGGAATGGCAGTGGGTGTGACTTAATAAGGCATAAATTGGTGTTCTGCAGGTCGGCCTAAAGGCTCAAAAAAGAGTTAAAAATCCGGAACTTGCCCGACAAGAGGCCCCTGTAAGCAACGCCCCTCAGTGCAATGCCGGCGAACTCACTTAAGCAAGCCGAGCAGGTATTGCCCATAGCCATTCTTGGTCAAAGGCGCAGCCAGTTTTTGCAGGGCAGCGGCGTCTATCCATTGTTGATGAAAAGCAATTTCTTCAGGGCAAGCCACCATCAAACCCTGGCGTTTTTGCAGGGTGGCGATGAAGCCCGCAGCCTCCAGCAAACTGTCGTGGGTGCCTGTGTCCAACCAGGCATAGCCGCGCCCCATGATCTCGACATTGAGCTGACCCAGTTCCAGGTAGCGTTTGTTAACGTCGGTGATCTCCAATTCGCCACGGGCTGAAGGCTGGATGTCGGCGGCGATGTCACACACTTGGCTGTCGTAAAAATACAGGCCTGTGACCGCGTAATTGCTCTTGGGGGCCTTGGGCTTTTCTTCGATCGACAAGGCGCGCGACTGGCCATCAAAATCAACTACGCCATAACGTTCGGGATCGTGCACATGGTAGGCAAATACGCTGGCTCCCTGGTCACGCACGTTGGCGCTGCCCAGCAGTTTGACCAAGTCATGACCATAAAAAATATTGTCGCCCAACACCAAAGCGCTTGGGTCATGGCCCACAAATTCCTTGCCGATGATGAAGGCTTGCGCCAGCCCATCAGGGCTGGCTTGTACCGCATATTGAATGTTCATGCCCCACTGGCTGCCGTCGCCCAGCAACTCTACAAAACGCGGCGTGTCTTGCGGCGTGCTGATCAGCAACACATCGCGAATGCCCGCCAACATCAAGGTGGTGAGCGGGTAATACACCATGGGCTTGTCGTACACCGGCATGAGCTGTTTGCTCACCGCCTGGGTCACGGGGTACAGGCGGGTGCCGGAGCCGCCTGCGAGGATGATGCCTTTGCGCTTGTTCATGGCTTATTTTAGGTGACCTCATCCGGCACCGAAAAATCATGCAGGCACAGACTGCTCTTATTCAAGATGCAAGACTATCGCACAGGCTCGAACGTCCGTGACGACTTGTGCTGGACCAGACCTAATCCGCCTGCGAAAATGCCTGAATGATGTCAAGCCCCAACGCCACATCCTCCTCGTCGACTTTCACCCCCCTGCAAAACGACAGCTTCTTGCGCGCCTGCCTGCGCCAAGCCACTGACCACACCCCCGTCTGGCTCATGCGCCAAGCCGGTCGCTATTTGCCCGAGTACTGCGCCACCCGCGCCAAAGCCGGCAGCTTCATGGGCCTGGCCACCAACGTGGACTTCGCCACCGAAGTGACCTTGCAGCCCCTGGACCGTTACCCGCTGGACGCGTCCATCCTGTTCAGCGACATCTTGACCGTGCCCGACGCCATGGGCCTGGGCTTGTCGTTTGCCCAGGGCGAAGGCCCCCGCTTTGCCAAAAACGTGCGCGACGAAGCCGCCGTGGCCGAGCTGGCCGTGCCCGACATGAACAAGCTGCGCTACGTCTTCGATGCCGTCACCAGCATCCGCAAAGCGCTGAACGGCCGCGTGCCCCTGATTGGCTTTTCCGGCAGCCCCTGGACGCTGGCGTGCTACATGGTCGAAGGCGCGGGCTCTGACGACTACCGTCACGTCAAAACCCTGATGTACAGCCGCCCGGATTTGATGCACCGCATTTTGGCCATCAACGCCGACGCCGTGGCCCTGTACCTGAACACCCAAATCGAAGCCGGTGCCCAAGCGGTCATGGTGTTTGACAGCTGGGGCGGCGTGCTGGCCGATGGGGCCTTTCAGCAGTTCAGCCTGGCCTACACGGCCCGCGTGCTGAGCCAGCTCAAAACCGAGCACAACGGCCAACGCATCCCCAGCATCGTCTTCACCAAGGGCGGCGGCCTGTGGCTGCCCGAGATGGCGGGTTTGAACTGCGATGTGCTGGGCCTGGACTGGACCATGAACCTGGGCCGCGCCCGCGCCCTGGTGGGTGGCCCTGTGGGTGGCCCCGGCAAAGCGCTGCAAGGCAACATCGACCCGAACATCCTCTTTGCACCGCCCGCGCAGATCGCCACCGAGGTGCACCGCGTGCTGGACAGCTTTGGCACGCCGCACACCGACCGCAGCACCACAGGCCCCACGCACATCTTCAACCTGGGCCACGGCATCAGCCAATTCACCCCGCCCGAGCATGTGACGGCGCTGGTCGAGGCGGTGCACAGCCATTCGAAGAAGTTACGGCACGGCTGAGCCACCTCTCATTGGACCCGCCAGGTCCGACCTATAGGGAATCACCACTGAACGGTGTGCTCGGTTTTGTGCAAGTTGGCCTTTGCCGGCACAGCAGCTCAGCGTCCGGTGATGTTCATCACCACGCCTTGTACGCCAATCATCACGCCGGCCAGTTCCACTTGCCAATCGTCTGGCTGCCTTTGGGCTGCGCCTGTTCTGGAAATACGCGCCACCAGCCGCACTTGCTGCAAGTCTGACAAATGAGGCGGTGCGCCCATGCCCATGCGGTCGCTCAAAGAGAACGTCACGGGCCATGCGCTGGGTGTACCGCGCCAAATCGCCACGGGGCGACGTGTGCCCTCTTCGGCCAGCGCGTACACGAACAAGGTCGCGCCGGATTCGATTTGGCTTTGCACCTGCGGCGAGACGCGCACCTCACCCTGAATAAGGGGGCGGCTGTTGCCGGATGCGTGCAAGCTGGCAGGCGTCGGCGTCTTCGGCGACGCCAGTGTTTCAGCCAGCACGGCTTGCCCACCCGCGGGTGGCGCGGCGACTGGCTTCATGTCGGTCAGTTGTGCCAAAGCTTGTTGCAGGCCTTGTGCAGCCTCACTGTCAGCAGGCACCAAAGCCAGCGCTTGCTGCCAATAGGTTTGCGCTGCTGCCTGCCGTTGCTCAGACAAGGCCGCGCTACCCGCCAACACCAGCGCGTTCAGGTGCTGAGGCTGCTCGCGCAACACGTTTTGAATCCATTGCCAGGGCTCCCCGGTGTAAGTGCCACCCTCGCTCAAGGCTTTCATTTGTGCGCGCTCAATCCACAGATCGGGCTCGGGCGACAAGGCCAGCACACGGGCCAGGGCTTGCTCGGCTTGGGGATGTGCATTTTGCGCGGCATGTAAACGTGCCAGGGTCAGCCAGGCGCGTGCGTCATCCGGCTTGGTTTGCGTGACCTGCTGCCACACCCGGGTTTGTTCGGCCAATTGTTCGGGCGTGGTGGCGCTGATTTGCACCCGCTGACTCAGGGGAACGGGCCACCAAGTTTGTGGCGCGCCCAGTTGCAGGTAACTTAAGCCGCTGAGGAGTGCCAAACCTGCCGCCAGCAAGCCCCAGCGCAGCGCACCAACAGCGGGCTGCCCCGCCCCGCGAGGCATGGCCATGGCCGCATCGTCCAGCACATGACGCATCAACTCGTCGCGGGCAGCCGCGTGTTGTGCGCGGCCCAGTCGGCCTTCGGCCAAAGCGCGGTCCAGATCGGCCAAGTGCTGCTGCTGGATGCGGCGATTGGCCAAGGCCTGCACATCCGCGCCATCGTCTGTGCCCGCAGCGGTCTGAGCTGCACCGGCTTGCTGCGTGAGCCCGCGCCACAAGAACCCTGAGGCCAGCGCACTTAAAAGCAACCAGCTCACCCCCAAACCCAGCCAAGGCGGCACATCAGACATCAGGACTCCAGCAATTGGCGAACGCGCTCGCGCTCGCCCTCGGTCAAGGACGCAGGCGCAACCGGCCCACGGCGCATCAAACGCAGGGCACCGGCCAAAGCCAGCAAAAGCAACACAAAGGGGCCAAACCAGAGCAACCAGGTGACGGGCTTGATCTCGGGTTTGTAGAGCACAAAGTCCCCGTAACGGCTGACCATGAAACTGCGGATGTCGGTGTCACTTTGGCCTTGTTCGATCAAGCTGCGCAGCTCACGGCGCAAATCCAGGGCCAGTTCGGCGTGCGAAGAAGCCAGCGTTTCGTTTTGGCACACCAGACAACGCAGCTCGGCCGCGATGCGGTCCCAGCGCGCTTTCACGGCGGGCGACATGGGCGATTCAGCCTGTGCGGTGATCACGGTTTGCACAGGTGGCAGGCCCGCAGGCGATGGCGAAGCCTGAGCCCATGCGCTCAAGCCCTGAGCCCCAAGACACACGAGCATCAAGCTGATTTTCAGGACAGCGCGCATCAAGGCAAACTCCGCAGCAAGGGCAGCAATTTGTGCTGCACCACATCGGGCGTCAAAGGCCCTGCGTGCTTGAAGCGCACCACGCCCGCACGGTCCACCAAATAGGTTTCGGGCAAACCATACACACCAAAGTCCATACCGACTCGACCATCCAGATCCAGCAAATTCACATCAAAGGCCTGCCCGTGTTTTTGCAGCCAGGCCTGGCTGCGCTCGGAGGCTTTTTGCACCGCGGGCGCACCCAACGGGTCCTGGCCGGCCAATTCCGAGGCCTGCAGTTCTTTGTAGTTGAGGCCCACCATCTGAAGTCCCGGCTGGCGCGACAGCGCCATCAAAATCGGGTGCTCTTCGCGGCAACCCGCGCACCAGGTCGCCCACAGATTGACCAGCGTGAGCTGCCCCTTGAATTGCACCACACCGAAAGTGTCTGAGCCGCCCACCACCGGCAAGCGGAAAGTGGGTGCAGGCTGACCGATCAGGGGTGAAGGAATCTCTTGCGGGTTACGCTGTAAACCCACGGCCAAAAAAGCCACCAAGCCCAAAAAAAGCGCCAGCGGCACCAACACCCAACGCGGCATGCGCTGAGCGGCGGGCCTGACAAAGGATCGCGCGCTCATGGCTCCACACCCAGGGCAGAACCTGTCCCAAGCAATGGCCGCTGGACATTGGCCCGGGCCTGTCGGTATCGCCGATCAAAAGCCGCCAGCCCACCGCCCACAACCATGAACACCGCGCCCAGCCAGATCCACGACACATAAGGCTTGTGGTACACCCGAAAACTCCATTGCGGCGGATCGCCTGCCAAAGGCTCACCCAAAGACACATAGCGGTCACGCCACAGATTACGGTCAATCGCCGCTTCGGTCATGGGCATGGCACTCGACACATAACGGCGTTTTTCGGGCTGCAAGGTGCCCACCATGCGCTCCCCCTCGAATAGCTTTAGGTTGGCCCGCAATGCCAAATAGTTGGGCCCAAGGTGATTGTCCACGCTGATCAACTGGTAGCGCACACCGGCCACCGTCACCGCATCACCCAGACCCAAACGCACATCGCGCTCCACTTCAAAAGACTTCACCCCCGTGATGCCCAGCACCAGCACCGCCACGCCCAGGTGCGCGCCATGCATGCCCCACCAGGCCAGGCCCGGCGAACCGGACAGGCGCAGGCGCTGCACGATTTGCCAGACGCCCGACAAAACAATCCAGCCGCCCAGCGTACCGCCCATCACCGTGAGCCAGCCGCCCGCAGTGGCGATGGGAGCGTCGGCGTCCTGTGGCGGACCGCCCCAACTGGCCCATGCACTGGCTGCCAGCAGCGCCAAGGCACCGGGTACCATCAATTGACGCAAAGCAGCCCAGCGCGCCACATGCCAAGGCACCACCGTTCCCGGCACCATGGCCAAGAGCAGCGGCACCATCAGCGGCACAAACACACGGTCAAAATATGGCGGCCCAACCGACAACTTGCCCAGGTTGAGTGCGTCGATGATCAGCGGATACAAGGTGCCCAGCAGCACCGCCGCCATGGCCACCACCAAAAGCACGCTGTTGAGCAGCAAAAACGATTCGCGCGAACCTGCCACCGGCTGCGAGGCATTGGCCCACTGCGGCGCACGCCAGGCAAACAAGGCCAATGACACGCCCACCACCACGGCCAAAAACAACAAGATGAAAATGCCCCGCCCAGGATCGGTGGCAAAGGCGTGCACCGAAGTCAACACCCCCGAGCGCACCAGGAAGGTACCCAGCAAACTGAGCGAAAACGCTCCAATGGCCAGCAGCACCGTCCAGGCCTTGAACTGCCCGCGCTTGTCGGTGACCATGAGGGAATGGATGAGCGCCGTGGCCACCAGCCAAGGCATGAGTGAAGCGTTTTCGACCGGGTCCCAAAACCACCAACCGCCCCAGCCCAGTTCGTAATACGCCCACCACGAACCCAAAGCGATGCCCAGAGTCAAAAAACCCCAGGCAGCCACCGTCCAGGGCCGCGCCCAACGTGCCCACGCAGCATCGAGCCGCCCGGACAGCAACGCCGCCACGGCAAAAGCAAACGCCACCGATAGCCCCACATAGCCCATGTAGAGCATGGGCGGATGAATCACCAGGCCCGGGTCCTGCAGCAAGGGCGTCAGGTCACGCCCTTCGACCGGGGCCGGAAACTGGCGTGCAAACGGATTGGACAAGGCCAAAATGAAGGCCAGAAAACCCACCGACACAGCGCCCATGACGCCCAGCACCTGCGCCACCAGGGCCTGCGGCAGGTGCCTGGAAAACGTGGCCACCGCCACCGACCACAGCGCCAGCATCAGCACCCACAGCAGCAACGAGCCTTCGTGCCCGGCCCAAATCGCCGACAAGCGATACGGCGCGGGCAGCAAGGTATTGGAATGATGGGCCACGTACACCACGCTGAAATCGTACACATAAAAAGCCTGCCAAAGCGCCAAAAAAGACAACACGATCAGGATCAATTGCAACTGCGCCAATGGCCTCGCCAGCCTTTGCCAGCTTGCGCGTCGTGTCGACAAACTACCCCACAGCGGCAGCACCGCTTGAGCCAAGGCGACCCAGGCCGCCATGATCAATGCCAGGAGACCCGCTTCAGGCCACATACCCAGCTCCGAACCATTCAGCGCAAGTCATCGCACCAACGCCGCGCCCGCACGGGCCTTGGCCGCTTCGTCCAGCGCGTGCTGGGCCTCAGGTGGCATGTAGTTTTCGTCATGCTTGGCCAGCACTTCGCTGGCCACGAACATCTGCCCCCCGTCCAGACGGCCCTGCGCCACCACGCCTTTGCCTTCCTTGAACAAGTCGGGCAGCAGGCCCACATAGCGCACCGGCACCTCGCGCAGCGTGTCGGTCACCACAAAGACCACAGCCATGCCGTCGCGCTGAATGCTGCCTGCCTTGACCAAGCCCCCAACCCGAAAATTCCCCTCCTTGGGCGCCTCGCCCGCAGCGACCTGGGTGGGCGTGAAGAAAAACACCAGATTGCTCTGAAAGGCGTTGAGCACAAAAAACAGCGCGCCGCACAAGAGCAAGAGGCCCAGTCCGATGCCCAACAATCGCTGGTGACGGTTTTTCATGAGTCAACTCCTGAGGACCATTTGGAAGGGGGTGAGCCGCCGGTTGACTGCGCCGCCGTCATGTCTTCGTCATCGGCGTCCATGGCCTCGCAAACAGCGTCCATCGCCTGCTGCCTGCCCACACGGGCCAGCCACACTTCCAGCACCAGCAAGGCCGCGCTCACGCCCATGCTGCCCCACACGTAAACACCGTAGCCGCCCATGGCCCAAAACTCGGAGGCACTCTGCCAGATCATGCAGCCCCCCTGGTCAAGCGATAGGTCAGCACCTCGGGCAATTGCTGTACCCAGCTGGCATGGCTCTCGCGCAACAGAATCAAACTGCGCACCCGCCACAGCGCGATGGCTGCCGCGTACAACCACATCGCCAGACTCATCAGCAGCATGCCCGTGAGCATCACGCTGGCCATGCGCGGCGACTGCGTGAACGAGACCGAAGCCCCCTGGTGCAAGGTGTTCCACCACTGCACCGAAAAATAAATGATGGGCACGTTCACAGCCCCGACCACAGCGACCAATGCACCGGCCTTGTCCGCGCGATGTGGCTCTTCAATCGCCGATGTCAGTGCGATGTAACCCAGGTACAAGAACAGCAAAATCAGCATCGAAGTCAGCCGCGCGTCCCACACCCAGTAGGTACCCCACATGGGCTTGCCCCACAAGGCCCCGGTCCAGAGCGACAAAAAGGCCAGTAAAGCCCCGGTGGGTGCCAGTGCGCGGGTCATCAGGCCCGACAAGCGGGTCTGGAACACCAAACCCAGCACGCTCCAGAACGCCATGGCCAAGTAAATCAGCATGGCCATCCAGGACACCGGCACATGGATGTAAATGATGCGGTAGGCCTGCCCCTGCTGCGCATCGGGTGGGGCCACCATGAAGCCCACCCATAAACCCGCCAGAGCCAGCACAGTGGCCAACAGCGCCAGCACAGGCCACAGGTGCCCCGCCAAGGGATAAAAATTTTGCGGTGCGGCGTAATGGAAGAGCTTCATGCCGGGACCTTCATTCCAGTGCCAGGCGCAAAGCCGCCGCACACGCCCAAGGGCTGAATGCTGCCGTGGCCAACAACAAAGCCAGCAACACCGACACATGGGCTTGCGCCCCCAGGCCTCGCAGTTGTGCATCGACCGCGCCAGCGCCAAACACCAGCACCGGCACATACAAAGGCAAGAGCAAGAGCGACTGCAGCACCCCTGCGCCGCGCACCCCCAAAGTGAGGGCTGCGCCAATCGCGCCCAACAAAGACAAGACCGGCGTGCCGACCAACAACGTCAAGGCCAGCATGGCCAACGCCTGTGGGTTCAGCCCGAACTGCATGCCCAAGAGCGGCGACAGCAGCACCAAAGGCAAACCCGACATCAACCAATGCGCAGCCACCTTGGCCGACACCAGCCAAGACAAGGGCGCAGCCGACAAGGCCATTTGCTCCAGGCTGCCGTCCAGGTGATCAGCCTCGAACAAGCGGCCCAGGCTCAGCATGCTGGCCAGCAAAGCTGCCACCCACAAAACGCCCGGCCCGATGGCTTGCAGCAAATCCGGCTCGGGGCCAATGGCCAGCGGAAACAAAGCGGCCACAAGCATGAAAAAAAACACCACCCCCAACCACTCGGCCTTGCGCCGCAAGGCCAGTCGCAGATCGCGCCGCAGCAAGCCCCACATGGCTTGCCAGGGGCTGGGCAACACCAAAGGCCTGCTCATGGCAGGAAGGGCCTGGCTGTTCATGCAGCGCGCCCCCCGCCATTCAACTGCAATCGCGCGCCCGGACCGCGCAACTGCACGTCGTGGTGGCTGGTCAGGACCAAGGCGCCGCCAGCGTCCACATGCGATTGCAACAGGTCACGGGCCGTGGCGGTGGCATCGGCGTCCAGACCCACCAAAGGCTCGTCCAGCACCCACAGCCGCGCCGGGCTGGTGCGCAAGCGGGCCAAGGCAACGCCTTGACGCTGGCCTTGCGAGAGCACGCGCACCGGCAAATGGGCTCGACTTTTGAGGCCTTGGGCCGTCAACGCCCACAAGGCTTGGTCGCGGCTGAGGGACAAACCACTGACCCGGGCGTCCAGGCACAGGTTCTCGCAAGCGGTCAAATCGGGTTTGAGTCCGAGGGCATGCCCGATGTAATGGAGCACCGTGCGATCGGGGCGATGCATGGATGCACCAGAAGTGGCCATACGGGCTTCGGAGTTCGCTGCGGGCCAGATCACCTGACCCCGTGCTGCCGGCGACAGCCCACACAGGATGCGCAGCAAACTGGTCTTGCCGCAGCCATTAGCGCCTTCAATGTGCAACCAAGCACCTGCTGGCACACCCAAGCTCACGCCCTCGAACAAGGTCCGCTGGGCCTTTTGGCAGGCCAGGTCCATCGCTTTGAGCACCCAAGACGCCATGACAGGGCTTTCTGGTCGGTTAAAGACAGAGCGAAGTGTAACGACAGATTGACACTTTGTGTACGTCAAAGGCCTGGATAACCGGGGCAAATCAGGGTAAGCCCTGAGTCAGTCGCCTGCCAAGGACCCGCTGCGACGCAAAAAAACCGCCCGAAGGCGGTTTTTTTGCGGATGCTACGAGCTGGCCTTGCCTGGCTTGGCGTTACCAAACTTGGCAAGAAGCCAGCATCAGCCCATGTGCAAACCACCGTTGACTGCAAAGTCGGCACCCGTGGTGTAACCACCATCTTCGCTGGCCATCCAGGCGATGATGGAGGCGATCTCGCTGGGCTTGCCCAAGCGCTTGACGGGTACGGTGGCCACGATCTTTTCCAGCACGTCAGGGCGGATGGCGTTGACCATGTCGGTGCCGATGTAACCAGGACTGACGGTGTTCACCGTCACGCCCTTGGTGGCCAGCTCTTGCGCCAGGGCCATCGAAAAACCGTGCATACCGGCTTTGGCAGCCGAGTAGTTGGTTTGCCCGGCTTGGCCTTTTTCGCCGTTGACCGAGCTGATGTTGATGATGCGGCCCCAGCCTCTTTCGACCATGTCGGCAACCACTTGCTTGGTCACGTTGAACATGGAGTCCAGGTTGGTGTTCATGACGGCTTGCCAATCTTCGCGGGTCATCTTCAGGAACATGCGGTCCTTGGTGATGCCGGCGTTGTTGACTAGCACGTCCACACAGCCATGCTCGGCCTTGGCCTTGGTGAAGGCCGCCACCGTCGAGTCCCAGTCACCCACATTGCCCACAGAGGCATGGAAGGTGAAGCCGAGGGCTTTTTGCTCGTCCAACCACTTGTTGTAGTCACGGGTGGGTCCGCAACCGGCGATGACCTTGAAGCCCTCTTGGTGCAGGCGTTGGCAGATCGCGGTACCGATGCCGCCCATTCCGCCGGTGACGTACGCTAGTTTTTGACTCATGGATGTCTCCTGTTGTGTGTGATGAATGAAACCGTTTAAACGCGCTCGATGGCCAGGGACACGCCCATGCCGCCACCAATGCACAAGGCGGCCAGACCTTTTTGGGCCTGTGTGCGCTGCATTTCGTGCAGCAAGGTCACCAAAATGCGGCAACCGGACGCGCCGATGGGGTGACCGATGGCGATGGCACCGCCATTGACGTTGACCTTGGCCGGATCGATGTCCAGCGCCTGGTTGACGGCGCAAGCTTGTGCAGCAAAGGCTTCGTTCAACTCAAACAAGTCCACGTCCTGGGCTTTCCAGCCCGCGCGGGCCAGCGCTTTTTGTGACGCTGGCACGGGGCCCATGCCCATGGTGGCCGGGTCCAGGCCACTGGTGCCAAAAGCAACAATGCGGGCCAGCGGCTTGAGGCCCAAAGCAACGGCCTTCTTGGCGCTCATGACCATGACGGCGGCAGCGCCGTCGTTGATGCCCGAGGCGTTGCCAGCGGTCACACTGCCCGCCTTGTCAAACGCCGGGCGCAGCCCTGCCAAGACATCCACGGTGGTTTTCTTGTTGATGAACTCGTCGGTGTTGAACACCAGCGCATCGCCCTTGCGCTGAGGGATCAGCACGTCCACGATTTCGTCCTTGAACTTGCCCGCGTCTTGCGCGGCCGCAGCCTTACGCTGGCTGCCTGCGGCCAAGGCGTCTTGCATGTCGCGGGTGATGCCGTGGGCTTTGGCCACGTTTTCGGCGGTGATGCCCATGTGGTACTGGTTGTACACGTCCCACAGGCCGTCCACGATCATGGTGTCGGTCATTTTCCAGTCGCCCATGCGCTGGCCGTCGCGGCTGCCGTTCAACACATGCGGGCTGGCGCTCATGTTTTCCTGACCGCCAGCGATGACGATTTCGCTGTCACCCCAAGCCACGGCTTGCGCGGCCAGCATCACGGCCTTGAGGCCCGAGCCGCACACGGCGTTGATGGTCAAAGCAGGTGTTTCCTGGGCCACACCGGCTTTCATCATGGCTTGGCGGGCGGGGTTTTGACCCACGCCTGCGGCCAGCACCTGGCCCATGATGACTTCTCCGATGGCATCCACGGGCAGGCCACTGCGCGCCAGCAAACCCTGGATGACGATGCTGCCCAGCTCGGTGGCAGGGGTCTTGGCGAGCGTGCCGCCAAATTTGCCCACGGCGGTGCGAGCGGCTGCAACGATGACGATGTCTTCCATTTTGGTCTCCAATAAAAAATCAATCAGGCCTTGGCCTTGACATAGCGGCCCGGCGCCACTTCGATGGCCTTGAACTTGCCAGCTTTCCCAAAGGTCTTGGGGGCGGCAATTTGCTTGCCCGCATGACCTTTGAGCCAGTTGGACCAATCGGTCCACCAGCTGCCTGGCACCTCTTTGGCGCCGCCCATCCACTCATTCACATCGGCCGGAAACTTTCCGTCTTCGCGCAACCAGTGGCTGCGCTTTTTGGCCGCTGGCGGGTTGATCACGCCGGCGATGTGGCCCGAGGCCCCCATCACAAAACGCTTCTTGCCAGGCAGTACCTGGGTGCTGGCATAAGCACCTCCGATCGGCACGATGTGGTCTTCCTTCGAACCATACACGTAGACCGGCAAATCCAATTGACGCAAATCAAGTCGCTGACCACAAACCTGAGTTTTGCCGGGTTTGACCAGGTTGTTCTCCAGATAGGTGTTGCGCAGGTACCAGGCATAAAAAGGACCCGGCAAGTTGGTCGAGTCGCTGTTCCAATAAAGCAAGTCAAACGGTGGTGGTGTTTCGCCCTTGAGGTAGTTGCCCACCACATAGTTCCAGACCAGGTCGTTGGGACGCAGAAAGCTGAAGGTGGACGCCAAGTCCTGACCCTTGAGCAAACCGCCCTTGCCCAATTGCTGCTCGCGGAATTTGACGAAGTTCTCGTCAATGAACACATCCAGAATGCCGGTGTCGGTGAAGTTGATCAGCGTGGTGAGAAACGTGGCGCTGGCCACCGGCTTTTCGCCGCGTGCGGCCAGTACGGCCAGCGCAGTGGACAAGATGGTGCCGCCCACGCAAAAACCTAAAGCATTGATCTTGGGAGCGCCGGTGATGGCCTGCACCGTGTGGATGGCCTCCATGGCCGCGTGCTCAATGTAGTCGTCCCAGGTTTTTTGCGCCATCGACGCGTCGGGGTTGCGCCAGCTGACCACAAAGGTGCGGTGGCCTTGGCTGACCGCATAACGGATCAGCGAATTTTCAGGCTGCAGGTCGAGGATGTAGAACTTGTTGATGCAAGGGGGCACCAGCAAGAACGGTTTTTCATAGACCTTGGCCGTGAGCGGTTTGTATTCGATGAGCTGGAAAAAATCGTTTTCAAAAACGACTGCCCCCTCAGTGGTGGCGACGTTTTTGCCGACTTCAAACAGGCTTTCATCGGTCATCGACACATGGCCTTGCTGCAGGTCGTGCATCAGGTTTTTCACACCCTTGGCGATGCTTTCACCCTGAGTTTCGATGGCTTTCTTTTGCGCTTCGGCATTGAAGGCCAAAAAATTGCTGGGCGCGGCGGCAGCCACCCATTGCTCGACAGCAAACCGAATGCGGGTGCGGGTTTTGTCATCGGCATCCACCGCTTCGGCCAACCCCATCAGGGTGCGGGCATTGAGCAAATAGGTGGCAGCATTGAAAGCAGCGACCGGGCTGGAGGCCCAGGCCTCTCCCGAGAAACGGCGGTCTTTGACCTGCAAACTGTTATGCAAGCCTTGGTTCCACAGCTCGGTGGCATCTTTGAAATACTGACTTTGGAGGGCCTGAAGTTTTTCTGGGATCCAGCTGAGCGCAGCCGCCCCTTCTTGGACCGGTTTCAGGCCACCGAGATCAATGGCCTGAAAATGTCGCATGGCTTCACCCCAGCTTTTCGAGAGTTGGCCTTGAAAACCCTCTCCCATTTGGGACCAGAATTCGGGGGTCGAAGCACTCATGCATGGTCTCCTGTTTCGGTTTTTTTCATGAATCTGTTGATCAGAGTATCTTCGAACTTATTGTGACCTGAATTTCAAGCGAGAAAAAATGTATTTGATTGTCATTGCCTGGCTTTACGTCACACTGCTGATGGCCTTGGCAGAAGCATTCAGCACTCAAGGCAGCGTCCTGGGGGCCATCATCACTTTTGTGTTCTACGGTCTGTTGCCCATGGCCCTGGTGATTTATTTGATGAGCTCCCCGTTGAGGCGCAAAGCGATTCGAAAGTCGGAACAATTGGCGAAAGAAGAGCGGGCAGCTTCTGGCTCATCCAGCGATTCAGACATCCAGCCAGATACAGGCAGCCATGCGACCGGTCTGCCCCAAAGTACGGCTGTCCCTGCGGTGAGAAAAGAAGATATGAGGCTGTGAGGCCGTGCACCATGTCGTGGTGCCATCGTTACCAAACAGGCGCGTCACCCCCAGGTGCTTCAGGCGCAAGCGAGCCAAACCAACCAAATCGGCCATGAACTTGTTGCGGGTCCTTGCCTGGAACATCGATTGGACTGCGGGCGAACCATCATCGAAGGCGAACTTGACTTCAGGACCCACCTCAAAGGCTTGCGCGCCAATGCAAGGTCCGAGCCAAGCCAAAACATTTGAGACATTATGGCCAGCGCATTGCAAATCTGACAATAAGCACTCTAGGACGCCCCTGCCCTGCACTCCCGCCAGTCCACGCCATCCGGCATGGGCACCGGCCACCCATTGACCTGCCGCATCACACAGAAGTACTGGCAAACAATCAGCAACCAGGATGGCGCAGGCCACTTGGCCATCTGATGCCCAAGCGGCATCGGCGATTTGCCCATCGGGGGACGATGGGGTCAACCTGACCGAGACGACACCATGGACCTGGTTCAAGAAAACGGGGCGCCGCCCCATCCAGACGGCCAATTGCGTCCGATTGGTCTGAACATGATCGGGTGAATCACCCACATGGCCACCCAGGTTCAGGCTGCTCCAGGCTTGGCCAGACACACCACGGTGTCGACGTGTCATGATGGCCTGGACCCTGGAGGGTGCTGGCCAATCCGGACGGATCCAATGGGGAGGGTGGATGCTCATGCGGAAATCATAAGGGCAGCGCCAGCGCAAGATGCTCTTTTATTGTGTAATTGCAGCATGATCAAAGTCGCTCAAGCTCAAAACCGATCCCCTGAGCTGCCCTGGATTGCGCAAGGACAAGCCTTGCCTCCTCCTGTTTTCGCCTGGGGAGCGTCCTCGCCAGCCCCCGGTTTGCTGGCGGCCAGCGGTGACTTGTCGTCCGAACGACTCATGGAAGCTTACAGTCAAGGCATCTTTCCTTGGTTCAGCAATGGCCAACCCGTGCTCTGGTGGAGCCCAGACCCTCGCATGGTTTTGATGCCGCAGCAGTTCCGGCTGCACCGCTCCTTGCGCAAATCGCTCCACCGATGGTCTTTGACACCTGGTTTTGAGTTGTGTTTCGACCGTGACTTTGCACAAGTGATCCGCCGATGCGCCTCTTCCTCGCGAAATGGGCAAAACGACACCTGGATCTTGCCGCAAATGGTGGAGGCCTACGAAGACCTGCATCGCTCAGGTTTTGCCCACAGCAGTGAGGTCTGGGTCCAGGGTCAATTGGTGGCAGGGCTTTACTTTGTGAGCCTGGGGCGTGCGATTTTTGGCGAGTCCATGTTCACCACCATCACGGATGGCTCCAAAATGGCTTTGGCCAGCTTGGTCAGCGTGTGTTTGCAGCACGGCATACACACCATTGATTGCCAACAAAACACCCGGCATATGGCTTCCCTTGGTGCGCGAGAAATGCCGCGCAGAGAATTCTTGCTCGATATGGCACAGGCCTTGGGTGCCCCTGGCCTTGATTGGCCAGAGCAATCCCTGAATTGGCCTGCACTGCAATCACTGGCAGGTTTTGAATGAGCCATCCCCAAGAGTTGCCTCTTCAGGCATTGCAGTTTTATGCCACAGCCCCCTACGCTTGCAGCTATCTGCCCGAACGCTCGGCCCGCTCTCAAGTGGCCACGCCCAGCCACCTGATTCACAACGAGGTCTATTCTGACCTGGTGTCACAAGGTTTTCGCCGGAGCGGCTTGTTCACCTACCGCCCCTACTGCGATAGCTGCCAAGCCTGTCAACCACTGCGTGTCCAAGTGGCCCGATTTCTTCCTGACCGCAGTCAGCGCCGAGCGCTTCGCCTGCACCAAAGCCTGAGGGCTCGGGTTCTGGATTTGCACTTCCATGCCGAGCATTACGCGCTGTATTTGAGATACCAAAACTCCCGGCACCCGGGCGGCGGAATGGACCAGGACAGCATCGACCAATACAGCCAATTTTTATTGCAAAGCCGAGTGAACTCTCGCATCGTCGAGTTCAGGGAGCCCACCGCAGACAACGAGCCGGGTGTGCTGAAAATGGTCAGCATTGTCGATGTGCTCAACCATGGCCTGTCTGCGGTGTACACGTTTTATGAACCCGATGACAAAGCCAGCTACGGCACTTACGGCGTTTTGTGGCAAATTCAACAAGCCGCACAATTGGGGCTGGACTATGTCTACTTGGGTTACTGGATCGAACAAAGCCCAAAAATGAATTACAAATCCCGGTTCAGACCCTGCGAGTTGAAGACTCAAGGGCAATGGGTCCCTGTGGCGTGATTTCAATCTGTCGGACAAACCCAGCGCGGCACCTCGTTTCACAGTGTAAAATTGAATCGCATTCCACCTGTACGATGAAAAAAGATCCCAGCCTCACGACCACACCGACCATTCAGGTCATTGAACGGATGTTCAGCTTGATCGACATACTGGCCTCCCGCGAAGAGGCCATCTCTCTCAAAGAGATCAGTCAGAAAACCGGATTGCACCCTTCCACCGCTCACCGCATCCTCAACGATTTGGCCTCGGGCCGTTTTGTGGACCGGCCGGAAGCTGGCAGTTACCGCTTGGGCATGCGCTTGCTTGAATTGGGCAACTTGGTCAAGGGGCGCCTGAATGTGCGTGATGCAGCCTTGGCACCGATGCGCGATTTGCACAAGCTCATTCAACAACCTGTGAACCTCAGCATGCGGCAGGGCGATGAAATCGTCTATATCGAACGCGCCTTCAGCGAACGCTCCGGCATGCAGGTGGTACGTGCCATTGGCGGTCGTGCACCCTTGCACCTGACCTCTGTGGGCAAGCTTTTCCTCGCTGCAGACGACCCTTTGCGCGTTCGTACTTACGCCACCCGGACCGGTCTAGCCGGTCAAACGCGCAACAGCATCACCCAGTTGCAAGTGCTGGAGCGAGAACTGACGCGCGTCAAGCAATCAGGCTTTGCCCGGGATAACGAAGAATTGGAGCTGGGGGTTCGCTGTATCGCAGCTGGCATCTACGATGACCAAGGAAAACTTCTGGCAGGATTGTCCATCTCGGCCCCTGCAGACCGGCTGGATGACAGCTGGCTTGACAAACTGCAGGAAACCGCAAAAGCCATCTCTGCCACCTTGGGCTACCCCACGGGCCCTTGACCCCCGCTTCGTCACAGCGCGGGAACCTGCACGCTTTGAGTTATCAACCTGGCAGGTACTGCCGCAGCAAGGGTTGCCCCGAATGCAAGGCAGGCTTGCTTTCCAGCCAGTGACGAACCCTTTCGGCATCGCCCAGTCGGCTGAGTTTTCCCGCCGAATCCAGAAACACCATGATCAACTTGCGACCAGCGACCTGGGTTTGCATGACCAAGCACCGACCGGCCTCAGAGATGTATCCCGTCTTTTGCAAGCCGATATCCCAGGATGGGTTTTTAACCAGCCAGTTGGTGTTCTTGTACTGCAAGGTGCGACGGCCGACTTCGACCTCCCGCCCCTGGGATGTTGACCACTCTCGCAACATCGGTTCTTTGTAGGCGGCAGCCACCAAGACTGCCAAATCACTGGCGCTGGATTGGTTGCGACTCGACAAGCCTGTAGGCTCTACATACCGCGTGTCTTTCATCCCCAATGAGCCAGCCCGCTGGTTCATGCGCTCAACAAAAACAGCCAACCCACCCGGATAGGACCGACCCAAAGCATTGGCCGCCCTGTTCTCGCTGGACATCAGCGACAAATGCATCAAATCACCCCGGCTCAGCTCCGTGCCCACGGCCAACCTAGAAGAGCTGCCCTTTTCTGTGTCCACATCCGCTTGCGTGATTCTGATGGGCTCATCCATCGGCAATTTGGCCTCGGCAATCACCAGTCCCGTCATCAACTTGGTCAAAGAGGCGATAGGCAAAACGGCATGGTCGTTTTTGCGGTACAAAATTTCGTGCGTATCCTGGTCAACCACCAGCGCCACGCTGGAGTGCAGGTCCAGCTCATCCGTGGTGGCATGCAAACCCGCCAATTTTCCAAAAGAAGCACGTACAGGTCGAGCCTGTTGTGTTGCATTCTGTTTTCGCTCCAGGCGGGCGTGCTTGACGGGTACCGAAGGCTTCTTGGCAGATCCAGGGGCAGGCCTGGATTTGGCTTGCTGCACAGAACGGTTGGGAAGCGATTTTTGCTGGGCCTTGTCCCGAGGCTTGTTTTTATCCTTGGCATTTGCCGCCTTGCTCACGGTAGGCGGTTTGTCCTTCTTTTTCCCCGATTTATCCGGCGATTTAACTGACTGATTGGTGGTTTGTGCCTGGGCCACACTGGTTGGCAAAACCCAGCTCAATGAGACCAGCAATGTCAAGCCCAAAAACAGCAATTTAGGGCTCTTGGCAAACAGACAGTGAAACAGGGTGGAGTTCAATGGCATATCCAGTCAGGTCAGGGATTGGTTCAAGCGGTGGAGTGTATATAATAATAAAAAGTCGCGCAAGAACAATAACTTGCGGGACTTTATTGAAGCAAAATAATATCCAAAAGTATTGTTTTCAGCCTTGTGCAGCGACCCGATCTGCCTTGCTTTGCAACTTGTTGAGTGCACTCAGGTAGGCTTTGGCTGAGGCCACCACGATGTCGGGATCGGATCCAACCCCATTCACAACCCGGCCACTGTTTTGCAGACGTACGGTCACTTCACCCTGACTCTCTGTGGAACCACTGATGGCATTGACCGAGTAAAGAACCATTTCAGCGCCACTCTTGACTTGGGATTCAATCGCTTTGAGCGAGGCATCGACAGGCCCATTGCCATCGGACTGGCTGCGCACCTCTTTACCTGAAATGGTGAAAACCACCGATGCATGGGGCCGCTCTCCCGTTTCGCTGCACTGAGACATGGAGACAAAACCATACTGCTCTTTTTCGCTGGTCACGCTCTCATCGCTGACCAAAGCGAGAATGTCCTCGTCAAAAATTTCGCTCTTGCGATCGGCCAATTCCTTGAACTTGGCAAACGCATTGTTGATCTCGGTCTCGCTGTCGAGTGTGACGCCAAGGTCCTGCAAACGCTGTTTGAAGGCATTGCGGCCGCTGAGTTTGCCCAAAACAATCTTGTTGGTGGTCCAACCCACGTCTTCGGCGCGCATGATTTCATAGGTGTCACGTGCCTTGAGCACTCCGTCCTGGTGAATGCCCGAGGCGTGGGCGAAGGCATTGGCCCCAACCACAGCCTTGTTGGGCTGCACCACAAAGCCAGTGGTCTGGCTGACCATGCGGCTGGCCGCCACGATGTGGCTGGTGTCAATGCCCACGTCCAGACCAAAGTAATCGCGGCGCGTCTTGACAGCCATGACCACCTCTTCGAGCGAGCAATTGCCCGCACGCTCACCCAGACCGTTGATGGTGCATTCGACCTGACGCGCGCCGCCAATCTTGACACCCGCCAGGGAATTGGCCACCGCCATCCCCAAATCGTTGTGGCAATGCACAGACCAAATCGCTTTGTCGGAGTTGGGAATGCGCTCGCGCAAGGTGCGGATGAACTCGCCATACAGCTCGGGCACCGCATAGCCGACCGTGTCAGGCACGTTGATGGTGCCTGCCCCTTCGGCGATCACGGCCTCCAGAATTCGGCACAAGAAATCCATATCGCTGCGGTATCCGTCTTCCGGACTAAATTCGACATCACTCACCAGATTGCGTGCGAAGCGCACGGACTGCTTGGCTTGCTCAAACACCTGGTCGGGTGTCATGCGCAGCTTTTTCTCCATGTGCAGGGGCGACGTGGCAATGAAGGTGTGAATACGCCCGCTATTGGCCCCCTTGAGGGCTTCGGCGGCGCGCGCGATATCGCGGTCGTTGGCGCGAGACAAAGAGCAAATGGTCGAATCCTTGATGGCGTCGGCAATCGTCTTGACGGCTTCAAAGTCGCCATTGGAACTGGCGGCAAAACCAGCTTCGATCACATCCACTCGCAGTCGCTCCAACTGACGGGCAATGCGCAGCTTTTCATCGCGGGTCATGGAGGCACCGGGCGACTGCTCGCCATCGCGCAAAGTGGTGTCAAAAATAATCAGTTTGTCAGCCATGTTCACTCCTGGTCAAAACCCGCAAGTCCAAGCAAAAAATGCAAAAGGCCCGTTGCGGATGGCATACGGGCCTTTTGGGAAAATGTTTGCGTTCGCTACACATCCCGCCCGTGGGGCGCTAGCAGTAGAGCAAACAAGGAAAAATTCATGGAATCACTGTAGCACAGTTCGAAGGAGAACCTGCCCTGCCCCGCACATCACTGGTGCAAGCCCCGCTCATCGGGCTCGTCGGTGGATGTGCTGATCATGCTGGTAGGCTGGCCCTTGGCCTTGCGCCAGACATAAATCACATAACCACTCAGACCATAGCCCATAAACAAGGCGAACAGCACAATCGGCGGATCAATGTTGACCACCGCGATGCCCAAGGCCACCAAAACCAGTGTGGCAAAGGGCACGCTCTTTTTCATATGCATGTCCTTGAAACTGTAAAACGGGACATTGGTCACCATCGTCAGGCCCGCAAACAGACATACGGCAAACATGCCCCAGGACACAGCTTTGGCCGGGACGGCATTGTCAAACATGATCCACACAAAACCCATCACCAAAGCCGCTGCCGCTGGCGATGGCAGGCCCTGAAAGTAACGCTTATCCACCACAGCCGTGTTGACGTTAAAGCGTGCCAGACGTAAGGCTGCACAGGCGCAGTACACGAATGCGGCGATCCAGCCCCAACGCCCCAGCTCCTTCAAGGTCCAGACGTAAGCAATCAAGGCAGGAGCTGCACCAAAGGACACCATGTCAGCCAAAGAATCCATTTGCTCGCCAAAGGCGCTCTGGGTGTTGGTCATGCGCGCCACACGCCCATCCAGACTATCGAGCACCATGGCGCTGAAAATACCCATCGTCGCCAGTTCAAAGCGGCCGTTGATGGCCATGACCACCGCATAGAACCCGGCAAACAAAGCAGCCAAGGTGATCATATTGGGCAGCATGTAAATGCCTTTGGAGCGTTTGCGCACCGGCGCACTCACCTCGGCGTCTTCGACTTTGTCGTTGTTCATCGTCCGTTCCTGTTGAAACTGCTCGCAGCCATCCCGTGTCAACCAAGTTTAAGCCAGCGCGAGCGTCCAAGAAAAAGGCCACCCAAGTGGCCTTTTTCAAACTTGCCCAAGAGCCCGATCAGTTGCGGGTCTTGTCCACCAGCTTGTTCTTGGCGATCCAAGGCATCATGGCGCGCAATTGGGCACCCACAACTTCGATGGAATGCTCGGAAGTCAAGCGACGACGCGCGGTCATGCTCGGGTAGTTGGTGCGGCCTTCCAGGATGAACATCTTGGCGTATTCGCCCGTCTGGATGCGCTTCAAGGCGTTACGCATGGCTTCACGTGACTGCTCGTTGATCACCTCAGGACCAGTCACGTACTCGCCGTATTCGGCATTGTTCGAGATCGAGTAGTTCATGTTGCCGATGCCACCTTCGTAGATCAGGTCCACGATCAGCTTCAACTCGTGCAAGCACTCGAAGTAAGCCATTTCTGGGGCGTAACCGGCTTCCACCAAGGTCTCGTAACCCATCTTGATCAGCTCAACGGCGCCACCGCACAGAACAGCCTGCTCGCCGAACAGGTCGGTTTCGGTCTCTTCTTTGAAGTTGGTTTCGATGATGCCGGCCTTGCCGCCGCCGTTGGCCATGGCGTAGCTCAGGGCCATCGCACGGGCTTTGCCGCTCTTGTCCTGGTGGATGGCCACCAAGTGGGGCACGCCGCCACCCTGGGTGTAGGTGTTGCGCACGGTGTGGCCTGGGGCCTTGGGCGCGACCATCCACACGTCCAGGTCTTCGCGGGGCACAACCTGGTTGTAGTGCACATTGAAGCCGTGGGCAAAAGCCAGCGAAGCGCCTTGTTTGATGTGTGGAGCGACGTTGTGGTTGTAGACCTCGGCGATTTGCTCGTCGGGCAACAAGATCATGACCACGTCAGCGGCTTTGACGGCATCGTTGACTTCCATCACGGTCAAGCCGGCTTTGCCGACTTTGTCCCACGATGCGCCGCCTTTGCGCAGACCGACGACCACTTTGACGCCGCTGTCGTTCAGGTTTTGGGCGTGGGCGTGGCCTTGAGAGCCATAACCAAGAATGGCAACGGTCTTGCCCTTGATGACACTCAGATCACAATCTTTGTCGTAAAAAACTTTCACAGGATTCTCCTTAGGAATAAAACAGGTTCAAGGGGTGAGTTTAGACGCGCAGGATGCGCTCGCCGCGCCCGATACCGCATGCACCGGTGCGCACGGTCTCCAAAATGGCGCTGCGGTCGATCGCCTCCAAAAAGGCGTCGTTCTTCGATTGGTCACCGGTGAGCTCGATGGTGTAGCTCTTGTCGGTGACATCAATCACACGGCCTCGGAAGATGTCGGCCATGCGTTTCATTTCTTCGCGTTCCTTGCCCACGGCACGCACTTTGACGAGCATCAACTCGCGCTCTGTGTAGGCACCTTCGGTCAGGTCAACCACCTTCACCACCTCGATCAGGCGGTTCAGGTGCTTGGTGATCTGCTCGATCACGTCGTCGGAGCCAGCGGTCTGGATGGTCATGCGTGACAAGCTGGGGTCTTCGGTCGGTGCCACCGTGAGTGACTCGATGTTGTAGCCACGGGCCGAAAACAGCCCCACCACGCGGGACAAAGCGCCCGCTTCGTTTTCAATCAGTACAGCGATGATGTGTTTCATGTGTGATTCCTCTTTTTGCGACGGCATGCAACCAGGAAAATTGGGCCGCAGAAAACTGCCGTTTTTCGCCGCCCTCCCCTGCACACGGTCATGCGCAGGCTTGGCGGGCAATAGATTCGTCCAGTGGGATTAATTAAAGATCTTCAGCGCCCATCAGCATCTCGGTGATGCCTTTGCCAGCCTTGACCATGGGGAACACGTTTTCAGTCGGATCCGTACGGATGTCCAAGAAAACCGTTCGGTCCTTGAGCCTGCGTGCTTCGCGCAAAGCAGGCTCCACATCCTCGGGCTTTTCCACCAAGATGCCGACGTGGCCATAGGCCTCGGCCAACTTCACGAAGTTGGGCAACGCATCCATGTAGCTGTGGCTGTAACGACCGGAGTAATCAATTTCCTGCCACTGGCGCACCATGCCCAAGTAACCGTTGTTCAGGGCCACGACTTTGATGGGCGTGTTGTATTGCAAGCAGGTCGAGAGCTCTTGGATGCACATTTGCACCGAGCCTTCGCCGGTCACGCAATACACCTCGCTGTCGGGCTTGGCCAGCTTGATGCCCATGGCGTAAGGAATGCCCACGCCCATGGTGCCCAAGCCACCGGAATTGATCCAGCGGCGCGGCTCATTGAACTTGTAGTACTGGGCGGCCCACATCTGGTGCTGGCCCACATCGGATGTGATGTACGCGTCGGCGTCTTTGGTCATTTCCCACAAGGTCTCGATGACCTTTTGCGGCTTGATGACCAGGCTGCTGCTGTCGTACTTCATGCAATCGCGGCTGCGCCAGCCTTCGACCGTTTCCCACCACTGCGCCAGCGCCTGGCTGTCGGGCTTGAGACCGGATTCGCGGATCATGCCCATCAATTCGATCAGCACGTCTTTCACGTCGCCCACGATCGGCACATCGACCTTGACGCGCTTGGAAATGCTCGACGGGTCGATGTCGATGTGGATGATCTTGCGTTCGTTTTGCGCAAAGTGCTTGGGGTTGCCAATCACGCGGTCGTCAAACCGGGCACCGACGGCCAGCAAGACGTCGCAGTTTTGCATCGCGTTGTTGGCCTCGAGCGTACCGTGCATGCCCAGCATGCCCAGGAAACGGCGGTCATTGGCCGGGAAAGCGCCCAAACCCATCAAGGTGTTGGTGACCGGGAAGTTCAGCAGGTCTACCAAAGCGCGCAACTCGGGACTGGCATTGCTCAGCAGCACGCCACCACCGGTGTAGATGTAAGGTCGCTTGGCCGACATCAGCAGCTGCATGGCCTTGCGAATCTGGCCACCGTGTCCTTTGCGCACCGGGTTGTACGAGCGCATCTCGACCTTGTCGGGGTAGCCGGTGTACGGGGTTTTGTTGAAAGACACGTCCTTGGGCACATCCACCACCACCGGGCCAGGGCGACCGGTACGCGCAATGTGGAAGGCTTTTTTCATGACCTCGGCCATGTCCTTGGCGTCTTTGACCAGGAAGTTGTGCTTGACGATGGGGCGCGTGATGCCCACGGTGTCGCATTCCTGGAAGGCATCGAGGCCAATGGCCGCAGTGGGCACTTGCCCGCTGATGATGACCATGGGGATGCTGTCCATGTAGGCAGTGGCGATGCCGGTCACGGCATTGGTCAGGCCGGGGCCCGAGGTGACCAGCGCCACACCTACTTCGCCCGTGGCACGAGCGTAGCCATCGGCCGCGTGCACCGCCGCTTGCTCGTGGCGCACCAGCACGTGCTGAATGGTTTCTTGTTTATAGAAAGCGTCGTAGATGTGCAGCACGGCCCCACCGGGGTAGCCCCAAACGAACTGAACGTTTTCGGCTTGCAGCGCTCTGACCAGAATTTCGGCCCCGCGCAACTCTTGAGATGTGGCCGCAGCGGACGCAGCAGACGCCATTTCGGCTTTATTGATTTCCATATATTCAACCTTTGTGAATTTCTCTAACGAAAAACCTTGGGTGCCCCTGGGCGCGACTCTTTTGAAGTGACTTTGGGACTTAAGACCACAGACATGGGCACCTCACTGTAAAAGTGCCGGACGGTGATCCGTTTGCTTTTGTTTCAATTGCAATCGCGCATTATCGCACTGTTGAAGAGTCGATGGTCTGCCCCCTTTCACAGCCAACTACTCGGTGCCATAATCACAGCCGCCAAAGGGTGCTCAAATTCACACCCACAAGCCCCATCACCACAGGACACAGCATCGCTGTTCATCAAGTTGGCCTCGGATCTAGAACTGTCTGACTTTCTGAAAAACGCGGAGAAAAAAGCTTTCAAGAGAGCTTATTACCACGTCCGCGATGAAGAAGCAGCATTAGACATCGTCCAAGACAGCATGATCAAACTGTGCACCAACTATGCGGACAAACCGCTCACCGAGATCCCCTTGTTGTTTCAGCGGATTTTGTCGAACACTGTCCTGGACTGGTTCCGTCGCAGAAAGACCCGAAGCGCTCTGTTTTTAAATCGGGATGACTTTGAAATCGATGAAAATCCTGGATATTTTGAGTCTATAGATATCCTGAAGGGGGATACCGATTTACCATCCCACCAAAGCGCAGAGATTTGGGTGTCACGCATGCAAACCGTTGCGCAAATTGAAAAGGCCGTCATGAATTTGCCTGCACGTCAACGAGAAGCCTTCCTGCTGCGTTATTGGGAGGAACTGGACGTGTCCGAAACCGCTGCAGTGATGGGGTGTTCAGAGGGCAGCGTCAAAACCCATTGCTCACGCGCCATTTTGGCACTGAGTAAAACCTTGTCAGAACAAGGCATGAACCCATGAAAAAACCTACAACACATACCGCCGACATGGACCTCCAGGGCCAGCAACTGACGCAGCAACTCGATTTGGCCACCCAAAACATGGGCCATGACATCAGCGAGCGCCTGCGGATTGCGCGCGACCACGCGCTCGCATCTCGCCCCGCCCCCATCCACCTACTGAGTTATCGCACGGCATTTCAAACCAATGGCTCGCTCACCGGCCCTGGCGATGAAGGCTTGAACCTGTGGCGCATTCTGATTTCTGCCTTGCCCTTGGTGGCCATGGTCATGGGCCTCGTTCTGATACAGACAATTCAAAAAGAACTGATTGAATCGGACATCGCCTCCATTGACTCTGCGCTTTTGCTGGACGATCTTCCTCCTGACGCTTACACCGACCCGGGCTTTCTGCAATTCTTGAAAGTCCAACTGGTCCAGCCAGGCCGACATGATTGATTTGGGTTCGCTTCGGCTTGGCACGGCCAAAAAGCCGATCTCCTCACCACCCCAACGCCACCCCCTGATGCTTCATGGTTGGGTGGCATGGGGCTTGGTGTTGGCATGCCTGCCGTCGCTGGCGCAAACCATCGCACCCCCGTCCTCCGCGCCAGCGTCTGCCCCAGCGACAGAAACGTCAGCCGCTGACCCTGTACCCTATACATCAGCAACACCTCACACAGAGCCGTCAAGTGCGCCACAACAGCTTGCAGCGCCGGTGTCCAAAAGTGCCGCCGAAGAGTCACGCGCATGGTCTTCACTGAGCAAGAGACAAAAACAAGCCCTGCTGCCGCTGAACGACAAATGGGATGAATTGACCCCCCAACAAAAACAAAAATGGTTGATCCTGGCCCGGGGCTTTTACCAGCTCAGTGACCCCGAGCAAATGGTCTTGCATGGACGCATGCGGGATTGGGCTGCGCTCAGTCCTCGTCAGCGCAACCTCGCCCGCTTCAATTTCAACACCACCCTGTCCCTACCCATTGAGGACAAACGTGCGCAATGGGAGGCTTACCAGCAATTGTCAGAGGCCGAAAAAGACAAACTCAGCACCGGGATCAAGCCCCCCTTGAAAAGCGGTGCGCGCAGCACGGCTGCGCCCAGCAAGCGTTTAGTAAAACCTCCGCCCATGCCAGCCGAGAGCAACCGCATTTTCGAGACCATTGCTCCCCGCCAGCCGGTCCACCCCAAAACCCTGCTGCCGCAACCCGCTGGTTAACAGGGCTCTGCTGGTCAGCGACAATTGAGGCGTCCCCGGCTGCTGCAGCACCCTGCCTGGCTGTTATCTACCATGGGCTTTTTCTATCTGACGCCAAAAACACTCTTTCATGACCCCGCGCACGCACGCCCCATCCACATCCAAGGCCACGGACACCACCCCGCCCATTGGCAGCCCACTCCAAACACCTTCGCTCAAACGGCGCATGGCCTGCTGGCTTTACGAAGGCATGCTGCTGTTCGGTGTTGTGTTCATCGCGGGCTACTTGTTTGGCACGCTGAGCCAGACCCGCCACGCCTTGGACAACCGCTCAGGCTTGCAAGCCTTCCTGTTTTTGATATTGGGCATTTACTTCACCTGGTTTTGGCACCGGGGCCAAACCCTGGCCATGAAAACCTGGCATGTCAAAGTCGTCAGCGCGCAAGGCCTGCCGCTGAGCCAAAGCCGCGCCCTGCTGCGCTACCTGCTGAGCTGGATGTGGTTTTTGCCCCCGCTGCTGCTGACCATTCCCTTGGGCCTGCCCGCCGGCTCGATGGGTCTGCTCAGCTTGGTCTGGGTCCTGGTCTGGGCCTTGCTCAGCCGCTTTCACCCCCAGCGCCAGTTCTGGCACGACGCCTGGGCCGGCACCCGGCTGGTTTCTGCCAAATGAACACCCCATGAACACGCCCCACCCCCTCCAAGCAGCCCAACCGGCCTTCTCGGTCTGCGTTTACTGCGGCTCCAAGCCCGGGAACAAGCCCGAATTTGCGCAAATCGCGGTGCAAGTGGGCACCTGGATCGGCGCACACGGTGGCCAACTGGTCTATGGCGGGGGACGCAACGGCCTGATGGGCCTGGTGGCCGAAGCCACGCTGGCCGCAGGCGGCACGGTGGTCGGCATCATCCCCACAGCCTTGGTCGAAAAAGAATGGGCGCACCACGGCTGCACCGAACTGCATGTGGTGGACACCATGCACGAGCGCAAGCGCCTCATGGCCGACAAAGCCGACGCGTTTTTGGCCCTGCCTGGCGGCATCGGCACGTTTGAAGAGTTGTTTGAGGTGTGGACTTGGCGACAGCTGGGCTACCACGACAAGCCTGTCGGCATCCTGAACAGCTTGGGCTATTACGATGGCTTGATGGCCTTCATCGGCCAAGTGGTGCAAGACGGTTTCATGGGCGATTGGCAGACCGATCTGGTCACCCTGGGCCACGAACCTGAAGCGCTGCTGCAAAACTTGGTGCAAAAAGCAGGCTTTTCACCCCGCGCCAAAATCGAACTGCTCTGACCTTGGACGCGAGCTGAGCCGGGGTGCGCCGCCCGGCTTTCCCATCAAACCGCGGTTTCGTCTTGTTCGCCGGTGCGAATACGGATCACGCGCTCGACCGAAGTCACAAAAATCTTGCCGTCACCGATCTTGCCGGTGCGCGCCGCCTTGATGATGGCGTCCACGCAGCTGTCCACGTCTTGGTCCTTGACCACCACCTCGACCTTCACCTTGGGCAAAAAGTCGACCACGTACTCTGCGCCGCGGTACAACTCGGTGTGGCCTTTTTGACGGCCAAAACCCTTGACTTCGGTCACGGTCAGGCCCGTCACGCCACATTCGGCCAAGGCTTCGCGCACTTCTTCCAATTTGAAAGGTTTGATGACGGCGGTGATCTGCTTCATGTGAAATGTCCTCGAAAGATAGAGAGCGCCTGGATTCAGGCCCGAAACTTGTTGGTCATAGGATAACGCCAATCCTTGCCAAAACTGCGGTGCGTCACGCGAATGCCCACGGGCGATTGGCGGCGTTTGTACTCGTTGAGCTTGATCAGGCGCGTGACTTTTTCCACATCGGCGCGCTCAAAACCGTCGGCAATCAGCGCCTCCACGCCCTCGTCGTTTTCCATGTAACGCTGAATGATCGCGTCCAGCACCTCATAAGCGGGCAAGCTGTCCTGGTCTTTTTGGTCGGGGCGCAGCTCGGCGCTGGGCGGCCGGGTGATGATGCGCTCGGGGATCGGTTGGCTGCCCGTGCCATACGGATCGTTCTGGTTGCGCCAGCGCGCCAGGTCAAACACGCGGGTCTTGACCACGTCCTTGATGACCGCAAAACCGCCCGCCATGTCGCCGTACAGCGTGCAATAACCGGTGGCCATCTCGCTCTTGTTACCCGTCGTCAGCACAATGGCCCCGGTTTTGTTGGACAGCGCCATCAGCAGGGTGCCGCGAATGCGGGCCTGGATGTTTTCCTCGGTCGTGTCTTCTTTCAAGCCCTCAAACTGCGCCAACAGCGCCTGCTTGAAGCCGTCAAACAACGGCGCAATCGAGATCTCGTCGTAACGCACATTCAGGCGCTTGACCATGTCGCGCGAATCGATCCAGCTGATGTCGGCCGTGTAGGGCGAAGGCATCATCACCGCGTGGACCTTGTCGGCCCCGATCGCGTCCACCGCAATCGCCAGCACCAGCGCCGAATCGATGCCGCCCGACAGGCCCAAAATCGCGCCTTTGAAACCGTTCTTGCCCAAATAATCGCGCACGCCCAGCACCAGCGCGTCCCACAGTTCGGCATCGGCACTGGCCATGGGCACCAAGGCCTCGGGCGCAGCGCTCAAGTCCACGCCCAGGGCTGCGGCCTGAACCTGCACCGTCATGGCCGCTTCGCGAAAGCCTTCGGCGCGCGCCACCACTTGGCCTTGGGCGTTCAGGGCAAACGAGCGCCCTTCAAAAATCACCTCGTCCTGCCCACCCACCAAATGCGCGTAAATCAGGGGCAAGCCACCATCGGCCACCCGCTCGCGCATGCGCTGTTCGCGCTCCGGGCCCTTGCCTGCGTGAAAAGGCGAGGCGTTCAACACCGCCAGCATTTGCGCGCCCGCATCACGCGCCAGGCGGGCAGGCTCGTCAAACCAGGCGTCTTCGCAAATCAGCAAGCCCACCCGCACGCCCTCGACCTCAAACACGCCTACACCGTTGCCGGGCGTGAAGTAGCGGCGCTCGTCAAACACCTGGTAATTGGGCAACTCGCGCTTGTCGTAAGCGCAGACCACCTGCCCCTCGCACAGCACGCTCGCGCGGTTGTGGCGGCGCGTCACCGCCACGCTGCGGGTGCGCAGGCCGCCGCCCTCGGGGTGGCCCACCACCACATGCAGGCCTTTTAACCCAGCCAGTTCGCGGGCCACCGTTTTCAGGGCATCATCGCAGGCGTCGATGAAGGACGGACGCAAGAACAGGTCTTCGGCCGCATAACCGCAAATCGACAGCTCGGGTGTCAGCACCAGGCGCGCACCCTCGGCATGCGCCCGGGTGGCGAAGTCGATGATTTTTCGGGCATTGCCCGGCATGTCTCCGACGACAAAGTTGAGCTGGGCCACACGAATTTGGAGAGTCATACAGGTGCTGGAAAATGTGAGCTTGAATTATGTCACCCGGGTGCAAGACAACCTGAGTGCCATCGCGCCTGAAACCTGGGACAGCCTGCTCGCCCGGCAAGACGCCCCATCCCCCTTCATGCAGCATGCCTATTTGTCGGCCATGCAGACCAGCCAATCGGCCGCGCCCGAGACCGGCTGGACGCTGCAAGTCATCAGCCTGTGGCGCAACACGCATCAAGGCGATGTGTTGGCCGCCGCCTGCCCGCTCTACATCAAGACCCACTCACGCGGCGAATACGTGTTTGACCACGCCTGGGCCGACGCCTACCAGCGCCACGGCCTCGACTATTACCCCAAAGCCCTGGTCGCCTCGCCCTTCACCCCCGTGCCGGGCAGCCGCTTGCTGGCCGAATCCGACGCCGCCCGCCAGGCCCTGCTGGCCGCCTTGCTGGACATCTGCCAAACCAACGACATCCCGTCTTTGCACATTTTGTTTGGCAGCCCGCACGACCTGCAAGCCTGCGAACACGCCGGACTGCTGCAACGCGACCAAGTGCAGTTCCATTGGCAAACCCAAGGCTGGCGCGACTTCGATGACTTTTTGGCCAGCCTGACCCAAGAAAAGCGCAAAAAAATCCGGCAAGAGCGCCGCAAAGTGCAGGAGGCGGGCGTGACATTTCGCGCCGTGCGCGGCCCCGACATGACGGAAGGCGACTGGGCCGTCCTGCTGCGCTGCTACCAGCAAACCTATTGGGAACACGGCAATGCGCCGTATTTGACCCCGGCGTTCTTCGAAGCCATGCGCACCGACATGGCCCCCAACTGGCTTTTGTTTGTGGCCGAACACGCGGGCCAGCCGATTGGCATCAGCCTGATCGGCCTGCACCTGGACGCCCAAGGCCAGCCCGAAGTGGCCTATGGCCGCTATTGGGGCGCGCTGGCGCGGGTGGACTGCCTGCACTTTGAAGCTTGCTATTACCAGCCCATCGAATGGTGCATCCAGCACGGCCTGAAACGCTTTGAAGGCGGCGCACAAGGCGAACACAAAATGGCCCGCGCCCTGCTGCCCACCCCCACCCACAGCGCCCACTGGCTGGCGCACCCGGCGTTTTCTGAGGCGGTGGCCCGATTTCTGGAGCGGGAAAAAGCGGGGGTGGAGAACTACCTCGAAGCGCTGAACCAGCACTCGCCGCTGAAGAAACTCCCGCCGCCTTGAAGCTACCGGATTCATGTGGACCTGACCGACAGTTCCCTCGGTACAACGCCACCTGCCCAAACCCAGCCCCGCCGAGCTGGCCCAAGTGCACACCCTCACCCGCCTGAGCCCTGGCGACTTTGCCGCCGTGCTATTTCTAACAAAAAAATATGCACATCTGTAAGATAACGCGCATTCAAACATTAGGATACGGACCTCTGGTTCCATTCTTCTGGCGAATAGCCGTGACATGCTTCTCACCCCCCACCAAGCCAAATACATCGCGCACGACCTGACCCTGCAGCACGCAGGTGGCGGCATCGACCGCTTGAGTCAGGCCCTGTTCAACGCCAGCGTGGACCTGAACCCGCACCAGATCGAGGCGGCTGTGTTTGCGCTCCAGTCGCCTTTGAGCAAAGGCGTGCTGTTGGCCGACGAAGTGGGCTTGGGCAAAACCATCGAGGCGGGCATCGTGCTGTGCCAATACTGGGCCGAGCGCAAACGGCAACTGCTGGTCATCTGCCCCGCATCGCTGCGCAAGCAATGGGCGCTGGAGCTGAAAGAAAAGTTCAACCTGCCCGCCGTGGTGCTGGACTCCAAAACCTGGCGCGAAGCGCAGCGCCAAGGCCTGAGCCTGTTGCCGCCGACCGAAAACTGACCATCGGGGCCGCTTCAAAATCCCGACCCCGCTGGGCACCTACAACCCCGACTGGGCGGTGGTGTTTGAAGGCGATGCCCGCGTGTACTTCGTGGCCGAAACCAAATCGAGCACCGTGGAACAGGACCGCCGCCAAGCCGAAAACCTGAAGATCGCCTGCGGCCGCAAACACTTTGCATTGTCAAAGGATGTGGTGTTCAGGGATGTGACGGCGTTGGATGCGTTGGTGGCTTGAGTTGCACCCCGCAAATTGATTTGTTAAATGGCTAAAAGTTCTTACCCTTGATTCGAAAAAATAAAAATAAACATGGGATGCGACAATTAGGCAACTGGCCATGCGTGTGTGAGAAATATCACGTCCCCCAAAGTGTCGACAACGGGGCCGCCCAGATGTTGTCGCCCAGCGGCAGGGTTTCATCGCCGTCATAAAGCAGCACGCCCATTTTGAAATCAGCCCCTGCCAGTCCGGCGAGTTTTCGCAGTCCGCGCAGGTCGCTTGCTTTGACGGTGGCCGATGACTTGATTTCAACCCCAACCACCTGACCTGCGGCGTTTTCAATCACCACATCGACTTCGACCTGGTCGGCATCCCGGTAGTACAGCAGTTGGTAGTCGCCCTCGGCCGTGCTGGCGTGCTTGAGCAATTCTGCATAGACAAAGGTTTCCAGCACATGCCCAAAGCGTGTTTTGTCTTTTTGGGTTTCTTCAGCGGTCAAGTCCAGCAGCGTGGCCAGCAGACCGGCATCGATGAATTGGAGTTTGGGCATTTTGACCATTCGCTTGAGGCGATTGCGCGCCCAAACATCCACGCGTTTGAGTAAATACATTTGCTCAAAGATGCCGAGATATTTGGCGGCTGTCTTGTGGTCGATGCCCACTTGGCCGCCGAGCTGCGAGTAGTTGCATATTTGCCCAGCCATCTGAGCCAGGGCACGCAAAAAACGTGGCAATTGATCCAGTTTGTCAATGTTGGCGATGTCGCGGACATCGCGCACCACCATGGCCGCGAGGTACTGACGCGCCCAGGCAGTGCGACGCCTGTCGGTGGATCGCGTCAACGCCTCCGGGTAACCGCCGCGCAGCACACGAGCCACCAAGTCATCGCCTCGGACGCTTGAGCCTACAGCCGGTAGGCGATCCGCAAACACGCGGTCTAGCCAGTTGGCGGTCTGCCCAGAAATTTCGCTTTGTGACAAAGGCAGGAGTGACAAAGTGTCCATTCGCCCGGCCAAAGAATCGGCCACTGCAGGCAGTGCCATCAGGTTGGCTGAGCCTGTGAGCAAAAAACGCCCTGGACGACGGTCTTCGTCCACGCTTTTCTTGATGGCCAACAACAAGCCTGGGGCGCGTTGAATCTCGTCAATCACCGCACGGTCCAAACTGCGGACCATGCCCACCGGATCTTCTTGGGCCGACAAAAGGGTGAGCGCGTCATCAAGGGTCAGATAACGGAATTGGCCGCTGTCGGCAGCGATCTGCTTGACCAACGTCGTTTTGCCCGCTTGCCGTGGTCCCACCAAAAGTACCACTGGGGTGTCGCTCATGGCTTCAAGGACGTGAGGCGCAACGCGTCGCGGGAATATTTCAGGATCAGTCATGCCCAGATGCTAGCGGAAATTCGGGAAAATTACTTCAAAAATTCGGGTATTAAGTGGCGTAAATTTGGGAAAATAACGAGGCAAGCAGGCTGAGTTTTTTCATGCGCGATGTGGGGATCTTGGGTTAAAACCGTGAATTCACACCATTAATACTCAATAAAAATACTCGTGATATACAATGAAAATCTTTAAATTTTCTAATTGCTATACAAATGCCGGACATCAACGATGCAATCATCCTGAGCTGTGCGCCCCAAGGCGGTGCCATGGCGACCGCAGCGACCGAGCAAACGGGCTTGACGCGGGTGGCGGTTTCGCGGCGCATCAAGAAGCTGGCCGATGCGGGCTATCTGCAGCGCCACGGCACGGGCACCCGGCCAACTTACAGCCTGGGCGACAAGCGGTTTTGGCTGCGGGTGGAACCTCTTGCCGACATCGTGCGGCGCGGCGGTGAGATGGTGGTGTGGGAACAGCATTTGGCGGCTTTGCTGGCAGACCTGCAGCCCAACGTCAAAAACCTGGCTTACACCGCGTTCACCGAAATGCTGAACAACGCCCTTGACCATTCCAACGGGCAGCAGGTGGTGATGGGCATGCATGTGCAGGGCGGGCAACTGCACATGTTGGTGGGTGATGACGGCGAAGGGATCTTCCGCAAGATCGCCAAAGCCGCCGATTTGTTTGACCCGCGCCTGGCCATTTTGGAGTTGGCCAAGGGCAAGTACACCACCGCGCCCTTGGGCCATTCGGGCATGGGCATTTTTGTGTCGTCGCGCATGATGGACGGCTTTGCCATCGAGTCGTTCGGCTTGCGTTTTGACCCGAATGAGGCCCGTGCACCACTGCCCCGTTTTGACTGGATCGATGCCAGCGCGCAGCTCAAGCCCGCCCAAGCGCAAACGGTGGTGCGCATGGCCATTGCGCTGGACAGCACCCGCACGGGCAATGATGTGTATTTCAAATATTTTGAGTCCAGCAACGTGGGCGATGCCGAACCCGGCGAGGCCTTTCACACCACAGAAATCCCGGTGCGCTTGGCCCAACTGAGCAGTGAGCTGGTGTCGCGCTCGCAAGCCAAATGGGTGATGAACCGCGCCACCCAGTTCAAGACGGTGATCCTCGACTTTGAAGGCGTGGTCCATGTGGGCCAGGCTTTTGTGGACGAGGTGTTCCGCGTGTTTGCAACAGCCCACCCCAACGTCCGCCTGAAAACCATGGGCATGATTCCCGAGGTGGCCACATTGGTGCGTTTGTTTGGGGGCGAGAGGGGTTAAAGCACCACCACCCGCAGCAACAAGCGCTGAATGCCCACCCATAAAAAAACGCCTGCACGGCGCAAACCAGGCAGGCGTTTTTTGGGGGTTCAACGGCTTCCGGCAGAAGCCCTTGAGCCAGCCGCATCAGGCCTTGGTTTTGTTGTAAGCCGTGATGCCATCCAGGATTTCCTTGTGGGCGGATTCTTTGCCTTCCCAGCCCAGCACTTTGACCCACTTGCCTTTTTCAAGGTCTTTGTAGTGCTCAAAGAAGTGGGCGATCGCGTTGCGGCGCATCGCGTTCACATCCGCAATGTCTTGCCAGTGGTCGTACATCGGCAAAATTTTGCTGGTCGGCACAGCAACCACTTTGCCATCGATACCGGCCTCGTCTTCCATCATCAAAATGCCCAAAGCGCGGCAGGGCACCACCACACCGGGGTGCAAGGCGTAAGGGGTGATCACCAACACGTCCACCGGGTCTCCGTCGCCAGACAGGGTTTGGGGCACGTAGCCGTAATTGGTGGGGTAGTGCATGGCCGTGGTCATGAAACGGTCCACGAACAGGGCACCGGTTTCCTTGTCCACTTCGTACTTGATCGGATCGGCGTTCATCGGGATTTCGATGATCACGTTGAAGGTCTCGGGTGCTTGTTTGCCGGGGGTGACGTTGTCGAGGGACATCTTGCAGGTCTCGGGGTGAAAAGTTAAATAAAAAACGAAGATCTCTAGGGATTAACCCCGATTTTACTTTCACAAGGCTTGCGCAGATCGTGATCCAGCCTCTTTAATGTGCCGTTGGCCAATCGTTCTCCGGTTTCGGTGATCGAGGAAGCAACGCCATGGAGGGGTCTCCAGTGCGTTGCCCCTCTGTTCAGCGACAACCATCGAGGAGTACAACGATGACAGGAAATTCAGCGCTCATTCTGGCGCTCGTGTGTGGTCTGATTGCCGTGGGTTATGGCATTTGGGCCCGAGGGTGGATCCTTTCTCAAGATGCCGGCAATGCCCGGATGCAGGAAATTGCAGCGGCCATTCAGGATGGTGCTGCGGCCTATCTGGCCCGGCAATACAAAACCATCGCCATCGTCGGCGTGGTGCTGGCCATCCTGATGGCCATCTTTCTGGATGGCATCACCGCCATCGGTTTCGTGATCGGCGCGGTGCTTTCGGGCGCGTGCGGCTTCATCGGCATGAATGTGTCGGTCAAAGCCAACGTGCGCACGGCCCAAGCCGCCACCAAAGGCATTGGCCCGGCGCTGGACGTGGCGTTTCGGGGAGGTGCCATCACCGGCATGCTGGTGGTGGGCTTGGGTTTGTTGGGTGTGTCCGGTTTTTACTGGTTTTTGGTGGGCAACGGCAACCTCACGCCTGATAAAAATCTGGCGACCTTGCTCAACCCCTTGATCGGTTTTGCATTTGGCTCCTCGCTGATCTCCATTTTTGCCCGACTGGGCGGCGGCATTTTCACCAAGGGCGCTGACGTGGGGGCCGACCTGGTGGGCAAAGTGGAAGCGGGCATCCCCGAAGACGATCCGCGCAACCCGGCCGTGATCGCCGACAACGTGGGCGACAACGTGGGCGATTGCGCCGGCATGGCCGCCGACTTGTTCGAGACCTATGCCGTGACCCTGATCGCGACCATGGTGCTGGGTGCATTGCTGATCTCCGCAGCACCCGGTCAGGCTGTGCTGTACCCGCTGGCCCTGGGCGCGGTGTCGATCATCGCCTCCATCATTGGCTGCTTCTTCGTCAAGGCCACGCCGGGGATGACCAATGTGATGCCCGCGCTCTACAAAGGCCTGGCCATCTCGGGCGTGCTGTCCTTGATCGCCTTTTACTTTGTCACCACCTGGTTGATGCCCGACAACGCCTTGGGTGGCAGTGGGGCGCAGATTCGGCTGTTTGGGGCTTGCGCGGTCGGTTTGGTGCTCACCGCGGCACTGGTGTGGATCACCGAGTTCTACACCGGCACGCAATACGCCCCGGTGCAGCACATCGCGCAAGCATCGACCACTGGCCACGGCACCAACATCATCGCTGGCCTGGGCGTGTCCATGCGCTCAACGGCCTGGCCTGTGATGTTTGTCTGTCTGGCCATCTGGACGGCTTACGCCTTGGGCGGCTTGTATGGCATCGCCATTGCAGCCACCTCCATGCTGAGCATGGCCGGCATCGTGGTGGCGCTGGACGCCTACGGCCCCATCACCGACAACGCGGGCGGCATTGCCGAAATGGCTGAAATGCCCAGCAGTGTGCGCGACATCACCGACCCGCTGGATGCCGTGGGCAACACCACCAAGGCCGTGACCAAGGGTTACGCCATTGGCTCGGCAGGCCTGGCCTCGCTGGTGCTGTTTGCCGACTACACCCACAAACTCGAGGCCTACGGCAAGGCCATCAGCTTTGACCTGTCCGATCCTCTGGTGATCATTGGCCTGTTCATCGGCGGGCTGATCCCCTACCTGTTTGGGGCCATGGCCATGGAAGCGGTGGGCCGCGCTGCAGGCAGCGTGGTGGTGGAAGTGCGTCGCCAGTTCAAGGAGATCCCCGGCATCATGGAAGGCACGGCCAAGCCCGAATACGGCAAGGCCGTGGACATGCTGACCACGGCCGCCATCAAGGAAATGGTCATTCCAAGCCTGTTGCCCGTGGTGGTGCCGGTGCTGGTGGGCCTGATCTTGGGCCCCAAGGCGCTGGGCGGCTTGTTGATGGGCACCATCATCACCGGCCTGTTTGTGGCCATTTCGATGTGTACCGGCGGCGGCGCGTGGGACAACGCCAAGAAATACATCGAAG
Source organism: Limnohabitans sp. (assembly GCF_023910625.1). Lineage (NCBI taxonomy): Bacteria > Pseudomonadati > Pseudomonadota > Betaproteobacteria > Burkholderiales > Comamonadaceae > Limnohabitans > Limnohabitans sp. The sequence goes on from NZ_JAAVVW010000003.1 coordinate 1,337,347, forward strand.
ACGGCCACCACGGCGGCAAGGGCTCAGACGCCCACAAGGCAGCCGTGACCGGTGATACGGTGGGCGACCCTTACAAGGACACCGCTGGCCCGGCCATCAACCCGCTGATCAAGATCATCAACATCGTGGCGCTTTTGATCGTGCCTCTGGTCATGCAGGTTCACGGCACCTGATCTTCTTTGCAAGGTTTGACAGGCCCGCTTTGGCGGGCCTTTTTTTGTGCCCGACTGAGCCGCAAAGGTCGATGTCCCGTGGGTGATTTTCAAAATCCTGCCCGGGTTCACAATAGCCCATGCAAATGAATTTCATCGCCAACCAATCCGTTCCCGCCCTGGCAGGCCAAACCATTGACGTGCTCGACCCGTCTGACGGGCAGGTGTTCGATCAGATCCCGCGCAGCCAAGCGGCCGACATCGATGCCGCTGTTGTGGCGGCGCGAGCCGCCTTCAACGGCCCCTGGGGCAAGCTGAGCGCCATGGAGCGTGGTCGTTTGCTCATGAAGCTGTCGCAAAAAGTGATCGAGCATGCCGCCGAGCTGGCCGCGCTGGAGCAGCGCGACTGCGGCAAGCCCACCAAACAGGCCGCTGCCGATTCACTGGCTTTGGCCCGCTACTTCGAGTTTTATGCAGGCTCGTGCGACAAGCTGCACGGCGAGACCCTGCCCTACCAAAACGGCTACAGCGTGCTGACCTGGCGCGAACCACACGGCGTGACGGGCCATGTGATCCCCTGGAACTACCCGATGCAGATTTTCGGGCGCAGCGTGGGCGGCGCTTTGGCCGCCGGCAATGCCTGCGTGGTCAAGCCCGCTGAAGACGCTTGCCTGAGTTTGATCCGGGTGGCGCAATTGGCGGCCGAGGTGGGCTTTCCGCCCGGTGCCATCAACATCGTCACCGGTTACGGCCACGAGGTGGGCGATGCGCTGGCCCGCCACCCCGGCATTGACCACATCAGCTTCACCGGCAGCCCCCGCGTGGGCACGCTCATTCAGCAAGTGGCCGCCGAGCGCCATTGCCCCGTCACGCTGGAGCTGGGGGGCAAAAGCCCGCAGATCATTTTTGACGACGCCGACCTGGACGCGGCCATTCCGGTGGTGGTCAACGCCATCGTGCAAAACTCCGGCCAGACCTGCAGCGCGGGCTCGCGCGTCTTGATTCAGCAGGGCATTTACGAGCCACTTTTGAAGCGCCTGGGCGAAGCCTTTGGCCGCCTGCAAGTGGGATCGGCCGCGATGAACCTGGACTTGGGGCCTTTGATCCGCGCCAGCCAGTTGGAGCGCGTGACCGGCTTTTTGGACCAGGCCTGCGCCGATGGCATCGCCACTGTGGCCCAAGGGCAAATTGCTGCGGGCGTGCCTGCGGGCGGCTTTTACCAAGCCCCCACTTTGCTGCGCGACGTGCCGGTGATGCACCGCCTGGCGCAAGAAGAAGTGTTTGGTCCGGTGCTGTCGGCCATGTCCTTCACCGACGAAGACCACGCCGTGGAGTTGGCCAATGCCACTGAGTTTGGATTGGTGGCGGGCATCTGGACGCGTGACGGCGGACGTCAATTCCGCATGGCCAAGCGCGTGCGCAGCGGCCAGGTGTTCATCAACAACTACGGCGCAGGCGGCGGTGTGGAGCTGCCCTTTGGCGGCGTCAAATCGTCGGGCTACGGCCGCGAAAAAGGCTTTGAAGCGCTGCTGGGTTTCACCACCCTCAAAACCGTGGCGATCCAGCACGGTTAAAGCGCCCGCAGCGGTGCTGGCCTGTCTTGACCATGCGGCCTGCAAAGGCGTGGCGGCTCGGGCACAATCAACCCCCATGTCTGAACGCGTCATTGCGCTGGTTGACCAGCGCCATCCCAGCTTGCCTTTGCCCACCTTGCTGGCGGGTCAAGACTTGAGCGCCCTGCCCTTGGACGGCCTGCGCCGCCCGCTGACCGACTTGCGCATCAGCGTGACCGACCGCTGCAACTTCAGGTGCAGTTACTGCATGCCCAAAGAAGTCTTTGACAAGGACTACGCCTACCTGCCGCAAAGCCATTTGCTGAGCTTTGAAGAAATCACCCGCATCGCCAAAGTGTTTGTGGGCCGGGGCGTGCGCAAGATTCGCCTGACGGGCGGTGAGCCCCTGCTGCGCAAGAACATCGAGATCCTGATCGAACAACTGGCCGCGCTGCGCACGCCAGACGGCCAGCCACTCGATTTGACCCTGACCACCAACGGCTCGCTGCTGGCGCGCAAAGCCCAAAGCCTGAAAGACGCCGGGCTGCAACGCGTGACGGTGAGCCTGGACGGGCTGGACGACGCCATCTTTCGCCAGATGAACGATGTGGACTTTCCGGTGGCCGATGTGCTGGCCGGGATTGAAGCGGCGCGGGCTGCGGGCCTGGGGCCGATCAAGGTGAACATGGTGGTCAAGCGCGGCACCAACGAGCACGAAATTTTGCCCATGGCCCGGCATTTCCAGGGCACAGGCATTGTGCTGCGCTTCATCGAATACATGGACGTGGGTGCGACGAACGGTTGGTGCATGGACGAGGTGCTGCCCAGCGCCGACGTGATCCGCCTGCTGCAAACCGAGTTGCCCTTGGTGCAACTCGACCCCGCTGCGCCGGGCGAAACCGCCGAGCGCTGGGGTTACGCCAACGCCCAAGGCGAGCACGACCCGTCGCTGGGCGAGGTGGGTGTGATCAGCAGCGTGACGCAGGCCTTTTGCGGCGACTGCAACCGCGCCCGTTTGTCCACCGAAGGCCGCCTGTATTTGTGCCTGTTTGCCAGCCAGGGCTATGACCTGCGCCAGCTGCTGCGCGACCCGGCGCAAAGCGACCACGCGCTGGCCCAGACGGTGGACGCCATCTGGCGCGGGCGCACCAACCAATATTCGGTGCTGCGCGGCCCCGACACCGCCAGCGGCCCCGGCCGCCGGGTGGAAATGAGCTACATCGGAGGCTGAAGGCCATGAACCCCCATACCCAGAATGCACCGGGCATCACCGGCCTCATCCTCGCAGGTGGGCGCGGCTCGCGCATGGGTGGCGCCGACAAGGGCCTGCAGAACTTTCGTGGCATGCCTCTGGCGCTGCAAACCCTGATGCGCCTGCAGCTGCAAAGCCTGCCGCCCCAAGAAATTCTGATCAACGCCAACCGCAACCTGGCCGCTTACGAGTCGCTGGGCGTGCCGGTTTGGCCCGACAGCATCGACGGTTTTGCCGGGCCTTTGGCGGGCTTTCTCACGGGGCTGGAGCGCTGCGAAACGCCGCTCTTGCTCACCGTGCCTTGCGACTCCCCGCTGTTGCCGCTGGACCTGGTGGAGCGCTTGTACACAGCCCTGCACAACCAAGACGCCGACCTGGCCATGGCCGCAGCCCCTGAAGCCGATGGCACGGTGCGCCCACAACCGGTGTTTTGCCTGCTCAAGACCGAGTTGCTCGAAAGTCTGGTCAAGTTCACCCAGAGCGGCGGCCGCAAGATCGACGCCTGGACGGGCCAGCACCGCTGCGCCATCGTGCCCTTTGACCAAAGCGTTGACAGCCCGCAAGCCTTTGCCAATGCCAACACGCTGGCCGAACTGCAACATCTCGAATCCCTTTGAACCGTGCCGCACGGCAGCGCCGTGCCCCATCGCCATTGCCATTGCCATGACCACCCCTGCCCTGAGCCTTGATCAGATCGCCGAGCGCATGCAAGGCTACGACCCGCAGGCCTTGTCGGCCAGCCAGGTGAACGCATTTTTAGCCCAACTGGTGCAGCCGGTGCGCGAACAAGAAACCGTGCCGCTGATGCAGGCCCATGGCCGCGTCCTGGCGCACGACGTGGTCTCGCCCATCAGCGTGCCGCCGCACGACAACTCGGCCATGGACGGCTACGCCTTGCGCGGCGCTGACCTGGCGGCTGGACAGGTCGGCAGCTTCAAGGTGGTCGGCACGGCGTTTGCCGGTGCCGCCTGGCAAGGCGCCGTGGGTGCCGGTGAATGCGTGCGCATCATGACCGGGGCCATCATGCCCACAGGGCTTGACACCGTGGCACCGCAAGAACTGGTGAAGGTGGACTGGCGACACGGTGCTGGTGCCGCAGGGCTTGCTGCAGCCGGGCGACAACCGCCGTCTGTTGGGCGAAGACCTGATGGCGGGCCAAGCCGCCTTGTCGGCCGGGGTGAACTTGACACCCGCCGCCTGCGGCCTGCTGGCCAGCCTGGGGCTGCCCACAGTCACCGTTTGGCGCAGGCTCAAGGTGGCTTACTTTTCTACCGGCGACGAAATATTGAGCCTGGGCGAAGCGCCCCGCGAAGGCGCGGTGTACGACAGCAACCGCTACACCGTGGCGGGCCTGGTGCAGGCGCTGGGCTGCGAGTTGATCGACATGGGCGTGGTGCGCGACGACCCGGCGGCACTGGAGCAGGCCTTTGTGGATGCCGCTGCGCAGGCCGACGCCATCATCACCAGCGGCGGGGTGAGCGTGGGCGAGGCCGACCACACCAAGGCCATGATGAAAAAGCTGGGCGATGTGGCGTTTTGGCGCATCGCCATGCGCCCCGGCCGCCCCATGGCGGTGGGCCGCATCACGCAGGGTGAGCGCTCGGCCGTGCTGTTTGGCCTGCCCGGCAACCCGGTGGCGGTGATGGTGACCTTTGCCGCTTTTGTGCGCCCTGCCCTGCAGCAGCTCATGGGCTGGCAAGCGCCCGCGCTGCCCCTGCTCCAGGCCAAAAGCACCGAAGCCCTGCGCAAAAAACCCGGCCGCACCGAATACCAGCGCGGCATCGTCAGCACCAATTCGGCAGGCGAGTTGCAGGTCAGCATCACCGGCAACCAGGGCTCGGGCGTGCTCAGCTCCATGGTGCAGGCCAACGGCCTGATCGTGCTGGGCCATGCCCAAGGCAACGTGGCCGTGGGCGACGCGGTGGATGTGATGATGTTTGACGGGCACCTTTGAGCCGGGGAACTTCCCCTGCATGAAAAAAGCGGCCGAGGCCGCTTTTTTCATGACTCAGGCGATCAATGCACAACTGTCTCGGGCGGTGACTCATGCGCCACCGCCTTGTTCGCCCCTGGCACCGATTTGCGGGCCAGCAACGAGTACATGGTGGGCACCACAAACACGGCCAGCAAAGTGCCCAAGCTCATGCCGCCCACAATCACCCAGCCGATTTGCGTGCGGCTTTCAGCACCTGCTCCGGTGGCCAAGGCCAGCGGCACCGCGCCCAGCACCATGGCCCCAGTGGTCATCAAGATCGGGCGCAAACGCTGGGCCGACGCCTTGATCAAGGCCTCTTGCATATCCATCCCTTTTTCGCGCAGCTGGTTGGTGAACTCCACAATCAAAATGCCGTGCTTGGTGATCAAGCCCACCAGGGTGATCAGGCCGATTTGCGAATACACGTTGAGCGACCCGCCCGTGAATTTGAGCGCCAGCAGCGCCCCGATCATGGACAAGGGCACCGACAGCATGATGACAAAGGGGTCGATGAAACTCTCAAACTGGGCAGACAAGACCAAGAAGATGAACAGCAGCGCCAGCACGAAGACGACCACCAAAGCGCCCTGCGAGTTCTTGAATTCGCGCGATGTGCCGTTGAGCTCGGTGGTGTAGCCCGGTTTGAGCACTTTGGCGGCCGTGGCGTCCATGAACTTGAGTGCCTCACCCAGCGAATAGTCGGGGGCCAGGTTGGCGGTGATCGTCACCGACCGTCTTTGACCGAAATGGTTGAGTTCGCGCGGCGACACGCTCTCCCGCACCTTGACCAAACTGGACAAGGGGATCATGGTGTCGTTGCGGCCCCGCACCTGGATCACGTCGATGTCGTCGGGTGTGTTGCGGGCCGAAGGCTGGGTTTGCACTATGACGTCGTACTGCTCGGCATCCCGCTTGTAGCGCGTCACCACCCGGCCCCCGAGCATGGTTTCGATGGTGCGGGCCACAACATCGACACTGACACCCAACTCTGCTGCCTTGACCCGGTCCACCTCGACCCGCAACTCGGGTTTGTTCAGCCGCAAATCCACATCGGGCGACAAAATGCCAGGGTTTTGGGCGATTTCATCCATCATCTGCCGTGCGATCGAATTCAGGTTCTGATAACTTTCCGAGGTTTGGATCACGAAATTCAGGGGCCTCTCACGAAAACCCTGGCCCAATGAGGGTGGAGTGATGGGAAAAGCATTGATGCCCGGTAATCCATTGAACTTGCCGCCCAACTCGCGTGCGATTTCGAGCGTTGTTCTTTGCCGCTGGTCCCAATCCACCGCCCGGTAAACCACAGTGCCTTGACCAACGGTGGGGTTACCCATATTGGCAAAAATGCGATCGAACTCTGGATAAGCCTGCCCCATTCTTTCGAGCGATTTTGCGTAACGGTCTGTGTAGTCGAGCGTCGCGCCATCCGGGGCATTGATGGTGGCCAAAATGGTGCCACGATCTTCCAGAGGAGCCAATTCTTGTTTCATGGTGGGATAAATCACGGCTATGCCGATGCCCGAAGCCAACATGACCAACACCACCACCCAACGCGCCCGGCTCAAAATCAGGGTCAACAGGCGCTCATAACCCGAGGACAGACCTGTGAGCCACTTTTCCATAGAACGGTCGAACCAGCCAGGCTTGGGGTTGTGTCTGAGCAATTGGGCACTGAGCATGGGTGCCAAGGTCAGTGCCACAAAACCCGACACCAACACGGCACCAGCCAAAGCCAGCGCAAACTCACCAAACAACTTACCCGTTCGACCTGGCGTGAACGCCAAGGGTGCAAATACAGCGGCCAAGGTGAGGGTCATGGCCACCACAGCAAAGCTGATTTCGCGGACACCCTTGATGGCGGCAGAAAAAGGGTCCAGCCCTTCTTCAATGTGACGGTAGATGTTTTCCAGCACCACGATGGCATCGTCCACCACCAAACCAATGGCCAAGACCAGGGCCAACAAGGTCAAGGTGTTGATGGTGAAGCCCGCCAAAGCCATCATGGCGAAAGCGCCGATCAAACTGACGGGGATCGTGATGATCGGAATGATAGAGGCACGGAAGGTGCGCAAGAACACAAAAATCACCAGCGCCACCAAAACGACAGCTTCCACAATGGTGTTGAAAACGCTCTTGATCGACCGGTCGATGAACACGGAATTGTCATTGGCGATGTTGATGACCATGTCACCCGGCAAGTCTGCCTTGAGCTTAGGGATCATTTCGCGCACCCCCGCAGACAACTCAAGCGGATTGGCCGTGGCTTGCCGAATCACCCCGGCCGAAATGGCAGACTGCCCATTCAAGCGGACGACACTGCGATCATTGGCGGCCCCTTCACGAATCTGCGCCACATCGCGCAGCTTGACGGGAAAGCCATTGATGTTGCGGATCACGATCTCACCAAATTGCCCTGCCCGGTTCAGATCGGTTTGAGAGGAGACACTGAATTCGCGGTTGGTCGACTCGATCCGACCCGCCGGCAACTCCAGGTTGTTACGCCGTATGGCATCCTCCACATCTTGCGGCGTCAATTTATAGGACGACAGCCGGGCGTGGTCCAGGAGCACCAGCATGGCGTACTTGCGCTCACCAAAAATCCGCACATCGGCCACACCCGTCACGGTCTGCAAACGCGGCTTGACCACCCGATTGACCAAATCGTTGATTTGCAAGGCATCCAGTGTGTCGCTGGAAAACGCCAACCAGATGACCGGGAAAGCGTCGGCTTCGACTTTGGCGATGACGGGCTCGTCAATCGTTTGCGGCAATCGGTTACGCACCCGCGCAGTCCGGTCGCGTACCTCAGCGGCCGCAGTATCAGCGTCTTTTTCGAGGCGAAAACGCACCGTGATTTGCGATTGCTCGGCACGGCTGATGGAGGTGATGACGTCCACCGCATCAATGCCGGCTATCGAGTCTTCGAGCGGTTTCGTCACCTGCGACTCGATCACCTCGGCAGAGGCACCCGCATAGCGCGTGGTCACCGTGACGGTGGGCTCGTCAATTTTGGGGTACTCGCGCAGGGACAGACTCTTGAAACTGACCGCGCCAATCAGCACGATCAGCAAGGACATGACCACGGCCAGCACGGGCCGGCGGATGGAAACTTCAGCGAGCTGCATCAGCGCCCCTCAGGCATGGGTTGGGGCCAGCCAGGGCCATGTTATTGGCTGCGGCCGCACCGGGCTTGCCTGCCGCAGCTGCTGGGCGTGGCCCTGTTTGGCCCGCGCCTTGGGCCGCAGCGGCTGCGGGCGATGCACCAGAGGGCGCTGCACCGGGACCACCTGCACCGGGACCACCTGCACCGGGACCACCTGCACCTGGGCCACCTGCGCCAGGCTGACCGGGCGGCCCGCCAGCAGGTCTGCCCCCACCGGGCTGAGACAGGTCAACCACCCGAACGGCAGTGCCATCTTTTTGCAAACGCTGGTGACCGGCAGTGACCACGGTGTCTGCGGCCGACAAACCTTCCAGGATTTCAACCTTGCCCGGCAAACGCAGGCCCACTTTGACAGCCACCCGCTCCGACACTTTGATCTCGGGTTTGTCGCCTTGCACGATCTTGACCACAAAGGTTCGCCCCCCTTGAGGAATGATCGCTTCCTCCGGAATGACCAATGCATTTTCGCGCGATCCAAAGACGGCATTGACACGGGCAAACATGCCCGGGCGCAGTTGCTGTTGCCGATTGTCAATGCAACCGCGAACCCCCACCGAGCGGCCATTGGGTTCAATCAACGGGTCCACCGCCTGGATGATCGCGGTGAAAGGTCTCCCCGGCAGAGCATCGACTGTCAGCTGGGCTTTTTGACCCGCACGGATCTTGGTCTGAAAACGTTCAGGCAACCTGAAATCGAGCAGTACGGCGTCGATGTCCTCAACGTTGACCATGTCTGCACCATCTTTCAGGTAATCACCCACATTGATTTGCTTGAGGCCCGCGATGCCATCAAAAGGGGCCAGTACCTGCAGGCGCTGCAGCGTGGCTTGGGCCAAGGCGAGTTTGGCACGTGAGACCTGCAGGGCCGCAGCACTTTCGTCCAAAGATCTTTGGCTGATGAAGTTTTGCGCCACCAAATCTTGGTTGCGCTTGTGGTTGGCTTGTGCAATCGACAACTCCGCGCCGCTCTGCGCCAATTGGGCTTGCGGCAACTGGTCATCAAACTGAACCATCAACTGCCCCTTGCGCACACGCTGCCCATCGTTGAACAATATTTGCTTAACGCGACCACCCACTTCGGGGCGCAGCATCACCCCTTGACGTGAGCGCAAGCTGCCCACCGCCTGGGTCTCGTCCACCAGGGTCATGCTCTCGACTTTGGCCACCTCGACAGCAGGCGTGCGCGCGGGTCCACCACCGGCCACTGGAGCGGGCGCGGAAGACCCGGCTGAAACAGTTGTATCAGGCTTGCCTTGACCTTCGGCCGGGGCTTTGTTTTGCCACCACCAAGCCACAACAGAAGCCACGGAAATGCCCAAAAGGGCCAATACTGCGTATTTCTTTTTGTAAGCCATTCGGATTTCTCTCAGATTGCATGCCGCAAGACCGTCTCAATGTAACAGCGCAAACGACATTTCCCCATATTTTTTGGGGCATTGATCCCGCGCACAGAATGGTTTTTGGAGGCCTCAACAAGGCCTTCAGGCCGTGGCGGGTCGGCCCAAGGCCTTGTCCACACCCTGATTGGCCAAGGCATCGGCGCGCTCATTGCCCGGATCGCCGTTGTGTCCCTTGACCCAGCGCCAGTCGATTTGGTGTCCCGAAGAAGACACTACGCTGTCCAGTTTCTGCCACAAGTCGGCGTTTTTGACGGGTTGCTTGGCGGCGGTTCGCCAGCCCCTGGCTTTCCAGCCATGGATCCACTCCGTGATGCCTTTGCGCACATATTCGCTGTCCAGATAAAGCGTGACGTGACAAGGTCGCTTGAGTGCCAACAGGCCCTCGATGACAGCGGTCATTTCCATACGATTATTGGTGGTGTTGAGCTCACCCCCAAACAACTCTTGCACGTGTTGCCCCGATTGCAGACGCACGCCCCAACCTCCCGGGCCTGGGTTGCCTTTGCAGGCACCATCGGTGTGAATTTCAACGGGAGTCAATGGCATTTTGCTCAGTCAATGGCTGGCTCAATGGGGTGTCAGAGCGGGTGACGGGTGCAGCGGCGGTTGCGGGCGATCGTACCGTGCGCCAGGCGCGGGTTGACAACAGGCGTCCGCCAACCACTCGCTTGGTGGCCATCAAGAGATAAACCCCTCCAAAAATCGGCCACCAACGTTGTCCCGCCACTTCCATCCAGCTCAGGCGCTGCATCCAGCGCTCACTGGCAAGGGCCGGCGTCCAGCCGCCAAAACGGCTGACCTGGACCTCAAAACCCAGCAATCGCAACCAATCGCGCATGCGCTGGTAGCCAATCAGGGTCTGCGCGGGACCCGCCAGACCACGATGATACCCCCCGCGCTTTTGCCGCCAACCCCAGCCACTTAAGGGGTTCAAACCCATGATCAACACTTGGCCTTCGGGAATCAGCACCCGCTCGACTTCGCGCAAACAAGCGTGCGGGTCTGCCGAACGCTCCAGTGTGTGGGGCAAAACCACCAAGTCCAGACTGTCGGCAGGCCAAGGCCAGGCGCGGCTGTCCAGCCACACATCGGTTTGAGTTGTTGCCTTGGGATCGTCAGGCCACTCGAACTCGGCGCAGGCTTGCCAGCGGTGAGGCATCCGGTTTTGTCGCAATGCCTGCAAATCGGGCCAACCCAATTGCACCGCATGGTATCCGAAGACATCGGCCAGCAATTCGTCGGCCTGGGCTTGTTCCCAGGACAGCAGACGCGAAGCCGCCGGTTGCCCCAAGGGGGCCAACCAGGCGGGTGTGCGGTTCTGGCTTTCTATAATCGAGTGCTCCATGGAACTCATTGCCCTGCCCGCTTTCGCAGACAACTACATTTGGTTGATGCACAAGGACCACCACGCTTTGGTGGTAGACCCGGGTGACAGTGCGCCTGTGCTTGCCTGGATGCAGAAACACCCCGGTGTGCAGCTGGATACGATTTTAGTCACGCACCACCATGCCGACCACACTGGGGGCTTGCTCGAACTGGTCAACCGCACCGGGGCGCGGGTGCTGGGGCCTGCACTGGAAGAAATGCCCGTCACAGCGCAGGGTCTTGTACAAGGCGATGTTGTTGACTGGCACGAACTGTCGTTTGATGTGCATGAAGTTCCCGGCCACACTTTGGGACACATCGCTTTTTGGACACAGCCACCAGGTCAGGACGCTGTCCTTTTTTGCGGGGACACGCTTTTTTCGGGCGGCTGCGGTCGCTTGTTCGAGGGCACGCCAGCCCAGATGCTGGACTCACTGGACCGCTTGGCCGCTTTGCCGGGCAACACCCGGGTTTGCTGTGCGCATGAATACACGCTGTCCAACCTGAGGTTCGCGCTGGCCGTCGAGCCCGGGAACCCGGCTTTGGTTTCGCACGCCGGACTTTGCACCCGTCTACGCGAACAAGGCTTGCCCACACTGCCCGTTGCACTGCACACTGAACGGGCCATCAACCCTTTTTTGCGAAGCCGGGAAAACAGCATCAGCGCTGCTGTGCGGCTGCACAACCAGCAGGCTGTCGACGCTGTTTCTACCTTTGCAGCACTTCGTCAATGGAAAAACGAATTTCGATGAACTCGCCCTCCTTCAGCTTTGCACACTTCACCCGCACACTGGGAGGCACTCTTTTGGCTGTGCTACTTTCAGGATGTGCTGCTACCTTGCCCATCCCTGAGTCTGAGCGCACACCAGCTCAACTGACACCACCTGCAGTTCAGACACCTGATCGAGCACCATCGCCGCCGGCACCGGTCACTTCCAGCGCCAAGCCCTCTGAAGACCTGCCCGCCATCAAGCAGGTCGATCTCAAGCCCAATGCAGTGCTTGGGCTGCAAGCCCATTTTGACATTTGGGAACGCATCCGCATGGGTTTTGCCATGCCCGACCTGGACAACGATTTGGTGCGCAACCGGGAAGTCTGGTATGCCAGTCGCCCAGACTATTTCTTGCGCATGACGGAGCGCTCCAGACCCTATATCTTTTATATTGTTGAGGAATTGGAACGCCGCAAGATGCCGACCGAGTTGGCGCTTTTACCCTTCATCGAGTCGGCATTCAACCCGCAAGCTGTCTCCAGCGCTAAGGCCGCCGGCATGTGGCAGTTCATGCCCGCCACTGGCAAGTATTTCGACCTGAAACAAAACCTGTTCAGGGATGAGCGACGGGATGTCCTGGAATCCACCCGCGCTGCCCTGGATTACTTGCAAAAGCTGTACAACATGTTCGGCGATTGGCACCTCGCCCTGGCGGCCTACAACTGGGGTGAAGGCAGTGTGGGCCGTGCTCTGGCGCGCAACAGGGCTCAGGGCAAGCCCCTGACCTACAGCGAGCTTCGGATGCCGGATGAGACACGGTATTACGTACCCAAGCTGCAAGCTGTGAAAAACATCATCGCCCAACCCGATTCTTTCAAAACAGTTCTACCCTTGATCCAGAACCACCCGTTCTTCAAGAGTGTCCCCATCAACAAGGACATCGATGTAGAGTTGGCAGCCAAGATGGCCAACGTCAGCCTCAAAGATTTCAAGGCTCTGAACCCGGCCATGAACCGTCCGGTCATCCTGGCAGCGGGCACCCCGCTTATTCTGCTGCCCTGGGACAATGCGACGATGTTTGAAAACAACCTGCAGTCAAACTCGGATGGCCGCTTGTCGTCCTGGACGGCCTGGCAGGCACCGCGCACCATGAAAGCCGAAGAAGTGGCCAAAGAAGTTGGTATGACGGCCGAGAAGTTGCGTGCTGTCAATGGCATACCGCCGCGCATGCTGGTCAAAGCTGGCTCCACTTTGCTGGTGCCGCGTCCCAGCCAGAAAGACAGCAACGTGACAGAGCATCTGGCTGACAATGGCCGCCTGTTGCTGGCCCCGGAAGTGGTGCTGCGCAAGATTTTTGTCACCGCACGTCAAGGTGACAACATGGCCTTGCTGGCTGCGCGACACGGCGTCACAGCCGCCAACTTGGCCACCTGGAACGACCTTCAAACGAACAGCAAGTTGACGGCCGGCAAAAAGCTGGCGGTGTTTGTCCCCTCCAAGGAAAGCCGACGCTTGAGCAAGGCACCGCCCGGACCTCAAGCCGCGGGCAAAAGCAGGCCCAAAGCCCAATCTGGTAAACCAGCCAAGAGGTCAGACAAGCCTGCCCGAAAGCCTGCGCCTCGCGTGGCGCAGCGCTGAGACCGCTTTCAACCCGTCGCGCGGCCTCTGAGTCGCTGGGCAGTGTTGGCTGCCTGGACGAATGCATTGGTAAATGTTCGCTCGGGCAAAACCCGAGCGCGCGATGCTGGCGGCCTCAAATGTGCGTGAACTTGCCAAGCCCGGATAACCTCCGCGCTGCGCACCAAACCGTCCACGGCATAAGACTCGCGGAGTTTTTCGAAAGCACCCAGGTAAGCGGCTCGATCCCAAGACCAATGGCTGGAAGGCACTGTTTTCAAAATATCGGTAAGGCCAGCGGTTGGCAACCACTTGAGCGCCAAGACAAGGCCATCTGTCAGGGCTTGAACCCGATCTGGGTGTCGCTGCAAGAGATCCGCATGGGCCATCAAGCTGGCACCCGGCACCGCTCCGCCCATGACTTTACGCGTTCCTGTCAGGGTCCGGGTTTCACAGAGCAATCGTATTTCGTTCTTTTGCTCCAGCCAATGCATGATCGGGTCAGGATTGCACAGGGCATCAATGCTGCCACTGCGCAGGGCTTCCGTGACGCCGGCCGACGAACCTACTTCGACAAACACGACTTCCTCTTGAGACATGCCATTGCGCCTGAGCCACTGACACGCCATCCAGTGTGTGGTGGAGTCCAGCGCAGAGACACCCAACCGAGCGCCACGGATATCGGTCATTGACTGCCACGACTTGCCGGTGCGCGTGCTACCCCCCAGGCAGACTTGAGGAGTTCTGCTCATCTGGACAAAACTTTGGTACGGCAATCCTTTTTGATGCAAGCCAAACAAATGTTCATAGGCTCCGGCCATGACTTCGGCTTGCCCATTGAGCACACTTTGCAGGGCTTGGGCACCTGACTCTTGTGGCAACCATTCGACCTGAATACCCTTCTGGCGAAAGAAGCCCATGTGCTCGGCCACCGTCAGGGGCAAGTGATAAAGACTCTGGCTTGCTGCCAAAGCCAACTTGACACGCGGCAAGTGTCGCCCCATGTCCGATGCCAAGGCTGGCAGGCCCGATGTTGTCGCCAGCGAGCCCAGTGCCGCCAGCAGCATGGAACGACGGGTGCGATGAACTGACGACACGGGAAATGCTCCTATAAGTGGTTTTTCCCAGCATAAGCAGATGCCCTGTTATTGACATCGGGAGTGTTCCCAAGCGGGTTTTCACGGAGCCTGCAGCCTGGCAGTGCCCATCAGCCCTGCCAGGTTGGCCATGACCGGTCATCAGCGCCGGTCGACCAAGGCGTGGGCGATGGTGCCCAAGTCCACGTATTCCAACTCGCTGCCTGCGGGCACGCCACGGGCCAGGCGCGTGACCTTCAGCCCTTGCTGGCGGATCATTTCAGAAATCACATGGGCGGTGGCCTCGCCCTCGGCGGTGAAATTCGTCGCCAAGATCACCTCGGTCAGCACGCCATCGGCCACGCGTGCTTTCAGCTTGGCCAGGCCAATGTCGTGCGGGCCGATGCCGTCGAGCGGGCTGAGCTTGCCCATGAGCACAAAGTACAAGCCCCGGTAAGTGCCTGTGCGCTCGATGGCCGACTGGTCGGCCGGGGTTTCAATCACGCACAGCAGCGTGCGGTCACGGGTGTCGTCCAGGCAGGTGTCGCACAGCTCGGCCTCGGTGAAGGTGTGGCAACACGCGCAGTGGCGGATTTTTTGAACCGCATTGTCCAGTGCCGCAGCCAATTTCCGGGCCGTGGCCCGGTCGTTTTGCAGCAGCTGAAAAGCCATGCGCTGGGCCGACTTGATGCCCACCCCCGGCAAGCCCTTGAGGGCCTGCACCAATGTGGCAAGGGCGTGGGTGTCGGCCATGTTCAGGCGCTCAGAAAGGCAGCTTCATGCCCGGAGGCAAACCGGCGGTGAGCTTGCCCATTTTTTGCTGCGAGACTTCTTCGGCCATGCGCACGGCATCGTTGAAGGCGGCGGCCACCAGGTCTTCCAGCATGTCCTTGTCGTCGGCCAGCAAGCTGGGGTCGATGGTCACGCGGCGCACGCTGTGTTTGCAGGTCATCAGCACCTTGACCATGCCGGAGCCAGCTTGGCCTTCGACCTCAACGAATGCCAATTCGTCTTGGGCTTTTTTCAGGTTGTCCTGCATGGCCTGGGCTTGTTTCATCAAGCCAGCGAGTTGTCCTTTGTTGAACATGGGGTTTCCTTCAGTCAGAGTGGGTAGGGGGGAGGTGAAAAATCAGATGATCTGAATGCTGCCTGGCACGATTTTGGCCCCGAAATCGCGCACCATGGCCTGCACCAGCGGGTCGTTTTCAATCAGCTCCTTGGCGGCCACCATTTTCTCGGCCGCTTTGACGGCCAAACGCCTGGCAGGGCTGTCGGTGACGGGGCCCACTTCGATGCCCAGTTGGACATCAGCCATGGCCGGCGGCCAGCAAAGCCGCTTGCAAACGCTCGCGGCTGGCCGGGTGGTTGAGTGTCTCGCGCTCCACACGCAGTTGCCAGTGGTCAGCGTCGCGGGCCAACAGCTGCGACTGCAGCGCCAGCTCGCGCACCAAGGCCGTGATGGCCTCTTGTGCCATCAGGCCTTGCACCACCTCCAGCCAGACATCGCCTTCGGGCGTGGCCTGCACAGCCGGCGGTGCGGCCAGCGTGGGCACATCGGCGCGCCCAGACGGGGCCTCGCGCACCGGCAAAACGCGCAAAGCGGGATTGGCTTGACGAAGCTCGGGCACAGCAGCGTGTTCCACAGGCGTGTGCATGGCCTGGACATCGGCGTAGTCGGTGGTGTCGGGCCAGTCCTCCCAAGGGGGCGGCTCGGACAGGGTCGGCACGGCTTGCCCATGGCCGATGACCGGCTCGGCGGACGGCGCGGACGGCGCGGACAGCTCAGGCCTGGCCATGGGAACAGCGATGGGCGCAGCCATGGGCGCATCGATGGGCGCAGCCATGGGAGCAACCTTGGGTGGCGTGACCTCGCTGGGCAGGGTGGCTTGCGGGGCTGGCTTGGGCTGCGGGTCGGCAGCGACTGGCGCGGCAGCTCGGGCGGGCTCAGGGGTGGCCCGAGGGCTGGTCAGCGGGCTTTTTTTTTCCGCCGATCCCGACTGGGGCTTAAAAGCCAGCAAGCGCAGCAGCACCATGGTCAGCGCCGAATATTCGTCAGGCGCCAAGCCCAGCTCGGTTCGCCCGTGCAGGCACAGGCTGTAGAGCAATTGGGTTTCTTCGGCGGGCATGGCAGCGGCCAGCTCGGCCAGGCCCTGCGTGTCGGGGTCTTCACCGCCCTGCGCCATGCCGGGCACCATTTGCATCACGGCCATGCGCTGCAGCAGCATGGCCATGTCTTCCAAGGTGGCGGCGGCTGACACGCCTTGCAGGCGCAGGGCGTTGACCTGGTTCACCACCGCCGCACCGTCGCCTTCGGTCAGGGCGCGGATCATGTGCAACACATGGCTGCGGTCCACACTGCCCAGCATCTGGCGCACACCGGCTTCTTGCACCAAGCCATTGCCAAAAGCGATCGCTTGATCGGTCAGGCTCAGCGCGTCGCGCATGGAGCCACGTGCTGCGCGGGCCAGCAGACGCAAGGCCAAAGGCTCGGCGCTCAATTGTTCTGCGGCCAGCACCTGTGTCAGGTGCTCAAAAACAGTCTCGGGGGCCATGGGCCGCAGGTTGAACTGCAGGCAACGCGAGAGCACCGTCACAGGCACTTTTTGCGGGTCGGTCGTGGCCAACACAAATTTCAAATATTCGGGGGGTTCCTCGAGGGTCTTCAACATTGAGTTAAAGGCTGTTCCCGAAAGCATGTGCACCTCGTCGATCATGAAGACCTTGAAGCGCCCCTGCACCGGTTTGTAAACCGCCTGCTCTAGTAGGGTTTGTATCTCTTCGACTTTTCTATTTGTGGCTGCGTCCAGCTCGGTGTAGTCCACAAAACGCCCGGCATCGATGTCGCGGCAAGCTTGGCATACGCCGCAGGGCTCGGCGGTGATGCCGCCCTGCCCGTCGGCCCCCTGGCAGTTGAGCGACTTGGCCAATATGCGCGACACCGTGGTCTTGCCCACGCCCCGTGTGCCGGTGAACAAATACGCGTGGTGCAAGCGTTGTTGTACCAGGGCATTGGTCAGGGCCTGCACCACGTGCTCTTGCCCCACCATTTCGGTGAAATTGCGGGGGCGGTATTTGCGCGCGAGGACAAGATAGGACATAGGGACTGATTCTATCGGGCTCGTCCTCGGTTCCTCATTGACGACAAGGACCAACCCGCTGGGACAAATGGGTCGTCAAGTCAGGGTACGCTGGCGCAGGGAAACCCCCGATGGGCTACTTCTGCCCCGCCAAGCTGGCCTACAATGTCAACCGACGGGCCTTCCCGCATGGTGAAGCGGCCAACCGGGTCAGGTGGGGAACCAAGCAGCCCTAACTGTGAATCCAGTGCCGGGGTCAAGGCTCGTCACCCTGTTTTTGTCAACGCTTGCAAGGAAGCGCGTTGCGGCACAAACCCCGTGTTGAGCGAAACTCGTCGCATACCCCAAAAAATCAGGCCATGCGAGGGCTGAGCGAGACAAAGGGGCGTTTCTTCTCAGGGTTAACGGCCACCAACGGTGCTGCTGAGTGTGCCGCGCTTTTCAGCATGTCGGCCACCAGAACATCGGCTCGAAGATGAGGGCCTTGTCGATCGGTCTCGAAAGCCAATCGGGTGTTTGTGGCCATTTGCGCGACAAAATTGTGCGGGTAATCCCTGACGGAAAATCCCCGCAATCTCATCACTTTCATAAAGGCATTGGCTGCTTCTTCGATGGCACGCTGGTATTCCTGAGTGGCTTCTGGCGTCATGTCGACCTCTTTGTTGGAATGAATGAATTCACACGACAACAACGCAGCAGTGATCCAGCCCGCCGACAAGAATTGCATGAATTTGTTAAAAATTTGCCAAAATACCCTGTCCTGCCCGCCAGCCGCTGGCCAAGCTGGCCGTCAACAAATAACCCCCAGTGGGCGCGTCCCAGTCCAGCATTTCGCCGGCGCAATAAACCCCTGGCTGAGCGCAAACCATCAAGTCCGGACTCAAAGCCTCGAACATCACCCCTCCTGCCGTGCTGATGGCCTCCGCCACCGGGCGGGCTTTTTTCAGGGAAACCCTCAGGTTCTTGAGAGCCAGGGCCAGCGCTTGTGGGTCAGCCAACTGCCTTGCAGAGCACAACTCATAGACCAGGCCCATTTTGACGCCCTCCATGCGCAGGCGGCTTTTGAGATGACTGGACAGACTCTTGCTGCCACGCGGCCAGCTGAGCTCTTTCAACACCCGCTCAGGCGACAGGTGGGGTAACAAATCCAGCGAAAAATGGGCGGCACCACGTTTCAAGTCATCCCGCAGACTGGCCCCGGCGGCATAGACCAAGCTGCCCTCCACCCCGGTCTGGGTGATGACAAATTCTCCCTGCCTGAAAAACCTGGAAGCGGCATGGTCAGGCTGTTCGGCATCAGCTTCTACTTTCAAAGTCACTGACTTCATGGGATGACCGGCAAACCTTTTGGCAAACCAGGCCGTCCAGCCTTGCCCTTCTCGACCCAGCACATCAAAACCACAGTTGGCCGCTTGCAAAGGCGCAACCGGCACGCCTTTTTCAGCCAGTAACGCCACCCAAGCACCGTCCGACCCCAAATGTGGCCAACTGGCACCTCCCAAAGCGAGTAGCGTCGCCTTGGCCTGCACCCGATGAACCCCTGCAATACCCGTGGGCTCAAACACCAAAACTTCATCCGACCACCCCCGCCAACGATGGCGCATGTGAAATTGCACAGGCACCCCCGCCACAGGATGTCGCAAGCGGTGCAACCAGGCCCTGAGCAAAGGCGCGGCTTTCATCTCTTCAGGGAAAACACGACCAGACGTCCCAACAAAGGTCTTGACACCCAAACCATGGGCCCAATCTCGGATGTCCTGAGCATCCATGGCGTCCAACCACGAACCAACGACCGATTGGCGTCGCCCAAATCGGGTTCGAAACACTTCACAGGACTCAGAATGGGTCAAATTCAGCCCCCCTTTTCCGGCCAGCAAAAATTTACGTCCTACCGAGGGCATGGCATCAAACAAGTGCACCGAAACACCTGCACTGGACAAGACTTCAGCCGCCATCAACCCTGCGGGCCCCCCACCTACAATGGCTACGTCCACACACAACACTGGAGAGTTCACAAAAAGGGAAGGCGAGTTCGAATGTGTCATCTGCATGGGCCCCAGGCAAAGCGTTCCACATAACGAGAGCGGCCTGTTTCTGTCAAAATAGCATTCACTTTAGTTCTGTCTTCATTGTTCACAAGGAAAAGGCCATGGCCAGCGATTTGATCAAGCATATTACCGATGCCACATTTGAAGCCGATGTACTTCAGTCCGGTCAACCTGTGGTGGTCGATTTTTGGGCCGAATGGTGCGGGCCTTGCAAAATGATTGCCCCGATTCTTGACGAAGTCGCAAACGCCTACGAGGGCAAACTGCAAATCACCAAGATGAACGTGGACGACAACCGTGACATCCCTGCCAAATTCGGTATTCGCGGCATCCCGACATTGATGATTTTCAAGGGCGGCCAACTGGTGGCCACCAAAGTAGGTGCCATGAGCAAGTCCCAACTCACGGACTTCATCAACCAGCAACTGGCATGAGGTGCCGATCCGGCTGGACCCATCAGGGGAGACCAGCACCCACCGGGTCCACCGGGTCCGGTTTTTTGTTTTTTGGACAGCCACAAAACCTGTCATAATTTCTTTCAGGCTGCCCAAACAGGGATCAGCGCCACCCTTACCGCAAGACACAGCCCCCAGATTGAGGCGTCTTTCGGTTCATAACATTCCTCCTGGTTATCTCCTAAAACGGTTCACAACGAACCGATTCGCCACAGGCCCCATCCCATGCATTTGAACGAACTCAAGGCACTTCATGTGTCCGAACTCCTGAAGCAAGCCGACACGCTCGAAATCGAAAACACGGGCCGCATGCGCAAACAGGAGCTGATGTTTGCCATCATCAAAAAACGCGCCAAAGGGGGCGAACAGGTCTTTGCCGACGGCGTGCTCGAGATATTGCCCGACGGTTTTGGCTTTCTGCGCAGCCCCGACTCGAGCTACACGGCCAGCACCGACGACATCTACATCAGCCCCAGCCAGGTGCGCCGCTTTAACCTGCACACGGGCGACATGATCGAAGGCGAAGTGCGCATCCCCAAAGACGGCGAGCGCTACTTTGCCCTGACCAAGCTGGACAAGGTCAACGACGACCTGCCCGAGAACAACAAACACAAGGTGATGTTCGAGAACCTGACGCCTTTGTTCCCCAAAGAACAAATGCGCCTGGAGCGTGACATCAAGGGCGAAGAAAACATCACCAGCCGTGTGATCGACATCATTGCCCCACTCGGCCGCGGCCAGCGCGCCTTGATCGTCGCGCAGCCCAAGTCGGGCAAGACGGTGATGATGCAGCAGATCGCGCATGCCATCACCGCCAACTACCCCGATGTGCACCTGATGGTCTTGCTGGTCGATGAGCGCCCTGAAGAAGTGACCGAAATGCAACGCAATGTGCGTGGCGAAGTGATCTCCTCCACCTTCGACGAACCCGCTTCGCGCCACGTTCACGTGGCCGAGATGGTGATCGAGCGCGCCAAGCGTTTGGTGGAGCTGAAAAAAGACGTGGTGATCTTGCTGGACTCGATCACCCGCCTGGCCCGCGCTTACAACAACGTGGTGCCTTCGTCGGGCAAAGTGTTGTCGGGTGGCGTGGACGCCAACGCCCTGCAGCGCCCCAAGCGCTTTTTTGGCGCGGCCCGCAATGTGGAAGAAGGCGGCAGCCTCACCATCATCGCCACAGCCTTGGTCGACACCGGCAGCCGCATGGACGAGGTGATCTTTGAAGAATTCAAAGGCACCGGCAACTGCGAAATCCATTTGGAACGCCGTTTGTACGAAAAGCGGGTGTTCCCAGCCATCAACCTGAACCGCAGCGGCACGCGCCGCGAAGAGTTGCTGCTCCAGCCCGAAGTGCTGCAAAAAACCCGCATCCTGCGTCAGTTCATGTACAACATGGACGAAATCGAGGCGATGGAGATGGTCTTGAAGAGCATGAAAGCCACCAAGAACAACTCCGAGTTCTTTGACATGATGCGACGCGGCGGTTGATACCCTATAATTCACGGTTTTGCGGAAAGTGCTCCCGGATAGGCTGAGGAGTGGCTGCCGTAGCAAAAATAAAAGGATTTCCCCATGAAAGACGGCATTCACCCCAACTACCGTGAAGTTTGCTTCCAAGACATGTCCAATGGTTTCAAGTTCGTGACCCGTTCATGCGCCAACACCAAAGAGATGATCAAAATGGAAGACGGCCGCGAGCTGCCTTTGTACAAGCTGGACACGACCAGCGAATCGCACCCCTTCTACACCGGCACGCAAAAGTCGGTCGACAACATGGGCGGCCGCGTCGAGAAGTTCCGCAACCGTTTCGGCAAAACCACCACCATCGACAAGTAATTCGCGAATCGGTGAACCCCCAAGGGCAGCCCGGGCAACCGGCCTGCCCTTTTTGCATGGGCCCGCACCCGCCCGCATGGCTTTTCTAAAATACAAAATCCAGCATCCCAGCCTTTGACCCACACCTGATTTCCCTTGCCACCGTGAACCTGCCCACCCCCGCCATCGTTGCCCAAAGTGCTGTGCGCAGACTGCCGCGCCCAGCCTTGCTCTTGCTGTGTGTGGTCTATGTTTTGGCTGGTTTTTGGGACCGTGCGCCCTGGAAATCGCAAGACCTGGAAGCCTTGGGCTACATGCTGCAACTGGCCCAGCCTGCGTTGGGAGAAACGGCCAATTGGTTCAGGCCCAGCTTGTTGGGTCAGCACGACCCGCAACTGGCTTTGCTGCCCTTTTGGCTAGGGGCCGGCTTCCTTCAATGGGCACCTGCGGGATGGGAAGTCACGTTTTCCCGACTGCCCTTTATCGGGATGCTGGGCCTGACATTGGCCGCCACCTGGTACGCCGTGTACGCCCTGGCACGGCACCCCGCAGCTCAGCCAGTGGCTTTTGCCTTTGGTGGCGAGGCCAAACCAGGCGACTATGCCCGCGCTTTGGCGGACGGCGGACTGCTGGCTTTGCTGGCCTGTCTGGGCTTGGCTCGGCTGGCGCATGAAGCCACCCCAGCGCTCAGCCAACTGTGTTTTTCATCGCTGATTTTTGTGGGCCTGTCCACCTTGCCGCGCTGGCGCTTGCTCAGTGGACTGGCCGTGGTTGTGGGCATGATGGGCCTGACGCTGTCAGGGGCGCCCAGTGTGGCCCTGTGGCTGGGCGTGGGTGGCTCGCTGATTCGTGCCGTGGCGACCATCGACCCCGTACAGGGCCGCCTGCGCATGCTCGACTTGGGGCTGCTGGCTTTGCTGTGCCTGCTGTGCATCACCACCGCAGGGGTCCTCGATTTGTGGCGCTGGCGCGTGGTGCCTCACACCTTGCTGGATGTGCACATCCTGGCCAAGCTCATGCTGTGGTTCACCTGGCCAGCCTGGCCTTTGGCGCTGTGGTCCTTGTGGCGCTGGCGGGGCCAGCTGTCGCAAGTTTGGCGCTATCCGCACTTGGCTTTGCCGTTGTGGTTCGTCACCGTCACGGTGGGGGCCACCTGGTTCACCGGCTTTTCTGACCGGGCCCTGCTCTTGGCTTTGCCCGGTGTTGCCGCACTGGCCGCTTTTGCGCTGCCCACTTTGCGGCGCAGCCTCGGGGCCTTGATCGACTGGTTCACCCTGCTGTTTTTCAGCATTTGCGCACTCACCATCTGGGTGGTCTGGATCGCCATGCAAACAGGCTTTCCGGCCCAACCTGCGGCCAACGTGGCCAAACTGGCCCCCGGCTTTTTACCGGCGTTTTCGGCCCCGGCATTTGCATTGGCCTTGTTGGCTACCCTGGCCTGGGCTGGCCTGGTCAAGTGGCGCATTGGCCACCACCGCGCTGCCATCTGGAAAAGCATGGTCTTGCCGGCCTCGGGTGCTGTGCTGTGCTGGCTGCTGCTCATGAGCCTGTGGCTGCCCTTGCTCAACTTTGCCCGCAGCTACGGCCCCACGGTGCAAAAAGTGCAAGTCGTCACCGGCACCGCCCGTTGCTTGCAATACGCGGGCATCAGTCAGGCCCAAGGCGCGGCCCTGTTGTTTCACGCCCAGGTGCGTCTGCAAGCGGCCACCCAGCCCAGCGCGGAGTGTCCCTGGCTGGTCATGGACGAAAAGAACCTGCCCTTGCTGGGTGATCGGCTCGGCGCCTTGGGCTGGACGCCAGAGGCCACAGCCGACCGACTGGGTGAGCGTAGCGACCGACTGCTGATCTTCCGCGCCAAAAATCCGGCCCCAGACCACACAACGACCCTGCCAGAGGCGGCCAAAAACTAAGCCTTGTTGGGGCTGCGCAGCATCTCCCGCCATGCAGCCAACTGCCACCAGGGCAATTGGCCGTGATGTCGTTTGGAGTCGCAGACACGCTGATCTTGGGCGGCTACAACCCACACCGGCTATTGACTGAAGGACCTACAGGAGCGCCTGGCCAGGCGAACCAAAGACCTGCGCCTCGAAACGCATCTGACACACCTTTTCAGATCCTTGGATCAAGCGCCCCAGATGCTGCATCACTCGCGCCACGTGCTCCAGAAAATCGCAGCTTCTGGCCAAGAGCATTTCCAGACTTGATGCCGTGTCAAGCTCAGGCACTGACCAAGACGCGAAGGTTTTTGTGATCCTTTTTCATCATGAAAACCTTGATGGTGTGTGAAGGGACGATTTATTCGACTTCAGTTGGCATCCAACACGACACGGCTTCTTGGAAAACACAATTTGAATGTGGAACCCTGCCCCAAAACGCTCTCGATGCGCAACTCTCCGCCGTGGCGTTGCATGACATGCTTGGTGATGGCCAGCCCCAGACCAGTGCCGCCGGTTTCTCTGGACCGGCTACGGTCCACTCTGTAAAAACGCTCGGCCAAACGGGGCAAATGCTCGGCCGCGATGCCTGGCCCAGTGTCATGGACGGCAAACGCCAAGCCCTCTGCAGTGCTGGACCAGTGGATCTGAATGCGGCCACCCAAAGGGGTGTAGCGGATCGCATTGCTGACCAGATTGGAGAACGCACTCAACAACTCCGAACGCGCACCCAGCAAATACACATCGGGCACCGGAGCGAATTCCAATTGATGCACGGGTCCCTCGCCTTTGCAGGCCAACCAATCAGAAAAGGCTTGCGCTTCGGTCGTCACTTGAAGCATCAACGCTGCCAAAGACACTTTATCCTGGGTACTGGGCAATTGGCTGCCCTCGAGTTGCGACAACATCAACAAATCAGACACCAAGGATTGCATGCGATCCGCTTGAGCCGACATGAGCTGCAAGTAATGCTTAGTTTCCTGTGCGTCCAGGGGAAGCGATCGCAGGGTTTCCACAAAACCGCTGAGCACCGTCAAGGGCGTGCGGATTTCGTGCGACACATTGGCCACAAAATCACGGCGCATGGCATCGGCCTGCGCAACGGCCGTGATGTCGCGCGTCAAGAGCAGCGAACGCCCTTCACCGTAGGCATGCAACTGCACCGACAGTTTCTGGAGGCTCAAGGCCGAACTGGCGCGGCCCTCAATGACCACCTCTGAAGCGTGGTTGTCTTGCGCAAAATACCGCGCAAACACCGGGTCTCGCACCAGGTGCACGATGTGCTGCAGACGGTCTCTTTGTACATCCAGACCCAGATGCACCGCAGCGGTGTCATTGCACCATTCGATGCGGGCTTCTTCGTCCAGCAAAATCACGCCATTGGGCGAAGCCTGAATGGCCTGCAAAAAATCCTGCAGCTGTTTTTGGTGCACGGCGGCCAGCCTTTGCTGCTGGCGCAGCAAGCGCTGGACGCGCTCAGCGATCTCGCGCCAAACACCCTGCCAAGGCGGGTCTTGGCGCAAAACCGGCGTACTCAGCCATTGCTCGAGCCGGTCCAGCTTCCACTGCAGCATGGTGCCGTGAATGAGCAAAGCCAACAAGGCCCCCAGAAAGGCCCCAAGAGCCCCGCCCAAAAACCAGCCCATTGTTCCCGCCAAGCCCGCCAAAAGGAGCATTTCGAGAATCGAAAAAAACATGATGAACCTGGTTTCAAACGGTGGGATTAGAGGTGAAACGGTAACCTGCACCGCGCACGGTCTCGATCATGTGGCCCGCCTCGCCCAGCGACTCGCGCAGGCGTTTGACGTGCACATCCACCGTGCGCTCCTCAATGTAGACATGGTCGCCCCAGACCTTGTCAAGCAAGCTACCTCGGCTATGCACCCGTTCAGGGTGACGCATCAGGTATTGCAAGAGTTTGAACTCGGTAGGCCCCACCTTGATTGGCTTATCGGCTAGGCTAACCCGATGCGTGTCGGCGTCGAGCTGCAAGTCGCCCATTTTGACAATGCCCCCGGAAGACTCAGGCACGCGGCGACGAAGAACTGCGCGAATGCGAGCCAGCAACTCACGCGGTGAAAATGGCTTGACGATGTAATCGTCGGCGCCCGCATCTAGGCCAGCCACCCGATCAGACTCGTCACCCCGGGCGGTCAGCATCAAGATGGGAACGGTCTTGATTCTTGACGATGTACGCCACATTCTGGCCAGTACCAAGCCAGTCTCGCCGGGCAACATCCAGTCGAGCAAGATCACGTCAGGCAGAATTTCGTCGAGCTCGCGCTGGGCTGATTCGGCATCAATGGCCCAAACCGGCTGAAATCCGTTGTGCCTGAGATTGACCGCAATCAACTCGGCGATGGCTGGCTCATCCTCGACAATCAGAATGCGTGGGATGGTTCTCATTGCACCGCTTTTTCAATCTCGGTCAACGCGGTGTGGCGCACATCGGCACCCTTGACTACATAGATCACAAACTCGGCAATGTTTTTGGCATGGTCGCCAATGCGCTCGATCGCCTTGGCTACAAAAAGCAAGTCCAGGCTGGCTGAAATGGTGCGCGGGTCTTCCATCATGTAGGTAACCAGTTTTCGCAGAAAGCCATTGAATTCGGCATCGATCAAATCATCTTCTTTCAAAATGACCAACGCCGTGTTCACATCCAGACGGGCAAAGGCATCGAGCGCCTTGCGCAACAAGCCAGTGGCCAAATCGGCCGCCACCCGCAACTCGGATGATGGCAAATTGCGTGGACTGCCCTGCTCCAAAATCAGCTTGACCATACGCGCGATGCGCTCGGCCTCATCGCCCGCACGCTCGAGATTTCCGGTGATTTTGGAGATGGCCATCAGCAACCGCAGATCACGCGCCGTGGGCTGACGACGCGCAATGATGGAGGCCAACTCAGCATCGATCTCGACCTCCAGCGCGTTGACCTGTTTTTCAGTAGCGACCACTTGATCGGCCACTTCGGAGCTGAATTGAGCCAGCGAATACACAGCATGACGGGTCTGGGCTTCAACCAGCCCACCCAACTCCAGCACACGGGATGAAACGCCAGTGAGTTCGGCATCAAATTGACTTGAAATATGCTTGTCCATGTGGGTCTCCTGATCAGCCAAAACGGCCAGTGATGTAGTCTTCGGTTTCCTGGCGAACGGGCTTCATGAAAATTTGCTCGGTCACGCCAAATTCAACCAACTCACCCAGGTACATATAAGCGGTGAAATCAGAAACCCTCGCCGCCTGTTGCATGTTATGGGTCACGATGGCCACGGTGTAATCCTTCTTCAACTCACTGACAAGCTCTTCAACTTTGGCGGTCGAGATTGGATCCAGCGCCGATGTTGGCTCGTCCAGCAAGATGACTTTGGGTTTGACAGCCACCGAACGAGCAATGCACAAACGCTGTTGCTGGCCACCAGAAAGCGACAAACCACTTTGGCCCAGCTTGTCCTTCACTTCATTCCATATTGCAGCCTTGGACAAGGCCCACTCGACGCGGTCGTCCATGTCCGAACGACTCAGGTTTTCATAGAGACGAACTCCAAAAGCAATGTTGTCGTAAATCGACATGGGGAAAGGCGTGGGCTTCTGGAAAACCATGCCAACTTGTGCACGCAACAAATTCAGATCCTGCTTCTTATCGAGGATGTTGGTGCCATACAGTCTGATTTCACCCTCGGCACGCTGGCCCGGATACAAACTGTACATGCGGTTGAGTGTGCGCAACAAGGTTGACTTGCCGCAACCGGATGGCCCAATGAAGGCAGTGACCTTGTTCTCTGCGATGTTCAGGTTCACGTCCTTCAAACCCTTGAAGGTACCGTAATAAAAACTCAGGTTGCGGATTTCAATCGCATTTTTGAGGGAGGTTTGAGGTGCATTGGACATTTTGAAAACCTTGTTATTCGATCAAACTTTGACTTTTTCGCGGAAGAAAACGCGAGCCAGAATATTCAGTGCCAGCACCGTCAACGTGATCAAGAGAGCACCACCCCAAGCCAGTTGGATCCAGTTCTCGTATGGGCTCATGGCAAACTGAAAGATCACCACAGGCAGATTGGCCATGGGTGCCTCCATATTGGTGCTGTAAAACTGGTTATTCAAGGCAGTGAACAACAAAGGGGCAGTTTCACCACTGATGCGGGCCAAGGCCAGCAACAAGCCCGTGATCACACCACTTTTGGCAGCACGCAAAGTCACCATGGTTGACACCTTCCAGCGGGGTGCTCCCAATGCAAATGCCGCCTCGCGCAAACTGCCAGGAACCAAGCGCAACATGTTTTCAGTGGTTCGCATCACTACTGGAATCGCAATCAAGGACAAGGCAAGACTACCGGCATAACCCGAAAAGTTGCCAACAGTAGCCACAGCGATCGCGTACACAAAAAGGCCCAGCACGATCGATGGTGCTGACAACATGATGTCGGTCACAAAGCGCGTGAACTCTGCCGTTTTGCTGGTATCACCGTACTCGGTCAAATAGATGCCCGCCAGAATTCCGATAGGCGTCGAGACCGCCACAGCCAGGCCCACAATCATCAGGCTACCCACAATGGCATTACGTAAACCGCCGCCCTCAGAGCCAGGAGCGGGGGTGTCTTGGGTAAACAGTGTCAACTCCAGGGCAGCCAGACCGTTGGAAAACAGGACAAACAAAATCCAGAGCAATGCGACAAGACCCAAGCTCATCGCAATCATGGACATGGTCAAACCCACCAAATTGATGCGTTTGCGTTGGAGGTAAAGAGGCGAGGATTGCATCAACATGATATTGCTCGTTTCAAGAGGTCTTAAGGAGCCTGGAGGCCATCAACAATTTCATCAATGGCCCTTGGCTTTTTCTGTTCGGACGATCAACCATTTGGCCAAGGCCAAAACCAGAAAAGTGATGCAAAACAGAAGAAAGCCCAACGCAAATAGCGTGTTGAAGTGCAAGCCCTCAGCCTCACCAAACTCGTTGGCCAACACCGAGGCAATGGATGTACCAGGAGAAAACAATGAGTTGGGCATGCGATTCGCATTGCCAATGACAAAAGTCACCGCCATGGTCTCACCCAAAGCCCGCCCCAGACCCAGCATGATGCCGCCAATCACTCCCGTCTGGGTGTAGGGCAGCACAACCTTGCGCACCACTTCCCAAGTGGTGCAGCCCAGGCCATATGCCGACTCACGCAAAATGGGCGGGGTGATCTCGAACACGTCACGCATGACGGCCGCCACAAAAGGCAACACCATGAAAGCCAGAATGATGCCCGCTGCCATGATGCCCAAGCCATTGGTCGCGCCACCAAAAAGCCAGCCCACCAGGGGCATCCCTCCCAAAACTGACTGCAAAGGCACTTGCATGTAATCGGCAAACACAGGGGCAAATACAAACAACCCAAACATGCCGTAAATGATGGAGGGCACAGCCGCCAACAGTTCAATGGCAGTGCCCAATGGGCGACGCAACCAGACCGGGCAGGTTTCGGTCAGGAAAACTGCAATGCCAAAAGCCAGGGGCACCGCCAGCAGCATGGCAAGACCGGCGCTTAACACAGTACCGACAATGGATATAGCCGCACCGAACTCTTTGTTGATGATGTCCCACTCAACATACCAAAGAAAGTGAGCACCAAATTTGGCAAAAGTTGGCCAAGCATTGATGAACAGGGAAACAATGATGCCCATCAACGCAATCAACACCAGCAAGGAAAACGTTTGAGTTGTGCGGTGAAAAATGATGTCCTGCACGCGTTGACGTTTGGCGATCTCAGCCCTGTTGACACTGGTCATGGGATCCGTCTGAGTCGGTGATTGAGGTGTGTTCATGATCTAAACGGCAGACATACAAAGTTTCAAAGCATCAGAAAAACAGACCACCGACACTCAACGCAAGTGCCGGTGGACAAGGGTCAAATCAATCGACCCTTTGCAGACATCACTTGATGTTGATCTGATTCCAGACGCGCTCACGAATTTGCTTGGTCAGCGCATCGGGCAGAGGCACGTATTCCAACTCCAGCGCCATTTTCTTGCCATTCTTGAAAGACCAGTCAAAGAACTTCAGTACTTCAGCAGACTGCGCTTTATCGACAGGCGTCTTGTACATCAGGATGAAAGAAGCCGTGGTCACAGGGTAAGACTTGGCACCAGGCTGGTCCACAATGGACAAACCCATACCAGGAACGCTGAACCAATCCGCGCCAGCAGCGGCTGCGGCAAAGGTCTCGTCGTCAGGCATCACGAAGCTGCCGGCTTTGTTCTGCAAAGCCATCACAGCAATGTTGTTCTTCTTGGCATAAGCGTATTCAACATAGCCAATGGCACCTTTGGTACGCGCCACATTGGCTGCCACACCCTCGTTACCTTTGCCACCCACCGAGGTGGGTGCAGGCCACTTGACCGCGGCACCACGGCCCACGGTGTCCAACCATTCCTTACTGACGGTGGCCAGGTAATCGGTCCAGTTGAAGGTGGTGCCAGAACCGTCAGCTCGGTGCACCACAGTGATGGTGGTGTCGGGGAGTTTTTTGCCAGGATTCAAAGCTGCCAGCTTGGGATCATTCCACTTGCTGATCTTGCCCATGAACATTTCGGCCAATACAGGGCCTGTCACGCGCAGCTCGCCCTTACCAAAACCTTCCAGGTTGAACACAGGCACGGTGCCACCAATGATGGCCGGAAATTGGACCATGCCATCCTTGTCCAGGTCAGCACCGCTGACAGGTGCGTCTGTGGCACCAAAGGCAACGGTTTTGGCGCGGATTTGGCGGATACCGCCAGAAGAGCCAATCGATTGGTAGTTCAAACCAATGCCCGTTTCTTTTTTGTAGGCTTCAGCCCATTTAGCGTAGATAGGGAAAGGGAAAGTCGCGCCAGCGCCAGTGATGTCAGCCGCCCAAGTGGTGGCTGCCACAGCGCTCAGTCCGACTGCGGCGACAAGGCATTTGAATTTCAGCATTTCAGCTCCTGTTTCAGGGTCAAAAGAATTCTTGCCAACAGCCTGTTTGCTGTTGACCACTCCGACTCTAATCCCGAATTGTGACAAATTTGTGTCAAAAATGCTTTTCTTTGGGCAACACGGGAATTTGCCACAGACCCTTTGGGACAAAAATCTTGCATTCAAGTGTCAGCCGCATCAAATGCCCAACGCAAACGATGGGGTGTTCAGGGCTTCAAGCGCCACAAAGCGCCATCCGGCGAGTCGCTCAAGAGGTAAACCAGACCGTCCGGGCCGACCCGCACATCGCGGATGCGCCCCACCTGCTGCATCAGCAAACGCTCCTCGGCCACCACTTTCTCGCCTTCCAGCACCAAGCGCACCAGGCTTTGCCCCCGCAAAGCCCCCAGAAACAGGCTGCCGCGCCAAGCCGGGAAAGCATTCCCCTCGTAAAACGCCATGCCCGAGGGCGCAATCGAGGGGACCCAAATATGCAGGGGCTGCTCCATGCCTGTCTGGTGCGTGCCCACACCGATTCGCGTTCCCGTCACGTAGTTCACGCCATAGGTGATGGTGGGCCAGCCGTAATCGCGCCCGCTGCGGATGATGTTGAGCTCGTCCCCGCCTTGCGGGCCGTGCTCGTGCGTCCACAATTCGCCGGTTTGCGGGTGAATGGCCGCGCCCTGGATGTTGCGGTTGCCCCGGCTGAACACTTCGGGTAATTGCTGAGCTTGCTGTACAAAGGGGTTGCTCGCAGGCACGCGGCCATCGTCATGCAGGCGGATGACCGACCCGGCATGGTCGCGCGGTTTTTGGGCGCGCGCATCATCGCCCCGGTCGCCCAAGGTCAAAAAGACATGGCCCTGACGATCAAACACGATGCGCCCACCAAAATGCCGCCCACCCCGCGATGCGGGCCGCATGGCAAACAAGGGCTGAAGATCCACCAGCCGGTGCCCCTGCAGGCGCGCCCTGACCAGGGCCGTGGCCGATGCGCCGCGTGCACCGTCTTTGGGCGCCTGCGCATACGCCAGGTAAACCCAGCCATTGCGGGCGTGGTCGGGGTGCACAGCCACGTCCAACAACCCCCCCTGCCCGTCGGCCACGATGTCGACAGGCAGCCCCTCGATCGGGCTAGGGTCGAGCTGAAAGTCGCGGCTGATGCGGCGCAAGTGCCCTTCGCGCTCCGTGATCAGCATGTCGCCACCGGGCAACCAAGCCAGCGACCAGGGATGGCTCAAGCCCTTGACCAAGGTTTGCACCTGAAACGTCGCGGGTGTAGGCGCGTTTCTCACCATGTCTTTGGACTGCGTGGGAAGCGGTTCCGGTGCGCTGGCCCAAGCGACACAATGCAAAAGCAGGGCCGCCAAGCCCAAACATCCTTGTCTGTCCTTTATGGCCATGGCGTCTCCGTCAAAAAAATGGAATAAGCTGGAGATTTTAGACGGCAGCAGTGCTCATCGCAGCGTTGACAACTGGCAAGCAAACTTCGCCAAGGTAATCGGCATAGGGGGGCCGCAATTATTGCAGCCGCCCGAGCGGCACGTGAGTTGCCGGATGCGAGCCTTGAAGTTGTCCAGTGCCTTGTAGGCCACCGCACATTTGACTTCTTTGCCCTTGGCCATCCACAACGCATACCCCAGGAACTTGCGCCCAAGGGCGCTGGCCACTGCACTCTTGGCTTCGTTGATCTGAAGCTTCAAGCCCGTGTACAGCTTCCTGAGGTAGCCCATCACCCTCTCGCCCGCCTGCTTGCTGCCCACGTAGACGTTGCAATCGTCGGCGTAGCGCGCGAAGCAGTAGCTGCGCGCCTCCAACGCCTTGCCCACTTCGTCTAGCAGCACGTTGGCCAACAGCGGACTGAGCGGTCCGCCTTGCGGCGTGCCCAGATGGCGATCGACCACCACCCCGCCATCCATGATCCCAGCGTTCAAGTAAGCCCGAATCAGCCGGATGACTCCAGCGTCGTCGATGCGCCTTTTGAGCCTGTCGATCAGGATGTCGTGGTTGACCCGGTCAAAGAACTTGGCCAGGTCCACGTCCACCACCACGCGTTTGCCCGATTGGACGTACGCCCGTGCGGCCTTGACCGCATCGTGTGCACGCCTGCCCGGTCGAAACCCGTGGCTGTGGTCGCTGAAGGTGGGGTCGATCAGCGGTTGCAGCACCTGTAAAAGGGCCTGCTGGATCAGTCGATCTGTCACCGTCGGGATGCCCAGCTCTCGCTGGCTGCCGTCCGGTTTGGGAATCATCACCTTGCGTACCGGGCTGGGCCGGTAGCGTCCTGCCAGCAGCGCTTGACGGATGTCTGGCCAGCTTTGGCGCAGCAATTGGGCCGTTTGCTCAATGCTGAGCCCGTCCACCCCTGCTGCACCCTTGTTGGCCTTGACCCGCTTCCATGCCGCCTGCAGGTTCTGTCTCGTCAGCGCCGCCTCCAGCAGGCCACCAGTGCCTGCCAGCTGCTTTGCCGACCCTGTGCGCGGGTGCTCAAGAGGCGGGCCGCAGGCTTCGCCGCTGGCAAGATCACTGGCGGCTTCACCCCTTGCTACGCTTGCCCGCCCAGGTTGCCCCGGCATCTGACGCATGGCCTTTGACATCTTCTTGTCCTCGCTCACTCACTCTCGTTCGGTCCTTCGTGCTGGCCGCACCTCCCATTCAGGTTTCGGGCTTGCACTACTACGACCTGTGCTGACTTCTCACTCCGGCAATGCCGTCGCCCTTTCAGACGCAAGGCGAGATCTCCCCAGGTAAGGGTCGCACACCTTCATCGCACAACCGCCGCATCTACGCCACCTCGCCTTGGTCACAAGAGCTTTGCGGTTCTTTGCCCACTCGCCCTGCTTGGCAGCGCCTTCTATGCGGTTCTTGTTCATCGGCTCGCGATTTACGCTCCACGCTTCCTTCCCACGCTTCCTTCCCACGCTCGGTCGCCCTCACGCAGTTGCGCTTGACTTTGCTCACTGTGACCAGCTCGCAGCGGGACATGCACCCGCAGGTGCGCGCCCATGCTGGGCGCACAATGAAAAAAGCCAGGTCCGAAGACCTGGCTTGAGGGGCTGCGCAATGGTCGGACCTTAAAGGCCGATCACACCACCATCCTTGCGCGTGATCACGATCGTGGCCGAGCGTGGACGGCCTTGGACACCGTAACCCTGGTTGCCGGGCCAGACGCTTTCCGGGGCTTCGCCCGAAGCCAGCGGCTTGGACAACTCGCCAGGGTGCTGGATGTTGACAAACAAAGTGCGGCCGTCGGCGGTTTCGGTGATGCCGGTGACCTCAGCGCCCTTGGGGGCGACCAAGAAGCGGCGCAGTTTGGCATCACCCAAAGCGGCGCCCACAAAAGTTTCTTGTGTGCCGGTTTGCTCAACACCACCGACCACCATTTTGTTTTTCACGGTGACTTTGCCGCCGTCGCCCACTTGGCCAGGAATGGCAGCCAGCATCATGCAGTTGCTTTCGTCGGTCATGGCGCCATCGTCGGTCTGAATCCAGCAGATGCCTGTGGCCTTGCTGAACCACAGGCCGTCAGGCGATGAGAACGCGTTTTTGGCGCTCAAGCCGGACAAGTTGGCATCGCCCGAGTCTTCTTCTGCACCGAACAGGAAGATGTCCCAAGCAAAGGCTTTGGCCGTGGATTTTTGACCTGTTTCGTTGAAACGGATGATGTGGCCGTGCGGGTTGCCCGTGCCTTTTTTTCCATCCATGTCCATGTAGGCTCGGGGGTTGGCCGGGTCCACCTTGGCGGGAGTGCGGTTGGCAGCGTTGTTATTGGTCAGGGCGAAATACACCTCGCCGTTGCGGTAGTTGACAGCGCCCCACTCTGGACGGTCCATCTTGGTGGCACCGACAGCATCGGCTGCATGGCGTGCGTTGACGAACACATCAGCCTGGTTGGCAAATTTATAGGCACTGTGGTTGGCAATGCGTGGATCGGCAATGGTCAATTCCAGCCACTGGCCTTGGCCTGTGGCGTCAAAGCGAGCGGCGTAAAGTTTGCCCTCGCTCAGGTATTTGTCGCCAGCGAGCAAACCACCACCGACATCGCGCGGGTCCCACACGGCTATTGAGACAAATTTGTAAATGTATTCGTTGCGTGCATCGCAGCCCATGTAAAAGGCCAAGGGCTCGCCCGCCTTGGGCAAGCTGCAAACCGCTGCCTCATGGGCAAAACGCCCCATGGCTACGCGTTTTACCGGTGTGGAATTGGGGTCCAACGGATCAATCTCAACGTTATAACCAAAGGTGTTGGCTTCGTTGCGGAAATCTTTTTCAGCGTTGGCACCTGTGGCCGCCAGATTCCAGCGAGCGAAACGGTCGTCGGTCGACGATACGGTGTGCCACCCCTGGCTGGCAGCGCGGGTAGCTCCGGCTGCTGATACCGCAAAAGGAACGCCATATCGTCTGCGCGAAGCCACCTCTTTGGCGGCAAGCGCAGCACCCGCGCCCGTGGTTTGAAAATAAAAGGCCCAGTTCTCTTCGCAACCCAAATAAGTGCCCCATGGGGTTTTGCCGTGACCGCAATTGTTGAGCGTACCTCGGGCCATGCCCCCCGCCGGCTCCCAGCTGGTGACCATGAAACTGCGGATGTTTTCAATGTGGGCGCGTGGACCGCTGATGCGCACCGGAGTTTGCGCGGTGATGCGGCGGTTCAGCGGAGAGTCTTGCTTGATGCGCCAGCCTTGTGGGGTTTTGACGATTTCGACCACCGACACACCGTGGTGGTTGATTTCTTTGAGCACTTCCAACTCGGGGCGGACACCCAAATCCCAATCACCAAATTGTGAGAATTTTTTACCGCTCACACCGTTACTCGTTTGACCGTTGGGGTGCATGAAGTGCGCATCGGCCGAGCTTTCATGGTTGACACACAGCACGGCGCGGCCGGTTTCGTTCTCGGTGTAGCGGCCATTGGCATCGATGTAATAGATGTCCATGCCGTCGTGGTGGTCACCAATGCGGCGCGACCAGTCATCGGTCTCCGCGCCTTTGTTGGAGTAAGCGGGCAGTGTTGAATCCAGTGCATCGCCGGTGGCGTGCAATACCGTGTACTGGTAACCGGGCGGCAATATCACGTTGTCCAGCAAGCTTTTGCCCAAGGAAGGAAAGCCCAGCGCCGAAGGTGCTGCCGCCATGCCCGACATCATGCTGGCGCAACCGGGCAGCATGGCCAAACCGGCCAAGCCCAGACCACCGCGCAACAAACCACGGCGTGCAGGGTTTTGCAGCAATTGGGCCAATACGTCTTGGAAATGGGGATTGTTGGAAGTGTTGAAGACGGGATCGTGATCGTGATGCGACATGAAAACTCCTTAAAAATTCAACGATTGAAAGGGCTTTGTGTGACTTCTTGATGTCAAAAAACCCATTTCTGCGAGGGCATCACGCCCACGATGGGGCTGGGTTGCAGACTTGTCATGGTTTTGTCACGCAGAAGTGGCAAAGTCATGACATTGACATTTCCAGAATCATCGAAGGATCCAGCATGAAAGTCGGTATCAACGGCATGGGCCGCATCGGCCGTTTGGCCCTGCGTGCGGCCATGGGTGCGGCAGAGCGCCAGTCGGACGACCCCCGCGCAGGCAACCGCCTGGAGGTGGTGCACCTGAACGAGCTCAAAGGCGGCGCAGCGGCCACCGCGCATTTGCTGGCGTTTGACAGCGTGCAAGGCAAATGGCGCGAGCGCATCGAAGCCGAGGGCGACAGCCAGATCCGCATCGGTGAACGGACCCTCGGCTTTTCATCGCTCGCCAACCCGGCTGACATCCCGTGGGGTGACATGGGTGTGGACCTGGTGCTCGAATGCACAGGCAAGTTTTTGACGCCTGCAACGATTCAAGGCCACTTGGACCGGGGCGCCAAGCGCGTGATCGTGGCCGCGCCCATCAAGGTGGGCGATGTGCTGAACATTGTGGTGGGCATCAACCACACGTTGTACAACCCCGCCAAAGACCGCATCGTCACGGCGGCATCGTGCACCACCAACTGCCTGGCCCCGGTGGTCAAAGTCGTGCACGAAGCCATTGGCATCAAGCACGGCCAGATCACCACCATCCACGACCCGACCAACACCAACTTGGTGGTGGACGCGCCACACAAAGACCTGCGCCGAGCCCGCAGCGCCATGGTGAGCCTGGCTCCCACCACCACCGGCAGCGCCACAGCGATTGCCCTGATTTATCCCGAACTCAAGGGCAAGCTCAACGGCCACGCGGTACGCGCGCCGGTGCTCAATGCGTCGCTGACCGATTGCGTGTTTGAGATGAAGCGCGAAACCAGCGCCGAAGAAGTCAACGCCATGTTTGCCGCTGCGGCCCAAGGCCCACTGGCCGGCATTTTGGGTTACGAGGAGCGCCCTTTGGTGAGCGTGGATTACGCCCGTGACACGCGCAGCGCCATTGTGGACGCGCTGTCCACAATGGTGACCGATGGCACCCTGCTCAAGGTCTACGCCTGGTACGACAACGAGATGGGCTACGCTTGCCGCATGGTGGACTTGGCTTGCCACATGAACGACGTCGGCATCTGAGATGAACGCCGCTGAACGCAATTACGGCATCGTGACCGCCGCCTATTGGGGCTTCACCCTGACCGACGGCGCTTTGCGCATGTTGGTGTTGCTGCACTTTTACAAGTTGGGTTACTCGCCGTTCACGCTGGCCTTTTTGTTCTTGCTGTACGAAGGCGCGGGCGTGCTGGCCAACCTGATCGGTGGCTGGCTGGCCACGCGCTTTGGCATTGCAAGCATGCTCACGGTGGGCTTGGTCACGCAGATCATCGGCTTTGGTTTGCTCTCGGCCCTGCAACCCGAGTGGACAGCCGCCATGTCGGTGGCCTGGGTGGTGCTGGCGCAAGGGGTGTGTGGTGTGGCCAAAGACCTGACCAAAACCGCCAGCAAATCGGCGATCAAGATCACGCAAGCGCAAGCCAAGGACACAGGCAACGGCCAATTGTTCAAGTGGGTGGCCTGGTTCACCGGCAGCAAGAACGCCATGAAGGGCTTTGGATTTTTCTTGGGTGGTTTGCTTTTAGAGACGCTGGGTTTTCAGGGCTCGCTGTGGGCCATGGCGGGCCTCTTGGCTTTGGTGCTGATCGGCGTGGTGAGCAGCCTGCCGCCCATGATGGGCAAGAGCAAGCCTTCGAGCTCGGCCAAAGAGTTGTTCGCCAAAAACCCAGGCATCAACGCCCTGGCGGCTGCCCGTGTGGCCTTGTTTGGTGCGCGTGACGTGTGGTTTGTGGTGGGCGTGCCGGTGTTTTTGTACTCCGTGGGCTGGACCTTCACCATGGTGGGCGGCTTTTTGGCGGCGTGGACCATTGGTTACGGCCTGGTGCAGGCCTTGGCACCACAGATCGTACGCCGCAGCGCCGATGGCCTGAGCCGCGAAGTGCCTGCAGCCCGCTGGTGGTCGGCGGTGCTCACCTTCATGCCGCTGGGCATTGCCGCGGCCATGTACCTGCAAGCGCCGCAGCTGCAGTGGTGGGTGGTGGGCGGTCTGAGTTTGTTCGGCTTTGCCTTTGCCATCAACTCTTCGGTGCACAGCTACTTGGTGCTGGCCTATGCGGGCTCTGAAAAAGCGGCCGAAGATGTGGGTTTTTATTACGCGGCCAATGCATTGGGCCGCTTCATGGGCACGCTGCTGTCGGGCCTTTTGTACCAGTGGGGCGGGTTGATGTATGCGCTCTTGGGCTCGGCGCTGATGCTGCTTTTGTGCTGGCTGGCCACACTGCGTTTGCCCATGGGCTTGCTCACGCACACAACTGAAAAAGAGGTCACACCATGAACCCCGTTTCTCTTTTCAGCGTCATGGACGAGGACGTGGCCGTCAAGGCCTTGGCGGCGTTGGCGCAAAGTTCACGCCTCAAGGTGTTTCGCGCCATCGTGGGCGCTGGGCCCGAAGGCATTCAGCCAGGGCAGTTGTCTGCAACTCTGGATATTCCCGCCAACACACTGTCGTTTCACCTCAAGGAACTGCACCACTCGGCCTTGGTCAGTGTGCAGCGCGAAGGCCGGTTTTTGCGCTACCGCGCCGACCTGAGCGCCATGCAAAGCCTGATGGACTTTTTGACCGCGCACTGCTGCCAGGGTGTGCCCTGTGGTGATGTGCTCAATCTGGCTTGCGAACCAGGCTGCTGCTGAGCCTGCCCATCGCTACGCAGAGGCTTCACCCCCTGTCGGAGCCCACCCCGTGGGCGATGGGCGTGGCACACGCCCTGCAAGCGATCGCCATGATTGCCGTGCCCCTGGTGCTGCAGACCTATGGCATTTTCTTCATCGCCTGGTGGGGCGCGCGTTGGCTCAAATTGCCGCACAACGTAGCCGGGCCCACTTGCCTGATCTGCACATCCAACTTTTTTGAACTCGCGGTGGCGGTGGCCATCTCACTGTTCGGCCTGAATTTGGACGCAGCCTTGGCCACCGTGGTGGGCGTGCTGGTGGAAGTGCCCGTGATGCTGACGCTGGTGGCCTTGATCAACCGCTGGGCACCGTCCAAGGGCGTGCAGACCGAAGCTTGAGCGAGCAGGCCAGGCCCGCTGACCTCGTCAGATAGGTGCCCATGTCATCCGGCTTTCACAATTCGGTCACATAATTCACACTTTGCCCGTCTGCCCTCGCCCCACCCCTCGCCATGCAAACCCATTCCCTGTACGCCGCCATTGACCTGGGCTCCAACAGTTTTCGCCTTGAAATCGGACAGATGGATGCGGGCCAGCTGCGGCGCGTGGAATACATCAAGGAAACCGTGCGCCAAGGCAGCGGCCTGGACAGCGAACGCAACCTGAGCGAAGAAGCCATGGCACGGGGTTGGGAATGCCTGGCCCGCTTTGGCGAACGGATTGCGGGCTTCCAGCCCCAACAAGTCCGGGCTGTGGCGACCCAAACCCTGCGCGAGGCCCGCAACCGGGAGGTGTTTTTAGTCAAGGCCAAACAGATTTTGGGCTTTCCGATCGAGGTGATTGCCGGGCGCGAAGAAGCCCGACTCATTTACCTGGGTGTGTCGCACCTGCTGCCGCAATCGGATGAGCGCCGCCTGGTGGTGGACATCGGCGGGCGCTCGACCGAAATGATTTTGGGCCGGCACGTCACCGCCAGTACGCTGGAGTCTTACCGTGTGGGCAGCGTGGGCTGGTCCATGAAGTATTTTCCCGATGGTCTGTGGACTGCCCAAGCCTTCAAGGCCGCCGAGATCGCGGCCCTGGCGGTGCTCGACGAGGCCCACATCCTCTTCAACCGCCAGCACTGGGACAAGTGCTACGGCTCCTCGGGCACGGTGGGCGCGGTGTCCGATATCTTGACCCAATCCGGCTGGCCCGAGGGGCGTGTCACACGCGAGGGCCTGGCTTGGCTCAAAGAGCGTTTGCTCAAGGCCCAAAAGCTGGACAACTTGCGCCTCGAAGGCGTCAAGGAAGACCGCAAACCCGTCATCGGTGGCGGCCTGGCGGTGTTGCAAGCCGTGTTTGATTTGCTGCAAATCGATGAGATGGATGCCGCGCAAGGGGCCCTGCGCCACGGCGCACTGTACGACCTGATCGACCGTGAAAGCCCCCAGGATGTCCGCTCGTCCATGGTCAGCTGGTTGGCCCAACGCTTTGGCACCGATGCCCAGCAGGCCGATCGGGTCTCACGCACAGCCCAGGGCCTGCTGGAAGCCATGATTGGGTCGGGGGCCGACCAGCCCCAAAACGAACGCCAACGCCATTTGCAAAAACTGCACTGGGCCTGCCAGCTGCACGAAACCGGCATGCGCATCTCGCACAGCGATTACCACAAGCATGGCGCCTACATCCTGGACAACACCGACCTGCCCGGCTTCACCCTGGACGAGCTGCATCGCCTGAGCCAATTGGTACTGGGCCACCGGGGCAAGCTGCGCAAGCTCGAGGCCGAACTGCAAAGCACCCGATTCGTGCAGCAACTCATGGCGCTGCGCTTGGCAGTCATTTTGTGCCATGCCCGGCGCGATCCGGATTTGTCGGGCTTGCACATCCAGTGCGATGTGGACAGGCGCACCGCCAGCCTGCAAATGGACAGCGACTGGGCCGAGCTCTGGCCCCAATCGGCGCACTTGTTGCGCGAAGAAAAAAACGCCTGGCAAAAGACAGATTGGGTTTTACAGGTATCGGCGGACTAAATTCCCCGGATTTTTTAGGGTAGATGTCTTGGCGAATAAAAAACAACGGTATAAACTGTATGCACCGTTATTTTTTAAAGTCGATACACCATGAACGACGCCATCATTTCCTCTGCCCTAGGCGCAAACGCTGCCAGCACCGGCAGCGCCGCATCTTCTGGCAAAGCCCACACCAAACCTGCTGTCAAGGCAGCTTCCGCCTCCAAAACACCTGCCAAAGCACCGCGCAAAACCGCCGCCAAAGCCAAGACCAGCCCGGCCAAGGCGCCTCAGCCCAAAGCCTCGGACAATAAAAATACGGCCGCCCCTGCCAAGGCGCCCAAAGAGAAAAAGATCAAAGTCGTGCGCGACAGTTTCACACTGCCCAAGACCGAGTTGCTGCAAATCACCGAAATGAAAAAACGCGCCATGACTTTGGGCGTGGAAGTCAAAAAAAGTGAATTGATCCGCGCCGGCCTGCAGGCCCTGGCAGGCATGGCCGACACCGCTTTCAAAAAGGCCATGGCCAGCGTGCCCACCATCAAAACCGGGCGGCCTGCCAAAGACTGAAGGCGCTGACTCAGGCGCAGCTCACAAGCGCTCAGGACAAGTCACCCCCATCAAAACGGTTTGAGCTTGGCCCTCGCGGATGCGGTGGCGCAGCCACCACACCGCGCCTTTTCGGATGGCGCATGCAGCCTCGGGCATGCCCAGCAATTGCGCCACCATGCCGCCCAGCGCCGGTTGGTGACCTACCAGCAAGACCGGGTAACGCGCCTCGGGCCAGCCCGAGGTTTCCAGCACATCCGCCACACTGGCGCCAGGCGACAAGGCGTCGCGGACCTTGTATTTGCGGCCCAGGGCACGCACCGTTTGCTCGGCACGCACGGCGGGGCTGCTGAGCAAACGGGTCCCTTGTGGCAACTGGGCGTCCAGCCAGGCGGCCATGCGCTCGGCCTGTTTGCGCCCACGGGGCGTCAAGGCCCTTTGCATGTCGTCTTCGCCTGGCTCGGCCTCATGGGCTTCTGCATGCCGCCACACGATCAAATCCATGGCCCTCACTCCTGAACAGGCGATGCGTCATAGCGCTGCATCAGCGCTTCTTGGGCCCCAGGCCCCGGTGCGGTCAAGCCGACACGGTGGTATTGGCCATCGGAGGCCAAGTCCCAGGCGTCGCGCCCGTCGTGCAGGTAAGCGATCAGGCATTCATCAATGATGCGCTGGCGCAGCAACGGGTCGGTCACGGGCCAAGCCAACTCAATGCGGCGCGTCATGTTGCGGCTCATCCAGTCAGCGCTCGACAGGTACAGAGATTCGTCCTGGTCAGCGCAAAAGTAAAACACCCGCGAGTGCTCCAGAAAACGGCCGATGACCGAGCGCACACGGATGTTCTCGCTCAAACCAGCCACCCCGGCGGGCAACATGCAGGCACCGCGCACAATCAAATCGATCTTGGCACCTTTTTGCCCGGCCGTCAGCAAAGCCTCCATCAAGGGCTGGTCGGTCAAGGCATTCATCTTGATGACAATGCGCCCGTTCGCGCCACGTGCAGCTGCCTCGCCGACCGCCTCAATGCGGGCCTGCATTTGGGCATGCAAATTAAACGGTGCAACCAGCATGCGTCTCATTTTGGGCAACCGGCTTTGGCTGGCCAAATGCCCGAACAACTGGTCCATGTCGGCGGTGATGTCGGCATCGGCCGTGAGGTAACTGATGTCGGTGTAAAGCGCAGCCGTGCGGCGGTTGTAATTGCCCGTAGACAGATGACCATAGCGCCGCAGCACGCGGCCTTCGCGGCGGGTGACCAAGAGCATTTTTGCGTGCGTTTTCAGGCCCACGATGCCGTAGACCACTTGCGCGCCGATCGATTCGAGTTGCTCGGCCCAGTTGATGTTGGCCTCTTCGTCAAAACGGGCCTTGAGTTCTACCACGGCCGTGACTTCCTTGCCCCGGCGTACCGCCTCGCGCAGCAAATCCATCAAGGTGGTGTCGCTGCCTGCGCGGTAAATGGTTTGCTTGATGGCCAACACATTCGGGTCCATCACGGCTTCGCGCAAAAAGGCCAGCACGCCGTCAAAGCTTTCAAAGGGTTGGTGAATCACCACATCGCCCGCTTTGAGCCGGTTAAAAA
The DNA here is from genome assembly GCF_023910625.1 of Limnohabitans sp. NCBI lineage: Bacteria > Pseudomonadati > Pseudomonadota > Betaproteobacteria > Burkholderiales > Comamonadaceae > Limnohabitans > Limnohabitans sp. The sequence continues at coordinate 1,380,106 of NZ_JAAVVW010000003.1, forward strand.
TCGAGCCGTGTTGCGGCAATTGGACAGGAAAGCTGGCTTTGAACGGCGGAAACAGCAAGTCTGGTGCAGGCACCAAATCTATCAACTGCATCAGGCGCACCAGGTTCACCGGGCCATTGACCCGGAACACTGAGGCTTCGGGCAGTCGAAATTCCTTGCGCAAAAATTCTGCCAAACGGGGCGCACAGTTGGACGAGACCTCCAGGCGAACTGCCTGACCATAGTGGCGGTGCTGCAGGCCTTGGCGCAGGGCCATGCGCAAATTGGCGATTTCGTCCTCGTCCACCGCCAGGTCCGAATGGCGGGTGACCCTGAATTGAGAAAACTGCCCGACTTCACGTCCCGGGAACAATTCGGCCAGATGGGCACGGATCACGCTGGACAAAAGTACAAAAGCCTTGCTGCCCTCACACACCCGGTCCGGCAAGGCAATCACCCTCGGCAACACGCGCGGTACCTTGACGATGGCGATTTCGTTGGACCGCCCAAAAGCGTCCTTGCCCGACAACTGCACAATGAAGTTGAGCGATTTGTTGGCCACTTGAGGAAAGGGGTGCGCCGGATCCAGGCCCACGGGCACGAGCAGGGGCTGCACCTCGCGCTGGAAGTAACTGCGCACCCAACGGCGTTGCTCGGCATTGCGCTCGCCATGTGACAACAAACGGTAGCCATGGCGCTGCAATGTAGGCAGCAAATCATCGTTGTACAAAGCGTACTGCCGCGCCACCATGGCATTGGTTTTGTCGGTAATGGCCTTCAAGCTGTCGTTCGTGTACTGCCCGGATGTGATCGCCTGCAAACTGCCCATCACATGCGGCTCGGCCCGCACCTCAAAGAACTCGTCCAAGTTGGAGGACACGATGCACAAATACCTCAGGCGTTCGAGCACGGGCACCTCGGGTCGGTGCGCCCAATCGAGCACGCGCTCATTGAAAGCCAAAATGCTCAGATCACGATCCAAAAACTCAGGGGGCAACTCTGGCGAAACGGTCTGTGAAATTGGATGGTCCATGGCTTAACGTCGATGAATTCAACTCATCTTATAAATTCATTAAGTCATTTTGATGACAATGCCGTGAAAATCCTAGGCTTTTTTGCCCTTGCCTTTGATGGGCATCAAGTAAGACTTGAACAGCGCCACCGTGTGGGGCCAGCCAAAGGCTTCAGCCCTGCGCCTGGCCTCTTGTCGTGGCAACCGCAAGGCATGCGATACCGCTTTTTCCAAATCCCTTGTGAATGTGTTCTGAAGGCCTGCACCAGAGGTTTTGAAATGCACCGCATCAGGACCTGCCCCGGTGGCTGAATTCATGCAGCACCGGCCGAAAAATGCTTGCGGTAGCGCATGGGCAAATCAGCAGTTCGCATCATCATGGGCAGATCGGCCGTGTTGAAATCCGGATCCCATGCGGGTGCACCCAACACCTTGGCTCCCAAGCGCAAGTAGCCTTTGATCAGCGCTGGCGGATCAATGGCCAAACCATGGTCCAAATCTTCCACTGGCAGTGGCAAACGGGGTCGCACATGGAACTGGATATCGGCCAAATTCGTATGCCGCAACTGATGCCAGATGCTCGCTGCGACATCACCCGTGACCAGACCGTTGTGCAGCATCGGGATGCTGGCGCAACCGATCATGGTGTCCAAGCGGTTGCGGTCCATGAATTCAAACAAGGCGCCCCACAAGGCCATGATGACACCACCATGGCGGTGATCTGCGTGCACGCAGCTGCGGCCCAACTCCACCATGCGGGTGCGCAGATCGCGCAGACGGGTCAGGTCAAACTCGGTGTCACTGTAAGTGCTGCCCGCTCGTTTGGCTTGAGCAGGCGTGAGCACCCGGTAAGTGCCAATGACCTGCCCCGAAGCACTGTCCCGAACCAGCAAGTGCTCACAATAATCATCAAACAAATCGATGTCGTGGTCTGGCAGGGTGATGGGCAACCGCGCACCCAACTCGTTGGCAAAGACCTGATACCTCAGGCGCTGCGCCTCCCGAACTTCGTCGAGATGCTGCGCCCAGCTGACTTGAATGGTGCCTTGCACACGCCGAGGCAAAAAATCCAAACCGGTGACAGAGGACGCCGGATGAAGTGACCCCCTGGGCAATTGAACAGGGGACAGTGGGAAGGTGGGGTTAGGTAACTCTTTCATGACTTCAGCTCCTTTTTCATCCTGCGACGAATGCTGATCCTCTCCCATGTCAAAGAAGTGACTTTTTTGTTAAATTTAAGTGACGTGGTCTCGCGCGTGCAATCGTTTCAATTCACAGTGGACGCTTGCGCCTCATTGGCCCAAAGTCTGGCCTGGCTGATGGCCGCTTCTGACGCCAACACCGCAAACGGCAAAGTGCGCTGATCACGGGGCTAAAGTATGGCCTGCCCGTGACGCCTGATGGGTCAGGAATCGGATATCGTGGTGTTTTATTCGCCTTCTTTTGGACTAGACCATGATCCTCGAACTCGCCGACATCCGCATCCAGCCAGGCCAGCAAGCTGCCTTTGAACAAGCCATTGAACTGGGTCTGAACACCGTGGCCTCAAGGGCCAAGGGCTTTCGAGGGGCCAAGGTCAACCGCTGCATTGAAAACCCCGAGCGCTTTGTGTTGCAGATTTTCTGGGACACGCTGGAAGACCACACCGTGGGCTTTCGCCAGTCACCGCTGTTCACCGAATGGCGCGCCATCGTCGGCCCCTTCTTTGCCGCGCCCCCGCATGTGGAGCATTTCGAGCTGACCTACACCTCGGCCTGAGCCGGGCTTCAATCGGCTTGATGGCCTTGCACCAGGCGCGAGAGCAAATGCACAAACTGGCTTTGCTCTTGCGGCGTCAGCGGGGCCAGAATTTTTTCTTGCACCCGGGCCACATCACTTTGGATATGGGCCAAAGCCTGCACAGCCTGCGGCGTGACCACCAACAGCTTGCGCCTGCGGTCAGACGGATCGGCCTCGCGCACCACCCAACCCTTGGCTTCCAGCCGCCCAATGACCGAGCCCGAAGTGGCCGGGTCAAAAGCCACGCGCTTGGCCAGGCTCACCTGGTCAATGCCCGGGCTGTCCAGCAAGGCGTTCAGGATGGCGAACTGCACGGGCGTGATGTCGGCGCTGGCCAGTTGCTCGGCAAAAATGGCCACGGCAATTTGCTGGGCCCGTCGAATCAGGTGACCCGGCGTGGCCTGCAGGTCGATGCTTTGGATCATGTGCGTGTCGTGTTTCGGGGTTTCTAGCAAGTGACTGCTCTCAGCTATACGGATTACCATCTGATTTTTCATTGCTTTGGAAAAAAAGTCATGACTTTTGTATTCTCACCCATGTCGGTGGTCTCGGTGCCAGTGCGGGGACACGTCGAACGTTTTCCAGTGCACCGCATCTATTGTGTGGGCCGCAATTACGAAGAACACGCGAAAGAGATGGGCTTCACTGGGCGCGAGCCGCCCTTCTTCTTCCTCAAGCCCACCGACAGCCTGGTGGTGGTTGAAGCTGGCCAGACCGGTGCCATGCCTTACCCCAGCCTCACGCAAAACCTGCACCATGAAATCGAACTGGTGGTGGCCATTGGCCAAGGTGGGCGCAACATTTCGGCAGCCAACGCGGCGCAACACATCTATGGTTATGCCGTGGGCCTTGACATGACGCGCCGCGACCTGCAAAACGAGATGAAAAAACAAGGCCGCCCCTGGTGCATCGGCAAAGCCTTTGACCATTCGGCCCCCATCGGCCCCATTACCCCCAAAGGGCAAGCTGGTGATGTGAACAATGCCGAGATCAGCCTGCAAGTCAACGGTGCAGACCGCCAGCGCAGCAACGTGGCCAAACTCATCTGGAATGTGGCTGAAACCATTGAACACCTGTCCGCTGCCTGGGAGCTACGACCCGGTGACCTGATTTTCACGGGCACTCCGGAGGGTGTGGCCGCCGTGGTCAAAGGCGATGTGCTGGCAGGGCAAATCACCGGCCTAGACCCACTTCCAATCCGGATCGATGGATGAATAAAAATTCTTAAGTCTTCTTGATCATGGCGTTTACCCTGAGCCAGCCCTCACCAACTCGCAACATAATTCATGTTTAACCTATTAACCGACCGCATGGTTGGTTTATCATCCCTTTTTCAACCCATGATGGAGACAAGTCGATGAAGAAATTCCTGCAACAAACGGCCTTGGCCGCAGGCCTGATGGCCGTTGGTTTTGGCGTCAACGCCCAAACCATCACCCTGAAGGTGCACCACTTTTTGGGCCCACAGTCCATCCAGCACACCACCATGCTGGGCGACTGGTGCAAGAACATTGCACGCGACTCCAAAGACCGCCTGAAGTGCGAAATCTACCCCGCCATGCAATTGGGCGGCACGCCACCTCAGCTGTATGACCAGGCCAAAGACGGCGTGGCCGATGTGGTTTGGCACGTGGCCGGTTCATCGGCAGGTCGCTTCCCCAAGACACAGGTGTTTGAGTTGCCTTTCACCATGACCAACGCTGCAGCGACCAGCCGTGCCGCTTGGGACTTTGTGCAAAAGCACGCCATGGATGAGCACAAGGATGTCAAGCTTTTGGCCGTTCATGTGCACGGCCCTGGCGTGATTTTTACCAAAGACAAACAAGTCACCAAAATGGAAGACTTCAAGGGTCTGAAAATGCGTGCACCTACAGCCAACGTCACCAGAATGTTGGCCAAGCTGGGTGCCACCCCCGTGGGTATGCCCGTACCCCAGGTGCCCGAAGCCCTGTCCAAAGGCGTGATCGATGGTGCGGTGATTCCTTACGAAGTCGCTCCAGGTCTGAAGGTTCACGAGTTGACCAAGTTCAGCGCAGAAACAGACAAGAGCTATCCGGCTTTGTACACCACCGTGTTTGTCATGCCCATGAACAAAGCCAAGTACGACTCTCTGCCCGCTGATCTGAAGGCCGTCATTGACAAGAACTCCGGTCGTGAATTGTCGGCATTCCTGGGTGCCACGCAAGCAGGCAACGATGTACCAGGACGTAAAGTGTTTGAAGAAACCAAAACCCAGACCATCACCGTGATCCCGCCCTCTGAACTGGCACGCTGGAAGAAGGCCACCGACGAGCAGGACGACGAATGGGTCCAATCGATGAACAAACGCGGCCTCAATGGCGCGGCTTTGCTCAAAGACGCTCAAGACCTGATCAAGCAATACACCAAGTAAGCACTGGATGACATCAACCTGAGCAGCCCTCATGGTCTGCTCAGGTTTTTTTATGCATGGCGCACGCTGATGCCCTCAGTGACGGGTCTCTCAAGCTACGATCTCATCTTCATTGACACCCCTCAAAACCATGATGTTCTTAAATCCACTTGAGCGGATTGCCCGTCTCTGCAGCATATTGGGCGGGTTGCTCCTGATTGGACTGATGCTGATGACCTGCTACAGCCTGATCGGACGCAATTTTTTCAACTCGGCCCTGATTGGCGACTTTGAATTGACGGGTGTGGGTGTCGGCGCGGCCATTGCCCTGTTCATGCCACTTTGTCAGCTCAAGCGTGAAAACATCATTGTGGATTTTTTCACGGCCAAGTGCAGCAGGCAGTTCAACTTCAAACTGGACCGACTGGGTGATCTGGTGATGATGGCGATTTTTTCCCTGCTTGCATGGCGTTGCGGTGCTGCAGCCATCAAAGCCAAAGAAAACATGGGCGCCTCCATGCTGCTGGAGTTCCCCGACTGGATCGTTTTGACCAGCATGTGCATTCCGTTCGGCATCACAGCGGTGATCGCTGCGATGCAAGTGATCACCAAATTTGACAAAAACAAGGTTGCACCATGACCCCGATCACGCTGGCTTTGATGATTTTCGGGATCATGCTGCTGCTGATGGTGGTCCGCGTGCCCATTGCGGGCGCCATGTTCCTGGCAGGCACATCCGGATTCATCCTGCAAACAGGTGTTCCAACCTATTTGAACTTTCTTAACAACTTGGCTTTTGCAAGACTGGCCAACTACGACCTATCGGTCATTCCTCTTTTCATCTTGATGGGGCACTTTGCAACGCAAGGTGGCATCAGCAAGGCCTTGTTCCAGTTTGCCGCCGCCGTGATGGGCCGCTTCAAGGGTGGTCTGGCCATGGGCGCCGTGCTCGCTTGTGGAGCCTTTGGAGCCATTTGCGGGTCATCTGTGGCCACAGCAGCGACCATCACAGGTGTGGCTCTGCCGGAAATGAAACGCCATGGCTATTCAGGTCGTCTGTCCACAGGCACTCTGGCAGCTGGCGGCACATTGGGCATTTTGATTCCGCCTTCGGTGCCGCTGGTCATTTACGCCATCATGACCGAACAGAACATCGCCAAGTTGTTTGCTGCCGCCATGGTGCCCGGCCTGATTGCCATGGTGGGCTACATGATCGCCATCGCCATTTATGTGCGCCTCGTGCCGGGTCAGGCCCCTGACCAAGAAGACCGAGAAGAACTCACCTTCGAAGCACTTAAAGGCATTTTGCCCATCGCCTTCATTTTTATTCTGGTCTTTGGCGGCATCTATGCAGGCTTCTTCACCCCGACCGAAGGGGCTGCCGTGGGTGCGGCATCCACCTTTTTGGCGGCCTTGCTCAAGCGTGAGCTGACCTGGGACAAATTTTTGCATTGCTTCCATGCTACTGCGATCAGCTCTGCGATGATCTTCATGATCTTCATGGGGGCCGATGTCATGAACGCCGCCCTGGCTCGCACACAAGTGCCGGCCCAACTGGCCGAAATGGTGGTGGCCATGAATATGGCACCCTTACTCGTGGTCGGCGGCATTCTGCTGCTGTATGTGGTGCTGGGCGCGGTGATGGATGAACTGTCCATGCTGCTGTTGACCATCCCGATCTTCTTTCCGATCATCATGAAGCTGGACTTCGGCATGACGCCGGAATACACCGCGATCTGGTTCGGCATCATGGTGCTGATGACGGTGGGTTTTGGCATGCTGGCACCGCCCGTCGGGCTCAACGTCTATGTGGTCAACGGCATGGCCAAAGACGTACCACTGAGCGAAAGCTACAAAGGCATCATGCCCTTCCTGATCAGCGACACTGTGCGCACCCTGTTGTTGCTGTTCTTCCCAGGCATATCGCTCTTCCTGATCCAATACCTGACCTGACGGGCCACACCAACCAGACAAGCCTCCGGGTTACCCAAGCCCGGAGGCTTTTTCCATGGGGAACTGGTTAGACTCTGTCTTTGCACCACACCCATCACTCCGCCCCTCAATCTCACCCATGATGTATGACCGCACCATTCGCCATTGCCGTCAATGCGGCGCAGCGGTGGCCTACCGCTTGCCCGATGACGGCGACACCAAGCTGCGCGCCATCTGCACCGTCTGCCACACGGTGCACTACGAAAACCCGCTGAACGTGGTGGGCACCGTGCCCCATTGGGGCGACCAGGTGCTGCTGTGCAAACGCAACATCGAACCACGCAAGGGCAAATGGACCTTGCCCGCAGGCTTCATGGAACTGGGGGAAACCACCTCCGAAGGTGCTGCGCGGGAGACCACCGAAGAGGCGGGTGCGCAGTTCATCATGGAAGACCTGCTGACGGTGATGAGCGTCGCCCGTGTAGGCCAAGTACACCTGTATTACCGCGCCCGCTTGACCAGTGACGTGTTTGACCCCGGCCACGAAACCATGGAAGCGCGTTTGTTCACCGAAGAAGAAATCCCATGGGACGAATTGGCCTTTCGCACCGTCAAGGAAACGCTGGAGCACTATTTCGCCGACCGCCGCGCCGGCCACTTTGGCACACACGCTTTTGACATCGCCTGAGCGCAGCGCTCAACGCCAACCGCCAGCCCCTCCCCGCTTCACGCTCAAACGTCGATCGCTTCAGCCGACCCCGCCTGCTTGCGCAGCTCAAACTTCTGAATCTTGCCCGTGCTGGTCTTGGGCAATTCGCCAAACACCACCGCACGCGGCACCTTGAAGCCCGCCAAGTGCTGCTTGCAATGCGCCACGATCTGCTCGGCCGTGACCTGCGCATCGGCCTTCAGCTCCACAAAGGCGCAAGGCGTCTCGCCCCAGCGCGCATCGGGCTTGGCCACCACGGCCGCGGCCAGCACGGCAGGGTGGCGGTAAAGCACGTCTTCCACCTCGATCGATGAGATGTTTTCACCACCCGAGATGATGATGTCTTTGCTGCGGTCCTTGATCTTGAAGTAACCGTCCGGGTACTGCACCGCCAAATCGCCGCTGTGAAACCACCCACCCGCAAAAGCCTCTTGTGTGGCCTTGGGGTTTTTCAAGTAACCCTTCATGGTGATGTTGCCCTTGAACATGATCTCGCCCATGGTTTCGCCGTCTTGCGGCACGGGCTGCATGGTTTCAGGGTTGAGCACCCGCACATCGCGCTGCAAGTGATAGCGCACGCCTTGGCGGGCGTTCAACCGGGCCCGATCGCCAATGTCCAGCGCATCCCATTCGGGATGCTTGGGGCACACGGTGGCGGGGCCATAGACCTCGGTCAGGCCATACACATGGGTCAAATCAAAACCCATTTGCTCCATGCCTTCGATCATCGAGGCGGGCGGCGCAGCGCCTGCCACCATGGCTTTGATGCCCGCAGGCACCCCCGCCTTCATGGCCGCCGGGGCATTGACCAGCAATCCGTGCACGATGGGCGCGCCGCAGTAATGCGTGACACCCTGGTCCCGCATGGCGTCGAACATGGCCTGCGCATCGACCTTGCGCAAGCACACGTTCACGCCCGCACGCGCCGCCACGGTCCAAGGAAAGCACCAACCGTTGCAATGGAACATGGGCAGCGTCCACAAATAGGCCGCGTGCTTGGGCATGTCCCATTCCAGAATGTTCGAGATCGCATTGGTGGCCGCGCCCCGGTGGTGGTAGACCACGCCCTTGGGGTTTCCGGTGGTGCCGCTGGTGTAGTTCAGGGCAATCGCGTCCCATTCATCGCCGGGCAGGCTCCACGCAAAGTTCGCATCACCACGGGCCACAAAAGCCTCGTACGTGAGCGAACCCAGCGGCTCGGTGGCCCCGGTGTACAGCGCGTCCTCCACATCCATCACCAACAGTGGCCGTGTGGACTGGCGCAGCGCCAGCGCTTTTTTCATCACCCCCGCAAACTCAGGGTCCACGATCACCGCCTTGGCCTCGCCGTGGTCCAGCATGAAGGCCACAGTCTCCGGGTCGAGGCGGGTGTTGATCGCATTGAGGACAGCCCCCGCCATGGGAATGCCAAAGTGCGCCTCGACCATGGGCGGCGTGTTGGGCAGCATCACGGCCACCGTGTCGTTCTTGCCAATGCCCGCCTGCGCCAGCGCACTGGCCAATTGGCGGCAGCGGCGGTAGGTGGTGGCCCAATCCTGGCGCAAATCGCCGTGCACGATGGCCAAACGGGTCGGGTAGACCTCGGCCGTGCGCTCGATGAAGCTCAGGGGTGAGATCGGCGCGTGGTTGGCGGGGGTTTGGGGCAAGTCTTGGTCAAAGATGCTGACTTTGGTATCGGTCATGGAGGGGTCCTGTTGAGGCTGACGCTCAGATGTTCACCAGTTTGCCTGACCCGGCGCTGAAATCCATGCTGGTTCGCCCCGAAACCCGCACGGAATGAACCGTCCTTATCGACGAAAATAGCCCTCTTATGGCCATCCCCCAGTCTTTCATCCAGGAGTTGCTGTCCCGCGTCGACGTGGTCGACATCGTGGGCAAGTACGTGCAGCTCAAGAAAGGCGGTGCCAACTTCATGGGCCTGTGCCCTTTTCATGGCGAGAAATCCCCCAGCTTCAGCGTCAGCCCCACCAAACAGTTTTTCCACTGCTTTGGCTGCGGCAAAAACGGCAATGCCATTGGCTTCCTGATGGAGCACGCGGGCATGACCTTCATCGAAGCGGTGAAAGACCTGGCCCAGCAAACCGGCATGGTGGTGCCCGAAGAGCAACAGTCGCCCGAAGACCGCGCCAAAGCCGCCGCCGCCAAGGCCAAACAAGACAGCCTGAGCGATGTGCTCGAAAAAGCCGGTGACGCCTACCGCGACCAGCTCAAAATCGCCCCGCACGCCATCGATTACCTCAAAGGCAGGGGCCTCTCAGGCCAAATTGCCAAGCGCTTTGGTCTGGGCTACGCGCCCGAAGGCTGGCGCTCGCTGGCCAGCATCTTCCCCAAATACGATGACCCGCTGCTGGCCGAATCGGGCCTGGTGATCGTGAACGAAGAAGACGACAAACGCTACGATCGCTTTCGCGACCGCATCATGTTCCCAATCCGCAACATCAAAGGCGAATGCATCGGCTTTGGCGGTCGGGTGATCGGCTCGGGCACGCCCAAATATTTGAACTCGCCCGAAACCCCGGTCTTCCACAAAGGCCGCGAGTTGTATGGCCTGTACGAAGCCCGCGAAGCCCTGCACAGCGCGGGCTACGTGCTGGTGACCGAAGGCTACATGGACGTGGTGGCGCTGGCACAACTGGGCTTTGCCAATGCGGTGGCCACGCTGGGCACAGCCTGCACACCCGACCATGTGCAAAAACTGTTTCGCTTCACCGACTCGGTGGTCTTCAGCTTTGACGGCGACGGCGCAGGCCGCCGCGCCGCCCGCAAAGCGCTCGACGGTGCCTTGCCCTACGCCACCGATGTGCGCAGCATCAAGTTCTTGTTTTTGCCTGCCGAGCACGACCCCGACAGCTATGTGCGCGAATTTGGCCAAGAAGCTTTTGCCGAGCAGATCAAGCAAGCCATGCCGCTGTCGCGCTTTTTGATCGAAGCGGCCAGCGCCGACTGCGACCTGCAAACGGCTGAAGGACGTGCACGCTTGTCGAGCCAAGCCCGCCCGCTGTGGCAGCTGCTGCCCGACGGTGCGCTCAAGCAGCAATTGCTGTCGGAGCTGGCGCAACTGATTCAGCTAGAGACCGCAGGCCTTGAAAAACTGTGGGGCCAACAAGCGGCCAGTGAGCAGCGCTATGCACCCGCTGCGCGCAGTGCAGCAGCACCCCAACCCCAGTCGGCGAACACGGCCTTCAGTCAGGCTGCCAGTGCAGGGCATGATGCGTACCCCCAATTCGAGCCGCACTACGGCGATCCACAGGCCTGGTCGGGAAGCAACACTTTCGTGCCGTCCAACGGCAACAGCAGCTGGAAAAACAAAAACCCCAACTGGACGCCGGGCAGCAAGTTGGGCAACAGCAAATACAAACGTGAGCAGCCTCCGGTCTACACCGGCCCGCGCACCGTGCCCGCCAGTCGGGCCGACCACGCGGCCCGACTGCTGCTGGGCAACATGGCGCTGTGGGAGTCATTGGCCGGACAAGACCACGCCATGCTGTGCGCCCTGCCGGCACCGCATGGACCTTTGTTTGCCTGGCTCGAATCTGTGTTCCATGAACAAGGGGCACTGAGCTGGTCCACATTGAGCCAGCACATGCAAGGCCAGCCCTTTGCAGAAGATGCCCAGCGCTGGGTGGCCCAGGACAGGATCAACAACGTGGTGGGCAGCGAAAACGCCACCCCACCCGATCCGCAAGAGGCACGTCAAGAGCTGCGAAGACTGGTGAACATGCTGATGATCGACCACTTGCAACAGCTCAAGAACGAGGCCTTGGCCCAATACCAAAGTGACCAAGACCCTGAAGCACTGGCCCGTTACAGCAGCCTGGACAAACGCTGGCGCGAACTCAAAGCCTCGGCCCATTTGGCCAACCTGCCTTGAGGCTCACTTGCCCACCAGCTGATTGAATTTTTCGGCTTCAAAACTTTCGCGGACGGCGCCGCCCTCGGGCATCTGCACTTGTTGCTGTGCACACAACAGCTCCAGGGCTTTCCAGATCATTGAAATTTGTTGCTCCTGCCCAGCCGCGTTGTCAATCAAGCCACGCAAAGCCTGGCTCACCGGGTCATCGTCTTGCGTGATGCCATAGGCGCTGAATTTGCGCTCGGTGCCCGACACATCGGCGCTCTCACCCACCTTGGAAGGGATGATGCGCGCCGGGATGCCCACCGCTGTGGCCCCGGCAGGCACTGGCTTGATCACCACCGCGTTGCTGCCGATCTTGGCCCCATCACCCACCTCAAAACCACCCAGCACCTTGGCCCCGGCACTCACCACCACATCCTTGCCCAGAGTGGGGTGGCGTTTGGCACCTTTGTAAAGCGAGGTGCCGCCCAGAGTCACGCCTTGGTAAATCGTGCAACCATCACCAATCTCAGCAGTCTCGCCCACCACCACGCCCATGGCATGGTCAAAAAAGACACGTTCACCGATCTTGGCACCGGGGTGAATTTCGATGCCCGTCATCCAACGAGACCCCTGCGAGATGAAGCGCCCCAGCCACTTGAAGCCATGATTCCAGCACCAGTGCGCACGGCGGTGCAGCACCAAAGCGTGCAGGCCCGGGTAACAGGTCAGCACCTCCCAAGCGGTGCGGGCGGCGGGGTCCCGGTCAAGGATGCATTGGATGTCGGAGCGAAGGCGAGAAAACATAGGCTGCAAGTCTAGCGCTTGGCTGGGCTTTTGGATTCAGCGGTCTGAATCATGGCCTTGGCCACCCCGCGCAGGATGTGGATTTCTTCGGGGCTCAAGTCCACCCGGTTGAACAACTGGTTCAGACGCGGCATGAGCTTTTTGGGCGCAGCCGGGTCCAAAAATCCGATATCGGTCAACGCTTGCTCCCAATGGGTCAGCATGCCGGCCACTTGCTGGGCATCGGCTTTGTCAGCGGGTGCGATCACATCTTGCACCGCAAAGCCGCCCAAAGCCACGCGCCAGTCGTAGGCAATGACCTGAATGGCTGAGCCCAGGTTGAGCGAGCCAAATTGCGGATGGGTGGGGATCGACAACGCCACATGGCAGCGGTAAACATCCTCGTTTTTCATGCCAAAGCGCTCGCAGCCAAACAAAAACGCCACGCTCTGCTCGGGCGCACCGGGCTTCGTCAGCTCTGCAAAATGATCACGGGGCGAACGGGTGGGCGGGCCAAAGTCGCGCGGCGTCATGGCGGTGGCGCACAAATGGGTCACGCCCGCCAAGGCCTCATCGAGTGTGTTCACCACCCGCGCCTTGGTCAGCACGTCGTTGGCTCCGCTGGCACGCTGGATGGTTTCTTCTTTGCGCAGCACATTGGGCCAGCGAGGCGCCACCAGCACCAAGTCGTCAAAACCCATGACTTTCAGGGCCCGGGCGGCAGCGCCCACATTGCCCGCATGGCTGGTTTCTATCAAAATGAATCGCGTTTGCATGCCGTGATTGTCCACGCTCCCAAGCCCGGCCATGGGCAGGCACACTCGGCTCAGGACGCCCGAATGGCGAATGTCCCCACTTTTCGTGAGAAAATCCGCCCTTCGCCGCCGCGATCGTGCGTGGGCCAGTTCAGTTCTTCACACAATTCATGTCGTCCAATCTCCACCCCATGCTCAACGTGGCCATCAAGGCTGCGCGCGCCGCTGGCGCCATCATCAACCGTGCCGCGCTCGACGTTGAAGCGGTTCGCATCTCGCAAAAGCAGGTCAACGACTTTGTCACCGAAGTTGACCACGCCAGCGAAAAAATCATCATCGAGACCTTGCTGACCGCCTACCCAGACCACGGCATCCTGGCCGAAGAGTCTGGCCGCGAATTCGGCAACCCGCTGGCTGACCACATCTGGATCATCGACCCGCTGGACGGCACGACCAACTTCATCCATGGCTTTCCTGTTTACTGCGTGAGCATTGCCCTGCAAGTGCGCGGCAAGATCGAGCAAGCCGTGATTTACGACCCCACCCGCAACGACCTGTTCACCGCCACCAAAGGCCGTGGCGCCTTCATGAATGACCGCCGCCTGCGCGTGAGCAAGCGCATCCGGATGGAAGAGTGCATCATTTCCACCGGTTTTCCTTTCCGCAAGGGCGACAACTTCAACCAGTACCTGCGCATGATGGGGGACGTGATGCAACGCACCGCCGGCCTGCGACGCCCAGGCGCTGCGGCCCTGGATTTGGCTTACGTGGCTGCAGGCTTTACCGATGGCTTCTTTGAAACCGGTCTGTCGCCTTGGGATGTGGCTGCGGGCTCGCTCTTGGTCACCGAAGCCGGAGGCCTGATCGGCAACTTCACCGGCGAGTCCGACTTTCTGGAACAAAAAGAATGCCTGGCCGGTGCGCCCCGCATTTATGGCCAACTGGTCAGCATCTTGGGCAAGTACAGCAAATTTGCCAGCGCGGGCGACAAGGCCAACGTGCGCACCGCCGTGGACGCCCTGAGCCGCGAACGCACAGGCGACACGCACAACCCCGACGCCGAAGGTGATGCGGCCCCAGCCAGCAGCGACGACAGCAGCGAGGCCAAGGAAGTGCGCAAGGACGCGCCGTTTTAAGCGGGCCGCAGGCCCATGCCATGAAAAAAGCACCCTCGCCGGGTGCTTTTTTGTGCCTGAAGGCAGATCAGCTGCCCAGCAACATGACCCCTTCGGCCTCGCACTCAGGGTCGGCGGGCGGCAGGCGCATGGCCAGCACCTTGTCGATGGCGCGGCCATCCATGTCCACGATCTCCAGCTTCCAGCCTTCCCACTCCACCGCGTCGGCCACCTTGGGCAAGGTGCCGGTCAGCAGCATGATCATGCCGCTGAGCGTGTGGTAACGGCCGCGCTCTTCTTCGGGCACGGTGTCCAGGTTCAGGCGGTCCTTGAGTTCGGGCACGGGGATGTGGCCGTCCAGCAGCCAGCTGCCATCCTCGCGCTGCACCGCCCAAGAGGTTTCAGGGTCACGGGGCTGGAACTCGCCCGTGATGGCCTCGATCAGGTCTTGCAGCGTGATGATGCCCTGCACCTCGCCGTACTCGTCGATCACAAACGCCATGTGCACATCGGACAGCCTGAAGTTGTCCAGCAACTCCATACCGGTGATGGTTTCGGGCACATACAACGGGCTTTGTAGCCCTTGCTCGCGCAGCGACTGCGACTTGTCTTTGAGAGCACGCGCGAGCCACTGGCGGGCGTTGATCACGCCCAGGATGTTTTCTATGCCGCCTTGCACCACCGGAAAGCGGGCATGGTCCGACTCTTCGATGTGGCGCAGGTTGTCCTCAAACGAGTCGTCCACATCCAGGCACACAATGTCGGCACGCGGCACCATGAGCGAACCAATCTGGCGGTCGTCCAAACGAAACACGTTGCGCACCATGGTGTGCTCGTGCGACTCGATCACGCCAGCTGAAGTGCCCTCCACCAGCATGGCGTGGATTTCTTCCTCGGTCACGGGCGTGCCCTTGGTCTCCTTCACACCCATCAGGCGCAGCAAGGCGCGGGTAGAGGCCGACAGCAAGAGGACAAAAGGCTTGGTAGCCAAGGCCAGCAGGTGGATGGGTCTGGCCACCAGGCGAGCAAAGGTTTCTGGATAAGACTGCCCGATGCGCTTGGGCACCAGTTCCCCCACCACAATCGAGAAATAGGTGATGGTGATGACCACCAATGCAGTGGCACCAAAGCTGGCATACACCTCGGACATGCCCAAACTGACCAGCCAAGTGGCCAGCGGCGTGGCCAAAGCGGCCTCGCCCACGATACCGTTCAACACACCGATCGAGGTGATACCGATTTGGATGGTGGACAAAAAACGGGTAGGGTCTTCGCCCAATTTGACAGCAGCAGCAGCACCGCTGTCGCCCTCATCAATCAACTTCTGGAGCCTTGCTTTTCTGGCGGTGACCAGTGCAATCTCGGACATGGCAAACAAACCATTCAAGAGGATGAGGGCAATCAGTATCGCTATTTCCATACAAGGGGCCTGTTGGAGCCCTGAAAGTTTCGTTGACAAGATTGTAGAGAATTGCAAAACAGGGTCGCCGTGCTCCCTCTAAAATCAAGGTCCCCACTTCAACGCTGTATTGTTTCTTTCAATCACAGGGCCTCAGGCCAAAGTCAGCTGACCCATGAACCCCACCCCACAAATTGGTGACTGTTCCCCAAATCGGCACTGCCCTTGATGCCCAACGACATGACCACCGCCCCCAAGCGCCTGGCCGACCTCTCGGCCCACACCCCCATGATGGCCCAGTACCTGGGCATCAAGGCGGAGTTTCCGGACACGTTGGTGTTCTACCGCATGGGCGACTTTTACGAGCTGTTTTATGACGACGCCGAAAAAGCCGCAAGCCTGCTCGACATCACCTTGACGCGCCGGGGCCAATCGGCAGGGCAGCCCGTACTCATGGCGGGCGTGCCTTTTCATTCGGTTGAAAGCTACCTGGCCCGCCTGATCAAACTGGGCGAGTCGGTGGCCATTTGCGAACAAGTGGGCGATGTGGCCACGTCCAAAGGCCCGGTGGAGCGCAAAGTGGTGCGCGTGGTCACCCCCGGCACACTGACCGACACCGAGCTGCTCTCCGACAAAAGCGAAGCCATCTTGCTGGCTGTGCACCAGGCCCCCAAAAACCGCTGCGGCCTGGCGTGGCTCAGCGTCACCCAAGGCGTGGTGCACCTGGCCGAATGCGCGCAAGATGAATTGGCCGACTGGATCGACCGCATCAGCCCCAGCGAGCTGTTGGCCAGCGCGGGCATGACGCCCACGTTTGAGCAAAAACTGCGCGGCATCAAAACCGTTGGCCGGGGCAGCTGGTCGTTCGCTCTGCGGCCCGACTTTCAATTTGACGCAGGCCTGGGTCAGCGCAAGCTGCTCGAACAACTGCAAGCCGCTTCACTCGCCGCCTGGAGCGCCGATGCGTTGGCCGACGCGCATGCGGCCGCCGCTGCGCTGCTGACGTACGCCGAACACACCCAAGGCCGCAGCCTGCCGCACGTGCAGCGGGTGCAGGTGCAGCGCTCGGACGCGCTGATTGACCTGCCCGCCAGCACACGCCGCAACCTGGAGCTGACGCAAACCCTGCGCGGCGAAAGCGCTGCCGATTCGCCCACGCTGTTTGCCCTGCTCGACACCTGCATGACCGGCATGGGCAGCCGCCTGCTCAAAAGCTGGCTGCTCAGCCCGCCGCGAGATCGGCAAGTGGCGCAGCAACGCCTGCAAGCCCAAGCCGTGTTGCGTGGCGAGAGCGGCGAAGGCAGCCGAGGGGCCTGGAGCAGCCTACGCGAACAACTCAAAGGCGCAAGCGACGTGGAGCGCATCACCGCCCGCACCGCGCTGCGCCAGGTGCGCCCACGCGAGCTGGTGGCCCTGCGCCATGCGCTGGCGCGTGCGGCGGCGCTGTCGACCCAATTGCAGACCCTGAACCCCGAGCCCGGCAGTTTGCTGGCGGGCATGGCCCGCTGGCTGACCCCGCCCACGCATTGCACCGAATTGCTGCAAATGGCCCTGCTCGAAGAGCCCGCCGCCCTGGTACGCGATGGCGGCATCATCGCCGACGGCCTGGACGCCGAGCTGGACGAGTTGCGCGGCATTCAAACCAATTGCGACGCGTTTTTACTCGACCTGGAAACCCGCGAGAAAGAGCGCACCGGCATCGCCAACCTGCGGGTGCAGTTCAACAAAGTGCACGGCTTTTACATCGAGGTCACGCAAGGCCAACTCGACAAAGTGCCGGGCGACTACCGCCGCCGCCAGACCCTGAAAAACGCCGAGCGCTTCATCACGCCCGAGCTCAAAACCTTTGAAGACAAAGCTTTGTCGGCGCAAGAAAGGGCGCTGGCCCGAGAGAAATGGCTGTATGAAGGCCTGCTCGACCAATTGCAGCCCTTTGTCCCCGCGCTCACCGAATTGGCGCAGGCCATGGCCAGCCTGGACGCGCTGTGCGCACTGACCGAGCGCTCGCTCACCCTGAATTGGTGCACGCCCGAATTCACCCATGAGCCTTGCATCGAGATTCGCCAGGGCCGCCACCCGGTGGTCGAGGCGCGCTTGGCCCAAATGTCGGGGGCCAGCTTCATTGCCAACGACACGGTGCTCGGCCCCAAACAGCGTTTGCAGATCATCACCGGCCCCAACATGGGCGGTAAATCGACCTACATGCGCCAGGTGGCACTGATCGTGCTTTTGGCCAGCATCGGCAGCCACGTGCCCGCCAGCCGCTGCCGACTCGGACCGATTGACGCCATCCACACCCGGATCGGTGCAGCCGACGACCTGGCCAACGCCCAATCGACCTTCATGCTGGAGATGACCGAAGCCGCGCAAATCTTGCACAGCGCCACGCCGCACAGCTTGGTGTTGATGGACGAGATCGGGCGCGGCACCTCCACCTTTGACGGCCTGGCCCTGGCCAGCGGCATCGCCACGCACCTGCACAACAAAACGCAGGCCTTTGCGTTGTTTGCCACGCACTATTTCGAACTCACCGAATTCCCGGCCACGCACACCGCCGCCGTCAACATGCACGTGAGCGCGGCAGAGTCCGGCGCGTCGATTGTGTTTTTGCACGAGTTGCAACCCGGCCCCGCCAGCAAGAGCTATGGCGTGCAGGTGGCGCGATTGGCAGGCATGCCTGCCGCCGTGCTCAACCACGCCCGCCATGCGCTGAGCGCCCTGGAAGCCGGTGCCAGCGAAAGCCGACAACAGGTAGACCTGTTTGCCGCCCCGCCCGAGGCCGAAACCACTGGCCCCAGCCCCATCGAAGTGGCGCTGGCCCAAATCAACCCCGATGCATTGAGCCCCCGCGAGGCACTCGATGCCCTTTATGCCTTGCAGCGCCTGCTGCCCAAAAACTGAAGAGCTGACTCATGACTTATTGCGTTGCCGTCAAAACCCGCGCCGGACTGGTTTTTTTATCCGACTCCCGCACCAACGCGGGTCTGGACCAGATCAGCACCTTCCGCAAAATGATCGTCTATGAAAAAGCAGGCGACCGCTTCATGACCTTGTTGTCGGCGGGCAACCTGAGCATTTCGCAGTCGGTGCGCGAAGTGCTGCAGATCGAAAAACTGGTCGAACCCGGCCAAGACGAGCCGTTGACCATCTGGAACGCCAAAAGCATGTTCGACGCCACCCGTGTGCTGGGCGCGGCAGTGCGCCGCGTGTACGAACGCGACGCCGTCGCCCTGCGCGCCTCGGGCGTGGAATTCAACGTGTCCATGATCTTTGGCGGGCAAATCGGCAACGAAGGCATGCGCCTGTTTCAGGTGTATTCGCCCGGCAACTTCATCGAGGCGACAGACGAAACGCCCTACTTCCAGATTGGCGAATCCAAATACGGCAAGCCGGTGCTCGACCGCGTGATCACCCCCCACACCCCGCTGGACGAAGCGGCCAAATGCGCCCTGGTGTCGATGGACTCCACCCTCAAGTCCAACCTGTCGGTGGGCTTGCCGCTGGACATGGTGGTGTACCAAGCGGGCAGCTTGCACACCGACCGCATCATGTGCATCGACGAGCACAACCCTTACTTTCAGATGCTGCGCTCCAGCTGGGGCGACAAGCTGCGCCAGATGTTCGACAGCATCGAAGACCCGATGTGGCACGGTGGCGCGACCGCTGTCCCGCTCATGGTACCCGCCCAGCGCAACGCCCTGCTCAAGAAAATCACCACGCCTGAAGAGAAGCTGATCTGATGGCGCGCATCATCTTCTCGCACGCCAACAGCTTCCCGGCCAGCACCTACCAAGTGCTGCTCGACAACCTGCGCCAGCGGGGCTTTGTCGTGGATGCGGTCGAAAAATTCGGCCACGACCCGCAATACCCCGTCACCAACAACTGGCCGCATCTGGTGCAGCAACTGGCCGACTTTGCGCGTGACCTACAAGGCGATGGCGAACCCGCTTTTTTGGTGGGCCATTCGCTGGGCGGCATCTTGAGCCTCATGTGCGCCGCACGCCACCCCGAGCTGGCGCGGGGCGTGGTGCTGATCGACTCGCCCGTGCTCGGCGGCTGGCGCGCCACCACCCTCGGCCTGGCCAAGCGCACCGCTTTAGTAGGCTCGGTCTCGCCTGGGCGCATCAGCCGAAAGCGGCGCAACCACTGGCCCAGCACCCAAGCGGCGCTCGAGAATTTTCAGCACAAAAAATCCTTTGCCCGCTGGGACCCTCAGGTCTTGCGCGACTACATAGACCACGGCACCCACGACGAAGGTGGCCAACGCGTGCTCAGCTTTGACCGTGATGTAGAAACTGCCATTTACAACAACCTGCCGCACAAACTCGACAGCCTACTCAAGCGGCACCCACTCAAATGCCCCGTCGCCTTCATCGGTGGCACCCACTCTGCAGAAATGCGCCAAGCCGGCACCGACCTGACGCATCAAGTCGTCCAAGGCCGCATCATGATGCTCGACGGCTCCCACCTGTTTCCGATGGAAAAACCTCTGGCCACTGCTGCGGCCATCGAAGCCACTTTGCGCAATATCGACGCCTGAATCTTGTAGGAGCCCACCCCGTGGGCGATTGGGCGCGACGCGTGCCCCAAAAACCATCGCGCACAGGGTGCGCTCCAACACGGAAAAGCCCTGTCTACAGCCAGAGTCAAGCCGCCCAGGTCACCAAGCCGGTGTAGCTGGTGCCCAGCACCACCAGACCGAACACGATCCGGTACCAGGCAAACACCTCAAAGCTGTTGGTCGAGATGAATTTGAGCAACCAGCGCACACAGACCCAGGCGCTCAAAAACGAAAACACCAAACCCACCGCAAACATGGGCACATCGGCCATGCTGAGCAATGCGCGGTCTTTGTACAGGCTGTAAGCCCCCGCGCCAATCAGCGTGGGGATGGCCAGGTAAAAAGAAAAATCGGTCGCCGCCTTGCGCGACATGCCCAGCAACATGCCGCCGATGATGGTTGCGCCGCTTCGGCTGGTGCCCGGAATCATGGCCAGGCACTGCACCAGGCCCACCTTGAGCGCATCTTGCCAACGCATGTCTTCCACCTCGCCGATGTGCACCGCCACGGCCTGCCTGCGCTCGGCCCACAAAATGATGAAACCGCCAATGATGAAACTGGTGGCCACCACCTCGGGCGTGAACAGGTTCGCCTTGATGGCCTTGCCAAACATCAAGCCCAGGATCACGGCAGGCACAAAGGCGATGAACACATTCAGCGCAAAGCGCTGGGCATCGGCACTGTGCGGCAAAGCGCGCACCGTGCTGCTGATCTTTTGCCAATACACAATGATCACCGCCAAAATAGCGCCCGTCTGGATGGCGATATCGAACACCTTGGCCTTGTCATCGTCAAAGCCCAGCAAGGCCCCGGCCAAAATCAAATGCCCGGTGGACGAGATCGGCAAGAACTCGGTCAGCCCCTCGACCACGCCCATCACGGCGGCTTTCAACAACAACATCAGGTCCACAAACGCTCCTCGAAAAATCTGGGGGGATTATCGCGACATTCGCGCACCGTTGTCCGCACACGCCGCGATCCATGCATTTCACGCAGCCCAATCAGCGTTTCATCGCATCCCGCTTTTCACAAGGTCTGACTGGATCGATATTTCACCCCATCACAGCGCCCCTATCCCGAATGCAGCGCCGTGAGGGGCCACCCCACTGAGGTGGCCGTTGTGTCAATTCCGAACAATGGAAAAACCATGAACAACCAGACCATCCGTCCCATCACACCCCACACACGCCCCCAGTCACCACGCAGTCTGACTGTGCTGCTGGGCCAAGGCTGCGTCCTCCTCGCCCTGGCCGCCAGCGTTCTACCCGCCCAGGCCGCCGACATCACCGTCGATATCCAGCCCTTGCCCAGCAGCGAGGGCTGGGTCATGGTTTCCTTGTTTGAGCGTTCGGCTGACTACCCTCATAACATCCGCTACGGCCAGCGAATCGCGGCCAGTCGTCAAGTGGCGGGGCAGCCACTCCAGTTGGTGTTCACCCAGCTGCAGCCCGGGCGATATGCCCTCTCGGCCTACCAGGACAAAGACGGCAACGGCAAGCTCAACACCAACCTGATGGGCATACCCAACGAGCCGGTTGGCTTTTCCAACAACGCCAAGGCCTCGTTTGGCCAGCCCAGCTTTGACAGCGCGGCATTTGAAGTCGGCCCGCAAGGTGCCCGCGTCAATCTGACACTGCAATGAGGACCGCCATGCAATCCACAAACACCTCATGGAACCGACGCCAATGGCTAGGCGCTTTGGCAGCCTTGGGACTGGGCAGTCTGACCAGCCCTCGCGCCCATGCCGCCACCGCCGAAACAGCCTGGCACAGCAGCTACGCGCCATTCGATGCGCCCGGGTTCAAGGGCAGTCTGCAAACCGAGCGCCTGCCGGTGCAGGGCCAGCTACCCGCCGAACTGCGCGGCACGCTGTACCGCAACGGACCCGCCCGCTTTGGACATGGCAGCAGCCGCCTGACGCACTGGTTTGACGGCGACGGCATGCTGCAAGCGCTGCGCATCGATGGCGGCCAGGTCAGCCACCAAGGCCAACTGCTGGACACCCCCAAGGCCGCACAAGAACTCGCTGCGGGCCGCTTTTTGTATGGTGGTTTTGGCAGCACCGTGGCCCATTCACTGCCCGTGACGCAGCCCGATGTCATCAACCCCGCCAACATCAACTTGCTGTCCATGGACCAGGGACGCAAGCTCTATGCCCTGTGGGAAGCGGGTTCAGCACTGGAGGTTTACCCAGACACCCTGAAAAGCGTGGGCTTCAAGGTCTGGTCGCCCGAAACCGCAGGCGCACCGTTTTCGGCCCACCCCCGGGTGGCCCCTGACGGCACAGTCTGGAACTTTGGCTACATGCCCGGCACCGGCAAACTGCTGATCTACCAGATCGCATCCAACGGCCAACTGCAACGCCAAACAGTCATCACCGTGCCCAATGCCGACATGGTGCACGACTTTGCCATCACCGAGCGGCATCTGGTCTTCTTGTTGCAGCCGCTGAAATATGAACGCCCCGCATCTGGCCTGCCCAACTTGCTGGCAGGCATGCGCTGGGACCCACAAGCACCCATGATCGCCTGCGTTGTTGCCATGGCCGACTGGCACACCACACTGATCGAGATGCCCAACAGCGGCCTTTTCCATCTGGGCAACGCCTTTGAGCGCGGCGATCGCATCCACCTGAGCTATGTGCACCACAAAGACATCCTGCGCATGCGCAGCTTTGACGTATCGCCTGGATTGCCACGCCAAGAACCGCTGGACACCACGTGGACCGAGGTCGAACTGCACACCGCCCGCCGCCGCGCCACCGTACGCCCCACAGACCTGCGGCTGGTCGAGTTTCCTCGCTTTGATCCGCGCCGCGTAGGCCTGCCCCAGAAACTCACGGTCATGCTTCAATACACCCAGGCTCCGGGGCTCCTATTGGGCTTCAGCACCGTGCTGACCACCGACGGCCAGCGTACCCAGCGCCACGACTACGGCACAGACTGGCTGGCCGAAGAACATGTCTATGTGCCCCACCCACACAAGACCGATGAAAACGCGGGCTGGGTGCTGGGCACCGCCTACCACTGGCCCACCGAAAAAACCACGCTCTCGGTCTTCAATGCAGGTCAGATCAGCGCCGGCCCCGTGGCCCGGGTGCAACTGCCTTATGGTTTGCCGCTGGGTTTACACGGGCAATTTGTCGCCCTTTCAGCTCAGCGCACCTGAGCAGATCGCGTTATTCTTTAGGCAAAAGATCTCTCGGCCATGAACACAAACACCCTTCTTGCCTGGCTCCCGCCCCATCACCGACGCCCCTTGCTGCAGCGCCTGCTGATCGTGTGGGGCGTGGCTTTGTTGATCGGCTTGGGCACCTGGATCAGTAGCCGGGCCGACGGGCACCCCAGCACCTTGGATGTGTCGCTGGTTTACGCCTACGCCATCTCCACCTTCGTTTGGCTGCTGACCGATGTGCCGCGCTTTGCCTTCAAACGCCTGCTGCGCTCACAAGCGCCCTACTACTGGCCGCCTGCGCTGCCCGCCACACTCATGCTGTTGGTGGGCATTCCGCTGGGCTTTGTGCTGGGCAGACTGTTGGGCGATGCCTATTCGGGCAGGTCCACCTGGGATTTGCTTGAACACAACCAAAGCCGTTTTGTGGGCCTGATGGTCACCGCCATCGCCATCAGCTTTGCCTTCGTCGCGTATTTCACCCAACGCGGCAAGGCCGAATCGCTGGCCAACGAGGTGACACAGGCGCAACTCATGCTGCTCCAATCGCAGCTGGAGCCGCACATGCTGTTCAACACGCTGGCGCATTTGCGGGCACTGATCGGGCAAGACACCGCGCGCGCCCACGCCATGCTCGACCACTTGAACGACTATTTGCGCACCACGCTGCAGGCCACGCGACTGCCCGTGCACCAAGCGCTGCACCCGCTGGGCGACGAATTCTCTCGTCTGGGCGACTACCTGAGCCTCATGGCGATCCGCATGGGGCCACGCATGGCGTTTGAGCTGGACTTGCCCGATGCCTTGACCAAAGCGCCCGTGCCGCGCTTCATCCTGCAGCCCTTGGTAGAAAACGCCATCCGCCACGGCCTGGAGCCACAGGTCAGCGGTGGCCGCATCGAGGTACAGGCCCGCGCTGAGGGTGCGCTGCTGCTGCTGACGGTGCGAGACAACGGCTTGGGCATCAGCGAACTGACGCTGGCCGAATCGGCCCGCCCTTTGACGCTCATCACCGACCGCCCCAGCGCATCCTGGGGCCTGAGCCATGTGCGCCAGCGCCTGCACACCCTGTATGGCGAACGCGCCGGCATGCACATCAGCCCCTTGCCCACGGGGGGCACCTGCGTGGTGCTGACATTGCCTTTAGACAACCCGCATGACAAAGCATGAAATGCGGCCCCCCACTGCGCGTTCTTTTTGTAGGAGCCCACCCCTGTGGGCGATGGGCGTGGCACACGCCCTGAAAACCATCGCCCACAGGGTGGGCTCCTACAAAGACAAAATAGCCACCCCATGAACACCCCCGCTACCGCACTCATTGCCGAAGACGAGCCGCTGCTGGCCCAAACCCTGCAAAACGAACTGCACGCCCTGTGGCCCGCGCTGCGCGTGCTGGCCACGGCGGGCGACGGCCTGAGCGCTGTGCAACTGGCGCTGCAACACCGCCCCGACGTGCTGTTTTTTGACATCCGCATGCCGGGCCAAACCGGGCTGGAGGCTGCGGCCGAACTGGCCGAAGAATGGCCCGAAACCAAGCCTTTTCCGCTGTTGGTGTTTGTGACGGCTTATGACCAATACGCCCTGGCCGCGTTTGATGCGCAGGCGGTGGACTACGTGCTCAAACCCGTGCGTGCTGACCGGCTGGCCCAAACCGTGGCGCGGCTGCAATACGGCCTGCGCCAGCGCCAGCCCGGTCCCCAAACCAGCGAGCAACTGGACCCGGTGCTCCAGCAACTGCGCGCCTTGCTGAGCGCGCCCACCGACGCCGCCAAACCCGCAGCGCCCTTGCAGCTGCTGCAAGCCAGCGTGGGCAACCAACTGCGCATGGTGCCCGTGGCCGATGTGCTGCACCTGGAAGCGGCCGACAAATACGTGCGCGTGTTCACCACCGACGGCGCAGAAGTGCTGCTGCGCACCCCATTGAAGGAACTCATGCAGCGGCTCGATGCGCAAGTGTTCTGGCAAATCCATCGGGGCTCTGTGGTGCGCGCCACCGCCATCGAATCGGTCACCCGCGACGAATCGGGGCGTTTGAGTTTGCGCCTGAAGGGCCTGCCTACACGGCTGAGCGTGAGCCGCCTTTACGCGCATTTGTTCAAAGCGATGTGAACCTGTAACAGTGTGCAAAAGCGGGGTGAGCTTACAGAGGCAAATACAAAGTGTTGAATAATTCAACAGCACCCAGCAACTGATTGCCAACAGAGCCCCATGCATCACGCACCCCTCTCCCTCGCCTTATCTCGTCAACGACTCACCCGTCGCCACGCTTTGTGGTTGCTCGGTGCCAGCGTATCGGCCACCAGTCTTGGGGCCTTGCAAGGTTGCGCTCAATCGCCCATCACGGGTGAACGTATCTTGGTCGGCATGTCCGAGGTGCAAGAGCGTGCCATCGATGCACAACAGGCTCCGCACCAATTTTCTGAAGACCTCGGTGCTATCCAAGACCCTGCTGTGAACCGCTACGTCAGCGAACTCGGGCGCGAACTGCACACCCGCTCACACCGCCCCGACATGCCCTACAACTACCGGGTGCTGAACGCCAATTACGTGAATGCCTACACATTCCCCGCAGGCGCCATGGGTGTGACGCGTGGCATTTTGGTGGCCATGAAGGACGAAGCCGAACTCGCTGCGCTGTTGGGTCACGAAATTGGCCACGTCACCGCACGCCACTCCGCACAGCGCAGCGGACAAGGTTTGTTGGCCAACGTGACCTTGATGGGCGTGGCGTTGACGGCCAACGAACAATGGGGCAACTTGGCCATGCTGGGCGGACAAATTGGGGCCAGCGCGCTGTTGGCCTCGTATTCGCGCGACAACGAGCGCGAGGCCGATGCCTTGGGCCAAGCCTACATGGTGCGCAGCGGCTATCCGGCCAGTGGCATGGTGCGCTTGCACCAACTCCTGCTCAACGAAGAAAAGCAAGCCCCCAGCCTCTTGCAAACCATGTTCAGCTCGCACCCCATGAGCGCCGAGCGCGTCGCCACCGCCGAGCGTTTGGCCAGCACGCAATACGCCAACACCAGCGGCCTGCCCACCCGGCGCGAACGCTTCATGGACAGCACGGCCAGCGTGCGCCGCATCCAACCCACCATCGAAGCCTGCCAACGCGGCGAAACCGCGATGAGCCGCAAACAACTGCCCCAAGCCCAAGCGGCGTTTGCCCAAGCCATCAAAGCCACACCCAGAGACTACGCCGCCCACATCCGCATGGCCCAATGCTTGCAGGCCATGGGCAAACCCCAAGAGGCGCGTGCTTACGCACAAACTGGCCAAAGCATTTATCCGCAAGAAGCCCAAGCGCAAAAAATCTCGGGTGTGTTGGCCTTGCAACTCAAGCAACCCCAGCAGGCCTACCAAGACCTGACCCGCTTCGACCAAACGCTACCGGGCGACCCTGGCATCACGTTCTTGCGCGGGGTTGCCCTTGAGGGCACCGGTAACCGGCAAGACGCTGCTGTGTTGTACCGCCGCTTTTTACAAGCCAGCAACCAAGGGCAGGCCGCGCAATACGCCGCCACCCGTTTGCAAGCTTGGGGCGTCAGATAAAAAGCCCCCGGTGTCTGATCCATCCCTCCAAAAAATCGCCCGCTTCGGCGCCTTCGCCATCGCCGCCGTATGGCTGGCCGTAGCCGGGGTGCTGTATTTGGTGTTTGAGCGCATCGAGCAAAACCGCCAAGCCAGCCTCAAGCCCTATGCGCTCAGCTCGGGCGACCTGGTCATCCCGCGCCAGCGCGACGGGCATTTTCATGTCGAGGGCGAAGTCAACCGCCAGCCCGTCACGTTTTTGGTGGACACCGGGGCCAGCCATGTGAGCGTGAGCCAGGCGCTGGCCACACAAGCTGGGCTGCCTGCGGGCCAAAGCATCACCTTGCACACCGCCAACGGCCAGCGCCCCGGCCAACTGGTGCGCAGCGTGCCCGTGCGGGCGGGCCACCTGGTGCTCAACGACGCCAGCGTCACCGTGGGCCTGAGCGGCCTGCAGCCCAACCAAGCCCTGCTGGGCCAAGCCTTCCTCAAACACTTCGACGTGGAAATCCGGCGCGACGAGATGGTGCTGCGCCAGAGGCCCTGAAGCATCGGTGATGTGTTTTTGATCCGTGCAGACTGGGGTCGCAGAGATAAGGACAGGCGGCCACTTGTTTTACATTGCCAACCGTGCTACGGTTGCAAATCCGTACAACCCATCAGGATGTAAAACCATGACCACCGTGTCCGTCTCCCCCAAATTCCAAGTGGTGATCCCCAAAGAGATCCGCGAAGCGCTGCAGCTCTTTGCAGGGCAGCGCATGGAGGTACGGCTCAACGACGGCAAAGTCGAGTTTGTGCCCGAGCAGTCGATCCTGTCCTACAAGGGGCGCTGGCCCGGCATCGACAGCACCGTGGTGCGCGACGCCGATCGGGTGTGAGCATGGCACCCATCACCCGGCCAGAACGGCCATGGCATGTGGTGGACAGTTGCGGTTGGCTGGCCTTTTTTGGAGGCGAGGCCAATGCCCCGTTTTTTGAAGCCGCTTTTGCCAAACCCGACGTCTTGATCGTGCCGGCCCTCACCCTTTATGAAGTGGGCAAGCGCATGCTGCAAGAGCGCGGCGAGGATGCCGCCTTGGAGGCTTTGGCCGTGATGCAAAAAGGCCGGGTGGTCCAACTGGCACCCGCCGACTTGTTTGAAGCCGCCAAGACGGCCACCCAGCACAAACTGTCGATGGGCGACGCCATCATTTGGCAAACCGCACAAGTGCACACCGCCATGCTCTACACCCAGGATGCGGGCTTGCGCCACATGCCGCATGTGTTGTTCAAAGCCAAGTGAGCACCTGAACAAACAACGCAGCCGCTCAGTGCCGCTGCCACTGATCGCGCTGATCACGTTTCCCACGCCTGCCACCGCGCTCCTGCTCCTCCTCGCGGAACTGCCTGCGCTCTTGGCCACGCTGCCCACGGTCGTGCCCGTGGCCCCAAATTTGAGCAGGGGGATGAGCCCGGGGCACGAACACCACACGAGGCGGGGGTGGCGGGACATAAATCACACGCGGTGGTGGGGGCGGGGCATAAATGACACGGGGCGGGCCGTAATAGACCGGACCAGGCACACCCACATGGCCGTAAACCTGGGCATGGCCGATGCGCGAATGCACCGACACCGACGGCTCCACAAACACCGGGTGCGCGCAGCCCCCCTGCATCAAAGTCAGACCCAACAACCCGAACAAGGCCAGTGGCCTTGAAAACGACGACTTGAACGGAAAAAGCATGACAAAGTTCCTCTGGTGACATTGGCTTTTCTTGAAAGCAGGCTCCTTGCCCCCTTTAGCGCGCCAGCCTGGGCTTTGGTGCACCGCCACTGCTTTACAGTGGTTTCCAGTCGTAACGGCGCGCACGCAGCCCGACCCGCGCCAGCCCCTAAAATCAAGCGCTATGACTTCCCCCACCCCAGACAACAGCGCCGACCACAAGGTCAGCAACTTCCTGCGTCAGATCATCGACAAAGACATCGAGCAGGGCACGTATGCCAGCCGCCGCTGGGCAGGCAGCCCCGGCGACGCCGCGCACCACGCTGCTGGCCAGCCCGACCCGGCCAAGATCCGCACCCGCTTTCCGCCCGAGCCCAACGGCTATTTGCATGTGGGCCACGCCAAGAGCATCTGCATCAACTTTGGCCTGGCCCAAGAGTACGGCGGCGTGTGCCACCTGCGCTTTGACGACACCAACCCCGAAAAAGAAGACACCGAATACGTCAACAGCATCATCGACGCCGTGAAATGGCTCGGTTTTGACTGGGCGCAAATGGGCCAGGCCCAAGGCGCAGCCGCATCCGAGGACTGCAGCGCCGCGCCCTACCAGGCCAGCGACTACTTCGACTTCATGTACCGCGCAGCCGAGGCGCTGATCCAAGCCGGTCACGCCTATGTGGACGAGCAAAGCGCCGAAGACATGCGCGCCAACCGGGGCGACTTTGGCAAGCCCGGCGTGGACAGCCCTTTCCGCACCCGCACGGTGGAACAGAACCTGACCCGCTTTCGCGAGATGCGCGACGGCAAGTTGGCCGACGGCGCGGCCGTGCTGCGCGCCAAGATCAGCATGCAGTCCCCCAACATCAACCTGCGCGACCCGGCCATCTACCGCATCCGCCGCGCCACCCACCACCACACGGGCGACACCTGGTGCATCTACCCGATGTACACCTATGCCCACCCCATCGAAGACGCGCTGGAGCAGATCACCCACAGCCTGTGCACGCTGGAGTTTGAAGACCAGCGCCCGTTTTACGACTGGCTGATGGAGCGCCTGTGCGAGTGCCAGCTGCTGGCCGCGCCCAGCCCGAAGCAATACGAATTTGCCCGCCTGAACCTGACCTATGTGATCACCAGCAAACGCAAGCTGGCGCAACTGGTCAATGAAGGCAAAGTCAGCGGCTGGGACGACCCCCGCATGCCGACCATCGTGGGCCTTCGCCGCCGGGGCTACACCCCGACAAGCCTGCGCCTGTTTGCCGACCGCATTGGCGTGACCAAGAGCGACAGCTGGATCGACTACAGCACGCTCGAAGGCTGCCTGCGCGAAGACCTGGAAAACAAAGCCCACCGCGGCATGGCCGTGCTCGACCCCGTCAAGTTGGTGCTCACCAACTGGGCCGAGGCCTTTGGCTCAGATGCCTACACCGAAGACTGCACCCAACCCGCCCTGCCCCACAGCGCCATCGCCGAAGGCAAGGATGGGAAAGATGGCACTGAAGGCGCCATGACCCCCTCTGACCGCGTGTTCAAGATCGGCAAAGAAGTGTGGATCGAGCGCGAAGACTTTGAAGAAGTGCCGCCCAAGGGCTACAAGCGCCTGAGCCCGCCAAAGGTGAACCCTGACGGGTCCACGTCCCCCGGCGCTGTGGTGCGCCTGAAAGGCGGCTACGTGATCGAATGCACCGGCTGCGCACGCGACGCGGCGGGCCATGTGACCGAGGTGCACGCCAAAGTCATCCCCGGCACCAAGAGCGGCACCCCCGGCGCCGACAGCGTCAAAGCCAAAGCCGCCATCACCTGGGTTGGCGTGGCCGACGGCGTGCAGGCCGAAGTGCGCCTGTACGACCGCCTGTTTGCCGACGCGCACCCCGACGCGGGCGGCAAAGACTTCTTGCAGTCGCTCAACCCGAACAGCCTGAAAGTGGTGACGGCGTATGTGGAGCCATCACTGGCCCAAGCGCAGCCGGACCAGAAGTTCCAGTTCGAGCGGTTTGGGTACTTTGTGGCGGACCGTGCGGATCATGTGGCGGGGGCCAAGCCGGTGTTCAACCGGGTGACAGGGTTGAAGGACAGCTGGGGCAAATGATCCATGCTGACCACCGACTATTTTCGCAACGACGTATTGGTCAAACGACCGTATTTGCGACAAGAATGGCTGTTGCTGGCCCTTGAGAAACCTTACCGCAAGGAAGTTCAACCCGATGATGGACGCGTTCGGCACTGGGTATGGATCACAGAACTTGAGCGTTACCTGCGCGTCGTCACACTCGATGACGGTAAAACCGTTCACAATGCATTTCCAGACAGGAGATTCAAACCATGAAAATCAGCTACGACCAAGCCACAGATTCTCTCTACATTCATCTGGCTGACCGTGCGTCCGTCGAATCTGATGAAGTCCAAGACGGCGTGGTGCTGGACTTCGACACCAACGGCGCACTCGTCGGCATTGATCTGCAACACGCCAGCCAACGTGTGGACCTCAACAACCTGTCTGTATCCAAGCTACCACTGGGCCATCTGCAAGCGGCTTGAAGAATTTCAAGAGTCATTCCTTTGAAACCACGCCCACAAACCATCCAAATCTTCCTCCCATCCGGCGACCCTCGCGCCGCTGCGCAGCCGGACCAGAAGTTCCAGTTTGAGCGGTTTGGGTATTTTGTGGCGGATCGTGCGGATCATGTGGCTGGAGGGAAGCCGGTGTTTAACCGGGTGACGGGGTTGAAGGACAGCTGGGGAAAGTGAAGCAAGACAACTGCTCTAATTGAAGATTACCGAATTAAGAATCGATTGAAGCAATGTCACTAAAACCCGTGCTTAGGTGGGCCGGTAGCAAACGCAAGCTCCTTCCCAATTTACGGAGCGCCCTACCTCCAACCTTTGAAAGGTATATTGAACCGTTTGCAGGATCGGCAGTTCTGTTCTTCGACTTACTTCCGGAGAAAGCTGTTCTAGGGGACTTAAATCCCGAAATCATTGCGACATATGAAGCAATTCGGGATGATCCGCATGAGGTTTTTGAACTGTTAAATTCTATTCCACTAAATAGTGAAGCGTACTACCTCTTGAGAAGTCTCAACACAAACTGCCTCAAGGCTTCAGAGAGAGCAGCTAGGCTCATCTATTTGATGAAAGCATGTTTCAATGGCGTGTACAGGACCAATAAGTCGGGACAGTTCAATGTACCGATCGGCAGCAGGATCTACTCACTACCTGATCTGAATCAACTCAGACAGCTTTCCTCAGCTCTATCAGGAGTAACTCTGACATGCGGAGATTTTGAACAAAGCATCAAGAACACTACGGAAAATGATTTTGTCTACATTGATCCACCATACAGCGATGGGACTAGGTTTAGAGGTGAGTACGGATACGCGGGTTCATTTGTAAAAACTGATCAAGAAAGACTGGTGGAGGTATGCAGAGGCCTCACAGATCGTGGTACCAAAGTATTGCTATCATTCCGAGAGTGTGATGTACTCTGTGATGCCTTAAAGGGATGGACGCTAAGGAAAATAACAGTAGCGCGAAGTGTCGCTGGGTTCTCTCACTCAAGATGTAAAGCAAACGAAATCCTTGCTTCAAACTACTAAAAAACACTATGCCGAAGCAAACTTTCAGGATCGCCTTGCTGAGTGATCTCCACGCATTCCATCCAACACCTTCACGGAAGGATGTTTCATTTTTGCCTTCCAATCCGCAGGTATCTGATCCTGACCCCTTCGGCACCCTTGACGATTTAATTAAGAAAGAGCGAATAGTTGTTGACCTACTACTTTGTGCTGGCGACATCTGCGATAAGGCAGACATAAGAGGATTTCAATACGCTTGGTCAAAGCTTCACCAGCTTAAGTCCGCTCTAGGCGCCACCGAACTTATTGCCACTTGCGGAAACCATGATCTTAATTCGCGCCACATCGAATCACATGAAGACCCTGATCCAAAAGGCGCCCTCCAGACTATTGCGCCGCAGTTTCCATTTGACTCAGATGATCTTACTAACCACTTTTGGTCTCGTAACTTTGCAATATCCCACCCTTACCCAGAAGTACGAGTACTTGTATTAAATACAAGCGCATTTCACGGCGGCAAAGATCAGGAATTGGACCATGGGAGAGTATCAAAAAGAACAATAGATGCGATTGAGAAGAAAATCAAAAATCAACAAAACGCAGCACTTAATATATTACTTTGCCATCATCACGTTAGGCCGCTAAAGGGACTTTGGGGAACTACACCTGATGGGGAATACATGCAAAAAGGATCGGAACTAATTAGTATGTTATCCACCAGAACAGCTTCGCCCTGGTTAGTGCTGCACGGCCACCGCCACATACCGAATCTTGAGCACAGCAGAGATCCGGATTATGTTGTTATTGGTGCATCAAGTTTTTCTAGTCAATCACATGGGAAATTAAACCAATTTCACATTCTCGACATCGAAGTAGACATTAGCGCCGAACAACCACTGAAGGGAAAAATTGAAACTTGGAGTTGGACTCAACCGTCTGGCTGGCAAAGCTTAGAGGTACGTAGTGAAGACGAAGGGTTTCCTCCGCAATGTGGTTTCGGATCAAGATACCAACCAAGAGCAACTGCCGACAGTCTAGTTGCTCTAATCGGCAACACACCAAATTTCAAAAACTGGGAAGAAATCGTTTCCCACCTTCCAGACGTTGAATATCTAACCCCGGCACAACTTAGATGTCGCATCCCGGATGATCGTAAGGCCGTTTTATAAACAAATGAGGATGAGAAGCGTACCAGTCTTTCATGGCCCTCATCGGTGTTTTGCTTTTGAGCGCTGACTGGGGTAACTGATGGTTGTACAGAGCCACGTAACGCATGAGCGTTTGCTCCAAATCTTCACCGCTGGTGAATCGGTGTGTCTTGAGCACATCAGCGATACGCCCGTTGAAGCGCTCGACCATGCCATTGGTGCGCGGCGTGCGTGGTTTGGTCAGGCGGTGTTCAATGTTCAAGGCTTGGCACAGTTGATCAAACTCATGGTTGCCCGTGGCCTGGCGCTCACGGCTGGCAAACAACCTGTCAGTGAACTCCTTGCCGTTGTCGGTCAGAATTTTCTGCATCTTGATCGGGCACGCCTTGTGCAGGGCATTGAGAAACGCTCGGGCTGCCGCTGCCGTCTTGTGGCTCTTGATCTGCACAAACACCCAGCGTGTGGCGCGGTCGATGGCCACAAACAGATAGCGCCTGCTGGTCTCGTCGGGCATCTGGGGCAGGTATTTGACATCGATGTGGATGAACCCCGGCTCATAGCTTTTGAAGGCTTTATGAGGCTCAGTGGGCTCTTTGGGCCTGAGCGCGTTGAGGTTGCCAACGCCGTGGCGACGCAAGCAACGGTCCAGACCCGAGCGTGTGGCCTGGGGGCAAAGAAACTCGCGGGTGACGGCCAGCAAATCATCCAGGGGCAACAGCAGCGTCTTTCTGAGTTCGACCACGATCTGTTCTTGCGCCGGTGTGAGCGTGGTTTGAAGCTTGTGCGGGGTGTGGGACGCGTCATGAAAGCTGACTCGACCCTTCCACTTGTAAACAGTGCCTTCACTCACGCCGAAGCGCAACGCCAAAGTGGCAGCAGTCTCCGTGCTGGCCGCCATCTCCGCACGGGTGGCGGGCGTAGTACGTGCGTTTTTGTGCAAGGCAATCATCATGACAAGGCTCCCGGGTGGACTGCTGAGGTGACGCAAAGATTGTCTATCAACTGCCGCATGACCTCTCTGGCCATGAACAGCGGATACCGTTTTGAGTCAATGCAATCATCCGGGACGCGACACTTAGACAAGTGGAACAGTTACTCGAAGCAAACAAAGTAAAAATGCATCGCACGCGAGACGGCAAACTTTCCCAAATAGGGAGATCTTCATGAGCGTAAGCAATGCACCTTCACCATTCTTTGGCGCTTACAATGCACGCCATATTAATGCAGAAGAAGTAGCAAACCAGTTTGTCCCTTCAGGCAAGTTTTGGGAACTCATTGCATTGCGCAACTCCCTTTTGATTGGTCCAAGGGGAAGTGGCAAGACTCACCTGCTAAAAATGCTTCAACCCAAGGCACTTGCTGCGTGGCAGGCACCAGAGGCAGAAAGAGCACGAAGTTTAGTTGAGTATTGGGGTGTTTTCACTCCTGCCGATATCAACTGGAAGATGCAAGTCGATCAGAAAGCAATAACTTTAAATGAAGAAGTTGGACAAAAATTCTCAAATGCTGTTTTTTTGTCGCATTTTAGAGAATCGTTTATTACTTGCCTATTGCAACTAACCCGGGATCGACCTAGAAATGATTCCGGTCAGATTAACCTTTCAGTCAATCTATCAAAAGAAAATGAGATAAGCCTTTGTATTGCTCTTGCAAAAACCTGGGGGTTGCAAATAGAAATTCCATCACTTGATGGGCTGAAAGTTGGTATTGTCGAGGAATTAGCCCGTTTAGGGAGGGCCGCAACACAGGACAGACTTTCACCCTACATGCTCAGACTTCTGGGTATGAATTTGCTCGGAGTGGCAAGGGAAATCGCCGAGCACTTTATTCAAGTCACAGGTCTTTATTCATCACGATGGGCGTTGTGCTTTGATGAATTGGAAATCGCACCACCGCAAATTCAAAGAGATCTGTTCGAATATCTAAGATCGACCGACCAAAGATTCATATTTAAGTTAGCTATCAGCCCATCAAACGATGCATCTGGGCTACTGAACTCAGAAGGTGCTGCATCAGCTGGCAACGACTACGATCCTATCCCGCTCTGGTTTACAGATCAACGTGAACGTGAGCTGTTCTGCTCACTCCTTTGGGAGAAGCAATCGGCAGGCACCCCTGCAAAACACCTTTTCCCGCACGCAATACTGCAACGTTCTCGTTTTCAATATTCTAAGTCAGAAGCCGACTACGGTTCGAGACGCTATCAGGGGCGCGATAGCTGGAAGAAGGATTTCAAAGAGTTAGAGCTTAAAGATTCATCCTTTGCGGAGTATCTCAGAAAAAATGGTATCAATAGTGATGCTCTCAATGCCACCTCACCAGAAAAAATGAATTCCGTCGTGCGAAAAGTTGCACCTTTGGTTGGTTTTCGAAATGCCTATTTCGGTTATTCCAAAAATGAAAATAGTCACACACCAGTAAGGAAATTACTAAAAAAAGCTCCAACTGAAATATTTTCTGGCTGGGAAGCGGTATGCACAGCAACAGAAGGGAATCCGCGTTGGTTTAGCGGGATTGCATCTCGACTCATTCTAAAATGGTCTGGAAGTCCAAGTGGAAAGGAGCTTACGCGAGAGCAGCAGACCCAAGAACTTGAATCAGCAGCCAATAAGTTTCTAGCGTGGATCAATGCTATTCCTGTCGATTTAACCGAATACGAAACTACCCGACTTAGTCTTTATGATCTGATTTCTGCAATTGCAAAAGAATTTGAAAATAGTGCTCTCGGCAAGAATTTCACCGCAGACCCAGTCCTTGCTTTCACAGTCGACGAGGCAACTCCCATACAGATCAGAAGATTAATTATGGCTGCTCTAAATATCGGAGCAGTTGTTATTTTCGATGATGATGTAAACTTTACCTCAGCATCCCCTGTAGGCAGAACTTTCCGAATTGTTCACCTACTTGCACCTCATTTTAGTTTACCGATGAGAAAGGGGAAACCCCGTAAACTATCAACGATTCTCATCAATCAAATTAGTCCTCTTGAGAAATTTCGTCCACAACATTTAACCGAGGAAATAACACCAGCTCAACAACTAGGACTTTTTCAATGAATCAAAAATTGAAATTTTACAACCTCTCTAAAGAAGATTGGTCGGAAAAACAGTATGACTTAACAATTTTTGCATTAGGGTTTGAATCGCGGGCCACACATATTCTAAAAGGAATTAATAATTTTCCAAAAAATGGCATCGCGCTAGGTTTCAATTATGGAAAAGAACTGTCATACAAATCTAATTTTGATAGATTCATCGCCTCAAAAGTTGAAGTCAAGGAGGATATTCTTGATTCTGATTTTGAATTAATTATTCACAATGAACTCCACGCCCTTGATGGATATTCTACTAAGTCGATCTTCATCGACGTATCTTGCTTTACTCGATTTCGACTTGCGGCAATAGTCAATCAAATATTCCTTTACTCAAAGCACATGCAGGGCGAACTTGCTGTCGATTTCGCTTACTCCCTTGCTGAGTTTGAAAAGCCAATCACCACAAGATATCCAAACACGGTCGTTGGCCCTGCTCATAGTGCATTTGCTGGATGGTCTCAAGGTGGATACGCTTCTACTGCCGCCGTTCTCGGATTAGGTTATGAACAGGACCAAGCTATAGGCGTTGTAGAGTATCTACAGGCTGGCGA
The DNA here is from genome assembly GCF_023910625.1 of Limnohabitans sp. Lineage (NCBI taxonomy): Bacteria > Pseudomonadati > Pseudomonadota > Betaproteobacteria > Burkholderiales > Comamonadaceae > Limnohabitans > Limnohabitans sp. The sequence goes on from NZ_JAAVVW010000003.1 coordinate 1,417,112, forward strand.
AGTATGGGCTTTTTCACCAAGCTCCCCTATAGAAAAATACAAAATTGCAGTTCGAGAAGCAAATAACTTACTGCTATCAGAAATGAATTCAGGCCAAGTTTTAGACTACGATGTTTGCTCACCAACGTCAATCATCTCTCGACTAGAGTCAGTTGTGCGGGGATTAGGTGATTCGCACAGTGTTGTCTTAGTCCCATTTGGCCCCAAGATATTCGTTCTTTGTTCACTATTAATTGCCGCAATGAAAAAAGAAGTGGCTGTATGGCGCGTCAGTCAAGGCAGCGGAATTAAGGCCTGCGAGCGAATTGCAAGTCACGTCGAGGTAGGACTTCAAATTGTCTTTCCTTCACTGCCAGTTGCTGCGAACACCTCTGACCAAGCCGAATTACCTCACCCATCCTGAAGATGCGCGGCTACACCGACGCGGCATACACCGGCGATGTCAAATCTTTCCATTTGCCCAAAAACGAGTCCACCCTAGTCAAGGCGCTTTCGGCCACAGCCGAACAAAGTCAAACGAGAGTTGCCGGTGGTGCCGAATGGTCAGCAGGACCACCGTCTCTTGGGCTTCCATGGCTGCGTAGAGCACAAGAAAGTCGCCGTGCAGGTATTCGCGCAGCGCGTCCGGCGCTCCCGCAGGCATGGCCGCCAGCAGCGCCAGCGCTTCGGCTGACTGCGGTGGGTTGGCCAGGTAGCGCCGCCCGATGCGCGGAAAGCGCCGCAGGTTGGGGATGACAGTGGCGCGAATCTCGGCCAGCAAGTCATCGAACGCAAAGCCAGCATCCGCTTCCACCAAGAACGCCTCAATGGCGTCCAGGCGCTCCAAGAAACTGGCGGTCAGCTCGACCCGGTACAGCGGGTCAGCCACGTTGCTTGGCGGGGAGTTTGGTGGCGGTCTTGCGCCGCTGTTGCAGCTGGGCCAGGGCCGCGTCTGCTTCAACCGTGCGGCCCGCTGCGATGTCGGCCAAGCCGCGCTTGGCGTCGTCGATCAACAGCAGGTGGATGCGTTCGCGCTCCAGCCGGTGGTAGTAGTCCAGTCGGTCCGAATCGATCAATGCGACGTAGCTCTCGCCGTTTTTGGTGATGATCTTTTCTGCGCCAGCCTTGGCCTGGTCGGCCAGTTCGGACAGATGGGAACGTGCTTGCGTGAATGGCACGACATCGCTGGCAGAAAAACCCATGACTGTCTCCTTGGACATTGCAGAATTCTGCGCATTTTAAAGCGAATACGTGACCAACCTGAAAACTGAATTTGGACGGTGGAAGCCCATTCACGCAGCGAAGCATACAGCACTCATAAAAGGCAAAAGCATCACGCAAATAGATTGCCTTTGGGTTCATTTTTGCCTTATTTGGGGGATGGAGGGGTATGGTCGGAAGCACGCCACCGTCCTTATGAAATTATCAAAACGGATATAAAATGAAACGCGCCCAGTGTCGAGAAGGCAAACAGTCATGAGCAACAAATTGAACATGGTCGTTGGCAGAGACAACGTCTTTCACGATCTTGGCTTTGCCGAACCCGAAGCACAAAACCTGTTGCTGCGTGCCGATTTGGTCTCGCACATCCGCAAGGTCATCCTCAAACTCGACATCACCCAAGCCGAAGCCGCACAACGCGCTGGCATCAGCCAACCGCGCATGAACGATCTGGTGAAGGGCCGCACCCATAAATTCACGCTTGACGCACTCGTCAACGTGGCGGCGAAATTGGGTTACACCGTCAAGCTGTCTGTGAAGCGGGCGGCTTGATGGAATGGCTGTTCTGGCTGCGTCCAACAGCGCTATCGCAATGAACCCACAAACTGTCCTCCACTTCTGGTTCACCGAACTCACCCCCAAGCACCACTTCGCCAAAGACGCCGCATTGGATGAAGCCATCCGCACCCGCTTCGGTGCCACGCTGGATGCTGCGGCGCGGTGTGAGTTGTTTGCCTGGCGCGCCACACCCGAGGGGCGCTTGGCCGAGGTCTTGGTGCTCGACCAGTTCTCGCGTAATGTGTACCGCGACACGCCACGCGCCTTTGCGCAAGACGCGCTGGCCTTGGCGCTGGCACAAGAGCTGGTGGCCAGCGGGCAAGACCGCAGCCTGCCCTTGGCGCAGCGCAGCTTTGCGTACATGCCCTACATGCACAGCGAGTCCGCCCTGGTGCATGCGCAAGCGGTGGTCCTGTTTGATCAGCTGGGCATGGGAGACACCCTGCGCTTCGAGCAGCGCCACCAAGCCATCATCGAGCGCTTTGGCCGCTACCCCCACCGCAACGCCATCCTGGGCCGCGAGTCCACGCCTGAGGAGCTGGCGTTTTTGAGTGAGCCGGGGTCGGGGTTTTAGACGAGCCACCCTGAGTGGGCAGCGGCGGTCAATCGCTTTAAACTACCGCCCATGCGCCCCTCCCAAGCACTCAGCCAACATCGCGACGCCGTCTGCCAAGCCGCAGCACGCTACCGCGTGACCAACCCGCGCGTGTTTGGTTCGGCTTTGCATGGTCATGACATTGAGGGCAGTGACTTGGATTTGTTGGTCGACCCTCTGCCCGGCACCACGCTTTTTGACCTCGGTGGCTTGCAAGACGAGTTGCAAACCTTGTTGGGCGTGTCCGTGGATGTGCTCACGCCCAAAGACTTGCCCGCCAAGTTTCGGGATGCTGTAGTGCAAGAAGCCCGGCCGCTATGACGATCAACCGTTTGCCCGATTATTTGGGTCACATGCGCCAAGCGATCGCTGACGCACAGGCGTTCACAGAAGGTATGGCGCAACCCGATTTCGAGCAGGACAAGCGCACCCAGCAGGCGGTGGTGATGAGCCTGATTGTGTTGGGTGAAGCGGCCACAAAGGTCATGGACCAGCACCCTGAATTTGCCGCAGAGCATGCGGCAAATTCCATGGCGAAGCATGCGCGGCATGCGCAACCGCATTGCACACGGTTATTTCGACATCGACCTTGCCGTGGTTTGGGGCACGTTGCAAACAGCCCTGCCCACACTCAAAGTCCAGCTGGAACTGATACAGGACAAATAAGCGCGTACCCAACCGTGGTGGCCTAAATATCCATAGCTCGCCCTTGCCAAATACCCAAAATGGGTATGAACCAACCCAATTTGGGTACATCGCCACACAGAAGCAACCCACCTATGGCTGCCCCACACATCACCACCCTCACCGCCCTGCGCCAGCTCTACGGCCCCGCCCGAGAGCGTGCACTCAAAAAAGAAATCCCCGCGCTGGACGCGCATGCGCAGCAGTTCGTAGGCTTGTCGCCTTTTGTGGTGCTGGCCAGCAGCGATGCGGGTGGGCACATGGACGCATCGCCTCGCGGGGGCGAGCCGGGTTTCGTCAAGGTGCCCGACGCGCACACGCTGCTGCTGCCGGATGCACCGGGCAACAACCGGCTGGACACGCTGGAGAACATCATCGCCACCGGGCGTTTGGGCTTGCTGTTCATGGTGCCGGGTTTTGACGAGACCTTGCGCGTCAATGGCCGCGCCGTGTTGTCCACCGACCTGGCCGATCTGGCGCTGTGCGCCGATGCGCGGCGTGCGCCGGTTGTGGTCATTCGCGTGGCGGTGGAGTCGGTGTATTTGCATTGCGCCAAGGCCTTCATGCGCTCGCAACTCTGGGACGCTTCTCGACAGGTGGACCGAGCGCAAATGCCCAACATGACCGAGATGCTGCGCGACCAAATCCGCGCCTTCAAAGGCGAAGAGATCGAATCCGAAACCCACGCCCAGCTGATGGAGCGCTACCGGCAAACGCTCTAAGGCCCGCCCGGCGGCGGCACATCGTGCCCCCACAGCCGCTGGCCCAGCCATGTCAAACCCGCGCCCACATCCATGCGGCGGCTTTGCTGTTGCGCCACGGTGTGGGTTTGGCCCGCTTGCAGGGGCGGGCCTATGTCAAAAGAAAACACATAGGCAGGCTCTTGCCCCATGCGCAAGTCGGTGATCACCAAGCGGCCGTTGACATCAGCCACCTTGTAAAACCCATCGGTGAACCGCGCCAGGCGCTGCAACTGCGGGTGGTCGGCGTTTTGCGCGGCCAAGGCGGCACCCCGGTCATGGGCCACAAAGCGCATGGGCCTGCTGCCGTCCATCAGCGCATAAAAGCCTTCATGGAATTGATCACCGTCAATGGCCACCACGCGCCACAGCAAAGTGCTCAATGGCGCGGGCGTGACCAGCAGTTGCTGGCTGGGCAAACCCTGCGCCTGCAGCGATTGGCGGGCGTGCTGTGTCACGCCCCACTGCGCCAGCGCACTCCACGCCAAATAAGCGGTGCTCAAGGCCAAGGCCCAGCCATTGATGCGCAAAGCCCTGCCCACGTTTTGGACACGGCACGCGGCCACCACCCCCACCAGCAAGGGCAATGAATACGCCGGGTCGATGATGAACATGCTGCCCAGCCCATAGGCCTCGTCCGTAAAAGGCTGAAACACCTGGGTGCCGTAAATCGTCATCAGGTCCAGCAAAGGGTGTGTCACCAGGGCCAGCCACAGCGCCCAGCACCAGCGGCCATACAAGCGGGCTTGGTGGTGGATGCGGCTGACCCCCCAAGCCATCGGAAAAGCAAAGAGCGTCAGCAACAACAAGGCATGCGTCTCGGCACGGTGCCGAATCATGTTCAGGATCGGGTCGCCGTGGTCGAGCAACACGTCCAGGTCGGGCAGCAAACCTGCCACACCGCCCCACAAGGCAGATTTCCAAAGCGCGGTGCGCCGCCCCATGACGGCCACGCCAATCGAGGCGCCCAAAAGAACTTGTGTGACGGAATCCATGGCGCGAAGGAAAAAAGGGGATTGCTGGCTTGGTGAAAGTCAAGAGGTTAATGGCTTTTGCAAATCCTGATCGCTGGGGGGGCCGTTGAGACCCATACCCTGCGGTATACCCCTCCACTTTTAGAGAAAACGTTTGATGCACATCAGACACAAGGGTCTGCAAGAGGCCTACAAAGAAAGGTTCCAGCCCACAGGAGACTCAGCATGAAAGAAGATGTCCACTTCGACGCCGCTCCCTTGTTGGGCGCAGTACCCAGCACTTTGCTGATTCCGCTGGTGGCCCGTGCACGCGGGTCTTCCATTTATCCGTGGTTGGACCCCTGCGACACCCAGGCCCAGCAAATGTTGCAAAACATGGAGGAGCAAGCCCTGGCGCTTTTACAGGACCACCCTTCGGTCTTGAACGTCCTGTGGCGCACCCAGCTCATCAAAAAAATTGGCACCGCATTTTTTGCACATTACCCGCAAGCGCATGGCATCAACTTGGGGGCCGGCTTGTCGGATTATTTTCAGTGGTTCAACAACGGCCACAACCGCTGGCTGGACGTGGATCTGGAGGATGTGGTGACGCTGCGCCATGCGCTGCTGCGCTGCCATTCCGAGGCGGCCCACGATGGCAGCCTGGACCTGACCCAACCGGGCTGGTGGCAACGCTTGCCCTTGAACGATATCGACAAACACCAGCCCTTGCTGCTGGTGTGCGAGGGTGTGCTGATGTACCTGACACCTACACAAGTCAAGGCTGTGATGCGCGAAATTGGCGAAAACGCCCCCGAAGGCTCGGAGCTGGTTTGCGACTTCATGACACCGCTGGGCATCGGCCATGCCGACCTGGTCCCCAGCGTGGCGGGCACGGGGGCAGAATTTTTGTGGGGAGCCCGCAATGCCCTGGATGTGGCGCATTTGCACCCCAGGCTGGAGCTGCTGTCGCAGCACACATTGGCCGAAGCCTATGGCTGGGTCTCTTGCTGGACCGAAATGTGCATGACACCCTGGACCGGTGGCCCCATGTACGGCGTGGCCCACCTGCAACTGAGCGAGCCCTGAAGCGTCACAGGGCTTGGCTGTGGGCGGCAGAGCCTGAATAAATTTCAACTGCACTGTCCCGCGTTTCACAAGCTGGGCAGCAAGTCAACCGCTACGATGCGGGTCAGTTCTGCTTGATAAAAACCCAGGAGCCCCCCAATGTCCGTGATCACCACCATCGAAGACCTGCGCGTTTTGGCCGAAAAGCGCGTGCCGCGCATGTTTTATGACTACGCGGACAGCGGCTCTTGGACCGAGAGCACCTACCGGGCCAACGAAAGCGATTTTCAAAAGATCAAGCTGCGCCAGCGCGTGGCCGTGAACATGGAAAACCGCAGCACCGCCAGCACCATGGTGGGCGAGAAAGTCGCCATGCCCGTGGCCATTGCGCCCACGGGCCTGACGGGCATGCAGCACGCCGATGGCGAAATCCTGGCCGCCCGCGCGGCCAAAAAGTTTGGCGTGCCCTTCACCCTGTCCACCATGAGCATCTGCTCCATCGAAGACGTGGCCCAGCATGCCGGTGAAGGCTTTTGGTTTCAGCTCTATGTGATGAAAGACAAGGGCTTCATCGAGCGCCTGATTGACCGCGCCAAAGCCGCCAACTGCGGCGCGCTGGTGCTCACGCTGGACTTGCAAATTTTGGGTCAACGCCACAAGGACCTGAAAAACGGCCTGTCTGCACCGCCCAAGCTGACGCTCGCCAACATGATCAACATCGCCAGCAAGCCCCGCTGGGCCTTGGGCATGCTGGGCACACCGCGCCGCCAGTTTGGCAACATCGTGGGCCACGTCACAGGCGTGGCCGACATGAGCAGCCTGTCTTCGTGGACCGCCTCGCAGTTCGACCCCGGCCTGAACTGGGGCGATGTCGAATGGATCAAAAAACGCTGGGGTGGCAAGCTGATTTTGAAGGGCATTCAGGACGTGGATGATGCCCACCTGGCGGTGCAATCGGGCGCGGACGCCCTGATCGTCAGCAACCACGGCGGCCGCCAGCTCGACGGCGCACAGTCCAGCATCGAAGCCCTGCCCGCCATCGTGGATGCCGTGGGCCAGAACATTGAAGTGCACATGGACGGCGGCATCCGCAGCGGCCAGGACGTGGTCAAAGCCCGCGCCTTGGGTGCCAAGGGCGTCTACATTGGCCGCTCCATGCTGTATGGCCTGGGCGCGATGGGCGAAGCGGGCGTGACCAAAGCGCTGGAAATCATCCACAAAGAACTCGACCTGACCATGGCCTTTTGCGGTCGCACGCAAATGGACACGGTGGACAAAAGCATCTTGCTGCCAGGCACCTTTCCTACGGGCCAATAAACAAGCCCGGCAGGGGTTTGGCAAGCGCAAAACCCCTTGGGGGCGCGCTATGCTTGACGGGTGACTGATTCACCCGTTTCAAGCGCCGTGGCCCCGCCCATCCGCCGCATTGCCCACCTCGACATGGACGCGTTTTACGCGTCCTGCGAGCTGCTGCGCTACCCACAGCTCAAGGGTCTGCCGGTGGTCATCGGTGGTGGCCGCCGCAAAGAAGACGACCTGCTGGCCAAACTGCAAGCGGCCTACCCGGATGGCGAATGGACCGAAGAGAGCTTTGCCAAGCGGCTGGACCGCATCCCGGTCGACTTTTTCCCGCGCCTTGAGGGCTACACCGGGCGCGGCGTGATCACCACCGCCACCTATGCGGCGCGGCAGTTCGGCATCGGCTCGGCCATGGGCCTGATGAAAGCCGCCAAGTTGTGCCCGCAGGCCCTTTTGTTGCCGGTGGACTTTGAGCGGTATCGGCACTTTTCGCGCACCTTCAAAAGCATCATTCTGGACATCGCCCCCATCATGCAAGACCGGGGCGTGGACGAGGTCTACATCGACTTCACTGACGTGCCCGGCGGCCAGCGCGAAGGCGGGCGGGTGCTGGCACGCTTGATCCAAAAAAGCATTTTTGAGGCCACGGGCCTGACCTGCTCCATCGGCGTGGCGCCCAACAAACTCATCGCCAAAATGGCCAGCGAGTTCAACAAACCCAAGGGCATCTCCATCGTGCACGAGGCCGATTTGCAAACCCTGATCTGGCCGCTGGCTTGCCGCAAGATCAACGGCGTGGGCCCCAAGGCCGATGAAAAGCTCAAGGGCTTTGGCATCCACACCATTGGCGAGCTGGCGGCGCGTGAGCCGCACTGGCTGGTGGAAAACTTTGGCAAAAGCTACGGCGCCTGGCTGTTTGATGCCGCCTGGGGCCGCGACGACCGCCCGCTGGAAACCGAGAGCGAACCCGTCAGCATGAGCCGCGAAACCACCTTTGAGCGCGACCTGCACGCCGTGCGCGACCGCGCCGAGTTGAGTGCGGTGTTCACCCGCCTGTGCGAGCAAGTGGCCGCCGACTTGCAGCGCAAAGGCTACGAAGGCAAAACCATCGGCATCAAGCTGCGGTACGACAATTTTCAGGCCGTGACGCGAGACCAGACCCTGACCAAATACACGGCAGACGCCAAACACATCCGGCTGATCGCAGGCCAATGCCTCAAGCGGGTGGACCTTTCACGCCGCCTGCGGCTGTTGGGGGTGCGGGTGGGCTCGTTGGTCAAAGCCGGGACAGCGCAGACCCCCGACGCCGCTTATAGTCAAACACCCGACCAAGACCCCCCTCAAGTGAATGACCATGGACAAACTCAGCTGCTTTTCCCTCTCGACTGAAAACCACATTGCCCACCTGGTGCTGAACCGCCCCGAGGCGATGAACACCATGCACCCGACCTTTTGGCGCGAACTGCACGAGGTGCTGACCGACATCCACAGGGCAGGCACGGCGCGGGCACTGGTCATCTCCAGCACGGGCAAACACTTCAGCGCAGGCATGGACCTGCAGACCTTTGGCAGCGCCATCCAGATGGACGACACCAGCGCCGAAGGCCGCTCGGCCGTTTATGACCTGCTGACCGACATGCAGCACACCTTCACCTTGCTCGAAGAACTGCGCATCCCAGTGATCGCAGCCATCCACGGCGGCTGCATTGGCGGCGCGGTGGACATGGTCACCGCCTGCTGCATGCGCTATGCCTCGGCCGATGCGTTCTTCTGCATTCAAGAAATCAACATCGGCATGGTGGCCGACGTGGGCACCTTGCAGCGCCTGCCCAAACTGCTGCCCATGGCCTTGGTCAAAGAACTGGCCTACACCGGCAGGCGCCTGAGTGCCGACAAAGCCCTGGCCCACGGCCTGGTGAACGAGGTGCTGCCCACCCACGAAGCCACCGTGGCCGCTGCCCTGCAAGCCGCCAAAGAAATCGCCAGCAAACCACCCGTGGCCATCTGGGGCACCAAGCAAGTGCTGCACTACGCCCGCGACCACAGCACCGAAGACAGCCTGCGCCACATGGGCTGGCTGCAAGGCGCGATCTGGAGCAACGCCAACGTGCGCGAGGCCATCAGCGCCATGCAACAAAAACGCGAGGCGAACTTTGCGCCGCTGCCAGCGCTCAAGGGGTTTCGGGAATTTGGCTGAAGCGAGTTGAGCCACAACGCGAGAACACCACCTGCCATGCCCATGACCATTGCACCCGACGATCCCGCTCGGCCAGATGTGTATGCGCTGCTCGACGAGCACCTGCGCCTGAACCTGCCCCTGTTTGACGTACCTCTTAGCCGCTTTATTATGCGGCCTTCAATCGCTGTGCCGCGTCCCAGCGTTTCTCAAACTGCATCGGACTGACGTAGCCCAACGTGGAGTGCAACCGCCGGTGGTTGTAGAACGTCAGCCAGTCAATCACCTCATCCATCGCCTGTCTGCGGGTTGCAAACCTCTGCCCGTATAGCCTGCCCACTTTGAGTCGGCCCCACAGACTCTCCGTGGGTGCGTTGTCCCAGCAGTTTCCCTTGCGACTCATGGAGCTTCTCATCTTGTAACCCGCCAGCGTGCCCTGGAACTCATGCCCGCAGTATTGGCTGCCTCGGTCCGAATGGAAGATCAGGCCTGGCGCTGGCTGACGCCGGAACCATGCCATCTTTAACGCGTCTGTCACCAGGCTGCTTTGCATGTGCGGCTGCATGCTCCATCCCACCACCTGGCGGCTGAACAGGTCAATGACAGCTGCCAGGTACAACCAACCCTCGTCCGTGGCGATGTAGGTGATGTCGCCCGTCCAGACCTGGTTGGGCGCTGTCGGGGTGAAGTTGCGTTTGACCAAGTCAGGCGCAATGGGCAGATGGTGTTTGCTATCCGTGGTAACGACAAACTTGCGTTTGCACCTGGCACGGATGCCGTGCAACTGCATCAAGCGGCGTACCCGCTCTTTGCCGACCCGATGCCCACGCGCCACCAATTCCTTCCACATCTTGGGCCAGCCGTATTCCCCTTTGACTTCTGCATGGATGGCGCGCATGTGCGCCAATAGTGCTTCGTCGCTCATGCGTTTGTGAGCACCGGGCTTACTGGGTTTGGGGAACTTCTTGCGTCGGCCATGTTCAAAGTAGCCGCTGGCGCTCACGCCAAGCACTTCGCAGGCCAAGGAGATGGGCCAATGGGCTTTGTTGCTGGCTATCCAGGCGTACTTCACAGTGATTCCCGAGCGAAGTACGCCGTGGCTTTTTTTAGGATGTCGCGCTCCATGGTCACGCGGGCCAATTGCGCTCTAAGGCGGGCCAGCTCCATTTGCTCCGCACTGACAGGCTTATCCCCCGCGCCTTTAAGTTGGCCCTTGGCACTGAGCTTGACCCAGTTGTCCAAGCTTGCTTTGGGGATGCCCAACACTTTGGCCGTGACCGATACCGCCTGACCGCCTTTGACCAGCCTGACCGCCTCCATCTTGAATTCCAGCGTGTACTTGGCCCGTTTTCTCGTTTCACACATTTCGTTCTCCTTGAACTGATTTTTAACCATCAGCTAAGCAGTACGTTTTTCGGGGGCAAGGTCAGGTCAGGGTCGCAACACACCATCGGACATGATGATTACGTTTTCAGTACCGAGCGCAGCCCTTACAAGTACCAACACTGTCCGAACCAAGTTTGACGAGCCTTTATCGTTAAGACTGATCATGAATTCAGAAGCTGCAACAAGACCATGCTCAAGAGCAATCTCTTTTTGAACTTCGTTGGCCTCAGACACTTCGTAAACGATGAATCGAGTTTGGCAGGCAGAGGTTCTGGAATAGAAGAGGCCAGGATGCTCGGCTATCAACGAATCAAGCACCTTTGCCACATGCACTACGGGCAACGACGAATAGCAAAATAGATCAACTGACATATTAGTTCGGCACCTTAACAACAACAACCTTGCCAGCTTGGTCGATGACAACTACTTGCTTAAGCCCAGGGATTGGATAGCTGGTAAGTTGCGCTTGCAACTGAGCAGGCGTAATTGTCGTATCCGACAAATTGACGACTACATTTTCGGTCTGTCCTTTGGCAACTTTGCCTTGTATCTCCGACGCAGCATTTCGCGCACTGCTTGTAGAGGGCGCATAGTTATCAAACACTTGCCCATTGACGATGTAGTCGGGATTTTTGCCATTCGGCAACGTTGGGGGATTTTGTTGCACCTTGAACCTGCCCCTGTTTGACGTACCTCTTAGCCGCTTTATTATGCGGCCTTCAATCGCTGTGCCGCGTCCCAGCGTTTCTCAAACTGCATCGGACTGACGTAGCCCAACGTGGAGTGCAACCGCCGGTGGTTGTAGAACGTCAGCCAGTCAATCACCTCATCCATCGCCTGTCTGCGGGTTGCAAACCTCTGCCCGTATAGCCTGCCCACTTTGAGTCGGCCCCACAGACTCTCCGTGGGTGCGTTGTCCCAGCAGTTTCCCTTGCGACTCATGGAGCTTCTCATCTTGTAACCCGCCAGCGTGCCCTGGAACTCATGCCCGCAGTATTGGCTGCCTCGGTCCGAATGGAAGATCAGGCCTGGCGCTGGCTGACGCCGGAACCATGCCATCTTTAACGCGTCTGTCACCAGGCTGCTTTGCATGTGCGGCTGCATGCTCCATCCCACCACCTGGCGGCTGAACAGGTCAATGACAGCTGCCAGGTACAACCAACCCTCGTCCGTGGCGATGTAGGTGATGTCGCCCGTCCAGACCTGGTTGGGCGCTGTCGGGGTGAAGTTGCGTTTGACCAAGTCAGGCGCAATGGGCAGATGGTGTTTGCTATCCGTGGTAACGACAAACTTGCGTTTGCACCTGGCACGGATGCCGTGCAACTGCATCAAGCGGCGTACCCGCTCTTTGCCGACCCGATGCCCACGCGCCACCAATTCCTTCCACATCTTGGGCCAGCCGTATTCCCCTTTGACTTCTGCATGGATGGCGCGCATGTGCGCCAATAGTGCTTCGTCGCTCATGCGTTTGTGAGCACCGGGCTTACTGGGTTTGGGGAACTTCTTGCGTCGGCCATGTTCAAAGTAGCCGCTGGCGCTCACGCCAAGCACTTCGCAGGCCAAGGAGATGGGCCAATGGGCTTTGTTGCTGGCTATCCAGGCGTACTTCACAGTGATTCCCGAGCGAAGTACGCCGTGGCTTTTTTTAGGATGTCGCGCTCCATGGTCACGCGGGCCAATTGCGCTCTAAGGCGGGCCAGCTCCATTTGCTCCGCACTGACAGGCTTATCCCCCGCGCCTTTAAGTTGGCCCTTGGCACTGAGCTTGACCCAGTTGTCCAAGCTTGCTTTGGGGATGCCCAACACTTTGGCCGTGACCGATACCGCCTGTCCGCCTTTGACCAGCCTGACCGCCTCCATCTTGAATTCCAGCGTGTACTTGGCCCGTTTTCTCGTTTCACTCATTTCGTTCTCCTTGAACTGATTTTTAACCATCAGCTAAGCAGTACGTTTTTCGGGGGCAAGGTCACAGCATCGGCTTTACAGATCGACGCTTGGCTTGCCCGCGTGGCGCAACAACCATGTTAGCGCGGGTCTGGTCAGAAAGCAGTAGTTCTTTTAAGGAAGGCCGCGCAACCGACTGCAACCGCCGCCACTCTTGTACAGACACCAGCACGGCCGCTTCGGTACCGTGCCGCGTGACCATTTGGGGCCCTTCAAGCAGGCAAGCATCCAAAAATTCACTGAACCGCTCTTTCGCGTCTTGTACTGGCCATGTCTGCATCTCGCCCCCCTTCAACTGATCATCTGTCCAATTTGATCGCAATTCCCACGCCTGTCAAACCGGGCGTTAACACCTCTAAATTGGTCTTATTGAGCATAAAAAATACACTATAAGTTTATTTTTTAAAGGATGATCACACCCAGGAAGACATCATCAAAAATTGCGGCATAATTTCGTCAACAACTAACCCGAGCTCTTAGCGTGGCATGACCATCTGGGGCACGGGGGAAAAAGCCGGCGAAAGCCGGTTTTTTCGTTTCAGGGGGTCCTTTTGCTTCGTACCCGCGTTTACATCGACGGCTACAACTTCTATTACGGCTGCCTGAAGGGCACAAGCCACAAATGGCTTGACCTGGTGAAGTTGTTCAAATACAAGGTGCTTCCATCCATCACAGCCCAGTCAAACGGCGTGCAACTACGGCTTGACCTTGAGAATCTGAGCATCAAGTATTTCACCGCCGAAATTCTGGAAAAAGTAGCCCAAGACCCTGACAGTCGCACCAGCCAAAGAAGCTACTTGGGGGCTCTTGCCAAGCACTCCCAAGATTCACTTGAAATCATCAAAGGCAACTACGCCTTGAACGAGGCCCACGCCAAACGCGTTGACCCTCAAAACCCAGAGCGATGGCCGCGAGACTGTCAAAGAGTGAACATCTGGAAAGTTGAAGAAAAAAAGAGCGATGTCAGCCTGGCATTGCACGCCTTCAAAGATGCGATCCTAGGCGAGATTGACCATGCCGTGATCGTCACCAATGACACCGACATCCAGCCTGCGCTGGAGATGATCAACACGTTAACCCCCGTGAAAATTGGACTTGTGGTCCCAACTCGTCATCACCAACGCACCCCCAATCAGGAATTGAACGACCAAGCCCTGTGGGTACGAAGCCACATCACCGAAGATGAGTTGGCAAGCTGCGAGCTGCCTCGCGTCATCCCCGCCAGACGCCCTTACACCAAGCCCATCTCTTGGTATCCGCGTCCTGATCGCATCGCGCAGGCGCTGCAAATCAGCAACGCCAACGGCATGAGATCGAGCGACGTTTACAAGTGGCTACAGCAACCCAATGCCTACTGGGGCAACGCACTGCCCCTGGATATGCTCAGCGACGAAGAAAATGGCCAGAAAGTTCTGGATTTCATGACCCAGTGGCATGGCAGCAGATCAACACCCTTTGACCCATCACCCTCATGAAAATCTTCCACAACACGCACCACGCCCAACACGCAGGCCGCCAGGAAATGTTCCGGGGCCGCTTGGTCGATTGCCATGAAGTGCCCGACCGTTTGCGCTATGTGCTCGATGAACTGCAGCGTCGCCCGGTGGGGCAGTTGATGAGCCCCGATGCAGCGCTGGATGTGCACGCCGCCATGGCCCGCGTTCATGCGCCGGACTATCTGGCTTTTTTGGCGCGGGCCTGGGACGACTGGGTGGCGCAGGACCCAGCCAATGCCGAGCGCGACGCCCTGCCCTCGGTTTGGCCGCTGGCCTCTAAGCACGCTTTTCGCACCGACTCGCCGCCGCGCAACTGGGGTTGCCCACGGTGTTGACGTTTGAAGGCGGCTACGCAGCGGAAGAGGTGGGCGTGAACACCGTGAATATGCTGCAAGGTTTGAAAGGCTGAGCATTCACAGGTTTTGTAGGAGCCCACCCCGTGGGCGATGGGCGTGGCACACGCCCCGAAGACCATCGCGCACAGGGGTGCGCTCCTTGGTGCCACAAAAGCACAAGGGGCCATCTTTGAAGACGTCACCGGCACCCCCATCACCGTGAGCCGGGCGCTTTTTACGGCTGGGGCCGACAAAGAAAACGGCCCGTTCAAATGGCTGGCGTCTTCGGGCAAAGGCGCACGCATTGAAGACCTCAACCTGCTGGCCTACGCGCTGGCCGAACCCGACGAAGTGTGGTGGCACTGGGCACCTGATTGGTCACCCGAAGGCCGGGCCACCGGCCAGTGGCGTCTGAAGCGCCGCTACATCAAAGTTTTTGAGGTCGATGGCAAAGAACAGACTGGGATCGCCATTTTTGAATGGGGCGGTAACGGCTGGACAGGTGCGACCACCTTCACCCCAAACACCATGGGCTACTTGGACAAAGTACGCCTCGGCAAACTGATTCACCAAAAGAAAACGGCCCCGTGAGGGGCCGTCGTGTGGTGACCGCGTTGTGCAGTACGGTGCATAGCCGAGTCTGGTGCCACCACAAGGAGATTGTATGCATTATGTGATCGACCTGCAAATTGAACCCTACGCCAACGTCTTGAAGTCGCTGCGCAAGACCATCGCCCAACCCGGCCTCATTTTGTCCAGCGTGGGCGAGTCGCTGCTCAATGCCAACCAGGACCGCCACGCCAAAGGCCTGGACCCGGACGGCAACCCGTGGGCACCGCTGGCCAAGTCCACGCTGTACCGTGCGGTCGAAGCCAAACAGCAGCGCGTCACAAGCATCGGCAACAAAAAACGCGGGGCCAGCTCAAACATCGCGGCAGGCCAAAAGATCATGGCCAACAAAGCTGCCCGCATCCTCTATCAATATGGGGACTTGCTCCGCTTCAGCTACCAAGTGACCGGCGGCGAGCTGCGAGTCGGCACCAACGACCACAAAGCCGCCTGGCACCACTTCGGTACCGGCACCCACGGCGAGGGCAAAGGCTCGTACACCATCCGCCCAAAAAACCGAAAAGCGCTGGCGTTTGGTGGCGGCGTATTTTCCCGGGTCACACATCCGGGCGTCCCGGCCCGCCGCTTGATCGGTTTTCCGGCCAGCGACCAATCCATTGCCGCCCGCATCGTGGCCGAACACTTGGCAACTGCGGCCGCCCAAAAATAAAGGCCGCACAAGCGGCCTTCTAACTTCCTTCAAACCCAATTCAAAGACACATCAACTGGGATTTTTCACTCACCCCTGAAAACAATTTCCCGCTCTTTTCCATCAAAAATCCCCACAGACCTCCCAAAACTGTCCAGAATTCAAGGATTTCATTCAAAAGCCGCAATCCTAGTATTCATGCGGCTTTGAGGCCAATTTTTCCCTCCAGCCGCCGTCCAGTTTCTCCTGCCTCCCTACTCTCCTGCAAAAGGCATTGGCCAGTCAGCGGCTTAACCCTGAATGCTGCGCCAGCGCTCCAGCTCTTGCGGGCGCAAACCATAGCGGGCCAACACGCCTTCGTGCAAACGGCGCAGCTCTTGCATGACCAAGGCCCGAACATTTTCACGATCCGGGCCAGGCGCGGCCAAATCCACTTGGCTGGCCACCCGCTTCAGCGGGTCTTGCTCGGGGTTTTGCACCACGTCTTTGACGATCTGGCGAATGGCCTCGCGGTAAGTCAAGCGCAGCACATCGGGCTCGACCACGCTGGACTTGGCCGTCAAATACTCCTTGGTCGATCGCTCATACGCCCACATGAACATGTCGCGCAGCAGCTCCACACGGTTCATCTCGTAAATGCCCAGCACCGAGGCGGTGTACCAAGCCTGCGACACGCCCAAAAACGTCAGCGGGCACAAATTAGCCCGCAGCAGCGGCCAATTGGCCAGCAGGCGCGACGTGCGCTTGTTGCAGTCGGCAAAAGGCTGCAAATACGGCAAGTGCACCATGGCAAAAAACGACTGCTCGAATGGGTCTTCGATGGCGTTGAATTTGGCCAGCGCTTCATCGAGCAAAGTGCTAATGAGCGACTGGCCCGATGGCGGCTGGTATGGGCTTTGCCCAATTTGCACCGGATGCAAGCGCAGACGGCCTTCGTCCTCGGGGCTTTCAAGCAGGTTTTCTGACAAAGCGCTGTGCAAGTTCATCAACAAATAGCGGCTGAACTGCGGCGCGGCCACGTTGTCCATCAGCAGCTCGATGGCGGCCTTGTGGTTCAGGATCATCTGCGTTTCGGTCACGCCGTGGCCTTGGGCCTGCTGCCCGTGCGCGATCAGGGCGCGGGTGTCCAGGCGCGAATAGGTGTTGCCCTCCAGATGGCTGGATGCCCAAGACAAGTCGATCAGCAAACGGTCGAGCACGGCACGGCCATAAGTGCCCGCAGGTTGCGGCCCCGGCCCGGTGCGGCCCATGCGGTGCAACTGCGCCCGCACAGGCTGGGGCAAATAAAACGTGGCGTTGGGTTGGTAGGCCTGCAAAAACTCGGACTGGTAACCCGCCGCCTGGCGCGTGCCCCAGGGCTTGGCCAGATAAGCCCGAATGTCTTTGCTGTCAGGCGACAGCGGCCACTGGCCCGTGGAGAGTTCCTCTTCGGCGCGCCAAGCGGACGACTCTGACAAACCCACGGAAGTGGGCAAAGCGTAAGCCAACACTTTTGGCGCGATTTCTAAATTGGCCACATATCGGGTGGCGCGGGCCTTGCCAATTGGCGCAATTTGACCACCAGCCACCGCTTGCGCCAAGGCCCTTTGCAAGCTGCGGCGCGGCACATCGGGCCATGCCGCACTGGCTTGCGCAAGCGATAAACCCTCCGGCTGAGCCTGAATGGCGGTTAAAAGTTGATGGTTGAAGTCTGACATGTTGGCGCGATTATAAATAATCGCGCCAACTTTGCAAGTTGGTGCAGCAAGCCACCCTTGATTTGTACATCAACAAACTTGATATCGTGACGGATGCGGTTTATTGATCAAGTTGTAGCGCAAAGCGCTACACACTCCAAAGCGCCACAAATGATCATCACAGTTCGTCACAATAGCCTGCAACGCTTTTTTGAGGCCATCATGACTCGCATGCACAACCCCCCGCACCCAGGGGAAGTCCTTCGGGAATATCTGGGCAATATCACCATCACCGAGGCCGCCGTCAAGCTGGGCGTCAACCGAGTCACGCTCTCGCGTGTGGTGTCTGGCGCATCCGGAGTCTCTGCCGACATGGCTTATCGCCTTGCGCAAGCCTTCGGCACCAGTGCCGAAATGTGGGCAGGCATGCAGATGCAACACGACCTTTATCAAGCGGGCAAGGTCAAGCGCCCCAAGATTGAGCGCTTGGCCGCTTGATCCGCAAGAATCCCCGGCCCTCAGGCCGGGAAATGAGCATGCCGTCACTTCCATAGCGCTACCACCTATAAAAATAAAAAAACTTTCAGTTACGATCCAATCTCACTTTGTGAGTACCAAATGGGTCTTAACTGGAACGAAATCAAATCCAGGGCATTGCTTTTTAGCAAGACCTGGGCCGACGCCTACAACGAAGACAGCCAGGCCAAGCCCTTTTGGATCGACTTCTTTGAAATCTTTGGCATCACCAACAAACGCGTGGCCACCTTCGAGCTGAACGTCAAAAAGCTCGGCGGTGCGCAAGGCTTTGTGGATTTGTTTTGGCCCGGCGTGCTGCTGGTGGAGCACAAGTCACGCGGCAAAAGCCTTGACGACGCGCTGGACCAGGCCATTGGCTACCTGCACAACCTGCCCGAGCGCGACCTGCCCCAGTTGGTGGTGGTCTGCGACTTTGCCCGCTTTCGGGTGTGCCGCCTGGCCTCAGGCAAGACCCACGAGACGGTGGAGTTTGAACTCCAGCACCTGCACAAACACGTCAAGCTCTTTGGCCTGCTGGCGGGCTACAAGGTGCAAGACATCCAGGCCGAAGACCCGGTCAACATCAAGGCCGCCGAACGCATGGGCCGCCTGCACGACGCCCTGAAAGCCAGCGGCTACAGCGGCCACGCGCTGGAGGTGCTGCTGGTGCGCCTGCTGTTTTGCCTGTTTGCCGACGACACCGGCATCTTTCAGCCCGCGCAATCGTTTCGCGACTTTGTCGAAGAACGCACCGCGCCCGACGGCTCGGACCTGGGGCCGCGCCTGGGGCAACTGTTTCAGGTGCTCAACACGCACGAGGGCCAACGCAGCAAAAACATCGACGAGCAACTGGGCCAGTTTGCGTACATCAACGGCAAACTGTTTGAAGAAACCCTGCCCATGGCCGACTTCAGCACCGCCATGCGCGAAGCCCTGCTGGACGCCTGTGCGCTCGACTGGTCGGCCATCAGCCCCGCCATCTTTGGCAGCCTGTTCCAAAGCATCATGGACGAGAAGGCCCGCCGCAACCTGGGGGCGCACTACACGTCAGAGGCCAACATCCTCAAGCTCATCAAGCCGCTGTTCTTGGACGAGCTGCACGCCGAGTTTGAACGCGTGAAGGGCCACCGCAACAAGCTGTTTGAGTTTCACAAAAAGCTGCGGCAACTGACGTTTTTTGATCCCGCCTGTGGGTGCGGTAACTTCTTGGTCATCAGCTACCGCGAACTGCGCGAGCTGGAGCTGAAAGTGCTGCGTGCCAGCCACGAACTGAGCGCCCACAAAGGCCAGATGACGGTGGACGTGCACGCCCTGATTGGCGTGAACGTGGACCAGTTTTACGGCATCGAGATCGAAGAGTTTCCGGCGCAGATTGCGCAAGTGGCCCTGTGGCTGGTGGACCACCAAATGAACCTGCGCGTGAGCGTGGAGTTTGGCCAGTACTTTGCCCGCATCCCGCTCAAAAGCACACCCGGCATCCGCCACGCCAACGCGCTGCGGCTGGACTGGAACGAGGTGCTGCCTGCGGAGCGGTGCAGTTATGTGTTGGGCAATCCGCCGTTTCTTGGCAAGCAATACCAAACACCAGAACAAAAAGCCGATGTTGCACCGATATACCAACCGCTTGAAAGCGGCGGCGTATTGGATTTCGTTGCAGCTTGGTACATCAAGTCGGCCAACTACGCCAAGGCAAATCCAATGCTCAACGTTGGTTTTGTATCTACCAACAGCATCGTCCAAGGAGAACAAGTTGGCGTACTTTGGGGCTGGTTGATCGCGCAAGGGATAAAGATCAATTTCGCTCATCGCACATTCAAATGGAGCAACGAAGCGTCCGGCAATGCTGCTGTGCACTGCGTCATCCTAGGCTTCTCACTCACCAACTCAACACCTAAAACCATTTATGAATATGCAATCGTC
Source organism: Limnohabitans sp. (assembly GCF_023910625.1). Lineage (NCBI taxonomy): Bacteria > Pseudomonadati > Pseudomonadota > Betaproteobacteria > Burkholderiales > Comamonadaceae > Limnohabitans > Limnohabitans sp. The sequence continues at coordinate 1,436,915 of NZ_JAAVVW010000003.1, forward strand.
AATGGTGAGCCTTTGGCAGTCGAGGTGAAAAACATCAACCCATACCTGGTCGATGCACCAGACGTGGTGCTGCCATCTCGTCGTACGCCCATCTGTAATGTTGCACCGATCGTGTTTGGCTCCATGGCCAACGACGGGGGTAATTTTTTCCTCACAGATCCAGAAAAAGAACAACTGCTGATCGAATGTCCCGACGCTGCGCCTTGGATACGGCCTTTCCTTGGTGCTGAAGAGTTCATCAACAAAATTCCGCGCTGGTGTTTGTGGCTCAAAAATTGTCCACCAGCCGCATTGCGGAAGATGCCACAGGTGATGGATCGCGTTCAAAGAGTGGAGCTTCGTTGAATTCACTGTGATTATTCAAGCCATAGCCAAGTTCAGCTTGCCACAATGAAACAAAATCCTCGCCCGGTAATTGGTGAAGTTACGAAACCCTCGGGCATTGGCCTTGATCAGTTGGATGGCACTGTTGAAGCCTTCTGCACAGGCGTTGCTAATTCCATGCTGACTGTAGTTGAGCAGTCCTTCCTCGTGGCGGCGCAGCATCTTGACGACCTTCTTCACAGGCGCCAGACGGCTTCTCATCGCGTTGCTCGACCAGGCTTTGAAGAATCTTTTGGCAGCGCCCTTGTAGCTGTAGCTCCAGAACTGGCCGAAGTTCTCCTTGATGCGCCAGGCCCTGCTCGTCTTCAAGTTAAGCTGGTTCAAGACCCGAAACGAAACAGCCTCAGCACTTCGACCATCTGGGTATTTCCTCAACCAGGCCCACTTGCTGCCCTTCAAAGGCGAGTCACCTGTCTGGGACAGCTTGCGGTGCTCTTGCTTTCTGACCGCATCCACCGCCTCACCGAGGTACTTGGAGACGTGGAACTTGTCATGCACGATGTCTGCCTGCGGCATGCATTGCCTGGTTGCACTCATGTACGCTGGCCACATGTCCATGGCCACCGCCTTGACCGACGCGCGTTGCGCTGGAGTAAGTGTCTCCAACAGGCTCACGGCCGCCACCAGTTTCCTCTCAGGCACCAAGTCCAGTACGCGCGAGCGGTCAATGTCGGTCAGGATGCTGGCGTAGGTGTGGCCCTTCTCAGAGCTCTTCTCATCTATGCCAAGGTACGTAATCTCTTGCTCCGTACGTCGCAACATGCCGCGCTCCACGGCGCTGACCATGATGGCATTGACCGTACTCCAGGACAACCGGGTCAGCGTACAGACTGCTTGCGTAGTGGGACAGGCCTCAAGCAGCTTGATAACGAAGGCTGCCATCAAGGTGGTCACACGGCTGTAGCGCTGTGCCCATGGCACCGTCAGTTCTTCGACCGTACCGTCACTGAACTTAAGTTGGGGAATACGCGCCTTAATGATGGTCTCGAACTGGCAGGTGTCCAGGTGACGCCACTGGCGCTCGGTCCAGCCATTGATGTGCGCTCTCTTGGTGGCATCGGTGGGGTCGCCCCAGACCTGGCCTTTCTTCAAGACCACTTCAACCACCACGCGCTGGTCGGCCAAGGACAGGTCCACCTTCTTGACCGACCATGGGGCCTTCAGTCCGAGAAGATGCTCATACAGTGCGTTATCTTTCATGTTCAAGTCGGAAATAGTGAATCGCTGGATTGTCCTGCAGCAAGGGGAAAATCACAGTGCAATTGATGAAGAACCCAAAGAGTAAAAACACTTCGTTCGGCCAGCACAAGAAAAGCCACGCAAGATCTGGCAGGTACCCCGACCTTATTTGGTGAGATTCGTCAGCCGGAATACGGTAGCTACCTATTGATTCCCCGCGTTTCATCGGAGAAAAGAGCCTATTTACCAATCGGATTTATTGAACATTCCACCATCGCCAGCGATGCGACCTTGATCATTCCATCTGCATCGCTGTTTCACTTCGGCGTCATGACCAGCGCCATGCACAACGCCTTCATGCGCTTCACCTGCGGGCGACTGAAAAGTGATTTCCGGTACTCCAACACTATCGTCTACAACAACTACCCTTGGCCCGGCTTCGCAGGTGAGGCACTCAGCGACAAACACCGCAACGCCATCGAACAAGCCGCAAAAGGCGTGCTCGACGCCCGCGCCCAATTTGCAGACGCGTCCCTCGCCGACCTGTACGACCCACTGACCATGCCCCCGGCCCTGCTCAAGGCCCACCAAAAACTAGACGCCGCAGTAGACGCCGCCTACCAACCCAGCGGCGGCAAAAAGACCTACGCCTCCGACGCCGAACGCGTGGCCTTCCTGTTCGAGCTGTACCAACGCGTCACCAGCTTGCTGCCCGCGCCAGCAGCCAAAAAAACACGAAAACCATAGGGAGTTAAAAGTGGCATTGCAGATACAAAACCTACGTACAACGAAGCAAAAGCTTATGGAGTGTGACGTAATGACATTTGATAATCCAAATAAAAGTTTTACTTGGTTTACCCAGTCTATTCACGTTACTCGTTTTCGACATATTGTTAATCTCAATATCGAGTTCACTCATCCAATTACAGCTATTGCCGGAGTCAACAGATCAGGCAAAACAAGCCTACTCTTACTAATGGCATGCAGCCACGAAAATTTTCTACGTCCAGATGCAACATCGTCAAGTATTGGTATACGTGAGCATGGATGGAATGATGTCCTATCCTTCACCTCACATGAAACTATCAACGCTGACTACCAATATGGAATGGAATGGAGGCACGCTGCAAGAATTTTTCAAGGTACTGGAAAACGCCTGCATACCTCTCGTGCATGGAGTGGCATCGGAAAAAAGAGTTCAGACAATAAGCGCTCGAATGCAAAAATCCGTGGTCGTGAAGTACGATTCATTGACTTGGAACGCTTACTACCAGCGCGTGCATTTTCGGACTCACTACTTAGAAAAGCAAACACAGCAGCAGCCACTCCACTCAGGCAAGACATTGCCCAAGCGTTCTCATACATATTCGACACGCCAGTCACCTCGATTTCTGAGGCTGGGTGGCACCTAAATCGACGTTGTTTCGTCATTGAGCGTCCTGGAGTGGTGTACTCAACTTACAACGCTGCCACTGGTGAGGAGGCGGTGATCTACTTACTTAAGGATCTAATTGAAAGCCCGAAGAACAGCCTCATCTTGATTGAGGAAATAGAGGCGGGAATTCATCCTTCTGTTTTGAGAAAGGTGCTAGACATCGTCCATATAGTGTCATGGATCGACAAAAAACAAATAATTTTTACCACGCATTCACCAACAGCTTTTTCAGCCGTGGATGCAAAATCCCGCCGTTTTATTGAGAGCGTTAATGACCAATGGAGATGCTCATCTGGGATTTCGATGCAAGCGGCGAGTAGCAAGATGGACTCGGTAGCTCACCCTCTTGTCCAACTCTATTGCGAGGACGATCTCGCTCAATTCTTGATCACTAAGCAAATCTTAGCGATTACAGAATCCGAGTCTCATGCACAGCGATTAATTAATGTGATTCCTTCAGGTCCAATTGATCAGGTTAAGAATGACTACACAAGGCATCAACGGAACTTTAAACACCTTAGAGCAAAGCTCGGATTCTGTGCAGTCTTTGATGGTGACTACAAAAATGACTCGGCATACTCAAATTTTCACGAGAATGATAATGAATTTTCGGTGTTCATTTACCCCTACGACAAACCAGAGAAATTTCTAGTTCGTGCCTATTTGTCGACAAATCCAAACGGAAATCTAGAGGCGGCTCTAAGCCATATTGATCACCACACTCTTTTCAGCACAATGGTAGAACTTGGTCTTGCAGCGGATGCAAATGATGCGAGGAATCGTTGTTTTGAAGCGTTTAGCAATTCTCCGGAGTATCAAAAGCATTCAGAGGATCTACAGGCTTTAATAAAACGGGCAATTGCCCATTTCACCGCCCTGCCAGACTAGCTGTCGGATCAGCCATACCCTTGCCCTTACCCTAAATCCAGCCGGTCCATCAGATATCTCACTGAACTTCTTGAATATGGGATTTTCCTATCCCATCCTGCACTCGCTTGGCAATACCGCATCAAGGGCCCATCACCTTGTCTGGTTAGCAACCTAAACCATTCAGGACAGACACTCATAGGCTGTGCGGTAGCCCCCCACCCCCTTCACATAATCCAACAACTCCACAAAAAACGGATGCCTGCAAAGCGTGGACGAATCGCCCACCAGCAGCAGCTTGCGCCGTGCGCGGGTCATGCCCACGTTCATGCGGCGGATGTCAGACAGGAAGCCGATCTCGCCTTGGGGGTTGCTGCGTGTCAAGGTGATGGCAGAGATGCCGCGCTCTTGGCCCTGAAACGAATCGACGGTGCCCACGCTGAGCCTGCGTTGCAGGGTATTGGCGCAAACTTAAACAGCGGCTCAATGCGGAGGGCGGCCAACCTGTGACGTTTTGTCACGGGTCGAAACTGGCGGCCTCAGACATCAGGGATCAGGCAAAGGGCTATCCACAAGCATGGATTGAAAAACGGCTATTGCCGTTTGAATCGCTCATCAAGCGCTTCGCGTTGAAGCTGGAATTTCGCAGGGTTTTTTGACTTCAGTTGGGTCAAATTCTGCAGTTTCCATTGGATGGCAGGCAATTCTTGCAAATGCTTGAACGGCAGGAGCGACCAATCCGGTTTGGCTTCCAGCAGCGACAGAAGGAAATTTCTGTGATTTTGCGTGAGCGCCCGAGGAAGTTCGGCCATCAATCGTTGTTGGGTTTGGAGCAGATCATCCAAGTGGATGGGGTCTGAAGTCATTCCCACAAACTCGTTCTTGAAAGGCGCTTCCATTGGTTGAGCATTGGAAAACAAGACCTCGTGCACGGGTCTGTTGTGCCCAGCCAGATAGGCCACAAAGCAGTCCAAAATTTCTTGCGTTAAGCCATGGCTTTCGTACATTTTGAGAACGTCGAAAAAATCGCGTGGATGCTGTCTGTCCATCGCTGCGACCAGTTTGCTGCCATAGAGTTCAGAGGGGGAGAGGACTGGAACCTGGATATTTTTGGAGAACAGGGCTTGTGTTTTTTCTGACAGTGAACGTGTCTGTATCGGTAGCACTGTTCCCCGAAAAACGAAGTTCACTTCAACCTTGACTGCAGCTTCTGCGCTGAAGATGTCAAGCTTCACTTCGTCACCCCCTTGGACTTTCCTGGTTCGGGTTTCATAACCCATTGCAGCAATTGCTGCCTCAATGCGCTGCAGCTCTTGGGCGATTTCTTTCAGTGCGTTGTCCCTGTCGGCTTGGTGGTTGATGAAGACGACGTCGATATCTACTGACAGTCGTGGCAAGTCCTGAACGAACAAGTTCAGTGCCGTGCCTCCCTTCATCGCAAATCGCGGGGTTTGAAACACGGCGGGTGCGATGTCCAGCAGCAGGTTGACCGTTTGTACGTAGGCGGGGTTCATTTTTTGAGGTGAAGAATTTTTTTGTCCCTGGTCACAGCAACCCAGCGGCTTGCACTTCCGAGCCGTTCGTTGTGTTTCTTGGCGATCTCAAGCCAAGGTAAATCAAGGCTTTCGGCCAAGGCCTTGGCCAGTCGCACCACCTTGACACGTTTGGTGTGGGTCAGCAATGTGTCCATAACTTCCGGGCGCAGGTGCCGAGCGCTTTCAGCGACGTTCAAGGTTTCTTCCAGAGACTGGAGCTTGCCCGTGTCACTGAAGAGTTCCAGCAACGCTCTCTCCGGAACAGAAACCATCACTTTGGGGTGTCCTGCGGGTAGGGGTGCCAGGCCGAACCCTTTGGGCAGTGCGTCGTCAAAAATCCGGGTTGACTGGTAGTTGGCGTTGAACAGTTCTGTGAACCATGCGGGTAGCCGTGCCGCTTTGTGGCCCCATAAGTTCAAGCGCTCCTGATGGGCGAGGTTGTGGCGTGTTCCGCGCCAGGCCAAAGCGGTTTTGCCGCCAACATGCAATTGCGGAACCTCAAGCGACAGGTGCGCCAGTGTTTTGTTCATGTCCAATTTGGCGTTGGGCACTTGGTACACGCCGCGTCCCAATCTTTTGAGCCAGCCTGCCTGGGCCAAACGGGCCGCAGCCGTCGAATCCAAGCCCAGCGTCTGCAACTCGCGGGAACTGTATGGCGTGTCCCATTCGAGTTGGCTCAGCAGCTCTTTGATTGAAATATTTTTAGAAACTCTCATTTAAAGTGAACTATCTCAAATATTTCAAACATCGGCAAGAGTTCTGCAGGACATTTGTTTGAAATATTTTAGAAAAACATCATTAGAAGTGAATTTCTTGAAGTATCTCAAACATCTGATGTCGAGTCTGCATTCAACCAGGCCAGTCTGTCTGGCTTCCTTCAGATCCGTTTGACCATCTCAACTGCCGTCCGGTAGCCCCCCCACGCCCTTCACATAAGCCAACAACTCCCCAAAAAACGGATGCCTGCAAAGCGTGGACGAATCGCCCACCAGCAGCAGCTTGCGCCGTGCGCGGGTCACGCCCACGTTCATGCGGCAGATGTCAGACAGGAAGCCAATCTCGGCCGATTTCGCCTTGGGGGTTGCTGCGCGTCAAGGTGATGGCAGAGATGCCGCGCTCTTGGCCCTGAAACGAATCGACGGTGCCCACGCTGAGCCTGCGTTTCAGAATCAGGATATCAGCCATACGAACGTATGGTTTTTTTTATGGCTTAATGCTACGATGAATCATGACTGCAGCTCAATTCGAATGGGATGACATCAAGGATGCTGAAAACCAGGCCAAGCATCAGGTGTCATTCCGGGACGCGCAGGCGGCATTTGCTGATCCGCACCGCGTGATCGCAAAAGACTTGGCGCACAGTGAAACCGAAGAGCGTTTTTACTGCATCGGCAAAGCGGGTGGCGGCATCTTGACGGTGCGCTTCACCTACAGACGCAAAGTCATTCGAATCATTGGGGCAGGCTATTGGCGTAAAGGAAAGGCAATTTATGAAAAAGAAGATCGTTTACACGGATGAGCCCATGGGCGATGTTGAGGTGGTTGCGGATTTTCTGCCGTCACCTGCCGAGCTGGCGTTCAAGGAAGATGGCGTGAAAGTCACGCTGGCCCTGAGCAAGAGCAGCGTGGAGTTTTTCAAGTCTGAGGCGACCAAGCACCACACCCAGTACCAGCGCATGATCCGCCGGTTGCTGGATTCATACGTCGAAGCTCAGGGCACCGCTGCAAGCAAGGCGAAACGCACAGTGCACAAGCGCGCAGCGATCTAGGTTTAACGAATCGCCCACCGCACTGGCAAAACGTTGGACTGTTCGCATGGATGGCGTGCCCCTGCCACTTTCGATGCGTGCCACCACGCTTTGGGTCGTGCCCATGCGTGCGGCCACATCGCCTTGCGTCAGGCCGGCTTGCATGCGCGCTGCAATCAGTTCATGGGCCAGCTCATTCTCGGGCGCTTGTTCGTCATAGGCTTGGCGAACGGCGGGGTTGGCCAGCAGTTCGGCTTTCAGGTCTTTGATTGAAAGCCCCGCTTGGTCCATGCGGAACTTGATGGCTTCTACGGGGTCGGGCAAATCAATCGGATGGTGCTTGCGCTCATAGGCCTCAGTTAGATCCACTTTCAATCAACCGGTCTGTCGGCTGCCATGCTGGCTTTGCCCAACTTGGCATCGTCCTCGGCCCAGCCTTCCATCGCGGGGTAATACCGTGTTGATCGACCATCACCGTACCGGGTGAGCAGCCCCAGCCGTTCCAGATCGATGAGGTCTCGGGCGGCGGTGGGTGTTGAGGTTTGCGCAATCCGCTCGTGCTTGCGCGTCGTCATGCCGCCTTCGTAACCCTTGGGGCCAGCATCCAGCAGCTTCTTCATGGTTTTTTGCTGACGCTCATTGAGCGAGACCGATGACATTTGGGTCTGAAACCGAATGCGCTGAATGGCCGAATCGATGGTGCGGTTGGCGAACTCACTGGCCAGCGTGACTTGCTCCAGCATCCATTCGACCCAAGCCGTCACGTCCATGCTTTTGGAGCGTTGTGCCCGCTCTAGCTCGCGGTAATACTGGTCTTTGCACGACTCGATTTGCCTGGACAGCGTCACGATGCGTCCGGGCTGGCCCATGTCTTGGCCCAGTGCCAGTTGCAAGATGGCCCGGCCTAGACGACCGTTGCCATCGTCAAACGGGTGCAGCGTCTCGAACCACAGATGCGAGACAGCGGCACGCACCAAGCCGTCCATGGGCTGCGGCCCGACTTTGGGCTGGGTTTGGTTGAACCATTTCAAAAAAGCGTCCACTTGGCTAGCCAGGCCTTCAGCGGGTGGTGCGGCGTAATGCACCTTGCTGTGGCCCACGGCGCCGCTGACGATTTCCATGGGCACAGAGCGCAGTTCGCCCACATCAATGCGCTGCATGCCCGAAAACCCTGTCGGGAAAAGCGCCCCGTGCCAACTGCACAGCCTCTCCAGCGTCAATGGCGCGTCGGTGTTGAGGGTGGCGTCTTGCAGCACATCGATCAGTCCCTCGATGTTGCGCCAGCCTTCGCGCACGGGGGCACCAGACGTATCCAGCCCCAAGCGCCGGGCCACGGATGAACGAACACTTTCGGGGTCCAGCTTCTCGCCTTCAATCGCTGAAGTGGTCAATGCCTCTTGTGTCAGAGAGTCGCGGATGTGGGGCTGTAAGCCTTCCAGGCCAATCGCCTCGGCTTTGCCAAGAAGAATTCCTTGGGATGTTCTTGCGGCCGCCAATGCCGCCTGGATTCGATGCGCGTCGAACGCCAATGCTGGCCACTCTGGCAGCTGCCAAATCCAACGTTGATATGATTTCATGGCTTAATCATATCAATATATGATTTGAATGGAATAAAAATCGTATCGTGCACGGTGTCAAGATCAATTCAGCTGTGGGTTTTTGTCTTGGACTGAATCAATTGCTGGGTGATCAAGTTTTTGGTCGACACCAACATCTTGGGCTACTTTGCGCGCAACAGCTCTGCCGCGCTGCAAAAGCGCATGTTGACGGCGCTCAAAAAGCAAGAAGTGGCTATCTCCGCCATCACCCGCGCCGAAACACGGTTTGGGCTGGCACTGCTGCAAGTCGATGACAAACGACGCCGAACCATCGATTTGCTGCTCAATGAGATTCCCGTGTTGCCATGGACACTGGAGGCCGCAGACCGCTATGGAGACATTGCCGCCCACCTGCAGCAAACCGGGCAGCCCATTTGCGAAATGGACACCCAAATCGCCGCGCATGCATTGGCGCTGGGCCTGCCCTTGGTGACCCACAACACACGGCACTTCAAGCGGGTGGCGGGTTTGAAGCTGGAAGACTGGATGGCTTGATCTTTAACCTATTTGCCAAATAAACCTACTTGGTTATAATTTGCCATAGAGAAAAGTACCCCTCACTGCAAGCTGGCCGTTGTCCATGCGTTGGTCGAGGGTGGTCATGTCAGGGCGACAACAAGCGCGTTCGGTGGTGCTCTTGAGCTTGGCATCAGCGACTTGGCCGGAATGTGTGCAGTCGTCATGTCTCTGACCTCTGCCAACTTCTACAAGAGCATGACGACACATGCGGATCACCGGATTTGGCAGGACGTGTACCACGCCAAGACCCCCAACGGCGCTGAGGTGTATCTCAAGCTGACTGTTATCGACGACGTTTTAATTGTTTCATTCAAGGAGCTGTGACCATGAAATGCCCATGCTGTGGAGCGGCTGAACTGATCCACGATACCCGCGACATACCCTATGTCTACAAGGGCGAAAGCACCGCCATTCCCGACGTGACGGGTGATTTTTGTCCTGCCTGCGGCGAAGTCGTCTTGAACCGCGAACACGGTGACCGATACAGCGAGTTGCTTGCGGTGCATCAAAGGCAAGTGAACGCTGCTTATGTTGACCCCAGCTACATTGCCAAAGTGCGCAAGAAGCTCGACTTGGACCAACGTGAAGCGGCCGATATTTTTGGCGGTGGCGTGAATGCGTTTTCTCGCTACGAGAACGGCAAGACCAAACCACCGCTGGCCTTGGTTAAGTTGCTCAAGGTACTGGATCGCCACCCCGATTTGCTAAACGAAGTCAGAGCGGCGTAACGCCCTTCATTGATCTGGCAGAGGATTTGCGCACTGGTGGATTGGCGCAGCACCGCACGGATCAAGATGTTGTCGATCCTGAACGATCGCTCAAAACTCATGTTGCTTTGGATTTGGGATTCTTGGGGGTTTGGGCACGTTGTCGTGCCGCATTGAAATCAGCAACGACGGCGTCCACATCAACACCCTTAACCGCAAGCAGACGATCCAGCGTTTTGCTCGCTTTTTGAATCGAGGCAACATCGGTATCGCCTTGCATCAGGTCTCCTTGCGTGCGTGCTGCAATCAGTTCACGGGCCAGCTCAAACTCGGACGCTTGTGCGTCATAGGCTTGGCGAACGGCGGGGTTGGCCAGCCGTTCGGCTTTCAGGTCTTTCAGGCTTTTCACGTCGACTCCTCCTTTGTCTGACGAATCAATCGCATGGTGCTTTTGCTCATAGGCCTCAATCAAGGTCGAGAGCACATCTAGGCGTGCGCCTTCGGGTGAGTCAGGCGATGCGCTCGTCCATGAAGTCAACGATGCGCCGCGCCGTCTGTTTGTCGAGCTTGCGCAGCTGACCTTTGGCCGTATCGGCGTATTCAATTGTCCAGGCCAAGGTCTCGTCTCACATCGGGAGCGGAATGGACCGGTTCTTTCCCTTGACGGACACGAGCAAGCACATCGGCAGCGAGGTAGTAGTCTTCCATTTCTTGGATGCCCTGCTCGATGATTTCGCGCAGGTAAAAGGCCTTGGTGCGACCAGTTTGGGATGCGAGGTAGTCAAGCCTTTGCTCGGTCTCTGGGGCAAGACGAATTGAAGTTGCCATATCAAATCCTTCACTGAATACATGTATTCAATGTATCACAGCGGGCTTATTTTGGCCATCTCACGCGCCGTACGGTAGCCCCCACCCCCTTCACATACGTCAGCATCTCCACAAAAAACGGATGCCTGCAAAGCGTGGACGAGTCGCCCACCTGCAGCAGCTTGCGCCGTGCGCGGGTCATGCCCACGTTCATGCGGCGGATGTCAGACAGGAAGCCAATCTCGGCCGATTTCGCCTTGGGGGTTGCTGCGCGTCAAGGTGATGGCAGAGATGCCGCGCTCTTGGCCCTGAAACGAATCGACGGTGCCCACGCTGAGCCTGCGTTGCAGCAGCGGGTCAGCACACAGCCGTCAAATGTATTGACCCAGCGGAAAGTTCTGTTTGCCGCTCAAGATGGATTTGACACCATATGTCTTTAAGTCCATAATTTTGCAATGACTTGGACTGTTCTGTTTCACGACGCCTTCGACGCTGAGTTCGAAGCTTTGGTCGAGGAGCTTCAAGACGAACTTTTGGCACATGCCAAGTTGCTGGCTGCGTTTGGTCCTGATTTGGGGAGGCCTACTGTCGATACCCTGAAGGGTTCACGACACAGCAACATGAAGGAACTTCGGTTTTCCTGGAATGGTCAGGTTTGGCGAGTGGCCTTTGCCTTCGATCCCCGCCGACAAGCCATCTTGCTTGTGGGTGGAGATAAAGGTGGGGCAGATCAGCGCAGGTTTTACAAGCGCTTACTCATGGTGGCCGATGCGCGTTACGACGATCATCTGGGCACTTTGAGTCAATCAACCAAGGAGTCCAAAAATGGCAAGAAAACTCGATGACGTGATGGCTGCGCTGCCCAAAGATCGCAAAAAACGGGTAGAGGATCGGGCCATGGAGTTGGCGACACTCAAAGACCTTCGCCATGCAGCTCAGCAAACACAAGAGCAAATGGCTGCCGCCTTGGGGGTGCGTCAGGACACCATTTCTCGTTTGGAAAAGCGCAGCGACATGCTGCTTTCAACGATGCGCCACTATGTGGAGAGCATGGGCGGTAAGCTGGAACTGGTGGCCAAGTTTCCTGATCGCCCGTCCGTGGTGATCGACCACTTGGGAGGTGAAGTCACCCTCAACAAGCGCGCAGGTGCTGCTCGCCGATCACGGGCAGCGGCCTAGTTGCCAACTGGGGTACAACTTGTACCCCCCTTGCGCTGCAAGCCTCTGACGGCAAACAGCTCGAAAGCGGGCACCTTTAGGCCATCTCATGCGCCGTACGGTAGCCCCCCACCCCCTTCACATACGTCAGCATCTCCACAAAAAACGGATGCCTGCAAAGCGTGGACGAGTCGCCCACCTGCAGCAGCTTGCGCCGTGCGCGGGTCATGCCCACGTTCATGCGGCGGATGTCTGATGCCGAATGTGTGCCCGAATAGCCGGGCGCATTGCTGAACACGCAAGCGTTTTTGCCCACCTGAAACAAGTGCAGGGACTTTTTCGTCACAATGATGTGGTCACATTGTTACAACGCTAGGTCTTGCCCATCCACTTCGCATGGATTAACATTGTTGCAACTGGAGGATTATCATGGAAATTGCAATTCGGAACATCGGAAACAGCAAAGGCGTGGTGTTGCCTAAGCCGTTTCTAGCCCAGGTCGGGCTGGACGGACAGGCCACAGCCACCATCGAAGTGGAAAACGGCTCCATCGTGTTGCGAAAGCCGGCCAAGTCCGTGCGTGCTGGCTGGGCAGCGGCTGCCGCAGCCGTTTCCGCCAAAGGTGGTGATGCGCTTTTGATGGGTGAGTTCGGCAACTTGGACGATGAGGAGTTGGGCTGGTGAAGCGCGGCGACATTTGGCTGGTGAACCTGGACCCGACCGTGGGCAGCGAAATCAAGAAGTCGCGGCCCTGCGTTGTGATGTCACCGGCGGAGTTGAATGACAACCTGCGAACCGTGATGGTGGCACCCATGACCTCCAAGGGTTTTGCCGCGCCGTTCCGGGTGCCTGTCACCCACGCTGGAACCAAGGGTTTGATCGTGTTGGATCAGCTTCGGACGGTTGACAAGCTGCGCTTGGTCAAGCGGCTGGGCGCTGTGTCAGCCAAGACGTTGACTGCCGCATTGACCACGCTGCAAGAAGTGTTTGCGGAGTAAGAGGGCAACAGAATGATGACCAAACCGCCTTCAAAACCGGCCCCGTGGGCCAGCCGCCGGACAAAGGAACGGCCGCGCACCGATTGGCGCGACTCCCAGCGCTCAAAGAGCCAGTTGAATGCGTAATTCCACGTCAGCGCAATGCTCGACAAAACAACCGCCAGGCCCAATGTGGAAGCGGGCGACTTGTCAAAGGCCAGGCTCAACACGGGTCCGACCACGGCGATGGCGATGGCCTCTTACAAAAGGGCCTGAAGAACACGGCGGGTGGTGGGGGTCATCATGGGGAACGCGGTGGAGAGTGCGGTGAGGTGGGCGGCAAGGCGTGCAGGCCTCAAGAAGGCAACACGTCCTGCTCTTCAGGCGCTTGCCCGCCTTGACGGCTTAAGAATGCCAATGCGGCATTCACATCGCCACGTTGGGCACGTTGGGCAAAGTAGTCGGCTGTTTTCATGGCCGAGAGTTTTTCTGCCACGGCACTGACAATGAATTGGTTCAAGGTTGTGCCGTCTTCACGGGCTAGTTGCTCTGCCCCTGCCTTTAACGACAGCGGCAAACGCAGGGCGTAATTGCTTTGAGTTCCCATATCAGGCTCCTTGAAAAAATTGCCGTGGTGTCATGACACCGATTCCGAACTTGGTCAAATGCTGGCCCGTGTCCATGAATCCCGAGTTCACTGCCGCGCCGTGCGCACATTGGGTGGCAACTTGCCCGGGGCGCTGGTACGCCAGGGGTTGATGTCCAGCCCGCCGCGCCGGGTGTAGCGGGCATACACCGTGAGCTGGGTGGGTTTGCAGCGCGTCCAGATGTCCATGAAGATGCGCTCGACGCATTGCTCATGAAACTCGTTGTGGTTGCGGAAACTCACGATGTATTGCAGCAAGCCCGCTTGCTCGATCTGCGGGCCGCTGTAGGTGATTTGCACGCTGCCCCAGTCAGGCTGGCCGGTGACCAGGCAATTGCTTTTGAGCAAGTGGCTGACCAGGGTTTCGCTCACGGGCAGTTCGTCGGTCTTGGCGCTCAAAAGGTCCGGCGCAGGCTCGTAACGGGTGCACTCGATGTCCATGCGGTCCAGGTTCAGGCCGTCGAGCTCGTGCACAGGTTCGGCGTCAAATTGCTCTTGCAACAGCAGCTTCACCCCCACGCTGGCTTGCACCGCGCCGCCGTGCCAGATGGCGGCGCTGATGTCGCGGCGGATCATGTCGCGCACCACGTCGGCACTGTCCAAGCGGGTGTTGTTGAAGCTGTTCAGATACAGCTTGAAGGACTTGCTCTCCACGATGTGCGTGCTCTCGGCAGGCACGGTGATGTGCGCCAGCGCCACCTGCGGCTTGCCTTTGGTGTTGAGCCAGGACAGCTCAAACGCGGTCCACAAGTCGGCCCCAAAAAACACGGGCTGGCCGGTGACGCCGATCTCGGCGCGTTTGGTGGCGCGGGGAATGGGGAACAGCAAACCCGCATCGTACTGGTCTACATAGGCGCTGGACTTGCCCAGTTGCGATTGCTCTGGAGAGTTCATGCTTGTACTTTTCTGCGAAATACCAAACGGTCCGGCTCGGACACAGCCGCGTCATGCGCGTAGCCTTCCAGGTCAAAGCCCAGCAAGCCTTCGGGATGGGTGATCTTGTTTTGGATGGCGAACCGCGCCATCAGGCCCCGCGCCCGCTTGGCGTTGAAGCTGATGATTTTGTATTGGCCGCCTTTGAAGTCTTCAAACACGCATTCGATGACCCGCGCCTTGAGGGTTTTGCGGTCCACCGATTTGAAGTACTCCTGCGAGGCCAGGTTGACGATGACCGGGGTTTTGTCTTTGGCCAGCTGGACGTTCAGGTACTCGGCAATTTGCGGCCCCCAAAACTTGTACAGGTTGCTGCCCTTGTCGGTTTGCAGCGTGGTGCCCATTTCCAGGCGGTAGGGTTGCATCCAGTCCAGCGGGCGCAACACGCCATACAAGCCACTCAAAATGCCCACATGGGTTTGCGCCCAGTCCAGGTCTTGCGCCGACAAGGTCTTGGCGTCCAGCCCTTCGTACACATCGCCATTGAAGGCCAGCACGGCTTGCTTGGCGTTTTGGGCGGTGAACTTGGGCGTCCAGGCTTCGTAGCGGGCCACGTTCAGGGCCGACAGCGCGTCCGACAGGTCCATCAGCTCGGCGATTTGCTGGGGCGACTTTTGACGCAGCACCTCAATCAGGGCCTGCGATTGCGGCACGAACTGGGGCAGCGTGTGCGGCACGCCTGCTGCGGGGGTTTCGTAGTCCAGAGATTTGGCGGGTGACAATAAGAACAACATGCTCGACATCCTTTACTTGGACGATTATCTCGCCATCGTCAACAAGCCCGCCGGCTGGTTGGTGCATCGCACCCCACTGGACAAGGGCGAAACCCGCTTTGTGCTGCAAACCCTGCGCGACCAAATTGGGCAACACGTCTGGAATGCCCGAGTTAGGGCAGTGATGGTTGTCGCCCACCGAGCTGAGCCTGATCGACATCGCGCAAATCAAGGTCGCGAACATCAAGCTGGATCGAAAAAAGCCCCGAAAGTGCAGGGCTTTTTTTAAGCAGAGATCAACTGCTGGGCCAATGCATTCAGGCGAGTGCCTGGCCGCGTCAGATCGGTGACGATGCTGAAATGGTTGAGGCCCGCCAAGTCTTCGCACACGGGCACGGTTTTGGGGCCCCAAGCTTGGTGAATCAAGCGGTTGTGGCGCAAAAATTCGGGGCTCTCGTCACACCCGGCAACGGTGTACAAAATGCCCTGCCTTGGGCGCTGCCATTGGGCGGGGCTGGCCATGCGCACGTGGGCCGGGGTGATGCGCAGATCAGCCTGTAAAAAAGGTGTCTTGCGCAGCGGGGCCAAATCAAACAGCCCCGAAATGGACAGCGCTTTGCGCACCAGCCCTGCTGGCAAGTCACGGCCTGCTTTTTTCCAATCGCAGCCCAGCATCATGGCTGCCAAGTGCCCGCCTGCCGAGTGGCCCATCACGGTGATGCGACTGCGGTCCCCGCCATGCTCGGCAATGTGCCGCCAGACCCAGGCGGTGGCTTTGGTCATCTGCAAGGCGATGTCGGGGATGGTGACGGGTTGCTCGGGTGTGCCGGGGCACAAGGCGTAATTGACGACGACCACGCAAGCCCCCATGGCGCGCAAAGCCGGGGCCACAAAAGAGTGGTCTGACTTGTCCAGGCTGCGCCAATAACCGCCGTGGATGAAGATCACCACTGGCGCATCGGCACGCGCAGCCGGAAAGATGTCCAGGGTTTCGTTCGGGCCATGGCCATACCGAACATTGAGCAGCGCCTTGAGGCTTTGGCGAGCTTGCTCAGAGGCGTTTTGCCAATGCGCAAAATGCTCGGCAAAGTCGGGGACCAGCGCCCGGTTGTTGTACATCCGGTCATGCCATGCAGCGTCTTGGATAGGCATATGGTTGGTGGCTTTCAGATTTTGAGCTCCAGGCGCAACTGAACATTGCGCCAATTGCGGTCGGTGTTGCGCGATGCCTCCCTGAACGTGCCATTGTCAAAGGTGCTGGCGGTGATGTAGTCGCGCGGCTGCAAATTGCTCACGGTCAGCCGCACGGCACTGGCAGGCGAGATGCGCCAAAGTCCATAGATGTCAGCGACCCGTTTGATGCCTTGGTAAAACATTTGCTGTTCGGTGCGGCGGGTGTCGTAATCGGGGTTCCAGTTGAGGTTGCCTCCCAAGGTCAAGGGGATCTGCCGAATTCGGTAATCAGCGCCCAGGTTGGCGGTCATGTCAGGCTGTTGGTCTAGGCGGTTGTTGGGGCCTGGCACTTGCTTGACTCGCGAGCTGAAGAAACTGACGTTGCTGCGGATGTCGATGGGCAAGGCGTCGGTCAAGGCCTGGTCGAGCCGGAACTTTGCTTCCAACTCCAAACCCTGGGTAGAGGCATCGCCAAGGTTGATGGGCGAAGACACCCAACGGGTTTGTTTCGGTGCCCAGACAGGACCGATTTGCTCGCTCACGGTGTAGCGAATCAGGTCGGTGATTTCCCTGCGGAAAATATTTGCACTGAGCAAACCGCCACCCGTCAGATAGCGCTCAAAAGCGACATCGATGCCGGTGGCCAACTCGGGCCTGAGGTTGGGGTTGCCAATGCGATCAGGCCGTGTGGGTCGACTGTTGACCTCACCTGAACTGATCGGGCGTGCCATCAGGTTGTGCAGCGTCGGGGTTTTGTAGCTGCGCGTCAAGCTCATGCGCACCTGATCGCGCTTGGCGGGGTCAGGCTTCCACAAAGCGTGCAACAAAGGCGTCCAGACCGAACTGTTGTTGGTTTTGAGGCCTGTCAGATCGGTGGCCTCGGTGGAAATGGCCTCATGGCGCAAACCGGCATAGGCTGACCAATGGCGATTGATCTTGAACTCGTCTTGGGCGTATGCGGCCCATCTGAGGGTGCGTGCACTCAAGTCCCCAGCGCTGTCGTTCAGCACCCCCCGGGCCTCTTCCAGTCGACGCACGCTCTCCAACTCCAAGCCGCTCACCACTTGGTGGCCGTTGGCCATGGCGCGTGTCCATTTGCCATTGAGGCTGCCAGACCGATCCACAAAATTTTGAAACTGGGTGTTGTTGGTCAACAAAGGGCTGGACCCGCTCGACATGGTCACAGTCTGGTCCAGCCTGTCATCGAACTCTGACTGGCCCAGACCAAAACGCAGCTCCAGGCGATCATCCGCCGACAAGCGTTGTGTCCACTGCCCGTTGAGACGGGCCATGGCAAATCGACTTTGATTGCGGGTTTGCGCGCTGTCGGACGGGGGGGCGATGCCCATGAGTCGATTGGCTTGAATCAGGCCAGTACCTGCGGAATCCGAATAAACCACAAAGGGAGTCAGCGTGAGGGTCTTGCCTTGTTCACCCCGCCATTGCAGGCGGGCATTGGCATGCATGGCTTGCCGTCGTCCGAGCGACTCGTTGCGACGGGTGCTGTCGCCCATCTGGCTAGACGAGACCACCGTGCTGCTTTCATCGGGCCTGTATTGGTCGGTCACAGACAAGGTCAGTGTGCCTGTCATGGGCTTTAACTGGAGGTTGTGGACCCAGTTGAGCAGGGTTGACGGGTGCCCGTTCTCTTGAGAATGCGTGATTTTCAAATCGTCAGGGGTGGCTCTTTGGCCTTCGCGCAACACAATGTTGATGGTGCCCGCAATGGCACGCGCTCCGGTTTCGGCGGTGGGTGCACGCAGGATTTCGATGCGCTCGACCTGTTCGGGCGTCAGGGTATCGATCGAAAAACCGGGGGGCAATCGCTCGCCATCCAGCAAAATTTGGGTATATCCCCCACCCAAACCCCGCATGCGGATGGCGCCACCTCGACCCGGCACGCCTTGGACGGTCACACCGGGCAAACGCTTGAGCACTTCGCCCAAATTGGCATCTCCTTGCTTTTGGATTTCTTCGCGTCCAATGATGATCTTGGATGCCGAGGAGTCTCGACGCATTTCCGTATCGTTGCTGCGGATACCGCGAACTTCCACCCGACCCAGGTCTGTGGTTCCGGTGGGTCCAACGGGGTTATTGGTGTTTTGTGCCCAAACACTCAAAGGCAAAAACACAAGGCCGCAAAGCGCCCATGGACGGCCCAGGCCAAGAGGGGTCTCACAATCGCAGGGTTTGATTTGCATCGTGCGATTTTGACAGCGCCCGGCCAGTTCTGTGTGTCGCCCGTGTAAAACCCAGGGCGGTCAGTGATCAGTCCACAGACTTGAACAAGGCCGCCACCTTGCGTTTGGGCTTGATGTTGGCCGAGATGGAAGACCTCGCTGCACGAGGCGCGGTAGGCTCCCAGGTGGGTGAAGCATCCTGGGCTTGTGCTTCATAGGGCTTCTCAAAGAATGGATCACGGTTGACCGGAGCCGGACGAAAGCCACCTCGGCGCTCGTGGGGGGTATCCAGGACATCGCGAGGATCTTGGTCTTCACGGCGTCGGCTGCGGGGGCGGTCTTCGGCGCGCGCACCCCATTTTTCTGGCGCAGGGCCCGATGGCCGAGTGTCCATCTGCGGGGTTTCGACCTCGATCTTTTTCTTGATGAGCTTTTCAATGTCTGCGACCAGCCGCGTGTCAGACGGGCTGACCAAGGTGACGGCCAAACCCGAAGCCCCGGCACGACCCGTGCGACCAATGCGGTGCACATAGTCTTCGGCATTGAAGGGCACATCGAAGTTGAACACCGCAGGGACATCCTTGATGTCCAGACCACGCGCCGCCACGTCGGTGCAGACCAGCAAATCGACTTCGCCTTGTTTGAAGGCCTCCAGCGCTTTCAGCCGTTCGTCCTGGCTCTTGTCACCGTGCAAAGCGGCAGTGCGCAGACCCTCACGCTCCAAGGAGCGAGCCAAACGACCACAACCGAGCTTGCTGTTGACAAAAACAAAGGCCTGCTTGATGCCCCGTTCGTTCAGCACTTTGCGGATCACGCTGCGCTTGTCGTCATCTTGGGCGGCATAAAAGCGCTGCTCCACCGTCGATGCGGTCTCGTTGGGACGGGCCACTTCGATCGTGATGGGGTTTTGCAGGTAACTGCTCGCCAGACGCTTGATTTCGGGCGAGAAGGTGGCCGAAAACAGCAAGGTCGTGCGCTGTTTGGGCAAATAGCTCAGGATGCGCTGCAAGTCGGGCAAAAAACCGATGTCCAGCATGCGGTCGGCTTCATCCAGCACCACATACTCGACCTGATTGAGCACGGCGGTTTTGGCTTCGATGTGGTCCAGCAGACGGCCCGGGGTGGCCACCAGAACCTCCACGCCTTTTTTGAGCTCCAGAGTCTGGGGCTTCATGTCCATGCCGCCAAACACCACCGCGCTGCGCAACTGGGTGTACTTGGCGTACATCTTGATTTGCTGGGCCACTTGGTCGGCCAGTTCGCGCGTGGGCAAAAGCACCAAGGCGCGGACCGGGTGGCGGGCGGGTGAGGTGGAGGGGTTTTCGTGCTTGAGCAAGCGCTGCAGCAAGGGCAAAGAAAAAGCAGCCGTCTTGCCCGTGCCCGTTTGGGCTGCCCCCATGACATCCTGCCCCGTCAGAACCACGGGGATGGCCTGGGCCTGGATGGGGGTCATGGATTCGTAGCCCATTTCGGCTACGGCGCGTGCGAGCGTAGGCGCAAGCGATAAATTGGAAAAAGAGTCGGTCATTAACTCGTTATTGTCGCATTTTGAGCTGATGCCCCTTGGAACAGGGGCAGCTCAGGTTTTGGGCAGCGTCACGCCGACCTGGCCCTGGTACTTGCCTCCGCGGTCCTTGTAGCTGGTTTCGCAAACTTCATCGCTCTCCAGAAACAGGACCTGAGCGCAACCCTCACCCGCATAAATTTTGGCGGGCAGCGGCGTGGTGTTGCTGAATTCGAGGGTCACATAACCCTCCCACTCCGGCTCGAACGGGGTCACGTTGACGATGATGCCGCAGCGGGCGTAAGGTGCTTTTGCCTAGGCAAATGGTCAGCACGTTGCGCGGTATGCGGAAATACTCCATGGTGCGGGCCAGCGCGAAGCTGTTGGGCGGGATGATGCAGACATCGCTGTGGATGTCCACAAAGCTGCGTTCATCGAAGTTTTTAGGGTCCACCACCGTGCTGTAGATGTTGGTAAACACCTTGAACTCAGGGGCGCAGCGGATGTCGTAGCCATAACTGCTGGTGCCGTAGCTGACGATTTTTTGGCCATCCGCGTTGTGCCTGATCTGCCCGGGCTCAAACGGCTCGATCATGCCGTGCTCTTGCGCCATGCGGCGGATCCATTTGTCGCTCTTGATGCTCATGGTGTGCCTTTAAGTCAATCTGTACATTTTAAAGTCTCCGCCAGGCCCGGACTGAGGGCTGCCAGCCTCACCCGTCGTTTGCCAGGGCGGCAGGCTCAGCGGCTGACACGTCCCAACACGCCCTGCACCAGGTAGTTCATGTTCAGGATCTGGGCATCGCTCAGACTTTGGCCTGCGGGCAAAACCAGTTTGCCTTCGTTGTCCGAGATCGGGCCTGTGAACGGCCGCAATTGGCCCGAGCCAACAGCCTTTTGCTTGGCTGAAATTTCATCCTGAACCTTCTTGGGCACCTTGGAGCCAAAGTCGCCCACGCGGATCATGCCTTCCTTGACACCGCCCCACACGCTGCCTGAAGTCCAGCTGCCATTCATGGCCGCCTTGACGCGTGCGGTGTAGTAATCACCCCACTGGTGAGTCACGGCAATGATCTGGGCATCCGGCCCCACTTTGCGCATGTCGGAGTGGTAAGCCACGGCCATCTTGCCGCGCTCTTGCGCCGCCGCCATCACGGCCGTGGAGGCGGTGTGGAACGCGATCACATCCACATCCTGGTTGAACAGCGCCATGGCCGCTTCCCGCTCTTTGGGTGGGTCAAACCAGGCGTTGAGCCAAACCACTTTCACGCTCGCCTTAGGGTTGACCGAACGCATGCCCAAGGTGAAGGCATTGATGCCCTGCAGCACCTCAGGAATCGGGAAACCCGCCACATAACCCGCCACGTTGGACTTCGTCATGCGCCCGGCGGCGATGCCCGCCAAGTAACGGCCTTCGTAATAACGGGCGTTGGACGCGGCCACATTGGGGGCCGTTTTGAAGCCAGTGACCGACTCGAATTTCACATTCGGAAACTCTTTGGCCACCTTGAGCGTGGGCTCCATGTAACCAAAGCTGGGGGTGAAGATGATCTGGTTGCCCTGTTGGGCCAAATCGCGGATCACGCGCTCGGCGTCAGCGCCCTCCGCCACATCGGCCACAAAAGTGGTCTTGACCTGGTCGCCCAAAGCCCGCTCAACGGCCTTGCGGCCCTCGTCATGCTGCTTGGTCCAGCCCGCCTCGGTGATGGGCGAGACATAGACAAAACCGGCCTTGATGGGCTCGGTGATTTTGGTGGGAGATTGCGCCTGAACGGCGGGAAAGAAAAAGCAGGCGGCCACGAACGTGGCAGCGAGGTTTTTATACATGGTAGTCCTCTACATGGCCCCGGTGATACACAAAACGAAGCCCGCCGGGGCAGCGGGCTTCGGGGGAGGATTCTAACTGGCGCATGAAGGCCTTGTTCTGCCCTTTCATTGGGCCTCATGCCGATCCATCACCCACAAGAACAGCTCAAGCCAAATCTTCCACCCGATACATTGCAGCGGCTGCGGGGCCGCCTGTCCCCTGTGACAGCGAGGCCAAAGCGCGGGGCAAATCGTCTCCCCGCACACTTGACGTCAATGCCACCCAGGACTTTCGTTGGGGTTGATCCGTGTGTGGCACTTGCAACAGGTGTTGCACCTCTACGCCATGCGCCTGCAGCCACCTGGGCCATTCAGCTTGAAGCGCCGGATCATCCACCCACTCAAACCGCAGGTAATGCCTGGAGGCTACCTGGCCAATGGGTTGAATGGGCCAGCGCCGAACCGCACCTGCTTGCACCGAACGGTGCGGCACCCGCAACGCTGCCCTCCCGGCGTCACCCGCAGCACCGCAACGGGCCACATCGATCAAATCGGCCACCACAGCAGACGCCGTGGTCTGCGAACCCGCACCGGCACCGTAATGAAAGGTCGGTCCTGCCGCATCGGTGTTCACCCAGATGCCGTTCATTGAACCTTGCACCTGCGCCAGCCAATGCGTCTGCGGCACCAAGGTCGGATGCACCCGCACCTCAATGGTATCCACCCCTTGCCGGGCAATGCCCAGCAATTTGATGCGGTAACCCAGCGCTTGGGAGCACACCATGTCCCAAGGGTCCAAAGCCGTGATGCCCTGCGCGTGCACCTGGCCAAATGGCACATCGGCCCCAAATGCATTGGCCGCCAGCAAGGCGGTTTTGTGGGCCGCATCAATGCCCTCGACATCGAAAGACGGATCGGCCTCGGCATAACCCAGTTCGGTGGCTTGGCGCAAGGACGCTTCAAAGGTCAAGCCTTCTTCCTGCATTTTGGACAGGATGAAATTGCTCGTGCCGTTCACAATGCCCACCACCTCGTGGATGCGGTTGGCGGCCAAACCCTCGCGTAAAGCCTTGATGATGGGGATGCTCACCGCCACCGCAGCTTCATAGGCCACCACCACGCCACGGGCATCTGCGGCTGCAAAAATTTCGGCCCCATGCTCGGCCAGCAAGGCCTTGTTGGCCGTGACCACATGCTTGCCTTGGGCGATGGCTTCCAGCACCAAGTCTTTGGCCAGACCCACACCGCCCATGACCTCCACCACCACATCGATGTCCGGGTGCCGCACCAAAACCCAGGGGTCACTCACCAGGGCCACATCTGGCCCGACCACCTGCGCGGCCTTGTGCAAGTTGCGCGCAGAGGCCATGACCAGGCGGATGGACCGCCCGGCACGCTGGGCGATCAATTCGGCATTGCGTGCGAGCACCTGACAAGTGCCCGAGCCCACCACGCCAGTGCCGATCAAGCCCACACGCAAAGCGCCAAGGCACGATGCATCCGAAGCGTGAGGCGATACAGAAAGACAAGAATTTTGAAACATGCAAATCTCCAAACAGTAGAAGCCAGCTGCCGGGGCTGGTTTGTTTGGAAATCCACCAGGGGGCAGCCAGGAAGGCCACCCGCGCGAACTCAGGTGGCCGCGTTGGTTGTGGTGGTAATCATGCTGAACTGCTTTTGCAAACAAGTCCACGAAGACAGGCCGCGCGCAGATGGCGCGACAGCGATGCCTACGGGATGGATGACTACAAAAAAATTCAACATGACTTGGAGTTTATCGCACACGATCGTCCATCCACTGTCAAGACCTCAGACCAACACCTGCTGGTCCAGCGCTTTGCTCCAATGCAAAACTTCCACGCTCTGGCGCAGCCCGCAAGTCCAGAAAGGGTCGGTCTGCATCAATTGATGGACGCTTTCTTTGGACTCGGACTCAACGATCCACAAGCCACCTTTGGGCACCTGCCCAAGCTGCTCGCGCAAACTGCCGGCCACGCGCACCTGCGCCTGATGTGCAGCTACCCAATCAATGTGGGCTTGCAAATGGGTGGCACGCAAAGCGCCCTGATCGGATCGATCGGTGAATAGAACTGCAAACAACATGATCAGTCCTCCTCAATTCAAACCCTGAGCATCCACCCAGTTCTCAATGCATGCGCCCAATCAGGACGGTCGCGCTTTTCTGCCAAAAGCGCCATGGATTCATGGTCATAGGGCACACTGATCAAATCACAACGCCAGTGCCCATTCGATTTTTCGACCACCGCATAACGTGCATCGGGGCTGCCGTTCTCTATGCGATGGAACGGGGAAAAGGGGTAAGGATGGTCGTCATCGTATGCAGGTAAGCCAACACTGCCCGGGTTGATGATGAGCAACTTAGAACTCAAGCGAACCACCCTGGGCACATGGCTGTGACCGCAGGCCAGCAAGCTGATGTGTTCGGGTATTCGTCCTTCCAAACGCTCTTCAATCTCTGTCTCGCTTGCCAAGCGGGCCGCTTCGCCTTCGGGTGTTTCCAACAAATATTCGATGTCGCTGCGAGGACTGCCATGGCACAGCGCCACATCATGGCCCAATTGTTCAGGCCAAATTTGTGCCGTGTGCAGCCGGGGGTCCACCGAGTCAGCATGCAACGCCAACCAATTTTTGACCAACGGATTCAATTGACCTGATGTGTAGGCATCCGAAAAATTCTGACGCTCGATCGGCAAGCTCAATAACTGGCGCTCATGGTTACCTGCGACATGCAGCCATGGCAAATTTTGAAGTCGGGCTGCGGTCTCAAGGGGAAGCAATGGGCCACTCAAGCTGTCACCCAAATTCACCACACACTGAATTTCCCGGTGACTCATGTCGGCAATCACGGCGTCTAAAGCCGCCAAATTGCCATGAATATCTGAAACAAATGCCAAACGCATCACGCCCCCTCTTGTTATGGTTTAACCCCGTCCGGCAACCCAACCATGACCGGCTTGCGTCAGTCTGTATTTTTGCAAGCGGCTGTTGGGTTTATCGGGCACTGTCATCTCCAGCACACCCAAAGCCAACGCCACTTGCTGGTAATGCGTACGGAAATGTTTCTCATCTTTCAGACCCAAAGCGCTCATCAACTCAACGCGACTCATCTCGCCCTTGAGCAACTTCAACATACGCACCACTTCGGGGGTGACTTCGGGGGTGACTTCGGGGGTGACTTGGGCCTCGACTTGTTCGGTCTGTCCCTGTCCCGCCCTGAGCACCTTCAAATAGGCCGGGTCAAACGGGAACTCCAGCCACATGTCGTAAGGGTCATAGCGCAGCACAGGTTTGGGCGTGCCCGCCGCTTCGCAAGCCGCAAAAATCCGCTCCACCCCACGGCCCCAGGCCTCAATCTCGCCCGCTCTGAAAAAAGCATTCGCAATCGCCGGGTTGTATGGGCTGGACGAATGCGCGCCCAGCAGCGTGTCCAGCGTCCAGCCCTCGGGCAACACAGCGGGGTTCCACATGCGCAAGCGGTCTTCGTACACCCGAATCTGCACGGGCGCGGCCACCGCATAGTCGCGGTGCACCAGTGCATTCAGCAGTGCTTCGCGCAGCGCCGCACGCGGCACCGGAAAGGTCTCCACCCGCACAATGCCGTCGTACGAGATCACCGCCTTCAGGTATTTGGTCAGCAACAAATCCAGCGTGTTCTTGACTTGGTGGAACAAATCGCCCTCCACCTCGTCGTGGTACAGCAGCTCGGTCTCAGACTCAAAAAAACCCACCTTCACAAAGGCCCCGGTCACAAAGCGCTGCGGGTCGGCCGCAAACAACAAGGCCGTGGCACGTTTGAAATACGCGCCTTCTTTCAGCCGCAACTTGTCCAGCAAATGGGCATCGCTGTCCGCAGAGGTATAGGCCAGCGTCTCGGCATCGAGCCGCCCGCTGCGCTGGGCCAACTGGCGAAACCGCGCCATGGCCGGGGCCGAAACATCGTCCAGGCTGAACTGGGGCAGCGGCACGCCGTCCCAAGTGCGGCCATGGCGACCTAACAAAAACCGGTCCAGCGCCGCACCTTTGAGTTCTTGCAGCGTACTGCCGCTGCGCATGTAGTAATGGCCCCGGTAGCTGATCGGGTTGGGGTAAGCCTGCACCACCACCTCTAGGTAAGGCAAGTCAGCTTCGGTGTGCAGATTCACATCCACCACGATCCCCAGCAGGTCGCGCACCTTGTTGGGCAAGTCTTCCAGCAGCTTGGCGGCATCAGGCGCGCCGACCACTTGGCCCTTGTCGTTCACCCCCAGCAGCAAGCGCCCGCCTTGCGCATTGGCAAAGCCGCACACCCAACGCAGATAGTCATCGCGCCAGGTTTCTTTCCATTCGGTGTGCTGAGATTCTTGCTTGAACATCGCGCCATTTTGACAGGCAACGCTTTCAATCCTGCTCCGCAAACCCCTGAAAACACGCTTTCAGTTCATGCATCCAGCGGTGCTTGTCTTCTTCTGCCGCGAAGCTCGCCTCAATGCTGTTGGCGGCCAATTTGTAGGCTTGCTGGGCGTTCAGGTGCAGCGCGGCAAAAGTCTGCAGGTAGTTGTCGTTCAGGTAGCCCCCAAAGTAAGCCGGGTCATCCGAATTGATGGTCACGCACAGACCAGCGTCCAGCATCTGCCCCAGGTTGTGATCGGCCAGGTTTTTGAACACACACAGCTTGAGGTTGGACAGCGGGCACACCGTGAGCGGCATCTGTTCTTCAGCCAGTCGCTTCATCAGCGCAGCATCGTGGATGGCTTGCACGCCGTGGTCGATGCGCTCGACTTTCAGCACGTCCAAGGCGCTCCAGATGTAGGCGGGTGGACCTTCTTCGCCCGCGTGGGCCACGACATGCAGGCCCAGTTCACGGGCACGGGCGAAGGCGCGGGCAAACTTTTCGGGCGGGTGGCCCAGCTCGCTCGAATCCAGCCCCACGCCGATGAAGTGTTCGCGCCAGGGCATGGCTTCTTCGAGTGTGGCCAAAGCGTCGTCTTCAGGCAGGTGGCGCAAGAAACACAAGATCAAATCGGCGCTGATGTTCAGTCGTGTGCGCGCATCGCGGCAGGCGCGGTGCAGGCCTTCGATGACCGCGCCCATGGCCACGCCGCGTGCGGTGTGGGTTTGCGGGTCAAAAAACAGCTCGGCCCTCACCACATGGTCGGCGGCGGCTTTTTCAAAATACGCCCAGGCCATGTCGTAAAAGTCTTGCTCGTGCAGCAGCACGCTGGCCCCGGCGTAATACAGGTCCAGAAAACTTTGCAGGTTGGTGAAGGCATAGGCGCTGCGCAAGGCGGCCACGTCGGCATAAGGCAGTTGCACACCGTTGCGCTTGGCCAGCACAAAAATCAGCTCGGGCTCCAAAGAGCCTTCGATGTGGATGTGCAGCTCGGCCTTGGGCATGGCGCGCAGCAACTCGGGCAAACGCGAATGGGAAACCGCGTGGACTTTGAACATGCTCATTCCTCCTTGAAAAACGCTGCCCGAATCAGGGATTCGTCCAGTTGGTCAAACGTGGTGTTGTGCCGATCGGTCAAAGGGCCACCGCCGGGCATCACCTGACCCGACGGCCCGTAACCCACAGCCTTGAACTTCCACTGGCCTTGGATCCACTTGAAGTTGCCCAGATGCAGGCCGGCGGGGTTGTGCAGGGCGTAAACGCCTTGGTTGACTTTCTCGATCATGCGTCCATCCATCCGTATCTGCCCATCAGGCCTTGCGAAAGTCGCCCCGTTCCATCCACCACGACACCGCAAACCCGACCACCAAACCCCAGAAGGCCGCGCCGATGTTGAACAGGCCGATATCGGCCACCGTGACCAGCAGGCTGACCAAAGCGCCCAGTGAGAACTTGCCCGCACCAAACGAGGCCACAAACGCGCCTTGCAGCACCCGCAACATGGCCAGACCACCCAGCACCATGATGAATTCTTTGGGTGCGGCCAGCATCAAGCCGGTGAAGGTGGGCGCCATCAGGCCGAACATCAGCGCCAGCGCGCCGAACATCAGTGCCCCGGTGTAGTGGCGCGGTTTCTCGCCAGAAGAAGTGAGCAAGCCATTGGTCGGACCCGTCAGGCAAGTGCTAACGGCACCGAACACTGCACTCACGGCTGCGCCCACACCGCAGGCCACGGCAATGGCGTTCACAGGTGGCTCATGCCCCGCGTTTTTGAGCACCGCCACGCCCTGCCCGTTTTGCACCACCAGCACCGTGATGGCCAAGGGCACCACCAACTCCAGCATAGCCGCCCACGACCACACCGGGGCCTGGATGACGGGCTGCGCCAAAGTCAATTGCCCCACAGCAGCGGCGTCCAGCCTGCCAGACAGTGCCACGGCCAAAGCCCCCACCAACAAAGCCCCAATAACGGGAGGCAAGCGCTTGCCCCAATCAGCCTTGGCCGAGAGCAACAAAAATACGGCCACCATCGGGGCCGCAATCGCCACATCGCTTTGCAGCGCCCGCACGATATCGAGGCCAA
The DNA here is from genome assembly GCF_023910625.1 of Limnohabitans sp. Taxonomy (NCBI): domain Bacteria; kingdom Pseudomonadati; phylum Pseudomonadota; class Betaproteobacteria; order Burkholderiales; family Comamonadaceae; genus Limnohabitans; species Limnohabitans sp. The sequence continues at coordinate 1,465,257 of NZ_JAAVVW010000003.1, forward strand.
AGCGCAAGAACACCCCGGCCACCATGCCCATGACAATCGGCATGGGCAGCGCCGCCATGACGCGCTTGACCCAGCCCGTCAGCCCCAACACCAGCACCAAAGCGCTGGTCACATAAAAGGCACCGATCACCTCGGGAAAGGTCAGGTGCTGCAAGGCCGGGCCGACCAGCACAGTGCCCGGAATCGTCCAGCCAAACGCCAGCGGCGTGGTATAGCGCCAACTCATGAACAAGGTGACCAGGCCGTTGACAAAGAACACCCCGAACACCCAGGACGCCAGCTCTTGGGGCGAGAGGCCTCCCCCGGTGCCCACCGACAAAATGATGGCCACCGGGCCGGTGGCGGCAAAGATAAAACCGATCAGCGCGTTGGCGGCATAGGTGCTGCCAAAGTCAGACACGATTTGCCGCCAGCTTCTGCGGGCGGCGGTGGGGGCTTCGAGGTGGTTGAACAAAGCTTGGGCCTTGGTGGTGTAGGCAAGGGGCTCAGGGTATCAAAAAAAAGCCGCCCGTTTTGCAACGGGCGGCCAGTCAGATCACTTCAAAGTGAAGGGGGCAGCTCACTTCTTGCCCGGGATCTTGCCTTCCACGCCCTTGACGTAGAACATCACGCCGCCCAAGAACTTGTCGTCGGCGACCGCGTCTTTGGCCAGCATTTCCTTACCGGCCTGGTCCACGATCGGGCCTTTCCAGATGGAGAATGTGCCGTCTTTCAGACCGGCTTTGATCTCAGCGATGCGCTTTTTGGTGTCTTCTGGCACGTCAGCGGCCACGTTGACCATCTCGATCGCGCCTTCTTTCACGCCCCACCAGCTCGAACCGGTGCTCCACTTGCCTTCCAGGGCTTCACCCACGGCCTTGACGTAGTAGGGGCCCCAGTTGATCACGGCCGAGCCCAAGTGGGCTTTGGGGCCGTAGGCGGTCATGTCCGAATCCCAGCCAAAGCCACGCTTGCCCATTTTTTCGGCGGTCTGCAGCACAGCCGACGAGTCGGTGTTTTGCATCAGCACGTCCGCGCCGCCGTTGATCAGCGAGGTGGCGGCTTCGGACTCTTTCGGTGGGTTGAACCACTCATTGACCCAGACCACTTTGGTCTTGATTTTGGGGTTCACCGACTGCGCGCCCATGGTGTAGCTGTTGATGTTGCGAATCACCTCGGGGATTGGGATGGAAGCCACCACGCCCAAAACGTTGGTCTTGGTCATCTTGCCGGCAATCACGCCAGCCATGTAAGCGCCTTCGTAGGTGCGGCTGTCGTAAGTGCGCATGTTCTCGGCGGTTTTGTAGCCGGTGGCGTGCTCAAACTTGACGCCCTTGTTGTCTGCAGCGACTTTGAGCATGGGCTCCATGTAGCCGAACGTGGTGCCAAAAATCAGCTTGTTGCCTTGGGCCGCCATGTCGCGGATCACGCGCTCGGCATCAGCGCTTTCTGGCACTTTTTCAACGAAGGTGGTGACCACTTTGTCGCCGAAGGCTTTTTCGATTTCTTTGCGACCGTTGTCGTGCGCAAAAGTCCAGCCGCCGTCGCCCACAGGGCCGACATAGGCAAACGCGATCTTCAAAGGCTCAGGCTTGGCCGCAGCGGGTGCTTCAGCTTTGGGAGCTTCTTCTTTTTTGCCACAGCCGACCAGTGCGGCGGCGGCCACAGCGGTCAGGGCCACCATCTTGACGATGGATCGCTTGGAGAGGTCTGTCATGTCATGTCCTTTGGAACAGGGTTACGGGGGGTTGAAAAAAAGCAATTATGAACCGGGATAAAAGGGCTTGCCCAGCGAGGCTGGCATGTTCACGCGAATCCAGGTGGGGTTGCGCGAGATCAGGGCCAGCACCACGATGGTGGCGATGTAGGGCAGCGCCGTGAGCAACTGGCTGGGCACTTGCACGCCCACGCCCTGCAAATGGAACTGCAGCATGGTCACGCCACCAAACAGGTAAGCCCCAAGCAATACACGTGCCGGACGCCAGGTGGCAAAGGTGGTCAAAGCCAAGGCGATCCAGCCCTTGCCCGCCACCATGCCCTCGACCCACAGCGGGGTGTAGATCACCGAGATGTAGGCCCCGGCCAAACCACACAAAGCGCCCCCGGCCACCACCGCCGCCAAACGGATGCGGCGCACCGGGTAGCCCAAAGCGTGCGCCGAAGCGGGCGACTCGCCCACGGCGCGCAGCACCAAACCGGTGCGGCTTTTGTACAGGAACCAAATCAGGGCCAAAACCAGCGCCATCGCCCCATAAACGAGCGGGTGCTGCTTGAACAAAGCAGGCCCCACCAGCGGGATGTCGGCCAGATAAGGCACCGCAAAATGGGGCCGGTCCGGCAGCTTTTCCTTCACATAACCAATGCCCACAAAGGCCGAAAAACCCACGCCAAACAAACTCAGCGCCAGACCCGTGGCGTACTGGTTGGTGTTCAGCCAAATCACCAGCACCCCAAAAATGGCCGCCAGCACCGCGCCCGCGCCCATTCCCGCCGCAAAGCCCAGCCAGTCGTTGCCAGTGTGTACCACGGCCGCAAAACCGGCAATCGCCGCGCACAGCATCAGGCCCTCAGCGCCCAGGTTCACCACCCCGGCTTTTTCATTGATCAGCAAACCCAAAGCGGCAATGGCCAGCACCGTACCCGCATTCAGGGTGGCGGCGATCAGCAATGCATACGACTCCATCACACGCCCCCTTTCTTGGGCGCTGACACATTGGCAGCCACCCAGCGCAAGCGGTAGGCCACCAGCGTGTCACACGCCAACAAACAAAACAGCAGCAAGCCCTGGAACACGCCGGTGATCGACTTGGGCAGCCCCAAGCGCGATTGGGCCAACTCGCCGCCGATGTAGAACATGCTCATCAGCACCGCCGACAGCACCATGCCCGCCGGGTGCAAGCGCCCGACAAAGGCCACGATGATCGCGGCAAACCCGTAGCCCGCAGGCACATAGGGCGTCAGTTGCCCGATGGGGCCCGCCACTTCCAAAGCGCCCGCCAAACCTGCCGCACCGCCTGAGGTGAGCAAGGCCACCCACAGCGCCTTGCGCGAAGAAAAGCCGGCATAGCGCGCCGCCGCCGGGGCCAGCCCGCCCACCTGCTGGGCAAACCCGGCACGGGTGCGAAACAAGAACACCCACAACAAGCCCGCGCCCACCAGCGCCATCAACAAGCCCACGCTGACGCGTGAGCCGTCCATCAAACGCGGGATCTGCGTCACCGCCTCGAAGGTTTTGGTCTGCGGAAAGTTAAATCCCGCCGGGTCTTTCCAGGGGCCATAGACCAAATAGCCCAGCACCATGTCGGCCACATACACCAGCATCAGGCTGACCAGGATTTCGTTGGCGTTGAAGCGGTCGCGCAGCAACGCCGTGAGGCCCGCCCACAACATGCCCCCCAGCACGCCCGCCAGCAACACGGCCAGCACGATCCAGCGGCCCGTGTCTTTGTCGGCCAACAGCGCCATGCCCCCGGCGCACACCGCGCCAATCACAAACTGCCCCTCAGCCCCGATGTTCCACACGTTGGACCGGAAGCACACCGACAAACCCAGCGCAATGATCAGCAAAGGCGTGGCCTTGACCATCAACTCGCCCAAGGCATAGCCACTTTTGATGGGCTCCCAAAAGAACATTTGCAGTCCGCGCACCGGGTCTTTGCCCAGCGCCATGAACAGCGCCACACCCAGCAGCACCGTCAGCACCAGCGCCAGCACGGGCGAGGCATAAGTCCACAGCCGCGAGGCCTGGGGCCGCATTTCAAGCTTGAGCATGCTGCGCCTCCTGTGCTTTGGCAGCGGCGTCGGGCCACAGGCCACTCATCCACTCGCCAATGCGTTCTACCGTGGCCTCGGCCCGTACCACCGAGGGCGATAAACGCCCCTTGGCGATCACATGCAATCGGTCAGACAGCTCAAACAATTCTTCCAACTCCTCACTCACCACCAACACGGCACAACCCGCGTCGCGCAGCGCCAAAATCTCGGCGCGAATCTGCGCCGCCGCGCCCACGTCCACGCCCCAAGTGGGTTGCGAGACGATGAGCAGCTTCGGGGTCGCGCTGATCTCGCGCCCCACAATGAACTTTTGCAAATTGCCACCGGACAGCGACTGCGCTGCGGCATCCGGGCCAGACGCCTTGACCTTGAAGCGCTCAATGACGCTGCGGGCCTGATCGGCCAGCGCGCCCATGCGCACCCAGCCGCCCGCGCCGACGGCCTCGCTGCGCGTGAGCAGCAGGTTTTGCGACAAGCTGAGCGAGGGCACAGCGCCCCGGCCCAGCCGCTCCTCGGGCACAAAATGCAGGCCCATCTGCCTGCGCGGCACCGGCCCCAGGGCCGCCACCGGCAGGCCCAACAAGCTCACGCTGGCCGCGCCGCACTGCACGCCCGCGCGGGTGTCTTCCCCCGACAAGGCCCACATCAATTCTTTCTGGCCGTTGCCCGACACGCCCGCCAGGCCCACCACCTCACCCGCACGCACCTGCAAATCAATGCCGTCCAGGTCCACCCCAAACGGGTCTTGGCGCGTCAAGCTCAAACCTTTGACCGACAAAACCACCGCACCCGGCTCGCGCGCCACATGCTTCAAAGCGGGTGGCTCGGCCCCGATCATCAAGCGGCTGAGCGAGGCGTTGGACTCTTCACGCGGATCGCACACGCCCGTCAGCTTGCCGCCGCGCAGCACGGTGCAAGCGCTGCACAGCGCCCGAATCTCATGCAGCTTGTGCGAGATGTACAAAATGCTGACGCCCTGGCTGACCAGCTTGTGCAGCACCACAAAGAGTTTTTCGACCGCTTGAGGCGTCAGCACCGAAGTCGGCTCGTCCAAAATCAACAACTTGGGCTCGGTCAACAAGGCGCGGATGATTTCCACCCGCTGCATCTCGCCCACACTCAAGGTGTGCACCGGGCGCTCGGGCTCCAGGTCCAAGCCGTACTCGCTGGCCTTGGCCACGATGCGCTCGGTCACCTCGGCCAAGCTCAGGGTTTTGTCCAGCCCCAGCCAGACGTTTTCGGCCACGGTGAGCGTGTCAAACAGGCTGAAGTGCTGAAACACCATGCTGATGCCCAGCTTGCGCGCTTCTTGCGGGTTGCGGATGCTGACCGGCTGGCCCTTGAAAAACACCTGGCCCTCGTCGGGCTTGACCGAGCCGTAGATGATTTTCATCAGCGTGGACTTGCCCGCGCCGTTTTCGCCCAGCACGGCATGGGCCTGGCCCGGCATCACGGTCAACGACACGTCCTGGTTGGCCACCACGCCGGGGTAGCGTTTGGTGATGCCCTGTAAAGACAAAAGGGGGGTGGTCATGTCGGGTGCGATGGAGGGGTCTGATAAGCCACTTGCAAAGTCCGTGCCCAAAGCGGCGATCTGAGCTTTGCAAGCCAAGAGATTGCCGCACAATGTACCACTGCCAACACCCGCTTTTCCCGGGTGTTTATCCCCGTATTCAGACTCACCCGCACCATGCGCCACGACGCCCAACTGACCGAACACCAAGCTTGGCGAGCGAGCTTGCTCTGGTTCGCCGACCCTGCCCAGCCCAAAGCCCGCCTCGAAGCCGACGGCCTGCTGGTCACCTCCCGTGAAGCCGATGGCATCGTGCGCATCCAGGCGATCGGCCCCTACCGCGAGCTGTCCAAGCAGTACCCCGGCCTGCCCGTGACCCACTGGCCCGGCCTGTGCATCGCGCCTGGCTTTGTTGATCTGCACATCCACTACCCTCAAACCGATGTCATTGGCTCGCCTGCCGAGGGCCTGCTGCCATGGCTGGAGCACTACACCTTTCCACACGAAAAGCAGTTTTCAGAGCCCGCCTACGCCCATGAAGTGACCTCGTTTTTCATGGACGAACTGATGCGCCACGGCGTGACCACCGCCCTGTGCTTCGCCACCGCCCACCCCGAATCGGTCGATGTGTTCATGGCCGAGGCGCTAAAACGCCGTCTGCGCATGGTCACCGGCAAAGTGCTGCAAGACCGCCACAGCCCCGACGGCCTGCGCGACACCGACACCAACTTGAGCCTGCGCCAGACCGAAGCCCTGATTCGCCGCTGGCACGGCGTGGACCGCCTGGGCTACGCCATCACGCCGCGCTTTGCCCCCACCAGCACACAGGCCCAGTTGCACGGTGCGGGTGAGATCGCGCAGCAATTCCCCGACGTGTGGATTCAATCGCACGTGGCCGAAAACCTCGATGAAATTCGCTGGGTGCACGAACTGTTTCCCGATGCGCGCAGCTACCTCGATGTGTACGACTGCGCCGGTCTCCTGCGCCAGCGCTCGGTGTATGCGCACTGCATTTATTTGGACGAAGCCGACCGCCGTCGGATGGCCGAAGTCGGTGCAACGGCTGCCGTCAGCCCCACCAGCAACCTGTTTTTGGGCAGCGGCTTTTTTGACTACACCGCGTCAGACGAGGCAGGTCTGCGCTACGGATTGGCCAGCGATGTGGGCGGCGGCACCAGTTTCTGCCCCTTTCACACCATGCACGCGGCCTACACCGTGGCCAGGCAAAGTGTGGGCCGCCCCGGCATCAGCCTCGCGCCAGAGCACCTGTGGTGGCAGCACACGGCGGGGGCCGCCGATGCGCTTGGTCTGAGCGGGAAAGTGGGCAACCTGCTGCCCGGCTGCGAAGCCGACTTTGTGGTGCTCAACCCCCAAGCCACGCCGCTGCTGGCGCGCCGAACCGCACAAACCGAGACGCTGGCCGAATGGCTGTTTGCGCTGATCGTGCTGGGCGATGAACGCTTGATTGCGCACACGGTGGTGCAGGGGCAGCCCGTGAACATCGGTCGATAGCAACACGCTGACCGACAATCGGGCATGACCTCGAACGAAGAGCACCCCGTCATCGACCCGTCCATGTCCCAGCGCGCATCCGTGCGCCGGGGCATTGCGCAGTATCAAGAACGCCTGCAAGCTGCAGGCCACGACTTCCGCGAACCGCCACCCGAGCCCACTTCATGCTGCGGGCGCGGCTGCAATGGCTGTGTGTGGGAAAGCTACGACGCCGCGCTGATGTTCTGGTACGAAGATGCGGGAGCTTTGCTGGCCGGATAAGCCACCGAGCAAGTCTCAAACGGACAAAGCGACCAGCAACTCCTGCACATTTGTGGGCCGAACCAACCTCCCCACTTCTTGCCCATCTTGCAACAGCACCAGCGTAGGCCAGAGCTTGACCCGGTAACTGCGGCCCAGCGCTTTGCCTGGGCCGTCTTCAATTTTCAGATACTGCCATTGCGGGTGCTGTGCAAGCGCTTCCTCCAAAAAGGGTTTTGCGGCGCGGCAGTGCCCGCACCAATCGGTGCCGAATTCCAACAGGGTCAGGCCACGCAAAGCGTCCAGATCGGCACGCCTGGGCAGTTCAATGTCACTGAGATAAGGTTTGTTTGTCACCATCGCCAAGTTGTCTTCAGATGTAGTACCGAACCCGTCACACCCCGGCCAAGTCCCGAAGGGCTTGCGGGTTGGGTAAGCCTAGCACGCGGCCGCTGCCACTGATGAGCTGGCGCTCGCGCAAGTGGCGCAGCACACGCGAAAAGGTTTCAGGGGCGATGCCCAGTTGCGCTGCGATGGTGCGTTTGCGCTCTGTCAGCTTCACGGCCAAACTGCCCGACTGATCGGTGGTTTGGGCGTGTCGCAGCAGCCATTCGGCGCATCGCGCATCGGCGTCTTTGGCCACTCGACTGACGGCCAGTTCGCTTTGTTGGCGCTGCGAACGCGCCATGTCCATGAGCAGGTTCTGCGAGGCCTCGGGCAAAGCCTGCACTTCGGCCACAAAGTCGGGCACGCTCACGTACTGCACATGCACCTCGGTCTCGGCCACCGCGTCAACCGCGTGCGGCAAGCCCAGCAAGCCCGATGCGGCCTCTAGCCAGAAGGGTCCTTCCACCACGCCCAACTGGTGCGCCATGTGGCCATCCGCCATCACCCCCAGCACCACGCGCCCCTGCATGACATGCACGATGCGGTCTACCGCGTCACCTCGGTGCAGCAACACAGTGCCTGCTAACACGGGGTCTGCGGGTTCGGACAAAGGGGGCAAAGAGGTATCCAACATGGTGGAGCCCAATGTGCCAGAGCCCCAGCCTGTGGGCTTTGACGCAAATCAATGAGGCCCCATCATCTCACCAGGATCGCCCGAAAGTCGTTCACATTGGTGTGCGTAGGCCCGGTGATGACCAGGTCGCCCAGCGGCTCAAAGAAGCCGTAAGCATCGTTGCGCTGCAAGTGTTCGCTCACTTTTAGCCCTTTTTCGGCAGCACGTGCCAGCGTATCAGGGGTCACTTGCGCGCCGGCGTTGTCTTCGATACCGTCGATGCCGTCGGTGTCGGCCGCCAGCGCCCAGACGCCCGGCTGGCCTTGCAAGGCCTCCGCCAAGCCCATGCAAAACTCGCCCGCCCGCCCACCGCGCCCACGGGGCGTGCCCGCTGGCTGGGGCTTGATGGTCACCGTGGTTTCGCCGCCGCTCAAAATCACGCAAGGCTTGGTAAAAGGCCCCAGCCCCTTGGCCGCCGCACGCGCCAGCGCCGCGTGCACCTTGGCCACCTCGCGTGACTCGCCCTCAATCTCGTCACTCAGGATGTAGGCGTTCAGCCCCATCTCACGCGCTGCAGCGGCTGCCGCCTCGAGCGACTGCTGAGGCGTGGCGATCATGTGCACGCTGTGGCCCACAAACACGGGCGAGCCAGGTTTGGGCGTTTCCCAAACGCCCGACTGCAAGGCCTGCAGCACCGAGTCGGGCACGTTGATCGCATAGCGCTTGAGAATGGCCAGCGCATCGGCGCAGGTGCTGGCATCGGGCACGGTGGGGCCGCTGGCGATGATGGACGGGTCGTCGCCCGGCACATCGCTGATCGTGAGCGTGACCACCCGCGCAGGCGCGCAAGCGGCCGCCAGACGCCCGCCCTTGATGCGCGAGAGGTGTTTGCGCAGACAGTTCATCTCAGAAATATTGGCCCCGCTGGCGAGCAGTTGGCGATTGATGTCTTGCTTGAGCTGCAAGCTGATGCCATCGGCGGGCAAAGTCAGCAAAGACGAGCCGCCGCCCGAAATCAGGCACAGCACCAGGTCGTCGGCGGTCAGGCCTTTGGTGAGTTCCAAAATCCGCTCAGCCGCTAGCAACCCTGCAGCATCGGGCACCGGATGCGAGGCCTCGACCACCTCGATGCGCGCTGGCAAGCCCGCCGGACGCGGCGGGGTGTGGCCATAGCGCGTGACGACCAGACCCGACAGTGGCGCGTCCTGGGGCCACAGGGCCTCGACCGCTTGCGCCATCGCCCCGCCCGCCTTGCCAGCGCCCAGCACCAGGGTGCGGCCCTTGGCAGGATCTGGCGGAGCAGGCAAATGGGCCGCCGTGTTGTGCAGCGGCAAGGCACGTTGCACCGCCACGTCGTAAAGCGCTTTCAAAAAGGCAGAGGGATCTTGGGTCAAGCTGGAGATGTGGGGCTGGGCGTCTTGCATGGGCAAATTGTGCCCCACGGCAGGTAAAGTTCGTCCCATGACCACGCTGCTCATCCACCGCGCCCGCTGCATCGCCACCATGGACGATGCGAACACCGAACTCCAAGACGCCTCGCTCCTGATACGCGATGGCCGCATCGAGCGAATCATTTCCGCCACTGAAAACACCGACGAACTGGTCAAGCAAGTCGACGAAGTGATCGACGCCCGCCGCCATGTGGTGGTGCCGGGCTTGATCAACACGCACCACCACATGGTCCAGTCGCTCACGCGGGCGATTCCGGGGGTGCAAAACGCCGAGTTGTTTTCTTGGCTGCAGGGCCTTTATCCGATCTGGGTGGGCCTCACGCCTGAAATGGTGCGTGTCTCAGGCCAGGTGACCATGGCCGAGCTGCAGCTGAGCGGCTGCACCACCAGCTCTGACCACCTCTACATCTACCCCAACGGCGTGCGGCTGGACGACAGCATCGAAGCGGCGCACACCATGGGCATGCGCTTCACCGCCACACGCGGCAGCATGAGCGTGGGGCAGTCGCAAGGTGGCCTGCCGCCCGACAGCGTGGTCGAAAAAGAACCCGCCATCTTGAAAGAAACCCAGCGCCTGATTGAGACTTGGCACGACGCCAGCTACGGATCGATGACGCATGTGGCCGTGGCCCCCTGCTCACCCTTCAGCGTGAGTCAGGACCTGATGCGCGAATCTGCCAAATTGGCCCGCACCCACGGCGTGCGCCTGCACACCCACCTGGCCGAAAACGACCACGACGTCGCATATACGAAAGAAAAATTCAACTGCACGCCGGCGCAATACGCCGAGAACCTGGGCTGGGTGGGTCACGACGTGTGGCACGCCCACGGCGTGAAGCTGGACGACCAAGGCACGTATTTGTTTGCCCGAACACGCACCGGCATCGCCCACTGCCCCTGCAGCAACATGCGCCTGGCCAGCGGCATCTTGCCGCTGCGCAAAATGCTCGATGCAGGCGTGCCCATTGGTCTGGGCGTGGACGGCAGCGCGAGCAACGACGCGGCGCACCTGCTGAACGAAGCCCGCCAAGCCATGCTGCTGGCCCGCGTGGGCAGGGCCATGGAGCCACCGCGCGTTGAAGACGGGCGCACCGTGTACGGCTGTGACCGAGGCCCCGCCGAAATGACACCCCGCGACGCCCTGCGCCTGGCCACACGCGGCGGCGCCGAAGTGCTGGGTCGCGCCCACGAACTGGGGCAAATCAAGGCAGGCTATTGCGCCGACATCGCCCTGTTCCGCACCGACACCCTCAGCATGGCGGGCGGCGCGGTGCACGACCCGGTGGGCGCGCTGCTGTTGTGCGCCAGCGACAACGCCGACTACACCATCGTCAACGGGCGCGTGGTGGTGCGCCAGGGCGAGATTGCCACGGTGGACATGGGGCCGCTGATTGAGCGGCACAACCAACTGGCGATGCAGTTGGTGTTGGGGGCAGCTTAAGTTTCCAATCTCTGGACGCCTTTAGCTAAAATAGCCATCCATCAGGAGCCCGCCATGCAAATCACCGCCACCGAAGCAAAAAACCGTTTTGGCAGCATTTGCGCCCTTGCCAAGCGCGAACCCGTATTTGTAGAAAAAGCGGGGCAAATAGACACCGTCATCTTGTCGGCTGAGCAATACCGGGCTTTACAAGCCAATCAAAACAGCAGCAGTCTGGCTGCACGCAAGAAGAAGTTTGAAACTGAATTTGGCGACTGGATTGCCGCGCAGAACACTTGGGTAGAAAAGCAAGGCATCCCCGGTGCCGACTTGCGGCCTTGGTAAAACGCCATGGCGCAGTTTGATGTTTACGCCAATCCCAGCGAGAGCGCTGCGCACGGCATTCCCTATGTGGTGGTCGTGCAGAGTGACTTGCTGGATGCATTGGCCACACGCATGACCATTCCTTTGGCCACTCTTGAATTTGCAGAAAAGTCACCTGACAAACTTTGCCCCGTGGTTACAGTCAGCGGCCAGCGCCTGCGCGCACTGGCCCATTACACGGCACCCTTGCCCACGCGCAGCTTGCGGCAAGTGGAGGGCAATTTGGCAGCGCAAGCCAGCACACTGATTGCGGCGATGGACGTGGTGGTTTCAGGGGTTTAGCCACCGAACGCCTTTGGCGTAGCACTTTTCAGCGTCAGAAACCCCGCCGATATCCTCGCACTCAGATCACAAGTCTTTCGCCCCCAACGCCAACGCAAGCTGTCTACACTGTGGCCATGATCCAAGGCCTCGTTCAACTCTTCATCTTCCAAGCCCTGGGCGAGCTGCTCTCCAAGTTCGCCCTGCCCTTCATCCCCGGCCCGGTGCTGGGTCTGGTGTTGTTGCTGGCGTTTTTGGCGCTGCGTGGCCATGTGCCCGCGTCCATGGACCTGGTGGGCAGCAGCATCTTGCAGCACTTGGGGCTGTTGTTCATTCCGGCGTCGGTGGGGGTGGTGCTTTATTTGCCGGTGCTGCGGGCCCATGCCTGGGCCATCAGCGCGGCGCTGGTGATCAGCGTGCTGGCCACGGTGGCGGTGACGGCACTTGTGCTCAAGCTGCTGGCACCCAAGGACTGAGGCCATGAACCCCATGACACGCTCCGACCTGCCCGCCATCTCCGAGATTTGGGTTTACCTCTCGGGCAGCCCGCTGCTGGCTTTGGTGCTCACGCTCAGCGCTTACCTGATCGGCCTCACCCTATACGAGCGCAGCCAGCGCAACCCGCTGGCCAACCCGGTGTTGATCGCGGTGGTGCTGGTGTGCCTGAGCATCAGCGTGCTCGACATGCCGTATGCCCAGTACTTTGAAGGCGCGCAGTTTGTGCACTTCTTGCTCGGCACGGCCACGGTGTCGCTGGCCATTCCCATCTACAAAGGTTTTGCCTCGCTCAAGGGGCGAATGGGTGTGCTGATGCTGTCGCTGGTGGCGGGCGGCGTGACCTCGGTGATCACGGCCGTGGGCGTGGCGCGCTGGCTGGGGGTGGACGAAGCCTTGGTGCGCGGTCTGGTGGCCAAGTCGGTCACCGCGCCGATTGCCATGGGCATTGCCGAACGCGTGCTGGCCTCGCCCACCCTGACCGCCATCTTTGCGGTGAGCACCGGCATTTTGGGCGCGGTGCTGGGCCGCTATGTGCTGGACGCCTTGCGCATCACGGCCTGGTGGCAGCGCGGTTTTGCTTTGGGTGTGGCCGCCCACGGCATTGGCACCTCTCGCGCTTTCAGCGTCAATGCCGAAGCCGGGGCCTATGCCAGCCTGGGCATGGGGCTGCACGGCATTGCGGGGGCGGTGCTGATTCCGTATGCAGTGGGTGGGTGGTTTTGATCTTGGATGCGAACTCAGAAGTTGGCCCAATGGATCAAATTTGACAGACATAATCAGTGCTCCCCGAGACACCTTCGCCAATTTCCGTTGACCGTCCGTGCGCCATGCACCACACCATTTTTGACACCCCCATCGTCAACACCGCCTTGCGCGGTTTCTCGTTGGCATTTCTCAAAGTCACAGGCTGGAAGGTCGATGGCAGTTTGCCTGCGGGTGTCACCAAATGCGTGGTCATTGCTGCGCCGCACACCAGCAATTGGGATCTGCCCTACACCCTGATGGTGGCGTATGTGTTGCGCTTGCAGATTTACTGGATGGGCAAAAGCAGCATCTTCTCGTTTCCCTTTGGTCCGGTCATGCGCTGGCTGGGCGGCATCGCCGTCAACCGTTCCCAAGCGTCCAACTTGGTGGACTCGTGCGCCCAAGCATTGGTCCAAGCCGAAGGCTCGGTGCACCTGGTGGTGCCCCCCGAAGGCACGCGCAGCAAAACGCGCTATTGGAAAACCGGCTTTTATTACATCGCGCTGCAAGCGCAGGTGCCCATCGTGATGGCCTACATGGACTATTCGCGCAAAGTCAGTGGCCTGGGCCCCCTGTTCTACCCCACGGGCGACATAGATGAGGACATGGTCGCCATCAAGGCGTTTTATGCGCCCTTCAAAGGCAAGAACGCAGAGCAGTTTGAAGCACCGCCAGACAAACCAGCTTGAACTGCGGCAGGGTTGGGGGTTGCCGCTGCGGGTCGGGTGACGGCTGCTCGGCATGAACCGATCAAGAGTCCCAGCCCTTCAGTCCAGCTTGGCCCCCGCCACAAACCAGCGCCCGATCATGGCGCGCTCTTCTTCGGTCAGGCCGGTGGCATTGCCCATGGGCATTTGTTTGGTCACCGCCACTTGTTGGTAGACGTTTTGCGCGTGTAGCTTGATCTGTTCAGGGCTGTCCAAGCGGACGTTTTTCATTTGCACCTGAGCGTTGTGGCACGACAGACAATGCTGACTGACGAGGCTTTGCACCTGGGCAAAGCTCACCGGCTGGACAGGCACTGCAGAGACCTTGGGCGGCGCAGGCCGCAAGGCCACGATCACACCCAAAATCATCACCACGCCCACCGCCGCAAAAGGCCAGGGGTTGGCCGCGCGGCCCAGGTGGAAGGCATGGCGCTGCACAAAGAACTGGCGAATCAAAGCACCCGCCAACATCATCACAAACAGCAGCACCCAGCGGTGTTCGTGCGTGTACAAAAAGCTGTAATGGTTGCTCAGCATCGCAAAGATGACGGGCAGCGTGAAATAAGTGTTGTGCACGCTGCGTTGCTTGCCGCGCTTGCCGTGGATGGCCAGCGCATTGGCGTCATAGGATTCACCGGACGTCATGGCGGCCACCACCTTGCGCTGGCCGGGGATGATCCAGAAGAACACGTTGGCGCTCATGGCGGTCGCGATCATCGCGCCCACCAGCAAAAAGGCGGCGCGCCCTGCAAACAGCTCGTTGGCCAGCCAGGCACAAAACGCCACGACCACGATCATCAAGCCCGCCACGATCAGCTCGCCGTTTTTTCGGAAGCCAAACACGCGGCAAATGATGTCGTAAACAAACCAAAAGGCCACCAGCATGCCCACAGCGGCCGAGCCCGCCATAACCGGGGTCCAGTCCATCAGCGACTTGTCGATCAGGAAAGTGCCCGCGTTGTAAAGATAGAGCACCGTGAACAGCGCGAAACCGGTCAGCCAAGTGGAATAACTTTCCCAATAAAACCAGTGCAGCTTGGTGTGAATGATCTTGGGGGCGACCATGTACTTTTGCGGGTTGTAAAAACCGCCGCCGTGCACCGCCCACATGGCGCCGCCTACGCCTTTTTCGAGCAAGTCGGGCGAGTTGGGTTTTTGCAGGTTGTTGTCCAGAAAGACAAAGTAAAACGAAGAGCCAATCCAGGCGATGGCGGTGATGACGTGCACCCATCGCAGCAACAAATTGGCCCATTCCAGAAAATACGATTCCATGAAGGATTCTCCAACCTGCTCACCACCGCGGGCCCTGTGAGCGGGTATGCGGTCGCGAACATGTTCCAAGAGGAACCTGCGCCGCTGCGACCAGTGCACCGAAGTGTATACAGTTTAAGCTCGCCGATCCAGTTTTGATCAGCGGGCCAATATCGGCGAAAACCAACACCCCTTGACCGCCCCAATGCACCTGACATCAGCCATAGCTTTCACAGCGTTTGCAAGAGTTGCGCCGCCACGGCCACCGCAATGACCTCTGGCTCCTTGCCGGTGATTCCTGGCACGCCAATCGGACAGGTGATGTGCCCGAGTTCATCGGCAGTGAACCCCCGGTCTTGCAATCGGTGCCTGAAGGTGGCCCATTTGGTTTGGCTGCCGATCAGGCCCACAAAAGGCAGATCACCCCGCTCGCGCTGACGCCTGAGGCAAGCGACCACGATGTCGAGGTCTTCTGCATGGCTGAAGCTCATGATCAGCACCCTGCTGCCTGCGGCCAGATCGGCCACGGCCGCTTGCACCGGGTTGGAGTGTTCGCATTCCACACCCTCGGGTACATCAACCGGAAAAATCTCGTCGCGACTGTCCACCCAGCGCACGGCAAAGGGCAAGGGCACCAGAGTATGGACCAGGGCCTTTCCCACATGTCCACCGCCAAACAGCGTGAGCGGGGTGCGCGCAGGCATCAACTGCGTTCGCAAGCGCGGCACGTCGGCAGCCTCGACCCGCTCGAAAGCCAACTCGACCACGCCACCGCAACACTGCCCCAAACTGGGGCCCAAAACCTGACGCAAAACCGTTTTTTCGGTCTGCCCAAGCAGCAAACGCTGCGCATGCGCGATCGCCTGCATCTCCAGGTGCCCACCCCCAATGGTGCCCTCCATGCCCTGGGCAGACACCATCATGTGCGTGCCTGGCCCTCGCGGCACGGATCCCTGCGTGGCCTGCACACTGACCAACACGGCTTTGTCGGAAGCAAGCAGCTTCAATGCTTTTTCAATCCAATTCACACTATGGGGTCCATTCAAAGTTAAGGCCATTGGCTGACTTGCCCGCTCAAGCCTGTCAATGCCACAATCAACAGCCACGAAGAGTATGCCAAGGACAAAGGCTCACCATGACGCAACGTTCGAGTCAGATGCACAAGCAAGTCAAAAGCTTTTTTTCGGTGCTGGGTACTGCAGCTTTGGGGGTCTTGATCGGATGCAGCACACCACCCCCAGCCGTTACTACACCGCCGCCGCTACCAGCAGCACCGCCTTCGCCGGTCGTACAGGTTCCAGAGCCTATCATCCCACCTGCCGGTCCCACATCACTGGCCCGCAGCAGCAGGGAGTACCGCAAGGACGCTGCTGGCCATTTGTACGGCCTGCATGCACAACGCATCTACAAAGGCCGCATGCCCCCCTTGCTCGAAGCCGTGGGGGTGCTGAATGTGGACATCGACCAAAAAGGTTCGGTGAAAGCGGTCCACTGGATGCGAGCGCCCAAGCATGCGCCGCACGTCATGGCAGAGATCGAGCGCATGGTCAATTCCTCTGCACCTTACCCGGTGCCCAAGTACATGAGCCAGGTCACCTACACCGATGTATGGCTTTGGCACAAAAGCGGCAAGTTTCAGCTCGACACACTGACCGAGGGACAGGACTGATCAGAACCCTTGGGTGCGCTGAGGTCTGGCACTCTCCGGCTGAAGGCAAGGCTCAGGCCGGCGTCGTCTGCTCGTGCGACGCGCCGGGCAGCAAAGTCAAAATGAGCGTGGTGGCCACCGAAAACCCCGCCAGCAGCAAGAGCGAGTTGCCAAACCCCATGGCCTTGACGACCGGCCCCAAAGCCCAGACCGACAAAGAGCTGACCGCGAATGACACGCCCAGACGCATGCCCGACACGCGCGAACGCAAGCGATCGTCCACATACCGGGCGATCATGTAATCGGTGAAAGGAATGGCGCCAAAGATGAACACCATCACGCCCGTCAATGCCACAAACAACCACCAGCCTTGGGCCTGAGAGGCCAAGATCAGCATGGGAATCTGCGCCAAGACCATGAACATGAAAAAGTGTTTGAGCGGAAAACGGTTGATCAGGTGCCCCACCACCACCTGGGCCACCGAGGCCACGGCGTAGACCAGCGCCAGCAACAGGCCCAAGCTGGCGGGGTCTTCCATGACGCCCACAAAGCGCTCGGTGATCAAAGGTCCGTTGCCGTTGGTGGTGAAGTTGAACAGCACGCTGCTGGTGATAGCCGCTGCCGTCATGACCACCAGCGCACGCGCCAACATGGGCGCGGGCAGGCTGACCTTGGCGCCGCCCTTGCGCTTGGCAGGAGAGGATAACTCTTGCGGGCAAGTGCGGGCAAACACCCAGCCGCAGACCAAGGCCACCACACCGGGCAGAACAAAAGCCGCCCGCCAGCCGAACCACTGGATCAAAAAACCGGTGAGCAAGGCAGCCACCGCCACGCCCAGATTGCCTGAGAGCCCATTGAAGCCAATGGTTGCGCCCGGGTTGGACGAGCGTTCCAGGAGCATCGGAATGCCCACCGGGTGGTAAATCGAAGCGAACACGCCGATCAGCGTGAGGCTTGTGGCCAGTTGCCAAGGCGTTTGGGTGAACGCCGTGAGGATAGACGCTGCGCCAATGCCAAAAAAGAAAATCAGCATCATGCTGCGGCGGCCCCACAAATCCCCCAAGCGACCGGCGGGCAAAGAACCCAGACCGAACATGAAAAACGCCCCTGCGCCGTAAGGCATCAGGTCTTGCCATTGGGCCAGGCCCATGTCGGTCGCGATGGTGCTGACCGCCGCCGCAAAAATCAGCAAGAACAAATGGTCCAAGGCGTGCGCGATGTTGAGCAGGCCCCGCACCACGCGGGGGTGGTCAGCGGGTGGTTCTGGCACAGTGGCCGCAGAAGAGGTCAAGGTCGTCATGGTCAATTTCAGCTTTCAGACACAGGCGTATTGACCCGGGCCAGGATGCACCAGCACTGTGCGCCCACGGCCGATTGGACGCTGTCGCTTTGGTCACAGCAGGGCTCATCGTGCTCGCGTCACAAAGGTGCATTGGCCGGGGCTTTGCGGTCCCAAATGTGCGCACGCCAATACACCGCCATGGCCCCAGTGAACAGCAAGCCCAAGACCGAATACATGCCGGCTGTGGCGGCATAGCCCCAGCGGTCAATCAGCGGCCCAGACATCAACAGGCCCAATGGCAAACCCCAGATGGCCAGCATGCGCATGCCCATCACACGGCCCCGGTAGGCGGGCTCTGTGGCGCGCAGCATCACGGCGGCCAGTGGCGTCATGGTCAGGCTTTGTGCCAGGCCGGCCAACCACAGCAAGGCCATGCCCATGCCCAGATGCGTGCTGAAGGCGAACAGCACATCCACCGCAAACCAAACCGCCCCGGCCAGCACCATGGTTTGCGCAGCGCGAAACGCAAAGCGGTGCGAACTGAGCACCACCGAGCCCACCAGACCGCCAAAAGCAAAGCTGGCACCCAGCCAGCCCAGCCCCGTCTGGTCGGTCAGGTAAATGTTTTTGGCGACATAGGGCAGCAAGCCCAAAGAGAAGGGAAAGGCCAGCAGGTTGGCCAAAAACGCCAAGGCCATGGCGGCCATCAGCACCGGGCGAGTCCACACATAGCCAAAGGCCAGCTGCAAGTCGCGCACGGGCGACAGGCGCGGGGCATCTTTGACGGCTGTTTGTGCAGGTCCATCCGAGACGCCGCGCGACAGCACAAAACTGAGGGTGTAAAGCGCTGTGATCAGCGCGTAAGCCCAAGTCATGCCCAGCCAGGCGACCACACCCGCACCGGCCAATGCACCCGCAATGCGGGCCGAATCCGAGGTGATGCGCGAAATGCCCAGTGTGCCCAGCAAATGCCGGGGCGGCAAAGTCTGCGCAATCAAGGCGTTGCGCATCATCATGTCCGACGGCCGCACCAGTCCAGCCAAAGCGGCCATGAACAGCACGATCATGGGGGTGAGGGCCTGCAACCAGGCCAGCAGCATGAAGGTGGCGGCCAGCGCCGCATACAGGGCACGCGACCAATACAGCATGCGGCGGTAACCCAGCCGATCGCCCACCACGCCAAACATGGGAGAAACCAAAGAACCCAAGTATTGCAACGAGCCAAACACCACCAGCATCATCACCGAGCCCGACTCGACCAGGATGAACCAGCCCAGCACGATGGTCTCCATCTCAAATGCCCAGGATGTGGCCAGATCGGCAGGCCACTGGAAGCGAAAACTCCGCACCCGGAAAGGGTCGCGCCAGTGCATGGCGGTTGGGGTTTCAGCCGTCGGCGTGCCCTGGCTCACAGCCGTGGCCCTGCGCAGAACAAAGTGAGGGGAAACAGCGCACAGTGGCCGGGGCGCGGGCGCAGGCCACTCATGCGCTCAGTCCTGCCCGGCGCGCAGTGACTGCGGGGTGGTGTCGCTCTTGGCAAGGCGGTCTGGCTGCGCCGCAGGCTCGGGCATGAAGCACATCTTCTCGCCATCCCAGCGCTGGCCGCACCAGCACAGGCCTTCGGCGTTGATGATGCAAGTGCCGGTGCCGCAGCACCGTGGATCGTCTGACATGGGGCTGCTCCTAAAAATCAAGACCTCACAGCCCTGCAGTGGCCTTGGCTTTTTCGCAAGCCATCAGGATGCGTTCGGGCGTAGCTGGGGCGTCCATGTAGACCACGGCTTTGTGGTCGGCGCTGGCCGCCACAGCATCGCGCAAGGCGAAGAATGCCGAAAGACCCAACATCAAAGGCGGCTCGCCGGTGGCCTTGCTGTTGAAAGGCGTGGGTTTCAAGTTGGCGTTGTCGAACAAGCTCACATTGAAATGCTCTGGAATGTCGCCCGCCACCGGAATCTTGTAAGTGCTGGGGCCGTGGGTGAGCAGCTTGCCCTTTTTGTCCCAAATGCACTCTTCCATGGTCAGCCAACCCATGCCTTGCACATAAGCGCCTTCGATCTGGCCCCTGTCCAATGCGGGGTTGATGCTGCGGCCCACGTCGTGCACGATGTCCACGGCTTTGAGCCACCACTCGCCGGTGCGGGTGTCGATTTCGACTTCGCTCACGGCCGCGCCGTAGCAGTAGTAATAAAACGCACGGCCATTCAGGGTCGCGAAGTCGTATTTGATTTCGGGCGTCATGTAGAAACCCGTGACCGACAAGCCCACACGTTCCATGTACGCTTGTTTGGTCAAATCGGCCCACTTGACGGATTTGCTGCCACCATGGACTTCGTTATTCGCGAAAGTCACATCACCTTCAGCACAGCCCAACATGCGGGCCGCCACGGGCTTCAAGCGCTCACGCATTTGCATCGTCGCATTCATGATGGCCGCGCCGTTGATGTCGGCACCGCTCGAAGCCGAAGTGGCCGAAGCGTTGGGCACTTTTTGTGAATCGGTGGCGGTGATGCGCACATGGTCCACGCTGATGCCCAAACCATCGGCACACACCTGCGCCATCTTGGTGTTGAGGCCTTGGCCCATTTCGGTGCCGCCGTGGTTGCAGCTGACCGAGCCGTCCATGTAAATCACCAGCAGCGCGCCGCCTTGGTTCAGGTGCGTGGCGGTGAAGCTGATGCCGAACTTCAAAGGCACGAGCGCCATGCCGCGCTTGCGGGTTTTGCTCCTGGCGTTGAAGGCTTGCACCTCGGCGCGACGCTCGGCGTATTTCGATTCCTGCTCCACCTGATCGATCACCTGGTCACCCACCCAGTCTTCAATCAACTGGTTGTATTGGGTGGTCATGGTGTCGGGCGTGCCGCTGATGGCGGGGTCTTTGTAGAGGTTGAGCTTGCGCACTTCCAAAGGGTCTTTGCCCAAAGTCATCGCAATCTCGTCCATCACCGTCTCGATCCCGAACATGCCTTGTGGCCCGCCAAAGCCACGGAAAGCGGTGGCGCTTTGCGTGTTGGTTTTGCAGCGGTGGCTGACCAGCTTGAGCGCGGGCAGGTGGTAAGTGTTGTCGATGTGCAAGCAAGCACGGTCGTTCACCGGGCCCGAATAGTCGGTGCTGTAACCGCAGCGCGACATGAGCGTGATGTTGGCACCCAAAACGCGGCCGTTGTCGTCAAAGCCCACTTCGTAATCGATGCGGAAATCGTGGCGCTTGCCGGTGATGGTCATGTCGTCATCGCGGTTCACGCGCAGCTTGACGGGCTTTTGCAGTTTGAACGCGGCCAATGCAGCGCTTTGGCTGAAGATGCTGGCGTTGCCTTCTTTGCCGCCAAAGCCGCCACCCATGCGGCGGCAAATTACCTCCACATCGTTGGTGTGCAGGTTCAGGGCGTGTGCGGCTTCGCGCTGGTTGCCATCGGGGTGCTGGGTCGACACGTACAGCGTGAGCTGACCGTCTTCCTTGGGCACCGCGTAAGTGATTTGACCTTCCAGGTAAAACTGCTCTTGTTGGCCGGTGCGGGTGCTGCCTTTGATTGTGTGCGGTGCATTGGCAATCGCCGCTGCTGCGTCACCGCGTGTGATGCCCTTGGGCGGCATGATGAAACTGTTGGCCGCCATCGCCTCTTCGATCGTCAAGATGGGCGTGAGTTCTTTCACCAGCACCTTGGCTTTGTGGGCGGCTTCGCGGGCATAGAGCATGTCGCGCGCCACGACCACAGCCACGGCCTGCCCCACAAACTCGACCTTGCCAGCGGCCAGGAACGGGTCGTCATGGACGATGGGGCCGCAGTTGTTTTCACCGGGGATGTCTTTGGCGGTGTAGACCGCCACAACGCCGTGCTCTTTCAAAATCGCTGCGCGGTCGATGCCGTCGCCGATCAACTCGCCATGCGCCACGGGCGACAAGATGAGCGCGGCGTACAAAGTGCCTGCGTGCTCAGGAATGTCGTCGATGTAGGTGGCCGAGCCGGTCACATGCAGGTGCGCGGACTCGTGAACGATGTCAGTGCCTTGCTGAACGCCCGAAACAGGCAACAGGTTTTTGAGTGCGGTAGGAGCGTTCATTCTTGCCTCTAGAGTGAGGGGGCAGAGCAAATTTGCTGCGCAAATATTGGTCTATCCCCAGGTTTCAAGATTGTTCTTCGATGAATTCAAGGGCCAGATTGCGGGCCACCAAAGCACGGTAAGCCCAAGTGGCGCGCAAACCGTCACGGGCAGTGAAGCTGGCGGCAATCGCTGCATCCAACTCGACGGCTTTCACCTCGGATGGGACGCGGCCTTCCAGCACGGCTTCGAGCTTGGGCGGGCGGCAAGGCGATGGCGCCAAGCCGTTGTAGGCCAGCTTCACACCGCTCAACTTGCCGCCTTTCAGCGTGTAGCTGATGGCGGCGCAGGTGGCCGAAATGTCTTGTTCAAAACGCTTGCTCACCTTGTGGGCACGGAAAACTTGGGCCTCTACGGGCTTGGGCAACTCCACCGCTTCGATGAACTCACCGGGCTCCATCACGTTTTTCTTCATGCCGGTGTAGAAGTTGTCCAGCAGCACTTTGCGGGTCTTCTCGCCCCGGCGCAGCAACAAGCTGGCACCCAGCACCATCAGGCAAGGCATGGTGTCGCCAATGGGCGAGCCGTTGGCGATGTTGCCCGCCAGCGTGGCAGTCGACCGGATGGGGGGTGAGCCAAAGCGGCGCAGCACTTCGGCGAAGTCGGG
Organism: Limnohabitans sp.; assembly: GCF_023910625.1. Lineage (NCBI taxonomy): Bacteria > Pseudomonadati > Pseudomonadota > Betaproteobacteria > Burkholderiales > Comamonadaceae > Limnohabitans > Limnohabitans sp. The sequence continues at coordinate 1,487,626 of NZ_JAAVVW010000003.1, forward strand.
GTAAGCCTGGGCCACCAGCGCTTCGACTTGCGTGAGAGACACGGCCGCGCCAATGCGCCAGGCTTTGTCGGTCTCTTGGATCTGCCGCAACTCGGCCACATTGCCCAAATACATGATGTGGTCGGGGCGGCTGAACTGCTTGTTCACCTGCAGACCGATTTCGGTGCTGCCTGCCAGCAGTGTGGTCGTGGGGTGCTTTGCCAAATAGTCGGCGACTTCGGCCAGGGTGGCGGGCGAGACAAACTCGTTGCCCTTCTTGGTGCGCACCACGGGCTGCACGATGATGTCACCGTCCAGGCTCAGCGTGGGCACGCTGGAGCGCTTGATTTCCTTGAGCAAAGGCACATCGGCGCTGTCGTCGAGCTTGAGCCCCGCGGGCTTGGCGCAGGCCTTGGTGGCCGACTCAATGATCGGCTTGTAGCCGGTGCAACGGCACAGGTTGCCGCTGAGCGAGTCGGTGATTTGCTGGCGGTTGGGGGTGGGCAAGACCTGCACCAGGTTCACCAAACTCATCACGATGCCGGGCGTACAAAACCCGCACTGCGAGCCATGGCACTTGACCATCTCTTCTTGCACCGGGTGCATGCTGCCATCGGCTTTTTTCAAGCTCTCGATGGTTTTCACCGATTTGCCGTCCAGCGACGGCAGCAGCTGAATGCAGGCGTTGGTGGCCACATAGTCCACCCCGGTGCCGGCCGCATTGAGCTCACCCACCATGACCACACAAGCGCCGCAATCGCCTTCGGCGCAGCCCTCTTTGGTGCCGGTGCGGTGCATTTGCTCGCGCAAATAGTCCAGAACGGTGGTGGTGCGGCGCTCGCCTTGGGCTTCGACGATGCGGCCGTCGAGCACAAAACGCACGGTGTTGGTGACTTGGGTCATGGGAGGAGGGGGTATGTAATCGGGAAAGCCTGATTTTAGAGAGGGAAAACCCGCTGTGGATGGCTTTTTCAAAGAGAACGGGCAAATACGCCCATTTACAACGAGGCCGCATCCCCATTCGGGCAGCTGAATTAATTGGGGTCAGATCCCAATTAATTCGTTAGATCGAAGCTGCATCGCCCTTCGGACAGCTTGCAGGCACTTTGGCCTCTACCCCGTTGCGGTACACCCAAGGGGCCACAGGATTGTCCGACCGTGACCATAGGCCCCTTGAGGTAGCTTTAGCCTCAGCTTGTGCGGTCGCATAGGCCGTTCGTTGGCGAATGTCGATCTCGCATTTGTAAGCCTCGTAATACCAAGCTGCGCCCTCTTCGACCATCTTCCGGTTGACGTTGGTGCAATCGGTCTTGAAAACGGTGCCCACCACCCGATCGAAGCGGTCTTTTTCCGAATAGGTGACGGTGACCGTCTGGTTCAAAACCATGACGGCCAAATCCGCCCGAGATTGTTGGTCATAGGCTTGGCGCCACTCCGGGGCATCGATGCTGGCCAGCCTAACCCGCTCCCCTGCAACGAAGATGGTGTCACCGTCCTCCACCAACATGACCGTTCCGGTGAGGCGCTTGTCACCCACATTGACCCCGCAATGCGTTGCAGCCGTCGGTGGCGCAAAACTGGCGCCATCACCCCCGCCACATGCCGACAAGGCACTCGTCAAAATGAGTAATAAAAGCCGCACCATGGCATCAGCTTAGCCGAGCGAGGCTTGAACGCAAAGACAAAAAGTAGGTCTCAGCCCAATTTAAGTTGGCCCAGACCCATGCCCCAAAAAGTCCGATGTACCAACGGATGGGCTTATGTTGACCGAGCGCCTACACTGTCCTCATGCCCATCACAGACTACGTCCCTTGGTATGTTTTGCCCAAGCGCAAATGTCAACTTTCTGACTTTGACACCGAGCCCCCGGCCGAAGGGCAACTCTCTGGTGACGAATTGGATGAGCACTTGGCAGACATGGGCGAAAAGCTCGACAAACTGCAAAGCACCCTGCATGCAGCCAAAACCCGTGGCTTGTTGGTCGTGTTTCAGGGCATGGACACATCGGGCAAAGACGGCGTGATTCGCAGTGTTTTCACCCACGTCAGCCCCTTGGGCGTGCGGGCCGAGGCCTTTGGCGTGCCCACCGAGTTGGAAAGCCGCCATGACTTTTTGTGGCGCATCCATGCCAAAGCGCCTGCGCGGGGCGAAATGGTGATTTTCAACCGAAGCCACTACGAAGATGTGCTGGTCACCCGCGTGCGGGGCATGATTGACGAGGAAACCTGCCAACAACGGTACGACCACATCCTGCACTTCGAGTCTTTGCTGCACAACGCGGGCATCAGCGTTTTGAAGTGCTATTTGCACATTTCCAAATCTGAGCAAAAGAAACGCCTGCAAGCCCGGATGGATGACCCACGCAAACATTGGAAGCTGCAGCCCTCGGATTTTGACGACCGCGAGTTGTGGCCCCAATTCACCCAGGCTTACGAAGAGGCCCTGAGCGCCACCAGCACGCCCGAATCCCCGTGGTACGTGGTGCCCGCCGACAGCAAGCCTTACCGAGACAGTTTTGTCGCCGGGCTGATCGTGCAAACCCTGGAAAACATGAAACTGAAGCCCCCGAAGCCCAGTTTTGACCTGTCCAAAGTCAAACTTTGAAGACCTCTCTGGTCAACAGCTTCGACAGGAGCGCATCACCGGGGACATGCCCCGATGGCTTTCAAGACCCGCGATAGGTCGAATAGCTCCAAGGGCTGGCCAGCAAGGGCACGTGGTAATGCTGGTCTTCGTGGGCCACACCAAAGTCCAGCGAGACGCGGTTCAGAAAATTGGGCTCAGGCAATTCCACGCCCTTGGCCTTGAAGTAGTCACTCACATTGAACACCAAACGGTAGGTGCCTTTGCGCAAGCTGGCGTGGTCATAGAGCATGCCGTCGGGGTTGCGCCCGTCTTGGTTGAGGCTGAAGCTTTTGACCAAAGTGGCCTGATCGCCTTGCGTGGTGTACAGGGCCACCTGCATGCCCGCTGCGGGGCAGCCGTGCATGGTGTCCAGAACGTGTGTGCTCAATCCCATGGTGTGCTCGCTTGTCTTGAATGGGGGTCAAAAAAGGGGGTTTTGGCAAGGCTTTGAAAAGCCCTTCAAACCAGTCGACTGAAGTGTATACAATTTTGCTTTTGATGGCTATGATTTGCGCCACCGACACAAAAACACCCGGGCCAACAGCCCCGAGGGACCGCGAGACATGGAAACTTCCACCACGCACCACATCGTCGAATCGCTGACCCGCGCCATCGTGGAGCACCGGCTTTTGCCCGGCTCCAAACTGGCCGAACAAAAGCTGGCCGACCACTTTGGCGTGTCGCGCACCTTGGTGCGCCAGGCGCTGTTTCAGCTCTCGCAAAACCGGTTGATCAAGCTCGAGCCCGCTCGCGGCGCTTTTGTGGCCGCCCCCTCGGTGGAAGAAGCCCAGCAGGTGTTTGCAGTGCGCCGCATGCTGGAGGCCGAAATGACCCGCGCCTTTGTGCAACAAGTCACGCCCGCACAAATCGTGGCGCTGAGAGAACACATCAAGCAAGAACGCGAAGCGGTCACCCAAGGCGACATCACCGGCCGTACCGAATTGCTGGGAGACTTCCATGTGCGCATGGCAGAACTCATGAACAACGACGTGCTGGCCCAGGTGCTGGGCGAGTTGATCTCGCGCTGCGCGTTGATCACGCTGATGTACCAGTCGCGCAACGAGGCCGAGCACTCGACCGACGAGCATGTGGCCATCGTGGCCGCACTGGAGGTGCGGGACTCAGACTTGGCCGTGCGCCTGATGCACGAGCACCTGCTGCATGTTGAAGCCAGTCTGACCTTCGACCGCAAAGTGCCCACCCACGACATTTCCCTGGCCCTGGCCTGAACCTTTGAGCACCCGCAAGAGCACCCCATGAGCACCTACGACTCCACCCTGCCCTACCCCCGTGACCTGATTGGCTACGGCCGCCAGGTGCCGCACGCCCAATGGCCCGGCGGTGCCCGCGTGGCGGTGCAGTTTGTCTTGAACTACGAAGAAGGCGGTGAAAACTCGGTGCTGCACGGCGATGCAGGGTCAGAGCAGTTTTTGTCCGAGATGTTCAACCCTGCGTCCTTCCCCGAGCGGCACATCAGCATGGAAGGCATCTACGAATACGGCTCGCGTGCAGGCGTGTGGCGCATCCTGCGCGAGTTTGAAAAACGCGGCCTGCCGCTCACCGTGTTTGGCGTGGCCACCGCGCTGCAAAAGCACCCCGAGTTAACAGCGGCCTTCAAGGAGCTGGGTTACGACATCGCCTGCCATGGCCTCAAGTGGATCCACTACCAACACATCGACGAAGCCACCGAGCGCGCCCACATGGCCGAGGCGATGGCGATCATTCAGCATCTGACCGGTGAACGCCCACTGGGCTGGTACACCGGGCGCGACAGCCCCAACACGCGCCGCCTGGTCGCTGACTTTGGCGGCTTTGAATACGACAGCGACTACTACGGCGAAGACCTGCCGTTTTGGATGAAAGTGAAGAAGAGCGACGGCACCGATGCGCACCAACTCATCGTGCCCTACACCCTGGACTGCAACGACATGCGCTTTGCGTTGCCGCAAGGCTATTCGCACGCCGACCCGTTCTTTCAGTATATGAAGGACACCTTTGACGCGCTGTACGCCGAAGGTGACCCGAGTGGCGACAACGCCCCCAAGATGATGAGCATCGGCATGCACTGCCGCCTACTCGGCCGCCCCGGCCGCATCACCGCGCTGCAACGCTTTTTGGACCACATCCAGTCGCACGACAAAGTCTGGGTGGCGCGGCGCATCGACATTGCACGGCACTGGAAAGCCACACACCCCTATAAGGACTGAACATGGCCCTGACTCTGGAACAACTCAACAGCGCCAGCCGCGAAGATGCGGCGCAAATGCTCGACGGCCTGTACGAGCATTCGCCCTGGATTGCCGAGCAGGCGCTCAATGAACGCCCCTTCACATCCCTGGCCCACCTCAAGCACGCCATGTGCGAAGTGCTGGCGCACGCCGGGCGTGACGCGCAGCTGGGCCTGATCCGCGCCCACCCCGAGCTCGCGGGCAAGGCCATGGTCAGCAAAACGCTGACGGCCGAATCGACCAACGAACAATCCAAGGCAGGCTTGACCGACTGCACGCCCGAAGAGTTCGCCAAGATTCAAAAGCTCAACGCCGACTACAACGCCAAGTTCGGCTGGCCCTTCATCCTGGCCGTGCGTGGCCCGCGCGGCGTGGGCTTGCGCAAAAAACAGATCATCGAAGCCTTTGAGCGCCGTCTGTTCGGCCACCCCGACATGGAGTTGGCTGAGTGCCTGCGCAACATCCACCGCATCGTCGAGATCCGACTGAACGACAAATTTGGCGTGGAACCCACGCTGGGTCACCAGGTCTGGGATTGGCAGGAAAAGCTGGCCCAGCACAGTGACCCCGGCTTTGCCGAAAAGGGCCAACTCACCGTGACGTACCTCACCGACGCCCACCGCGCCTGCGCCCAACGCATCACGCAAAACATGCGCGACTGCGGTTTTGACGAGGTCTTCACCGATGCCGTGGGCAATGTGGTGGGTCGCTACCACCCGGCCACTGCGGGTGCAAACGAGCCAGCGCCGGGCCGCCCCAAGCTGGCGAGCGCCCCCTTGGGGGGCAGCGAACCACACGCAGTGGGGAGCGTGGGGGCACGTTATCTGATGACGGGCAGCCACTACGACACCGTGCGCAACGGCGGCAAGTACGACGGCCGCTTGGGCATCTTTGTGCCCATGGCCTGTGTGCAGCAGCTGCACCAGCAGGGCAAGCGTTTGCCCTTTGGCATCGAAGTCGTCGCCTTTGCCGAAGAAGAAGGCCAGCGCTACAAGGCCACCTTCCTCGGCTCGGGTGCGCTCATTGGCCAGTTCAACCCCGCCTGGCTGGACCAGCAAGATGCCGACGGCATCACCATGCGCGCCGCCATGCAGCACGCGGGCCTGTGCATCGACGACATCCCCAAAATCCAGCGCGACCCGGCGCAGTACCTCGGCTTTATCGAGGTCCACATCGAGCAAGGCCCGGTGCTCAACGAGGTCAACATCCCGCTGGGCGTGGTCACGTCCATCAACGGCAGCGTGCGCTACCTGTGCGAGGTCTTCGGCACCGCCAGCCACGCAGGCACCACCCCCATGGACCGCCGCCGCGACGCGGCCTGCGCCGTGGCTGAACTCGCGCTCTACATGGAGCAACGCGCCACCCAAGACGGCGACAGCGTGGCCACCATTGGCCAGCTGCAAGTGCCCAACGGCTCGATCAATGTGGTGCCAGGCCGCTGCCTGTTCAGCCTGGACATGCGAGCCCCCACCGACGCGCAACGCGACGCTCTGGTGGCGGATGTGATGGCACAACTCGACCACATTGCCGAGCGCCGTGGCGTGCGCGTCAAAACTGAGCTGACCATGAGCGCCAACGCGGCCCCCAGCGCCCCCGAATGGCAAGCGCGTTGGGAGCGTGCCGTGAGCGCCTTGGGCGTGCCGCTGTTCAAACTGCCCAGCGGCGCGGGCCACGACGCGATGAAGCTGCACGAAGTCATGCCGCAAGCCATGTTGTTTGTGCGCGGCGAAAACGGGGGCATCAGCCACAACCCACGCGAATCGACCACCAGCGACGACATGCAACTGTGTGTCGACGCCTTCACCCATGTTTTGAACCAACTTACAACGGAATTGTCATGAGCGTTACCGAAAACCAATACCAACAACTCGACGCCTGGATCGACGCGCACTTTGACGAGCAGGTCAAGTTCATGCAGGCCTTGGTGCAGGTGCCCACCGACACGCCACCCGGCAACAACGCGCCCCACGCCGAGCGCACCGCCGAACTGCTGCAGCCCATGGGCTTTGTCGCCGAAAAGCACACCGTGCCCACAGCCGAGGTGAAAGCCTACGGCCTCGAATCCGTCACCAACCTGATCGTGCGCCGCCCATACGGCGAAGGCAAAACCATTGCCCTGAACGCCCACGGCGACGTGGTGCCCCCCGGCGAAGGCTGGACGCACCCGCCCTATGGCGGCGAAATCCACAACGGCGCCATGTACGGCCGTGCCACCGCCGTGAGCAAGTGCGACTTTTCGACCTTCACTTTTGCCACGCGCGCGCTCGAATCCCTCAAAGCACCATTGAAGGGCGGCGTGGAACTGCACTTCACCTACGACGAAGAGTTTGGCGGCGAAATGGGCCCCGGTTGGCTGCTGGCCAAGGGCCTGACCAAGCCTGACTTGATGATCGCCGCAGGCTTCAGCTACCAGGTCGTCACCGCGCACAACGGCTGCCTGCAAATGGAAGTGACGGTGCAAGGCGAGATGTCGCACGCGGCCATTCCCGACAGCGGCACCGACGCACTGCAAGGCGCGGTGCACATCTTGAATGCCCTGCTCGCCCTCAACACGCAATACCTGCAAGTCACATCCAAGGTCGAGGGCATCAGCCACCCTTATTTGAACGTGGGCCTGATCGAAGGCGGCACCAACACCAACGTGGTGCCCGGCAAAGTCAGCTTCAAGCTCGACCGCCGCATGATCCCCGAAGAGAACCCTGCAGAAGTCGAAGCCAGCATCCGCCAGACCATTGCCAATGCGGCCGCCAGCTTCAAGCCCCCACGCGGTGGCCATGTGCTGAAAGTGGATGTGCGCCGCATGCTCCTGGCCAACGCCATGAAACCCCTGCCCGGCAACAAGCCACTGGTGGAAGCGATTCAGAAACACAGTGGCCAGGTCTTTGGTGAAGCCATCCCTGCCATCGGCACACCGCTGTACACCGACGTGCGTCTGTACGTGGAGCGCGGCATCCCCGGCGTGATTTACGGCGCAGGCCCCCGCACCGTGCTTGAATCCAACGCCAAACGCGCCGACGAGCATGTGCAGTTGGAAGACCTGCGCCGGGCCACCAAGGTGGTGGCGCGCACGCTGCTGGATTTGCTGGCCTGAACGTCAGCAGGCTCAGCACACGGGTCATCTGCTTGATCCCGCCACCAGTGGTAAGCAAGCCCTGCGTGAGGCAGGGCAGACCGTGTAGCGATTTTCGGTTTTCGGTTTTCGGTTTGCAGTTGGCCGTGCGATGCGCTGTTGGCCTTTTATGCAGACGCCGAACGCAAGGCCTGCGTTTGTTCGAGGCCGACACCGCTGGCCATCCCATGCGAGGGTGCCTTACCCCAAGAGTACAGAGTTTTCATCCAGCCAGTGTTTTTTCCACGATGACCCCCGTCTTAGAAGCGTCTCTTAACTCATGGAAAAGCGGATAATTCGAGAAATATACTCTCGCAAAACTATCCATGAAATCCACGTTCAACTACAAGCACCTGTACTACTTCTGGGTGGTGGCCAAGGAAGGTGGCATCACGCGGGCGGCCGTCAAGCTCGACATGGCGGTGCAAACCGTGAGCGCCCAAGTGCATGAATTGGAAAAGTCGCTCGGTTATGCCTTGCTCAAGCCTGCTGGGCGTGGGCTGGTCTTGACCGATGCAGGCCTGGCCGCCATGCAACAGGCCGATCAGATTTTTCAGCTCGGTGAAGATCTGCCCGCGAAAGTGCGCGACGCCGTCAGCTCTCCGACGGTGCGCCTTGCTGCAGGCATCTCGGATGGTTTGCCCAAGCTGGTGGTGCGCCAGCTGATGCAACCGGTGATGGGCGAGCCGCACCTGCGCTTGTTGTGCCACGAGGGCGAATTCGACGATTTGTTGGGCGACCTCGCGCTGCACCGCTTGGACGTGGTGTTGTCGGACCGCCCTGCCCCCACCAACGTCAACCTCAAGCTGTACAACCATGCTTTGGGCTCATCGGCCGTGTCCTGGTACGGCAGTGCATCGCTGGTGAAGGTCGCGCGCAAAACATTTCCCGCCAGTCTGGCCGAAGTGCCTGTGCTGTTGCCCACCGAACACACAGCGGTTCGTACACGCTTGGACCACTGGTTTGAGCACCACGACATTCGCCCGCGCATCGTCGGCGAATTCGAGGACAGCGCCTTGCTCAAGACCTTTGGTGAAAGCGGCATGGGGGTGTTCCCGGCCGCGGAATGCATGCATGACGAGTTGTTGGCGCATTACTCGGTGCAAAAACTTGGGGCCTGCGAAGGCGTGAAGGAACACTTTTTTGCCATTGGCACCGAAAAGAAGGTGCAACACCCGCTGGTGCAACGTTTGCTGTTGGCCAGTGCCCTCAATCCCAACTGAAGACCTGATCTGACGCTGTGGACATCCCCGGATGAGCACCGGGGATGTCCGTTGGGCTTCAAGAATTAGATGAAGAAGAGGAAGAAGAACGAACGCTCAGCACCATGGTGATGGCCAAAATTGCGACCACAACGCCCAGCGATATGCCCACAGGGATTTTGAAGACATCGATCAAGCACATCTTGGTGCCAATAAAGACCAGGATGACCGCCAAACCGTAGTTGAGCAGGTGGAACTTGCTGGCCACGGCCGCCAAAAGGAAGTACATGGCGCGCAAACCCAAAATGGCGAACACGTTGCTGGTCAGTACGATGAAGGGGTCGGTCGTGATGGCGAAGATGGCGGGGATGGAGTCCACCGCAAAGATCACATCGGTCAGGGCAATCAGGCAAATCACCATGAACAAAGGGGTGGCGATTTTTTGGCCGTTTTCGATGGTCCAGAATTTTTCACCGTCATAGTTCTTGCTGACGGGCAAAAATTTACGCAACAGCTTCAAGGCGGGGTTATCGTCCAGAGATGGCTCCTGGCCTGCCGCCCACCACATCTTGACACCTGTCAGGATCAGGAAGGCACCGAACACGTACAGGATCCAGTGGAACTGCTGGAGTAACCAACCGCCCACCAAGATCATGATGGTGCGCAGCACGATGGCCCCGATGATGCCGATCATCAGCACGCGCTTTTGAAAGTGTGAAGGCACCGCGAAATACGTGAAGATCATCAGGAAGACAAAAATATTGTCCACCGCCAGCGATTTCTCAATCAGGTAACCGGTCAGGAATTCCAGCGACTTGGTGTTGGCCAACTCAGCTGAACCCGTGGTGTCCTTGATGGCCCACCAAAATAGGCCGTTGAACAAAAAGCTCAGGGCGACCCAGATCAGCGACCAGTTGAGCGCTTCTTTGACACCGATGTCGTGTGCGCCTTGCTTTTTCAGCACCACAAAATCCACAAAGAGCGACGCCACCACGATGGCCACAAACGTCACCCATAGCCACAAGGGAGCCACGGTTTCCATAAACACCTTTCAGTTTTTTCATGACTCGCCTGCGCCCAGGCAAACAAGTCATTGTGTCTTGCAAGGGCTGGAGTCTAGGCCAGAAACTGAAATTAATGTCTGAATAAAGCGGTTTTTAAGTTCGTAAAAAAAGGAATGTTGAACGGTTCTTTTAACGAATGAAGGACTTCATGGAATGAGCAAGACTTGCGGGCACCCCATTGACGCCCAAGCCCGCCCCATTCAAACGCGCTCGATGATCAGCGCAATGCCCTGCCCCACACCAATGCACATGGTGCACAGCGCGTAGCGGCCAGCGGTTTGTTGCAGGCGGTTGATGGCCGTGGTGGCCAAGCGGGCGCCCGATGCACCCAGCGGGTGACCCAAGGCAATCGCACCGCCCCAGGCGTTCACGCGGGCGTCGTCGTCTTTCAGGCCCAACATGCGCATAACCGCCAAGCCTTGTGCGGCGAAGGCTTCGTTCAACTCGATCACGTCCATGTGGTCAATCGTCAAGCTGGTCTGCGCCAACACTTTGAGGGTCGCAGGCGCCGGGCCAATGCCCATCACGCGAGGCGCGACACCGGCCGTGGCCATGCCCACGACGCGGGCCTTGGGCGTCAAACCATTTTTGGCAGCGGTGGCTTCATCGGCCAGCAGCAAGGCACAAGCGCCATCGTTCACACCCGAAGCGTTGCCTGCGGTCACGGTGCCGTCGGGGCGCACCACGCCTTTGAGCTTGGCCAGCGATTCGAGGCTGGTTTCGCGAGGGTGCTCGTCGGTGTCCACCATGATCGGATCGCCCTTTTTCTGCGGGATGCTCACGCCCACAATTTCTCGCGCCAGGTGACCCGCTTTGATGGCGGCCACGGCGCGCATCTGGCTGTTGTAGGCCATCAGGTCTTGCGCCTCGCGCTCGATCTTGTAGTCGGTGGCCACGTTTTCAGCGGTCTCGGGCATCGAATCCACGCCGTACTGGGCTTTCATCAACTTGTTGATGAAGCGCCAGCCAATGGTGGTGTCATACACCGCGTTGTTGCGGCTGAAGGCGGTGTCGGCCTTGGGCATCACGAACGGGGCGCGGCTCATGCTTTCCACGCCACCCGCAATCATCAAACCCGCTTCACCCGCCTTGATGGCGCGGGCGGCGGTGCCGATGGCATCCAGGCCCGAGCCGCACAGGCGGTTGAGGGTAGCCCCCGGCACGTCAATGGGCAAACCGGCCAGCAAACTGGCCATGTGGGCCACGTTGCGGTTGTCTTCACCAGCCTGGTTGGCACAACCGTACAGCACGTCGGTCACAGAGGCCCAGTCGACATTGGGGTTGCGGGCCATCAGCGCGCGCAGGGGCACAGCGCCCAGGTCGTCGGTGCGGACACTGCTCAGGGCGCCGCCGTAACGGCCAAACGGGGTACGGATCGCGTCGCAAATGTAGGCTTGGTTCATGTGACTGTTCTCTTGAGGGTGAAGTGCATGCATTAGATTGCACGTACAGTGGGTGTTTTAAGGCATTTTAGAGGCGGCTAGTGGGCTTGCGTGTGCTGTTGACGACGGCACACGCAAGAGATGTCAGTGCAGGTCCGCAAGGCGGGATGGCGGCGCTGGCCGAGCTCAGAGGCGTTTCGCTTTGCCACATCGCCCAACCCGCGCCGCCGCCCCACCTTGCTCAGGCAGTGGTAATGAGTACCCTGTTGCGTTTTGAACTCTCTGTGAACCCACCCACGTAAGAGGTCGGGGTCCGCGGCCGGGGCGATGTGGCAAAGCGAAGCGCCTCTGAGTCCCGGCCCCGGACCCCGAGCTCTCGCTCCCCTGATAGCGAATACAGAAATCAAGCCAGCACACACCTCAGAGACAATCCACCCCATGCTGATCCAACCTTCACAAGCCGATGTCCGGCGCTTTTTTTGCGGCGTCTACGCCAAAGCCCGCACAGCGGTCGCGCTAGAACCCATGGAAATGCTCGTCAGCCAATGGATCAACGAACACCCCGAATACCACGCCGAACTGGCAGATGTCGATGCCGCGCTGGCGCAAATGCACCAGGTGGACCCGAATCGCGAGAACCTGTTCTTGCACCTGTCGATGCACCTGTCCATCAGCGAGCAATGCAGCATCGATCAACCCCAGGGCATCCGCCAGGCCGTGGAACTGCTGACCCACCGGCTTAACTCACTGCATGACGCGCACCACCAGGCTATGGAATGCCTGGGCAGCATGGTGCACGAAAGCCAGCGCTCGGGCCGCATGCCAGATGGCCAGGCTTACATTGCCTGCGTGCAACGCCACGCCACCCGAGATTGATCCGACTCGAAGTGCACAGACCACAAAAAACCCGCCGAAGCGGGTTCTTTGTCGAAAAAATTCAGGGCTTCAACGCAGGCGAGGCTGTGGGATGACCTTCATCTCGCCGTCGAGTGACGCGATGTAGGCTGACATGGCCTTCAGCTCGGCGTTGGTGAACTGCTTGGCAATGCCGCCCATGACAACATTGTTGCGGCCCCAGGTGTTCTGGTTTTCAACTTTGTAGGACTTCAAAGCCACAAACAGATAGTCTTTGTGCTGACCCGCAATTTTGGGGTAGCTTGGATCAAGGGGCTTGGAAAAATTATCACCATGGCAGGAAATGCAAGCGCCTTTTTGCAACAAGGCGGCCACTTTGGCATCAGGCACCTTGGGCGTTTTGGTTACAGCTTGAATCTTGCCGTGTTGCTCGTAGTAAGCACCCAAATCCGCCATGTCTTGCTCGCTCAGGCTGTCGGCAATGCCACGCATGGTGGGGTGCTTGCGTTCACCCTTCTTGTAGGCATTGAGCGAGGCCACGATGTACTTGGCGTTCTGGCCGGAGATCATCGGCACGCGATAGACCTCGGGGAAACTCGACTGGTAGCCCTGGATGCTGTGGCAGCCGATGCACATGGCGATTTTTTGTTCGGCCGCTTTGGCGTCGCCCTTGATCTCTTGGGCATGGGCAGAAACAGCGGTCACAGAGGCGACAGCCAGGGCAAACATCGAATTCAAGAGCTTGTTCATTTTGCTTACACAATCCAAGTGATTGATAAAAATCAAGTGCAGATTATATCGGGCTGCCCCTCATAATCCTGACAAGCCCCTGAGCCTTTTGCGAGAAGCTGTAACCATGAAATTCCAAGGTACCGAAAACTACGTCGCCACCCCCGACCTGATGCTGGCCGTGAACGCCGCCATTACCCTCACACGCCCCCTTTTGGTCAAAGGCGAGCCCGGCACCGGCAAAACCATGTTGGCCGAAGAAGTGGCCGAGGCTTTGGGCCTGCCCCTGCTGCAGTGGCACATCAAGTCGACCACAAAAGCGCAGCAAGGCCTTTACGAATACGACGCCGTGAGCCGTCTGCGTGACAGCCAACTGGGTGACGAGAAGGTCAAAGACATTGAGAACTACATCATCAAAGGTGTGCTCTGGCAGGCTTTCACGTCTGAGACGCCTGTGGCCATCCTGATCGACGAGATCGACAAGGCGGACATCGAGTTCCCGAACGACCTGCTGCGCGAGATCGACCGCATGGAGTTCTATTGCTACGAAACGCGCCAGCTGATCAAGGCCAAAACCCGTCCGCTGGTGTTCATCACCTCGAACAACGAAAAAGAACTGCCCGACGCCTTCCTGCGCCGCTGCTTTTTTCACTACATCAAGTTCCCTGAAGCCGACACGATGCGGCAAATCGTGGATGTGCACTTCCCCACGCTCAAAAAAGACCTGCTGGCCCTGGCCCTCAAGACTTTTTACGACGTGCGCGGCCTGCCGGGCCTGAAGAAAAAGCCTTCGACCAGCGAATTGCTCGACTGGCTCAAACTGCTGGTCGCAGAAGATATTCCGCTCGAAGCCCTACAAAGCGCTGACCAAAAAGTGTCGGTGCCACCGTTGGTGGGTGCCTTGCTCAAAAACGAACAGGACGTGACCTTGTTTGAAAAACTGGTCTTCATGAACCAGCGCAACCGCTGAGCCCATGCCCGCTTTCGCTGCACCCACCACGCTGAGCGGAACACATGTCCGGCTGGAGCCTCTGCACGCCAGCCATGCGGCCGATTTGCAAGAAGCGGTGCGCGATGGTGAACTTTGGCAGCTTTGGTACACCGCCATCCCCTCGCCACAAGGCATGGCGGCCGAAATCACCCGCCGCCTGGACTTGCAGGCCAAGGGCAGCATGTGTCCATTCGCTGTGATCGACCCAGCGACCAACCAAGCCGTTGGCATGACCACCTACATGAACATCGACGCGGCCAACCGCCGGGTTGAAATCGGCTCGACCTGGTACCGCCAAAGCGTGCAACGCAGCCCCCTCAACACCGAAGCCAAGCGCTTGTTGTTGGCCCATGCGTTTGAGCAACTGAATTGCATCGCGGTGGAGTTTCGAACGCATTTCTTCAACCAGCAAAGCCGTCGCGCCATCGAGCGCCTGGGCGCCAAGCTCGACGGCGTGCTGCGCAGCCACCAAATCAACCCCCATCCTTTGGGCGCTGGCGCACTGCGCGACACCTGCGTTTACAGCATCATTGCCAGTGAATGGCCCAATGTCAAAACACATTTGGACTACCAACTCGCACGTGTGCGGGCCTGAGGACAGAAAGACGTCATGCTGATCGATTTTTTCTACACCCTGCGTGCAGCCAAATTGCCGGTGTCGGTGCGCGAGTACCTGACGCTGCTCGAAGCCTTGCAGGCCAATGTGGTCGGCCCGGCGTCTGATGCCTGCAGCATCGACGATTTTTACCACTTGGCCCGCACCGTGATGGTCAAGGATGAGAAGCACTTCGACAAGTTCGACAAGGCTTTTGGCGCCTACTTCGAGGGCGTGGAGATGCTGACCGACTTCACCAAAGAAGTGCCGCTGGAATGGCTCGAAAAAATCCTGCAAAAGGAACTCACGCCCGAGCAAAAAGCCGCCATCGAGAAGATGGGCTGGGACGAGTTGATGGACACGCTCAAAAAGCGTCTAGAAGAACAAAAAGAGCGCCATGAAGGCGGCAACAAGTGGATCGGCACCGGAGGTACCTCGCCTTTTGGCAATGGCGGCCACAACCCGCAGGGCATCCGCATCGGTGGCAAGGGTGGCAACAAGAGCGCCGTCAAAGTGTGGGAGCAACGGGCCTACAAGGACTACGACGACCAACAAGAGCTGGGCACGCGCAACATCAAGGTGGCGCTGCGCCGCCTGCGCCGCTTTGCGCGCGAAGGCTCGGTGGAAGAGCTGGACTTGGATGGCACCATCCGCAAAACCGCAGCCAATGCGGGGTACCTGGACATTTTGATGCGCCCCGAGCGCCACAACAACGTGAAGGTGCTGCTGCTCATGGATGTGGGCGGCACCATGGACGATCACATCGCACGCGTTGAAGAAATGTTCTCGGCCGTCAAGGCCGAGTTCAAGCACCTGGATTTTTATTACTTCCACAATTGCGTCTATGACTTCATGTGGAAGAACAACAAGCGCCGCTATGCCGAAAAATTCCCGACCTGGGACATCCTGCGCAAGTACAACAAGGACTACAAGCTGATCTTCATTGGCGACGCGACCATGAGCCCCTATGAGATTTTGCAAAAAGGCGGCAGCGTTGAATACAACAACGAAGAGGCCGGGGCCGAATGGCTGCAACGCCTGACGCACACCTTCCCCAAGTTCGCCTGGATCAACCCAGAGCCCCAAGGCGTGTGGCAATACCGCCAAAGCATTTCCATCATCCAGCAGCTGATGAGCAACCGCATGTTCCCGCTGACCCTCAAAGGGCTGGAAGATGCGATGCGTTTGCTGAGCAAATGACATGGTTTGAGGTCTCAAAACCTTGGACAGCCCTGCTGATAATGGGCTGTTTTGCTCTCTTCGCCTGTTTCGTTTCTCCTGCCCATGCCAATAGCACGTCGGCCCCCAAGTCGGTCATGCCCGCCACACCTGTTGCATTTGCATGGACGGTGCGCAGCAAAGACGAGAACATCCGTGACTTTCTTGTCCAACACATGGCGCTGCGTCGCTATCAGGCCCTGAGCGACCTGGACCACACCGAATTGACGCGTCTGCTGACCGATGCCGACGATCAAGCGCGCGAATTGTTGGCCACACTGGGGTTTTTCAACCCTGCGCTGACCTGGCACCATGACAAAACCGCAGCCCCCAATGCATCGGGCCATTTGGGCCAGGTGATCCTTGACGTTCAGACCGGCCCGGCCGCCCGGGTCACGCAAGTGCAGTGGCAATGGCAGGGTGAGATGACAGACCCTACATCAGGCGTCGTTCTTCAATCGATCATCGAGAAGCAATGGGGCTTGCCACCGGGTGAAATCTTCACGCAATCGGCCTGGGATCGTGCCAAAAACAAAGCATTGCGGCAATTGGTCGCAGAGCTTTACCCTTGGGGCCGTCTGACACAGAGCCAAGCCCGGATCGACACCCTCAACAACCAGGTGAGCCTGACCTTGACGATGGACTCTGGACCGGTAGTACGTCTTGGCGAATTGAAGATTTCTGGTGCCACCAAATACGGCTCGCAACAAGTCGAACGATTGGCCCGCCTCTCATCGGGTCAAGCCTATCGGCAAAACGATCTGCTGGAGGCCCAACAGCGGCTGGTGCTCAGTGGTTTTTATGACTCGGTCTTCATCAGCCTGGACCCGGAGGGCGAGCAGGCGCAAGCACCCGTCAACATTGAGATCAAGGAAAGCCTTCGCCAAAGGTGGCAGCTTGGCGTGGGAGTGCGCAGTGACAGCGGCCCTCGCCTGACAGCCGAACACACGCACCACAGTATCCCAGGCTTGCACTGGCGAGCCGTGAGCCGCGTGGCCGTTGACAAGGACCTGCAGAGCTTCGGCGTGGAATTGTTGGCCCCACCCGACAACAGTTTGTGGCGCTGGAACACCTCTGCCCAATTGCAAAGACAGCAACAAGTGGACGTCATGATCAGCAGCCAACGTTGGCGTGCTGGCCGGATCCAAATGGCCCCCCGAATCGACCGCTCGTACTTTGCCCAATACGATGTCGCCACCCAACAAAATAACCCACTCGGGGCCGTGGAATCCTGGAGTGGCAACTTTGCCTGGGCCTGGCGCGACTTTGACAGCTTGCTCTTTCCCACGCGCGGTCTGGGCCTAGGGATTGAACTGGGTGCGGGCACCAGCTTGGGGCAAGTTCAACAACCCTTTGCGCGCTGGCTGGCCAAAGGTCTGCACATCTGGCCGCTGGGCGAACGAAGTGGCCGCATCGCCTTGCGTGCCTCGATGGGCAGTGTGGTGATTCAGGACACTCGAAATATACCCACCACCCAACTGTTTCTCACGGGAGGCGATAACACGGTCAGGGGCTATGCTTTCAACAGCATCGGCATAGACTTGGGCAATGGGCAAATCGGCGCTGGCCGCTACCTGAGCACTGGCAGTGTGGAATGGCAACACCCCATGCGCTGGCAGGGAACGACAACCGATTGGGAAACTGCCGTGTTTGCCGATGTGGGTGCTGTGGCCAATGCCTTTCACTTGCTCAAAGCCCAATGGAGTTATGGTGTGGGCGCACGTTGGCGCAGCCCGATTGGTCCGGTACGCATGGACCTGGCACACGCCCAGGCTTTGAATAAGTGGCGCCTGCACCTGAGTGTGGGCTTCACTTTCTGAATGTGCCCATGAACTCTGGACAAAAGCCTTCCCCCGAGCAAGCCTCATCTGTCAAGCGTTCGTCCTGGCCTTTGCAGTCTCGGCGTTGGCTTGGCACCTGGTCACTGCGCGGCCCATCTGCCTTGCTGGGGTCCATGATCTTGATGGTTTTGGCCTGGGCATTGTGGGCATGGACTGGCTCAGAAGGCTCATTGGACACCACGTTGAAGTGGGTCAACCGGGCGTTGCCTGCACACCAAACACTGAAAGCCAACGAAGTGCAAGGCAACTTGCGCCAAGGTGGTCGCATCGGTCAACTGCAATGGCACACCCCACTGCTGCAAGCACACACCAAGGATGCCCACATCGCACTGAACTGGTCGCTGCTGTGGCGACAACCCTGGCCCGTTGAAAGTCTTCAACTCCAGTCTCTGGTCATCCGCGACCAACGGCCCGTCCAAGTGCTCGCTCCCTGGGTGAACCTCGATTGGCCCTTGCCCTTGCAAATGTCCCTGAAAGTCGGCCATTTCGAGTGGCAAGGGTCTCAGTCGGTGACGCTGTCCAACGTCCAGGCGCAGTACGCCTACGATGGCCGTGATCACAACTTGCAAGTGCCCAGCTTGACCCTGGCTCAAGGGCAATACCAGCTTCAGGCCCGCTTGCAAGGGGCGGCCCCCATGGCCCTTCAAGTCGATGTCACTGGACAGGTCAACGCGCCCACGCCGGGCAGCCAAGCGCATCTGGCACTGGCCCTGAGCGCATCTGCACAAGGCACGCTTTCGGGACCTCAAGCACAACTGGCCGTGACCGCCCGACTGTCGCCAACACCTGAACAACAAGCAACACCTGCGGGAACCAAAGCCCCGCACCTGAGCTTGCAAGCCGATGTGATGCCGTGGCAGCAACCCGTCATTGTGCAGGCGCATGGTCAATGGCAAGCTTTGGATCTGGCACCCTTATGGCCCCAGGCCCCTCAGACCCACTTGAATGGCCATGCTCAACTTCAACCCGATGGATCGGGCTGGTCGTTGATGGGCGAGCTCAGCAATCTGCAAGCCGGCGCTTGGGACCAGCATCGCCTGCCGCTGGACCACTTGACGCTGCAAGCACGTCACCAAGAGGGTTACTGGCAAATTCAAGCCTCGCAAGCACGATTGGCAGGAGGTCAATTGCAGGCCCAGGCACAACAAAGCCCCGCAGGTTGGACGGGGCAGATGACGTTGTCTGGCATCGTGCCCAATCAATTGCACACAGCACTCACGGGCGCGGCCATACAAGGCCAGGTGCAGGCACAAAACATCGACGCAGGACGCATCCGGTTTGATGCTCAACTGCAGGCCCCAGCGTCACCTGCCAATTCGGTCAAGACAAGGGCCAGCGGCAGCTCGCCTGGGGGCTTTCATTTCGAACACCTTCGGCTGGCAGGACAATGGCACCAAAAGGTCTGGCAAATTGACACCCTCAACCTGAAAGTCAGGCAAGCCACTCTGGCAGGCCAATTCCAGTTTTCAGCGCTGCCCTTTTCGCTGCAAGGTCAGGGGTCGCTGCAATTGCCGGGGCTCAACGCGCAGGCCGTGGGGCATCTGGCCCCATTCAACGGTCAGGGTAAGCTGGACTTGGATGTGCAAGATGCCACCCAGACACAGGCCTGGCTTCAACAAGTCCCTGCTTGGGCACCCTGGCTCAAGCCCCTTCAAGCCTCTGGCAAGGGGCAACTCCAGGCCGAATGGCAAGGCGGCTTTTCTCAAGCAGCGACACCTCTCAAGCTGAGCGTCCAGTGGCCACGCTTGGCCTGGCCCACGGCTCGACAAGACCCTTGGGTCCTGGAGAGTGGCCAGCTGCACATGGCTGGCACCCCCCTGTCCTGGCAAGCCCAATGGCAGAGTCTCCTGGGTCAAGGCCAAGCTTCATCCCGCTTGCAGGCACAGTGGGGGGCGAGCCGACCCGATCTGCACAGCCAACAATGGAGTGGTCTGCTGGACCGTTTTGATCTTCAAGCCATCGGCAAGCCATCACAGGCCCCATGGCGCTTGCAACTGCACAAAGCGATGGCTGTGCAGGCACAGCTGGGGTCACCGACTTTGGCACTGGCCTGGTCCGAGTCCAGCTGGCAGTTGCAAGGCCCCACACCAGGCAGCAGCCGACTGCAGTTGGATGCAGGCCACTGGAGCGCTGCAAGCCTCGGTCAAAAAGCCCATGCACGTGTGTCAGCCAGTTGGGAGGACTTGCCTTTCAACTGGCTACAAAGTGTCTGGGGTACCCATGTCGAAAGTGACGTTTTGCTGCATGGCAAGCTGCTATTCGAGCAAAACAAAGACAGAACCCTGACGGCCCAAATCCGCCGCAGCAGAGGTGACCTGCGTTTCCAAACCACACCATCCGGGGGACCACTCACGGCGGCGGGCTTGCGCGAGGCCAACCTCTCGGTGCGGCTTCACAGCGAACAACTACAGGCCGATTTGCTGTGGGACAGTGAACACATGGGCCAAGCACAGGCCCAAGTATTCAGCAGCTTGAGCCCTGCACCAAAAGGCTGGCAATGGCCAGACCATGCACCCTTGCGTGGCACCGTCAAAGTCCGACTTCCCAAAATCAGTGCTTGGTCCGTGCTGGCCCCACCTGGCTGGCGGGTCCAAGGCAACCTGGATGCTCAATTTGACTTGGCCGGAACACGAAGCCAACCCCTGTGGCAAGGCCGTCTGCAAGCCGACCAGTTGGCCGTTCGCTCTGCCGTGCAGGGTGTGGCATTCGATCAAGGCCAATTGCATGCCCGACTCCAGGGCCAAGAAATGGTGCTCGATCGCTTGTCCTTGCGTGGTGCAGGCCCGCTGGGTGGCGAGTTCTTGGCCAGCGGCCTTGTTCAATTGCCCGATCCTTCCAGCGCGCTGTCCCTCAAAAACGCCCACCCCTTGCATGCGGCCAAACTGAATCTGCAAATGGAAGCCAAATCCTTGCGTGTAAGCAATCGAGCAGACCGCCGACTGGTCATGTCGGGGCAAGTCACTGCCCGCATGCAAGCCGGGCAGATGCAAGTCAGAGGGCAACTCAAGGCCGATCAAGCCTTGTTTTTTTTGCCCGACGAGAACACACCCAGTTTGGGCGAAGATGTGCTGATCGTCAGGCCCGCAAAAGACACGCACCCCATTGCCTCCGCGAACCCCAACACGGCTCCTGCTGACTCGTGGCTGGGCATACCCGACGTGCGTGTCCTGCTTGATCTGGGGTCTGACTTTCGACTGCAAGGCAAAGGCTTGACCACCCGACTCAGTGGTCAAGTCACACTCTTGAGCAACACTGCCACCCAAGGATTGCCACGCCTGAACGGTGAAGTACGCACAGTGGGAGGACGCTACAAAGCCTATGGGCAAGACCTGAATATCCAGACCGGAGTCTTGCGCTTCAATGGTGTCTATGACAACCCCGGACTGGAGATCATTGCCCTGCGTCCACACTTGCCGCAAAGTGTAGGCGTGCAGGTTTCTGGCACGGCCTTGCTGCCCCGCATTCGCCTGTATGCCGACCCCGACATGCCCGATGCCGAAAAATTGGCCTGGTTGGTGTTGGGCCGATCAGCTGCCAGCGGTGGTGCCGAATCGGCTGTACTGCAACAGGCCGCCATGGTTTTGCTCAGCGGCAACGGCAAAACCCTCGGCAGTGAACTGGCCAGCAATCTGGGACTCGATGAAATCAGTGTGGCCACCAGCACCCGAGGTGGCGCCACAGGTACAGCTTTAACGCTGGGCAAGCGCTTGTCGCAGGACTTTTACCTCGCCTACGAGACCAGTCTGAGTGGCACTTTCGGCGGCCTGCTTATTTTTTACGACTTGACCCAACGGCTGACACTTCGTGCTCAAGCCGGCGAGCAAAGTGCACTGGATTTGATCTTTCGGGTGCGGCGGGACTGATATTGTTGTTTAATGCGCCAATTATTTTTGATGCCAATTTAATTAACTTATGTTACCATCCGCTCAAAGAGGCCTTACCAAGTCTTTGTGGTCAACTGCTTGATAACCCATGAACCCTCCAACATGGCGCCCCGCTGATGGGCATTTGCTGCAGCGCTTGCGCTCCGAAGCTGGGATTGACGAGCTGGTCTTTGCTCGAAGAAATACCCTGTCCCTGAACCAACTCCGTGAACTGGAAAGCGGAGAAGGCCAGAGTTTTTACAGCGCACAGATCAAACTCAATGCCGGTTTAAAGTTACTCAAAAAACTGGGTGTCGAGAATCCGCATCCAGCCTCTCCCGAACCAATTCCGCAAACCGACACTTTGGCCATCAAGCCAGCATCTGCCCCTGATCCAGTCGTCGCTGCGACAGACCCAACGGCATCCGAAACCCCTGCAATTTCCAGCCAACCCCAAAGGCGCATCAGCCTCTGGATGGGGGGTCTTCTGATCCTGGGGTTGACACTTTGGTTGCTGCTGCAAGACCCAATGACTGCGCCGAGTGACAACCAGCAAATGGGACTGCAGCAAAGTTCGTCACCTCAGCCCATATTGCCGGCTGCTGCAGACAACTCTTACTCGGTCAGTCCGCAAACTTCTGAACCAGCAGCAGCGGACCAAAACCTGGCTTTGACGCCTGTCGTGGCAAGCCCTTCAGTCGCTGATCCGGTTGCTTCGATGGGCAATCCACTCAAAGCCGTGGCCTGCGCTGACCAATACCGCAAAATCAGCACATCACACACCCCCATCAACCCGATCAAGCCAGGTAACTACATCTATATTGAGGCCCACAAAGACAGCGAATTGTGCGTACTGGACAGCCAGAACAAACTGTCAATCCTGTCACTCAGAGCTGGCATGACCCACACGGTCAATGGCTTGGCACCTTTTCTTCTGCATGCCAAGGACTGGCAAGGACTCAACGTCTTCTTTCAAGGACGACCTGTTCGCATCGAGCATGGCAACGACGCACACTTGGTGCTCAACAGCTTGCCCATTTGAACCCCATCGGCCTGACGCTGTGGCCGTTACAATCTCGGCTCTGCACGCCACCGTAGTTCAATGGATAGAACTCTCCCCTCCTAAGGGAGTGATACAGGTTCGATTCCTGTCGGGGGCACCAGCCTGCACCCTGCAAAATCGCTCTTGCACCTGACCCATAAGCTGTCTTGTTGATTTTTAAAAGGCGATTTTTTCTGCCTCAAGGTAGGCCAGGCTCACATATTTGCCAATGTTGCCGTCAAAGCCTTGCATGGTTTTGGCCCTTGCGGCCACACGCGGGTCTTTCAGCACGGCGGCTTTGGCCTCGGTTTCAGACTTTCCGTCTTCCACCGCTTTGAGGCAGGGCTCCCAGATGCCCGCCATGAATTCACCATAGGTCTTGAGCAGGTCTGGGCGTGCATGGCCATGACCGGGCACCCAGAGCTGATCGCCCGTGGCGGCCTGCAGGGCTTTGTAATATTTAAAGGTACCGGGATAGGAGCCATCGTCCATGTTGGCGATGCGGTTGGTCATGGCGATGTCGCCCACTGCCGTCACCTTGTCTTGCACCACCTCGACACACAGGTCCGATGGCGTGTGCGCCGTGCCGTAGTGGTGCATGCGAAATGTCAGATCGCCGATCTGAATCGCTTGGCCATGCTGCACGGGCGTGTTGGGCACCACCACTTGGGTGCCCAATGTGGACTGATTGGTCCAGCGCTCCATCAGGCTGCGCCACAGGTTGCCTTCTGCGCCTTTGAGTTTTTCAATGGTGCTGGGCAGTGCGTAAATGGGCAACTTGTCGCCATAGGTCTTGGCAAAGGCATGGTTGCCCAGCCAATGGTCACCGTGGTAATGGCTGTTGAACATGGCCACCACGGGTTTGTCGGTCACCTGGCGGATCATGCGGATGGCCATCTGGCCGATTTGCAGCGAAGCCCCCGAATCGATCACCACCACCCCGGCTGTGGTGACCACAAAAATGACGTTGGCCATCATGCCCCGGTTTTCAGGGGTGGGAAATCCGTCGGGGGAATAAATCATCCACACATGGGGTGACAGCTTTTGCGCCGGAATGTCGGCCACGGGCGGACCTTCGATGAAGTCTTGCGCTTGCTGCGCGAGCAAACGGGCCTCGGGCCACAGGGCTGCGCCGCCGAGGGCAGCGCTGGCCCACAACAGTTGTCTTCTTTTCATGGTGATCCCTCCATCGGTGCAGCGCTGGGCAGTGCCAAGGGCGCTGCACGCGCACATCAAACGGCGTAGCCCTTGTTGGGCAATGCGCCCATGATTTTGGGCGTGTTGAGTTGGCGTGGCTTGATGCGACCGCCTTGCGCTTTGAGCCAGGTCTCGACCACTTCCCAGACCTGCTTGTTGCCTTGGTTGCGGGCTTCCTCGGCCACAGGAGCCCAGCCAGCGACCTTGTACTTTTTGCCTGCATCGATGAGCTGGCCTTTCAGGCGCATATCGCCAATGCGTTGGCCTGCCTTGGCCACCGGGTTGCAGTTGTACGTCAGTCCGCCCACACGCACCATGTCGCCGCCTTGCTGGTAATAGGGGTCGGGGTTGAACAGGTTGTCGGCCACGTCTTCGAGCACGGTCTTGATGGTCTCGCCCGTCATCTCGGTCACCGTGGCGTAGGAATAAGTGGTGGCGGTCATGTCGAGCAGCCATTCGCGCGTGATGGCTTGCCCCGGCAAGAGCGTGGTACCCCAGCGAAAGCCCGGTGAGAACGCGATGTCTGCGCCCTGCACGTCCAGCAGCGCGTCGATCAACAACTGGTCACCCGTGCCGTTGAAGTTGCCACGGCGGTACAGCAAGCCGTCGGTCACGGCCAGCTTTTCGGACAGCTTGGCTTCGTAAGGCGCGCGGATCTTGGTGATCAATGCGTCCATCTCTTTGTCGGCGGGCAGCATGTTCGAGAACACAGGCAGCAGCTTGTAGCGAAAGTCGGTGACTTTCTTGTCTTTGACTTCGAAGTCGAGCACGCCCAGGAACTTGCTGTTCGAGCCCGCATTGGTGACGATGGTCTTGCCGCCTTTATTGGACACAATGGAGGCGACCGGCATGCCATCGTGCGTGTGGCCGCCCATGATGGCGTCAATGCCGCCGACACGGCTGGCCATCTTGAGATCCACGTCCATGCCGTTGTGGCTGATGACCACCACCACCTGTGCGCCTTTGCCACGGGCCTCAGTCACCATGGCCTGCATGTTTTCGTCTTGAATGCCGAATGCCCAATCGGCCACCATGTAACGCGGGTTGGCAATCGGTGTGTACGGGAAGGCTTGGCCAATGATGGCGCAAGGCACACCATTGATTTCACGGATCACATAGGGCTTGAACACCGGGTCGCCAAAGTCGTTGGTCTTGACGTTTTGCGCCACAAAGTCGACCTTGCCTGCAAAGTCTTTCTCAACAATTTCCTTGACGCGCTCCATGCCCAGGGTGAATTCCCAGTGACCGGTCATCACGTCCACGCCCAGCAGTTTGCAAGCGTCGACCATGTCCTGACCGTTGGTCCACAAGCTGGTGCCTGAGCCCTGCCAGGTGTCGCCCCCGTCGAGCAACAAAGCTCCAGGGCGGCTGGCCTTCATGCGCTTGACGAGCGTGGCCAAGTGGGCAAAGCCACCGACCTTGCCGAAGCGCTTGGCTGCCTTTTCAAAGTCCAAAAAGGTCAGGGCATGCGCTTCTGCTGTGCCGGGTCTGATCTTGGCGACTTGCAGCAAATGCTCGCCCACCAAATGCGGCAGGTTGCCCTGCATGGCACCAACCCCTAAGTTGATGCTGGGCTCGCGGAAATAAATCGGCTTGAGCTGCGCATGGCAATCGGTCATGTGCAGGAAAGACACATTGCCGAACTTGGGGATGTCATACAAGCCATTGGCGGCGGTGGCCGCGCTGGACTGGGCATAAGCGCCCATGCTCATGCCGGCCATCGTGCCAGCGCCCATGACTTGGATAAATTCGCGTTTGGAAAGATTCATATTTGCAACCACTGATATATAGGGGGCTAAAAAACCCGGACCAGCCGGGTTTTCAAGGGATTACTGGTTCACAGGCGACTTGGGGTCAAGCAGCAAACCCACGATGTGGCGAACCTGTGTTTCGTTCAAGATGCCCATGTGCCCAGCGCGGGGCATATTGGAGCAGGCGTTGTAGGCCTTGGCGTTCCAGATCTTGCCCCAGGTGTATTCCACGATGGCCTTGCTGGCCGGATCGCTCGGGTTGGAAACACCACGGATCTTGCCGTAGTTGTACAGACTAGGTCCCAGTGTGCCGTAAGAAATTTCTTTCTTGTCCATCTGATGACAGTTGTAGCAATTGCCACCATTGACGGCCGTCGCGGAATCGGTCCAGGTCAGACCACGACCGCTTTGGGCAATGGCTTCGCCCTGCTTCCAGTCACCGATGAATTGGCCGTCTGAGGGCCACTTGATGGCTTTGAGGTTGGCTTCTTCGATGCGCTTGGCGGTTTTTTCGTCCAGTGGCTTGCCGGCCACATCGGCTTCGCTGCAAACACGGTTGGTTTCGTCAGTGGCGGTGAGGCGTTCGATCTTGACGTGACTCTCGTCACGAAAAGAAGCCTTGACGATCTTGTCCGTCAAGGCATTGAGCTCGGCCACGGAAGGGCCGGATGCGCAACCTGCAGCCACCAAAGCGGCAGCCAAGCTGGCCAGTACGAGTGAAGTCTTTTTGTTCATGAGGTTCTCCTGTTCAGATCAGCGCTTGATGGCCGGGGCAACGGAAGCTGCACCCTTGGCATTCACACCCAAGTAGGTGGACAGGGCGATCGTGGCGTCGCTGGCAAAACCAGGATAAGGGAAGCGCTGCTGGCGGTAGCAGTCGTTCAGGCGAAGTTGCATGCTCCACATCTGACCGTTGGACACGCGGTAGGCAGGCCAGGCGGCAAAACCGACACCGTCGCCAGGGTTCTTGGTCAGGATGGGCAGGTCTTGCAAGCGGATGCGTTTACCTTCTTCACCGTGGCAGGATGCGCAAGAAAAGTCGTGCGTACCACCGCGCTGGAAGAACAGGCGTTTGCCCACTTCGTAGAAGGTTTTTTCTTGGGCATGAGATTGCGACAGGTTGAACTTTTGGCCTTTGGACTCGGCGGCGATCCAGGTGGCCAAGGCCGTCACATTGGCCATCTCGCCACGACCAAATGCGGTCTTGGAGATTTCGGCGGCGTTGAAGCCTTGCAGGGTTTCCATGCAGGTGACCAGACGCGACTCGAGGTCTTGCATCTTTTGGGTATCGGCAAAGAATCTGGGCAACTCTACGAAGGCACCCTTGAACACGCCGGGGCCTTTGCCCAAGTCGCATTTTTCAAGCGTGGCGTTTTTGGGGCCGCGGGCTTTTTTCCAGAGGTCTTCGCCTTTGGCCTCAAACAGCTCGGCGGGGTTGCCGTCTTGCAACATGGCGCGGTATTCGTCAATGCCCTGGCTGGCGGTTTTTTGGGCCAGCGCGGGCAAGGCGCTCAAGACCAGTGCTGCTGCCATGGCCAAAGTGGATGCTTTGTTCATTGTCACCTCTGTGGCTATTTTTGAAATGCGCAAAGGGTGAAGTCGTGGCTTGACCCATTGCTCTGTCATCGCACGATCACGAAACGGTGGCTTCGTCGGTGCGGGTATCGCCCCGGTTGTCTTTCCAGGTCACAGCAATTTTGTCACCGGCTTTGGCGCCTTTGACAGTGAATTGCAGGAAGGGGTTTTTCGACACAGCAGGGCCCCACTCGGCGGAAAAAACGTCCTTGCCGTTGAGCTTGGCTGTGACTTCCTGGATGAACCAGGCGGGCACGGTCTTGCCGGAAGCGTCTTTGCGCTGACCGGTTTCCATTTCGTGGGCCATCAGAACACGAATGGTTGCTTTGTCACCGGAAGACTGAGCACGAATGCGCATTGGATCTGCCATTTTTCTCTCCTAAATCTGTCAATGATTGAATGTGAAGTCGATGGGATGCGTACGGGAATTAACCGCCGCAACCGCCCAAAGTGACCTTGACTTCTTTTTTGGCCCACAAGGCTTTGCCGTCGTTCATGATGGCCACAGCGTAGACATCGGAAGACTGGCCCATCTTGGCGCGGGTCGAGAAGTTGGCTTCAACGGCATCGGTCACATTGAACATGGCAACCAGTGCGGAGGGGTTCTTTTCGACCATGATCAGCAAGTGCTTGACGCCGGTCAGGGTGGTGCTGGCACCCAAAGGCACGACCGCACCGTTTTCGGCAATGTCCGGACCGATGATGGTCACGTCCTTGCTTTCAGCCATGCTTTTGGCACCCGCAGCACGGGCAGCTTCTTGCACTGTTTTGGCTTCGAATGCAGCTTTGTTGACTGCAGCTTGAGCGAACTGAGGGAAGCCCGCAGAGGCCAAGATGCCAGCCACAACAACGCTTTGCTTGAGTGTCTCGCGACGGTTTTGCATCTGATATCTCCTTTGATGGTTGAGTGATGCGATAAAAACAGGTTCAGCTGTACCGTGGAATCGGCCCACGTTACTTGCTGGCCCCCTTGGAAATCCATTCTGCAATCAGTTTGGCGTCCGTGTCAGGCAGTGATTGTGCAGGCATTGGAATCGGTCCGTAAACCCCCACACCACCCACCTTGATTTTTTCTGTCAGGTAAGCGACCTTGCCAGCCTGTTTTTTGGCAATTTCATGAAAGCCTGGGCCCACGATTTTTTTATCGACACCATGACAGGCGGTACAGCTGTGTTTGTTCAACAAAGCGATGACGGCCTTGGATTCATTTTTTTCTGGCTTGGCGGCGGCCACAGGAGCTGCTGCGGCTGCCGCAGCTACTGGCGTACCGGCTTTGGGCTCTGGGCGCGTTGTGTCTGCACCCCGCTGTGGTCCCACAATTCGGGTTTGCTCTTGCAAGTTGCCGTGTGCGTTGCGCGCAAAGTCTGGCAAAAATGACGCCACTTTAGGCTCAGGCGTGCAGTCTTTCATGCAAATTTTGTTGTTCGTGTCAGGCTTTTTGACGCCCCCAAATTCATTGCCAGGCCACATCGCGTGTGCAGTGGTCATGCCATTGCGGTTGGGCATCCGGGCCTGAACTTCGGCGATGTTTTTGTCCGACAAGACAAAGTTGTCCGGCACGATGTTGCCCAGGTTCAACATGAACGCTGTGACGGCATAGACCTCTTCCGTGGTCAGCGTCTTGGGGTTGGTCCAAGGCATGGCCCGGTTGACGTAGTCCCACAAGGTAGACACCGTGGGCACTTTCATCAGGGTGGTTCTGCCGGGGTAGTCGGCGCGCTGCAAATTGGCCACACGACCTGTTTTGATGTCTTCGGCTGTCGTTCCGCCCACGATGGGGCTGAAGACTTCGTTGGACTCGCCGAACACACCATGGCAATGGGCGCACTTGGCCTCCCACACATCCTGGCCTTTGGCCACCGAGCCAGAACCGGCTGGCAAACCCTTGAAGTCGGGACGCACATCGATGTCCCACTTGGCCACTTCTTTGGCCGTGGCCTCGCGGCCCACGCCAGGAAATTTTGTGGTCTGTGCGCTGGCCAAGCCTGCTGCGGCCAGACAAACAAAGGCTAAAACGGCATCACGAAACTTGGACATTTTTCACCTCACCGTTTTCCTGAACCAACCATGATTGGATGGCGTTGTTGTGATAGATAGATCGAGTTCCGCGCACAGCACGCAACTGTTGATAAGTGGGCTGAACATGCCCTGTTTCATCTTGAGCACGGCTTTGAATGATGGCCGGTTTGCCGTCCCACACCCAATTGAGGTTGAACCGGGTCAGGGCCTTCGACAGCACCGGAGTTTCCAGCCGCGCTTGTCGCCAATTGCGTCCGCCGTCGGTGGAGACATCCACCCGCTTGATCTTGCCCTTGCCCGTCCAGGCCAGGCCTGTGATGTTGTAAAAACCTTTGTCCAGCAGCACCTGCCCGCCAGAGGGTGTGGTGACCACGCTTTTGACTTCTTGAATGTTGCTGTACTGGCGCTGCAAACCGTTGGGCATCAAATCAATGTAGTGAATGGCCTCGTCTTTGGCGGCGTAAGGTTTGTCACCCACCTCAACCCGTCGCAGGTATTTGACCCAGCTCACGCCCTGCACACCGGGCACCACCAAACGCAGGGGGTAACCGTTTTCGGGGCGCAACATTTCGCCGTTTTGGCCGTAAGCCACGATGACTTCACCCGAGGTGATCAAGCTCATCGGAATGGTTCGGGTCATGGACGATCCATCTGCACCCTCAGCCAAGACAAACTTGCCGTTCTTCAGGTCAGCACCCGCCAACTCAAGTAAGGTGATCAGGGGCACGCCCGTGAACTCGCTGCAAGAGATCATGCCGTGCGTGTACTGCACGGTGGGCACCGCCACGTTGCCCCACTCGGTGGCCGTGTTGGCACCGCACTCGATGAAGGCAAAGCGCGAGACCGAAGGCAAGCGCATGATCTCGTCCATGGTGAATACCATGTTCTTTTTGACCATGCCGTTGATCATGAAGCGGTGCTTGGAAGGATCAATGTCCCACCAACCCTGATGGTGACGCTCGAAGTGCAAACCGCTGGGCGTGACGATGCCAAACAAGGACTGCAGAGGCGCGAACGACACCGAAGCTTGCGTGGTTTGCGTCAACCCGGGGCTTTGGCGGCGCTGCAAGTTGGCTTCGTACTGCGAAGGCTTGCCGTAACCTTCTGTGGCCACGCCCTGTCCCAGGCCCGTGGTGTGCTCAGGCAGGTTCAAGATGTTGGGATCACCCCCTTCAGCCGGCACTGGATTGCCTTGCGCCATGGCCATGGGCGCAGCGGCACCAGCAGCCGCAGCGGCAAAGGCATTGCGAATGAAATCACGGCGGCCTTTTTTGCCCTCGGCAAAGACTTCCTTCACGCCGCTGGGGGTCAGAAAGTGTTCAGGTGCTTTTTGCACCCTGCCTGAATTGATGCTGACTTCGTTCACACAAACTCCTGGTTTTGAGTGGGCAATCCCGACCATTTCCAAACTGCCACTCTCTGGTTCACCGAGACAAGTGGCCTGGGTCAAGGAACACATGGTTCAAGCCCAAATGGTCATTAGGTCCGTATATTCGGATATGCGAATATATAGGATAAAGAGCGAATCTGAATCAGGGATTACACGGGGGCCAGCATCGACTCAGGACAAACCCTGATCACTTGAATTTGTAATGGTCTCGGTTGAGTACCGCCGCCACAGAAGTCACTTCTTCCGGAAACATGCCCATGTTCAACTGGGTGTTGCATTGCTCGACCATGCCGCGCAAAAAAGACGCCGTATTGATTCGCCCTTGGGGTTTGTAAATGGCGCTGCCATCGCCCCCCACTTTGGACACATGGCAGGCCACGCATTTGTTTTCTGCGATCAATTTCTCACCGAGTTTGATGTCAGCTTCCTTGAAGATCGCAGGTTGCGCCATGGCTGCGCTTGCCAATGCCCAACCCAAACCCAACCCACTCAAAATCTTGACGAATTTCACAGCAGTTTCCCCATAAAAAAACCGCTCAAGGCGCGAACCCTGAGCGGCAAACAAAAGCCACGAGTACCCATCGAGCTTTGAGTTTATCCATTCGAACAAGCCTCTTGGGCTTGTGATTACTTGCCGCCCGCCAAAATCCAAGTAGCCAAGGTCAGGGCATCTGCATCGCTCAAAGCGGCTTGAGCGGGCATGGGCACTGGGCCCCATTTGCCAGAACCGCCAGCCTTGATGCTTTTGGCCAAATTCGCGGCTGCATCTTTTTGTCCAGCGTACTTCTTGGCCACATCGCTGTAAGACGGGCCGACCATTTTTTTGTCAGCAGCATGGCAAGCCATGCAGTTGTTTTTCTTGGCCATGTCCAGGTTGGCAAAGGCGGGGGCAGAAGTCAAAGCGGCCACAGCGGCCACAGCAAAAATCAATTTCATCAAGAACTCCATCAATGAGGGGGGTCGAATATAACCAGGCACTAATTTAACCGAAATCAATGCGGATAAGAACAACCCAGACCCATTTCGGCGTCAGGGATTTTACTGAGGGCTGGCCACACAAAGACCCAAAGCCATCCCCAAAACGCGGCCATAGGGCTCACTCAAACGCAGGCTGTTCGGGCTTGACCACCGTTTTGCCTGCAGCAGCCCAAGCGTCAAAACCACCCGCAATCGATGAAACATTCAGGTAGCCCATGCTTTGCATGGTTTGCGCTGCCAAAGCTGCGCGGCCGCTGGTCTTGCAGTACAGCACCACCTTCAGGTCGCGGCCCGACAAGGCGGGCGTGCCGCTGAGCTTGAATTCCAGCAAGCCCCGGGGCACCAGCACCGCACCGGGCAAGTGGCCAGCGGCAAATTCGTCGGCTTCGCGCACATCGATCAACACATCGGCTTGGCGAATGGCTTCATCGGCGTCTTGCAAGGCGATCTCGCGGACATGGGCTTTGGCTTGCAGGACCAGATCGTGGGCTGTTTTCATGGTGTCTCCTCCAGGTTCAAACATTGGGTTCATGGGGCCAACTGGGCGTTCAGGCCCTGCAAGCTTTGCACAGAGAGGCTACCGGTCAAGGCGTCCAGTTGCAAGCGGGTCTGCAGCAACTCGGTCTGCGCGCGCAACCAGGCCAGCTCGGTCAGGGTCGCGTCATTTTCGGCTTGCAACAATTCCAAGGTGGTGCGGTCACCGACTTGGCGACCCAACCGAGTGGCATCCAGTCTGGCGGTACTGGCTTTCCATGCGGCTTGCAAGGCCGACAAACGGGCAGGCCCGGTTTGCAGCGCCAACCAAACCGAGCGGGCTTGCTGCTGGGTTTGCTGCACGGCCAACTCGTATTCGGCCTCGGCCTTCGCTTGCGCGCTCACGGCCTCTTGCAGTTTGGCGCTGCGGTAACCGCCGGTGTACAAGGGCAGGTTCATGCTCAAGCCCAGCATCTGCTGACTTTGCGTGTTGCTGGCGGGGCCAAAATCGCCGTCGCCACTCAAGCGGTCACGACCGGCTTGGGCCACCAGGTCGAGCGTGACGCCACCACGGGCTTCGTGCTTTTTCACTTCTTGCCGGGCCACGTCCCACTGGGCTTTTTTCAGGCGCAAACCGGTGTTGGCTTCGCGCACTTGGGTCAGCACCTGGTCCAAAGATGGAGAAGCCGTGACCGGCTCATGCGGCTTTGGGCGCTTGGGGTTTCAGGGCCTCGGATGGCAATCGGGTGGATTCGGCCAACACTTGGCGGGCCATTTGCAACTCGCTGTCGGCGGCCAGCCACTGCGCCTGCAAACCGGAGGCACGGGCTGCCGCTTCGTGCGTGTCGGTCACCGGCAGATCGCCGATGGAAAAACGGTCCCGGGCTTCGGTCAGCGAGCGCTGAACGGCGGCGTGCTGGTTTTTCAAAACTTGCTGCTGCCGATCGGCCAGCAACACTTGGAAGTAGCGCTGCACTGTCAGCAGCATGAACTGCTGGTGCGCCAGATCGGCACGCCATTCGGCCACGCCTGCGGCTTGCTGCAGTTGCGCTTGTTGGGCTTGGCGCTCCGGACTGTACAGGGCTTGCTTGGCTTGCAAGGACCAGCGGGTGGAGGTCGCGGCACTGGCCGAGGTGCCAAATGACACCCCATTGGATTGGCCAAAGCCAGGTGCAGAAAATTGTGCACCCTGCATGCGTGAGTCAGCCGACCTGGCCCCTACCGTGGCGCTGCCCATCACAACGGGTCGCCACAGCGATTGGGCCTGCGCTTCAAAGGCTTGCACCGAAGAACGGGTGGCTTGCACCACCTGCATCTGCGGGTCGTGCTGGCGCGCGTGTTCCCAGGTTTGCAGCAAGGTCCAGCGCGTGCGCAGCAGGGGTCCAGAGCGCAGCAACCAACAGTGCGCTGCTCAAGCGCTTGCTGTGGAATCGTGACGGGGTCATGGCGCGCGGGCTTTCTGATCAGCAGCCGCGCTCAACGCCCAGCTTGCTGAGGATGGACTCCATCAGGCACCACTTGGTGAGCGCGCTTTGCAGCAGGTTGGCCCCCACAAAAGCGGTGAACGCCAGCCACCACTCGCTCACAAAAATGGGACTGCCCTGCACGCCCAGCGCCAAAGACAACAACACAAAGGTACCAGCGACCAAACGAACGATTTGCCAAGATTTCATGGTGATTTACTCCAGTTGATGAAAGAAAAAATTCAAGCGCCGTACTTCTTGCGGTACGCCACGTAATACAAAGTCGGGATGACGACCAGCGTCAGCACGGTAGAGACAAAAATGCCGAAGATCAGCGAGATGGCCAGGCCATTGAAGATCGGGTCATCCACAATGAAAAAGGCACCGATCATGGCCGCCAGGCCCGTCAGCATGATGGGCTGGGCGCGGGTGATGGCCGACTGCACAATCGCCCGCTTGAAGTCCATGCCGCCTTGCACCTGCAGGTTGATGAAGTCCACCAGCAAGATCGAGTTGCGCACGATGATGCCCGCCAGCGCGATCATTCCGATCATGCTGGTGGCGGTGTACTGCGCATTGAGCAGCGCGTGGCCTGGCATCACACCAATGATGGTGAGCGGAATCGGCGCCATGATGATGAGCGGCGTGAGGTAAGAACCAAACTGCGCCACCACCAGCAAATAGATCAGGATCAGGCCCACGCCATAAGCTGCACCCATGTCGCGGAAGGTCTCGTAGGTGATCTGGGACTCGCCATCCCACTTGATGCTGTAGCCGCGCCAGGCATCGTCGGGCTGGTGGATAAAGTATTCCTCTAGCTTTTGACCGTCCGGTCCGATGATCTGGGCCACGTCGACGCGCATCTTGAACAAGCCATACAAGGGGCTGTCGACTTTGCCTGCCATGTCGGCCATGACAAAGTTCACCGGCAACATGTTTTTGTGAATGATGGGTTGCTCGCGCAGGGTGTCGCTCACGGTGACCAGCTCGCGCATGGCCACCACCTTGCCCGTGGCCGTTTTCACGCCCAACTGCAGCAAGGCGTCCAGATCGCCATGCAGTTGCGCAGGCAACTGGATCAGTGCGGGCACGGGGTACTTGCTGCCGTCGTGCAAGTAGGTCACCGACTCACCCGCCAAACCGGCACGCAAAGTGGTCACGATGGCTTGTTGCGACACCCCCAGAACCGCCGCTTTGCGGCGGTCTACCAGCAGCAGCTTGCGCGGTGCATCGGCAATCGAGCTGTCATCGATGTCCACCACACCTTCGGTCTTTTCAAACACAGCACGCACCGACTGCGCGACTTGGCGACGGCCTTCGGCATCGGGCCCATAAATCTCGGCCACGATGGGCGACATCACGGGCGGGCCAGGCGGCACTTCGACCACCTTGACGTTGGCACCGTGACGGCGGCCAATCTCTTGCAAAGTCGGACGCACACGCGTGGCAATCACATGGCTCTTGTCGCTGCGCTCGGACTTGCCCACCAGATTGACTTGGATGTCCCCCAGCTCAGAGCCTGCACGCAGGTAGTACTGGCGCACCAAGCCGTTGAAGTTGATGGGCGAAGCGGTGCCGACATAGGCTTGGTAGTGCGTGACCTCGGGCACGGTGGCCAAGTGACCACCCAGCTCGCGCATGACGGCGGCGGTTTTTTCCAGCGGCGTGCCTGCGGGCATGTCCACCACGACCTGGAACTCCGACTTGTCGTCAAAGGGCAGCATCTTGAGCATGACCAAACCGGTCGCAGGCAAGACCAAAGACAAGGCGATCAAACCCGCCACGCCCAAGCCCAGCAGCTTGCGGTTGCGCCCGCCCGATTGGGCGTCGAGCAAGGGCTTGAAAACTTTTTCGAACAGGGGTTCGAGTTTGGCGCTCAGGCCGGTGTGGCCTCCTGCCGCGTCATGCGCATGACCAGTCAGAGGCTTCATCCACATGCCCGCCAACCAAGGTGTGATGACGAAGGCAATGGCCAGCGACAGCAGCATGCCCAAGCTAGCATTGATCGGAATCGGGCTCATGTAGGGGCCCATCAGGCCGCTCACAAACGCCATGGGCAAGAGCGCGGCGATCACGGTGAAGGTGGCCAAGATGGTGGGGCCACCCACTTCATCCACCGCACCGGGGATGATTTCACGCAAGGATTTGCCGGGGAACAGCTGCTGGTGGCGGTGGATGTTTTCCACCACCACGATGGCGTCGTCCACCAAAATGCCGATGGAGAAAATCAGTGCAAACAGCGACACGCGGTTGAGCGTGAAGCCCCAGGCCCAGGACGCAAACAGGGTGGCCGTCAGCGTCAAGATCACAGCCACGCCCACAATCGCGGCCTCGCGGCGGCCCAGTGCCATGAACACCAGTGCCACGACCGAAGCGGTGGCAAACAGCAGTTTCTGGATCAGCTTTTGCGCTTTGTCGTTGGCGCTTTCGCCGTAGTTGCGGGTCTCCACCACCTGCACGTCGTCAGGGATCACGGTGCCTTGCAGCTTGGCCACACGGCTTTTCACGCCATTGGCCACGTCGATGGCGTTTTCACCCGACTTTTTGGTGATGGACAGCGTGACGGCGGCGAATTCTTCACCCCCGTTTTTTTCGTTGTTGCCGTGCCAGACATAGCGTGCAGCCGGCATGGGGCCGTCCTGCACATCGGCCACGTCTTTCAAGAACACCGGCTTGCCCTGCACCACCTGGACCACCAGGTCGGCCACTTCAGACGCCTGCGACAGGTGCGGCCCGGCTTCGATGGCCACGCTTTGGTTGCCACCCAACAAGTCGCCCACCGGCAAACCCAGGTTCGCAGACTGCAAAGCCATGCGCAGATCGTGCACCGTGACGCCCGAGCCGTTCATGCGCTGCGGGTCAATTTGCACCAACACCGCACGGCGCGGCCCGCCAATGGTGACCACATCGCGGGTGCCGGGCACGCGCTTGATGTCGGCTTCGATGCTGTGCGCCACGCGCTCCAGATCAAAAGCGCTCACATCC
Organism: Limnohabitans sp.; assembly: GCF_023910625.1. Lineage (NCBI taxonomy): Bacteria > Pseudomonadati > Pseudomonadota > Betaproteobacteria > Burkholderiales > Comamonadaceae > Limnohabitans > Limnohabitans sp. The sequence goes on from NZ_JAAVVW010000003.1 coordinate 1,524,181, forward strand.
GCATTTTTCCCGTGCAAGGTGAGCGACACGATCGGCACATCGTCAATGCCCTTGGGCTTGATCAGCGGTTCAGGCAAGCCCAAGTTGCGCGGCAACCAGTCGGCGTTTTCGCGGATCGTGTCGTGCAACTTGACCAGCGCCTCGGTGCGCGGCACGCCCACCTTGAACTGCACCGTCATGATGGCCACGCCAGGGCGCGAGACCGAGTACACGTGTTCCACGCCCGCGATCTTGGACAGCACCTGCTCGGCCGGAATGGCCACCATTTGCTCGACTTCGCGCACCGACGCACCCGGGAAAGGCGCGATCACGTTGGCCATGGTCACATTGATTTGCGGCTCTTCTTCGCGGGGCGTCACCATCACGGCAAACACGCCCAGCAAAAACGCCACCAGCGCCAGCAAAGGCGTGATTTGTGCGGTTTGGAAGGCCGCTGCGATGCGGCCCGAAATGCCCATTTTTGGCTCGTTCATGGGGCTGCTTTCAAGGTTTGGTGGTGACCGTGGCGGGGTCGGTGACAACTTGCTCACCGGTGCTCACGCCCGACAAAATTTCCACGTTCAGACCATTCACACGGCCCAAGCGCACTTGGCGCAAACGCGGCTTGCCTTGTGCATCCATCACGTACACGCCGGTCATTTCGGCGCGGCGCACGATGGCCGACAAGGGCAACACCACCGGATCGGCCTTGGTGTTTTGGGCGGTGCTGCCAGCCTGAACGCCGGACACCCACACGCGGGCAAACATGCCGGGCACCAAGCCCTCGATGCCAGCGGGCAAAGCCAAGCGCAGCTGTGCGGTGTGCGTGACCGGGTCCACCGATGGCAGCAGCTGGGCTGTGCCCGCTTTGACCGGCTGGGCGCTGTGGCCTGCGATCTCGTAGCGCACCGACGCGAGTTGACTGCGCACGCCACTGAGCATCGACTGCGGCACGGCCGCGCTCACGCGCAATGCCGAGGGGTCGTGCAGGGTCAGCATGGGGCGCCCGGGCATGGCCATGTCACCCAAAGTGACGGCCACATCGGATACCACACCATTGAAAGGGGCGCGCACACTGAAGAAACCGGTTTGTGTTTGCGCCGCGCGGGTCTGGGCCTGCTGCGCCTGCACCTGGGCGCGGGCCGCTTCCCACTGGGCCTGGGCGCGGTCGAGCGCACCCTGACTGATGTATTGCTTTTGGAAGAGTTGCTTTTGACGATCCAGCTCTTTGCTGGCCACGTTCAGGTTGGCTTGCGCGGCTTCGAGTTGGGCGCTGCTGCCCGCCACCTGTTGCTGGGCGGCGCTGGCGTCGACGCGCAGCAGCTCTTGCCCAGCGCGCACGCGGTCACCGGCTTTGACATTCAGGCCCACGATGGTGCCTGCCACTTGGGTGGACAAGGTGGCTTGGCGCACCGCTTCGACCACGGCGTCCAGGCTGACCTGGGCGGCACCGGCCGTGCTGGCGGTGGCCGCCATGGTTTTGGCGCTGTCGGCATTGGCCCACACAGGGCCCATGTGCACAGCAGAAAGGGCCAAGGCCGAAGCCAGGATCAAGCGTCTTTTCATCGAAACATCTCCGTTAAACCGTTGGGTGGCAAAAGCCTGGTTAATTCTCAAATTTGCACAATTGCTTATTTGCTTGTTCACGCAATAATACAATCTTTTCAAGCCTGCCGTCCATTCAAGGCAAAAAAGCTGTAAATTGGAGCGCACCATGAAAGACCTGCCCGACAAAGCACTGGACCAGATCGCCGCCTATTTCCAGGCGCTGTCTGAGCCCACGCGCCTGAAAATCCTGAATTTGCTGCGCGAACAAGAGCGCAGCGTGGGCGAATTGGCCCAACTCAGCAGCTATTCCGCAGCCAACGTCTCTCGCCACCTGTCTTACCTGGCCCAGCACGGGTTGGTGGAACGAGAAAGCCGTGGCGTCAGCGTTTTCTACCGCGTCAGCGACCCCTCTATTTATGCGCTGTGTGATTTGGTGTGCGGCAACATCGCCCGCCGCTACGAACAAGCCTCCAGCGACCGCGCCGTGTTCAAGCCTGATTGATGTCCCGTCAAACAGACCACCGCCAGGCTGCCCACGCCACCGCCTAACCCGACAATCCACGCCCAGGTTTTGAGTTTGGCCGACTGCGCTGAAAGCGCAGCGCAGGCCAGCAGCCACTGTCTGCGGCTCATCTCCTACCTCAGTCGGTCACCCTTGACTTATCTGTTGCAGCACTCGGCGGCACCTTTGCCTTGTCCATGACTTGCGCTTGGGCCCAGCGTTGCAACAGAATCAGCCAAGCGGGCTCTCGCAAAGCAACGGCCAGTCTGGCCCGCGAAGCGGCCAAGCGATGTTCGGGATCAACGCCTGCACTCATGCGACTTGCGCAGTCCGCAAGGCCTGCACATCCAGTTTAACTTGCGCCTGCAATTGATCCAGCAGTGGCGGAAGGCGCAAGCTGCGGGCCCAAGTAAAACACAGCAAACCGCCCGCCAACCAAACCAAAGGCAGTGCCCACAACACCAGGACATGGCGCTCGCTGAGTGCAGGCAATGCCGCCCACAGCAAACAAGAAACGCTACCCAAACCCAAGGCAAGCAAACCACAAACCAGCGCCAAGGCATATAAGGCCCAGCGCAGTTGAAGCACACGCAAATGTTGCTGCCAAGCCTGACTGGCCAAAGCAGCGTAACCCTGTGCATGCTCGCGCAGCAAGCCTGGGGACAACACCAGCAGTTTGATCAGCTGTTTGAGCATCAGTCGTGGCGGTGTTGCAACCACCATGACACCGCCAAAGCCACGGCTGCGCCAGTGCCCGCCGCGATCATGACCGATTGAAAAGGCGCATGCGCAATGACCTGCTCGGCCACGTTTTTGGCGTGCCGGGCTTCTTTTTCCAATTGACGCTCGGCTTGCATCGCTGTGTCCTTGGCGTGTTGAGCCAAGTCGTGAAAGCGATCATGCACCCGATCGGCCATATCAGCCATCGCCGGACGGGCTTTTTGTATTGCCTCATTGACCGAAGCAGAGACGTCGGCGCCCAGCGCCGAAATGAGGGTGTGCGAATTGGTGGTGTCGTTCATATTGGCCTTTGCAGTGAATAAAACCCAAGGAGGGTGTCACTGTAAAAAAGGCCCGCGCGTTTGTCGGTGTGCTGGCGCACCCAAGGTGGTGGCGGTCAGCCCAGCAACTTCCCGATGGCCTGCACGTCTTCGGCAAACATTTGGCCTTTTTCGCTCAGAAGCAAACGGCCATCGCGCCCCACCAGCAGTGGAATGGGCAGGCCTTTGGGCTTGGGAAAAGACTGCCTCCAAATTGGGCTGGCCCAGGCCGCCGGTAAGGTGTAGCCATGCCTGGCCAAATAAGCAATGGCGTCATCAGGCTCTCGGTCTATCGACAAGGCCACCATGCTCCAGCCTTGGCTTCGGTGTTCGCCCCACAGGTCATCCATGCCGGGGCTTTGCAAGGCGCAAAACGGGCAAGTGCCGGACCACCATTAAATCAACAAGGGCCGACCAGCCTTCTGTGCCAGATCAAAACTCTGCCCATTGAGCAAACCAATGCGCGGCATGTGCAGACGGCTACCCACCTCGGGCATTCGTAACGCCACACTTGCATGTCAGAAGGACTTGCGTCCTGTAGCCAGGCGCTGGTCCAGATAGGGGCCATAAAAGTCGGGCAAGTAGGCACCCTCCATTCGCTCGGCCACCTCTGTGCCGCCCAACCCGAAAAAAAGCAGCGTGGGTGCGACCGAAACCCGCCAGCCTCGGATCAACTGGTCATGGGTGGTGAGCTTGCCATTGAAATCCAGAACCGCTTGCGAACTGCGCATGTCAACCTGAACGATCACCGTCCCCGCCTTCTGCAAAGGTGAAAGATGCGACTGGCGGGCCTGGCGACAAAAAATACAGCCGTCCAGGCTGACCATGACCACCAGAGGTTGATTGTTTTGAAGGGCACGGGCCAACTCGTCGGGCAAGGATTGGGCTGCGGGCAAGGTCGCCCCTGTTCGCTGTGCCCAGGCTGTCCCCAAGTTCAAAGCCAATCCGGCCAGCGCCAAACAGTCACGTCGTCGCCACATCGGCCTGTCGAATAAAGAGAATACTGGGGACATGGATTGAAGAAAGTGGACAATATCGGGTTTTGTCTTTGACAGTCAGACTGCACACTAAAAAGCTGGACAAATATAAGAAATGAATGAATTATTGGAGAAAACCTTGAATCTCGCAAGTTTGCTCGAATCCTGGGGCGACACGAATGTACTGGCATTGGCGGGAGCCTTGGTGGGTTTCATTTTTGGCTTTGCCGCGCAACGCAGTCGCTTTTGCGCCCGGGCTGCCGTGATCGAATGCTGTGAAGGCCGGACTCACGAGCGGTTCAGTGTTTGGTGGCTGGCATTTGGCGCTTGCCTGCTGGGTGTTCAGGCTTTGGTGTTCATGGGCGAACTCAAGCCTGCAGATGCCCGCTACATCGCTTTACCCGGGAGCATTTCCGGCGCGTTCTTGGGTGGCTTGTTTTTTGGCGCTGGCATGATCCTGACGCGTGGCTGCGCGAGTCGCTTGCTGATTTTGTCGGCCAATGGGAATATGCGTGCATTGTTGGCCGGTTTGGTCTTTGCCGTCACCGTACAGGCCAGCATTGGAGGTTGGCTCGCCCCTGCACGCCGAGCCTTGGCCAGCTGGTGGCCTGTAGACGGAGGCCCTGCCAGAGACTTGCTTTACCTGTTGGGCCTGGGGGCCTCCGGCGGTCTGGTGCTGGCCTTGCTGGCGCTGAGCACCGGTTTATACTTTTTCTTCAAAACGCACCCGAACCGTTGGGGCCTGGCGACTTTTTCGCTCATTACCGGCCTGAGCATCGCTTTGGGCTGGGGACTGACCCAGGCCATTGCTTCCCAGTCGTTTGAAGCGGTGCAAATCCAAAGCCTGAGCTTCAGCAGCCCTTCGGCTGAAATGTTGATGCGGGTCTTGTCGAGTGCCACATCCCCCAGTCCAGGCTTCGATGCCGGTTTGCTGCCCGCCACCTTTGTCGGCTCATTGTTGGGTGCACTGCTTGGTGGAGATTTCAAGTTTGAAGGTTTCAAAAGCGAAAACAAGCTGGGTCATTACCTGACGGGCGCGGTGTTGATGGGCTTTGGCGCTGTTTTGGCAGGTGGCTGCACAGTGGGCGCTGGGTTAACCGGTGGGGCCATTTTCTCGTTAACGGCCTGGCTCACACTGCTCGCCATCTGGCTGGGAGCAGGCTTGGCCTGGCGCATGCACAAAAGTATGGGCTGGGATCTCTGACCCCCCCAAAAAAAAGCCGCAATCTAGGATTGCGGCTTGAGCGTGAAAGGCAGGCGTCTTCAGGCCAGTGTGTCGGCCCAAATGTTTTGCGCCCAGGACAAGGCATAAACACCTTCCAGCTCATTGGCAACACTCGAAACGCCACCAGAGCCGGGCACAGTCACCATGGTCTTTCTCTCAGCATCGTAGCGGTGCACGCTGGCCACATGGACCACGTCCCTGGAGCTGACAAAGCTGTAGCAGGTGTTGTTGTAAACCGGCATGTTATTGACCTGCTTGTCCATCAACAAAGCAATGACCGCAGCGGCACAGGTCTTGCCATGCTGGTTGGCCATGTGCCCCGACTTGGGCATACCCGGAGCAATCTGGATCGAATCGCCCAACACGTGCACATTCCTGGCCGCCTTGGATTCAAAGGTCAAAAAGTCCACTTCGCACCAACGCTTGTTGGCTGTGGCCAAACCGGCATTCACGGCCACGTCACCCGCACGCATGCTTGGGATCACATTCAGTACGCTGGCCTTGATGTCTTCGTTGAATTCGAATTTCAAGGTCTTGTTGGCCGCATCCACATCGGTCACATTGTGTTTGCTGCGGTACTCGATGATGCCCTTATAGCGGTCGGTCCAAGCCTTCTTGAATAGTGCTGGTTTGGAGGTGACATCGTCGTTGGCATCTAGGATCAACACTTTGCTCTTCGGTTTGGCCCTGGTGAAGTAGTCGGCCACCTGGCAGGCCCGTTCGTAGGGACCAGGAGGGCATCGGTAAGGTACCAAGGGAATCGACATGGCAAAAACGCCACCGTCAGGCATGGCTTCGAGTTGCTTGCGCAGGGTCAGGGTTTGCTCGCCAGCCTTCCAGGCGTGCATCACCTGCTCTTTGGCCCCAGTACGGTTCATGCCGGGCAAAGTTTCCCACATGAAGTCTACGCCAGGCGAGACGATCAGGCGGTCATAAGTCAACTCTGTACCACCCGCCAACTTGACCGTGCGCTTCTCAGCGTCGATGGTGTTGACGCGGTCCTTGATGACCTTGACGCCATGCCGCTTGGTCAGGTTGTCATAAGGGGTGGTGATGTCCGCCATTGTCTTGCTGCCGCCGATCACCAGGTTGGAGATGGGGCAGGAGATGAAGGCATTGTTGGGCTCCACCAGGGTGACCTGGATCTTGTAGTCAGACCACATGCGCAGGTATTTCGCGGCTGTGGCACCGGAATAACCCCCACCAATGACCACCACTTTGGGGCCGCTGCCACCCCCGAAGGTGGCGCACCCCGAAACCATTCCCAGGGCACCCAAAGCGGAGCCGGTTTGTAAAAAATGACGACGTTGCATGTCAGTGTTCCTTATCGTTTTTGGGCGGCGAAGTAGCCTGCGATGGCCACAATCTGCTCATCGGTGTAACCCTTGGCGAGCTGGTGCATGATGGTGGCGGCGGGAACGCGATCTGCCTTGTAGTCCAGCATTTTCCTGACCACGTCATCCTTGTTTGATCCTGCCAGGGAGACCATGCCCGGCTGGGCGCGACCATCGGTGCCATGGCAGGCGGCACAAGAAGCGGCCAGACTGCGGGCCTGGAGCGGATCAATCTGGGCCTGGACCAGACCCGATAAAACGAGCCAGGATGCCGCTGTCAAAAAGTGTTTCATCTTCATGGGGTTTCCTCGAAAAAATGGTTTGCCAGCATCAGCACGCCAGCTCAGGAACGCAAATACAAAAAACCTTTCTTGGCCTGCAAGTTGGCCACCTCGGTTGAACCAGCGGTCACCACTTTGACTTCCATCGGCAAGCCAAGCAGAAACAGCAAGTAGTTCTTCATTCTTTACTCCTCACTCAGGAATAGTATTCGCAACGGGGGAAGAAGCGTACCCGTGAAAACCCGGCTTGCAACTGTCGCGGGTCATTCAAATGGACTCGCTCGCGATCTGGACGCAAACAGCACGGCACAGGGTCACTACCCGCTCATTGATGATGCGGTAATAAATTTGTACGCCATCCCGGCGCTTGGCAACCACGCCCGCTTGGTAAAGGGTATTGAGGTGCTGGGACATATTGGGTTGGGTCGTATCGATCTCGGTAAGCAATTCACCCACGTTTTTTTCGGTATTGCACAAGGCACTGATGATGCGTAAGCGCATCGGCGCAGACATGACCCGGAAAACTTCGGCGGCTTTTTCAAAAACCTCTTCGGATTCGGTCAGGGCTCCGTGATTCTTGTGAACTGTTTTGGCCATGGTTTATATCTTCAAATGACTCAAATTTATGAATGTCGCGACATTGTGCCGATTTTGACGCAAAGTCCAACCATTGATTTGTTCTTTGCTTATCCAGCAAAAAAGATAAGCAACCCTTTTAAGGTTCATCCGGTAGGCGAGGGGCCGATTTCGGCTCAGAACACATTGATCGGGATTTTGAGGTAAACCGTGGCGTTGTCCTCGGGCTCAGGCATATGACCAGCCCGCATATTCACCTGCACCGAAGGCAACATCAATAAGGGCATGGACAAAGTGGCATCGCGCGCTTGACGCATCTGGACAAACGCCTCTTCTTGCACACCTTGGTGCACATGCACATTGCCTTTTTTCTGTTCGGCCACGGTGGTCACGCACTGAGGCTCCCGCCCGTTAGACGGGTAGTCGTGGCAAAGGTACAACTCGGTGTTGTCCGGCAGACTCAGCACCTTCTGGATGGACTGGAACAACGAGCTGGCACAGCCGCCAGGAAAGTCGCAACGGGCCGTGCCGTAGTCAGGCATAAACAGAGTGTCCCCCACAAAAGCAACTTGGCGGGCAGCTTGCATGCTGGCATCAGTGACCACATAACTCATACAGGCGGGGGTATGGCCCGGCGTATGCATGGCATGCAAATGCAAACTGCCGATTTGCAAGAAATCGCCATCGGCCAGCAGGCGGTCAAACTGGCTGCCGTCGCGGGCAAATTCGGTGCCCGCGTTGAACAGTTTGCCAAACACGTTTTGCACCGTGGTGATGTGCGCGCCAATGGCCAACTGCCCACCCAATTGCTGTTGCAAATAAGGCGCTGCCGACAGATGGTCGGCGTGCACATGGGTCTCCAGCAGCCACTGCACGTTCAGCTCAAGATCTTTGACGCGGGCTACCAGGCGGTCAGCGCCGGCCGTGCTGGTACGGCCCGACTTGGGGTCATAGTCCAGCACCGTATCTATCAGGGCGCATTGCCTGGCTGGCAAGTCCACCAGGATATGGCTGAAGGTAGATGTGGCGGGGTCGAAAAACGATTCGATATGCATGATGCTCAAGACGGTTGAAATCCTGTCGACTGGGTTTTGGCCCCGCAGAGGGATCAAATGTGGGCAATGGACTTTATAGCCGCTGACCAACCTCCAGGGTGTTTTATATCAAGACAATGATTACCAAATGTTGAAAGGCTGGGACCGTCCAAATCAGTCATCAGGAAACGCCGGTGCAATGATCAGTTCACGCAAGGCGCGCCTTCGGCACAGCTTCCGTGGAAAAATCGCGTGGTGTGCACCCCAACAAAAATGTCCTCCACGGATGCCGACTCTTTTTGCGCCAACACCTTCTTTGTATTAAAGGACAAGCAATGCCGATCTTTGTTGACTCCTCCCCACCAGACAGCTGCATTTTTTGCAAACTGGTAGCGGGTGATATCCCTGCCGCCATCGTCCACGAAGACGAGGAAACCCTGGCCTTCATGGACCTGGGCCAGGTCAACCCCGGCCATGTGCTAGTGGCCAGCAAACGCCACGCAGCCACCTTGCTCGATCTGAGCGCTGACGAAGCCGCAGCCATGATGCGCGCTGTCCACCGTGTGGCCAAAGCAGTGATGGCCACCTTTGCACCACCGGGCCTGACCGTGCTGCAAGCCAACGGTAAAGAGGGCGATCAAACCGTGTTCCACTTTCACATGCATGTGGTGCCTCGGCATGCCAATGATGGCATCGCCCTGTCCTGGCCCCGCAAAGACCCGCCCCGCGAAGTGCTAAAAGCCCACGCCCATCGCTTGCGCCAGGCCATGGTCAGCCCGACTCAGCCTGCACGCTGACGCAAGGTTCGGCTGAGCAAGATCACTGGAATCAGGCCCACCAGCACCAGCGCCAGCGAGGGCAATGCCGCCTCGCCCAGACGCTCGTCGCGCGCCAACTGGTAAGCCACTACCGCCAGCGTGTCGCTGTTGAAAGGGCGCAACACCATGGTGGCGGGCAGCTCCTTCATCACGTCGACAAACACCAGCAAGGCCGCCGCGATGGTGGTGCGCTGCAGCAGCGGGGCGTGCACCCGACTCATCAAGCCCCAGCCGGTCACGCCCAGCATGCGGGCCGAATCGTCTAGGCTGTCCGGGATGCGCGCATAACCGCTTTGCACCGATTGCAACGCCACTGCACAAAAGCGCACCAGATACGCCCACACCAGACCCAGCGAAGTAGCCGTCATCCAGGCACCGACTGAGGACGCGGGCCAAATTTGCTGAATCCAGCCCACCGGCAGCAGCAAGCCCACCACCACCACCGCGCCTGGAATGGCATAACCCAGGCCCACCAGCCCAATGGCCCAGCGGCTGATCGCATCACCGCGCGTGCGCACGCTGAAAGACAGTGCCAGCGCTACGCCCACGGCCAGCACAGCGGTCAAGATACCCAGACGCAAACTGGTCCAGGCCCACTGGCCAAAACGCTCCCAGGGTATGTCGGTGGTGTCGTTCACCAAAGCGCGCAGCATGATGAGCGCCGGCAGCACAAAACCCAGCAGCACCGGCAAGCTGCAAAGCCCCCAAGCGAGCACGCAGCGTGCGCCCAGCAACCGGACAGGCTGGGCCTCGTCTGAGCACTGACGGGATGCGCGAGCCTGGTTGAAACGCATGCGCTTTTGGGCGCGCTGCTCCAGCTGCAAAAGCACAAACACCACCAAAAGCAAAACCGTGGCCAATTGCGCCGCCGCCATGCGGTTGTCCATCGACAACCAGGCTTTGTAAATGCCCGCTGTGAAGGTCTGGATACCGAAATAGCTGGAGACGCCAAAATCAGCGAGGGTTTCCATGAGTGCCAGCACCACGCCGGCTGCCACGGCCGGACGCGCTAGCGGCAAAGCGATTTCGCGGATGCGACGGGACAGGGGCGCACCCAGCAGGCGCGCCGCCTCCATCAGACCCGAAGCGCGCTCGACCAAGGCAGTGCGAGCCAGCAAATACACATACGGGTAAAGCGAGAGAGTGAACACCAGCGCCGCACCCCAGACGCTGCGCACATCGGGCCACAAGCGTCCCTGGAAGCCCAACGTTTCGCGCAAAGCCAATTGCAGCGGCCCACTGAACTGCAAAAAATCGGTGTAGGCATAGGCCACCACATAAGTGGGCATGGCCAGGGGCAAGAGCAACAGCCACTCAAAAACGCGGCGTCCCGGAAAATCAAACAAGGTAACCAATGCCGCCGTGGTCACACCCGTCAAGGTCACCCCCACCGCCACCATCAGGCACAAACCCAGCGTGGTCAGTGCGTAATCGGGCAGCACGGTGCGGACCATCGACAGCAAAATGTCGGCACTGTCATTGCCCCATTGCAGCCACGAGCCCAAAACGGCCAGCACGGGCAAAGTCAAAGCCAGGGCCAACACGACAAACAACAAAGAGGAAAGACCCGATAAATGACGGGCCAGAGTGTTCAGCATATCGTGGCTATTGTAGATAGCCCCCATCAGAAACCACTTGAGCTGCCAACTTGATGGCAAGGCCAGTCTCGGGCTTACTCAACCTGCCTACAATCCTTGTCATGTTTCTAGAACTGCGCCAACTCGACGTCCAATATCCCGGCAGCACCTCGCCCGCCGTGCGCGGGGTAAACCTCGGCTTGCGTTCGGGCGATATCGGTGTACTGATCGGGCCTTCTGGTTGCGGCAAAACCACCTTGCTGCGTGCGGTGGCAGGGCTGGAGCCCATCTCGGGGGGGCAGATTTTGCTGTCCAACCGGGTGGTTAGTGAAAAGGGCCACACCGAGCCAGCTGAGCGTCGCCGCATCGGCATGGTGTTTCAGGACTATGCGCTGTTTCCGCACATGGACGTAGGCCGTAACGTCGGCTTTGGCCTGGAACACCTGCCCAAAGCCGAGCGCCAAAAACGGGTGGCCGAGGTGCTGGAACTCGTGGGACTGACCGGCTCTGACAAGCGCTTTGCGCACGAGTTGTCGGGGGGCCAACAGCAACGCGTGGCTTTGGCCCGCGCCCTGGCTCCCAAGCCCGACCTGCTGCTGCTGGACGAGCCGTTTTCCAACCTGGACATCGACCTGCGCGAACGTCTGGCGCAAGAAGTACGCAACATCCTCAAAGCCGCCCGGGCCACCGCCCTGCTGGTCACGCACGACCAGCTCGAAGCGTTCGCGATCGGCGACGTGATTGGTGTGATGAACGAAGGCCAGCTGCACCAGTGGGACGACGCCTACAGCCTTTATCACCGTCCGGCCACCCGCTTTGTGGCCGACTTCATCGGTCATGGCGTGTTCACCCCTGCCACGCTGCGCGAGGTCGATGGCCATGTGCTGGTCAGCACAGCAGTGGGCGAACTGCGGGATGTGGGCGGATGCCCACTGCCCAACGTCTTTGAAGGTGGCTACTGCGATGTGCTGTTGCGCGCCGATGACATCGTGCACGACGACGACGCTCCGGTGAAGGCTGAAATCATCCGTAAAGCCTTTCGGGGCTCGGAATTTTTGTACACCTTGCGACTGGCCAGCGGCGATTTGCTGATGGCGCATGTGCCCAGCCACCACGACCACAAGATCGGCGAATGGATCGGCATCCGCGCCGAGGTGGACCATGTGGTGACTTTCAACCGCGCCTGCCCCGTGACCGATCGCGACCTGTGCCAGATGCCTTGCGCCAAAGCCGAGGCCTGCGAGCACACAGACCCCAAATACCAACCCGTCAAGCTTGTCTGAGCGAGCGTGAGTTTTTGGCCTGTGCGGGGACATCGGCGTCCCGCAGGTCAATGATGTCTTGCCTCAAGTCTTGCGCCCATGCGCGGCGGTCTCGCCCCATGGCATCCTGGGGTTGGCCAAAATGCAATACGGCCTCAATACGTCGGGCTTTCAGTGTGCGCCACATGGAGCCGATCAGGGTGTCATCACCGATGTAACAAGGCGCAAAGCTGGGCAAGCCACTGGGTACATCCATGAATTTCAGCGACAGGGGCTGAATCGGCGCTTGGACATCAATCGCTGCCTGGATCAGGTTGGCATGAAAGGGCAGCAGGTCTCGACCATCACTGGTGGTGCCCTCTGGAAACACAGCCACCACGTCACCGTCTCTCATGGCATTGGCCATGTCGCGCACCATGCGCAGCGCATCCTTTCGGCTGGTGCGCTCGATGTAGAGCGTGCCAGCACCCGTAGCCAGCATACCTACCAAGGGCCACTCGCGGATGTCGGATTTCGAGACAAATCGGCAATGCCGTGCCGCATGAATAACCAAGATATCAAGCCATGAAATGTGGTTGCTCACCAGCATCGCCGGCCCCACGATCAGGGGCTGACCCAACACCCGGACATGGATTCCCCAAATCGCCAGCAACTTCAGCGCCCAGGCTTGAACCCGCATTTCACGCTGCTCAGGGGTCAACTGGGGAAAGCGCAGGTAGATGGTCCACATGCCCACAAGGCCATGCCACAAGCCCCTGAGCAATCTCCAAACCGCAGTCAATGAGCGCATAACGATCAGCAAGACACAAACATGGGCTCAGTGGGCTGCGAATGCCACTTGCCCCCCCACCACGGTCGCCAACACGCGGCCGGGCAACTCGTAACCGGAAAACGGCGTGCTTTTGCCCTGAGTGCGCAGCGAAGCCTCGCTCACCAACCAGTGGCCTTCGGTGGACAGCACGCACACATCGGCCACGCCCCCCACGGCCAGATGACCCACTGAGTCTTGCAGGTTACCCAAGGTGGTGCCGAGCACGCCGGCCGGATCGGCGGTGAGGCGCGAGAGCACTTGCGGCACAGGCAAAGCGGCCTCCTGACCCCACTTGAGCGCCAGGCTCCACAGCAGCTCCATGCCGGTGGCACCAGGTTCGGCTTCGGCAAATGGCAAAGCCTTGGCGTCGGCGTCCACCGGGGTGTGGTCCGACACCAGCGCGTCGATCGTGCCATCGGCCAGTCCTGCACGCAAGGCGTCGCGGTCGCGCTGCTGGCGCAGCACCGGCGTGAGGCGGGAACGGCTGTCAAAGTAGCCCATGTCGGCGTCGGTCAGGTGCAGCGAGTTGATGCTCACATCGGCCGTGACGGGCAGGCCCTCGGCCTTCGCCTTGCGGATCAGCTCCACGCCCTGGGCGCTGCTGATCCGGCACAGGTGCACGCGGGCACGGGTGCTGCGCACCAGCTCAAAAATCGTGTGCAGGGCAATCGTCTCGGCCGCCACCGAGACGCCCGACAAGCCCATGCGCGTGGCCAGCGGGCCACTGGCGGCCACGCCTTTGCCCAGGTGCAGCTCCTGCGGGCGCAGCCAGACGGTGTAGCCAAAGGTGCTGGCGTATTGCAGCGCGCGTTGCAGCACCTGGGTGCTGGCAATCGGCACCTCGGCCTGAGAAAACCCCACGCAACCAGCGGCAGTCAGCTGGCCCATTTCGGTCAGCACATCGCCCTTGAGGCCCACCGTGAGCGCACCCAGCGGCAGCACACGCGCTTGGTGCAATTTTTCGGCGCGGTAGCGCAGCATCTCGACCAGACCCGGCTCGTCGAGCACCGGGTCTGTGTCGGGCGGGCAGACCAGGCAGGTCACGCCACCGGCCACAGCGGCGGCCATTTCGCTCTCCAGCATGCCCGCGTGCTCCTGGCCAGGTTCGCGCAGGCGTGCTGCCAAATCCACCAGACCCGGTGCCACGATGCAACCATGGGCATCGATCACGCGGTTGGGCTTGAAGTCGGCGGGCAACTGGCCCACGGCCACGATGCGTCCGGCGGCGATGGTCACATCGGCGGTTTGGTCAAAGCCGCTGGCGGGGTCGATCACGCGGCCGTTTTGAATCAAGAGCTTCATGGTTTTTTCCTTAAGCCTCGTTGCCAGCGACGATGCTCATCACCGCCATGCGCACCGCGATGCCAAAGGTCACCTGCGGCAAGATCACGCTTTGCTGGCCGTCGACCACGGCCGAGTCGATCTCGACCCCCCGGTTGATCGGGCCCGGGTGCATGACGATGGCGTCGGGCTTGGCCCGTTGCAGTTTTTCGGGGGTCAGACCAAAACTCTCGAAGTATTCCTGGCTGGAGGGCAGCAGCGCGCCGCTCATGCGTTCGTTTTGCAGGCGCAGCATGATGACCACGTCACAGTCCTTGATGCCTTCTTCGAGGTTGTTGAACACGCGCACACCCATCTGGGCCATGTCGGCGGGCACCAGCGTTTTGGGGCCAACCACACGCACTTCGGCGCAGCCCAGCGTGGTGAGTGCGTGAATGTCAGACCGCGCCACGCGCGAGTGCAGCACATCACCCACAATGGCTACGGTGAGGTTGGCAAAGTCTTTTTTGTAGTGCCGGATGGTGTACATGTCCAGCAGGCCCTGGGTAGGGTGGGCGTGCCGCCCGTCACCCGCATTGACCACATGCACATGGGGCGCGACATGCTGCGCGATCAAATACGGCGCGCCCGACTCGCTGTGGCGCACCACAAAGATGTCGGCGGCCATCGCGCTCAGGTTGGCAATCGTGTCGAGCAGCGACTCGCCCTTGGCTGCCGACGAGCGGGCAATGTCCAGCGTGTACACGTCAGCCGACAAGCGGGTGGCGGCAATGTCAAAGGTCGTGCGGGTGCGGGTGCTGTTTTCAAAAAACAGGTTGAACACGCTCTTGCCGCGCAAGAGGGGCACCTTTTTGACTTCGCGGTCGCTCACGCTGACGAAACTGGCCGCCGTATCAAGGATGTGGGTGAGGATGTCCTTGGACAAGCCTTCGGTGGAGAGCAGGTGGATCAGCTCGCCGTTTTGGTTGAGTTGGGGGTTGTTGCGTTTGTAGAGCATGTTGTTTTCACCTCAGTCAGGCTTTGTTCTCCACTTCGAAACTGAATCGACCCGCCTCGTCGCGGGCCAGCGCCAGCGATTGCGTCTCGGGCAGGGCCACGCGGGCAGCGGCGAAGTCGGCCTGCACCGGCAGCTGGCGCCCACCACGGTCCACCAGCACGGCCAGCTGCACGCGGGCGGGGCGGCCGTAGTCAAAGATTTCGTTCAGCACGGCGCGAATCGTGCGGCCGGTGTAGAGCACATCGTCGAGGATCAGGATGTCGGCCCCAGCCACCTCAAACGGCATGCTGGTCTGACCACCTGCCGACAAGCCGCGCTGGGCAAAGTCGTCGCGGTGCATGACCGAAGACACCAGACCCGCTTCACCGGCCAGGCCCAGGTCGCGTTGCAGGCGCTGGGCCAGCCAGGCACCACCCGAGGTGATGCCCACGAGGCGGGTGTTGTCCTGACACAGGCTGCGCACGCCGCGCAAGAGTTCTTGGTACAGGGCTTCTGCATTCAACGCCAAAGCACTCATGGCAGGCTCCTTAAGAATTGGTCCAGAATGATCGCCGCCGCCGCCGCATCGGCGTCTTTGGCGCCATAAGCATGCGCTTCGGTGGTGGTGTAGCGCTCGTCCACTTCGTACACCGACAGGC
This sequence comes from Limnohabitans sp., assembly GCF_023910625.1. Classification (NCBI taxonomy): domain Bacteria; kingdom Pseudomonadati; phylum Pseudomonadota; class Betaproteobacteria; order Burkholderiales; family Comamonadaceae; genus Limnohabitans; species Limnohabitans sp. The sequence goes on from NZ_JAAVVW010000003.1 coordinate 1,540,061, forward strand.
CAAAACGGCCGCGCAACTGGCGGCCGAACTTGCGGGCGCGCAAGGTGTTTTCGTGCTCGCCGCCATCGGGATGGGTGGGCACACCGATCACCAGTGCATCGGGCTGCCACTCTTGGATGCGTTTGGCAATGTGCTCAAAGCGGGCGTCGCCCTCGGCGGCGATGGTGCCCTGCGGAGTAGCCGATTTGATCAGTCGGTTGCCCACGGCCACGCCAGTGCGCTTGAGGCCATAGTCAAAAGCCAGAAAACTCTGGTGATGGGAAGGGATGGCTTGGTCGGGCGTGCTGTTCATGCGTGCCCCGCATCAGGCGAGAGCATCCAGCTTTTGAGGCCCAGAAGTTCCAGGGCGCGGTCGTAACGCTCGGCCATGGGCACCTCAAAAACAACATCGGCGCTGGCCGGCACCGTCAGCCAGGCGTTTTCGCTCAATTCGGATTCGAGCTGCCCCTCCCCCCAGGACGCATAACCCAAGGTGATCAACACCCTGCGCGGGCCTGCACCCGAAGACAGGGCTTCCAGCACGTCACGAGAAGTGGTCATCTCAAGCCCCCCGGGCACCGTCAAGGTGGAGGCGTAAATCGAGCCACCCTCTGGCTCGGGCTTGTCCATCCGCATCGGGTCGTGCAATACAAAGCCACGCTCGGTCTGCACCGGGCCACCCTGGCCGACCGGGTTATGCATCAGGTCTTGGCGACGCAGCGTCATATCCACCTTGTCAAACAGGTGGCCCATGCTCATGTCAGCGGGTTTGTTGATGATCAGGCCCATGGCCCCACGGGGGGTATGCTCGCACATGTAGATGACGCTGCGGGCGAATGCCTCGTCCTCCAACCCGGGCATGGCGATCAGGAAATGATGCTTGAGGTCAATGGAGGCAGAATCAGCGGTCATGCACCGATTTTAGCGGTCCCGACTCTGCAGGCGGGGTCACGGGTGCATTGTTTGACTCAAACCGGCAAACCCCGATGGAAACCCCTTTTTCTTGTGGCCTGGTCTGGCTGCGGCGCGACCTGCGCGTGAGTGACCACGCAGCCCTGCACCATGCCTTGCAGCACTGTCAGCGGGTGCATGTGGTCTTTGTGTTCGACACCGAAATTCTGGACGCTCTGCCCCGCGCCGACCGCCGGGTCGAGTTCATCCGCGAGTCTCTGGTCGAAGTCGATGTCCGTTTGCGGGAAATGTCGGGCCACCCGCAGGCGGGCCTGATCGTGCGCCACGGCGTGGCCAAGGACAAAATCGTCAAACTGGCCCAGCACCTGCAGGCCCAAGTGGTGTTTGCCAACCACGACGACGAGCCCCTGGCGCTGGCGCGCGACATCCAAGTGCGCGGCCATCTGGCCGACCACGGCATCGTGCTGCACACCTTCAAGGACCATGTGGTGTTTGAGCGCCACGAGGTGCTGACCCAAATGGCCAAGCCCTTCAGCGTCTTCACGCCCTACAAAAACGCCTGGTTGAAAAAAGTCACGCCCGAAGACCTGCAGGCTTTCGAGGTGGCCGCACTGGCTAAACGGCTGGCCCCGCGCCCCGATGATTTGGCGCATCCGGTGCCCAGCCTGCACGACATGGGCTTTGAGCCCACCAACCTGCAGGCCCTGAAAATCCCCACGGGGGAGTCGGGCGCGCAGGCCTTGCTGCAAGACTTTTTGACCCGCATTGACCAGTACGAAGACACACGCAACTTTCCGGCCGTCAAAGGCCCCAGTTACCTGAGCGTGCATTTGCGCTTTGGCACCGTGTCGATCCGCCAACTGGCCCGCGAGGCGCATCCACGCATGCTGGCGGGCAGCACGGGGGCCAGTGTGTGGCTGTCAGAGTTGATTTGGCGCGACTTTTATGTGCAGGTGCTGCACAACTTTGCCCATGTGGGCCAAGGCAAAAGCTTCAAGCCCGACTACGACGCCATCCGCTGGGAACATGGCCCCCACGCCCACAAGTTGTTTGACGCTTGGTGCGAAGCGCGTACCGGTTACCCGCTGGTGGACGCGGCCATGCGCCAGATCAACCAGACGGGCTACATGCACAACCGCCTGCGCATGGTGGTGGCGAGCTTTTTGGTCAAGGATTTGGGCATCGACTGGCGCTGGGGCGAAAAGTACTTTGCTACCCACCTGAACGACTTTGACCTGTCGGCCAACAACGGCGGCTGGCAGTGGGCCAGCTCCAGCGGGTGTGACGCGCAGCCCTACTTTCGCATCTTCAACCCGATCAGCCAAAGCGAAAAATTTGACCCCGAGGGAAAGTTCATCCGCCGCTATGTGCCCGAGTTGGCGGCCCTGCCCACGGCCGCGTTGCACGCCCCCTGGCTGGCCAAACCCATGGAATTGCAAGCGGCGGGGGTGGTGGTTGGCAAGACTTACCCTGCCCCCATCGTTGACCACCCCGAAGCCCGCGAGAAAACGCTGGCCCGGTATGCGGTGGTCAAGAAAAGCGCCGACTGATCAGATGGCGACCATCTCGAAATCTTCCTTGCGGGCCGCGCATTCGGGGCATGTCCAATTCATGGGCACGTCTTCCCATTTGGTGCCAGGGGCGATGCCGCTATCGGGGTCACCTGCGGCCTCGTCGTAAATCCAGCCGCAAATCAAGCACATCCAAGTTTTGTGTTCCATCACCGTGTCGCATTCAGAGAGTCGAATAGAATGTTTTGATTGTATCGGCCCGCCCACCGGCAGCCCGCAAAGCGGACCCGAAGCCCCTGAGATTCGACTTTTGAATGACCGACTCCAGCCCTGAAACCCCCGACATTGAGCAGGTCCTGGCCGAAGAAGAAACGGCCTCTTTGGCCTGTGTGCTTTCCTTTAACGCGAATGACCCCAGCGGCGCTGGCGGCTTGAGCTGCGACGCGGTGGCCATGGCTTCGGTAGGTGCCCACTGCATGCCGATTTGCACCGGCACTTACGTGCGCGACACCACCAGCATCACCGATTTCTACCCCCTAGACGACGAGGCCGTGCACGATCAAGCACGCGCTATGGCCGAAGACGTGCCCGTGCAGGTCATCAAAGTGGGCTTCGTCGGCACGCCCGAGAGTTTGGCGGTGATCGCCGAGTTGTCGGACGACTACGACGGCGTGCCGGTCGTGGCCTACATGCCCAACTTGTCGTGGTGGGAAGAAGACAAGATCGACGCCTATTTGGACGCTTTTCGCGAACTGCTGCTGCCCCAAACCAGCGTGTTGGTGGGCCACCACAGCACGCTGCGCCGCTGGCTGCTGCCCGACTGGAGCGGCGATCGCAACCCTGGCCCGCGCGACATCGCCAAAGCAGCAGCCGAGCTGGGCGTGCCCTACACCTTGGTGACCGGGCTGCCCTTGCCCGAGCAACACATCGACAATGTGCTGGCCTCGCCCGAAACCGTGCTGACCCACGAAAAGTTTGAACGCATCGAGGCGGTTTTTGCAGGTGCGGGCGACACACTCACCGCCGCTTTGGCCGCCTTGCTGGCCACCGGCATGGACCTGCCCGAAGCCACCAGCGAAGCGCTGCACTATTTAGACCGGTGCCTGGACGAAGGCTTTCGGCCCGGCATGGGCCAAGTCATTCCGGACCGCCTGTTCTGGGCCCTGCCTGAAGGCGAAGAAACCGACGACGATGGCCCTGAAGTGCACCCCGGAGGGGATTATTTTGAAGTGCCTTTCAACGAAACCAAACACTGAGACCCGACATGACCGACCGCAACCAAGCCCTGTTTGACCGCGCCGCCCAAGTGATTCCCGGTGGGGTCAACTCCCCCGTGCGCGCCTTTCGCGCCGTGGGCGGCACGCCGCGCTTTGTGCAGCGCGCCCAAGGCGCCTATTTTTGGGACGCCAATGGCCAGAAATACATCGATTACATCGGCTCTTGGGGCCCCATGATCCTGGGCCACGGCCACCCCGCTGTGCTCGAAGCGGTGCAAAAAGCGGCCCTCGACGGCTTCTCGTTTGGTGCCCCCACCGAACGCGAGATCGAGCTGGCCGAAGAAATCCTCAAGCATGTGCCGTCCATGGAAATGGTGCGCCTGGTCAGCTCAGGCACCGAAGCGGGCATGAGCGCGCTGCGTCTGGCTCGCGGGGCCACCGGCCGCAGCAAGTTCATCAAGTTTGAAGGCTGCTACCACGGCCATGCCGATGCGCTGCTGGTCAAAGCCGGCTCGGGCCTGGCCACCTTTGGCAACCCCACCAGCGCAGGCGTGCCGCCCGAAGTGGTGCGCGACACCCTGGTGCTGGAGTACAACAACATTCAGCAGCTGGAAGAGGCCTTTGCTCTGCACGGCAAGGAGCTGGCCTGCGTGATGATTGAACCCATTGCGGGCAACATGAACTTTGTCCGCGCCAGCGTGCCTTTCATGACGCGCTGCCGCGAGCTGTGCACCGAGTACGGCGCGCTGCTGGTGTTTGACGAAGTCATGTCCGGTTTCCGCGTGGCCTTGGGCAGCGCCCAAAGCGTGTACGCCAAAGCCATTCCCGGCTTCAAGCCCGACATGACGGTGCTGGGCAAGGTGATTGGCGGCGGCATGCCGCTGGCCGCCTTTGGTGGCCCGCGCGAGATCATGCGCCAACTGGCCCCCACCGGCCCGGTGTACCAGGCGGGCACGCTCAGCGGCAACCCGGTGGCCACGGCCTGCGGCCTGACCACGCTGCGCGAGATCGCCAAGCCCGGCTTTTTTGAAGCGCTGGGCGCCCGCACGCAAAGCCTGGTCGATGGTCTCAAAGGCGCTGCGGCCAATGCCGGCGTGCCCTTCAGCGCCGACTGCCAAGGCGGCATGTTTGGTTTCTTCTTGCTTCCCGAGTTGGCGCAAAACTACGCCCTGGTCATGACCAGTGACAGCCCCAAGTTCAACAAGCTTTTCCACGGTTTATTGGACGGCGGTGTCTACATCGCACCCGCTTTGTACGAAGCGGGTTTTGTCAGCGCCGCCCACACCGAAGCCGACATCGCTGAGACGGTGCGGGTGGCGGCTGATGTGTTCAAAACCCTCTGACTTTGTGGGAGCCCACCCTGTGGGCGATGGGCGAGGCACACGACAAGTGCAGGGATTCCATGGGTGCACAGCGCCTCTGGGCTCACCAATAATGGACGATTGACCGAAGACCCATGGAGACCCCCCGATGAACTCATCACGCCGCCAACTGAACACCTTGCTGGGCGCCAGCCTTTTGAGTCTGGGGACTGCCCCTTTGGCCTGGGCGCAAACTGCGGCCACCCCAACACCACTCAAGCTGATCGTGCCCTTCACCCCCGGCACCGGCATCGACCTGATCGCTCGCACCTTGGGGCCCAAACTCTCGCAGCGCCTGAACCGCCCGGTGGTGGTGGAAAACCGTGTGGGCGCCTCCGGCAACATTGGCACCGAAGCCGTGGTGCGGGCCGCGCCCGATGGCGCTACCTTATTGGTGAGCGTCAACACCTTGGTCATGAACCGGGCGTTGTACCCAGGCCTGAGTTTTGACGCGGTGAAAGACCTGAGCGCCGTGTCGCAAACCAGCTGGGGACAACTGCTGCTGGTGACGCACCCTAAAACCGGCTACAAGAATGCTGGCGAATTGGTGCAAGCAGCGCGACAGCAACCGGGGCGGCTCAATTACGCATCACCCGGTGTGGGCACACCGCACCATTTGTCGATGGAGTTGTTCAAAAACACCGCCCGGGTTTTTCTGACGCACATTCCCTATCGGGGCACCGGCCCGGCCGTGACCGATTTGCTCGGCGGCTAGGTGGACGCGATGTTCTTGCCCATCCATGTGGCCTTGCCGCACATCCGCTCCGGTCGGCTGGTGGCACTGGGCATTGGCAGTGACAAGCGCCACGCCCTGCTGCCCGACCTGCCCACCCTGGCCGAAGCCAAAGCGGGCAATGTGAACGTGGACATGTGGTACGGCATCTTTGCCCCCAAAGGCACACCGGCTGATATCGTCAACCTCTACAACCGCGAGATCAACCAACTGCTGAGCGGCGACGACGTCAAAAAGGCATTTGTCTCGCAAGGCATGGACCCGAGCGGCAGCACGCCGCAAGCCTTTGCCCAACTGGTCGAGCGCGATGCCGATCGCTGGGCCCGCCTGATCAAGGACCAAGGCATCAAAGCCGACTGATGTGAGCGCCCTCAGGGCGCACTGTCTAGGTTGGTGTGGGTGCCGGAGTCTGTGGGCAACACCAGGCAGCGCGTTAGCCCGAAACGCTCAAAGTCACGGTCAAACGTGACCATGCGCAGGCCAGCGCTTTGGGCTGTGGCAGCCAGGCACATATCGGTCCATAAGCGAATGGGCTGGGGCTCACCGCGACGCCCCAGTAACTGCGCAATGGTGTCATCCAAACCGGGTGGGTCGGCCAGCAAACCCACGGCAGGCGTCTCCAGCCATTGGCGGTACATGGCCATGGCCTGCGCCAGATTCAACACATTGGGGCCCATCGCGCGGGGCTGCGACAGCACGCGCACCAAACCCATCATGGTGCTGCGGCAAAACCACAAAGGTGTATCAGCTTCACATACCGATCGCCAATAGCGCATGGCCGAATTGTGAAACGGGTGCGCAGCGCTGCACAAACCCACCCACACATTGACATCGAGCAAGTCGCCCGAGGCCAAACGCCAGTTGGCAGATGCTTCAGCCACGCCCCAAGAGCTTGATGGTTCGCTCATCATCTTCCTCGTTGATCAATTCATACAAATCGGCATTGGTCATTTTGCTCAGATGCAGCGGCAATGGACCCTGGTTTGGAATGATCAGTGGCCTCGCCTCAAACCGCTTTTGCGGGTCCACCACCTCACGGGCAGTCAAGCCCCGTTCCACCAGCTCAATGACCAGGTCGCGAAGGGTTCGGCCCTCTTGGGCGGCCCGGGTTTTGAGGTGCTTGAACAGCGCATCGGGGAAATCAAGTGAGGTTCGCATATTTGCATTTTTACATGAACGCATCAAAAAATGCAAGAACCCAACCCATCCCACCGTTTGCCAGCCCTGAGCTGGCCCAGCAAACCAACGATAATCCAGCACTGCATCACGTCCGGACCGGGCGATTGCCCCGCCAACGAGAGCCCCCATGAAAAAGAACTTCCCCCTGCAAGCCGAAGGCAAGCACCCCGACCGTGTGCTCGAGGCCGTCAAGCACGAGATCCGCAAATACTTCAAGCGCGAGCGCAACCGCGATGTGCCCAAAGGCGTGGACTTTTGGGACTTTGACTGCAAAGTGGGCCTGAGCGCCGACAGCGCCGAAGTGGTGCGCGTGAGTGGTGTGATCGAAGCCGTGGACGCCGCTGCAAAAGCGGGTGCCACCTCGGTCTACGTCGAGATTTTGAGCAAGCACGGCGTTCGGGTGCTCAAGGCAAAAGACGACTACGAAGAACCTCAGCAAGACGCTCAATATTGAATAAAAAGTGATTTTTTATTCAACGGTTGGCGGGTTCAAGTACGAGGTCGAACATTTATAAGCACTTGGCTTAATTTGTTTAATTTCGATATAAACGCGACTCGGCACCTCTTCAAAGCAGACCTGCCGCCCGCAACTTGTCTTTCTTGCTGGGCCGGGAGCCCTTGATTCCCCCATTGCCGGGTGATGGTGGTGGGGGGGTTTCGGTCTGCTCAAAGCCTGGGATTTGCTCCAAAGCGAGTTCCAGGCTTTCGCGTTTCTGGATCAGCTGCCAATGCGAGAGCGCTGCTGCGGTGACAAAGCTCACCGCGTCGCCGTGCTCCCCCGCTCTGCCCGTGCGGCCGATGCGGTGGGTGTAGTCAGTGGCCGAACGCGGCAGGTCGTAGTTGACCACCACGGGCAGCATGGCGATGTCGATGCCGCGTGAGGCCAGGTCGGTGGTGACCATCACGTCCCAACGGCCGGCCTTGAATTCACTCAGCACCTCTTGCCTTGCCCCCTGGCTCATCTCGCCATGAAACGGCGTGGCAAACACACCCGCTTTGTAGAGCTTGTTCGCCACATGCTCGCAGGCGTAGCGCGTGGCCACAAACACCAGCACCTGTTTCCAGCCGTTTTCGCTGATCAAGTGACGCAGCAAGCTGGTGCGGCTTTTTTCATCCACGCTGATGGCGCGTTGCCTAATGTCGGGCTTGTGGCCCTCAAAGGCTTCCACGGTGATGCGCACCGGCTCACGCAGCAGCTTGGCCGCCAAGGCTTCAACCTCGGGTGCAAAGGTCGCCGAGAACAACAGGGTCTGCCGCTTCGCAGGCAACAGCGCCAGCACGCGTTGCAACTCGTCGGCAAAACCCAAATCCAGCAGGCGGTCGGCTTCGTCCAGCACCAAGTGCTGCACATCGGCCAGGCGCACAGCGTTTTGGTCGATCAAATCGAGCAGGCGTCCCGGCGTGGCGACCACGATGTCGGCACCGCCACGCAGCGCCATCATTTGCGGGTTGACCGACACACCGCCAAACACGGTGATCACCTTGAGCGATTGAGGCAGCTTGTAGGCCAGATTGGCCAGCACATCGCCCACTTGCACCGCCAGCTCGCGCGTGGGCACCAGCACCAGGGTGCGCACGGGGCGACGGAAATTGGTCTGGCGCGGCGCGGCCAACAAGTGCTGCAACAGCGGCAATGCAAAAGCCAGCGTCTTGCCCGAACCGGTGGGCGCAGTGGCCCACACGTCGGCAGATTTCAGAACCGCTGGAATTGCCTCGGCCTGGATGGGTGTGGGGGCGTACAAGCCCATGTCCGTCACGGCGCGCTGCAGGGGGACTATCAAGCCCAGTTCAGAGAAGTTCAAACGGCAGACGTCCTAGTTGGTTGAGCGAATTCAATAAAGAGAGGGAATCGTACCGCAAAGAGATGGTTTGGACGGTGTGTTAGCGCTAGACGCTCGACAAGACGGGCCACCAGTGCTAGGGACTACCGATACTCAAATAAATCCGGACAAAGCTTGTGACAACGAGGTCATCAATGACGGTGCGTTCTTCAGACCTCCTGGCGCAGAGACAGCAAGCAGTGCAAATGGAAATTTAGATCTGCAAATATCCAGTCAACTATCGAACCTATCTAATGATTCACGGTTAATCGCGAGAGCCAACAGAGGTGGCCAGACAGCGCTATGACTCGGAGTGCTTCGGAAATTTCTTCATCAGCCAACCCAAGACTTCCAGTTGGTCTTGTGAAGTGGCACGGCGAACCTGAATCAGCAGTTTCTGTAGATCGGGCCGGGTCAGTGTGGCGTTGGATGCGCCCTCATTGCAGACCGAGCATATCGCGCGGAGGTTAGAAGGGTCATCGGTACCCCCCATACTTTTGTCAATAACATGCCCAAGGTGCAAACGAGTTTTTCGCGTGGAATCATAAGGATGCTGCTCTCCAGCGACAGATCCGCACATTTGGCAGGTGAATCCATTGCGATCTAGGACGAACGCTCGGGTTTCTTTAGAAATAGCCCCTGGCAAACGCTTGTTGGGGCTTTGGCGTTTCCAAAAGGTATTGACCGGGCTTGAGCTCACTTCTGTCGTTGTGCGTCAATATCTGGTATCCCTCTTCGGTTTGCAGCTCACGTACTCTTCTTGCCCATTCGGATTGGTTGTCTGCAATAAGACGCAACTCATCAGAGTCCATAACACGACCGATATTGGCTAGAAAGTGCGCGCGAAGCTTGGCCTTTGCACCGCCCCTGATCTTTTTTTCGACAGTCATAGTTTTATGCTCGCTTGAGCTTGGTCTTGCCAACCTCATTGAGTGCCATTTGAATTTGCTGGCCCACAGCACAAGCTACAGGTGGCGGAAATGCATTGCCAATCTGACGATAAGCAGCGGTTTTTTTACCGCTGAATTGCCAATGGTCTGGAAAACCCTGAATGCGTGCGGCCATGCGTACGGTCAATCGCGGCATGCCGACGAAGTTAGGCTCAGGGACATCATCTGCAATGCCTTTGCCGTCCACGCCCAATGTTGCCCATGCTTTTTTTGCGCGAGTGGGACCCAAATCCGGCCCGCCATGTTTTTTGCTGCCACCGACGAGCGTTGGAGCAATGTCGCAGGCCAATTCACGCCAAGCTTTCGCCCCTCGCCATCCCTTGGAAGCCATGAGGTCATAAAGTGCCTCCCCAACCGAAAGTACTGGCTGTAAATCGGGTGTCGGCCAGTTAAAAAATCTGGATGCATCCGATTTCAAAGCAACAAAAACCACGCGAGGCCTGAGTTGAGGAACGCCAAAATCTCTGGCGTTAAGTAAGCGCCATTCAGCTATGTAGCCTAATTTTTTAAGATCACTGATGATTTTGGCTCTGTATTCATCGAATACTGAATCAAGCAAGCCGCGAACGTTTTCTAGCATCACGGCTTGTGGTTTGCACTCAGACACCAAGCGCAGGGCTTCTGGAAACAAATCACGCTCATCATCGTTGCCTAGCTGTTTGCCTGCTTTGGAAAAGGGTGGACAAGGTACACCTCCGGCCAGAAGCTCAAGCCCTTGCCACTTATCGGCTGAAAAATGGTGCAAATCGCCTTCCACCACATGCCATTGAGGGCGATTGAAACGCAAAGTCTGACATGCCGGCGCCTCAATTTCGACCAAGCAAGAATGGTCAAACCCAGCCTGCTCTAATCCCAGCGCTTGACCGCCTGCACCTGCACAAATCTCGATGGAATTGAACGTCATAGATATACCCCAAAGAACAGCATTAACTGTACAAGTATACAGTTATCAGCAGCAAATACCAGGAGGGCAGGCCGCGTTGCTCAAAGTTTACGTTTCGGATTTCCATTCAGGTTGTCACCGCAAAAACGAAACGATTCATAGATTACATCGGTTCGCTCGCAATGACAGACCGGTTTTAATGCCGAAAGTGCCGCACGCCGGTGAACACCATCGCCACGCCGCGTTCGTTGGCGGCGTCAATGACTTCCTGGTCTCGCATCGAGCCACCGGGCTGGACCACGCAGGTGGCGCCCGCGTCCACCACCACATCGAGGCCGTCGCGGAAGGGGAAGAAGGCGTCGCTCGCCACCACGGTGTGTTGCAGGCTGAGCTTGGCCGCTTCGGCCTTGATGCTGGCGATGCGGGCCGAGTCGAGGCGGCTCATTTGGCCAGCGCCCACGCCCATGGTCATGCCGTTTTTGCAGAACACGATGGCGTTGGATTTGACGAACTTGGCCACTTTCCAAGCGAACAGCAGGTCGTGCAGTTCTTCAGGGGTGGGTTGTTTGACGGTGACGATCTTCAAGTCGGCCAAAGCCAACTCGTGGTTGTCGGCGCTTTGCAGCAACAGGCCCGAGCCCACGCGTTTGGTCTCTAACGCGTTGCGCACTTGGCCATAGTTCGCGGGCAGCGCGATTTTCATCAAGCGCACATTCACTTTGCTCTTGAAAATTTCCAACGCTTCGGCGCTGAATTCGGGGGCCATGAGCACTTCGACGAATTGCTTGCTCACCGCTTCGGCAGCGGCTTTGTCCACAGGGCGGTTGAAGGCAATGATGCCGCCGAAGGCGCTGGTGGGGTCAGTTTGGAAAGCCTTGCTGTAGGCCTCGAGTGCGGTTGCGCCAACGGCCACGCCGCAGGGGTTGGCGTGTTTGACGATCACGCAGGCGGTGGCCTCGAAACTCTTCACACATTCCCACGCCGCATCGGCATCGGCGATGTTGTTGTAGCTCAGCTCTTTGCCTTGCAGCTGCACGCCGGTGGCGAGCGATCCGGCCGCAGGTGCCAAGTCGCGGTACCAAGCGGCTTGCTGGTGGCTGTTCTCGCCGTAGCGCAGGTCTTGCACCTTGACGTATTGCTCGTTGAATTGGCCTGAGAACTGGGCGCGTTCGGGCACGTAGGTTTCGCTCAGCTTCTCGGCTTCGAAGTTCACGCTCGACAAGTAGTTGCTGATCGCGCCGTCGTATTGGCTGATGCGGTTGAACGCAGCCACGGACAAAGCAAAGCGCAGTTTGTCGCTCAATTTCCCGCTGGCCCTCAGCTCGGCGATCACGTCGGCGTATTGGCTGGCGTCGGTCACGATGCCCACATCTTTCCAGTTCTTGGCAGCGCTGCGCACCATGGCGGGACCGCCGATGTCGATGTTTTCAATCGCGTCGGCCAGCGTGCAACCGGGCTTGGCCACGGTGTCTTCAAACGGGTAGAGGTTGACGATCAACAAATCAATCGTGTCGATGTTATGCGCCTTCAAAGCCGCCATGTGCTCGGGCGAGTCGCGGCGCGCCAGCAGGCCGCCGTGCACTTTGGGGTGCAGGGTTTTGACACGGCCATCGAGCATTTCCGGGAAACCGGTGACTTGGGCCACCTCGGTCACGGGCAGGCCTTGCTCGGCCAGCAATTTGGCGGTGCCGCCGGTGGAAATCAGGCCGACGCCCAGGGCGTGCAGTGCTTTGGCCAGGTCGACGATGCCGGTTTTGTCAGAGACGGAAATGAGGGCGCGCATAAGAGACTTTCTTCAACAGTGTTCAGGTCGGGTCCAAGCTGGGCTCAGGTTCAAGACGGGGTCAAGGGTTCCGGCTCGGCAGGCCAATAAGGGGCAAAACAACCAAACACTGTCCCCAGGACCTGGGCGCAGTGCGGGTTTCATTTCAGGAGATCGTGCTCCAGCAATTTTTTGCGCAGGGTATTGCGGTTCAAGCCCAACCACTCGGCAGCACGCGACTGGTTTTGGCCCGAATGGGTCATCACCACATCCAGCAAGGGTTTTTCGACCAGCTTGACCAGCATGTCATACAGGGCAGTGGGATCGGTCCCGTCCAGGTCGCGGAAATAGATTTCCAGGTTGTCTCGGATGCAGTTTTCAATGGCTTGGGGTTCGCTCATGGCGTGGTCTCTAATTCGGTGCAGGCCTCACGGCGCTGGGGCAGGCGCTCCATCCGGTCGGCCAGGCCGTCCAGATAGGCGGCCACGGCGGCCAGTTGTTGCGTTGCAGTCTTCAGGGTGTTCATGTGCTCTCGAAAATCATCGCCACCGGGCAGCGGTCGCACATACCAACCAATGTGCTTGCGCGCCGAGCGCACACCGGTGTACTCGCCGTACAGGCTGTAATGGTCTTGCAGGTGCTCGAGCAGGGCACGGCGCACCTCGGCCACCAGCGGCGGGGCCAGGTGCATGCCCGTGGCCAAAAAGTGAGCGATCTCGCGGAAGATCCAGGGGCTGCCCTGTGCGGCGCGACCGACCATCACAGCATCTGCCCCGGTGAACTTCAGCACATCGCGGGCTTTCTCAGGCGAATTGATGTCGCCATTGGCCACCACCGGGATGTTCAGCGCCGCCTTGACGGCGGCCACGGTATCGTATTCGGCCCAGCCTTTGTAACCTTGCTCACGGGTACGGCCGTGCACGGTGACCATTTGCACCCCCGCGCTTTCGGCGGCACGGGCCAGACTCAAGGCATTTTTTTCTGTGTCGCACCAGCCGGTTCGCATTTTGAGGGTCACAGGCACGCCGTGGGGCAAGGCGGCCTCGACCACGGCGCTGATGATCTCAAGCGCCAACGGCTCGTCTTGCATCAGGGCCGACCCAGCCCATTTGTTGCAGACTTTTTTGGCTGGACAGCCCATGTTGATGTCGATGATCTGTGCGCCCCGGTCAATGTTGTAGCGCGTGGCGTCGGCCATCATTTGCGCCTCGGTACCAGCGATTTGGACCGCGATCGGACCCGGCTCACCGTCGTGGTTGGCACGCCGCGAGGTCTTCAATGACGCCCAAAGGTCAGGGCGCGATGTCACCATTTCGCTCACTGCATACCCCGCCCCGAACTGTCGGCACAACTGGCGAAACGGTCGGTCTGTCACACCCGCCATGGGGGCGACAAACACATTGTTCGGCAATGGGTAGGGGCCGATCTGCATGACGGTTGGCGGTATGGGGTGGCTGATTTGATGAAAACGAAGGCACGATTGTAGTGGTCCCATGTTTCATCAGCTGACAGTTAGGGGTGACAGTCCAAAATCACAGCACCGTGCTGCCCACATGTCCGGCACCTCGCAGCCTAGTTTAGGCTCAGGCGCGCGCGCCGCGCAACCATTTGCCCATCAAGGCCACGATTTGGCGGCGCATGAAGGGCTTGGTGAGGTAGTCGTCCATGCCAGCGGCCAGACAATTGGCCTTGTCATCGGTCAGCGCATTCGCTGTCAAGGCCAGGATGGGCTTGCGAGGCAAGCCCATGGACAACTCGCGGGCACGGATGAGGCGGGTGGCGGCGATGCCGTCGAGCTCGGGCATTTGCACGTCCATCAACACAATGTCATGGGCTTCGGTGGCGCTCAGGCGCACAACCTCTGCGCCATCGCGAGCCTGCACAACTTGGCAGCCTGCGGTCTGGAGCATGGTGACCAGGATTTCGCGGTTCACATCGTTGTCTTCAGCGATCAGCACCGTGCAATTGAGGGTTTCAGGTGCAACATTGTCGCTGGTTGTTTTGTCCGTTGGCAGCTCTGTCCAGCGGTCACCACACACCTCAAACCAAAAGCAAGAACCCTGGCCAGGTTCGCTGCTGAAACCCACTTGTCCACCCATCAGCGTCGCCAGCTCGCGTGAGATGACCAGACCCAAACCACTGCCGCCGTAACGGCGGGCCATGGACACGTCGGCCCGAGAAAACGCGCTGAACAAGCGCTGGCCTTCCGCTGCGCTGATACCGATGCCCGTGTCGCACACCGTGCACCGCACGCGCGCGCGACCGTCGGGGTCGGTGCTGGAGCTCAGGCGCACGCAGATTTGGCCCTGATTGGTGAATTTGACCGCGTTGGAGACAAAATTGCTGATCACCTGAATGAAGCGGTGCGGATCGCCCACCAGCATCTAGGAATTTTGTGTAAACGGTCAAATGGCAGGAAACTGCCGAACATCCAGAAAGATGAACCATGACCCTCAGTAACGAATTGATCGACCAGCTACTGACTGGCTATAAAAAACCTGAAGCCCTCATTGGCGAGAACGGCCTGCTCAAGCAGCTGACCAAGCGCCTCGTCGAGCGCGCTTTGGAAGCGGAGTTGACCGAGCACTTGGGTCACACCAAAAATGCCAGCTTCCCAGCCCCACCGGTCTTTCTGCCCAAGGTTTTGAGGCACCCAGAACCAGAGGTCTCGTTACACTGAAGGCATGGAAATCTGGCTCAACAACATCATGCAATGGCTGGCTTTGCCCGAGCACGGCCTGAGCACCGTGTTTGTGGTGGCTTTTGTGTCGGCCACCTTGCTGCCGATGGGCTCTGAGCCTGCGGTGTTTGGTTTGGTCAAACTTAACTTGGGGCTTTTTTGGCCTGCCATTTTGGTGGCCACGGCGGGCAACACCTTGGGCGGGATGCTCAGTTGGTGGATGGGCTGGGGCACACGGCATGCAATCGGCCGTTGGCGCGATTCGAGCAGTCACGCCCGCGCACTGGTTTGGTTGGAAAAGTTGGGGCCCAAGGCCTGCTTGCTCAGCTGGCTGCCGGGTGTTGGCGATCCTCTGTGTGCGGTGGCGGGCTGGTTGAAACTGCCATTTTGGCCCTGCACGCTGTACATGGCCATTGGCAAATTCGGCCGCTACCTGTTCATGACATCAGCTTTGCTGTGGGTGTTTCCAGGGCAGTTTTGATGCCGCCCCAACACCCCTGTAACAAACACGGCTCAGTCCACAAGGATTTTGCGGTCCCTGATGATTTGGGAAAAACGACGTGCATCGGCCTTGATGACCGCCCCAAATTCGGCTGGTGACATGGGCGTGGGCTCGGCACCGATGCTTCGAATGATCTCGACAGCACTGGGCAGCATCAAGGCCCGGTTGATCTCACGGTTCACACGGTCCACGATGGCCGATGGCGTGCCTGCTGGAGCCCAGAAACCATGCGTTGTGCCAGCATCAAAACCTTTGAGCCCCAACTCGATGAGCGTGGGCGATGAGCTCAGCATAAGTCTTGTAGGGGGCATCGCTGCGCACGACCAAAAACAATTCCAAGCGTGCGCCGGCCGCCACCGGGATGAGGTCCTTTTCGTGGTCAAAAGGCATCTTGGGTGTGATGTAAGGCACGATGGCTGCACCACTGCCCGAGCTGCACAAAAAAGTGTAACCATCGGGTGCACTTTTGGCAGCCAAATCCGAACCGATGATCCCGCCGGCACCGCCCCGATTGTCCACCACGATTTGCTGCCCCAAGGCTTGTGCCACCGATGTGGAGACGGCACGGGCCACCAAGTCTGGCGAGCCGCCCACAGGAAAATTCACAATCATGCGAATGGGTTTGGCTGTTGGCCAAGGCGCAGTTTGCGCCCTGGCTGTGCCAAAGGTCCCAAGCGCAAGGCCTGATAGGGTTGCCAAGCCTAATTGTCGGCGACGAGGGTCATGACGATGGTTCATACAAAGCGCTCCGGATGAAGGAATCAAAAAACTGCCTTAGAAATTACCCGAAAGAATTATGTAAAAAATCAAACATCTCACTACTCGGGAAAACCTTGCCATGTCGCCTTGCCCATGCAAGCGGTCAAACCACCGAATTACACAGGGCAACGCCTTCATTCCAACAGCGCAAGTTATCCAGGAACATCTGACCGACTCGGGTTTCATTGCCATCGGAGTGGCCTGCTGCGTGCGGCGTGATCATGACTTGTGGCATGGCCCACAAGGGAGAATCGGATGGCAAGGGTTCGTGCGCAAACACATCCAGAAAAGCGCCACTCAAGTGGCCGCTTTGCAACGCCGACACCAAAGCGGGTTCGTCCACCACTTCGCCTCGTGCCACATTGATCAAGTGAGCACCTTGGGGCAACACGGCCAGGGCAGAGGCATTGACCAATTGGCGGGTTTTGGAAGTCAAGGGGCAGGCCAGGATCAACCAGTCGGTTTTGGGCAGCACCTGGGTCCAAGACTCGAACGTGACCATCTCAACGCCTTCGCACAACGGGTGGTGCGGTGCGGCCAATTGTTGGCGCACAACCACAACCTGCAGGCCCAAGGCCTGCAGCAAACTGCCCAGTTTTTGGCCAATAGGTCCCCAACCGACGATGGTCGCGGTTTGCCCCGGCAAGTCGCGGGGCATGCGCGCGCCCATCATTGGTATCCATTGGCGGTTTTGTTGTTCGGCCCAGAGCAAAGGGAAACGGCGCGCCAACGCCAGCATGCCCGCCAAGGCCACGGTGGCGACCACTTGCGCATTCGCGCCGGATGAGGTGGTTATCTGGACACCCCTGGCCAACAAATCCAGATAAATCTGACGGTCAGCGCCCGCTGAATGGATGTGCACCCACTGCAGATCTGGCGACTGGCGCAATAGCGCGTAAATCCGCTGCAAGGCCGGATGGATTTCATGTTTGGTGGAGGTGCCTGTGACCTCTCGCGAGATGAAAGCCACGTCGGCATCCGTGCGTTGTTCGGCTGTCGCCGCTTCCCAAGACATCAATTCATAAGGGCGCGGCCCCATCCGGGCCGCAAGCGATGCGCCCCAGCGGTCGATGGACTGCTGGGACATCAAGATGCGCAGGGGGGCATGCGGATCGCTCATTCGGCTTTGGCCCCCGAATCGCGCACGATGACATCCCGGTTCATAAATGGCTCATGTTTTGTAACTCGGGTCCATGCGGTCGAGTTTGCGCAACAGGGCTGGCCACTCCATCAAGCCATAGGGCCTGCGCGTGCTGGGCTGGTAGTTGTTCCAGGTTTCCTCCAGCACATCGGGTGCGACTTTGACGAAAGGCGTGTGGCAGGCCATGGCCGCCAGTTGGGCATGGCACGCCAGCTCCAGGCGGTGCATCCAGTTGAACGCCTCGCCCACACTGCGCCCCACGGTGAGGGCGCCATGGTTGCGCAAGATCAGCGCCTCACCCTGCCCCAGGTCTTTGACCAAAGAGGCCTGTTCGGTCAGATCGAGCACCACGCCCTGGTAGTCGTGGTAGCCGATTTTCTGGAACCGCATCGCCGTTTGGGTGATGGGCAAAAGACCGCATTCGAGCGAAGACACCGCCATGGAGGCCCAGCTGTGGGTGTGGATGACGCAGTCCACCTCGGGGCGCGCTTCGTGCAACGCGCTGTGGATCACGTAGCCGGCTTTGTTGATGCCGTAGTTCAATTCGCCAAAGTCGGGTTTGGACAGGATGTTGCCATTGTGGTCAATTTTGATGAGGCTCGACGCCGTGATCTCTTCGTACATCATGCCGTAGGCGTTGATGAGAAAAGCACCTTCTTCGCCGGGGACGCGCGAAGAGATGTGGTTGGCCATCATGTCGGACATGCCATAAATGTCCACCAGTCGGTAGCAAGCGGCCAGGTCCACCCGCGCTTGCCATTCAGCCTGGGTGCAATGGGAGCGCATCGACTTGATGTTCAAAATTCCGTTAGTGACCATGATGTCTCCTTCTTGAGCAATCAATTTTGACACCTGCGCGCTTGAACAGGGTGTCCCTGAGTTGGCATCTTCATTCAAATGGTGTCCAATGGCTCGGGCGCTGATGAGCGCGAAACATTTGCGCCGTCACGAGCCAAGTCCCCATTGACAAAGGGCTGCGGCCAAGCAGCATGGGCAATACGGAAGGTGTCAGCTTGATCTCGCCGACCATCAGAGACAGGATCGCTCGTTGAGCTTGGCGTTCAGCGTGTCACGGCGAACGAAGCCACTGAGCTTGTCGTGGTGGCGTGTGTCAGTGACCCACTGCGCCGCATCCAGCAACAGGCCCTGCCCCGACACCAGACCGGGATTGACCTCAAAAGATGCAGAATCAAGGACTGAACAGGAAGTTCATCACATCGCCGTCTTTGACGACGTAGTCCTTGCCTTCGGCGCGCATCTTGCCGGCGTCTTTGGCACCCTGCTCGCCTTTGAAGGCGATGAAGTCGTCAAATGCGATGGTCTGGGCGCGGATATAGCCTTTTTCGAAATCGGTGTGGATCACGCCCGCAGCTTGGGGGCCGGTGGCCCCCACTTTAACGGTCCAGGCGCGCACTTCCTTCACCCCCGCTGTGAAATAGGTTTGCAAGCCCAAGAGCTTGTAGGCCGCGCGGATCAAGCGGTTGAGGCCTGGCTCGTCCTGACCGATTTCCTTCAAGAACTCCAAGCGGTCGGCATCTTCCATCTCGGACAGCTCGGCTTCGATCTTGGCACAAATGGCCACCACGGGCGCGTTTTGCGCTTGGGCAAAGGCCATGAGACGGTCCAGAAAGGGGTTGTGCTCAAAACCGTCTTCGGACACGTTGGCCACGAACATGGCGGGCTTGGCGGTGATGAGGAAAAACTGCTTGAGTTGCGCTTGCTCTTCTTTGCCGAAGTCGATGGTGCGCACGGGCTTGGCGTCATTGAGCGCGGCTTGGCACTTCTCCAGAATTGCCATTTGCTTGACAGCTTCTTTGTCGCCCGAGCGGGCAATTTTGCTCACGCGGTGGATGGCTTTTTCGACAGCGGCCAGATCGGCCAGGCACAGCTCGGTCTGGATGACTTCGATGTCGGCAATCGGATCGACCTTGTTGGCGACGTGGATCACGTTGGGGTCTTCAAAACAACGCACCACGTTGACGATGGCGTCGGTTTCGCGGATGTGGGCCAAGAACTTGTTGCCCAAGCCTTCACCGGTGCTCGCGCCAGCGACCAAGCCGGCGATGTCCACAAATTCCACGATCGCTGGCACCACGCGCTCGGGCTGCACGATCTCGGCGAGCTGCGCCAAACGCGTGTCGGGCACTTCGACCACGCCGGTGTTGGGCTCGATCGTGCAGAAGGGGTAGTTTTCAGCGGCAATGCCGGCTTTGGTCAGGGCGTTGAAAAGGGTGGATTTGCCAACGTTGGGCAAACCCACGATGCCGCATTGGAGGCTCATGGAGGGCTTTCGGTGAGTCGGGAGACAGCCGGATATTTTACCGGGTCAGGTCCCGTCAAACCTACTCCAGCAGTCTTCTCGAACTGTCACCCGTTGTGCACGTTACAAAGTCCCGGCGCAAGGGTCGATTTGGGACGCCACCTACAATGCGAACATGGCTCTAAACCCTGACATTTGCATTCGTGGCGCCGGCATTGTGGGCCGCACTTTGGCTGTGTTGCTGGCCCGTGAGCAGTTGAATGTGACCTTGGTCGCTACACCTGACAAGCCCAATATGCCCGATGTGCGCGCCTATTCGCTCAACGGCGCGGCAAAAGCCTTGCTGCAAGATCTTCGCTGCTGGCCAAACGGCCCGGCCGTCACACCGGTCCACCAGATGCAAATTTGGGGCGACCAAGGGGGTCAATTGGACTTTGTTGCCAGCGAGATGGGCGTAGCCGAACTCAACTGGATGGTGGACGTCCCCGATCTCGAGGAGCGTTTGAATACGGCTGTGCAATTCCAGACCAAAATTGAAGTGGTCAATGCGCCTGTGGCAGCCCCACTGACGGTGGTGTGCGAAGGCCGCGCCAGCCAGACACGCACCGAGTTGGGTGTGGGCTTTGATATCACCCATTATGAACAACATGCCCTGGCGACTCGATTGGTCTGTGAGCATGCTCATCAATGTATTGCCCGGCAATGGTTTGGTTGGAGCCGCGTACCCGGTCTGGCCCAGCCACAAGCCGAAATTTTGGCCCTGTTGCCCATGGGCGGAGAAGGTGGACGCGAAGTCGCCTTGGTGTGGTCGGTGCACCCGCTGCGGGCGCAAGAACTGATGGCCATGTCGGCCGAAGACTTTGCGGTGGCGCTGGCCTCGGCTTGCGAACTCCGCTTAGGGGGCATGCAGATGTCGGCCGAACGGGCAGTTTGGCCACTGCAACTGGCACGCGCCGAACGCTGGATCGGCCCGATACCAGGGACAAGCAAGCAATCTTTTGCGTTGGCAGGCGATGCGGCCCACAGCTTGCACCCCTTGGCAGGACAAGGCCTGAATGTGGGCTTGGCCGATGTGGCCGAGTTGGTGCAGGTGATCCGAGCCAAAGAGTTTTGGCGCCCCCTGCACGACATCAAATTGCTGCGCCGTTACGAGCGCGCCCGTCAGGCCGATGTGCAAGCCATGGGCCTGGTCACCGATGGTCTGCAGCGCCTGTTTGCCCAGCCCGGTCCGGTCTGGCAAAACCTGCGCAACTGGGGCATGCGCGGCTTTGACCGCAGCGGCCCCCTCAAGCACTGGATGACACAACGCGCGATGGGCCAAAGTGCCGATCGCGCTGACCGCTGAAGTGCCCGTGGCACACAGCCCCTTCCTTTTTTGAAAGCCCGTTCGATGAAGTTTTCACCTCCCAAGTTGGCCCTGATGTTGGTCGCCGCTGCGCTGTCATGGGGCAGTGTGATGGCCCAGGAAGCCACGATTCGCAAAAACCTGAACGAGCGCCTGCCCAATTTGCCCAAGATCGACGAGGTCAGCAAAACGCCGATGAATGGCCTGTTTGAAATCCGCATGGGCAATGAGGTGATGTACAGCGACGCCGATGGCAACTTCCTGATCCAAGGCGCCTTGATCGACGTGCGGCAAAGGCGCAACCTGACCGAAGAGCGCGTGGACAAACTCACGGCCATCGGTTTTGACCAACTGCCCCTCAAATCGGCCTTCACCCAAGTGCGCGGCAATGGCAAGCGCAAGCTGGCGGTTTTTGCAGACCCCAATTGCGGCTTTTGCAAACGGTTCGAAAAAGACCTGCAAAAACTGGACAACGTGACCATCTATCATTTTCTTTACCCCATCTTGGGCGAAGACTCGCGGACCAAATCCAAAAACGTCTGGTGCGCCAAAGACAAGGCCAAGGTCTGGAACGACTGGATGATCTGGGGCACGTTGCCTCCGAACGCCAACTGCGACACCTCGGCCATTGACACCATCGTGGCCTTTGGCCAAAAGAACCGCATCACCGGCACGCCTTTGTTGCTGTTTGCCGATGGCACTCGGGTTCCTGGTGCGGTGCCCATGGCTCAAGTCGAAAAAATCCTGGCAGACCTGAAATGAACCTCTCGCCCTTGGAAGATCCAACTTGGCGCTTGGCACGCAGAATGGGCTATGCCGGACTGATTCCCTTCGTTTTTCTGGCCTCATGTTTGTGGTTGGTCGGCCCCGACCTGCACCCCTATGTGGCCCTGTCCATGCAAGGTTATGGCGCTGTGATCGTGTCGTTTTTAGGCGGCATCCATTGGGGGGTGGGCTTTCGCAACGCCTTGATCATGCCGAACGCACCCCGCATTCATTTCACCTGGGGCGTAGCCCCCTCGCTGCTGGCATGGGTGGCCGTGATGATGCCCGCATTTGCCGGTCTTCCGCTGCTCGGTTTTGTGCTGATTGGCTGCTACCTGATGGACCGGCGCACCTTTCCTGCCGCAGGCCTGGCACCTTGGCTGCCGATGCGTTTGCAGCTGACTCTCGTGGCCTCGCTCAGTTGCTTTTTGGCTGCGGGCGCGACTTGAAGCCCGCCAACAACCCATGCCTTGGGCTCTGATGCCCTGCAAGGTCTATTTGCCTCAACCACTCCAACATGACCGCCATCCACTACACCGTTGAAGCTGCCAACCTGCATGCGCATTTGTTTCAGGTCACGCTGACCATCCCCGCACCGGCAGCGGAGCAAACGGTGTCGCTGCCGGTGTGGATTCCGGGCAGTTACCTGGTGCGCGAGTTCTCAAAGAACCTGCAAAACCTGTCAGCCCAACAAGGCCGCAAAAAAGTGGTGCTGGTGCAGCAGGACAAATGCACTTGGCGCATCGCTTGCCATGAAGGCCATCCGCTGGTGTTGCGCTACCAGGTCTATGCTTTTGACAACTCGGTCCGCACGGCCTGGCTCGACAGCCAGCGGGGCTTCTTCAACGGCACCAGTCTTTACCTGCGTGTGCACGGACAAGAAAACCTGAAACACCAGCTTCAACTGCCTGCGGTCAAAGGCCAGCCGAACTGGCAAGCGGCCACAGGCCTGAGCCCGATCAAAACTGACAAACGCGGCTTTGGTCTGTATGGGGCCGAGAGCTACGACGAGCTGGTGGACTGCCCTGTGGAATTGGGGGCCTTCTGGTCAGGCCGTTTCATGGCCTGCGGCATACCACATCGCTTTGTGGTGGTCGGTGCACTGCCCTCGTTCGACGGTGATCGCCTGTTGGCCGACACGCAAAAAATCTGCGAAACGGCCATCCGCTTCTGGCATGGCAAGGGCAAACAAGCTGGCGCGAGAGCGCCGCACAAAAACTACCTGTTCATGCTCAACGCCGTGCACGAGGGTTATGGCGGACTGGAGCACCGCAACAGCACCGCCCTGATCTGCAACCGCTCCGACTTGCCACGCCAAACCAGCCCCCATCGCAACGAGGGTTACACCACGCTGTTGGGCCTGATCAGCCACGAGTACTTTCACACCTGGAACGTCAAGCAACTGCGACCCGACGCTTTTGCACGTTACGACTACACGCAGGAAAACTACACGCAGTTGCTGTGGTTTTTTGAGGGCTTCACCAGTTATTACGATGACATCCTGTTGCGCCGCGCAGGGCTGATTGATGACAACACTTACATCAAGCTGCTGGGCAAAGCCATCGCCCAAGTGCAGCAAACACCAGGCCGCCATCTGCAGACCGTGGCGCAGGCCAGCTTTGACGCCTGGGTCAAGTACTACCGCCAAGACGAAAACACAGCCAACGCCACCGTGAGTTACTACACCAAGGGTTCACTGGTGGCGCTGTGCCTGGACTTGTCATTGCGCCAGGAAAGCCAGACGCTGGACCAGGTGATGCGAGGCCTTTGGAGGCGATGCCAAGGTAGACCGATGTACGAACAAGACTTGTTGGACGAACTGCAAGCCCTCACGGGACGCAGTTGGCAAGCCGAAATTCAGGCCTGGGTGCACAGCACGCAAGACCTGCCCCTGCGTGAATGGTTGACTGCGCAATATATACGGATTGAGGCCGATACAACCACGATGGCCCAACGCTTGGGTTTGCGTGTGAGCGAAACTGGAGGCTTTGTCCAAGTCAAGACTGTGCTGCGCGGCAGCGCGGCCGAAACCGCTGGACTGGCTGCGGGGGATGAATGGCTGGGCCTGGAAGTCGGTGCCAAGGGCCTGGGCGGCAGCTGGAGATTGAACAAACTGGATGATTTGCCTGCCCTGCTGGGACGCGAACGCCAATTGATCGCGCTGATCTCTCGCGACAAAAGTCTGCTGCGCCTGCCCCTCACGGTGCCAGAACAAGCGAGCTTGTGGCAACTGAGTGTGCCTTCGGATCGCGCTAACTCGGGCTGGCCTGCCGTTTGAGCGCTAAGGCGCGTTGCTCAAGCGCCTGATTTGAGCAGCACCACCAAAGCACCGGCACCACCTTCAGAAGGTTTGGCCTGCACAAAGGCCAAGACCTGGTTTTTTTGTACCAGCCAGTCGTGCACCCTGGACTTGAGCACCGGCGTCTTGCCCGGTGAACCCAAGCCCTTGCCATGCACAACGCGCAAACATCGCAAACCCTGACGATGCGCCAGGCGAATGAACTCGGCCAGGGCAACACGGGCTTCGTCGCTGCGCAGACCATGCAGATCAATTTCGCGCTGAATCGACCAGTCACCCTTGCGCAGCTTGTGAATCACATCGCGACCAATGCCGGGTCGGCGAAAACTCAAAGCATCGTCGGTATCGAGCAAGGTGCTGGCATCAAATTCATCGCTCAAGCAATCGCGCAGCACCGCCTGATTGTCTTTTTGGCGCTGGTGAGCAATCGGCGCAGGCGCGGGCCGCACCAAGTTGACCTGATCCTTGACAGGCAAACGTTGAACCTGGCCCACCGCACGGACGAACAAATTGCTTTCAAGCTCGCGTTGCCGCGCAGCAAAGGCTTGGGCAGCCGCAACCGCCTGAGCTTGTGACTGGGCTTCGGCCAATTTTTGGCGAACCTTTTTCAGATCTTGCAGCGCGTTGATTTTCACGGTGAACTCCGGGTCGGGCCATCAGGCGTCAAGCGCCCCGGTTGCGCATCCAGTCAGCGGTTTTGAAAAAACTGGCATTGAGCCGCTCACGCAAAACAGGGTCAAGCTGCAGCTCTGTCATCGCTTGGTCCATGCATGCCAGCCATTGGTCACGCTCCAACACGCCGATGGAAAAAGGCATGTGACGCATCCGCAAACGCGGATGACCAAAGCGTTCGGTGTAGTGCTCAGGCCCCCCAAGCCAACCACACAGAAACCAAAACAATTTGTCTCGCGCATCCTGCAAAGTGCTTCCGTGAGCGTCTCTCAAGGCTTTGTAGCCAGGCTCCATGTCCATCAAGTCATAAAAGCGATCGGACAAAGCGCGCACAGTCGCTTCACCTCCGATCCAGGCAAATGGTGTATCGAAAGAGGGCTTGTCTTCACTGTTCATGGCAGCTCATTGTGCCGTGTTCCTCAGGGCCGATTCTGAATGGGCTCACTGCCCGGCCTGGCGCAGAGTCTGCACCACTGGTTGACGCAAAACACCGGCCAAGCTCAAGCTGCCCGCAACCCAAGCCATCAATGCGCCCGCCAAACCACCTATCAAAGGGGCCCATAAAGGGGGCTGCCAAGCAAACCCGAAGGCGTAACGCGCCAAGACCCAGCCCACCGCCAAGGCCATGGCACTCGACATGAAGCCTGCCAACCAGCCGATGCCAAGAAGCTCAGTGCGTTGCACCTGAGCCAGCAGACGGCTGCTGGCTCCCAGTGCACGCATGATCGCGTATTCGCGCTCACGCGCCTGACGACTTGCACCAACTGCAGCCAACAAGACCATCAGTCCGGCCGCCAGGGTAAAGACAAACAGGAATTCAACCGCCCGGATGACTTGATCCATGACTCTCTGCACCTGAGTCAGTGTGCTGCGCATGTCCACACTGGTGATGTTGGGGAACTCGTTGACCATCGTGTTTTCAAAACCCGGCACACCTTGAGGCGACTTGAAGGCAGCCATGTAAGTCATGGGCAATTCCGGCATTCGCGAAACAGGAAACAGCATGAAGAAGTTGGCCCGCATGGAGGACCAGTCCACCTTGCGCAAAGAGGTCACGCGCGCCTCATGGGACTGTCCGGCAATCTCAAAGCCTAGGCGATCACCCAGCTTCAAGCCCAAGGCCATGGCAATGCCCTCTTCCACGCTGACCCCATCGGCTTCTTCAGCTTGCCAACGCCCAGCCACCAGGGGGTTGTGGCCGGGCAGGATAGGGCTGTGCGACAGGTTGATTTCTCGGTCCAGAAACCGTTTGCCGCGATCGGCTTGCAAATCATCAGGGCCCAGGATGCGGCCATTGATGGCCACCAGACGCCCCCGAATCATGGGGAACCAATCGGGCGATTGAACACCTGCTTTTTTCAGGTGCACCAGGAACTGATCGGCTTGTTCGGGCTGGACATTGATGACAAATCGGTCAGGCGCATTCGCGGGTGTGGCCTGACGCCAGCTGGCAATCAGGTCTGTGCGCAACAAAATCAGCAAGGCCAGCGCCAGCAGTCCCACCGACAGTGCACTGATCTGCACCACCGCAAACACCGGACGCGCTGCCACCTGCCGAGTTGCCAAGCGCAAGGAGCGTGGAGCGGTATGTTCAGGCAACGCCCGGCGCAATACCCACAATGCTGCAGCGGCCAATGACGCAAAAACCAGCAATGCCAGAGCAAAGCCACCCACGGTGATCAGGCCCAAAGTCAGGCTGCGGCTGACCATCAGCAAGGTGAGCGCAAAACCGAACAAACCCATCACCAAGACCAGTCCGGAGCGCACCTGCAAGTTGCCCAATTCTCGGCGAATCACGCGCAAAGGCGGCACTTGAGCAAGCTGCAAAACCGGAGGCAAGCCAAAAGCCACCAGCAAGGTCATCCCCATGGCCAGGCCCATGAGCGCGGGCTCAGCCGTGACGCCTGGTAAATTGGCATCCACCAAACCGGCCAACAAATGGACAAAGCCCAAGTGAACACCATAGCCTGCCAAGACCCCCATCACACTGGCCACCAAGCCAGCGCCCAGAAATTCCAGGCCATAACTCAATGCGAGTGTGCGCTGGCTTTGCCCCAAAACTCTCAGCAAGGCACAAGCATCGAGATATCGCTCGGCAAAACTGCGGGCCGCCAAGGCCACAGCCACTGAACACAAAAGGGCTGCCAACAAAGACACCAGATTCAAGAACTGCGAAGCCCTGTCCAAGGTCTGCCGCATCTCGGGCCGCCCGCTTTCAAGCGACTCGACTTTGACACCACGCACGTCGGGCTTGTCGGCCTCAGTCTGTGCCCAGGACAGGAAACGCGCCACCGCGGCGGTATCACCGGCGACCGCCATGCGCCAACTGACGCGACTGGCTGGCTGCAGCAGTCCTGTCGAGCCCAAGTCGGACATATTCATCATCACGCGAGGCGCAAACGTCATGAATCCGCCCCCCCGATCAGGTTCACGGGTGATGGTGGCACCAATGCGCAAGCTGCGATCGCCAAGACCCAGCATCTGACCGACCTGGACATCCAAAGCTTCCAGCAAAGCTGCATCAACCCAGACCTCACCCAAGGGTGGCACACCAGCCACTGACTGGTTCTGACGAGTCAAAGTCGTGGCTGGTGGTGGTGAAGCCTCAGCTGGCACCGAAATGTCCAAACGACCACGCAATGGGTAACCTGGCTGCACCGCCTTGAGAGCCACCAAACGGGTAGCCGGCGCTGCCCCCGGCTCCAAGGGCTTCATGGCACGCGCCATGGTAGGAAAAGAAACGTTGGTATTGAGCGCCAGACCGGCCTCTTGGGCCTGCCGAACAAACCCTGCAGGCGTGCGCTGGTCACTCACCACCACCGCGTCACCACCGAGCAGTTGACGGGCATCGCGCCAAAGGCCCGACTGCATCCGGTCAGCCAGAAAACCTATGGCCGTCAAAGCCGCCACCGCCAAGGCGACAGACAGCATCAAGAGGCGCAATTCGCCAGCCCGCAGGTCCCGCCACAGCTGGCGCCCCCCCAGCTTCAAACCATGCATCCAAGATTGCTTGTTCATGTCTGAACCATACTCCAGTGACAGAGGTCTGGCAGGGCCAAGGCCTTGGTCAGATGCTGAAACACCCACCCAAAAACCAAAAAGCCCGCAGTCGTGAAACTGCGGGCCGAAAAATTTGGTGGTGATAGGTGGATTTGAACCACCGACATCAGCATTATGAATGCTGCGCTCTAACCAACTGAGCTATATCACCGATATTAGTTGGCATTGACCTTCAGGCCAAAATTATACACAAGACTCTTCGGCATCCGCAGCAGTTGAGGTAACAATTGAGAGATGGATACACACACACCATGGGACGCCCCAACGGCCCACCAAGCCGCGCAGATGTTCTGGGAACACTGGCGATCCGGTCGGGTCATCTCCAACCTGCCCCCGAATTGTCGGCCCCTGATGCCTGCACGCGCCATTTGGTCTTGGGGCCTCCCGCACCCAAGGCCTTGCGCGACCTCGAAATCAGCACCCATCCGGTGCGCGCCCATCTTGAACAGGGCTCTGGCATGAGATACACCAAAGACGGATCAGGCAGCAACGTGCTGGGCGACCCACGCATGGTGCTGACCTGGCCGGCCAATCACCTGTCCGCCTTGGGCATCATCCTAGAAAAGGGCCAGGTCATGGCGACCGGCACTTGCATGCCACCGCTCGAACTGCAAGCCGCTGACAGCGTTCTCGCCGATTTTGGCCACTTGGGTGACGTGCGGATGACTTTTTCGGAGACCTGAAACATGAAAAACCCTCGTTTAGCGCTCATCGGCACGGGCGGCACCATCGCTGGCGCTGCCAGCGCAGCCTCGGTCAGCACCGATTACAAGCCCGCCAGTTTGAGCCTGGTCGCCGTCGTGGACACGGTCCCTGAATTGCGCCAACGCTATGACATCGAGGTCACACAGCCTCTTCAATTGGCCAGTTATGACGTGCGGCCCGAACACTGGCTGGACCTGCACAAGGCCGTTATGCTGGCGGTGCACAACCCCGAGGTGAACGGCATTGTGGTGACTCACGGCACCGACACGCTGGAAGAAACCGCGACCTTTTTGCACCTGAGTGTCAACACCTCCAAACCGATTGTGTTGGTCGGAGCCATGCGCCCAGCCACAGCCTATTCAGCCGACGGACCAGCCAATTTGCTGGATGCCTGCACCGTCGCCGCCTGCGACACTGCACGCGAGCGCGGCACGCTGGTGGTGATGAATGGACGCATTCATTCCGGTCTGTGGGTAGGCAAACGCCATGTCAGCAGCGTCGATGCATTTGACAGTCCGCTGGCCGGCGCTTTGGGCGAAGTGGCCGACCAAGCAGTGCAATGGTTCAGGGCGCCAAAGCGTGCGCCCAGCATCGCCTGGCAAGCACCTGTCACTTGGCCCAGGGTGGACATTGCTGTGGCCTATGCCGGCGTGGATGAAACCGCCATGCGCACTTTTGTGAGCGCCGGGGCACAGGGCATCGTGTATGCTGGTTTGGGCAACGCCAACATGCCTTCAGCCTACCGCACGTTTTTTCAATCACTGCCTGCCCAGGGCGTGCTGGTGGCACGCTGTGCCCGATTCATCACGGGCAGCGTGTCCCGGACCAGTGCGTATGCCGATGCACAACACGGCATTTTGACTGCCGGCCCCTTGCCACCGCACAAAGTCCGCATCATTTTGCTGCTGGGCTTGGCCCATGGCATGGACGGCCCAGCAATTCAACGTTGGATTGACCAGATTTTGTTGGCTGGCTGATGCGGATGACGCACCGCGGCCACTGATTTTTGCTAGGCAGGCCTCACACCCGCATGCGCCAAACTGACCATGGGCTCGTTGGCTTTGATATCTGCAGCAAATGCGTTCAGATTCTTGGCAGGAAAATCATGGTACGTCACGGTGACCATGGGGCCACTTGTGGCTCCGCCAAAAGTGAACTGGGGAAACAAGGTCTTATGGCTCATTTGAGGAAGTCTCTCATTCATGGCGTGGACTGTAAATAATCGACCATGACACTTAGCCTTTCTTTCTGCAGTCGCTCAAATGCCGGCGCCATCTTCACCCTCTTCACGACTGGCTGAGCCCGGGGGGGGAGCCGGCCTCGACTTGCTGAAAAAAGGCTGTTCCTTGCACGGCCAAACTGTCTTCAAATAAGCAAAAAGCCGCTGCCTCTCGCGCCTTGCAGGGCATGTGGAGGGTGTTCTGGCTCTGTAACTGGGCGCGGCAACAGCACATCCTGATCATTTGAATCAATCAATCCGCCGCAAGAACCCTTGCCGAGGTTTAAAGTTGAGGCATGAACTTGACGGGTGGATGGCATTGGCATTGGCGCGCATGGCGGTCACAAGCTCGCTGGGCAGGCGCGTCTGCGCAAATAGCCGACTGGTTGATGGCACAAACCATGCCACGAAAACAACTCGTCTTGCTGGGGGCCAGCGCAGGCTGGATGCTGCCCACCTGCTGGTTGGCGCAGTTTGAAGAAATTCACGCCTGGGACATCGACCCATTGGCTTCACCCTTGTTTCGCTGGCGGCATGGTCGTCATTTACAAAGTCAGGGTATTCGCCTGCATCTCAACACCGCCGATGGCCTTGACCACTTGAACGAACGCACCCGGGAAATGCCCGGAGCTTTTTTCTGGTTTGACAACATGCTGGGGCAATTACGATTCACCAACGAACCACTGGATGCGTTGAGTCGCCGTTTGCAGGCGTTGCAAAAAAAATTACAACATGTGGCTTGGGGCAGCGTACACGACCGCATGTCGGGTCGCACGACACTGGGCACCAGCTTACCTTTGTCACGTCTTGGCCTGTCCGGTGTGGCCATGGAAACGTCGGAAGGACAAGCCTGGTTACAGCAGATGGGGGCCATCAGCCCCTGGCTGGATCACCTGACCGAACATGTTTTACCCCCGGGTACCCCGGTGCAACACACAGCTTGGCCCTTCAAGCCAGGCTATGCCCACTGGCTTGAAATGGGCTGGCACCCCAAAGCCTCGTCCTCAAGAGCAGACGCTGAATGGTGTCCTGTCCATCCAGGGTTCGATGCGCGATGATGATCGTCAAAAACCTTGGCGAGCCTTGATTCAGCAAGAACCAGTGTGTAGAACGCGGCCCAGCGCATTAAGGCCATCGAAGTTCAGTTTTTTCTTGCTGGGGAGCGTCATGCAGCCACCCAAGCTTTGCCCAAGGGTCATTGGACAATGATTGTCCCCAAGTCCACGCAATGAAACCAGCACCGCGCAAGCCTGACAATGCAGCCTGCGGAAACTTTTGCCGTTTGATCTTACAGGGCCAATTCTGCTCTGACCCCCAAGCACAACGCAGTCGCAAATCGCGCTTGAGAGGTTTGCCTCTGAGGTTTTGGGGCCGCGTGTCAGGTCTGCGCATGCCCGTCACAATCCGGATTGCGTCTTCGCAAGTCAACCAGATGCACTGCTGAACTTGAATGACGCATTTCCCGGCGAAGGGCAGGGTGGGTGACGTTGCACATGTTCGGTGTTACTGCCTAGCTATGATTGGAAGATTCATCATCAGACCCGCGAGAATTCCATTGGCACTTCCACCCCCCTCCCCCCGAAAACTGTCACATACGCGAACCGTGGTGTACCAAGGCTATGACCGCGAAGACGGCCTGTGGGACATTGAAGCCCAACTGACCGATGTCAAAACCTTTGGTTTTGAAGTTTCCAACGAACGGCCTTTTCCGGCCAACGAGCCGATCCACAACCTGAAAATCCGCGTCACGCTCGACAACAAGATGGTCATCCAGGACATCGCCACCTCGATGGACGACACCCCCCACCCGGAATGCGTCGGCGCGCCACACGGCATGCACAAGCTCATCGGCTGCACCATGGGCCCGGGTTGGCGCAAGGTCATCAACCAACACGTAGGCGGCACCGACGGCTGCACACACCTGCGCGAGATGTTGTTCAACATGGCCACGGCCGCTTACCAGACACTGCCCTCAGGCCAATGGCAGCGCCGCGAACTGGCCGGCCAACCCCACCCCGAAATGACCCAAGCGCCCTATTTTCTGGGCCAATGCCACAGCTGGGCCCTTAACAGCCCAACGGTGGAAAGGGCTTATCCGATGTTTTTCAAGCCGAAGACAGCTGAGAACACAGGGAACTGAGCCAACGCTCACCTGCGATAATCTGGCTATTCCAAAGCGCGTCAGCGCTTTTCTTTTTCACAGCCTCTGGATCTACACCATGAACCGCTGCACTCTGGCCCCTCGCGGGCGTACTTTGCTTTGCCTTGACTTGATCACCTCCATGAATTCCGTGGAGACCACATGAACAAGAAGGTCTTCATCAAAACCTTTGGCTGCCAGATGAACGAGTACGACTCGGACAAGATGGCCGATGTGCTGGGCGCAGCGCAGGGCTATGAGCCCACGCAGGACGTGGACGAGGCCGATCTGATCTTGTTCAACACCTGCTCGGTGCGCGAGAAGGCGCAAGAAAAAGTCTTCAGCGATCTAGGCCGGGTGCAGCACCTCAAGGCCAAGGGCGTGCAGATTGGCGTGGGCGGCTGCGTGGCCAGCCAGGAAGGTGCCGAGATCATCAAGCGCGCCCCCTATGTGGACGTGGTGTTTGGCCCGCAGACCCTGCACCGCCTGCCCGAGTTGCTGAACGAGCGCGAGCGCAAGCAGCGCCCGCAGGTGGACATCAGCTTCCCCGAGATTGAAAAGTTCGACCACTTGCCCCCAGCCAAGGTGGACGGCGCCACCGCCTTTGTGTCGATCATGGAAGGCTGCAGCAAATACTGCAGCTACTGCGTGGTGCCTTATACCCGGGGCGAAGAGGTGTCGCGCCCGTTTGACGATGTGCTGGTCGAAATCGCCGGTCTGGCCGCGCAGGGCGTGAAAGAAATCACCCTGCTGGGCCAGAACGTGAACGCCTACCGGGGCAAGATGGGTGGCACCGCTGACATCGCCGACTTTGCGCTGCTGCTGGAGTACGTGGCCGACATGCCGGGCATCGAGCGCATCCGTTACGTGACCAGCCACCCGAACGAGTTCACGCAGCGCCTGATCGACGCTTACGAAAAGATCCCCAAACTGGTGAGCCACTTGCACCTGCCGGTGCAGCACGGCTCGGACCGCATCTTAATGGCCATGAAGCGCGGTTACACCTCCATGGAATACAAGAGCACGATCCGCAAGCTGCGGGCGATTCGCCCCGACATGTCGCTCAGCAGCGATTTCATCGTGGGCTTCCCCGGCGAGACCGAGGACGACTTCAACAAGATGATGAAGCTCATCACCGATGTGGGCTTTGACACGAGCTTCAGCTTCATCTTCAGCCCCCGCCCCGGCACGCCTGCAGCCAACCTGCACGACGACACGCCGCACGCCGAAAAACTGCGCCGCCTGCACCACCTGCAAGCGACCATCGAAGAGAACGTGCAGCTCATCGGCGAGAGCCGTGTGGGCACAGTACAGCGCATTCTGGTGGAGCGCCCCTCACGCAAGGACGCGACCGAGCTGGCGGGTCGCACCGAGTGCAACCGGGTGGTCAACTTCCCCGGCGGCCCGAACATGGACCGCCTGATCGGTCAGATGGCGGATGTGCGCATCACCCAAGGTTTGTCCCACTCGCTGCGCGGCGAGTTGGTCATTCGCGATTGATTTTGCAGGAGCCCACCCTGTGGGCGATCGCTTGCAGCGTTGCGGAAGGTTCATCGGCCACGGGGGTGGGCTCCTACGAAGAGATGCCCTGCCTTTTGTGGGGTCCAACCATTGGATAACAGCGCAATTCGCTCAGGATTCGCGCCCGACTTCGCGGATGTAGCGGCGGTAGTCACCATGTGGAATGGGCGTGCAACCATCGGTCGGGCGGTTGTACACATAGGTCTGCACCTGCTGGCCTTGCAGCGGGCCGCTGAGCACCGTCACCACCTCCCGCCAATAGTGTGATTCGGCGCGGTCACCGGGCACCACACCTTCCACCCCATCCAGACGGGTCAGGTGCGCGTCATCCGCTTCATAGACTTCGCCGGTGACTTGCCCTTCCCCCGGCAATAAGCCCGGGTAGCTGCCCAAGTCGACCAAGCGGCCCTGCACTTGGGCGGGGCCCATGAAGCGGGCACCGTGCATTTCGGCCTCCAGTCGCAGGCCTGGCATGAGGGTTCCGTAGATAAAGATAATGTGTTTCATGGGCATGATTTTGCGTCAATTCGGTCCCTATGGTCAGCCCAAAATTGACACGCATCAAGCCCCACCCACCGTGTCGCCTGTAGGCAGGACCCAGCCTCGCAGCCGTTTAAACTGATCGGTAAGGAATATGCGCGGCCCCACACCAAAGGGTACACGCCAACGGCAGATACACGGCGCAAGCCAGAGGCCTCCATGAAAGCTGAACAGAACGAACTCATCACCCGCATTGGCCCAGGCACGCCGTGCGGTGCGGTGATGCGCCACTATTGGCAGCCCGTCGCCCTGGTGGACGAATTCAACCCCGCGCTCGACCCGCGGATGGCGATTCGCCCCGTGAAAGCCGTGCGCATTCTGGGCCAAGACCTGGTGTTGTTTCGCAACGCGCAGGGCGACTATGGTTTGCTGGACCGTGACTGCCCGCACCGTGGGGCCGACCTGGCCTTTGGCCGCAACGAAGGCGATGGCCTGCGTTGCCCTTTTCATGGCTGGAAGTTTGACGTCACGGGCCAGTGCATCGAAACACCTGCCGAGCCCTCCGGCAGCACGCTGTGCAAGCGTGTGCGCCAGCGCAGCTATCCGCTGATCGAGCGCAGCGGCATTGTGTTTGGCTGGTTCGGCCCCGAAGGCCAGACACCGCCGCCGCTCCCTGGTATTGATGCTTTCAGCGCCCCGGCCACCCACACCTTCGCCTTCAAAGGGCTGTGGCATTGCAACTGGTTGCAGGCGTTTGAGGTGGGCATTGACCCGGCACACGCGTCGTACCTGCACCGCTTTTTCAATGATGAGTCGCTCGAAGGCAGCTATGGTCGCCAATTCCGTGGTGCGAGCGCGGGCGATGTGCAAGGCGAGCGCTGGCCCATGACGCGGGTGATGCGCGAACTGGACCAGCCCGAGATTTCATTCGAGCCCACCGATGCCGGCCTGCGCCTGACGGCCCTGCGCCCGATCAACGAGGCGCTCACGCATGTGCGGGTGACGAATGCGCTGTTCCCGCACACCTTTGTGATTCCGCTGTCGGAGACCATGACCATCACGCAGATGCATGTGCCGGTGGACGACACCCACACCTATTGGTATTCGGTGTTCACCAGCTTTGCCGGGCCGGTGGACAAAGAGGCCATGCGCAACCAGCGCCTGCCCTCGGTCACCTTGCCCGACTACATCCCCAAAGCGGGCAAGCACAACCACTGGGGCTTCAACCCCGAAGAACAAGTCTCGCGCACCTACTTGGGCATGGGCGAAGACGACATCAACGTGCACGACCAGTGGGCCTGCGAGAGCATGGGCGCGATACAAGACCGCACCCGCGAGCACCTGGGCACCAGCGACAAGGTCATCATGGCCAACCGCCGCATCTTGCTCAAAGCCATCGAGACGGTGCAGGCCGGGGGCTCGCCGCCCGGCTTTGCGCAGGGCGCCGTGGCCGGCCAGCGCATCGGGCCGGACACTGTGGACGGCATCGCTCCCAGCGGGCAATGGCCGCAGTGGTGGCGCGAGGCCTGCGCTGCCAAACGCAGCGGTGCGCCGTGGGATGCCGCCCTGCCGGGCCATGCGCCCACCCCAGCCGACTCGAGCGCAGCATGAGCTTCGCTGAACGCTGCGGCCTACACAGCCGCAAACGCCAGGCGGCTTGTGAGCAATTGGTGCGGCAGGTGGAGGCCTCTGGTATCGACCTGATCCGCTTGGGCTGGTGCGACCTGCATGGCGTGGTGCGCGGCAAGACCCTCGTGGCCTCGCAACTGCGCCAAGCGCTGGCCAACGGCATCGGCATGGTCAGCACCTTGCTGCTCAAAGACAGTTCGGACCGCACCGCCTTCAAAGTGTTCGAGTCGGGCATTGAAGACACCCTGCCTGGCTTTGCCGGGGCCAGCAATTTCACCCTCATGCCCGACCCGGCCAGCTGGCAGGTGCTGCCTTGGACCGACAAGACCGGTTGGCTCCAGTGCCAGCCCTACTTGGCCGACGGGCGCATCGTGCCGCTCGATTCGCGCCATGTGCTGCAGCAAGCCGTGCAGCGCCTGGCCGAACGCGGCTGGCAGATGCGCTGCGGGCTCGAAGTCGAATTCCACATCTACCGCCTCAAAGACCCGCTGCACGGGCCAGACCTGGACCCGGATCGCGCCGCATGGCCCGGTCCCGCGCCCGAAGTCAGCCTGATCCACCCTGGCTACAACCTGCTGACCGAAGGCTGGATGGACCGGGCCGAAGAGCCGCTGCGCATCGTGCAGCGCACCGCGCAGGCGCTGGGCCTGCCGCTGATCTCGCTCGAAATCGAACTCGGCCCCAGCCAGGTCGAAGCGGTGTTTGATGTGAGCGATGCGCTCACGGCCGCCGACCAGATGGTGCTGTTTCGCAACGCCACACGCCAAGCCCTGCGCCGCGCCGGTTACCACGCCACCTTCATGTGCCGACCGCCGTTTGAACACATCATGTCGAGCGGCTGGCACCTTCACCAATCGGTTTGTGAATTGGCCACAGGGCGCAACGTGTTCATGCGCGAAGATCTGGCCCCCGGCAGCAGTTCACGCGAAGCCCGGCAAGTGCTGAGCGATGCGGGCGCGCTCTGGCTGGCCGGACTGCTGGCGCACGCCCCGGCGCTCACCGCCTTGTGCACCAGCACCACCAATGGCTATGGGCGCTTTCGGCCCAACGCGATGGCACCGCAGTCGATTTTGTGGGGCCGTGACAACCGGGGCGCGATGCTGCGCGTCATCGGCGCGCCGGGTGACAGCGCCACCCGCATTGAAAACCGCCTGGGCGAGCCTGCGGCCAACCCTTATCTCTACATGGCCTCGCAAATTCACGCTGGGCTTGACGGGGCGGACGCACAGCTGCAAGCGCCGCCAGCCACCGAAACACCTTATGCCCCAGGGGCTGTATCCATCCCAACGTCTTTGGCCGATGCGGTGCAGGCGTTGCAAGCCGATAGCGCTTTGAGCCAGGCCATGGGGCAGCCCTTGGTGGATTACTACAGCACCATCAAACTGGCCGAGCACCGGCGCTTGACCCAGGCCGAAGATGCGACGGAGTTTCACAAGCGCGAATACTTCGGCCGAATTTAACAACCCATTGAAAGCCCGCGTTTGAGCGCGCTGCATTGAAGATGATCACGATCCACCTGCAAGCCCACGACCCCGCACAAGCCCCGATCACACTGCAAGCCCATTCTGGGCAAAGCCTGATGCAAGCCGCTGTCGACACCAATGTGTCAGGTATCCAGGCCGATTGCGGCGGGCTGTTGACCTGCGCCACCTGCCATGTGGTGGTGCATGAAGATTGGGTGAAGCAGCTGCCGCCGATGGGTAGCGATGAAGACGGCATGTTGACCTTCACCGCCCAAGCGCGTGAGCCGGGCAGTCGCCTGTCGTGCCAGATCGTGCTGACCCCAGAGCTGGACGGTCTGCAGGTCACGCTGCCCGAGAGCCAGTATTGAAAAGGTTTTGAGCAGGTCGGCGGCTTGAGCCCCGACATGAAACCTGCACCAAACCCACCATGTCGGACCTGAAGGCCAGACCTGCAAGAGAAGTTCAGCGCGGCATACCAGGAAAGCCACCGCCGCCGCCCATCATGCCTTTCATGGCCCCCATGCGCTTCATCATTTTCATCATGCCGCCGCCGGACATTTTTTTCATCATGTCCTGCATCTGCTCGAACTCCTTGAGCATGCGATTGACGTCTTGCACCTGAACGCCCGCGCCCGCTGCGATGCGGCGCTTGCGCGTGGCCTTGATCAATTCAGGCTTGCTGCGCTCTTTGGGCGTCATGCTGTGAATGATGCCCTGCTTGCGGCCGATGTCTTTTTCGACCTTGTCCATGTCCATGGACGCTGCCTTGGCGGTCATCTGGCTGGGCAACTTGTCCATCAGGCTTGACAGCCCGCCCATTTGCTTCATCTGCTGGATCTGCGCCAAAAAGTCGTTCAGATCAAAGCCGCCACCGCTCTTGACCTTGGCGGCCAATTTTTGCGCGGCTTCCATGTCCACACCTGCAGTGACCTGCTCGACCAGGG
Source organism: Limnohabitans sp. (assembly GCF_023910625.1). Taxonomy (NCBI): domain Bacteria; kingdom Pseudomonadati; phylum Pseudomonadota; class Betaproteobacteria; order Burkholderiales; family Comamonadaceae; genus Limnohabitans; species Limnohabitans sp. The sequence goes on from NZ_JAAVVW010000003.1 coordinate 1,577,952, forward strand.
CCACGATGTCGCCCATGCCCAGCACCCGGCCCGCGTGGCGCTCGGCATCGAACACTTCCAGACCATCGATTTTTTCACTGGTACCGGCAAACTTGATCGGCACGCCCGTGATCTGGCGCACCGACAGGGCCGCGCCACCGCGTGAGTCGCCGTCCAGTTTTGTGAGCACAATGCCCGTCAAAGGCAAAGCCTCGCTGAACGCCTTGGCGGTATTGGCCGCGTCCTGGCCTTGCATGGCATCCACCACGAACAGGGTTTCAACAGGCTTCAATTCGGCGTGCAAGGCCTTGATTTCGGCCATCAGGGCTTCGTCAATCGCCAAGCGACCCGCGGTGTCGACGAGCAACACGTCAAAGAAATGTTTGCGGGCGTAGTCGATGGCGGCACGCGCGATGTCGATGGGCTTTTGGTCGGGCGAGCTGGGAAACCATTCGGCACCAGCTTGCGCGGTCACCGTCTTGAGCTGCTCAATCGCCGCAGGGCGGTACACGTCACCCGAGACGGTGAGCACTTTCTTTTTGCGCTTTTCGATCAGGTGTTTGGCCAGCTTGGCGGTGGTGGTGGTTTTACCGGCCCCTTGCAAACCGGCCATCAAGATCACAGCAGGCGGCTGCGCCGCCAGGTTGATGTCCGACACGCCCTCGCCCATGGTGGCCGCCAACTCGCGGTTGACCACACCCACCAAGGCCTGTCCGGGCTTCAAAGAACCCATGACTTCTTGGCCCAAGGCTTTTTCTTTCACCCGGGCAATGAAATCGCGCACCACAGGCAAAGCCACGTCGGCTTCGAGCAAGGCCATGCGCACCTCGCGCAGCATGTCGGCCACGTTCGACTCGGTGATGCGGGCCTGCCCGCTGAGGGTCTTGACGAGGCGTGAGAGTTTGTCGGTCAGGGCGGAGGCCATGGGGGAAATCCAGAAAAAACCGTGAGAGCTTGATGGCGAAGCCCCAGCGGCAGCGCCTGAAAGGCTAAACTCGGTACCATGATTTTAGCGAGTGCACCTTTGTGGACGTTGCCCTTCTCGGCATTGGCAGCCCTGGCCTATGCCTTGCCCGCTCTGGTGCCCCGCCACCTGAGTGTTGTGAACGCACGCCGCCTGCTTTGGCTGGCTTGGGTTTTACACGCCATCAGCTTGCTGGTGCTGCTGATGGGGCCGGCGCGCTTCGGTTTTGCCCCGGCTTTGTCGGTCACCGCCTGGCTGGTGGTGTTGGCTTACATGATCGAGACCCAGTTTTTCCCCAAACTCAGGGCCCGCTGGGCCGTGGGCGGCCTGGGGGCGGTCACCGTGGTGCTGGCCTGGGTGTTTCCAGGAGCCTTGCTCACCACCCAGGCATCGGCCTGGTTGCCCCTTCACTTTGCCCTGGGTTTGTCGGCTTATGGCATGTTTGCCGCTGCGGTGGTGCACGCCTGGATGATGACCCGCACGGAACATGACATTCGCCAGGCTCAAGAAGGCTCGAGCGGTCTGCCGCTGTTGACACTGGAGCGCCTGACCTTCCGCTTTGTGACCGCTGGCTTTTTCCTGTTAACCGCGACTTTGGTGGCTGGGGCCTTGTTTGGCGAAGTACTTTATGGTCAGAACCACACCGAATGGCGCTGGGATCACAAACGGGTGTTTGCAGTGTTGTCTTGGATCACCTTTGCCACTTTGTTGGTTGGACGCAGCCAATGGGGTTGGCGCGGTCGCAGGGCTGTGCGCGTGCTTTATATTGGCGCTGGCCTGCTGCTGCTGTCCTACGCTGGCTCACGGTTTGTCATGGAAGTCTTAATTGGGCGGGCCGGATGAAATACCTGATCTGGCTACTGGTTGTTTTGGTGGCCGTCTGGGCATTCAAACGAAGTCGCAAGGCCAAAGACGCCAGTGCAAGCCCCGCAAAACCATCCAAGCGCCCCTCAAACATGGTGAGTTGCGCCCACTGTGGATTGCACTTGCCTCAGGATGAGGCCGTGATTGGCGAAAAAGACGTTTACTGCAGCACTGAACACCGCACTGCCGCCGAGGACCGCAACCCGGCTTAAGTCCTCAACCCCTTGCCAATGCTTGGCTTGAGCCATTTTTTCCAAGTCGATCACACAACCACCCCACCTTCTATGATCCATGTCAAACCGACCCGCTGAATGCACAGATTTATGGCAAGAGGGCTGGTACTCGCCCGCCCTAAGATGGGACTCCCCCAATTTTGGACCCAGACCTCAAGGTGCATGCATTGACTTGCTGGTGCTTCACTCGATCAGCCTGCCGCCAGGCCAATATGGCGGGCCAGAGGTGCAGGCACTCTTCACTAACCAACTGGATTGGGATGCTCACCCATATTTCAAGCAAATCAGGGGGGCGCAGGTGTCAGCACACTTTTTTATACGGCGCGATGGCGCATTGCTTCAATTTGTCAGTGCCGACGACAGGGCTTGGCACGCAGGACAGTCAATGTACCGTGGCCGCTCACAATGCAATGACGACTCTGTCGGTATTGAGCTGGAAGGGTTGGAAGGCGATGTATTCGAAAATGCCCAATATGTGCAACTGGCCAGTCTTTGCCATGACTTGCGCAAACGTTACCCGATTGCCCATTTGGCGGGGCACGAACACATTGCCCCAGACCGCAAGCAAGATCCTGGGCCGGGTTTTTCGTGGGGACGGTTGAGACAACTGCTGGATTGGCCTGCCTCGTACTTTCCCTAGGAATATAAAACGACAATCAGAGAAATTTCTGGTTTCCAGGTGGCTTCCTCAATTTAAATCACTGTCCAGAAATCCAAATCGCAAGCCAGCTAGGTCTTCAAGGGCAAAACCCCTCAAACAACGCATGGCTCTTGGATCTGAATCCCAAAAGGCTGTTTCCAATTCGCCTCCAAACGGTCTTTTCAGCGTTTCAGAACAGCACATTGATGACGTTGTTGCGAAACTTTAAGCATTGAGGTCAAAAACCACCAGTACACTACCTGTAGTGGCTTGCAAGGGTCGCAGACACCAGATATAGTGTCTTTCAGAAATCTGCAGAGTTGAACGAATCCAAATTGCAAGCACCCGTTACCCCACCACTACACACCACAAATTAGAAGAAAACCATGCACACAGACCTCAACGCCCCCTCCGCTTCCACCGGCCTGATGCCTACCCCCTTCTCCGACCGGACTGGCCAACCGTCTGCTCACCACCTCAATCAGTACCAAATCATTCGCCGTAACGGCGCCGTTGTGCCTTTTCAGCCCAACAAAATTGCAGTCGCTTTGATGAAAGCATTTCTGGCTGTCCATGGCACCCAAGGTGCTGCGTCTGCCAGCGTACGGGAAGTGGTGGAAGAATTGACGCAAAACGTGGTGCGGGCACTGATGCGCTCACGTCCGGGCGGTGGCACCTTCCACATTGAAGATGTGCAGGACCAGGTTGAGCTGGGCTTGATGCGCAGCAGCAACCACGAAGTCGCACGTGCTTATGTGCTTTACCGCGAGCGCCGCACCCAAGAACGCGCCCAGCAAACTCAGCAATTTGCAGCCGCGACTTCAGAGCCTGCATTGCACGTAATAGACCAAGGTCAACGCGTAGCTCTGGACCTGAATCACCTCAAGTCATTGATGGTGAAAGCTTGTGCCGGCCTGGGTCAAGACGTGAGTCCAGACCCCATCGTCACCGAGACCATGCGCAACCTTTACGACGGTGTGCCGATGGAGGAGGTTTACAAAGCATCCATACTGGCATCGCGTACGCTGATCGAAAAAGATCCAGATTACACCTATGTGACCGCCCGTTTGTTGATGCACACAATTGCCAAGGAAATCTTGGGCAAAGAAGTGTCGCAAGAACAAATGGCCGAGGAATACATCAACTACTTCCCTCGCTTCATCAAAAAAGGTGTGGACAACGACCTGCTGGATGAAAAACTCCTTCAGTTTGACCTCAGAAAGCTGGCCACCGCACTCAAGCCTGAGCGCGATTTGCAATTTGATTATCTGGGCCTGCAAACGCTTTACGACCGCTACTTTTTACACGTCCGCAAGACCCGCATCGAGATGCCCCAGGCCTTCTTCATGCGTGTGGCCATGGGTCTGTCGCTCAATGAAATCGACCGCGAAGCCCGGGCTATCGAGTTTTACGAGATCCTGTCGTCTTTTGACTTCATGTCCTCCACGCCCACGCTGTTCAACAGCGGCACTTTGCGTTCACAGCTCTCGAGCTGCTACCTGACCACTGTGCCCGATGACTTGGATGGCATTTACGAGTCCATCAAGGAAAACGCCTTGCTGTCCAAGTTTGCCGGCGGTTTGGGCAACGATTGGACCCGCGTACGTGCCATGGGTTCACACATCAAAGGCACCAACGGTGAGTCGCAAGGTGTAGTGCCCTTCCTCAAGGTGGTGAACGATACGGCCGTTGCAGTCAACCAAGGTGGCAAGCGTAAAGGTGCGGTCTGCACCTACTTGGAAACTTGGCACTTGGACATCGAAGAATTCCTGGATCTGCGCAAGAATACCGGCGATGACCGCCGCCGCACGCACGACATGAATACGGCCAACTGGATTCCCGATCTGTTCATGCGCCGCGTGATGGAAAAAGGCAACTGGACCCTCTTCTCCCCTTCCGATGTGCCTGACTTGCACGACCTGTTCGGTCTGGCCTTCGAAAAAGCTTATGTCACTTACGAGCAAAAAGCCCAGCGTGGCGAGATCAAGCCCAGTAAAACTGTTCCAGCTACCGACCTGTGGCGCAAGATGCTGTCCATGCTGTTTGAAACCGGTCACCCCTGGATCACTTTCAAGGACCCTTGCAATGTGCGCTCTCCTCAGCAGCATGTCGGCGTGGTGCACTCGTCCAACCTGTGCACCGAAATCACGCTCAACACCAGCGACACCGAAACCGCTGTCTGCAACCTGGGCTCGGTCAACCTGTTACGCCATATCAAAGAAGGCGCCAATGGCAAAGTCATCGACCATGAGAAGTTGAAAAAAACCATCACGATCGCCATGCGCATGCTGGACAACGTGATCGACATCAACTACTACGCCGTCAAAAAGGCCCGTGACTCCAATATGCGCCACCGTCCTGTTGGTCTGGGCCTGATGGGCTTCCAGGATTCGTTGTACGAAATGCGCATTCCTTACGCCTCACAAGCGGCAGTGGAGTTTGCTGACCAATCCATGGAAGCCATTTGCTACTACGCTTATTGGGCATCCACTGAACTGGCCAAAGAGCGTGGCCAATACGCCACTTACAAAGGCTCGCTGTGGGATCAAGGCATCCTGCCTCTGGATACTCTTCATCTTCTGGAGCGCGAGCGCGGTGGTTATGTCGAAGTGGATCGTTCAGCCACTCTCGATTGGGATGCTCTGCGCCAGAAAATCAAAGCGGACGGCATGCGCAACTCCAACTGCGTGGCGATTGCGCCCACCGCCACCATCTCCAACATCATTGGCGTGGATGCATCAATTGAGCCTTGCTTTGGCAACCTGTCGGTCAAGTCCAATCTGTCTGGTGAGTTCACCGTGATCAACGGCTATCTGGTGCGTGACTTGAAGCGCCTGGGTCTATGGGATGATGTGATGGTCATGGACCTGAAGCACTTCGATGGCTCGTTGCGCCCGATCGACCGCGTGCCACAAGAAATCAAGGCGCTTTACGCCACAGCCTTTGAAGTCGAGACCACCTGGTTGGTGGAGGCAGCTGCACGTCGCCAGAAATGGATTGACCAAGCCCAGTCGCTCAACATCTACATGGCCGGGGCATCGGGCAAAAAATTGGATGACACCTACAAACTGGCCTGGTTACGTGGACTGAAAACCACATACTACTTGCGCACATCCAGCGCTACACAAGTCGAAAAATCGACTGTGAATGCTGGCTCACACAATGCTGTGTCCGCATCCGGTACGCCCACTGCCGCAAGTGTCAGCGCCATTGAAGCCGCGGCAGCGTCCGCACAGGCACAAATGAATGCAGTGCCAGCCACGGACATCAAGTTTTGCGCCATTGACGATCCTGGTTGTGAGGCGTGTCAATAAAACTGCGCATCACGCATCGCGGTTTATTACTTTGTGCGATGCAATTGAACAACACTTCACACGAGATGTTCGTCATAAAGTGATTCACTGCTTTGCATTTTGTTGGCATGCTTTCATAATTTGAGAATTGGAATTTTTATGTTGTCTTGGGACGATCAATTCAAACCCGCTTTGCAACCTGCAATGCCCCCATTGTCTGGCGCACAAACCTCTGCCGGCATTGCATCTGCGTCTTCAGTATCTGGCAATGCTCCAGCTGCGCCTCATCGCATGAATGCTGCAGACAAGCGGATCATCAACGGTCAAACCGACGTCAACCAGTTGGTGCCGTTCAAATACAAATGGGCTTGGGAAAAATACCTTGCCACTTGCGCCAATCACTGGATGCCGCAAGAAGTGAACATGAACCGCGACATCGCTTTGTGGAAAGACCCCAATGGACTGACCGAAGATGAGCGTCGGATGGTCAAACGGAACCTCGGTTTTTTTGTCACCGCTGACTCTCTGGCGGCTAACAACATCACGCTGGGAACGTACCGCCACATCACAGCTCCCGAGTGCCGTCAGTTCTTGCTGCGGCAAGCCTTTGAAGAAGCCATTCACACACACGCTTACCAGTACATCGTGGAATCGCTGGGCTTGGATGAAAGTGAAATCTTCAACGCTTACAACGAAATCAAATCGATTCGCGACAAGGATGAGTTTCTGATCCCATTCATCAACGTGATCATGGATCCGAACTTCAAGACTGGTACTCAGCAAACTGACCAAACATTACTCAAGTCGCTCATTGTTTTTGCCTGCCTGATGGAAGGTCTGTTCTTTTATGTCGGTTTCACGCAGATTTTGGCATTGGGTCGCCAAAACAAAATGACCGGTGCTGCCGAGCAATATCAGTACATCTTGCGTGATGAGTCCATGCATTGCAATTTCGGTATTGATCTCATCAACACCATCAAGCACGAAAACCCTCAGCTTTGGACACCTGAGTTCAGGGCGGAAATCAAGGAATTGTTCTTGCACGCCGTTGAATTGGAGTACCGTTATGCTGAAGACACCATGCCACGTGGTGTGCTGGGCATGAACGCATCGATGTTCAAAGGTTATTTGCGATACATCGCTAACCGCCGAGCCACACAAATCGGATTGGAGGCACTTTTCCCCAACGAGGAGAATCCTTTCCCGTGGATGAGTGAGATGATTGACCTGAAAAAAGAACGTAATTTCTTTGAAACGCGGGTCATTGAGTACCAAACTGGCGGCGCCCTGTCTTGGGACTGATCTTCTGAATATCTCGACAATGTCACCCCTCTTCAAGCCACACGCAACATTTCCTACTGGTGATGGGCCGTGTGGCTTTTCTGTGTTCATGGTGTTGAGTTATGACTCAGCGCCATGGATCGTTTTGTGCATTCCAACAGGCACCAAGCGTTCCCTTTCCGTTGAGTTCTCAACTTGATCAAGGAGAAAATCATGGCAACTGCAAAAAAAGTAGCAGCTAAAAAAGCTGCCCCAGCAAAGAAGGCCGTTGCGGCGAAGAAACCTGCCGCTAAAAAAGTAACGGCTAAAAAGCCAGCAGCTAAAAAGCCAGCAGCTAAAAAGCCAGCAGCCAAAAAGCCAGCAGCTAAAAAGCCAGCAGCTAAAAAGCCAGCAGCCAAAAAGCCAGCAGCCAAAAAGCCAGCAGCCAAAAAGCCAGCAGCCAAAAAGCCAGCAGCTAAAAAGCCAGCAGCCAAAAAGCCAGCAGCCAAAAAGCCAGCAGCTAAAAAGCCAGCAGCTAAAAAAGCGGCACCCGCTAAGAAAGCAGCAGCCAAGAAAACTGCTGCCAAAAAGCCAGCAGCCAAAAAAGCTGTCGTAAAAAAGGCTGCCAAAAAACCAGCTGCAAAGAAGGCATCCAAAGCACCCGCTGCCCCTGCTGCACAAACGACTCTGAATCCTCAAGCTGCATGGCCGTTTCCTTCGGCCGCCAAGCCCTGATTCATCTGTCTGACGTTAGCACCACAAAGCCCGTCACTGTCTACAGTGACGGGTTTTTTTATGCCTCGGGTCGCCGGGGATACTCAAGGGTAAAAGCTCAAGAGGCGATACTGACTAAACACAATACCTCGGTCTACCAAAAGAGGCAACGATCCTGACCAGACTTGACCTGGTGCCAAAACTGCTGGTGCCTTCATCTCGGTAGAAGAAAAGACACGTCGTACGATGGGATTGTTGAACTCATCCAGCAGTGAAAGCTCCAAAGAAGTTGTGCCCACTTCGATGGGTCGCGTGTTACGAAGCGACCAACTCAAAACGTATACGTCGCCGCTTTGTTCAAAACTATCGCCTTCCATGACAATCGCCTGCGGATCCAGCAATGGCTTCACCTCACAATTGAACGGCCGGCACAAGTGCTGCAAAACAATCCGGTTTTGAGGCCACAAGGCTGCGATGACGTGGCGCTGAATGAGAAACAGTTGGCCCAGCAGCAAGAAACCTGTGAAAACCATAGCGGCATAAAGAAAAAATCGCGATGGGACTTTGGCCTTATCCATATCAGGCCGCACGGCCGAGTCAAGGTGGCGCACATCCGGCTTGAAAGTCGCCAGTGCGTCCGAAAACGCCATCAGTTCAGCACTGGCACCATGCGCGGAGATTGGTTCAATACTGGACCGGTCCTCTTGCAAAAGCAAGTCTTCTAAATCAACACGTGGAGTCGATTTTTCAGAAATTGCTTCACCAGATGGTAACGCCACATCCTCTGCGTCTCTGAAGAAAGGGGCAGATGGCGCAGGCACATCCAGACCCGCACCATTGAATGTTTCCAGGCATTTTCCACAGCGAAGCCATCCGTAAGCAGCCTGAAGTTGCTGGACTTCAATCTTAAAGACGGCAACACAAGAGGGACAACGTATGATCCTGGACATATCCCGATTGTAGTCAGACCCGCGCCCTGCTCATGGGGCAGATAGGACGCCTGTCATCAAGATCCACCCATCTTGGGTATCGCTCACTTCAAGACGGATCCACGGCGAGTAAGCGGCTACCAATTCATCGGCTTGCCGCTCAAGGATGCCAGCCAATACCAGATATCCACTCGAAGCAACGTGAGCGCACAACAATGGGGCCAGTACCCTGAGAGGAGTAGCGAGAATATTCGCAAAAACAGTCTGGTAATGACCTTGCGCCTGATCGGGAAGACCGGCACGTAAAACCACACCATTGGCCAGCGCATTCAATTGCGTGGCATTCACAGCGGCTTCATCAATATCAACTGCATCGATGTCCAACGCTCCAAATTTGGCGGCACCTATTGCCAAGATGCCCGATCCACAACCATAGTCCAAGACACGCTGTCCTTGCAGATTGTGACGAGCAATCCAGCGTAAACACATGCGCGTGGTCGGATGGGTCCCCGTACCAAAGGCAAGCCCGGGATCCAAACGGATGATCTGCCGAGCTTGCGCTGGCGGCTCATGCCATGTCGGGACGATCCAGAAATCGGACAAAACTTCAACGGGCGCAAACTGAGACTGGGTTAAGCGGACCCAGTCGTGGTCTTCCAGTGCTTGGATACCCTGAATTTCGCAATGCTCAAAGAAATCCTGAGCAGTGAGCAAAACAGCGGCTTCTTTAGCTACGGTCTCTTGAGCAAACAACGCCACCATGCGCGAGCATTGCCAACCCTCCTTTGGAGGTGGCATTCCAGGCTCACCAAACAAGGCCTGCTCGGCTGGTGTTTGTGCATCTGCATCTTCCACTGACACGCTCAATGCATCGAGAGCACCCAAGGCTTCGCTCACGATATCCACCCTGTTTTCGGGGCAAAGCAGGCTCAACTCAAACATGGGTTCTCAGCGTTTATGTTGGCTCAGCCAGTGTTCCAAATAATGGATGTTGGTGCCGCCTTGCATGAACTTGGCATCCACCATCAGTTCGCGATGCAGCGGAATATTGGTCTGAATCCCCTCAATCACGGTCTCATTCAGAGCCGTCTGCATTCGCGCCAAAGCTTGCTCTCGGGTATCGCCATGGACAATCAGCTTGCCGATCATCGAATCGTAATTGGGCGGCACAAAGTAATTGTTGTACACATGCGAATCGACGCGAACGCCAGGACCACCGGGCATATGCCAAGAGGTGACGCGCCCTGGGGAAGGGGTAAATTTGAAGGGGTCTTCTGCATTGATTCGACATTCGATGGCATGGCCACGAATCTCAATTTGACGTTGCGTGAAGGGCAGTTTTTCACCCGCAGCCACCATGATCTGGGTCTTCACGATGTCCACGCCTGTTACCCACTCGGTGACCGGATGTTCGACCTGAACACGGGTATTCATTTCAATGAAATAAAACTCACCATTTTCGTAAAGGAACTCAAACGTTCCCGCACCACGGTAGTTGATTTTTTTGCACGCGGCAACACAGCGGTCACCAATCTTGTCAATCAATTTTCGAGCGATGCCAGGGGCAGGCGCTTCTTCGATCACCTTTTGGTGACGACGCTGCATCGAGCAATCACGCTCACCCAGGTAAACCGCATTGCGGTGCTTATCAGCAATGATCTGAATTTCAACGTGACGCGGGTTTTGCAGGAATTTTTCCAAGTAAACCGCTGGATTGCCAAAGGCCGCGCCAGCTTCCGCTTTTGTCATCTGAACCGCATTGATCAGCGCTGCCTCGGTGTGAACGACCCGCATACCTCGTCCACCTCCACCCCCTGCAGCTTTGATGATGACGGGGTACCCCACCGACTTGGCAATGCGACGCACCTGCACGGGATCATCAGGCAACTCACCATCGGAGCCCGGCACGCAAGGCACGCCAGCACGAATCATGGCTTGTTTCGCAGAGACCTTATCCCCCATGATGCGGATGGATTCGGGGGTTGGCCCAATGAACTGGAAACCACTTTTCTCAACACGCTCAGCAAAATCGGCGTTTTCACTCAAGAAACCATAGCCGGGGTGAATCGCCTCTGCATCCGTGACTTCGGCAGCAGAAATGATGGCTGGCATGTTCAGATAGCTCAATGACGAAGCTGCGGGCCCGATACAGACGGCCTCTTCAGCCAGCTTCACGTACTTGGCCTCTTTGTCGGCTTCGGAATAAACCATCACAGCCTTGACGCCCAGCTCGCGACAAGCACGCTGGATACGCAGGGCAATCTCGCCTCGGTTGGCGATCAGGATTTTCTTGAACATGAAATCCTCGTGGTTTTATTCGACGATGAACAATGGCTGACCGTATTCAACCGCTTGCCCGTTCTCACACAAAATCTGCGTGACAGTGCCGGCCTTGTCGGACTCGATCTCGTTGAGGATCTTCATGGCCTCGATGATGCAAAGGGTGTCACCCTCCTTGACCACCGAGCCGATCTGGATGAAAGGGGCCGAGCCGGGGCTGGAAGAGCGGTAAAAAGTGCCGACCATGGGCGATTTGACGGCATGACCGATGGCCGTCTCAGCGACCGGTGGTACTTCAACTGCAGGGGCTGTTGGTGCCGCCACATTGGGAGGCGCTACAACGGGCAAAGCTGGCTGCACCACCACTGGCGCAGTCACCCCTATGCTTTTAACAATACGCACCTTGCCTTCGGCTTCGGTGATTTCCAGCTCGGAAACGTTCGAATCGGACACCAGGTCAATCAGTGTTTTGAGTTTGCGCAAATCCATAGATCCTCCAATGCTTTGAGCACGTGTAATTGATCGAATTTACACTAATTTTCCGCAAAACCTTCGATTTTGGCTTTTCTTGTTTTCATCGAACTTGAAAGAAATGCAAACGACAAAAAACAAGGTACAAAAGAAAGAAAAGCGTTGGAAAATCGATTCAGGTCGCTGATTGACGCCACTGAGTCAAGTCTTCAGCAGTGATTTGCCCCATCTTTTGTCGCCAAATGCTCCCATCTGGCCTGAAAAACACTGTAAAAGGCAAACCACCAACAGTATTCCCCAAAGACTTTGCCAAACTCGTCCCCTCCAAGCCGGCCAAACCCACAGGGAACGCCAAGGGATGTCGAGCCAGGAAACGACGCACAGCACTGGGCTGGTCTATCGCCAAAGCAAGAACTTGATAACCGATTCGGTTGTTCTCACGCCAAAAGGCGTCAATCATCGGCAATTCTTCAATGCAAGGAGGACACCATGTGGCCCAGAAATTGAGCAACAGCCGTTGGCCTTTAAACTGCGTCATGCTCAGACTCCCCCCCCCAGTCGTTTCAAACTGTTGCTCCCAGAAAGAGTGACTCACGACATCGTTCAGCTCTTCTGGTTCAAAACGCCGAAGGGCCAGACCCACACCTGCCACAGTCGCAGCCGCACCGGCCCCCAATAAAAGATTGCGGCGCCCAGGGTCATGGCTTGAAGTAGTCATCCCAGCATTGTCTTTCATGCCGCCAGCAGGCGCTCCAAGGCCGCCAAATCCCCCCGCGGCGAGCGGCCTTGCGTGTCGGGCAGCAAGGCCCCACGCAGATCGTCCAGATCATAAATGCGCAGGTGCACCCCCACATCTTCGCTCAACGCTTCACAAAAAATGTGAACGCTCAGCACATCCACAGCGTCCCCGTGCAGCCCCCGCGCAGTTTGCACGTCGTAGCGTTGGTTCTGGTTGATCAAGGCGATCTCGGCCGATTTGGGGTCATCGCAAAACAAAGCCAGGTCCACATCGCACAGGCGCGTGGCCCAACCTTGCCAAACCGCACCACCCAAGTGCGGGCGAAATTCGGCCAAGCGTTGCATCCAGACCCTTGCCAAATCACGCAAAGCCAGCAACTCGCCGGGCTGGGTGTCGGCGCAAAACAAGGCGATGTAGTCGCGCACCTCGGTCTCGACCACGTCGTTGGCGGGCAATGCGGTACGGCTGGGCAGGCCCAGTTCTTTGAGGGCGCGGTGCTTGGCCGGACCAAAAGCCAGGCCTTCTTCCACCACCAAACGGGCGGCGGTGGCGGCAATTTCAAGGGCAAGGTCGTTCATGGGCACCGATTGTGACCCGGCCAAGGCGAGACCGAGCCGCTGCCCCCTAAAATCCGGGCATGCATATTCATATTTTGGGCATTTGTGGCACCTTCATGGGTGGATTGGCGGCACTGGCGCGAGAAGCCGGGCATCGGGTCACCGGATGTGATGCAGGCGTTTACCCGCCGATGAGCGACCAATTGCGCGCATTGGGCATCGAGCTGATCGAAGGCTTTGACACCGAACAAATGGCCTTGAAACCCGATGTGTTCGTGATCGGGAACGTGGTCAGCCGCGCACGACTGCCCGACGGCAACCCCAAATTTCCGTTAATGGAAGCGATTTTGGAAGCCGGCGCGCCCTACACCAGCGGCCCGCAATGGCTGTTGGAGCATGTATTGCACGGCCAGCATGTGCTGGCTGTGGCGGGCACCCACGGCAAAACCACCACCACGTCCATGCTGGCCTGGGTGCTGGAACGGGCCGGACGCGCACCCGGCTTTTTGGTAGGCGGCGTGCCGCTGAACTTTGGCGTTTCGGCCCGCCTGGGGGGTGGCCAATACTTTGTCATCGAGGCCGACGAATACGACACCGCCTTTTTTGACAAGCGCAGCAAATTTGTCCACTACCGCCCGCGCACCGCCATCCTGAACAACCTGGAATTCGACCACGCCGACATTTTTGACGACCTGGCGGCCATCGAGCGCCAGTTCCATCACCTGGTGCGCACCGTCCCGGGCTCGGGTCGTGTGGTGGTCAATGGCCTGGAAGAGAGCCTGACGCGCGTGCTGGGCCAAGGCTGCTGGAGCGAAGTGCGCACGTTTGGTGCTGCCGTGAGCGACTTCGTGGCCGAGGGCGAGCCAGCGCAATTCAAGGTCTTGCAAGCAGGCAAAGCGGTGGCCGAGGTGCAGTGGGGCATTGGGGGCGTACACAACCAGCTCAATGCGCTGGCGACCATCGCTGCCGCCGAACATGTGGGGGTGAACCCAGCCTTGGCCGCACAGGCGCTGGCCAGTTTTGAAAACGTCAAGCGCCGCATGGAAGTGCGCGGCCAAGTCAGGGGCGTGACTGTCTATGACGACTTTGCCCACCACCCCACGGCGATCCGCACCACCGTCAACGGCCTGCGCCGTCAGGTGGGCGGTGGCCGCATCCTTGCGATTTTTGAGCCGCGCAGCAACACCATGAAGCTGGGCAGCATGAAAGCGCAACTGCCTTGGAGCCTGGAAGAAGCCGATCTGGCCTTTTGCCACGCAGGGGGCCTGGGCTGGGACGCCACAGCAGCGCTCGAACCCATGGGAACGCGTGCGCAAGTGGGTGCCAACATAGACGAAGTCATTGCACAAGTGCTGGCCCAGGCAAGGCCAGGCGATCACCTGCTGTGCATGAGCAACGGCGGCTTTGGCGGGATTCACGACCGACTTTTGCGGGCGCTGGCCGCCTGAGCCTTTCTCTCAGCGGGCGCGACGCGCCTTCACCGCATCCGACAGCACCCGCAACACGCCTTCGCTGTCGCCCCAGCCGATGCAGGCGTCGGTGATGCTCTGGCCGTAGGTCAGCTTCGCCACATCGTGCTGACCGGGCGTGAACTTTTGGGCTCCGTCCACAATGTGGCTTTCGACCATGACGCCAAACACCTGGCGTGAGCCGCCGCTGATCTGCGCTGCAATGTCTTTGGCCACATCGATCTGACGCTCGTGCTTTTTGCTGCTGTTGGCATGGCTACAGTCCACCATCAGGGTGGCGGGCAACTTGGCGGCCTCCAGTTCTTTGCAAGCCGCAGCCACGCTGTCGGCGTCGTAGTTAGGGGCTTTGCCGCCGCGCAAAATCACATGGCAATCCTGGTTGCCCTGGGTCTGCACGATGGCGACTTGGCCGTTTTTGTGGACCGACAAAAAGTGGTGGCCCCGGGCTGCGGCCTGGATCGCGTCGGTTGCGATTTTGATGTTGCCATCGGTGCCATTCTTGAAACCGATGGGTGCCGACAGGCCCGAAGCCAGTTCGCGGTGCACTTGGCTCTCGGTGGTGCGCGCGCCAATGGCACCCCAGCTGATCAGGTCACCAATGTATTGGGGCGAAATTACGTCCAGGAACTCGCTGCCTGCGGGCACGCCCTGGCGGTTGATTTCAATCAGCAATTGGCGGGCGATGCGCAAACCTTCGTCGATGCGAAAACTCTCGTCCAGGTAAGGGTCGTTGATCAGACCCTTCCAACCCACGGTGGTGCGGGGTTTTTCGAAGTACACACGCATCACGATCTCGAGTGTGTCGGCGTATTTTTCGCGCAAAGGCTTCAAGCGGCGGGCGTAATCCAGCGCCGCGGCCGGGTCGTGGATCGAGCAAGGGCCAATGATGACCAGCAAACGGTCGTCTTTGCCGTGCACGATTTTTTGAATGGCTTTGCGGGTTTGGGCGATCAGGGTTTCCGTTGCCGTGCCGGCAATGGGAAAGAATCGGATCAAATGTTCTGGCGGTGGGAGCACGGTGATGTCCTTGATGCGTTCGTCGTCGGTCTGGCCTGTACGGTCGGCGGCATTCGGATACCAGCTCTCAGGGGCAGTGGTTTTGGCGTTCATCGTGGACTCCTCGGATTGAAAAAAGGTGAAAAAAAACCGCCGGGCTTTGGGGCTCCGGCGGTGTGTGTCGAGATGTTCGGGTGCTTATGCGCTCGCCTCTCGTCCGCCGGGGACTGAGAACCAAAAATAAAAAAAGTAAAAAGCGATGCGCGAGGACATGGGGTTCAATGTATCACAGCTGGATGACGGTTCCTGACAGGCCAGCTCAAGGGCAAACCCTTGGGCATTGCTCACGCGGTCCCGCCCACCGTCAGGCCGTCGATGCGCAAGGTCGGCTGACCAACGCCCACCGGCACGCTCTGGCCTTCTTTGCCGCAGGTGCCCACACCCGAGTCGAGCTTCATGTCGTTGCCGATCATGCTGATCTTCTTGAGCGACTCGGGGCCACTGCCGATCAAGGTCGCGCCTTTGACGGGGTATTGGATCTTGCCGTTTTCCACCCAATAAGCCTGGCTGGCCGAGAACACGAACTTGCCGCTGGTGATGTCAACCTGTCCACCCGCGAAGTTGGTCGCGTATAGACCTTTTTTGATGCTGGCCACGATTTCTTCGGCGCTCTTGTCGCCGCCCAACATGTAGGTGTTGGTCATGCGCGGCATGGGCACATGGGCGTAGCTTTCTCGTCGGCCATTACCCGTGGGCTTGACACCCATCAGGCGAGCATTCATCGAATCTTGGATGTAGCCGCGCAAAATGCCGTCTTCGATCAAGACATTCTTTTGGCTGGCGTGGCCTTCGTCGTCCACATTCAGCGAGCCCCGGCGGTCGGCCATGGTGCCATCATCCAGCACGGTGACGCCCTTGGCGGCCACGCGCTGACCGATGCGCCCGCTGAAAGCGCTCGAGCCCTTGCGGTTGAAGTCGCCCTCCAGCCCATGGCCCACGGCCTCGTGCAGCAACACGCCAGGCCAACCATTGCCCAACACCACGGTCATCTCGCCTGCAGGCGCAGGGCGAGCTTCGAGGTTGATGAGCGCGGCCGACACGGCTTCTTGCACATAGCTTTCGACCATGGCGTCGTCAAAATAGGCCAGGCCAAAGCGGCCACCGCCGCCGGCGCTGCCCACTTCGCGGCGGCCATTTTGCTCGGCGATCACGGTGACCGACAGGCGGATCAGGGGGCGCACATCGGCCGCCAGCGTGCCATCGGCACGGGCCACCATGACCACGTCGTATTCGGTGGCCAGCCCTGCCATGACTTGCACCACGCGGGGGTCTTTGGCACGGGCGATTTTTTCGACATGGCCCAACAAGCTCACTTTGGCCGTGCTGTCCAGCGTGGACATCGGGTCCAGCGCGGGGTAGAGCGAACGGCTGGCAGAAATCTTGCGCGCTGGTACCTTGATGCGCTTGTTTTGCGCGGCAGACGCAATGGAACGCACCGTCATGGCCGCGTCCATCAAGGAAGCTTCGGAAATGTCATCTGAGTAGGCAAAGGCGGTTTTCTCGCCCGACACAGCCCGCACGCCCACGCCCTGGTCGATGCTGAAGCTGCCGGTCTTGACGATGCCCTCTTCCAGACTCCAGCCTTCAGAGCGGGTGTACTGGAAGTACAGATCGGCGTCATCGACCGCGTGCGCCTTGATGGCGTTCAGGGCCTGAGTCAGATGGGATTCGTCGAGACCAAACGGGTCAAGCAACAGGGACTTGGCCGTGGCCAAGCGTTCAATGGTGGGTTCGCGTGAAATCATGAGGCCCATTGTAGGCACGGATCAAGACCCTTGCCCACACCGGACAGCCCCCGATGTCTGCGGCAAGCCGCGGCTTCAGCGCTGGCGCATGAGTTTGAGCAAGGCCGCATCGTCCAGATCGGCCCAACCCTGCCCAAGGGCTTGTGCAAACAAGTCTCGCGCCAAACGACCCAAAGGGGGATCAAAAGCCACATCGTCAGCGGCCTGCACCGCCAAGCCCGTGTCTTTGGCCAGCAACGTGACGTGGGCACGGGGCTCGAAATCCCCCGCCAAAGCCCGGCGCATCCGGTCCGAGCCAATCCAGCTTTGGCCACTAGAGGCTTCAATGACCGACAACGTGGCGGCAGGGTCCAGCCCCAGACGCTCGGCCAAGGCCATGGCTTCGGCAGCGCCCGCCAGATTCACCGAAGCCAGCAAATTGTTGACCAGCTTGGTGCGGGCGCCGTCTCCTGCGCGGGGTCCCACGCGAAAAACTTGCTGGCTCAAGGCGGTCAACAGCTTCTGGCTGCGCTGCCACACCGCATCGGAGCACGCCACCATCAAACTCATGGTGCCCTCTTGGGCCCGCACAGGCCCCCCGGACATGGGGGCATCGATGCACTCGACCCCACACTGCATCAGGCGTTCGGCCTGGTCTTGAACCGTTTTCGGACCCAAGGTGGAACACAACATCACGGTTTGACCCGGTTTGAGTTCCGGCCCTGCGCCTTCACTGCCCCACAAAACTGTTTGGGTTTGCGCGGCATCCACCACCGCTGTCAGGAACATGCCATCGGTTGACAACATGCTGGCTGCATGGCGAGGAGACAAAGAAGGCACAGCCCCACAAGCCACCGCCTGCGACTGCGCCGACTTATCGATGTCACGGACACCAACCGCCCATCCCAATTCCAACAAACGGGACACCATGGCACCCCCCATATTGCCCACCCCCACGATCACCACCGGCAACAGCCCCTTCATGTTTGCACCAGTTGTTTGGACTTGGCAATCGACATCAAAATCCCCAATGCCAAACCCAAGGTGACCATGGCTGTACCCCCATAACTGATGAAAGGCAAGGGCACGCCAACCACAGGCAAGATTCCGCTGACCATCCCCATGTTGACAAATGCATAGGTGAAAAAGATGGTGGCCATGCTGCCCGCCAACAATCGGCTGAACAAGGTGGGGGCTTGCATGGCAATGACCAGAGCTCGGTAAATCAGAAAGAAAAAGCATGCCAACAACACCAAGCCCCCCACCAGCCCGAACTCCTCCCCAAAAGCCGCAAAAATGAAATCCGTGGTTCGCTCAGGAATGAACTCAAGGTGAGTTTGCGTCCCTTGCATGAAGCCCTTACCCCAAAGGCCCCCAGAACCTATTGCAATGATGCCCTGAATGATGTGGAAGCCCTTGCCAAGCGGATCCCGACCAGGATCTAGCAAAGTACAAACCCTTTGTCGCTGGTATTCGTGCAAAACATGCCAATCCACTCCGGGCTGGCACAAGCTGGGCTCCATGATCACCAAAACCACAATGCCGCCCAAACCCAAAATCAAAGGGGGCAAAATCCAGCGCCATCTCAAACCCGCAAAAAAAATCACGGCCAAACCTGACGCCATCACCAGCAAAGAGGTACCCAGATCAGGCTGCCTCAAGATCAAGCCGACAGGGACGAGCAAAATCAAGTACGCCACTGCAAAATCAAAAGCTCGCAACTGCCCCTCGCGTTTTTGAAACCAGGCAGCCAGCATCAAGGGCAGAGCAATCTTGAGAATCTCACTGGGCTGAATCACCACACCCAGGTTGACCCAACGGGTCGCACCCTTTTTGGTGATGCCAAAAAGCGCCACCGCCACCAGCAATAACACGCCCACGGCATAAATCGGCAATGCCCACGCCATCATTTTTGATGGTGGAACTTGCGCCACCAGCACCATGATCACGCTGGCGATCAGCATGTTGCGGCCATGGTCCACAAACCGCGTACCATGGTCAAAACCTGCGGAATACATGACCAACAGGCCCAATCCGACCAACAAGGCCACCCCCACAGCCAAGGGGCCATCGAAACCCGCAAACCAACGCCACAGCTGCTGAGCCAAGGCAGGCCTCTGGAAAACAAGACCTTTGGACAGAGGTGGTTGACGAGCAGTCATGTGCGCGAAAGTTCAGGCGAACTCGCCTTTGGGTCCCCGCCCCATCAAGGCCTGCACCGCTTGTTGAGCGGTCCACGCCCCATCGAGCAGAGCCACCACGGCTGCAGTGATAGGCATGTCCACACCCAGCTGACAGGCCCTTTGCATGACGGTTCGAGCACTGTAGACACCCTCGGCCACATGCCCCAAAGATGCAACGGCTTGCTCCAGAGTCTGGCCCTGGGCCAACAACCAACCAACTCTGCGGTTACGGCTCAAATCGCCAGTTGCCGTCAGAACCAAATCACCCAGTCCAGACAAGCCCATGAACGTATCGCTTTTCGCCCCCAAAGCTGCGCCCAAACGGGTCATCTCAGCCAGTCCACGCGTGATCAAGGCAGCCCGCGCATTCAGGCCAAGGTTCAAGCCGTCACACAAACCTGTAGCAATCGCCAAGACATTTTTGATCGCTCCCCCCACCTCCACACCGACCATGTCCTGGTTGGCATAAATCCGCAAAGAAGGACTGTGAAATGCTCGCACCATGGCATCGCGCACCATGGCATGGGGACTGGCCGCAACCAATGCGGTTGCCTGCTCGCGGGCAACCTCCAAGGCGAAACTGGGACCACTCAGGACACCCGCCTTAAGCCCGGGAGCCACTTGATTCTGGACTTCATGCGGCATCAAACCCGTGCCAGCCTCAAATCCCTTGCAAAGCCAGACTAGAGGCGCATCCACATCCGCCAGAAAAGTCAAGACAGACCTCAAACCTGCCATGGGCGTGGCCACCACAAACAACCGGTCCTTGCCATCCGCGTACAACAATTCGGACAAGGGCTCGGATGAAATACGCAGAGATTTCGGCAACTCAATGCCGGGCAAATACCGGGCGTTCATTCCCGTCTGTTGCATGGAGGCTGCTTGCGAAAGGTCCCGAACATGCAGCGTCACTTGGTGACTCGCAGGATGACGGCACGCTGCCATAGCCATAGCCGTTCCCCAAGCACCGGCACCGATCAATAGGGTGTGCATCACGGGTTTCGGTCCACTTCTGTGGACTTACTGAGACAGCGAAGAGGCTTGTTGTGCTTGTTGCAATTGCTGCTGCTCGTACATGGCCTGGAAATTGATTTCTGTCAAATGCACGGGCGGAAAGCCAGCACGGGTGATCAAATCTGCCACGCTGCCACGCAAATAGGGGTAAACGATTTGCGGGCAGGCAATGCCCATCACAGGGCCCATCTGGTCATCGGGCAAATGGCGGATTTCAAAGATTCCACCTTGTTTGCACTCAACCAAAAAAACAGTTTTGTCTGCAATTTTGGTGTGCACTGTGGCGGTGACACACACTTCAAAAACACCATCAGCCAAAGGCATAGCCTCAACACCCAACTGAATATCCACGTTGGGCTGCTGCTGATCGAGCATGATGGCGGGTGAATTAGGCTGCTCCAAAGAGGCTTCCTTGAGGTACACGCGCTGGATCTGGAAAACAGGCGCTGGGGTTTCGCTGTTTTGAGCTACTGAGGTGTCGGTCATGGTCAATCTTTATAAAAGTAAAAGGAGCTGCGGACAAATGCCGAGTCAAATGAAACAGTGATTATGGGGGCAAGGCGATCCCGATTCACGTCCAATGAAACCGGCTCAGGCGGGTAAAACAGGCTTCTCTCAGGCCGCCTGAAGCAGGTTTTGCAAACCTCCTTGAGCATCAAGCGCCATCAAATCATCGCAGCCACCCACGTGGGTGGATCCAATGAAAATCTGGGGCACCGTCCGGCGACCCGTGACTTGCATCATGTACTCGCGCTGGACAGGATCGGTGTCGATGCGAATTTCTTCGATGCGCTCAACCCCTTTGGCCTTGAGAATTTGCTTGGCACGTGTGCAATAAGGGCAAACGGCTGTGGTGTACATCTTGACGGTTTGCATGTCAGAACCTCAGGTGATGGAAA
The DNA here is from genome assembly GCF_023910625.1 of Limnohabitans sp. Taxonomy (NCBI): domain Bacteria; kingdom Pseudomonadati; phylum Pseudomonadota; class Betaproteobacteria; order Burkholderiales; family Comamonadaceae; genus Limnohabitans; species Limnohabitans sp. The sequence goes on from NZ_JAAVVW010000003.1 coordinate 1,599,220, forward strand.
ACATGGGAAGAATCAGGCTTTTTCTGTGGGCATGCTGGCTGCCACCCAGGCTCGAAGGCCGCCAGACAAGGAGTGGGCGTTTTCATAACCCAGTTTGCGCGCCACTGCAGCAGCACGAGAAGAACGCGCACCCACTTGACAAACCATGATCACAGGCGTGGATTTGTTTTTCACCCATTGGGGCAATTTATCATTGACTTGGGCCAAAGGCAGATTTTTGGCACCAATGACATGTCCACGGCTGAATTCATCGGGTTCACACACATCGATCACCACCGCCTTTTCACGGTTCATCAGTTGCACCATGGCCTGCGGATCCAGACCGCCACCCTTCTTCAACACAGGCATCAACAATGCCAAACCCGAGGCCAATGTCATGGCCAGCAACATCCAGTTTTCTAGGAGAAAGTTCACGAATCAGCCCTTTTTTGAGGCAAAAAAACAAAGGCCTGATCAAAGGCCTGCCAACACGGATTCTAAAATGACGGGCATAACCCTTGTTACAACCCCCTTCAGTGCCCACTTTCCCCATGTATAAATTCGTTCTGATCCGCCATGGTGAATCCACCTGGAACCTGGAAAACCGCTTCACTGGCTGGACCGATGTGGACTTGACTCCAACCGGAGTGAGTCAGGCCATGTCGGCAGGCAAACTGCTCAAAGCTGAAGGCTGGGACTTTGACCTGTGTTACACCTCGGTGCTCAAGCGCGCCATCCACACCCTCTGGTACACCCTGGACGAAATGGACCGCACCTGGCTGCCCGTGGTGAAAGACTACCGCCTCAACGAGCGCCACTATGGCGCTCTGCAAGGCCTGAACAAAGCCGACATGGCCAAGCAATACGGTGACGAGCAAGTGCTGGTCTGGCGTCGCAGCTACGACACACCCCCACCCGCGATGGAAGCGACCGACCCCCGCTGCGAACGCAGCGACCGCCGCTACCCCGATCCAGCATTGGTGCCCCTGACCGAATGCCTGAAAGACACCGTGGCGCGCGTGCTGCCAGCGTGGAACGACAGCATTGCCCCCAGCATCCGTGCGGGCAAGCGTGTCCTGATCACCGCGCACGGCAACTCGATCCGCGCCCTGATCAAGTACCTGGACGGCATTTCCGAGACCGACATCGTGCACCTGAACATCCCCAACGGCATCCCCTTGGTGTACGAGCTGGACGCCGACCTCAAGCCCATTCGCCACTACTACCTGGGCGACGCCGAAGCCGCCGCCCAAGCCGCTGCTGCCGTGGCCAGCCAAGGTAAAACCTGACCGCACAAGGCCCTTTACAGGAAATTACACACCCAGCCCCACGGCGCGGGACTTGCGGGTGTATATTGGCTCGAACTTCACTGCACACGCACTCGCAAAATGGGACACAAACTCAAGATCGCCGGTTGGCTCAGCGTGGGCGCATTGGCTGGTGCCCTCACCACCATGTCGCTGCAAACTGTGGCGCGCGGCAACATGGCCCCCCTTCCCCTTGAAGAACTGCAGCAGCTGGCCGCCGTATTTGGCATGGTCAAAAGCGACTACGTCGAACCGGTTGACGAGAAAAAACTGATCACTGAAGCCATCTCCGGCATGGTGGCCAGCTTGGACCCCCACTCTCAGTACTTTGACAAAAAAACCTTCAAAGAATTTTCTGAAGGCACCTCGGGTCGCTTTGTCGGCGTGGGCATCGAAATCAGCCAAGAAGACGGCGTCGTCAAGATCGTTTCGCCCATCGAAGGCTCACCCGCCGACCGTGCAGGCCTCAAACCCAACGACCTGATCACCAAAGTCGACGACACCCCGCTCAAAGGCCTGCCGCTCAGCGAAGCGGTCAAGCGCATGCGCGGCGAGCCCAAAACCAAAGTGGTGCTCACCGTTTTCCGCAAAGACGAAAACCGCACCTTCCCGGTCACCATCATCCGTGAAGAGATCAAGACCCAATCGGTCAAGTCCAAGTTAATCGAGCCCGGCTACGGCTGGATCCGCGTCTCGCAATTCCAGGAACGCACCGTCGAAGACTTCGCCCGCAAGATCGAAGAGATGTACAAGCAAGACCCCCAGCTCAAGGGCTTGGTGCTCGATTTGCGCAACGACCCGGGTGGCCTGCTGGATGCTGCGGTGGCCCTGTCGGCCGCCTTTCTGCCCGACAACGTCACGGTGGTCACCACCAACGGCCAGTTGGCCGAAAGCAAGTTCACCTACAAGGCATCACCTCAGTTTTGGCGTCGCAACAACAACAACGACCCCATCACCCGCATGACGCAGGCCACGGGCGGTGCCCTGAAAAAAGTGCCCTTGGTGGTGTTGGTCAACGAAGGCTCGGCCTCGGCCAGCGAAATCGTGGCCGGTGCCCTGCAAGACTACAAACGCGCCACCCTCATGGGCAGCCAGACCTTTGGCAAAGGCTCGGTGCAAACCGTGCGCCAGTTGGGCCCTGACACCGCCCTCAAAATCACCACCGCCCGCTACTACACGCCCAATGGCCGCGCCATCCAGGCCAAGGGCATCGTGCCCGACGTGATGCTCGACGAGACCGAAACAGGCAACGTCTTTGCCGCCCTGCGCACCCGCGAAGCCGACCTGGGCAAACACCTGTTGAACGGCAAAGAAGCCGAAGAAGCCAAAGACCCCGCCCGCGAAAAAGCCCGTGAAGAGGCCATGAAAAAGCTGGAAGAAGACGCCAAAAAACCGGTCGCCGAACGTCGCCTGCCTGAATTCGGCTCGGACAAAGACTTCCAACTGGCCCAGGCCCTCAAACAACTCAAAGGCCAGCCCGTCAAAGCCAGCACCACACTGGCCGAACGCAAAGTCGAGAAGAAAGACTGATCGCCAGCAACTGACGGACGCCGCCCATGGATGACACGCAACTGCTGCGCTATTCGCGGCACATCCTGCTCAACGAACTGGGCATCGACGGGCAGGAAAAACTGCTGGCTTCACACGCCCTCATCATCGGCGCAGGCGGCCTGGGCTCACCGGTCAGCCTCTACCTGGGCAGTGCAGGCGTAGGCCACATCACCGTGGTCGACCACGACCACGTCGACGCCACCAACTTGCAGCGCCAAATTGCCCACACGCTGGATCGGGTGGGTCAATTCAAAGCCGATTCGGTGCGCACGGCGATTGCGCAAATCAACCCCGATGTGCGCGTCACCCCCATCACCCACCGTGCCGATGCGGCCTTGCTGGACACCCTGGTGGCCCAGGCCGATGTGGTGCTGGACTGCAGCGACAACTTTGAAACCCGCCAGGCCGTGAACCTGGCCTGTGTGCTGCACCGCAAACCGCTGGTCTCGGGCGCAGCCATCCGCATGGACGGGCAGGTCTCGGTATTTGACAGCACGCAGCCCGATGCGCCCTGCTACGCCTGCATCTTCCCCCCCGAGCACCAGCCCGAAGAAACCCGCTGCGCCACCCTGGGCGTTTTCGCTCCATTGGTAGGCATCATTGGCTCTGTGCAAGCGGCCGAGGCCCTGAAGATTCTGAGCGGCATGGGCAGCCATATGGCTGGACGTTTGCTCATGCTCGACGGGCGCGAACTGTCGTGGACCGACATCCGCATGCAGCGCAACGCGGCATGTCCGGTGTGCGCGGCGCACCGCCAGGCTTGATCGAATTTGCTGAACCGACCATTCGCCCCCGGTGGCCGCCTCTCACAAGGGAGCTTACCAGCGTCTTTGGACGCCCCTCCCGCTTTCGAGTCCCTGCAAACTGTCAAGCGCCATGGCAAGTGCCGTTGAATTTCCTGAAAACGGGTGGTGGCATGGCAGCCCCAGGAGCTGCAAAAACCCCTATTTTTTGTTTTTGTGCCTGGCGCTGCAAGCCTGCATAAAGGCCTTTGCCGGTGTGGAACTTGTAGGCCCAAGCCATACCCGAGCGCACCATCTCGGCCCCCAAGTCCACGCCGTCCACCGACAAACGCCCAATCTGTCGACCATAGCTATCCTGGCCATGATCCAGCACCTGCACCGACTTGCGCAGCGCCAGTTGAATCATCGCGCTGCGCGCTTCGGCCCCACCGGGCTGGCAAGGCTCAGGGGCATCAATGCCTTGAATTCGCAACTTGACGGGCTCGTGATGGCCTTCTCGCACCAGGAGCACCGTGTCGCCGTCCATGACCCAACTCACCCAAGCCGTCCAGACCTCAGCAGCCTGCCCTCCACATGGCAGTGCCAAAGTCAGCGTCAAGCTGAACAAACGACCCAACCTGTACAAAAAAAGCTCGTCAATCGAAGTCATACGCTGGAATATAGACAAGGGCATTACGGTATTACGCGGGGATGATTGATGACATACATTGTCAGTCAAGCCACTGCATTGTGGCTTGACTTTCGCTTTCAGCAAGAGCCTTTGAGTCCTGCACCAAAGACACGCACACGTCTTCGATCCAAAGCAACTCCAGAAACAGCTTCCGCCACTTCTGCCTGGACTACCCTGCCCAAGACATGTCTCAGTGCTGAAGCCCCGGCGGCTAAGATCGGGCATGCCTGATATGCAACGATTTTTGACATTCCGCCAATGGCCGCGGTTGACCGCAACTCTGGCCCGCACCGAAGTGGTGGCGGGTTTGACGGTGGCGCTGGTGATGATTCCCCAAGCCGTGGCCTATGCGGGCCTGGCGGGCATGCCGCTGGTCACCGGGCTTTACACCTGCTTGATCCCGGCGCTGTTGGCCGTGCTGTTTGGCAGCGCCAACCGCTTGTCGGTGGGCCCGGCAGCGCTCACGTGTGTGCTGATTGGTGCGTCTCTCACGGGCATGGCAGAGCCTGGCTCCGCCGAATGGGTGGCGTTGGCGGTGTGGTTGTCACTGCTGTCGGGGGCCATTCAGCTGCTGCTGGGATTGGGCCACTACGGTTGGTTGATCAATCTGGTCAGCGCCCCGGTGATGATGGGTTTCACCCAAGCCGCGTCTTTGCTCATCATGGCGTCGCAAGTGCCTGGCTTGCTGGGCGTCAAAACCTGGAGCTGGGATGTGCAAAGCTGGCCTGTTTGGCTCAGCGGCTGGCCGGCGTGGTTTGGGCTGGGCAGTCTGGCCATCTTGCTGCTGCTGCGCCACTTCAGGCCGCGATGGCCTGGCATCATGATCGTGATGGGCATGGCGTCGGCATTGGCCTATGCCACCAATTACCAGGAGCACGGCGCGGTGGTGGGTTTGCTGCCCTCGGGCCTGCCTGACTTTTACTGGCCCGAGTGGCCGGGGCTGGACACCCTCAACCAACTTTGGGTGCCCGCCATGGTGATTGCACTGGTGAGCTTTCTGGAGACGGCGTCCAGTGCCCGCATCGAATGCCGCCGCGATGGCAAGCGCTGGGACGACAGCACCGAGCTCTTCAGCCAAGGGTTGGCCAAGCTGGCCTCGGCTTTTTCGGGCAGCTTTGCCACCAGCACTTCGTTTTCACGCTCGGCCCTCATGCTCTATTCCGGCGCACGCTCAGGCTGGGCAGTGGTGGCTTCGGTAGGTTTTGTGCTGTTGGCTTTGCTGATCCTCATGCCCGCGCTGCAATTTGTGCCGCGCTCGGTGATGTCGGCTGCCGTGATCGTGGCCGTGCTCAACCTGTTGCAGCCCCGCCAGTTTTTCAACCTCTGGCGTGTGGGCCGCATCGAGACCATGACAGCAGGCATTACCTTTGCCATGACCCTGCTCACGGCACCACGCATTTACTGGGGCGTGATGACCGGCGTGCTGGTGGGCCTGAGCCACTTTTTGCACACCCGCTTGCACCCGCGCATCATAGAAGTGGGCCTGCACCCCGATGGCAGCCTGCGCGACCGGCATCTGTGGAAACTGCCGCCCTTGGCTCCCCAGTTGTACGCGCTGCGCATGGACGCCGAACTGGACTTTGCCGCGGCCCGTGACTTCGACCGTGCCATCACCGACCACTTGGCCCAGCACCCCGATGTGAAACATGTGGCCCTGTTTGCCCAGCCGATCAACCGGATCGACGTGACCGGAGTGGAAACCTTTGGCCAATTGCACCGTCAGTTGGCCAGCAGGGGCATCAGCTTGCACATCAGTGGGATGAAGCTGCCGGTGGAGACGACTTTGCGACGGGCGGGCGAGCTGCGCGAGAGCCCGCACATCAACCTCTACCGCACCGACGCAGAAGCCCTGCAGGCACTCAAAGCGCTGGAACCGCTTCCAGCCGACATCGCCGCAGCCGCTATCTGATCGACCACGCAGGTCCGGGCCTCAGGCCAGCGCTTTTTCAAACTCCGACAAGCGTTTGTAGATGGATCTCAGCTCGGTGATGTCGGTCCAACGCTCAATCAGGTAAGAAAAGGCGTCGTTCACTTTGTTGAAGGCATTGCTCACCTGCTGGATTACCCCCAAAGTGATCAAGCCGGTGAACAGCGATGGCCCCATCAAGAGGAATGGAAAGATCACCATCATCTGGCTGTACAAATTGCTCCACAGGTGAAAGTAGGCGTAGTGGTTGAACAACCTGAAATTGTTCAGCCGCACCCCGGTGAACAACTCCAGCACCGTGGGCAAATGCATGCGGCTGCGATCATCTTCGGCAAACACCAGGTCCTTGCGCAGTGCGGCCTCGGTCCTTTGGTTGTTGTACTCCAGCCCTGGCAGGCGTATGCCCACAAACCACGAAATGACGGTGCCGCCCAGCGCCGTGATCAGCGCCACCCAAAACAGCGAACCCTCAAACTGCAACCAGGCAATCGCCATGCCCGCGGACAAGGCCCACAAAATCGGAATGAAGGACAACAGCGTGAGCAGCGCACGAACCAAGCCCAGTCCCAGGTTTTCGGTCTGGCGGGCAAAGCGCATGCAGTCTTCCTGAATCCGCTGCGAAGCGCCCTCTACGCTGGCATCGGTGCCCTGCCAGCGCGGCAGGTACGCCTCGGTCATGGCCTGACGCCATCGAAAAGCGAAGTGGGACGCCAAATACGTCTCGAGGCTGCGCAGCAACATGAACGGAAAAGCAATCCACGCAAACTGCCACATGAAGCCCCAGAACTTCTCCAGCCCGCCGGCCTGCTCGGGCTTTTGCAACAGGTCATAAAACTCGCCGTACCAGGCGTTGAGCTTGACGGTCTGCTGCACCGTGATGAACACCAGCGCCACCAAGACCAACAAGCCACCCCAAGCCCACAAGGCCCAGCGGCGTGAAAGAAAAAAACTGCGGAACATGGGCTCTTTCGTTCAGGGGTTGACGCTGTCGACCGTCTCGGTCTTGAAGTCGGCGGGCAGCACCACTTCGAGCAATTCCAGGTCTTCGCTGTGCCCCAGTTCGCGATGCCGGATGCCTGGCGGCTGGTGCGCACACGAGCCCGCTTCCAGCCGTACCGCGCCCTGCCCTTCGTATTCAAACTCGATCCAGCCCTTGAGCACATAGACCAGCTGGAACTCGGTGTGGTGCAAATGCGGCTGGCTGGAAAAATCATGCCCTCCGGCGGCGCGGATCACGCTGGCCGTGACACGCCCCTGCGTGGCCTGGTTGAGCCCCAAATCACGGTACTCAAAAAACGAGCGCAGACCGCGCTCGAACTGCGCATCTTTGGCGTGCGTCACCACAAAACCTTGCGTTGTCATGGGCATCACCTGTGAACTTGGCCGAATTGATTTGAACAATCATGTCCATCCTAAGGCCAAGTGACCTTGATTCACTGCACGGGCGAAACCTTTGTCTGTCACCCCGGGCGAAGACCCGGGGTCCATCACCCTTGCAGGCATGGCAACGCGTGCCGATGGGCATCTTCCCAGATCACCTGGCCCTTACGAATTCAAGCTCAAGTGGTATGCGTAGTACTTTTGATCACGCGCCCAGCCCATGGACTCGTACAAGGCTTGTGCAGGCAAGTTCTGCACATCCGTGTTCAAGGACAAGCGCACAGCGCCCAGTTGGCGCGCATGGTCGGCAGCGGCTGCCAACAAAGCCTCGCCCACGCCCAAGCGCCTGGCCGTAGGTGCCACGAACAGATCATTGAGCACAAACACCCGCGCCATCGACACGGAAGAAAAGCTCGGGTAAAGCTGGGTGAAACCCACAGCTTGGCCTTGTACTTCAGCCAACAGCACCACCGATTGCCCATGCTCAAAGCGCGCCTGCAGAAAAGTCCTTGCAGCCACGCCATCGCTGGGCTGTCCATAAAACTGGCGATAGCCATCAAACAGGGTGACCACGGCATCGAGGTCGGCCAACACCGCTTGACGGATGGTGATTGAAATCATGTTTTTTCCTTTTCTACAGATTGGACGTTGTAGGCTCGCATGGCTGAAGCCACCTGCGAAGCCTCGGTGGTGTCATCGGGGTAAAAGCGGTAACTGGGCGCCACGATGGCGATGACGGATTTCACATGAACCACCAACACGCTTTGGATGGTGAAGCGCTGGCCCACCATGGCCAGCAGCGGCTTGGCCCAGGTCGAAAATTCGGCGTCGGTTGCACGCACCTCGCGCGCAGTACCCAAAAGTTTGAAGCCCTTTTGCACGAACACATCCACAAAGCTCAAACACACCTGCGGGTGCTGCGCGATGTTGCGCGCACTGATGGGCGAAGCGATGTGCGCCACCACCACATGCTGGTCGTCGGCAATCGCCCAGACTTCTTTGGGCGAGACGTTGGGTTGACCCTCGGCATCCACCGTGGCCAGCCAGCACAGCACACTGCGGTGAGCGGCTTCGCGAACGGCGTCCGTCAAAGTAGCCTGCAGAGGACTCATAGACAGTCCACCTTCACTGTGATCACTACATCACGCAGCAGGTCAGACTTCAAAGTAGACCTCGCTGTGAGCCACGGCCGTGACCCTGGGGCCGAAACTGGAGATGTTGGTGAGCGTGGCGTTGTGGTGCGCAATGACCTGCTGAGCACTGATGGCGGCATTGCCAGACGAGGTGTGCGCATCGGCCACCAGCACCACTGGATAACCCAAGGCCAAGGCTTTGCGCGTGGTGGTGTCTACACAAAACTCGGTGTGCATGCCGCACACCACCAAGTCCTTGACACCCAAGGCCTGCAACGCTTCATGAAGTCCTGTGCGCAAGAAAGAGTCTGGCGTGGTTTTGCGAATGCGCCGATCACCGGCCTGTACCTGCAAGCCCGTTGCCAATTGCCACTCAGGGCTGCCGTACTCCAGGTAGCCGGCACTGGACTCGTGTTGAACGAAAAACACCGGCACGCCTGCAACGCGTGCACGGTGTGTGACCGCGTTGATGCGCTCTATGGTGCCGGGACAATCGTGCGCGGCATCAGGGCCTTCGCACAGGCCTTGTTGAACATCGATGACGAGGATGGCGGTTTGCATAAGTAATTTGGTAGAGGTCAAAAGGGAAAAAGCAGATGGCCTGAAAAAAAGGGAAGCCCAAAAGGCGGGCCAAAATATGCCCGCTGAAGTCAAGCCTGCGTATGCGTCTTCAACCAATCCCGCAAGGCAGCGTCAACACGGGTTTGCAAGCCTTGGCCCGTTGCACGAAAGGCACCAACGACATCAGGCGACAAGCGAATGGTGATGCGCTCTTTGGTGCTGGCAGTTTTAGGACAGCCGCGCAGTTTGGCCTGCAATGTTTGTGGCAACGCATCAAAACGAACTGGCTGCTTGAACATGTCGGATGTCCACTCGGGATTGTCTTGGTCTGACTTTTGAGGATTTGGTTTCTTTTTCAGCGCTTTATGGCGGTGGCCTCAAAGCCGTCCGGCGCGGCGGGCTGGTTCATGCACATGCAGAAACTTCGTGTACAGGTCACGCGGCGGTGCGACCGAGATCGACTTGAGCACTTGACCCACATTGCCCCGGTGGTAAGCGCCGTGGGTGATGATGTGCAAGAGCATTTCTTCCCGCGTCATCAGGCCAGCGTCACCGTCGGTGAATTGAAATGCCAAGGACTCGGCCGCTTGCTGGGCCGTCAAGCCAGCGGCATAGGCCTCGAACCAGGCATCGGTTTGCGCCACTTTGAAGTGAAGTTCGGCCAATGCGGGCGTGGCGTCGGTGTTGGTAGCGCTGAATCCATGGGCTTGGCCCCTCAAATGCGCTTGGAAAATGCTGTCCACCACATAGATGTGGTTCAGGGTGCGAATCGCCGTATGCAGGGCGACAGTGTGGCTTGGCGTGTCCACATCGGCCAACACATTGAACAACTCGTTGTTGGCCCAGGTCTTGTGGGCAAAAAGCGATTGGAGGGTTTTCACGACTACAAGTCTCCACTTTGTGATGCCATTTCATTGGGGTCTGAGCACATTGGCCAGTCCAAAATAGGAATCACATTGTATTGCTTTCAACCCTTGGCGACGCCCAAGGCGGCGTTCTAAGCCGCCTCATGCCGTCACGATCCACCCCTCCAGCGGATCACACGGCGGCAAGCCGTATTGCGGGTGCCCGGCTTCGTGCTGCTGCTGCGCCCAGGCCGCTTGCATCAGGCACAGGGTGGCATCCAGCGCGTCGCCGCTGGCGTCGTCGGCCAGACGGCCCAGCAGCGCGTTGCTAGCCACCAGGCGCAGGCCCAGTCGGGTCTGGCCGCGCTCCAGTGCGCCCAGCAATTCGCGCCGGGCCAACAGACGTTCCGGCGTTTGTTTGGCTTTGTCGTCGCTCTTGTAGCTGCGGTTGCCCAGCACCTCGCGCGCCAGCAGGCCAGGGTAAGCCTCCAGCGCCACGCGGCGGGCGTCGCCTGCGTGCAAGCCGGGCAGGTGCACACCCGCTTGGCGCAAAAGCGGCACACCCGCGTGCAGCATGTAGGCCACGGGCGGGTTGACCCATTTCATGGAGGGGCTGGAGCCGGCGGGCCGGTCGGCGGCGCGGTGGGCAAACTTGCCGCCCAAGGGGCGGGCGTTGCAAAAGGCTGCAAACTGCTCGCGAATTTGGGCGCGCTCCAAGGCGTAGTAATGGTCCATGCAGGCGGCCCAGTCGGTGGGCCAGCCCAGGGTTTCGACCAGCTCTCGCGGCAGGCCAAAGGGCAAATCAAAGCCGCCCACCCAGTCGGCAGGCTGCGCCAGCCATTCGCCAAAGGCGGTCAGCGTGTCAAAGGTTTGCAGGCCTTGCAGTAGCACCCTGCCCTGCCGGGCTTGGCCCAGCGCCAGCACGATGGGTTTGCGTTTGCTGGGGCTGCCGGAGAAGTCGCAGCCAATGAGCTGCATGCTTTCAGGCGCGCCCGATGATGGACGCGGTGGCCATCAGCTCTTCGAGCAAGGCCAGTGAAACTTTGCCCGACACGTTATACGGGTCCAGCTCGGCCCGCTCGGAATATTTGAGCAAGATGTTGGTGTTCACGCGCGAGGCGTCGACCTGGCCCATGGTCCAACCACCGAAGCGGCGCTCAGAGATTTCTTCGTAGTGCAACAGCACCACATCCTTGTGACGCGCATCTTTCTGGATGTGACCATACAGATCGCTCACCGCATTGCGCCCACCTTCGATGGCCTGCAAAAAGATGCCGCCGCCATAACACAGGATGCCGGTGATCCCGCTGCTCGGGTTGAATTGACGAGATTGAGCCAGGATGGCATCGATGGTCTCAGGACAAGGATCGACGGTGCGGCTGGCGTAAAGCAAACGGACCAACATGGTGTCAACTCCTTCCGGGAATCAATGACAAGAATTCACGGCGCAGGTTCGCGTCTTTGAGGAAAGCACCGCGCATGACCGAGTTGATCATCTTGCTGTCCATGTCCTTCACCCCGCGCCAGCCCATGCAGTAGTGGCTCGCTTCCATGACGATGGCCAGACCATCGGGCTGGGTTTTGCGCTGGATCAGGTCAGCCAGTTGCACCACGGCTTCTTCCTGAATCTGCGGGCGGCCCATGATCCACTCGGCTAGGCGAGCGTACTTGGACAGGCCAATCACATTGGTGTGCTCATTGGGCATCACACCGATCCAGATCTTGCCGATCACAGGGCAAAAGTGGTGGCTGCAAGCGCTGCGCACGGTGATGGGGCCAACGATCATCAGCTCATTGAGGTGCTCGGCGTTGGGAAATTCGGTGATCTCGGGGCCTTCAACATAGCGGCCCTTGAAGACTTCTTTCAGATACATCTTGGCCACCCGGCGGGCGGTGTCGCCGGTGTTGTGGTCGTTGACGGTGTCGATCACCAAGCTGTCGAGCACGCCCGACATTTTGGCGGCGACCTCGTCGAGCAGTTTTTCCAGCTCGCCGGGTTCAATGAATTCAGCAATGTTGTCGTTGGCGTGGAAGCGCTTGCGGGCAGCCTGGATGCGCTCGCGGATCTTGACGGAAACGGGTACGCCTTCGTCTTCGGGTGGGGCGGCAGAAGCAGTCATGGCGTCTGGGGCTTTCATTAACATATCAATGATCGTAACAGTGATTGGCAAGCACCCCCACATGGACATGAAACGCCCATGATGAGCTTGGGTGACTTCTGGTCAGTACCGATTTCCGCTCAAGAACAAGGCCAAACGCATCAAGCCAAACGCAAACCGGTCGAGCAGCCTTTGGTGCCAAGGCCTTTGGACATAGCCCGCAGCCAGTACCGGCTTGCTTTGTTGCTCGATGGCCCAATTCAGGCGCTGGTACAACTGCTGTGCAAAGGCTTTGTCGACCACCACCACATTGGCTTCCCGCGCCAATAACAAGCTCAGCGGATCAAGGTTAGACGAACCCACCGTGGCCCAGGGCCTGTCGCTGTCCGGGTCCACCACGGCCACCTTGGCATGCAAAAAGCTGGCGGTGTACTCGTGAATGTCGATACCTGCATCCAGCAAAACTCCATAAACCGGACGTGCTGCATGGTATTGCATGAAATATTCATAGCGCCCCTGCAACAGCAAGCGCACCCGTACACCCCTTTGTGCCGCATGCATCAGGGCCTTGCGCAAGCGCCGACCAGGCAAAAAATAAGCATTGGCGATCACGATTTCATGCCGCGCCGCACCGATGGCCTTCAGGTAAGCGCGTTCAATTTGACTGCGATTGCGGACATTGTCACGCAGCAAAAGCCCCGCTTTGGTCACCCGCAGTTCTTTGGGCGGCTCGGCGCTTTGCCCCCAGGGCGAATGCAGTCCCGCAGCCCGAAACGAGCTGAAAGCCTCCGGAAAATGTTGCTGCCGAACATGCCGCACTCCCTCAATTCGCCACCACAGTTGTGACATGGTCTCTTGTATTTGCTGCACCAAGGTGCCTTTGGCACAAACGGCAAAGTCCAGTCGGGGTTGAACCAGGGGGCCGTGGTGCGGGTCGTACCAATCGTCAAGCATGTTGATGCCCCCGCAAAAGGCCAGATGCCCATCGATCACGCACAGCTTTCGGTGTAGCCGCCGCCAACGGCTGGGGATCAACAAGCCCCAAGTGCCCAAGGGAGAATACACGCGCCAGTCCACCCCGGCACGCGCAAAACGCGCCCGCCACTCGGGCGGCAGACCCGATGTGCCCACACCATCAACCACCACCCGCACGCGGACTCCACGCGAGGCTGCTCGCTCCAGGGCCTCAGCCACCAGGGTTGCAGCACCATGGAAGTCAAAAATATAGGTTTCAATGTGGACTTGCGACTTGGCCTGCCCCAAAGCCGAAATCAACGCTTCAAAATAGGCTTGGCCACCTTCAATCAGGTGAATCTGATGACCGTCTCGCAAGGGCGGGCTATTGCGCATGCTCAGTCCGTCCAGGCGAAATCGGCGACCAAAGGCAGGTGGTCCGACATACGCTGCCAGATTCGCCCTGAAGGAGCCATGGCATGAACCGGCATCAAGCCACGCGCATAAACATGGTCGAGTTGGTTGAGCGGAAAACGCGAGGGATAGGTGGGCGTGGGTCGTTCGCGCCACTCGTGAAAGCCCGCGCCCGCCATGCGTCGCCCGAGTCCAGTACCCCAGTCATTGAAGTCACCCGCCACCAGCACTGGCGCATGGAGCGGGATGGTTTGCTCAATAAAAGCCAACAATTGCACCACCTGGCGCAAGCGGCTGGCAGGCATCAGTCCCAGATGCACCACGATCACATGCACCACGCGGTCAACCACTTGTACTTCGGTGTGCAACAAGCCACGCTGCTCGAAACGGTGGTCCGACATGTCCTGGTGCTGGTGTGACAGCACGGGCCAACGTGAGAGCAAGGCATTGCCATGCTCGCCATGGCGGGTGATGGCGTTGGTGCGATAGACCGACTCATAACCTTCAGGTGCCAGGTACTCGGCTTGCGGCTGGCTGGGCCAGTGCGAAAAGTAGCGCTCTTCGCGGCGGTGCATGCGCCGCACCTCTTGCAGGCACACGATGTCTGCATCGAGCTGCTCAACCGCATGGCCCAGATTATGGATTTCCAGACGCCGCACTGGCCCAAGCCCCTGCACACCCTTGTGGATGTTGTAGGTGGCCACGCGCAAAATAGGGTGTTCGTTCCGCTTAGGCATCACAGGCCAATCTGGTTCTCGAAATGCGGCAGCATGAGGATGGCCTCGGCATTGGAGGCCGAAAAACAATGGTTTGCTGCGACCTGCCAAGGCAGCCATTGCCATTCGGTGTGCTCGGTCGAGCTCAAGGTGATGGGAGTTTGATCAGGCACGCTCAGTCCGAACAGCCGTTCCGTATTGCGGCTCACCTGTGGGTGGTAACGCCAGCGCCAAGCGGGGTAAATGTCATAAACGTTTTCCAGATGCCAGTCTTGCAAATGGTAAGGAGGATGCCGCGCATCGATGCCTGTTTCTTCGAGCACCTCTCGCATCGCCGTGTCGGCCCAGTTTTCTTCCGGGGAATCCTTGCTGCCCGTGACCGACTGCCAAGTGCCCGCATCGGCCCGGCGAATGAGCAAGACTTGACCGCTGGGGGTATAGATCACCACCAACACAGATTCGGGAATTTTGTAGGTCATGGAAGTCACAGCAGCCATTCTAGGCAGCCCGAGGCGGGCCAGGATTGAGCCAGGTGGACATCCACCCCGCCCGCCGCCGTCTGATCACGCTGATGTATTGAGAGGCACGCCATTCGCGGCATGGGCCATCTGCATGAGCGGGTCGCAAACGCCCAGAGAGGCATCGCCAGTACACGCAGAAAACCCCTTTTATGTTCTTTGCCCCATAATACGATTGTGTTTGTCATGAAAAACAGCACAAGTCAGGTGATCGGTCAGTTTCGCGCGCTACGGCGGCAGTTTTCAGTTTGTTGTGCTTTCGGGACCCCATCGCTTTGTTTTTTTGTATTTCTGAGGAGTCCCCCATGGGCAATAAACTTTACGTCGGCAACCTGCCGTACAGTGTTCGCGACGAAGACCTGCAACAGGCTTTCGGAGAATTCGGCGCCATCACCAGCGCCAAAGTCATGATGGAACGCGACACTGGTCGCTCCAAAGGTTTCGGCTTTGTCGAAATGGGCAGCGATGCTGAAGCCCAAGCCGCTATCGCTGGCATGAATGGCCAGTCTTTGGGTGGTCGCAGCATCACTGTGAACGAAGCCCGTCCGATGGAGGCACGTCCTCCCCGTTCCGGTGGTTTCGGCGGCGGCGGCGGCGGTTACGGCGGTGGCGGTCGCTCCGGCGGCGGCTACGGCAGCGATCGCTCCGGCGGTGGCGGCTACGGCGGTGGCGGCGGCGGCCGCGGCGGCTACTGAACACTGCAAACCGCGCAAACGGCATCGATGCCGTTTCAAAACTTTTAGCTCAGCTTCGTGCTGAGCTCAGACCTCAAAGGCTTCAAGACTTCGGTTTTGAGGCCTTTTTTGTGGATCGTTCCGACTTGGCATGCCAGTGATGCACTTTGTGGGCCCGCCGGGAATTGCGCCAGCCCATTTGCCGATAACCTAGACCACAAAGGTGCACCACAACTGACAACGCCACCCGAAGGTGGCGTTGTCAGTTGGCAGGATTTAGCGCAGCTTAGGCAGCTTTGGCAGCGTCCACGTTGCGCAAACGGATGTGCAGCTCGCGCAATTGCTTCTCATCCACCGGGCTCGGAGCTTGCGTGAGCAAGCATTGGGCACGTTGGGTCTTGGGGAAGGCAATCACGTCGCGGATGGACTCGGCACCGGTCATCAAGGTCACAATGCGGTCCAAACCGAAGGCCAAACCGCCGTGCGGAGGCGCGCCATATTGCAAGGCGTCGAGCAAGAAGCCGAACTTGAGCTGCGCTTCTTCGGGTGTGATCTTCAGGGCGTCAAACACTTTTTGCTGCACGTCAGCACGGTGGATACGCACCGAGCCGCCGCCCATTTCCCAGCCGTTCAAGACCATGTCGTAGCCCTTGGAAATGCACTTCTCGGGGGCGGTGACCATCCAGTCTTCGTGGCCATCTTTGGGCGCGGTGAAGGGGTGGTGCACAGCGGTGTAGCGCTGGTTTTCGTCGTCGTATTCGAACATCGGAAAGTCGACCACCCACAGCGGGGCCCAATGGTTTTCGAACAAACCGTTGGCTTTGCCGAACACGCTGTGGCCGATCTTGATGCGCAGCGCGCCGATGGCGTCGTTGACGATTTTTTCCTTGTCGGCACCAAAGAAAATCAAGTCGCCGTTCTTTGCACCCGAACGCTCCAAGACGGCGTTGAGCGCTGTGTCGTGGATGTTTTTGACAATGGGCGATTGCAGACCGTCACGACCCTTGGACAGGTCGTTGACACGGATGTAGGCCAGGCCCTTGGCGCCGTAGATCTTGACGAACTCGGTGTAGGCGTCGATCTCGCCACGGCTGATGCCGCCGCCTTCGACCGAACCCCCCGGCACGCGCAAGGCCACCACGCGACCGCCCTTCATGTTGGCAGCTCCCGAGAAGACTTTGAAGTCCACATCTGCCATGACATCGGTGACCTCTGTGAACTGCAGTTTCACACGCAGGTCGGGCTTGTCAGAGCCATAAAGGTGCATGGCGTCCTGGTAAGTCATCACCGGGAACTCGCCGAGGTCCACGCCGATGGTTTTGAGGAACACGCGTTTGATCATGCCCTGGAACATGTCCCGAATTTCTTCTTCGGTCAGGAACGATGTTTCGATATCGATTTGAGTGAATTCAGGCTGGCGGTCAGCACGCAAGTCTTCGTCGCGAAAGCACTTGGTGATCTGGTAGTAGCGGTCGAAGCCCGCCACCATGAGCAATTGTTTGAACAACTGGGGCGACTGGGGCAAGGCAAAAAACTGGCCATCGTGCACGCGGCTGGGCACCAGATAATCACGCGCACCTTCGGGCGTGCTTTTGGTGAGCATGGGGGTTTCGATGTCCACAAAACCGTTTTCATCTAGGTACTTGCGCACTTCCATGGCCACTTTGTAGCGCAGCATCAGGTTGTTTTGCATGTACGGGCGGCGCAGGTCCAGCACGCGGTGCGTCAGGCGGGTCGTCTCGGACAGGTTGTCTTCGTCGATCTGAAACGGGGGCGTGACCGACTCGTTCAGGACGATCAGCTCATGGCACAGCACCTCGATCTTGCCGCTTTTGAGGCCTTCGTTGGTGGTGCCATCGGGGCGGGCACGCACGATGCCTTTGATCTGCACGCAGTATTCGTTGCGCACCTCTTCGGCCACCTTGAACATGTCGGGGCGGTCCGGGTCGCACACCACCTGCACATAACCTTCGCGGTCGCGCAGGTCGATGAAGATCACACCGCCGTGGTCACGGCGGCGGTTGACCCAGCCGCACAGGCTCACGGCTTGACCGGTCAGGGCTTCGGTCACCAGACCGCAATAGTGGGAGCGCATGGACATGTTGTACTTTCTGAAAACGCAGGAACAGTTCGAAAAAAGAGGGCTTCAGGTGGCTTGCGGGGTCTTCAAGGCATCCGCCCCAGGTTTGGCTGCACGAATGGGGGGCACCATCACGCCCATGGAGATGATGTATTTCAGGGCGTCGTCCACGGTCATGTCGAGCTCGACCACATCTGCCTTGGGCATCATCAAAAAGAACCCCGATGTCGGGTTGGGAGTGGTCGGCACATACACACTGACCATGGGCTGGTTCATATGGGTGACCACTTCACCGCCGGGGGTGCCCGTTAAAAAGGCCACGGTCCACGAGCCTTGCCGGGGGTATTGCACCAACAGCGCCTTAGAAAAGGCATGGCCGCTGCCCGAAAACAAGGTGTCTGCCACTTGCTTGACGCTGGTGTAGATGCTGCGCACCACGGGGATGCGGTTCATCATGCCGTGCCATTTGCGCAACCACCACTGACCAAACATATTGGCCACAAAGACACCAGTGGCAAAGATCACCACCGCCACAATCAGGACCCCCAAGCCAGGCACCCCACGAAGGTATTCGGCGCTGGCATGGATCCCCGGAATGAGGGTGTCAGCGGCGTGGAGAACCGCCAGGAAGATGGCATCGAGCACCCCGACCAACCACATGATCACCCACACCGTGATGCCCATGGGAAGCCACACCAACAAGCCGGTGATGAAGTACTGTTTGAAGCTGCGTTGGATCATGAGGGCCAATCGGTGGGGGCTCAGTGCGACTCAGTGGCAAGCACAAGACGTCGCACAGGCGCTGTTGCTGGTGGAAGCTGCAGAACTCGTCTCGCCGCCCACTGCAGGCGCTGGGCTGGCCACGGCATCGGTGGCTGCTGCTGCAGGGGCTGCTGCTGCCGATGCACCTGATCCCTTGAAATCCGTGGCATACCAGCCGGTGCCCTTGAGTTGAAAGCCAGGTGCCGTGAGTTGTTTATGGAATTTAGGGGCTCCACAAGCCGGGCAGTCGGTCAGGGGCGCATCGCTGATTTTTTGCAGAACATCCTTGGCATGGCCGCAGGCGTCGCATTTGTAAGCGTAAATGGGCATGAAAAGCCTTTGACGGTGATGCAAGAAAACCTTCAATTATAGGCTTGACATCGCCCTGCGAGGCTTTGACGCTTATCGCTGCCCCCCACACTCAGGGGCAGCGGTTGAGACGAATCAAAGGCCGGATGGGGATTTATCGGCGTGACCCAAGGCGCTGGCGATGGACTGCCCTCGGTTCGGAATCACCGTGGGGGTCAAGGAGCCCATCAACATACCAACAATGGAAGCGGCCAGGCCCAGCAAGTTGGCGGGTACCAGGGTCTCGGGTGCCAGGAAATTGAACACCAGCCAAGTGCCCACCCCCAGCACCACCGAGAACAAAGCGCCCTGGGTGTTGGCGCGCTGCCAAAAAGCGCCCGCCACCAGCGGCACAAAAGCCCCGGTCAGGGTGACGTTGTAGGCGTTTTGCACCATCTCGTACATGGTGCTGGTGCTGTTCATGGCGAACACCAAGGCGCAAGCCGTGAAGGCGACCAAAATGATGCGCAAGAGCAGCAAGAACTGGCGGTCGCTCATGTGGGGCACAAAAGGCTTGAGCACGTTTTCGGTGAAAGTGGCCGTGGGGGCCAGCAAAGCCCCGCTGGCGGTTGACAAAATGGCCGAGAGCAAGGCACCAAAAAACATGATCTGCGCCCACATGGGCATCTGGCCCAACACCAGATCAGGCAGGATGCGTTGGATGGCGCGGGCATCTTCCGAGTCAAACAAGGCCTTGAGCTCGGGGTGGGCGATCAGCGCCGCGTAAGCGATGTACAGGGGAATGAAAGCGATCACAAAGTACATCAGACCGCCAATGAGTGTCCCACGCACGGCGGTTTTTTCATCCTTGGCACTGGTCATGCGCTGAAACACATCCTGTTGCGGGATGGAACCAAAGGCGAATGCAAAAAAAGCACCCGCCATGGCCCACCAGGCGGCGGCATCCATATCGGCTGGGAACATGTCGAATTTGCCATCGGCTGCGGCCTGTGCCACCACTTTGTCGAATCCGCCCGCATTGCCGCCCACCAGCAAGGCCACTGCCATCAACCCCACCACGATCACCACCGTCTGCAACAAGTCGGTGAAGGCCACTGACCACATGCCACCAAAGACGGTGTACAACAACACCACGGCCGCGCCCATCATGATGGCGTGGTTCAGGTCAATGACCCCAGACGACAGCACATGGATCACCAGACCCAGTGCCGTCAATTGCGCCGAGGTCCAGCCCAGGTAAGACAAAACAATCGCCACGCTGGTCAGCACCTCGACCGACTTGCCATAGCGTACTTTGTAAAAGTCGCCAATCGTCAGCAGGTTCAGGCGGTAAAACAGCTTGGCAAACAACAGCGCCGCCAGCACCAGGCAGACGGTGGCACCAAACGGGTCACCGGGAATGCCATTGAGGCCATCCTTGGCAAAGGTGGCCGACACCGACAAGACGGTCTCAGCCCCGAACCAGGTGGCGAACACCGTGGCCACGTTCATGTAAAGGGGCAAACTGCGCCCTGCCACCAGATAATCCTTGGCCCCGTGAACCCGGCGCGCAGCCAACAAGCCAATGCCGATGGTCACGGCCAAATAAGCGATCACAAAAGTCAGCAGCACCTTCGTCTCCTCCAGGATTGGAACTTATGAAAAAAGATGCAGGTGCATGCCCACCTGCATAACGAGCAAGGAGAACACAAAGCCCAGCCCGGCGTAAATTAGGGTTTGCAGTAATTTGTTGGTTCGGCGTTGCTCGGCCAACAACTGCTCGATCTGCCGCGTGTCGTTTTTCTGCGGCTGCTGCAAATAGCCGTGCAGCAAGCGAGGCAACTGCGGCAGCAGTTTGGCGTAGAGCGGCGCCTGCGACTTGAGTTCTTCCCACAGCTTTTTGGGACCGATTTGCGCCAGCATCCATTTTTCGAGGAAAGGCTTGGCCGTGCTCCACAGGTCCAGCTCGGGGTCCAAGTCGCGACCGAGGCCCTCGATGTTGAGCAGGGTCTTTTGCAGCAACACCAGTTGCGGCTGGATCTCGACCTGAAAGCGGCGCGAGGTCTGGAACAGGCGCATCAGCACCATGCCCAGCGAAATTTCCTTGAGCGGGCGGTCGAAGTAAGGCTCGCACACCGCACGGATGGCCGACTCCAGCTCATCCACCCGCGTCTCAGGCGGTACCCAGCCGGACTCGATGTGCAGCTCGGCCACGCGCTTGTAGTCACGGCGGAAAAACGCGGTGAAGTTTTGCGCCAGATATTCCTTGTCGTACTCGGTGAGCGTGCCCACGATGCCGAAGTCCAGCGAGATGTAGCGGCCGAAGGTCTCCGACGCCAAGCTAACCTGGATGTTGCCGGGGTGCATGTCGGCGTGGAAAAAGCCATCGCGAAACACCTGCGTGAAAAACAAGGTTACGCCATCGCGGGCCAGTTTGGGAATGTCCACGCCCGCTGCACGCAAGCGGTCCACCTGGCTGATGGGCACGCCATGCATGCGCTCCATGACGATGACCTCCGGGTGGCAAAAGTCCCAGATCATCTCGGGGATCAGCACCAGATCAAGCCCTTGCATGTTGCGGCGCAACTGCGCGGCGTTGGCCGCTTCGCGCACCAGGTCCAGCTCGTCGTGCAGGTATTTGTCAAACTCAGCCACCACCTCGCGAGGCTTGAGTCGTTTGCCATCAGTGCTCAGACTCTCCACCCAACCAGCCATCATGCGCATGAGGCTGATGTCTTTGTCAATGACGGGCAGCATCCCTGGGCGCAAGACCTTGATCGCCACCGCGCGCACCACGCCCCCTTTGCCGCGCAAAGTGGCAAAGTGGACTTGCGCGATCGAAGCACTGGCCACAGGCTCGCGCTCAAAAGTCTCGAAAATGTCATCCACCTTGCGGTTGAAAGCCCGCTCGATCGACGCCACCGCGATGGCCGAGCTGAAAGGCGGGACCCGGTCTTGCAGCTTGGCCAACTCCTCTGCGATATCGGGCGCCAGCAAGTCACGACGCGTGGACAACACCTGGCCGAATTTCACAAAAATCGGGCCCAGGCGTTCGAGCGCTTCACGCAGACGCACCGCCCGGGGCGAGCGCAGGTCACGACCTACCGAAAGCACACGGGCCAGCAGGCGAATCCAGGGCTTTTGAAAACTGGAGAGCACCAGCTCGTCCAGGCCATAGCGCAAGACGATGAAAATGATGAAGGCACCGCGCCCGAGACGGCCCCAGCGCATCATGCTACGCTGCCCGTTCGCAGCCCGGTACCTGGCCGCTGGGCGACAAAACTGCGCAAAGCAGTCACGGCCTGCCTTGCGGCTTGCGCCAGGGTGTGGGCTGGGGCGTCGCCGATCAAGCGGGCCAGGTCCTCTTCGGCATCCCAGCGCACATGGTCGATCAACCAGTTGACCTCGGCAGCCAGTTGCACATCGCCTTCGATGCGAACTTTGGGTTTGTCACCCCGGGCCAATGCCGTAGCCATTGAGACGGGTGACTCTTCGGTCACTGTCAGGCGAAGGTCAAAGCCCTCGAAGTGACCATGCTCAAGCAAGCCTGCGGGGGTAGGCGTCAGTTGCAGCCGCATGCGCTGCCAGACCAGTTCGATGCGCTGGCCTTTTTGCCTGGCCAAGCGGGCCCTGGCCTCGGACTCACTCATCAAGACATGGTTGAGGAACAACACCAAGCGGTTGATCGTTTCATCCACCAACCAAGTGGGGGGCTGAAACTCTTGCGTGAAGCGTTGCAGCATATCGGGGAGTGCCTGAGCGGCCCAAGAAAAAGGGGACTGTGTTGCCATAGTCCCCGATTATTCCCGAAAGCACAGCCCCTTTTGGAGCCGCGAGTTATTGAAGGGCTTGCACTCCAGCAACCAGCCAGCCGCCGCCTTGCTTGGACTTGGTCATGTTCCAGACCTCGCGGAACGGGCTGGGGCCGGAAGATGCGTCTTCGCGGATCATGCCGTTGAATTCCACGCTGGCCATGTAGACATCGGCCTGCTCTTCAATACCCAACAGCTGCGCATCGAGCATGACCACCTCGGTCTTGTTGGGTTGACCTGGGAACTGGGCTTCACGCTCGGCCAACTGGTTGCGGATCTCGACCACCATGGCGTCGGTCATCATGGCGCGCAGGGCAGAGATGTCCGAGCGGTCCCAGGCGTCCTGGAGCGTCACGAAATTGCGTTTGGCTGCGCTGACAAAGTTGTCGACATCAAAACCAGCAGGGATGCCCCAGGTTTGCGAGCCGCTCAAGGGGTCGCTGCTGTGGACGTTCAGGCCGGAGCCGATGCCCGAACCGATCATGGAACCGGTGGACTGGGAGGCCGTTGAACCGTCAAATCGAGTGTTTTGGCTTTCCCAAGGGCGGGCGGAAGCATCGTTGCCCACGTTGTTGGGACTGTACTGTTTGAAAGTGGCCGGGTTTTGAGATGATCCGCCGGCACCTTGGTAAGCCAAGCCACCCGACTGAGCCACGCCACCACGGCGGGCTCGCATGACCATGCCGATCACGGCAACCACTGCCACGCCAATCAACAAAGCCATCAAGATGTTGCCAAAGGCTTCACCCATGCCGAGTGAGCTGGCCAACCAGGCCAAACCCAAGCCAGCGGCCAAGCCACCCAACATCGCGCCCCATGGGCGCTTGGGTGCGGCCGCAGCAGGGGCAGCACCGGGTTTGGCGGCATTGGCAGGAGCGGCGTTTTGCGCTGGTGCAGCCGGTGTTTGGGGTGCGGCATCGCGCTTGGTCACTTGGTTGGATTGCTGTCCGACAGACTTGCCGCCACCCATGCGGCGTGCAGCCTCGGCGTTCAGACTGCCCAAGGCCATCACGCCAGCGAGCATCAGGGTAACAAGTTTGCTGTTCATGGTGTCTCCATCTCAGTAAATTCAGTTTTCAGGCGTCAACATTTGATGCCCAAATGCAAGGCTACCACCCCCGCAGACAAATTGTGAAAATCCACATGACCAAATCCGGCATTTTTCATAAGGGTTTTCAGCTCTTGCTGCCCAGGGTGCATCCGGATCGATTCGGCCAGGTAACGGTAACTGTCGGCATCGCCCGCCACCAGCTTGCCCAAATTGGGCAGGATCTTGAAGCTGTACCAGTCGTAGGCTTTTTCAAGGGGCTTGGCCACCTTGGAAAACTCCAGCACCAGCAACTTGCCCCCCGGCTTGAGCACGCGGCACATCTCTTTGAGCGCCACGTCCTTGTGCGTCATGTTGCGCAGGCCAAAGGCCACGCTGACCACGTTGAAGTGGCCATCTGGAAAGGGCAGCTTCTCGGCATCGCACACCAGCGTGGCCAAGGCCAAGCCGTGGTCGACCAGGCGGTCACGCCCGGTGGAGAGCATGGCTTCGTTGATGTCGGTGTGCACCACGCGGCCGGTGGCACCCACCTTTTTGGCAAACGCCATGGCCAAGTCACCCGTGCCACCTGCAATGTCCAGCACCTGATCGCCCTCTTTGAGGTTGGCCACTTGCACGGTGTAAGCCTTCCAGACGCGGTGCAGGCCCATGGACATCAGGTCGTTCATCACGTCATATTTGGACGCGACCGAGTCGAACACGCCGCGCACGTGCTTGGCTTTTTCGGTCTCGTCGACGGTTTTGAAACCGAAGTGGGTACTGCTCATGTTCGTCACCTCAATGCTTGTGACCGCAACTGCCACCCGCTGAGGCTTCGATCATGGGCGCGTCCCGGCTCATGCCCGCGGCTTGCAGGCGGTCTTCGTACTGTTTCCAGAGAGCGGCCTCTTGGTCGCCCAGAAAGTACAGGTATTCCCAGGTGAACAGGCCCGATTCGTGCCCATCCGTGAAGGTGGGTTTCACGGCGTAATTGCCCACAGGCTCGATCTCGGCAATGCCGACCTCGCGCTTGCCGGTCTGCAGCACTTCCTGGCCGGGGCCATGGCCTTGCACCTCGGCCGAGGGCGAATACACGCGCATCAACTCAAACGGGATGCGGAACTGCGCCCCGTCGGAAAACCCGATCTCCAGCACCCGGGTCTGACCGTGCAGGGTCAGCGACTCGGGGTGGGGCATGTCTTTTTTCAATCCGGCCATCTTTTGCTTTCGAAATCTTGCTGTCGGGTTGCGCGTTGGGCTTACACCAGCACGCGCTCAATGCCGCCTGCGTTGGCAGCGCTCACGTATTCGGGCATCCAGTTCTCGCCCAGGATGTGTTTGGCCATCTCGACCACGATGTAGTCGGCTTCGAGCAGACCGTTTTGCAGGTCGTCTTGGTAGCGGTTCAAGCCCATCAGACAGCTCGGGCAAGAGGTGAGAATTTTGATGTTCTCGTCTGCTTTGACCGCGCCCGATTGACGCAAAGCGACCTCGCCTTTGCGAATTTCTTCTTCTTTGCGAAAGCGAATCTGTGTGGAGATATCAGGGCGTGACGTGGCCAAACCACCGCTTTCACCACAGCAGCGACTGCTCTCCATCACACCATCGCCCAACAATGCTGTGACAGTTTTCATGGGCGCTTGCAACTTCATCGGGCTGTGGCAAGGGTCGTGGTAGAGGTACGCGCCTTGGGATTCGAGCTTGATGCCTTTTTCGAGCAGGTACTCGTGAATGTCCACGATGCGGCAGCCCGGGAAAATCTTGTCGAACTCGTAGCCCTGCAGCTGGTCGTAGCAGGTGCCGCAGCTGACCACCACCGTCTTGATGTCGAGGTAGTTGAGCGTGTTGGCCACGCGGTGGAACAGCACCCGGTTGTCGGTGATGATTTTTTCGGCCTTGTCGAACTGACCCGAACCCTTTTGCGGGTAACCGCAGCACAGGTAGCCCGGTGGCAACACCGTTTGCACGCCCGCATGCCACAGCATGGCCTGCGTCGCCAAGCCCACTTGGCTGAACAGGCGCTCGGAGCCGCAGCCGGGGAAGTAAAACACCGCCTCGGTCTCCGCACTCGTGGTTTTAGGGTCACGGATGATCGGCACGAAGTCTTTGTCTTCGATGTCGAGCAAAGCACGAGCGCCCTTCTTGGGCAGGCCCCCAGGCATTTTCTTGTTGATGAAGTGAATCACCTGCTCCTTAATCGGCGGTTGTCCCACAGACGCTGGAGGTGCCTTGGTTTGCTGACGTGCAAAAACATTCAACACGCGGTTGCCAAAGCGTTGCGCCTTGAAACTGATTTTGGTCAACGCCTGACCCAACGCAATGGCGTTCGGACTGGCGGTACCAATGAACCAAGACTGAAACTCCGCCGCTGGCCGGAAGCTCTTTTGCCCCATCTTGCGCAGCAGGTTGCGCATGTTCATCGACACTTCGCCAAAGTCGATGTTCACCGGGCAAGGCGTCAGGCACTTGTGGCAAACAGTGCAGTGATCGGCCACGTCTTCGAACTCTTGCCAGTGCTTGATGGAGATGCCCCTGCGCGTCTGCTCCTCGTACAGAAAGGCCTCGACCAGCAATGACGTGGCCAAGATTTTGTTGCGCGGGCTGTAGAGCAAATTGGCACGCGGCACATGCGTGGCGCACACGGGTTTGCACTTGCCGCAGCGCAAGCAGTCTTTCACGCTGGCAGCGATCTCACCTATGTCCGACTGCTGCATGATCAGCGACTCGTGGCCCATCAGGCCAAAGCTGGGGGTGTAGGCGTGCGTCAGGTCGGCCGCGTGCACATCGTCACCCAAGCCCGTGAGGGCTGCGCCGCGCAGCAGCTTGCCTTTGTTGAAGCGCCCTTGCGGGTCCACTTTGGCTTTGTAGGCGGTGAAGTTGGCCAACTCGGCGTCGGTCAAAAACTCCAGCTTGGTGATGCCAATGCCATGCTCGCCCGAGATGACACCGTCAAGACTGCGCGCCAGCACCATGATGCGGGCCACCGCTTCGTGCGCGGTTTGCAGCATCTCGTAGTTGTCGGAGTTGACCGGAATGTTGGTGTGCACATTGCCGTCACCGGCATGCATGTGCAGCGCCACCCACACGCGGCCCTTGAGCACGCGCTGGTGAATGGCCGTGACCTCGTTCAGTAATCGGCAGGAAAGGCCGAGCCCGAGAAGATGTTCTGGAAAGCCGGACGGATTTGCGTCTTCCAGCTGGCACGCAAAGTGTGCTCTTGCAGCTGGGGGAACAGCGCATCGACTTGCGTGAGCCAGCCTTGCCACTGCGCCTGCACCTCGCGCACCACGGCCAGGGCTTGCGCCACACGGTCTTCGAGTAACTCGGCAGACGGGATGTCGTTGGCATCGTCTTGCTTGCCCAAAGGCAGGTTGCCACGCTCCAAAAAGGCTTCGATTTCACGGCACAGCTTGAGCTTGTTGCGCAGCGACAGCTCAATGTTGATGCGCTCGATGCCGTCGGTGTACTCGGCCATGCGCGGCAAGGGGATCACCACGTCTTCGTTGACCTTGAAGGCGTTGGTGTGGCGCGAAATGGCCGCTGTTTTCTTGCGGTCCAACCAGAACTTTTTACGCGCTTCGGGGCTGATGGCAATGAAGCCTTCGCCGCTGCGCGAGTTGGCGATGCGCACGATCTCGGACGTGGCTTTGGCCACGTCGTCGGCATTGTCACCGGCGATGTCGCCGATCAAGACCATCTTGGGGAAGCCGCCGCGCTTGGACTTGGTGGAGTAACCCACCGCCCGCAAATAGCGGTCGTCCAGATGCTCCAGACCCGCCATCACGGTGCCGGTGCGCTTTTGCTCGGCAAACATGAAGTCCTTGATCTCGACGATGCTGGGCACCGCCTCGCGGGCGTGGCCAAAGAACTCCATGCACACGGTGCGGGTGTGCGTGGGCATGCGGTGCATCACCCAGCGGGCGCTGGTGATCAGGCCGTCGCAGCCTTCTTTTTGCACACCCGGCAAACCGCTCAGGAACTTGTCGGTCACGTCCTTGCCCAGGCCTTCTTTGCGGAAGGTTTTGCCGGGGATGACCAGGGTTTCGGTGCGGATCGGGGTTTTGCCGTCGGCCTTGAAGTAGCGCAGCTCAAACG
Source organism: Limnohabitans sp. (assembly GCF_023910625.1). Lineage (NCBI taxonomy): Bacteria > Pseudomonadati > Pseudomonadota > Betaproteobacteria > Burkholderiales > Comamonadaceae > Limnohabitans > Limnohabitans sp. Next base: position 1,626,755 of record NZ_JAAVVW010000003.1, read on the forward strand.
TGGCCACTTCGGCATCGTGGATTTTGCCCATGTTGTGGTCCATGCGGACCACATCCAGCCATTCGGCGTCGGGGGTGACCATGCGCCAGCTGGCCAGGTTGTCCAGCGCCGTGCCCCAGAGCACGGCTTTTTTGCCGCCCGCGTTCATGGCGATGTTGCCGCCAATGCAAGAAGCTTCTGCAGAGGTCGGGTCCACCGCAAACACAAAACCGCCGCGCTCAGCCGCATCGGCCACGCGCTGGGTGACCACCCCGGCTTCGGTCCAGATGGTGGGAATCGGGTGGGCCACGCCGGGCAGATCGAACATCTCGACCTCGGTCATGGCTTCGAGTTTCTCGGTGTTCATCACCGCGCTCTTCCAGGTCAAGGGAATAGCGCCGCCGGTGTAGCCCGTGCCGCCGCCCCGGGGCACGATGGTCAGGCCCAGGTCGATACAGCCCTTGACCAGACCCGCCATTTCTTCTTCGGAGTCAGGTGTCAGGACCACAAAGGGGTATTCCACGCGCCAGTCGGTCGCGTCGGTCACGTGGCTCACACGCGAGAGGCCATCGAATTTGATGTTGTCCTTGGCCGTGAGTCGGCCCAAAGTCTTTTGCACCTGGCTGCGCAGCTTGGCCATGCGGCCAAAGCGCTCATTGAACTGCGTCACGGCCTGGGTGGCCATGGCCAACAGTTGGCCGACCAAGGCGTCGCGGGCGGCGTCCACGCTGGGGGTGCGGCGCTTTTGCACCTCGCCCAGGCGATGCTGCAAGGCTTCCACCAGCAGTTTGCGGCGGGCCGGGTTGTCCAGCAGGTCGTCCTGCAGATAAGGGTTGCGCTCCACCACCCAGATGTCGCCCAACACTTCGTACAGCATGCGGGCAGAGCGGCCCGTGCCGCGCTCCTGGCGCAACTGGTTCAGCAGATCCCAAGCCGACTCGCCCAGCAAGCGCAGCACGATTTCGCGGTCTGAAAAGCTGGTGTAGTTGTAAGGAATCTCGCGCAAGCGCGGCGCATCGGCGTCGGCTTGCATCAAATGTTGGAGCGTGGTGGGAGCATTCATGGGGGGTGCACGGTCAAAGGCGTGGGTGAAAACGCGTTCAGCCAGACCTGGACGGAGGCGTCAAACCGGCTGAGAACAGATGTTACCGCAGTGCAGCAAACACGCGCCGGGGGTGGGGACACCTGTCACGCAGGGGTCTGGACTCATGGAAAGTCCGGGTTGTCACGGATCTTTCACAGGGTTTTAATCAGCAATACCTTTGAATCAGACCCAATACAAGGCGATGGCCTTCAAGCTTGGACACCCCATTGGACACCCCAAGCGGTCGATTCATTCTTGTTTTACCCCTATCAGGAGCCCGCACGAAACTCAAACTCTCGATCACCGCCCTGGCCTTGGGCCTGGCCAGTCTGTCGGCCCAAGCCCAAACCGAAATTCAATGGTGGCACTCCATGGGCGGCGCCTTGGGCGAATGGGTCAACGACCACGCCAAAGACTTCAATGCCAGTCAGACACAGTACAAAGTTGTGCCCACGTTCAAGGGCAGCTACGACGAATCCATGACGGCGGCCATCGCCGCCTTCCGTGCGGGCAACGCCCCGCACATTCTGCAGGTGTTTGAAGTGGGCACCGCCACCATGATGGCCAGCAAAGGCGCCATCGTGCCTGTAGGCAAAGTGATGGCTGACGCTGGCGTCAAGTTCGAGCCTAAAAACTACGTGCCTGCAGTAGCTGGCTACTACACGGCCCCTAACGGCCAGATGCTGAGCTTTCCTTTCAACAGTTCCACCACGGTCTTTCACTACAACAAAGATGCCTTCAAGGCTGCGGGCCTTGACACTGAAAAACCACCCAAAACCTGGCCTGAAGTCGCGCTGGCGGCTGCCAAGCTCAAGGCCTCGGGTCACAAGTGCCCTTTCACCACCAGCTGGGTGAGCTGGACACAGCTCGAGAGCTTCTCGGCCTGGCACAACACCGAATTCGCCACCAAGGGCAACGGCATGCGCGGCATCGACGCCCGTCTGAACTTCAACAGCCCCTTGCATGTGCGCCACATCGAGAACCTGGCCAACATGTCCAAAACCGGCTTGTTTGTTTATAAGGGCCGGGGCAACGCGGCCGATGCGGTGTTTGTGTCTGGCGAATGCGCCATGACCACGGGTAGCTCTGCGCTGTATGGCAACATCAAGCGCAACGCCAAGTTCGCCAGTGGCATCAGCACCTTGCCTTACTACCCCGATGTGACCGGTGCGCCGCAAAACACCGTGATTGGCGGCGCCAGCCTTTGGGTGATGTCGGGCAAGAAGGCCGAGGAATACAAGGGCGTGGCCCAGTTCTTCGCCCACCTGTCCAAGCCCGAAGTCGATGCCCGCAGCCACCAGCGTACGGGCTACCTGCCTTTGACACCCGCCTCGTTTGAAATGACCGAGAAATCGGGCTTCTACAAGCAAAACCCTGGCACCGATGTGTCGGTGGAGCAGATGATCCGCAAGACCACTGAAAAGTCACGCGGCATCCGCTTGGGCAACTTTGTGCAGATCCGCACCATCAACGACGAAGAGCTCGAACAGGTCTGGGCTGGTAAAAAAGGCCCCAAAGAAGCGCTGGACGCCGCGGTCAAGCGTGGCAACGAGCAACTCGAGCGCTTCCAAAAAGCCAACAAGTGAGTGTTGAACCCGGGCAGGTTGCCCAGGTTTTGTCTTGAAAACAGGGGCCACGCGCCCCTGTTTTTTGAGCTTTTGTGGCTCGCCTAAACTCTGCCCCTATGGAAAAACGCGTTCGATTCCAATCCCGATGGTTGCCCTGGCTGCTCATAGCGCCGCAAATGGCCATCGTGCTTGTTTTCTTTTTCTGGCCCGCCGGTCAGGCCTTGTACCAAAGTGTGTTGTCGCAAGACGCTTTTGGCCTGAGCACCGAATTTGTCGGCATGGAGAACTTCGAGCGCCTGTTTGCTGACAGCACTTACCTCGAATCCTTCAAAACCACGGCTGTTTTTTCTTTGCTGGTGGCCGTTTGCGGCTTGGTCATTTCGCTTTTGCTGGCCGTCATGGCCGACCGCGTGCTCAAAGGCGCGGCCATCTACAAAACCTTGCTCATTTGGCCTTATGCGGTGGCCCCGGTGGTGGCGGGCGTGCTGTGGCTGTTCATGTTCGCTTCGCCCATGGGCGTCATCGCCTTTTATTTGCGCTCAGTGGGCATCGAGTGGAACCACCTGCTGGACTCTGGCCACGCCATGACCCTGATCGTGTTGGCCGCTGTGTGGAAACAGATTTCCTACAACTTCCTGTTCTTTTTGGCTGGGCTGCAGTCCATCCCCAAATCCCTGCTGGAGGCAGCGGCCATCGACGGAGCCAGCCCCTTGGCACCGCTTTTGGACCATCGTGTTCCCGCTCTTGTCACCCACCACATTTTTTCCTCTTGGTCATCAACGTGGTCTACGCCTTTTTTGACACCTTCGGCATCATCGACGCCACCACCCAAGGCGGCCCCGGCAAGGACACCGCCATCCTCGTCTACAAGGTCTATTACGACGGCTTCAAGGCGCTGGACATGGGCGGCTCGGCCGCGCAGTCGGTGATCCTGATGCTGATCGTGGTGGCGCTGACGGTGGTGCAGTTCCGTTTTGTCGAGAAAAAAGTCCAGTACTGAGCCCGCCCCATGATTGAAAAACGCCCCGGCCTCACGGTCTTGTCCCACCTGGTGCTGATCCTGGGGGTGGTGATCGTCGCCTTCCCGCTGTACCTCACCTTTAGTCGCCTCGACCCAAAGCGCCGACCGAGATCGCCCAATCGGTGCCCATGTCCATGTGGCCCTGGCAGCCACGCGCTGGAGACCTACAAAACCGCCTTGTTTGGCGGCGAAACCAGCGCTGGCAGCCGCATCCCGGCGGCAGCGCCCATGATGTGGGTCAGCCTGGTCAGTGCGCTGGTGATTGCCATTGGCAAGATCGCCATTTCATTTGTTGTCGGCTTTTGCCATTGTGTATTTCCGCTTCCCCTTGCGCAATTTGGTGTTCTGGATGATTTTCGTCACCCTGATGCTGCCCGTCGAAGTGCGCATCGGCCCGACCTACGAAGTGGTCTCCAACCTGGGCATGCTCAACAGCTACGCGGGCCTGACGGTGCCGCTGATCGCCTCGGCCACGGCCACGTTTTTGTTCCGGCAGTTTTTTCTCACGGTGCCCGACGAGCTGGTGGAAGCTGCGCGCATGGACGGCGCGGGGCCGATGCGCTTTTTCATCGACATCTTGCTGCCGCTGACACGCACCTCGATCGCCGCCCTGTTCGTGATCCAGTTCATTTATGGCTGGAACCAATACCTGTGGCCGCTTCTGGTGACGACCAACGAAGACATGTACCCGGTGGTCATGGGCATCAAGCGCCTGATCGCGGGTGAGGCTTACACCGAATGGAACGTGGTCATGGCCACCGCCATCTTGGCCATGCTGCCCCCGGCGCTGGTCGTCATCCTGATGCAAAAATGGTTCGTCAAAGGCCTGGTTGATACGGAAAAATAAATACGCCGGGGACAGACCAACGCGAAGCGTTGCTCTGTCCTCGTCAAATTAACAAGCCGGGGACAGACCCATGCGAAGCGTTGCTCTGTCCTCGTCAAATCAATAACCCGGAGACAGACCCATTTGAAGCGTTGCTCTGTCCTCGTCTGATCAAAAAACATATGGCTTCCATCACCCTCTCTCACATCCTCAAAACCTACGGTGCAGGCGACAAAGCCAACACCGTCATCCACGACCTGAGCGCCGAGATCGCACACGGTGAATTTGTCGTCATCGTCGGCCCCTCGGGCTGCGGCAAATCCACCCTGCTGCGCATGGTGGCGGGCCTCGAAGACATCTCCGGTGGCTCCATCTCGATTGGTGAGCGCGTGGTCAACGGCCTGGAGCCCGCCGAGCGCGACATCGCCATGGTGTTCCAGAACTACGCGCTTTACCCGCACATGAGCGTGTTCGACAACATGGCCTATGGCCTGAAAATCGCCAAAGTGCCGGTGGCCGAGATCAAAACCCGCGTGGACAAGGCTGCCGCGATTTTGGAGTTGTCGCAACTGCTGCAGCGCAAACCGCGCGAACTGTCGGGTGGCCAGCGCCAGCGCGTGGCCATGGGCCGCGCCATCGTGCGCCAGCCGCAGGTGTTTTTGTTTGACGAGCCGCTGTCGAATCTGGACGCCAAGCTGCGCGCCCAGACCCGGCTGGAAATTCAGAAACTGCACCGCGAATTGGGCATCACCAGCCTGTTTGTCACGCACGACCAGGTCGAAGCCATGACCTTGGCCCAGCGCATGATCGTCATGAACGGCGGCCACATGGAACAGTTCGGCACACCCGAGGAGGTCTACAACCGCCCGGCCAGCACCTTTGTGGCCAGCTTCATTGGCTCGCCCCCGATGAACTTGCTGCAGCACGCTCCGGGCACACCCGCAGGGCAAATTTTGGGCATCCGCCCCGAGCACCTGGACATCACGCCTGTCACCGAAAACGGTGGCTGGACACTGACGGTAGACACCGTGGAATTGCTGGGCGCCGAGCGCTTGGTGCACGCCCGCCTCGGCCAAGAAACGCTGACCCTGCGACTGGACGAATCAGTGCCCGCGCCTCAACCGGGCAGCACCTTCCACGCCACGCCACGCGCCGACCGACTGCACTGGTTTGACAGGGCCTCGCAAAAACGCATCGCCTGAAGAGCACCATGAAACACTGGCCCTACCCACGCTGGATTGCCCACCGAGGCGCTGGCAAGCTTGCCCCGGAAAACACCCTGACCGCCTTCCGGCTGGGCGCAGCGCAAGGCTTTCGCATGTTCGAGTGCGATGCCAAGCTCAGCGCAGACGGCGTGGTGTTTTTGATGCACGACGCCACGCTGGAGCGCACCACCAACGGCAACGGCATCGGCGGTGACCTGCCTTGGCATGCCCTGTCGCAGTTGGACGCTGGCGGCTGGCATTCGCGGGCTTTTGCGGGCGAGCCACTGCCCACTCTGGAAGCACTGGCCCGGTTTTGTCTGGCGAACCGCTACCTGCTGAACATCGAAATCAAACCCACGCCGGGCACTGAAGCGGCTACGGGCGACGCGGTTGCGCGTCTGGCGGCGCAACTGTGGCAAGGCGCCGAAATCCTCCCCCTGCTGACATCTTTCAAACCCGACGCGCTGGCGGCAGCGCAAACGGCGGCACCCGAGTTGCCGCGTGGCCTGCTGGTGGATACGCTGTGGGACGGCTGGTTGGAAAAGGCTTTGGCGCTGCAGTGCTGCGCCGTGGTCGCCAACTACGCCCTGTGGGACAGCGCCACCGTGGCCCAAGTCCACGGCACTGGCATGCGGTGCCTGAGCTACACCGTCAACGACGACTGGGCCGCCCAGCACCTGCTGGCCCTGGGCACCGACGGCATCATCACCGACCGGGTGGATGGGTTCAGTCCGATCTGAATCAACCCCCGTCAGTCGAGCTTGGCCCCCGATTTCTGAACCACCAGCGCCCAGCGCGGCATTTCACTGGTCAAAAATTTGGCAAAGTCATCGGCCCCCAAAAAAGCCGGATCGGCCCCTTGTGTCACCATGCGCGATCGGATGTCGGGCTGGTTCATCACCGCCTTGAAGGCATCGCTGAGCTTGTTGACCACGTCTTTTGGGGTGCCCGCAGGGGCCAGAAAGCCATAAAAGCCCACCACTTCAAAATTCGCAATACCCGTCTCCATCACGGTCGGGATGTCGGGCAGGGCCGGGTTTCGCTCGCGGCTGGTCACGGCCAGTGCACGCACTTTGCCCTGCTTGTGGTACTGCGCTGCCTGCGGAATACTTTCAGCCATGAACTGCACTTGGCCTGCCATCAGGTCAATGAAGGCGGGGGCACTGCCCCGGTAAGGGATGTGGACCATGAACAGACCCGTGGCCGACTTGAACATCTCGGGCACCAAATGGCTACTGCCACCATTGCCCGCAGAGCCGTAATTGATCTGCCCAGGGCGGGCCTTGGCATAGTCCACAAATTCCTTCAAATTGTTCACCGGCACTTTGGGGTTGACCATCAAGGCCAGTGGCTGCATCGCCGTGCGTGCCACCGGCACAAAATCGCGCAGCGTGCTGTAAGGCAGCTTGGTGTACAGCGCTGGGTTGATGACCATCACCCCGGTGTTGGCCAGCATGAGGGTATGGCCATCGGGTGCAGAGCGCATCACCTCTTGCGCCCCCACGGTGCCGCCTGCGCCCGCTTTGTAATCGATCAGGACGGGCTGACCCAACTGGGCCTGCAGCCGATCGGTCAGCAGACGCGCGTGCTGATCCAGTGGCCCCCCTGCCGGGAAACCCATCACCACCCGGATTGGCTTTGTCGGAAAGGCCCAGGCACTGCCCAAGGCCAGGACACTCAAAGCACACAAGGCACGGCGTTTCATTCCAATCATGTTTGTCTCCTTTTGAACATGTACCCTGGACCGCGGGGATACGGCCCTGGACTCATTTTCGGGCCCAGCCACGGTGCATCACCCATTCGGCAGTGGCCGCCACCAGCACCAAAGCGATGTAGGTGCACATTTTCCCATCCTGACCTTGCAGCCACAAACCTGCTGCCAGCACCAACACTCCACTGACAGCATGGACTGCCATGCGTCGGCCTGTGTCGGGCCCGCGCACGCCCATGACCCAGCGCCCCGCCCAAGGCATGCAGACAGCCATGACCAAAGCCGGCAGCACAAAGTTGAACAGGTGCACAAGGAGTTGCCAATAGCTCATGGGGTCTGCGTCTGTGGGTGGTTCAAGGCTTCCCAGCCTCAGGGTAAAAATGGCAATTGTGCATGGAAAGCAACGTCAGCAGGCTTCATGACTCCAGTGTCAAGCGAAGTTGACACGTCGTGCCTATAATGCCCCTCATGGCTGTATGGACCCTCGGTTTGAACCACACCACTGCGCCGCTGGATCTGCGCGGTCGGTTTGCGTTCGCCGTGGACAAACTGGTGCCCACCCTGCACGGTTTGCGCCGAGATTTGGCACACCGTATCGCCCAAGAGCCCGAAGCAGCCATTTTGTCGACCTGCAACCGCACGGAAATATACTGCGCTGCCGACCAAGCGGCCACGCACGACACCTTGACTTGGCTGGCCCAAACCGGTGGTGTCAATGCCTCTGAACTGCACGCCCACACGTATTTGCTCGAAGGCAATGAGGCGGCCCGCCATGCTTTTCGCGTGGCCAGCGGCCTGGACTCCATGGTATTGGGTGAAGCCCAGATTCTGGGCCAGCTCAAGGACGCCGTGCGTGCGGCCGAGCAAGCCGGTGCCCTGGGCAGCACCCTCAACCAATTGTTCCAGCGCAGCTTCGCCGTGGCCAAAGAAGTGCGCAGCTCCACCGAAATCGGTGCCCACTCCATCAGCATGGCCGCTGCCTCGGTGCGCCTGGCCAGCCAGTTGTTCGAAGACATCCAAGACATCCGCATCCTGTTTGTCGGTGCGGGTGAAATGAACGAGTTGGTGGCCACCCACTTTGCAGCCAAGCAGCCCAAAGGCATGGTGATTGCCAACCGCAGCCTGGACCGCGCCGAGTTGCTGGCCCACCGATTTGGGGCCGAGGTCATGCCCCTGTCCGACCTGCCCGAACGCTTGCACGAGTTCGACGCGGTCATCAGCTGCACCGCCAGCACCTTGCCCCTGATTGGTTTGGGTGCGGTCGAACGTGCCCTTAAAAAACGCAAATACCGCCCCATGTTCATGGTCGATCTGGCGGTGCCGCGCGACATTGAGCCCGAAGTCAAGTCGCTGGACGATGTTTACCTTTACACCGTGGACGACTTGGCGGGCGTGGTGCAATCGGGTCAAGCCCACCGCCAAGCGGCCGTGGCCGAGGCCGAGGTCATCATCGACGCCGGGGTGCAAAGTTTCATGCATTGGATGGGCCAACGCGGCACCGTGCCCCTGATCCAGCAGCTGCAAAACCAAGCCGACGCTTGGCGCGAAGCCGAAATGGTCCGCGCCCGCAAGTTGCTGGCACGGGGCGATGACCCGATCGCCGTGATGGAGGCCCTGTCCAAAGGCCTGACCCAGAAAATGCTGCACGGCGCCCTGGCCGAGTTGCGCGGGACCGACTCCGAGCACCGCGAGCACACCATTCAAACTGTGCAGCGCGTCTTCTTGCGCAAAGAGCGTTAGCGGCTTGGCTTGGCAGGTCGGCACATCAACACCGACACCCTCCCTGCTCCATGCCCGTTGGAATTCAAGATCCAACTTTCAAAAATTCTGGCCGCATGAAACCCTTTCTTATCCAGCAACTCGAACGCTATGCCCTGCGCTTGACCGAGCTGGACTTTTTACTGTCCCGCGAAGACATCATGGCCGACATGACGCAGTTCCTGAAACTCTCTCGGGAACATGCCGAGGTCAGCGCCGTGGCCTCGCGCTTTGCCCGCTTTCAGCAGCGCAGCGCCGATCTGGCCACAGCCCAAACCATGTTGGATGACGAAGACCTGCGCGAGATGGCCGAAGAAGAAGTGGCCAGCGCCAGCGCCGAACTGCAAAGCCTGGAATCAGAGCTGCAGCGCATGCTGCTGCCCAAAGACCCCGACGATGCCCGCCCCGCTTTTGTGGAAATTCGCGCAGGCACCGGAGGCGACGAATCGGCCTTGTTCGCGGGCGACTTGCTGCGCATGTACACCCGCTTCGCCGAAAGCCAGGCTTGGCGTTGCGAGATCATCTCGGAGTCGATGAGCGAACTGGGCGGCTACAAAGAAGTCGTGGTGCGCATCGAAGGCGACCAGGTGTATGGCGCGCTCAAGTTCGAATCGGGCGGCCACCGGGTGCAGCGCGTGCCCGCGACCGAAACCCAAGGCCGCATCCACACCAGCGCCTGCACGGTGGCCGTGCTGGCCGAGCCAGACGAGGCCGAAGCCATCAAGATCAACCCGTCTGATTTGCGCATTGACACCTACCGCGCCAGCGGCGCGGGTGGGCAGCACATCAACAAAACCGACTCGGCGGTGCGCATCACCCACTTGCCCACCGGCATCGTGGCCGAATGCCAAGATGGCCGCAGCCAGCACAGCAACAAGGCGCAAGCCCTGAAGGTGCTGACCGCCCGCATTCAGGAAAAAGACCGGTCCGAACGCGCCGCCAAAGACGCGGCCGAGCGCAAAAGCCTGATCGGCAGCGGCGACCGCTCCGACCGCATCCGCACCTACAACTTCCCGCAAGGGCGCCTGACCGACCACCGCATCAACCTCACGCTGTACAAGCTGCTCACCATCATGGAAGGCGATTTGAAAGACGTGGTCGATGCACTGCAGGCCTACGAAGCCGCAGAACAACTGGCTGCACTGGAAATCGGGGCGTCTGCGTGATGGACCCGCGCGCCAGCCCCAGCGTGGCCGATTGCCTGCAACAAGCCCACAGACAAGGGCTGGCCCGCGTGGACGCGCAGATGCTGCTGCTGCATGCCTTGGCGCGCCCGGTGCATGAGCGCGCCTGGCTGCTGGCCCACGACACCGATCTGTTGACCGAGGCGCAACAACACAACTGGGGCCAAGCCCTGCAGCGCCGCCTGCAAGGCGAGCCCGTGGCCTATATCACCGGGCACAAAGACTTTTTTGGCCTCACGCTGAAGGTGGACGCCCGTGTGCTGGACCCGCGCCCCGACACGGAAATCCTGGTCGAATGGGCGCTGGAATTGCTGCCTTCAAGCCAGCCAACCCGCGTGCTGGACCTGGGCACCGGCAGCGGGGCCGTGGCGCTGGCCCTGCAGCACCACCGCCCTGCCGCACAGGTGACGGCGGTGGACGCCAGTGCCGACGCCCTGGCCGTGGCCAGCGCCAATGCCCAGCGCCTGAACTTGGCCGTGAAGTGTGTGATCAGCCACTGGATGGACGCCGTGCCGGGTCCATTTGAGCTGATCGTCTCCAACCCCCCCTATGTGGCCGAAGGCGACCCGCACCTTGCCGCCCTGACCCATGAGCCCCTGAGCGCGCTGACCAGCGGCACAGATGGCCTCGATGACATCCTCCAGATCATTGCCCAAGCCCCCAGCCGCCTCGCCCCGGGCGGCTGGCTGCTGCTCGAACACGGCTGGGACCAAGCGGCCCCGGTGCAAGCCCTGCTGCGCGAAGCCGGTTTTGTGCAGGTGCAGTCGCGCCGCGATCTGGGCGGTTTAGAGCGCTGTACAGGCGCAGTCATGCCAAAGTGACAGCAACATCCCTGCAAAAATGGCAGACTTTCAATCAGAGACATAATTCACTTCATTCGACACCGACCCCACTTGGAGCAACAACATGAGCGACACCCAACAACGCATCGACGAACTCGTCAAAGGCAACGAGATCACCCTGTTCATGAAAGGCAACGCCAGCTTTCCCATGTGCGGGTTTTCAGGCCGTGCCATCCAACTGCTCAAGGCTTGCGGCGTGGACCCCAAGACGGTCAAAACCGTGAACGTACTGGACGACGCCGAAATCCGCCAAGGCATCAAGGAATACAGCAACTGGCCCACCATCCCCCAGCTCTACGTCAAGGGCGAATTCATCGGCGGCTCGGACATCATGATGGAAATGTACGAATCGGGCGAGCTGCAACAAGTGATCAACGGCCAGGCCTGATTGGCCAAGGGCGGCGGCCCTGCCACCCCGAATAGCCACCTGCGGGTGGCTTTTTCACTGCTGGCCCGTGCACCTCAATCTTCCGCTTGCAACCACAGCCGCTGCGCCGCTTGAACGGCCTGCGGATAAGCGCTTTTTCCGCGTGAACCGTTGTAACGACCCAGCCCCATGAAAATGTCGCCCCGTTCCCGGTCCAGGTAGTGGCGCAGGATCACGCAACCAAAACGCAGGTTGGTCTGCATGTGGAACAGGCGGCTGTCGTCGCCGTCGCCGATCAGGCGCGCCCAAAACGGCATGACCTGCATGTAGCCGCGTGCCCCGGCGCTGGAAATGGCGTATTTGCGAAACGCGCTTTCGACCTGCACCACGCCCAGCACCAGCGACAGCGGCAGGCCTGCGCGGCGGGCTTCGTACCAAAGGGTTTGCAAAAATTCTTGGCGCTCGGTGGGGTTCTTTTTGTGGCGTGCCAGACGCTGACTGCTGGCCGCTTGCCATTGCGCATAGGCCTGCTGATCTGCAGTGGTGGGCAGCAGGGGCTCAGGCGGCGCTGCCGCTGCCACCGCCGCGCTCAGGGCCGAACGCACGGCGTGCGACAGGGGCTCTTCGATTTGCCGTCCGGCATGCGTCAGCCCGGCGGGCAACAGGGTCCCGCACAGGCTGAGCAAACAAGCCCGGCGGCTGGGCAAGACCGAGCGCGTCATGGGCCGGGGTGCGCGGTTCAGGGGGCCAAACGCCCCTTGAGGTGGCCCTGAATATCGGCCACCGACACTTTGCTCGATTCGGCATCCCGGCGGTGCTGGTACTCGACCAAACCGTCTTTGAGGCCCTTGTCGCCAATCGTGATGCGGTGCGGCACGCCGATCAGTTCCCAGTCGGCAAACATGGCACCGGGGCGCTCGCCCCGGTCGTCCAGGATGACATCCACCCCGTCCGCCAACAAGGCGGCATAGATGCGTTCGGCCTCGGCCTTGACGGCTTCGCTGCGGTCCATGCCAATGGGACAGACCACCACGGTGAAGGGGGCGATGGCGTCGGGCCAAATGATGCCGCGTTCGTCGTGGTTTTGCTCGATGGCAGCGGCGGGCAGGCGGGTGATGCCAATGCCGTAGCAACCCATTTCCAGAAACTGGGGCTTGCCGTTTTCGTCTAGGAAGGTGGCACTCATGGCCTTGGAGTATTTGGTGCCCAAATAGAACACATGGCCCACTTCAATGCCGCGCTCAATGGCCAGTTCTCCCAGACCGTCAGGCGACTTGTCACCCGTGACCACGTTGCGGATGTCGGCCACCAGCGCAGGCTCGGGCAGGTCACGGCCCCAGTTGACGCCAGTGATGTGGAAGTCTTCTTCGTTGGCGCCGCAGATCCAGTCGACCATCACGGCCACGTCGCGGTCGGCCACCAGGTGCACGGGCTTTTTGAGGTTCAGCGGGCCGAGGTAGCCGGGCTTGCAGCCGAAGTGGTCTTCGATCTCGCTCAAGGTGGCAAAACGGAAGCCGCCTTCCATGCCGGGCAGCTTGCCGACCTTGACTTCGTTCATGTCGTGGTCGCCACGCAAGAGCAAGAGCCAAACTTGCGATTTGACGATCTCGCCCTGCTCGTTCAGGGTGTCGGTGGCCAGCACCAAGGATTTGACGGTGGTGGACAGGGGCACGTTCAGCAAAGCGGCCACGTCTTCGCAGGTGCTCTTGCCTGGGGTGGGGGTCTTGGTCAGCGCTTGCGATGCCGCGCCGCGCGGCTGGCTGGGGGCCAGGGCTTCGGCTTTTTCGATGTTGGCGGCGTAGCTGCTGGTGGGGCAATAGACGATGGCGTCTTCGCCCGTGGCAGCGATCACCTGGAACTCTTCAGACAAATCTCCCCCGATGGCCCCGCTGTCTGCGGCAACTGCGCGGTAGGTGAGGCCAAAGCGGTCAAAGATCTTGCGGTAGGCCCCGGCCATCACCTGGTAGCTGGCCTTGGCGCTCGCCACGTCGCGGTCAAAGCTGTAGGCGTCTTTCATGGTGAATTCGCGGCCACGCATCAGGCCAAAACGGGGGCGGCGCTCGTCGCGGAATTTGGTCTGGATTTGGTAAAAATTTTTGGGCAACTGTTTGTAACTGCGCACTTCCTGGCGCACCACATCGGTCACCACTTCTTCGCTGGTGGGCTGGATCACGAAATCGCGGCCATGGCGGTCCTTGATGCGCAGCAATTCAGGGCCCATCTTGTCAAAGCGGCCGGTCTCTTGCCACAGCTCAGCCGGCTGCACCACGGGCATGGTCATCTCAATGGCGCCTGCGCGGTTCATCTCTTCGCGCACGATGGCTTCGACCTTGCGGATCACGCGCAAACCCATGGGCATGTAGTTGTAGATGCCTGCGCCCAGCTTTTTGATCATGCCGGCGCGGGTCATGAGCTTGTGGCTGACCACTTCAGCGTCGGCGGGGGCTTCTTTGAGGGTGGAAATGAGGAACTGGGAGGCTTTCATCGCGGCGGGCTAACTCAGCAGGGGGATCAGGGAAACATCCAAGAGCAAGCGCCTGTGCGGCGTGCATAATGGACACAATTTAAAAATTTGAGGTTGATTATGCTTGACCGTGAAGGCTTTAGGCCAAACGTCGGCATCATTCTGCTCAACCAGAAAAACCAGGTTTTCTGGGGCAAGCGCATCCGTACCCACAGCTGGCAGTTTCCGCAGGGTGGCATTGACCGGGGTGAAAGCCCTGAACAAGCCATGTTCCGTGAACTGCACGAAGAAGTGGGGCTCCACCCGGAGCATGTGCGCATCGTGGCCCGAACCCGTGACTGGTTGCGCTATGAGGTGCCGGACCGCTTCATCCGACGGGATGCACGCGGCTTTTACAAGGGCCAGAAACAGATCTGGTTCCTTTTGCAGATGGTGACGCACGACCACCACCTGAACTTGCGTGCCACCGACCACCCCGAGTTTGACGCTTGGCGTTGGAACGACTATTGGGTGCCGCTCGATGTGGTGGTGGAGTTCAAGCGCGGCGTGTATGAAATGGCGCTGACTGAACTGGCCCGCTATTTGCCCCGGCAAGAGCGGCAAAACCGCTATTTGCGTGGCGGCAGCCGCGCCCCACGAGATCTAGGCGTCGACCACGATCACAGCGAGATGCAACCACCCTTGCACATGGAGTTGCCCCCGGGTGCCAGCTTCGACCCGAACCCGCAAGGCTGACTCGCCCTGCGTTGGCTGGTTTCGATCCCCTTGACTTCAGCGGCTCAGGATCAGGTTGTCCCGGTGCACCATTTCGGGCTCGGCGGTGTAGCCCAGCAAGGCCTCGTAGTCGTGCGAGGGCTTGCGGCACAACAAACGGGCCTCGGCACTGGCGTAATTGGCCAAGCCCCGAGCAATTTCGGCACCCTGCTCATCCCGAATGGCGATCACATCGCCGCGTGAAAAATCACCCGCGACGCCTGTCATGCCGATGGGCAGCAGGCTTTTGCCTTCGGTCAGCACTTTGTGCGCTGCACCCGCATCCACGGTGACCGAGCCGCGCAGCTGCAGGTGGTCAGCCATCCATTGTTTGCGGGCTTGTTGTTTGGCGGTCTGGGCCACCAGCAGGGTGCCCATGTTGTCGCCCTGGCACAAGCGCAGCAAGGCATCGGGCTCACGTCCCCAGGCGATCACGGTGGATGCGCCAGAACCGGCTGCCCGTTTGGCCGCCAGGATTTTGGTGATCATGCCGCCCCGTCCAATGCTCGAACCCGCACCGCCTGCCATGGCTTCCAAGGCCAAATCCCCAGCATGGGCCTCGTGCACGAAGGTGGCCGAGGGGTCTTTGCGCGGGTCGGCGGTGTACAAGCCTTTTTGGTCGGTCAGGATGATCAGCAAGTCGGCTTCGATCAGGTTGGCCACCAAGGCACCCAAGGTGTCGTTGTCGCCAAACTTGATCTCATCGTTGACCACCGTGTCGTTTTCGTTGATCACGGGCAACACCTTGTGTTGCAGCAAGGTGAACAAAGTCGAGCGGGCGTTGAGGTAGCGCTCGCGGTCGGCCAGGTCGGCATGCGTGAGCAAGACCTGGGCGCTGCCCATGCCGTTTTCGCGCAGCTTGGTTTCGTACATTTGCGCCAGACCCATCTGGCCCACAGCGGCAGCGGCCTGCAAAGCAGGGACTTCGCTCGGGCGAGTGGTCCAGCCCAGGCGCTTCATGCCTTCAGCAATCGCGCCGCTGGAGACCATGACCACTTCTTTGCCTTGGCTGCTCAGCAGCGCCATCTGGCGACACCACTCGCCAATCGCGCCCTCGTCCAGACCGCGCCCTTCATTGGTCACCAGGCTGGAGCCGACTTTGACGACGATGCGGCGCGCATCGCGCAACAGGGTGGAAACGGCGGCAGAAGACATGCTGGGGTTTTACTGGGCGTGAAGAAAAAAGGACAAATTTAGGCGCACGCCACCGGATCAATCCGCATCAGACGGCAGCGGCTTGAAACGCGGGTCATCGGCATCCGGCTCTTGCGGCTTGTCCTGTTCGGTGAAGCGGGGGTCAATCTCCACAATGCCCTGCTCGATGATTTGCTGGGCACGGATGTGTTTGTAGATTTCCTTGATCAGCGGCTCGCAACCTTCACGGGTCAGGGCAGAAATTTGAAAGACGGGGCCTTTGTAACGCATGCGCTTGATGAATTCCTTCAACCGCGCTTCGCGCTCCTCGGTTGGCACCATGTCCAGCTTGTTCAGCACCAGCCAGCGGGGCTTGTTGTACAAACCGGGATCGTATTTTTTAAGCTCCGCCACGATGGCCTTGGCCTGCTGCACCGGATCGACGTTCTCGTCAAAAGGCGCAAAGTCGACCACATGCAAGAGCAAACGGGTGCGCTGCAAATGGCGCAGGAACAAATGGCCCAAGCCAGCACCTTCTGAGGCGCCCTCGATCAGCCCCGGCACATCGGCCACCACAAAGCTTTGTTCGGGGCCCACACGCACCACGCCCAAGTTGGGGTGCAAGGTGGTGAAGGGGTAATCGGCGATTTTGGGGCGGGCATTGGAGACGGCCGCGATGAAGGTGGACTTGCCCGCATTGGGCATGCCCAGCAGACCGACATCGGCCAGCACCTTCAATTCGAGCTTGAGCTCTTTCTTCTCACCGAGCCAGCCGGGTGTTTTTTGGCGGGGCGCGCGGTTGATCGCGCTTTTGAAGCGCATGTTGCCAAAACCACCGTCGCCACCCTTGGCGATCATGATGGTTTCACCCGGCTCCAGCAACTCATAGAGCACTTCGCCGGTTTCGGCATCGGTGATGATGGTGCCCACCGGCATTTTGAGGGTGACATCGTCGCCGGCAGCGCCGAACATGTCGGAGCCCATGCCGTGCTGGCCGCGTTTGGCATCGTGCCTGCGCGAGTAACGGTAATCGACCAAGGTGTTCAGGTTGATGTCGGCAAAAGCAAACACATGACCGCCTCGCCCGCCATCTCCCCCGTTGGGACCACCGAATTCTTTGTATTTTTCATGGCGGAACGAGACGCAGCCGTTCCCGCCGTCACCTGCGGAGATGTCAATATAGGCTTCGTCAACGAACTTCATGGGGTATCCAGTGTAGCGGTGGGCCCGAGATCAAAAGGTCAGCGGGCCAGAATGCGAAAAGCCCCGGCTTGCGGGGCTCCTCTTCGCCATGGACGCAACGGGCTTAAACAGCCGGCGTCACGTTGACCATGTGCTTGCTCAGTTCGCCTTTGGTAGAAAACGACACATGGCCGTCGACCAGGGCAAACAAAGTGTGGTCTTTGCCGATGCCGACATTGTTGCCTGCATGGAACTTGGTACCACGTTGACGAACGATGATCGAGCCTGCACTGATCAGTTCACCACCGAAAGCCTTGACGCCGAGCATTTTTGGCTTGGAATCACGTCCGTTGCGCGTAGAGCCGCCGCCTTTTTTCTGTGCCATGACCTATTCTCCTCAGGCAGCGATCGCGCCGATTTGCAGTTCGGTGAACTGCTGGCGGTGACCCTGACGTTTCTGATAGTGTTTGCGACGGCGCATCTTGAAAATGTGCACTTTGTCGTGCTTGCCATGAGCCAGCACTGTGACTGTGACTGTTGCGCCGGACACCAGGGGCGTGCCGATCTTCAGGTCTGCGCCGTTGCCGACTGCGAGAACTTGATCAATCACGATTTCCTGGCCAACGTCCGCAGCAATCTGTTCTACTTTAATTTTTTCGCCAGCGACAACACGATACTGTTTGCCACCGGTTTTTATGACCGCGTACATAAATGACCTCTTTGAATGGAAGTTTCCAAGGGCTAATCCCCAAGGAACCTGAGATTCTAGCACGGCCACCCATGGCTGAACAATCTGTCGCTTCCCGAATGCACATGCTTCAGGGGGCCAAGCGCGACGGTCTCTATAATTGCATCTCGCACTGGGTGCGTTTTGTTCCACCCGCCTCGGCTCCACCGAGCTCCCCTGCCGGATCTTCCATTTGTCTGCCTCAGAAAACAGCACCACAGCCGTTCTAGAACTGGTGGCCCCAGACATGGCCATGGTCGACCATGTCATTGCCCAGCGCCTCGATTCCGGTGTGCCCTTGGTAGGAGAGGTGGCCCGCTACATCATTTCAGCTGGAGGCAAGCGCCTTCGCCCGGTCCTGCTGCTGCTCACTTGCGGAGCCTTGGGCTACACCGGTGGCCAGCGCCACAACCTGGCGGCCGTGGTCGAATTCATCCACACCGCCACCTTGCTGCACGACGATGTGGTGGACGAGTCCACCCTCAGGCGCGGCAGGGCCACGGCGAATGAACGCTTTGGCAACCCGGCCAGCGTGCTCGTGGGTGATTTTTTGTACTCGCGCGCCTTTCAGATGATGGTGGGCGCAGACAGCATGAGGGTGATGCAAACCCTGGCCGATGCCACCAACGTGATCGCCGAAGGCGAGGTGCTGCAACTGATGAACATGCACGATGCCTCTCTTGATGAAGAAGGGTATTTGCGGGTGATCCGCTCCAAAACCGCCAAGCTGTTCGAAGCCAGCGCTCGCTTGGGGGCCATTTTGGCAGGCAGCTCGGTAGCCATTGAATCTGCCTGCGCCGATTACGGCCAAGCCTTGGGCACAGCCTTTCAGGTGATTGATGATGTGCTCGACTACGATGGCAACACCACTGAAATGGGCAAAAACTTGGGCAACGACCTGCGCGAAGGCAAAGCCACACTGCCTCTGATCTTGGCTATGCAGCGCGGTACGCCCGAACAAAGCCGCACCGTTCACCAGGCCATCGAGACCGGCAGCGTGGATCGTCTGAATGACATCGTGGCCATTGTGCGCGACACAGGGGCCCTGACTGCGACCCGAACAGCCGCAGCGGCGCAAGCGCAACGCGCCATCGATGCTGCCATGCAACTGCCGAACAACGCCTACCGCGCCTCGATGGTGGCACTGGCGTCTCAACTGCTTGAGCGACGAACCTGAGCGTTAACAGATTTTGGCGTTGCAACTCGCATGAGGGTACGCCCTCTCGTCGAATGGGTTTGATTTACAAATGCGGAGCAAAAAGCGATGATGCAAACAGCAAATACTCGCACCAAAGGCCTCGCATGCCCGCCACAGGACCCACCCAAATTCACACATCCCCTATCGATGATGCGCCGGTGGTCACCTGCGTGCAGCAACTGCTCGAGCAAGCCGTGGCCCTGAAAGCTTCGGATCTGCACTTCGAACCGTACGAACACCATTACCGGGTTCGCATGCGAATTGATGGCGAGCTGCGCGAAGTCGCTTCTCCGCACATGGCACTGAAGGACCGCTTGGCGTCCCGCATCAAGGTGATGTCGCGCCTGGATATTGCCGAAAAGCGCCTGCCCCAAGATGGGAGAATGAAACTGCTTTTGGCCGAGGGCAGGGAGCTTGACCTGCGCGTCAGCACATTGCCCACCTTGTTTGGTGAAAAGCTCGTGATCCGCGTTCTTGACTCTGCACAAGTCCAACTGGACTTGACCAATCTGGGCTATGAACCCGATGATCTGGCCCAGTTGCTGAAGGCGATCCATGCCCCCCACGGGCTGGTTTTGGTGACCGGTCCCACCGGATCAGGCAAAACACAATCGCTCTATGCCTGCCTGAACTTGCTCAACACCGCCGAAGTGAATATTGCCACGGTGGAGGACCCCTGTGAAATCCAGCTCACAGGCATCAACCAGGTCAATGTCCAGGACAAGCCCGGCTTGAATTTTGCAGTGGCCTTGCGCGCATTTTTGCGACAGGATCCAGATATTTTGATGGTGGGAGAAGTCCGTGACCTGGAGACCGCCAACATCGCCATCCAGGCCGCGCAAACTGGCCACCTGGTGCTGTCCACCTTACACACCAACGACGCACCATCCACCTTGGTCCGCTTGCGCAACATGGGCACGGCCCCCTACAACATCGCCGCCAGTGTGAGCCTGATCACGGCACAACGCCTGGTGCGCTGCCTTTGCCCCTCGTGCAAGAAAAGCACCACGCTACAGCCAGAAATTTTGCTTCGATCTGGTTGGCCACAAGCCATGTGTCCAGCAGATCTTGTGCCTGTTTTCGAGCCTGTAGGATGCCCAAAATGCCATAAAGGCTTCAACGGTCGGACTGGCATCTTTCAGGTCATGCCGGTCAGTACCGAGATGCAGCAGTTGGTCCTGCAAGAGGCAGGCATTCAGGAAATGGATCGCCAAGCCCGCCGGGAAGGCGTCAGCAGCTTGCGGATTGCGGGTTTGCGCAAAGTACTGCAAGGCATCACCTCACTGGACGAGGTGCTTGCCGCCACACGGGATGGGACATGAAAGCCCCAGCTTCAGAGCGGTCCCAACCGACCTTTCGTTGGTCTGGTTTTGACGTTCGTGGACGCCGCCACAACGGCACCATACAGGCACAACATGCCGACCTGGCCCGTGCTCTCGTGCGGCAGCAGGGATTTCAAAAAGTGCAGGTTCAACGCCTGTGGTGGTCGACACCCGAGAAAATCAAGAGCAAAGACCTTGCAACCATGACTCGGCAGTGGGCAGCCATGCTGAAAGCCGGTGTCCCAGTGGTCCAGGCGCTGGGCATGTTGTGCCGAAGCATGACCAGCAAAACATTGGTGGCTGTCATGCAAACCGTTCTCAGCGATGTCGAATCCGGTGTCGCGCTGCATGATGCCTTGGCCAGGCACCCTCGTCATTTCAGCGGTCTGTACGTGCACATGGTGCAAGCGGGTGAATCGGCTGGAATTTTGGACGCCATGATGGAACGCTTATCGCAGACGCTCGAAAAAAACGAGGCTTTACGCGCCAAAATCCGCTCTGCGCTGATGTATCCCACCACAGTCATGTTGGTGGCCTTGGCGATTCTGGTTCTGATTTTGGTGTGGGTAGTGCCTGTCTTTGAGGATGTTTTTTTGTCCATGGGTGCCAAACTACCACTGTCTACCCAAATAGTGGTGAGTATCAGCGACACTCTGACCCATCTCTGGCCAGCGGCCTTGCCCCTGCTGTTGCTGATCATCTGGGCCATCAAACACGAGGGACCGCGCGCCGATCAATTACGTCTTTGGGCTGCAGGGTGGTTCTTGCTCTGGCCGGTATTGGGGCCTATGTTGACCACTGCGGTTGTAGCACGCTGGTCACAAACCCTCTCGGCCTTGTTGTCCGCAGGCGTTCCCATCTCGGAGGCTCTGGGACCTACCGCGCAAGCATGTGATCATCCAGTGTTCGAGGAAACCACCTGGCAACTGCACCGCCGAGTGGTCCAGGGCAGCAGTTTGAGCGAAGCGATGCAACAAACCGGGCAGTTTCCGGCGATGATCGTTCAGTTGTGTACAACGGGCGAGGAAACCGGGGCCTTGGACAGCTTGCTGGGCAGAGCAGGCGGGCTGATGGCGACCGAGCTCGATGATCAAGTCAGAGGGCTGACCAGTTTGCTTGAGCCGATGATCATTGTGGTCTTGGGTGGCTTTATTGGGGCCATCCTGGTGGCCATGTACCTGCCTATATTCAATTTGGGACAAGTTTTCTGAGATGAGCAACAGCGTTTTGACCTTCGGATGGGCAGGCTTGCTGGGTCTGATGATCGGCAGCTTCCTGAATGTGGTGATCTACCGCTTGCCCTTGATGATGCAAGCACAGTGGGACGCGGCCAACCACGAAGCGAGCGCACGCAAGTGGTCCTTCAACCTGGCCGTGCCACGTTCACATTGTCCTCAATGCCAACATCCTTTGGGGTGGCGAGAGAACATACCTGTGCTCAGCTTCATGGCCCTGCGCGGGCAATGTGCGCACTGTCGAGCCCCGATTCCGTGGCGATACCCGGTCGTTGAATTGATCACGGCTGGGCTTTTCATGGCTGTGGTGTCGCGGTATGGCTGGAGTATCCAGGCAATGGCTTGGGCTGGTTTTGCTGCGGCCTTGGTGACCCTGGCCGCCATCGATGCCGCCACACACCTGCTCCCCGATGCCATCACCCAGCCCCTGGTCTGGTCTGGCCTGCTGGCTGCACACCTGGGCTTGTCAGACCTCGGTTTGGGCGATGCACTGTGGGGAGCCGTGGCGGGCTATCTTTTTCTTTGGTGGGTATATTGGTTGTTCAAAGGCGTCACCGGTAAAGACGGCATGGGACAGGGCGACTTCAAACTCTTGGCCGCTCTCGGGGCCTGGTTGGGCTGGCCCGCTTTGCTGTCGCTCGTGCTGATCGCTTCCTTGACCGGCGTCCTGGGCGGCCTGGCCTTGAAGCTGCGCGGACAATTGTCAGACAATGGCGAACTGGCCTTTGGGCCCTACCTTGTCTTCGCAGGTTTGTGGGTCATGAACTTTGGCCCCCTACCCTGGTTCTGGATCTGAACAGACATGCCTCTACGCACTTGGCGCCTCGGTTTAACTGGAGGTATTGGCTGCGGCAAAAGCACAGTGGCCAGCATGCTGGCCGCACGTGGTGCCGCCGTGATCGATGCCGACGCGATTTCGCGCAGCCTGACCGCGGCTGGTGGCCGGGCGATCACCCCGATTGCCCAGGCATTCGGGCCACAGGTGATCGATGCCCAAGGCGCGATGGACCGACAAGCCATGCGCCAGCGGGTGTTCCGAAATGCGGCAGCCAAAAAGCAACTCGAAGCCATCATCCACCCTTTGGTCAGCCAGATCACGGCAGAGCAGGCACACGCTGCGGTGCAAAGCGGCCGTCAGGTGCTGGTGTTCGATGTGCCCCTGCTGGTTGAGTCGGGCCATCGCTGGCGCCAACAGGTCGACCGGGTGCTCGTGGTGGACTGCGATACCGATACACAAAAACAAAGGGTAATGGTCCGCAGTGGACTGACAGCGGAAGAAATTGACCGCATTGTGGGGCTGCAAGCCTCGCGCGCGCAGCGCTTGGCCTGCTCCGATGTGGTGATCTACAACCAAGGCCTGAGTTTGGCCAAATTAGACGCCCATGTGGCCCAGGTGGCTGCTGACTTCGGGCTATGATGGCAGGACTGGAAGACGCTGTGTGATTCTTTACGAATACCCTTTTAACGAACGCATTCGCACATACCTGCGGTTGCAACACCTCTTCAACCGCCTGGGTCAATTGATGGCTCGCACAGACGCGGTTGACCACCACTTTGCCCTGACCACTGTGTTCGAGATCGTCGAAGTGGCCTCACGCTCCGAGCTCAAATCCGATCTCCTGAAAGACCTGGAACGCCTTCGACAAATCTACAACGGATACCTTGGCAACCCTGCCATCTCCGAGCGAGCCCTCGACGACGTGATAACCCAGCTCGATGATCACTTTGAGGCTCTCAATCAGGTCTCTGGCAAGATCGGCCAAAGCCTGAGCGACAACGATTTCCTGATGGCCTTGCGCAGTCGGGCCGTGATTCCGGCCGGCGCCTGTGAATTTGACTTGCCCGCATACCACGCTTGGCAACACCAAGCAGCAGCCAGCCGAAAGCAAGACCTGGTGCAATGGGTGGAGCCTTTTGGACCCTTGGCACAGGCCTTGAAATTGCTGCTGCAAATTCTGCGCGAATCGGGCAACAGCCAAAAGGTCATGGCCACAGCAGGGCAATTGCAGCAAAACCTGTCCCAAGGCCGCAGCTATCAGCTACTGCGCCTGAAGATCGACGACACACTGGGCATCACCCCCGAGATCGGCTGTAACCGCTTCCTGTTGGTGATCCACATGATGCGCCAGCAAAGAAACGGGAAATTGGTCCCCACCACCGATGACGTGCCCTTCGAGATCACTTTGTGCACATGAGCGAAGCAAATCAAGCCCAACAAGATTTCGCACCCCGCAAGGTGCGCTGCCCTGCCTGCTCGGGCTTAAGCCTATACAGCCCTGCCAACCCCTACCGCCCGTTTTGCAGCGCGCGTTGCAAAGGTGTTGATCTGGGGGCCTGGGCCAGCGAAGCATTCAAACTGCCCGACGACAGCCCGCTGGACGAAGCATTTGGCGAGCCACGTCAGCAATAAACCTGTCACGCGGGCCTGCATTATGCGTACGTGGGCCCACTGAAGCTGCGCTCATCAGCCAGCCACCCCAGTACCGGCACCGTACCCGGCAGCACAGGCACCACTGCCACCGGCAGCGTCTGCCAGGCATGCGATTGGGCTTCGCGCATTTGCAACTCACCCTGCCACGCCCACACCTTGCAAAAGTGCAAGCGCACCAGGGCGTGGGGGTAGTCGACCATCTGGGTTTTCCAAACTTGCGCTGGCCCGATCGTGATGCCCAGCTCTTCTTGCAACTCGCGACGCAAAGCTTGCTCAACCGACTCGCCCGCTTCCAGTTTGCCGCCAGGGAACTCCCAATAGCCTGCGTACACCTTGCCTTCGGGGCGCGAGGTCAGCAAAAACTGGCCATCGGCTTGGAGCAAAACACCCACGGCCACATCGACGACGGCGCGCTCGGCCTGGCCCTTTGCCAGGTCTTGCCGTACACGCTCACCGTCTGCGACCAGCAGGCCTGTGCTCATGCGCGATCCGATTGGCGACCCATCATGTCGCGGGCAAATTGGTATGCCACACGGCCACTGCGCGAACCGCGTTCCAAAGCCCAGAGCAACGCATCGGGGCGAGCGGCCTCGATTTGCGCGGGTGTGGCTCCCAGGGCGCTGAGCCATTGGCCTGCGATGGTCAGGTACTCGTCCTGTGAGAAAGGGTAGAAACTGATCCACAGGCCAAAGCGCTCGGACAGGGAAATTTTCTCTTCCACGCCTTCACCCGGGTGCACTTCGCCGTCGTCGGTGTGCTTGTAGGTGAGGTTCTCGCTCATGTACTCGGGCAAGAGGTGGCGGCGGTTGCTGGTCGCGTACACCAGCACGTTGGGGGTCGAGGCAGCCACAGTGCCGTCCAAAATGGACTTGAGCGCCTTGTAGCCCGGCTCACCGTCTTCAAAGCTCAGGTCGTCGCAGTACACAATGAACTTTTCATCCCGCCCGGATACCACCTCGATGATGTCGGGCAAATCGGTCAGGTCTTGCTTGTCCACCTCGATCAGGCGCAAGCCTTGCGGTGCATAGGTGTTCAGGCACGCCTTGATGAGCGAGGATTTGCCGGTGCCGCGTGCGCCCGTGAGCAGCACATTGTTGGCCGGATGGCCATGCACAAACTGCTCGGTGTTGCGTTGCAGCTTTTCTTTTTGGTCGTCGATTTCCTTGAGGTCATCGAGCGTCATGGCCGCCACATGGCGCACCGGCTCCATCACGCCATGGCCTGAAGAACGCTTGCGGTAGCGCCAGGCAATGGCTTGCGTCCAGTCGGGGGCCGACAGGGGTTGGGGCAAGACCGACTCGATGCGGTCCACCAACTGGCTGACTTTGGCCAGCAGTTGGTCCAGAGCTGAAGAAGCAGGAGAATTCATGAACGGTAATCCGCGTTGATGGTGACGTAATCGTGGCTCAGGTCGCAGGTCCAGACGGTGTCGCTGGCGGCGCCGCGGCCCAGGCCAACGCGCACGGTGATCTCGCTGCCCTTCATCACACGCTGACCGTCTTCTTCGCGGTACTCGGCGCGGCGTCCGCCTTGCGAGACCACATGCACGTCGTCCAGGTGGAGCTCGATCAGGCCTTGGTCCAAATCCTCGATGCCCGCATAACCCACGGCGGCCAGGATGCGGCCCAGGTTGGGGTCGCTGGCAAAAAAAGCGGTTTTGACCAAGGGCGAATGCGCGATCGCATAAGCCACCTGGCGGCACTCTTGGCCCGTGCGGCCGCCTTCGACCTGCACGGTGATGAACTTGGTGGCGCCCTCGCCATCGCGCACGATGGCGTGGGCCAGCTGGCGGGCCACTTGCATCAGGCCCTCAAGCAAGGCCTGACCATCGGCGCTGTCCAGCGAGGTGATGGGGGCATGCGCCGCCTTGTGCGTGGCGATCAACATGAAGGAATCGTTGGTCGAGGTGTCGCCGTCGATGGTGATGCGGTTGAACGAACCATCGGCCAGTTGCTTGGCCAATGCGGGCAGCAATGCGGGGTCAATGCAGGCATCGGTGGCCACAAAACCCAGCATGGTGGCCATGTTAGGGCGGATCATGCCCGCACCTTTGCTGATGCCGGTGATGCTGACGGTTTTGCCACCCACATGCACCTGGACACTGGCCGCTTTGGGCACGGTGTCGGTGGTCATGATGCCTTCTGCGGCCTTGGCCCAGTGAGCGGCTTGCGCGTCTGCCAGTGCAGCAGGCAGGCCCGCCACGATGCGGCCCACTGGCAGCGGCTCCATGATCACGCCGGTCGAAAAAGGCAGCACTTGCGCGGACGTGCAGTGCAGCAAACCGGCCAAGGCTTCACAGGTCTGGCGGGCATGGGCCAAGCCCGGCGCACCCGTGCCGGCATTGGCATTGCCGGTGTTGACGACCAAGGCGCGCACCGCGCTGCCAACGGCCAAGTGCTCGCGGCAAACCTGCACAGGGGCGGCGCAAAAACGGTTGCGGGTGAACACGCCTGCCACATTGGCGCCCTCGTCCAGCAAAAACACGGTGAGGTCTTTGCGGTTGGCTTTGCGTACGCCTGCTTCGGCGATGCCGATGCGCACGCCCGCGATGGGCTGGAGTTGGGCGGGGTCCAGAGGGGGCAAATTCACGGGCATAAACATCCTTCAGGAAAACAATCGGTAGTCAGACGGCACAAGGACAAAACGGGCCGAAGCCCGTTTCATTCGTCCAGCCTTTTCAGGCCAGTTTGCCGTGGCAATGTTTGAATTTTTTGCCGCTGCCGCAGGGGCAAGGCTCGTTGCGCCCAACCTGGCCCCAAGAACTGGTCAAACCCGTCAAGCCAGGAGCAGCTCCAGCGGCTTGCACTTGGGGCTGGCCGGTTTCATCCGGGGCGGTGTAGGTCACGTTGCTGATTTGCTCAGCGCGTTCTTCGATGGCCTGTGCGGCTTGCTGCATCTGATCGCCCGAGTCGACGCGCACGGTCATCAAAGTGCGGGTCACTTCATTTTTGACCGAATCGAGCAATTGACCAAACAGTTCAAACGCTTCGCGCTTGTATTCCTGCTTGGGTTGCTTTTGGGCATAACCCCGCAGATGAATGCCCTGGCGCAGGTAATCGAGCGCACTCAGGTGCTCGCGCCAATGGGTGTCGATACTCTGCAACAAAATCATGCGCTCAAAAGAGAGGAAGCTTTCGGCCCCCACTTGATCGAGTTTGGTCTGGAACTTCGCATGGGCTTGGGCCAGCACTTTCTCGACAAGATCCTCATCAGTGATAGCGTTGGATGCCTGAACCTGGTCTTGCAAATCGAGTGCGATGCCCCATTCTTCGGATAAGGCTTTTTCTAGGGACTGCAGATCCCATTGCTCCTCCACCGATTCCACCGGCACATACTGGCGGACCAAGTCGGTAAAGCAACCTTCGCGTAAAGCGGCGATTTGGGCGTTCAAATCCTGTGCATCAAGGATGTCGTTGCGCTGCTGGTAAATCACCTTGCGCTGGTCATTGGAGACATCGTCGTATTCGAGCAGCTGCTTGCGAATGTCAAAGTTACGCGCTTCGACTTTGCGCTGTGCCCCTTCAATGCTGCGCGTGACAATGCCCGCCTCGATGGCCTCGCCCTCGGGCATCTTCAGGCGATCCATGATGGAGCGCACCCGGTCACCCGCAAAAATACGCATGAGCGGATCGTCCAGGCTCAGGTAAAAGCGTGAAGAGCCGGGATCTCCCTGGCGACCCGAACGTCCTCGCAGCTGGTTGTCGATTCGGCGTGACTCATGGCGTTCGGTGGCGATGATGCGCAAACCGCCCAAAGCCTTGACCTGTTCGTGCACCAATTTCCATTGCTCACGCAGTTCATGGATTCGCTTTTGACGCGCAGCTTCGGGCAGACTCTCATCGGCCTCGATGGCCTGCACGTCTTTTTCAATGTTGCCGCCCAACACAATGTCGGTGCCACGACCGGCCATATTGGTGGCGATGGTGATCATGCCGGGACGTCCGGCCTGGGCCACAATGTCGGCTTCGCGGGCATGCTGTTTGGCGTTGAGCACCTGGTGTGGCAGCTTTTGCTGCGTCAGCAGTTGCGCAATCAGCTCCGAGTTTTCAATCGAAGTGGTGCCCACCAGCACCGGCTGGCCACGCTCGTGACATTCGCGGATGTCAGCAATGGCCGCGGTGTAACGCTCTTGTGAAGTTTTGTACACCCGATCCAGCTGGTCTTCGCGCTGGCTCTTGCGGTGCGGCGGAATCACCATGGTCTCCAGACCATAGATCTCCTGGAATTCATAGGCCTCGGTGTCTGCCGTTCCCGTCATGCCGCCGATCTTGTTGTACAGACGGAAATAGTTCTGAAAGGTGATGGAAGCCAGCGTCTGGTTTTCGGCTTGGATATGCACGCCCTCCTTGGCCTCAACGGCCTGGTGCAGGCCATCGCTCCATCGGCGTCCCGTCATCAAGCGCCCGGTGAACTCGTCAACGATGATGATTTCGCCCTCTTGCACCACATAGTGCTGGTCACGGTGGTACAGATGCTGAGCACGCAAAGCAGCATTCAAATGGTGCATCAGCGTGATGTTGGCCGGGTCGTACAGGCTCGCACCTTCGGGGATCAAGCCCAATTGCGCCAGAACCGCTTCGGCTTTTTCGTGACCTTGTTCGGTCAGAAAAATCTGATGCGCTTTTTCATCCACAGTGAAATCGCCAGGCGTGATGATGCCTTCGCCCGTGCGCGGATCCGCCTCGCCTTCCTGACGGCTGAGAAGGGGCACCAACTGCTTCATCGAGATGTAAGTGGCCGTGTGGTCTTCGGCCTGGCCGCTGATGATCAGAGGGGTACGTGCCTCGTCGATCAGGATGGAGTCCACCTCGTCAATGATGGCGTAATGAAGCGAACGCTGAACCCGGTCATTGGCTTCATGGACCATGTTGTCGCGCAGGTAGTCAAATCCATACTCGTTGTTGGTTCCGTAGGTGATGTCTGACGTGTAGGCCGCTTGCTTTTCTTGGCGCGTCATCTGGGGCAAGTTAATGCCCACCGACAGACCCAAAAAGTTGAACAATTTACCCATCCACTGCGCATCACGGCTGGCCAGGTAATCGTTCACCGTGACCACGTGAACCCCTTTGCCTGCGATTGCATTGAGATAGGCAGGCAGGGTCGAGGTCAGTGTCTTGCCCTCACCCGTTCGCATTTCGGCAATCTTGCCGTTGTGCAGGGCAATACCCCCAGCCAACTGCACATCAAAATGGCGCATCTTCATGACGCGCTTGGAGCCTTCTCGCACCACAGCGAAAGCCTCTGGCAACAAGACATCCAGGCTTTCACCAGCGGCTGCGCGGTCCTTGAACAGTTGGGTTTTGACTTTGAGCTCATCATCGCTCAGCGCTTCCAGTCCAGCCTCCAAAGCATTGATGCGCTCAACGGTTTTGCGGTACTGCTTGAGCAGGCGGTCGTTGCGACTGCCGAAAATCTTGGTGAGGAAAGGGATGGCCATGTCAGTTGGGTCCACCTTCAGCCTGGGGCCGAAAAACGGACCGTCTATCCTGTCAAATAAAAGAGTTCATGAAACCGGGCTTTGTTGGTCTGCGCCGTGATCGCCCTGGCCGTGCATCCTGCAGGATGCCCGACTTGAGCCGATCATTTTAGCCGTTCATCACAAGGGCCATGGCCCCAACAAGGCTCTGGCTTGCTTGCATTCCCTAACCCATCGCGTCAAGTTTCGCCGCCTCGTTGCGACTGTGCAGGATAATCGTAGAGCCCCCAAGACCGCACCATGCATAGACGTCACCAATCCATCCCACTGCAGCAAGCCGCACAAGAGTCACCGACTTTGTC
The DNA here is from genome assembly GCF_023910625.1 of Limnohabitans sp. NCBI lineage: Bacteria > Pseudomonadati > Pseudomonadota > Betaproteobacteria > Burkholderiales > Comamonadaceae > Limnohabitans > Limnohabitans sp. Next base: position 1,656,524 of record NZ_JAAVVW010000003.1, read on the forward strand.
CCTGTTGATGGGGCGTGTGCGGGAATCTGCGGATCGTATGCATGCCATCCGAAGCCTGTTGCCCGCCGGGTTGCGCACCAGCGTGCAGGCGGGTCCGCTTGAGCAGGGCTGCTGGTGTTTGTTGGTGGACTCCAATGCGGTGGCAGCCAAGGTTCGACAAATGTTGCCCGCCTTGCAATCCCACTTGAGCCAGCAAGGGATCGGCGTGGACTCGATTCGGTTGAAGGTCCACAAACGTTGACCATCAGGAGACTACCCACAAAAAAGCCCCGACCAGTAAAGGAACAGGGCTTCAATGATGGTGCCGCTTGTCGGATTCGAACTGACGACCTACCGCTTACAAGGCGGGTGCTCTACCAACTGAGCTAAAGCGGCACGGCACAGATTCTAACGTGATCCATAGCCATTTAAGGGCCTGGCACCGTTAATTCTTTCACTTGATCCGTTTCAAGGCCGGGCGTGCAGAGCCGGAGCTCGGTGGCGGAGGATCATCGCCCTCATCCACCGGCGCATCTTGTACGGGCACGGCAGACAATGCGGGAGGCTCTGCGGTGGCGTCATCACTCACAGGAAAAGCCATGCCTTGACCATTTTCACGTGCATAAATGGCCATGACCCGATGAATCGGCACCATGATGTCACGAGGTTGTCCACCAAAACGGGCCTTGAACTCAATGAATTCATTGCCCAGTTTGAGCGAGCTGGTGGCATCCATGCTGACATTGAGCACGATCTCACCACCTTGCACGTATTCACGGGGTACCTGCACCGACTGGTCTACCTTGACGGCCACATAAGGCGTAAAACCGTTGTCTGAGCACCAGTCGTACAAAGCCCGAATAAGGTAAGGACGAGTGGAGGGCAGTTCGGTACTGCTGATCATGGTGGAGACCTCCCCGGATTTACTTGCGCATGACTTTTTCAGAAGGCGTGAGTGCCTCAATGTAGGCTGGACGCGAAAAAATACGCTCTGCGTATTTGAGCAAGGGCGCTGCGTTTTTGCTCAACTCAATGCCGTAGTAGTCCAGACGCCACAACAAAGGGGCAATCGCGACATCAAGCATCGAAAAGTTGTCACCCAACATGAACTTGTTCTTCAGGAAGACGGGTGCCAACTGTGTCAGACGGTCGCGGATGTGCGAACGGGCTTTTTCTAGCGCCTTGTCATTGCCTTTGAGGGCGCGGTTTTCCAGCGTCAGCACATGCGTGAACAGCTCTTTCTCGAAATTGAGCAAGAACAAGCGGACACGGGCACGGTCCACCGGGTCGCCGGGCATCAGTTGCGGATGAGGGAAACGCTCATCAATGTACTCGTTGATGATGTTCGACTCGTACAGGATCAGATCACGTTCCACCAGGATCGGCACCTGGCCGTAGGGATTCATCACATTGATGTCTTCGGGCTTGTTGTACAAGTCCACATCACGTATTTCAAAGTCCATGCCTTTTTCGAACAGCACAAAGCGGCAGCGGTGAGAAAAAGGACAAGTGGTTCCAGAATAAAGCACCATCATGGTGGAGGCTCCTCAATAAATCAAAAAGAGTGGGAGGCCCCAAAGGCCCGCCACTCCAAAGAGCCCGGCTGGAAAGCCGGGTGAAAGCTCATTTACTTGACGTCTTTCCAATACGCCGCATTCAAACGCCATGCGATGAAGGTAAAAAAGGACAAGAAAATCAAAACCCACACACCAATGCGTACGCGTGTGTTTTGAGCCGGTTCTGCCATCCACTGCATATAGCCAACCAGATCACCGATGGCCTGATCGTATTCCAAAGGGGTCATCGTGCCCGGCTTGGTTTGTTTCCAGCCTTTGAAAACCTGGACTTTTTGACCTTTGTCTTCTTTTTCTTCAAAGATGGGCTCGCGCTCACCTTGCAGCTGCCAAAGCGGGTTGGGCATACCCACGTTGGGATAAGCCAAGTTGTTCCAGCCTATTGGCTTGGAATCGTCGCGATAGTAGGTGCGCATGTAAGTGTAGAGGTAATCAGCCCCGGTACCACCTGGGCCGGAACGTGAACGCGCCATCAGGGTGAGGTCAGGCGGGTTTTTGCCGAACCACTCTTTGGCCTGCACCGGATCGATGGCGGCCTTCATAGTGTCACCCACTTTTTCGGTGGTGAACATCAAGTTGTCCTTGATCTGCTGATCGGTCAGACCAATGTCTTTCAGGCGGTTGTAACGCATGAAGGCAGCCGAATGGCAGTTCAGGCAGTAGTTGACAAACAACTTGGCACCATTTTGCAAAGCGGCCAGATCGTTGGTTTTCTTGGGAGCCTTGTCCCAGGCAATACCGCCCCCGGCTGCATGAGCACCTGCCACCATACCAAGGGCCACCACAAAGCCGAGTGCGAGTTTCTTGAGGTTTTTCATGATCTTGACTCTCCGGGGTCTCAGTGAGGCGTGAAGGTCACGCGGTCAGGCACTTGCTTGAACGTGCCCAGCTTGCTCCACCAAGGCATCAACAGGAAGAAGCCAAAATAGAACAGGGTACCCACTTGGGACACCCGCTCACCGATGGGCGAGGGCGGCTTGACGCCCAAATAGCCCAAGATCAGGAAGTTGATCACGAACACTGCATAGACATATTTGTGCCAGTCAGGACGGTACCGGATCGACTTGACAGGACTGTAATCGAGCCAAGGCAAGAAGAACAAAATGATCACTGCAGCGCCCATGACCACCACACCCCAGAACTTGGCGTCAATGGACAAAAGCAACACACAAATCACAATACTTGCACCCACCAAACCGCCTTTGAGCAAAGCAGGCAGTTTGCCCTTGGCCACAGCCAAGAAAGCGCCCACCACCACACACAACACCAAAACGTACATCATCTCTGTCGTGATGGCACGCAGCATGGAATAAAACGGCGTGAAGTACCAAACAGGTGCAATGTGCAAAGGCGTGGTCAACGGGTCGGCCGGAATGAAGTTGTTGTACTCCAGGAAATAACCACCGAATTCAGGCGCAAAGAACACCACCGCGCTGAAAGCCATCAGGAACACGCTCACAGAGAAAATGTCATGAACGGTGTAGTAAGGGTGGAACGGAATGCCATCCAAAGGGTTACCTTTGGCATCCTTGGGGGCATCTGCAGCCTTGATTTCAACGCCATCGGGGTTGTTGGAGCCCACTTCGTGCAGCGCAATGATGTGCGCCACCACCAGGCCCAGCAGCACCAAAGGCACGGCGATGACGTGGAAGCTGAAAAAGCGGTTCAGGGTGGCGTCGCCCACCACGAAGTCGCCGCGGATCAGCAAAGCCAAATCAGGTCCGATCACAGGCACGGCCGAGAACAGGTTCACGATCACCTGAGCGCCCCAGTAAGACATCTGGCCCCAAGGCAGCAGATAACCCATGAAGGCTTCGGCCATCAGCACCAGGAAAATGGCGCAACCGAAAATCCAAACCAGTTCGCGCGGCTTGCGGTACGAGCCGTACATCAAACCCCGGAACATGTGCAGGTACACCACAACGAAGAAAGCAGAGGCGCCTGTCGAGTGCATGTAGCGGATCAACCAGCCCCAGGGCACATCGCGCATGATGTACTCGACCGAAGCAAACGCCAATGCAGCATCGGGCTTGTAATGCATGACCAAAAAGATGCCGGTCACGATCTGGATGACCAGAACCAGCAGCGACAACGCGCCAAACACGTACCAAAAATTCAGGTTTTTGGAAGCGTAGTACTCGGAAAGGTGCTCCTTGTACAGCTTGGAGGCCGGAAAACGGTTGTCCACCCAGTTGAGCAGCTTTTCACCGACGGGAGCATTTGGAGAGATTTCTTTGAATTGAGCCATGTTGTACTCCATCAAGCCTTTTTGTCCTCACCAATAAGCAACTTGGTGTCAGACAGGTACATGTGCGGCGGCACTTCAAGGTTGTCAGGTGCAGGCTTGTTCTTGAAGACGCGACCGGCAAAATCAAAAGTGGAGCCATGGCAGGCACACAGGAAACCGCCATTCCAATCATCGGGCAGCGAGGGCTGAGGGCCTGGCGCAAATTTATCGGCAGGCGAACAACCCAAATGCGTGCAAATGCCCACAGCCACCATCACCTCTGGCTTGATCGAGCGGTGCTGGTTCTTGGCATATTCAGGGGTCGGATAAGCCGTGCGCTCGGAAGCAGGGTCCGCCAACTGGGACTCGGTCTTTTTCAAGGATTCGAGCTGCTCGGGCGAACGCTTCATGATCCAAACGGGTTTGCCGCGCCATTCGACGGTCAGCTTTTCACCGGGGTTCAAAGCGGAAATATCCACTTCAACAGCGGCTCCAGCAGCCTTGGCGCGTTCGGACGGTTGAAAGCTGCTGACGAAGGGGGTGGCCACAAAGCCAGCGCCTACAGCACCTGCACAAGTAGAAGCAATCAGCCAGGTCCGCTTGCTGTTGTCGACTGGGGTGTCACTCATGGGAATCCTCTAGCGAGTCGTTATCAGGGTCAACCCATGATTGTAGCGGAGTGAAACAGATAAGCGACTTACAACTCAATAGGCCTCTGCATGAATGGGTCACAATGGCAGCTGCAACCACAGCAGGGGGTTTTCCCATGGCATTTATCCAGGAATTCAAAACATTTGCACTCAAAGGCAACGTCGTTGACCTGGCGGTGGGCGTCATTGTCGGTGCTGCGTTCGCCAAGATCGTTGACTCATTGGTGGCCGACGTGATCATGCCACTGGTCAGTTTGGTTTTTGGTGGTTTGGACTTTGCCAACTACTACTGGCCACTGTCAGGACAAACCGCCAACTTGTCTCTTGCGGAAGCCAAGAAACTCGGCGCAGTTTTTGCGTATGGCAACTTCATCACCGTGGCCTTGAACTTTTTTATCCTAGCTTTCATCATTTTCTTGATGGTTCGGCAAATCAACCGGCTCAAGTCACTTCAACCCGCCGAAACTCCAGCACCCAAGGCACCCGAGCTCACTGAAGAGGTGGCGTTACTGCGAGAAATTCGGGACAGCCTGAACCGCCAATCCTGAACCTCGTTGGTCCCTCAGGGGCCCCCATGGGCAAGCTGACGGGCCATTCGAATGGCCCGAACCATGCTGCTGGCATCGGCCAGGCCTTGACCCGCCAAGTCCATGGCGGTGCCGTGATCCGGGCTGGTCCTGATCAAAGGCAAGCCCAAAGTCACGTTCACGCCCTGCTCCACCCCAAGGTACTTGACCGGGATCAAGCCCTGGTCGTGATACATCGCAATGACCACATCAAATTCACGCTGCCCGTCGGCGCGTTGGCGCGCCCGCATGAACACGGTGTCAGGCGCACAGGGCCCATGCACATCCAAGCCCTCCAGGCGGGCCAGCGCCAGGCAAGGCTGCAACACCTCGATTTCTTCACGACCAAACAAGCCGCCCTCACCGGCATGCGGGTTGACCCCTGCCACTGCGATGCGAGGTCTGCGCCCCAGCATCCGGGCCAATGCCGTGTCGGTGATGTGCAAGGTCTGCAGCACCCGCTCTAGAGTGATCGCCTCCAGCGCCTCGCGCAGCGAGACATGGATGCTGACCAACACGGTGCGCAGCTCGTCATTGGCCAACATCATGCGCACCGGCATTTGGTCAACAGACACCCCAGCATGACGGGCTGCCTCGGCCTGTAACAGCTCAGTGTGGCCGGGGTACTGATCGTACGGGGCACCTGCGGCGTGCAAGGCTTTTTTGTGCAAAGGGGCCGTCACGAGCGCCGATACCTCGCCTCGCAAAGCAGCCCGTGTGGCCCACAACACCGACTCACCTGCCAATTGCCCGGCGCGGGCGTCAACTTGCCCCCAAGGCAAAACGGGAGCCACCGGCCCCACTTGCAGCACTGGCAAGCACCGGGGCGGCAGCTCCAGCGCCTGGGCGGGTGAATCGATGCCGCACACCGGCAAAGCAGGCACCGGCTGCACCAAAGCCAAGGCGCGGCGCATCAAGCCCACATCGCCCGCCACAAAACAGCCACGGGTCAACTCGGGCGCGTCGCGCCAGGCCTTGGCGATGATCTCCGGGCCAATGCCACACGGATCTCCGGGGGTGATGGCGATGGGTAATTTCATGGTCAATGGGCTCTTTCGATGTACCGAGGGCCACCGCGTGCGCGGCAATGCCATCAGGCGGGGTTATCGATGTCGATGAATCGGTGAGAAAAACCCAAGCTTTGCGCCATATGTGCCCCCACGGCCGGGGCACCATAGCGTTCGCTGGCATGGTGCCCACAGGCCAGGAAAGCCACACCGGTTTCTCGCGCCAGGTGGGCTTGCGGCTCGGAAATCTCGCCGGTGATGAAAGCATCCGCCCCAGCCGCCATGGCCGCTTCAAAATAACCCTGCGCCCCGCCGGAACACCAAGCCACTCGCCGCACCGGGCGGTGCAGGTCGCCAACGCAGGTCACCGTGCGTCCCAAAGCCAGCCGCACATGGTCAGCCAAATCCTGAGGCTGCGCCCAAACTTGGGGGCCGACCCCCCAAAAGCCCAAGTCTTGCTCACCAAAACGGCCTTGCACCTGCAAGCCCAGCACGCGGGCCAGTTGGGCGTTATTGCCCAACTGCGGGTGCCCATCGAGCGGCAGGTGGAACGCAAAAAGGTGGATGCCATGCGCCAGCAACAGCCGCAGCCGCTCACGCATCCAGCCCGTGACCCGTCCGTCTTGTCCGCGCCAGAACAGGCCGTGGTGCACCAGAATGGCGTCAGCATCGGCGGCGATGGCCGCCTCGATCAAGGCACGACTGGCAGTCACGCCACTGACGAGCAACTTGACATCGCGGTCACCCTCGACCTGCAAGCCATTCGGACCGTAGTCGCGGAACTTTTCGGGTTGGAGCAAGGCATCAAAGGCCTGACCCAGGGTTTTGGCATCGGTCATGGGCAGAGGAATGGTGTTGAGACCTGCGATTGTGGCTCAGGTGGCCAACAACCAGCGTGGATCTGGTGATTGCAGGCATGGCTCCCTGCTGCAGGTCCGAATCAGGGACAATCTGTGACCATGAAACGCTATTGGCTCTTGTTTTCTCAGTGGGTGACGGTTTTGCTGGCCATCTGGTTCGTCGTGGCCACATTGCAACCCCAATGGTTGAGCGGCTACCCATCTGCCATGCAGGGCATGACCTTGCTCCAGGCACCGCCCAGCTCCAGCGGCAACCGACCCGCCGGGAGTCTGAGCGCCCCAGCCCAAAAAGCCTCCCCTGCGGTGGTCAGCATCAACACCAGCAAAGGCAAACGCAAAGACAACAATCCGCTCGCGCAAGACCCCTGGTTCCGGTTTTTCTACGGGGACCCCGATGAACAAAACACAGCAGGTCTGGGCAGCGGCGTGATCGTCAGCCCCGAGGGGCACATCCTGACCAACAACCACGTCATTGAAGACGCAGACGACATCGAAGTCGTCCTAAGCGATGGCCGAAAAACCATGGCCAAAGTCATCGGCACCGACCCGGACACCGACCTGGCCTTGTTGCAAATTCCATTGAAGAACCTGCCCGTCATTGTGCTTGGCCAGACGACTGACATGCAAGTTGGCGATGTGGTGCTGGCCATCGGCAACCCCTTTGGCGTAGGCCAAACCGTGACCTCGGGCATTGTCAGCGCACTCGGGCGCAACCAGTTGGGCATCAACACCTTCGAAAACTTCATCCAAACCGATGCCGCCATCAACCCCGGCAACTCTGGCGGAGCGCTTGTCGACGTCAATGGCCACTTGATGGGGATCAACACGGCCATATACTCGCGCTCCGGTGGCAACATGGGCATCGGCTTTGCCATACCGATTTCCACCGCCAAACAGGTGATGCAAGACCTGCTCAAAAACGGCAAGGTGATACGCGGCTGGATCGGGGTAGAGCCCCAGGAGCTGTCTGCCGAATTGGCCGAAAGCTTCAAACTTCCCCTGACAGGACCCAACGCCTTGCGCTCTGGCGTGGTGATCTCGGGCGTCTTGCAAAACGGTCCGGCTGCCAAAGCGGGCATACGCCCGGGTGATGTCATTTTGCAAGTGGACCAGCAATCGGTGGGCAATGTATCCGAGCTGCTGCATCAAGTAGCCAGTCTTAAGCCGGGTGCACCTGCCCAAGTGCGGGTTTGGCGGCAACAAACCGAGATGAACTTGCAGCTCGTACCCGCTGAAAGACCCGCTGCCAAAACCCAGCAACGTTGAAGCTCAGGCCGCCACCCTAAAAGGGCCGCACCGCCGTTTTTCGGGTGGTGGGGTTCAAGCGGCGTCAGCCGGCGTTTCAGGGGTTTTCGTGTGCTTGATGAAAATCTGTGCAGCCCAGATGCCCAACTCGTAGAGCAAACACATAGGAATGGCCAAGGCCAACTGAGACACCACATCAGGCGGCGTTACCACAGCGGCAATCACAAAAGCCAGCACCACAAAGTAGCCCCTGAACTCCTTGAGTTTTTCCACACTGACCACACCCATGCGGGCCAAAACAACCACGGCCACCGGCACCTCAAAAGCCAAGCCAAAAGCCAGGAACATGGACAGCACAAAACTCAAGTAAGCCTCAATGTCTGGCGCGGCGGTGATGCTCTTGGGCGCAAAACTCTGGATAAAGCTGAACACCTGGCCAAACACGAAAAAGTAACAAAAAGCCACGCCCACAAAAAACAGCAACGTGCTCGACACCACCAAGGGCATGACCAGCTTTTTCTCATGGCTGTACAAACCGGGGGCCACAAAGGCCCAGACCTGGTAAAGCACCACGGGTAAAGCGATTAAAAAGGCAGACATCAACAAAATCTTGAGCGGCACCATGAAAGGCGAAATGACCGACGTGGCGATCAAGGTGGCCCCTTTGGGCAGGTGCACCACCAAAGGTGCCGCCATGATGTCGTACAGGCTGCCAGGGCCGGGATAAATGGCCAAAGCCGCTGCGGCCAAAGCAATCGCCGCCACCGCCCAAAGCAGACGATCCCGCAACTCGATCAAGTGCGCCACAAAAGGTTGCTCAGAACCCTTGAGTTCGTCTTCTGGCTGGGGAGGGGTATCGGACATGGGCAGGTCAGTTGGTCGAGGCACACACGCGGGGGGTGATGTGCAGTCGTCACACAGAATTGAGGGGCTTGGGCCTGTAACGGGCCACACGTGCCGCACCCGAGAGAGCCTTGGTGCGCACGCCCGAGCGGGCTTTGTACCACTGAGGCACAGCACCCCGCTTCAGACGCCAGTTCTTCTCGGGACGCTTGTAATAGGGTGGTGGTGGCTCAATGTCGGGCAAATCACTGGTCAGACCCGCCGTGGTCTCGGCCCAGTCCTTTTCAAACTCGGAGGCCGTGGTCTGCACCGACTGCTCGACATCGCGGGCAGCGGTTTCCATGGACTCTTTCATCTTCTTGAGCTCTTCAAGATCCATGGACCGATTGACCTCGGCCTTGACATCGGAGACATAGCGCTGTGCCTTGCCCAGCAAGGCCCCCAAAGTCCGCGCCACCTTGGGTAGCTTCTCGGGACCGATGACGATCAACGCCACCACCCCGATGAGGGCCATTTTCGAAAAGCTTAAATCCAGCACAGTGCAGCGTTCAGTCGATCAATAAACTCAGGACTTGGTCTTGGCTTCAACGTCAATGGTCGTCTTTTCGGCCGCAACCGAAGAAGTGACCTGACCTGCTGGTGTCGCGCCGTCTTCAGGCTTGGCACCACCTTCTTTCATGCCATCCTTGAAGCCCTTGACCGCACCACCCAAGTCAGAGCCCATGTTCTTGAGCTTTTTGGTGCCAAACACCATGACCACGATCAGCAAAACAATCAACCAATGCCAAATGGAAAAAGTACCCATGAAAATCTCCTGTGAATGATTGGATTCTAAGGGGATCGATCCCGCACAGCAGATCGGCCCTGATGAATGAAGGATTTGAGGGAAAAACCCCGAATTTCAACCTCGTAGCCAAGGGCGAGGACCGCCCATGACGTGCATGTGCAGGTGGTGCACCTCTTGGCCACCCTCGGCCCCGTTGTTGACCACGATGCGGAAACCGCCATCCGGGTAAGGGTTACAACCCTCCTGCGCAGCCAACTTGGGGGCCAGGGTCATCATGTGGCCCATCAGACCCGCATGCTCAGGGGCCAGTTGCGCCATCGAGGGAATGTGCAACTTGGGAATGATCAGAAAGTGAATGGGTGCCCAAGGGGCAATGTCATGAAAGGCGAACACGTGCTCGTCTTCGTACACTTTGCGCGAAGGGATCTGGCCTGCAATGATTTTGCAAAAAATACAGTTGGCGTCGGTCATGTCTTGCTTGAATTGGGAAACAGGCATCAGTCAGTCACCGGGCGCTGCCCGTTCAGGCGCACCATGCCCAGCACAATGCGGTACAAAAACCAGATGGAGATGGCCACCCAAGCCAGCCAGCCGGGGAAAAACATCAACAACCACAAGGGCGCCGTGACTAGGTACAGCAAAGCCGCCCAAATCACGGTGCGGATGCGGTAGCTGAAATGCGTCGCCTCCCAGCCTGGGACATCGCCCTTTTTGACCCAATCAATGATCAGCGCCACCAACAGCAAAGTCGGCCCCATTTGCGCGCCTGGAATCATGGCACTGACTGCCACAATCAAGTGCAAGATATAGCTCACCCAGCTGATGGTGTGGGTGCTGTCGTCGATGGGTTGGTTGTTCATGGTTTATTCGCCCAAACGCTCACGCTCTTGCACTTTGCGCAGGGCTTTTTCTTCCAGACCGCTCAGCCCCTCACGGCGCGCCAGCTCGTTGACCACATCGGCGGGCGCAAGACCATAGTGCGCCAACGCAATCATGCTGTGAAACCACAAATCGGCCACTTCATAAACCAACTTGGACGCATCGCCGCCGTGGTCCACATCCTTGGCGGCCATGACGGTTTCGGTGGCTTCTTCGCCGATTTTCTTCAAAAAGGCATCTGGGCCTTTGTGCAACAGGCGTGCCACATAGCTTTTTTCGGGGTCGCCGCCATTGACCGCTTTGCGGCTTTCGATGATCGCCGCCAACCGCGCCAAAACGTCAACGGATCTGGGGGCATGGGAAGGTGTGGGGCTCATGACGTTCACTTGTAAATACTCTCGGGGTCTTTGAGGACCGGGTCCACCGCCTCCCAGCCCTCAGGCTGCAGGCTCTGAAAAAAACAGCTGTGCCGCCCGGTGTGGCAGGCAATACCCGGCTCATGGCCCAACTGAGTAACCTTGAGCAGAACCACATCATTGTCGCAGTCCAGGCGCACATCGTGCACGGTTTGCACATGGCCCGACTCCTCGCCCTTGAACCACAACTTGTTGCGCGAGCGGCTGAAATACACCGCCCGCTTCAGCTCAACCGTCTTTTGCAGCGCCTCGCGGTTCATCCAGGCGAACATCAAAACATCGCCCGAGTCTTTTTCTTGGGCGATGACGGGCACCAAACCTTTATCGTCCCATTGAATTTGATCGAGCCAGCTCATAGGAGAAGATCTTAGGTTGAAGAAAACCGACGGGACTATTTTTCAGGGCACTGACACAGTCAGCACCGACACCCAGCAGAAAGCGGTCACCACTTAACGATCCCCAACGTCACCTTGACGCCACCAACAAGCGTTGAGCCACCATAGTCTTTGGCCAGCCGAAGCAGCGTATCGTGGAAGCCCAAGTTTGGAAATGCAGCTTCGACGCGTTGAATTTGGTCTCTGCTGATACCCTTGCGAAGCATGCCTTTGGACGCATCAATCCAGTCGGCCTTGCGGCAGGCCTCAATGACCTCACGATGAGGCCCGGAATAAGAAGAAATCTTGTGATGCCAATGGATCGCGCCGCGCAACAATTCGGGGTCCAACCCCAATCCGAACTTGATGTTGTCGGCCAAGGCCACAGCCTCAGATGGCTCCAAATAAGCCAACTCATGATCCGTCCAAAGACCGATGTCATGGTAAACAAACGCAGTCTCTACCAGCCTCTCATGCTCCTGAGCATTGCCTAAAAAATGCATGGCATACGAGATCGTCCGATACACATGATTGCGATAACCGGGGTAATCTTTACCAATCAGATCTTTGTATCGTGCGAACAGCTCTTCAACAAATGGTCTTTCCATTTTGATTGTGATCTCTGACATAAACATGGCTCCTTGATGAATACAACAGCGGGCGAAAGACTAAAAAAGCAAGACTGCTCAAATAACAGTTAAGACGCCTGCAAAGGCCGGCGGCGCACGCCCTGAGCATGAAAGTGTACAACGTACATCCTGCGGGCCAGAGAGCCAGGGTTTGATGCACGCACCCGATCTGGGGGGGCGATGGACTCGATGATGGCCCGCAAAATGGGGGGCTCGCCCCGGCGCTGGAGCACCAAGCGGACAGCGCTTTAGCGCACCCCGGTGTTTGTCAACAAAGTTGTCCGCTTTTCACACAGTCAGGCCCCCACGAAACAGTAACACGTCCTGATCTGAGCTTGAGCATCGCGCAACAGTGCCCCAAAGCACTGTGCATGTGCTCGACCAAAAACAGCCACACACTGCCCAAAAAGTGCCGCAATGGCACAAGGCGCACCGCCGTCGTATCGCGTGAGCCAAGTGAATGCTCAATCGCGCAGGCAGGACAAAAAAGATATTTTCTGTAGGGCAAAAACCACCGCCCAGAACCGGGCTCGTCCAACAAACGGATCAGGTCGCGGCTTCGAGCGACCTATCCTTACTCGTTAGGCCTCAGTTTGCGGTAGATGCGACTTGAGTGTTGCTTGTATTTGAGTCGTATAGTTGTAGATGTCGTCTGGCGACTCCAGGTTTACAACCTCTTCGTCTTTATTACCGTTGAATAGTCCGAGTCGCAGTTTTTCGCGATTGTTAAAGCGAAGCCGACATATAGGTTTACGGTTGTTGTCATCTAGCAGAATGGCGCAGTAGCTCTGTGCGTCTCGCATTACGATGCGCTTTGTTGGAACAAGTCCCCGGACAATTGCTCGAACGATATAGAAGCCTTCGAGTTCCTCTGAGGATGTGACCACCAGGGGTTCCGGTGCTAGACCTGCTGTTGCGGCTTCCACTCTGGAGGTCTGTGTAGTTTGCGCACTGTCCTGAACGGACACTGACTCCGGCGCCATTGCGCCCTTAAGGCGTTCGTTGATCTTCTCACCCACAAGTTGCTCGAAAGCTCGCCTGGTAATTAGGGTGAATTGATCGCGGATAGCAGGGGTAAAGCGTTTGTTGCCGAGCAGTTCGGAGGCGACCAAACGGATAAAGTCTTCTGACGGACTAAGCATCCATTCATTGAGCTTTGTTTGAATGGCTCGCGTGTACTTCAGTTCGTTCGCAGTTGTGAGAATCGTTTCTAAGTCGAAGGCTGACTTCGCAAACTTCTTAAGTTCCTCTACATCACGGTCCTTAAAGTCAAGAATGTTGAACTCAAAGAAAGGCCTCTCGTCCATCTTGTTAGGCTGTTCTAGGTCGGTGAAGAACCGATAGACCAAGCCGTTTGTGAGGACACCGAATCTCGCTTCTGTGACGTGGAAGTACCGGAATAGCTGACCGGCGTGATTAATGCTTAGATCGCCGCCTGCTTTCTTGCACTCAAACAGGATAATCGGCTTACCGTCCTTTAGGATCGCGTAGTCGACTTTTTCACCCTTCTTTGTACCGACATCAGCTACCAACTCGGGTGTGACTTCAAGTGGGTCAAAGACGTTGTAGCCGAGGATCTGGATCATCGGCATGATCATCGCGTTTTTTGTAGCTTCCTCGGTTTGAATAACTGACCGAGTGTTGCCTATGCGAGTTGCGAGGATTCGAAGCTGGTCAATGAAGTCCACGGTACTGTCTCCCTTTGTGCTAAAGCGTGTTTGTATCACGAGGCATAAAACTAGGGTGTCTTCTGAGGCCTAACGTTCGAGCTAAGCTGCCCGCGGAGGCAGGTACTGTAAGCCCGGACTGAGACGATAGTGCTAGTGGCTCAGGCCGGGCTTACAGTGCCTGCCGTAGCGGGTCAGCTTGAGCGAGGGGTTAGGCCGCAATGCACGGTGCGAGTTCAAGGCTTGTAGCGGCTAACGTCCCGGGCTACTTCATTGCCGGCGTTGTCGTAAACGACACCATCTCGTTGCTGCATGAAAGCCCCTCGCGCGATTAGTATCTGGATAGCGTTTGTTACGCGTTGAGGCTTGGCGGAAAGCTCCTTTGCGAGAGCTACGTGGACACCTGGCTTCCACGGCTGCGGCGGGAGCAGCTTTGCGACCTGTTCAAGGAACGTTTCGTCCTCAGTGCGCGGCAGTTTGGATGCCGGGACAAGAGGCCCCGCCGACGGGGGCAGTTCTCGCCTACCGTCAGCGGGATTGCCGGGTACGAGCCACTTGCTCTGTACCGTCGAGGAGATCCTCATGAACTGCTGTTCTGACACCTTTGTTGAGCCCGGGCTGCCAGCTGCGGTTCTGACTGTCGACCAACAGTCATCCATAAAGTGATCAGTGAGCAGAGCCGTGTCGAGCGCTACTAGATCTTGATGCCTGTAGCTGAACGTACCCATGGCTCGCACTGCCGAGAAATAGGCTAGAACACCACGCCAAGCTGCAAGGTGCTGACCTTGGGCTACTCTCTTTGCGCGGTGCGCGCGCGTGATGGCATTCTCCGCTGCTCGTGTAAGCGCGGCAACGATTGGCCAAGCATCCAGAGGAAAGTGCTCAGAGTAAGCGGCAGCGTAAGCTTCAGGGCTTCGGATGTTCTTCTGCCGAAGCTTCGATGAGCGAACTGGGTTCTTGAGTAGAAGTGCAACCGCTCCCGTGGCAAGAACAATCGGAGAAATGATGCGGGCGTCAGGCCGTCCCTCGTTCTTGTAGAAGTTGGTTCGCCTTTCGTAGAACCACTCGCTACGAAGAAGAAGTTCCTCGATGCTCCTTTGAATGCGATCAGTCGCGTGCAGGGCCGCTGGCTCTACAGCGCTTTGGTTGTTGGTTGCCCGAATGACCTGATCTCGAACGCTCTCATCTTGCGAGACGATGATCTTTACCAAAAGGGCGCGGACGTCGGTCAAGGTCGCGGCGGACTTGGTAAAGTGACGATGTAAAGACTCGGTGGTCTGCAATCCGTTGACAATCTGAATGTCGCGGAGCTTGAGGGTCTTGCCAACCAGGGATGCGCTGGTGGCCAATATGGTCACGCCGTTGTTTAACCACCAGAAGTTTGGGCCAACCTCACTTGCAAGCGTTTCCGCGATATCTGCATTGACTAGATTCGCACCGAGAAAGGCGCGTACATTCGAGTCAAACAAGTATCTTCGAAGTGCGCCCTTTTCGTCCTGGACGAATTTGCAGTAGTCACTTAGTCGAGCCAGTACGACATAGCCCTCCTGGCCTGCGGTGAGGCACTCCTGGACTGGAAGGTCTAGTGCGAAGCTCTTGACTTCACGATGAAGTTCCACCAACTGGCTTGCACCAAGTGGTACGAATTCGACTTTGGCGGCGCTGAAGTACTGGTGAAACAGCGACTTCAACTGCAAAGCACGAGCGGCGATGCTGTCGCCAAGAAGGGCAGTGTCGCCGCGAGAAGCGTAGTAGATGGTGAAGCCGATAGACGGTCGGTACAGCGATAGATGATGAAACGCGGAAATGAACGTGTCTCGGCATCTCTTGATGTCCGCTGAATACTTTCCTGACAGTTGTGCGTTAGAAAGGGAAAGATCGAAGATCTCTTGGGTCGAAGCTAGCAGCGAATCTAAGGGCGCTTGTTGAAAGGTAGAGTGGTGCTTACACGTTAGAAGGATGACTTGGATATCTGCGCCGGACCGCGGCCAGGCGAAGTCTGTCGGATCGGTCAGAAGAAGTCCGTTGACAAGCACGTAGAAGCCGTCGATGCCTCCGTCGTGCGATCCGTCTGTCCAACCAAAATCAATCTCTTCTTTGGACAGATCAAAGTTCTTTAGGATCTGTTCCAGAACAAACCGTTCGAAGTGCTGGCCGATATCGACGCTAGGATCAGATACTTGCAGTTGCTGCAGCACAGAGTCAATGAGTACGACATCATTCTTTGCCAAGGTCTTCTCGCAGGTTGCTTGTTGTGAAATTTGGCGGCTCAAGAGCCGGTGACGCAAGTCTTGCGGCCTAACGTTTGAGTTAAGCGGGCACCGACGGCAGGACGCCAGGGCCCGGACTGAGACCATGTACACCGTACCTCAGGCCGGGCCCTGGCGGCCTGCCGTTGGTGCTCCGCTTGAACGAAGGGTTAGGCGTCACTGCACTCACCTGTACTTGGCAGCTGTTATGAACTGACCAAAGGTCTCGCACCAGACGATAACCGCGGTGTATCTTGTGAGATCAATGTTCGCCGGCAAAGCAACTACAAAGTTCTCGAAGGTCTTGACGTCCCCGACTCGGACCATGTTCCTCTTGAGTCTATTGAAGTCGGCTTCGGTTTCAACGAACTCGGGGGAGAGGTAGAGCTTGTAATCAGGACCCGGTGCGAGTTTTCCGGTGAGTGAGATAGCAGTGGGGGATAGTGATACGACTCCCTCTCCCCAGTGAAGCGCGTCGCTGTCTTTCAAGTCTCGCTTGAACTGCCCAGTAAATTGAGTCTGCGCAGTGGCAGCCTTGATTTCTTCTGCGGTCGGTGCTGCCGGTGCTATCAGGATAGGCAGAGCGTAAATGCCTCCAGCAAAGCCGGCAGCAGCGACCGCGAAATGAGATGCGACGAGCAGTAATGCTTTTCGGGTGTTCATGGAGCTGCGACCTGGAAAAGTAGTTGGATGTGACGCCTAACGTCAAAGCTGCCCGGCACGCTGCACGCGCCGCGAAGCGGCATTCTGCTGCTGCGTGTCCGAGCCGAGCAAAATGTTAGCTTGCATTGAGTCCCTTCCCGTCTTGACTTCGAAGCTCATCCACCGATTGTGCTGACATTTCAACGATTGTATTGACATATGTGTCGATACATTGAACAAGTGGTTCGCGCGGCCCATTGCGCCAAGCCAAGGAACTGTAGAAAACATCCTGCTTCAGTTTCAAATCCGCTTCACTTGAGAAAGCTCGAATTAGGAAATAAGTCTGACCTTCATGGTCAGTACGCCCAAAAGCCACGACATTCATTGAGGCGCGCACCATCGGCAGCGCATTTTGCATCGCTGCCTCAAATTGTGCAGATGCGCCAGGCTTTAGTCGGTAGGTTCGAATTTCGATCGTGAGCATTGTGAAAGCTAACGTTTGAGTTAAGCGGGCACCGACGGCAGGACGCCAGGCCCGGCCACAGGAAAATGTACACCGTACCCTGTGGCCGGGCCTGGTGGCCTGCCGTTGGCGCTCCGCTTGAGCGAGGGGTTAGGCGTCATCGCCGCTATGTCCACTGGTTCTCATAGATGAGTCTTCGGAGCACGGTTACAGCGAAGGCTGCCATGTCTTCTAGTTCTTTCTCTGTGGCTGCGCCATCGTCTGCGAGCAGTGTCTGCTCATCCCAGGGACTTTCTACGTGTACCCACTTGTTCCTGTATTGCCGTAGTTTGTGTAGATCGACTTTGATCGCGGGCTTGATCAATGCCTTATCTATGAGGTCTGCAAGGCGTTCCCTTCGCATCTCTGCGAACTCGGCTCGCAAGTAGGTCTCAGCAGCGGAGACACTAGTAAAGATTGCCGCGAGGTCCGCGCCCTTGGTGAAGGCGATGTCAGCTTGACGGACGATGAAGGAACACCATTCGGACAAGACGACGCAGCGCAGCAGCAGGCTCTCATCGAGCTCATTGATGTATGCCCACCGTTCAAGTTCGTTCATGACGCCTAACGTAAGGCTAACCGGCGCTGCGCGGTTTTATCGCGCAGCGTCCAGCGACCGAAGGGAGAGAGGTTGAGCGCCATGTTATGCATTTGACTGGAGCTCCTTCTTAAGAGCAGCATACAGGCCAGGCGCTGAATCCAAAACAAAAGCAATTTGGTTCTCCGAAACCATTTCCCCATGGACTGCATAGTTGCAAATGGCCATTACCTCCAGAACTCCATTGATTACGTTCGGGGAAATCTTTTCATTTTTCTGGAGCTCACGCAGAACCCTGTGCATTGGATAACGGCGTGGGTCAATGCCATTCAGGCGAGAGTACTCATTTATAAGCAGCTCAAAGGAAAGGCGAACCTTGAATAGATCAATGCTCTCTTTTTGAATGTCATGTGCAAAATGCAACTCGGGTTGGTCTGTTCTTCCCGCACCAATACCGAACTCTCTCAAGGTTTCCGCGATTTGCTGCTTAATGTCTGGGATTTCCTCATCGTTAGCAGGGATCGGCGCTCCGCTGTTGATGTGGACATGACTGGTATTGAATGAAGAGACGTCAATCGACGATTGGAGCTCAACCTTCATGAGCGCCAATTGATGGGAAATGTCCTTTTTTATTTGTTCAATGTCATGCTTGAATTCGAGGCCGAATAGCTTCACGTCCTTGAAGATGGGGGCAAGGCAAACCGCCATCCATACTAAGAACACAACCACGTCGAAAAAAGTTGGGTTCCCGCCAACAAGTTGGTCTTGCCTCAGATAGAGATAACCACCTAGAGCAATGACTAGGATTGCCCACCACACGACTTTGAAGTTGTTGGAGTTCAACATCAGTTAGCTAATCCCTTGGAGATGCATAACGTAATGTAGACCGCAAAACCCGGTTGATACATCCGGGCCGTGTCGATACATCTTTCAGAGAAATTGGCTGCAAGCCGCTTGCGCCTTGGCTTACAGGTTCATATACTGTGGTTTTGTACAGGTATAAATTTGCCATGAAACCCGGTGCTCCTTCCTTGCAGTCCACCCGCTTGCTTGATCAGGTGCGCGAGCGGGTTCGGTATATGCATTATAGCCTCAAAACCGAGAAAGCTTACCTCTATTGGATTCGTTTTTTTATTCGCTGGAGCGCTACGCAGTCAGGCGGCATGCGTCACCCGCGCGAGTTGGTTGTGGCCGATGTCGAAGCTTTTTTGTCCATGCTGGCCAATGAGCGCAAGGTATCGGCCTCCACTCACAACCAAGCGCTCAGTGCTCTGCTGTTTTTGTACCGGGAGGTGCAACGGGGTGGTGTGGAGGTGCCCCACGCTTTGGCTAGCAAATACCCCAAGGTGGGTGATACATGGGGCTGGTTTTGGATGTTTCCTTCGCCGACGCTGTCGGTTGACCCTCGCAGTGGCGTGGAGCGCCGCCACCACTTGTATGAAGAGCGCTTGCAACGCGCCTTAAAAAAGGCCGTGGCGGCTGCGGGCATTGTCAAACCCGTATCCGTTCACACGCTGCGCCACTCGTTTGCCACGCATTTGCTGCAGTCGGGCACCGACATTCGTACGGTGCAAGAGTTGCTGGGTCATTCTGACGTCTCGACAACGATGATTTACACCCATGTGCTGAAGGTGGCCACGGGTGGCACAGCCAGCCCTTTGGATGCTTTGCTCAGCGTCTAGGCCGATTCGTCAACGCGTCAAATCCGCACCGCAATGCCCCGCTCCCGCATGCGCGCTTTGGCTTGCCCCACCGTGTATTCACCATAGTGAAAGATGCTCGCCGCCAGCACCGCATCCGCCCCGCCGATGCTCACGCCATCGGCCAGGTGGTCAAGGTTGCCCACGCCGCCAGACGCGATCACGGGCACGCTCACGGCGTCGCTCACGGCGCGGGTGAGTTGCAGGTCAAAACCGCTTTTGGTGCCGTCGCGGTCCATGCTGGTCAGCAAAAATTCGCCTGCGCCGTAGGCGGCCATTTGCTCGGCCCAGGCCACCGCGTCCAGGCCCACGTTTTTGCGGCCGCCGTGGCTGTAAACGTCCCAGCCGGGGCCTATGGGCAGACCATTCGTGCCGATGCGCTGTTCGTCCTCTGCGCTGCGGCGCTTGGCGTCGATGGCGACCACGATGCACTGCGCGCCATATTTGGCAGACGCCTCGCGGATGACTTGCGGGTTGGCAATGGCCGCCGAGTTGAAGCTGGTTTTGTCAGCACCCGCGTTGAGCAATCGGCGCACGTCTTCCACCGTGCGCACGCCACCGCCCACGGTGAGCGGAATGAAGACCTGGCTGGCCACGGCTTCGATGATGTGCAGGATCACGTCGCGGCCGTCGCTGGTGGCGGTGATGTCGAGGAAGGTGAGTTCGTCGGCGCCCTGCTCGTTGTAGCGTGCGGCGATTTCAACCGGGTCGCCGGCGTCGCGCAGTTCGACAAAGTTGACGCCCTTGACCACGCGACCGCCGGTCACGTCGAGGCAAGGGATGATGCGTTTGGCCAGCATGTGGGGGCTCTTTTCAAATCAAGGGGTTGTCACGGTCAGCTGCTGCCAGCCTTCCCAGCGCTCGCCTGCGGGCAAGTGGATGGGGTCAAACACTTGAGCAGCTTCGACGCAGAGCATGTGCCGCCAACCGTCTTCGGGCATGTCGGCCAGGCCTTGGCACAGGGCTTGTGCGGGGTTCCAGACCACGGTGTGGGCCCAGCTGGCGCTTTGGCTGATGTGCAGGGTATCGTTCAGCGTCATGGGCTGTGGCCCGGCTTCGTACACGCGGTCAAACTCGGAGGCAAAACGGATCGTGTCGGCAGCAGGCGCATGGGTGTCGGTGAGTGAATCCCATTCGGGCAGACCGCCCAGACCCTGAAGCGTGGCCTGCGTCACGTCGGGCACGGCCAAATAGGTGTGCAGTGCGCCAGAAAACGCCAGCGGCTGATCGTCAGTGTTGTGCACGTCCAGCGTCAGTTGCAAGGCACCCGGGCTCAGGTCGATGTGCAGCGCCAAGGCAAAGGCTTGAGGCCACCAGGCGCGTGTTTGGGCGTTGCCCTTCAGGCGCAGCGTGAGGCGGGCATGCTCGGCACCCAGTTCGGGCGCATCGGCCTGCCAAGGCAGGTTGCGCGCAAAACCGTGTTTGGGCAGGCTGTCAGCGTGCGGGCCGCGTTGGTTGAACTGCGGAAAGCACACCGGCACACCACCGCGGATGGCGGCTTGCCCGTCCATGGTGCTTTGGGGGCTGAGGTACAGGCGCTCTTGGCCGCCCGACACCCAAGACAGCACCTGCGCGCCGTGCAGCGTGACCCGCAGCGTGTCCCCCTGGGGCAAGGCCAGCTCGACGGCGGGCAGGCCCGAGAAGGTGGTCTCGCGGCCCGTGGCCTGCGCAGTCATGGGGTTCAACCGTTGAGTTCGTCGGCGCGTTGCTGCGCCAGCGCGAAGTCGAGGTCGCCAGAATACACCGCACGGCCACAGATCACGCCTTCAACGCCTTCGTCCTCCACTGCGCACAGCTGCTCGATGTCGGCCATGTTGGACAGGCCGCCCGAGGCGATCACGGGGATGGTCAGCGCTTGCGCCAGCTTGACGGTGGCGTCGATGTTGATGCCGCTCAGCATGCCGTCGCGGCCAATGTCGGTGTAGATGATGGACTCGACACCCCAGTCTTCGAACTTCTTGGCCAGGTCCACCACTTCGTGGCCGGTGAGCTTGCTCCAGCCGTCGGTGGCGACTTTGCCGTCTTTGGCGTCTAGACCGACGATGATGTGGCCGCCAAAGGCGGTGCAGGCGTCTTTCAAGAAGCCGGGGTTCTTGACGGCTGCGGTGCCAATGATGACGTAGCGCAGACCGCTGTCGATGTATTTTTCGATCGTGTCCAGATCGCGGATGCCGCCACCCAACTGCACCGGGATGTCGTCGCCCACAGCCTTGAGGATGGACTTGATGGCGCCAAAGTTTTGCGGCTTGCCGGCGAAGGCGCCGTTCAGATCCACCAGGTGCAAGCGGCGTGCGCCTTTTTCGAGCCAGGTGCGGGCCATGGCGGCAGGGTCTTCCCCAAAGGTCGTGGCTTGGTCCATATCGCCCTGTTTGAGGCGAACGCAGTGGCCGTCTTTGAGGTCAATGGCGGGGATCAGAATCATGGCGAGTTAACAACCAGTAGAGAAAAAGAAGCGGCAGTGAAAACTTCTCAAGGCTGCCAGTGGAGGAAATTGCGGAACAAGGCCAGGCCCTGGGCCGCGCTTTTTTCGGGGTGAAACTGGGTGGCAAAAATATTGTCACGGGCAATGGCGCAGGCAAAGCGGCCGCCGTAATCGGTTTCGGCTGCACCGTGCGCCGGGTCGGACACCTTGGTGTAGAAGCTGTGCACAAAATAATACCAGCTGCCGTCGTCAATGCCTTGCCACAGCGGGTGGGCAGGCGTGGCTTGCCAAACTTGGTTCCAGCCCATCTGCGGCACTTTGTAACGGGTGCCGTCGGGCTGAGTTTGCCCCGCCAGCTCGAACTTGACCACCCGACCGGGGATCAAGCCCAGGCCCGGCGTGTGGCCTTCGTCGCTATGGTCCAGCAGCATCTGCATGCCCACGCAAACGCCAAACAGGGGTTTGCTGGCAGCAGCTTCAAGCACGGCATCGAGCAAGCCCGACTCGCGCAATTCGCGCATGCAGTCGGGCATGGCGCCCTGCCCTGGCAAGACCACGCGGTGCGCGTTGCGCACCACTTGCGGGTCTGAGGTCACGGTCACTTCGGCATGGTCCACGCTGGACGCCGCATGCATCACCGCCTGCGCCACGCTGCGCAAGTTGCCCATGCCGTAATCAACGACGGCAACGCGGTTGACGCTCATGCTCAGAGACTTCCTTTGGTGGAGGGGATCACACCCACCGAGCGGGGGTCCAACTCGAGTGCCGCACGCACAGCGCGGGCAAAGGCTTTGAAGATGGTTTCGCACTGGTGGTGCGCATTGACACCCTTGAGGTTGTCGATGTGCAGCGTGCACAGGGCGTGGTTCACAAAGCCCTGGAAGAACTCGTAAATCAACTGCGTGTCGAGTGAGCCCAGCGAGCCGGAGGTGAAGTTCACGTCCATGTGCAGACCGGGGCGACCCGAAAAGTCCACCACCACGCGGCTCAAGGCTTCGTCGAGCGGCACATAGGCGTGGCCATAACGGCGGATGCCTTTTTTGTCGCCCATCGCCTGCGCGAATGCTTGGCCCAGGGTGATGCCGATGTCTTCCACCGTGTGGTGGCCGTCGATGTGCAGGTCGCCTTCGCAGCTGATGTCCAGGTCGATCAAGCCGTGGCGGGCGATCTGGTCGAGCATGTGATCCAGAAAACCGATGCCGCTGGCCAGCTTGGCCTGGCCTGTGCCGTCCAGGTTGATGGCGACGCGGATGTTCGTCTCGGCCGTCTTGCGGGTGACGTTGGCTGTGCGGTTCATAAGGAGACTTTCAGAGCAGCAAGGAGTTGGTCATTTTCTGCGGCGGTGCCCACCGTCAGGCGCAAGGCAGTTGGCCAGCAATGGGTGCATTTTAGAAACTGTTCTTGATCCAGCACCTTGCACGCCTTCAGTCCGTCAAAGGTTTGGGCCTGCATCGGGCACGCGGGCCAGGAATCATGTTGGCTTCGCTGGGAAAGGCTGCACACCGGTCAAGGCCGTCAGTGCTTGCAGCAAGCGGGTGCGCTCTTGGCGCAGGTCTTGGGCTTGCGCGGCAAACACCTTGGCATGCTCCAGCGCAAACAAGGCGCACTCGGTGTTGAGCACGCTGATGTTGTAGGGCGGGCGCACTTTGTCGACCTCGGCCACCAAAGCCTTGGGGCCGATCATGTAGCCCAGACGCACACCGGCCAGGCCAAACTTGGACAACGTGCGCATGAGCAAGACATGCGAATGGCGCGCCATGCGGCCTGCGTAGCTGCGGCTGGCAAAAGGCTGATAAGCCTCGTCCATGACCACCAGGCCGCCTTGCGCACCCTGGGCCAGCACGATCTTTTCGATCGTGTCGTCGTTCCACAGGTTGCCGGTGGGGTTGTTGGGGTAAGCCAGGTAGACGATGGAAGGCTTGTGCTGGGCAATGGCGGCCAGCATGGCGACCTCGTCCAGCTCAAAGTCGGCCGTGAGCGGCACACCATGAAAGGCCAAGCCTTGCAGTTGGGCGCTCATGGCGTACATCACAAAGCCAGGCAGCGGGGACAGGATGCTGGCTCCAGGCACGTCGCAAGCCATGGCCAGCAAAGAGATCAACTCGTCCGAGCCGTTGCCCAGCATGATGTCGAAGCCTTCGGGCATGCCTTGCGTAACTGGCCAGCGCAATGGCGCAGCTCGTTCACACGCTCGCCAGGGGTAAGCGGTTGAGTGCCAGCGCGCCCAAAGCGTTCGCCCAAAGCCTTTTGCAAATCAGCAGGCAGTCTGTGCGGGTTCTCCATCGCGTCGAGCTTGACCATGCCTGCCGAATCCTGGAATGGCAGTAGGCGTGCATGGACTGCACGTCCTGGCGGATGCGTTGCATGAGTTGGGGGCTGATGTGGCTCATTTCGGGTCTCGCATCGGGGGCACAGGGTTCAAACGGAGTTCGGCGGCGCGGGCGTGCGCTTGCAGGCCTTCGCCATAGGCCAGCTCGGCGGCGATGCGGCCCAGCGGCTGGGCACCGGCTTCGCTCACTTCGATCAGGCTGCTGCGTTTTTGGAAGTCGTACACGCCCAGCGGCGACGAAAAGCGCGCCGTGCCGCTGGTGGGCAACACGTGGTTGGGGCCGGCGCAATAGTCGCCCAGCGATTCGCTGGTGAACGCGCCCAAGAAGATGGCCCCCGCGTGGCGCAGCAGCGGCTCCCAGCGGTGCGGGTCGCGGCTCGACACCTCCAGGTGCTCGGGCGCGATGCGGTTGCTGATGGCGCAGGCTTCTTCCATGTTGCGCGTCAGGATCAAAGCGCCCCGGTCGTTGAGCGACTTGGCGATGATCTCGCGACGCGGCATGGAGGGCAGCAGACGGTCAATGGCGGCCTGCACTTCGGCGATGTAAGGCCGCATCAGGGCACAGCAAGATGCTTTGCGCCAAGTTCAGTCGTGCTTCGGCCTGGCTGAACAGGTCCATCGCCACCCATTCGGCGGGTGTGGTGCCATCGGCCAAGACCAGAATTTCGCTGGGGCCCGCGATCATGTCGATGCCCACGGTGCCGAACACGCGCTTTTTGGCGCTGGCCACATAGGCGTTGCCGGGGCCGGTGATTTTGTCCACTTTGGGGATGGTGGCGGTGCCGTAGGCCAGCGCCGCCACGGCTTGCGCACCGCCCACGGTGAAGGCCCGCGTGACACCCGCCACGAAGGCGGCGGCCAACACGAGTTCATTGCGCTCACCCCGGCTGGAAGTGGCCGTCTCTCCAGAACCGCCCGTGGCCACGCTGCCGCGCACGGGCGTGGGCACAACCATGATGATGTCCTGCACACCCGCCACGTGAGCGGGAATCGCGTTCATCAGCACCGAAGAAGGGTAAGCGGCCTTTGCCGCCGGGCACATAAATGCCCACGCGGTCGAGCGGTGTGACTTTTTGGCCGAGCAGCGTGCCGTCTTCGTCGCGGTAGCTCCAGCTTTCGCCAGACGCTTTCTTTTGCGCTTCGTGGTACTTGCGCACACGGGCGGCAGCGGCTTGCAAGGCTTCGCGCTGCGCCGCAGGCAGGCTGTCCAATGCGGCCTTCAACTCGGCTTGAGTGATCTCCAGTGCCTTCACATCGGCGGCTTGCAGGCCGTCAAAGCGCTGGGTGTAATCCAGCACCGCCGCGTCGCCACGTCGCTGCACATCGGCCAGGATGTCGGCCACGCGCTGCTCGATGGCGGCGTCGGTGTCGGCAGACCAATGCAGGCGCGCCGCGAAGGCCGCTTCGAAACCGGCATCCGCCGTGTTCAGCTGCAAAGGTTTGGCCTGGAGTCCCATTTTCAGTCTTTCTTCACCGCGCCCGCAAAGGCGTCGATGATGGCGCGGATCGGTGCTTGCTTGAGTTTGAGCGCGGCCTGGTTCACCACCAAACGCGAACTGATGTCCATGATGCGTTCGACTTCCACCAGGTGGTTGGCCTTGAGCGTGTTGCCGGTGGACACCAGATCGACGATGGCAGTCGGCCAAGCCGGTGAGCGGGGCCAGTTCAATGCTGCCGTAGAGCTTGATCATGTCAACGTGCACACCCTTGGTCGCAAAAAAATCGCGGGCGATGGCTGTGTACTTGGTGGCGACTTTCAGGCGTGCCCCGGTGCGCACCAGCGCAGCGTAGTCGTCATCGGCGCGAACGGCCACGCTCATGCGGCATTTGGCAATGTTCAGGTCCAGCGGCTGGTACAGACCCTGGCCACCGTGTTCGATCAAGGTGTCCAGTCCGGTCACGCCCAGGTCGGCACCACCGTATTCCACATAAGTGGGCACGTCACTCGCGCGCACCAGCACCACACGCACGTTGGGCTGGTTGGTGGGCAGAATCAGTTTGCGGGATTTTTCGGGGTCTTCGAGCACCTCGATGCCAGCGGCTTTGAGCAGCGGCAGGGTTTCGTCAAAGATGCGTCCTTTGGACAGGGCCAGCGTGATCATTTGACCCTTTCGATGTCGGCACCCAGTGCGCGCAATTTGGCTTCCATGCGGTCGTAGCCCCGGTCCAGGTGATAGATGCGCTCGACGGTGGTTTCACCCTCAGCCACCAAGCCGGCAATGACCAGGCAGGCAGAGGCGCGCAAGTCGGTGGCCATCACGGTCGCGCCCGACAACTTTGGCACGCCCTCGATCACGGAGACCTTGCCGTCGATCTGGATGTGCGCGCCCAGGCGCACCAGCTCGTTGACGTGCATGAAGCGGTTTTCAAAAATCGTTTCGGTCACTTTGCTCGCGCCTTGCGAGATGCAGTTGAGCGCCATGAACTGGGCCTGCATGTCGGTCGGAAAACCCGGGTATTCGGTGGTGCGAAAGCTCTGGGCTTTCAAGCGGCCTTCGGATTTGACACGGATGAAGCCCTCACCGGCTTCGATGGTGGCCCCGGCATCTCGCAGTTTGTCGATGACGGCATCCAGGTGGTCTGCGCGGCCATGGCGCATCACCACGTCACCGCCGGTGGCCGCCACGGCACACAGGAATGTGCCCGCCTCGATGCGGTCGGCCACCACTTGGTGCTGAGCGCCGTGCAAGCTCTGCACACCTTGAATGCGGATGCGGCGTGTGCCGTGGCCTTCGATCTTCGCACCCATTTTGATCAGTAACTCGGCCAGGTCGGGAATTTCAGGCTCTTGCGCGGCGTTTTCCAGCACCGTCTCGCCTTCGGCCAAGGCGGCGGCCATCATGAAGTTTTCGGTGCCCGTCACTGTCACCATGTCGGTGGTGATGTGCGCACCTTTGAGGCGCGTGCGGCCTGCAGGCAAGCTGGCCAGCATGTAGCCATGGTCCACGGTGATCACCGCGCCCATGGCCTGAAGGCCTTTGATGTGTTGGTCCACCGGACGCGAACCAATCGCGCAACCACCAGGCAAGGACACCTTGGCGTGGCCAAAGCGGGCCAGCAAAGGGCCCAGCGCCAGCACCGAGGCGCGCATGGTTTTCACCAATTCGTAGGGCGCTTGCGGGTTGTTCAAAGCCCCGGCGTCGAGCGTGACCCGGCCGTCTTCGTGGTGTTCGGCCGTCACGCCCATGTTGCGGATCAGCTTGAGCATGGTCGAGACGTCTTGCAGGCGCGGCACATTGGCCAGCGTGACGGGTTCGGCGCTCAGCAAAGCGGCGCACAGTTCGGGCAGGGCCGCGTTTTTGGCACCTGCCACATCGAGTTTGCCTTGCAGGCGCTTGCCGCCGCGAATGATCAGTTTGTCCATGGGTCAGGTCGGTGCGTTGCGGCCCGAAGGCCTTCGTTTCATTAGGTTTGCGCAGCCCATTCGGCGGGCGTGAATGTTTTCATCGACAAGGCGTGCACCTCGTCGGTGTGCATTTTCTGGCCCAGCGTGGCGTACACCCGCTGGTGCCGAGCAATGGGGCGCATGCCGGCAAAGGCTTCGGACACCACCACGGCGCTCCAGTGGCGGCCATCGCCATCCACCGTCAGGTGGGTGCAGTCAAGACCTGCGGCAATGATGGCTTGAAGTTGCTGTGCGTTCATGGGGGTTCAGCTCCGGATTTTGTAGCCGATGCGCAAAAGGTGAAGGGTCAAGGCACTGATGGCGGCCAGGGCCGTGCCCACCACCGCCAGACTGAGCCAAGGGGAGACATCGCTTTGGCCAAAAAAGCCGTAACGGAAACCGTCGATCATGTAGAAAAACGGGTTCAGGTGGCTGAGCTTTTGCCAAAACGGCGGCAGGGAGTGGATGGAGTAAAACACGCCCGACAAAAACGTCATGGGCATGATGATGAAGTTCTGGAAGGCGGCCATTTGGTCGAACTTTTCAGCCCACAGCCCCGCGATCACGCCCAATGCGCCCATCATGGCCGCGCCCATGCAGGCGAAGGCCAAAATCCACAACGGGTTGACGAAAGTGATGTTGACCATCCAGCCGGTGATCACAAACACACCCAGGCCAACGGCCAAGCCCCGCACCACCGAGGAGCCCACATAGGCCAAAAACCAGCTGCGGTGCGACAGGGGCGTGAGCAGCAAAAACACCAAGCTGCCCATGATCTTGCTTTGCACCAAGCTGGACGAGCTGTTGGCAAACGCGTTTTGCAGCACGCCCATCATCATCAGGCCCGGCAACAAAAACGAGGTGTAGGCCACGTTGTCATACACCTTGACGTGGTCTTCGAGCACGTGGCCAAAGATCAGCATGTACAACACCGAGGTGAGCACGGGCGCCCCGACGGTTTGGAAAGCCACTTTCCAAAAGCGCAGGACTTCTTTGTACAACAGTGTTTGCCAACCCGTCATGCCAAAGCCCCCGAGGCCAATTGTTTGCGGTTCATGACTTCAAGGAACACGTCTTCCAGGTCGGCTTGGCGGATCTCCACATCCTCCACCACCAAGCCTGCGGTGCGCAGGGTGGCCAGATAATTTTCGATCTCGACCGCGTTGTGCACCGGCAACTGCACGATGCGTCCCGTGACGCGGGCCATGGCCGCGACAGCAGGCGGCAAGTCGCCATCCAGCTTGAAGCGCAGCACCTGGCTGGTCGCAGAACGGAGCAAATCTGAGGTGCGTTCTAGCGCTAACAACTGGCCGCGCTTGAGCATGGCGATGCGCCCGCACAAGGCTTCGGCTTCTTCCAGGTAATGTGTGGTCAGCAAGACGGTGTGGCCTTGCTTGTTGAGTTTGGCGATGAAGGCCCACAAGGTCTGGCGCAGCTCCACGTCGACCCCGGCGGTGGGCTCGTCGAGCACGATCACGCGGGGCTTGTGCACCAAGGCTTGCGCCACCAGCACACGGCGTTTCATGCCGCCCGAGAGCTGGCGCATGTTGGCACCCGCCTTGTCGGCCAGGCCCAGGCTGTCCAGCAGCTCATCGATCCAGGCCTCGTTTTTCTTGACGCCAAAATACCCCGACTGGATGCGCAGCGATTCGCGCACGGTGAAAAAAGGGTCAAACACCAACTCTTGTGGCACCACACCCAGCAGTCGGCGCGCGGCAGCGTAGTCGCTTTGCACGTCGTGGCCATGCACCAAAACACGTCCGGTGCTGGGGCGACTCAAGCCTGCCAAGGTGCTGATGAGGGTGGTTTTGCCCGCGCCATTGGGGCCCAGCAATCCGAAGAACTCACCCTCCTCCACCTCAAAGCTGATCCGGTCGAGCGCGGTGAATGCGGCTGCGCCTGCCTGCCTGGCAGGATAGGTTTTGGAAACGGATTGGAAAGAGAGGGCTGGCATGGAAGAGGGTTATTTTAAGTGCGACCTGCAGAATCCGGGGGCAGCAAGAGGTTCAGGCCATCCAGGCCTGACACCGGTTCAGTCAGCATGCAGCAGCTCAAGCACCCCATAAAGCGCAGCCAATTCACGCAGCCGAGGCGTCATGCCCGCAATGTGCAATGCGCTGCCTCTTTGACTGAGCACCCGTCGCAACCCCAAAAGTACCGCCAGCGCCGAAGAATCGAAGTCCACCAGATCCGAGGCATCCAGCACCACTTGATGTGGCAAGGCTGCCGGCAATTGCGCGACCCACTGCGCTAGGCAAGCGTTCGCCTGAGCGTGCAGCAATGAGGCGGGCAACTTCAGTGGCGTCATGGCAAAGAGGCTTAAGCCGGTTTGGCGTTGGTCTTGTTGCGTGCAACCAAGCTGGCGATCAAGGCATCAATACCGGCAGCGTTGATCTCTTTGGTGAACTTGGTTGCGGTAGGTTTCAACCAACCAAATGCCCACCACGTTCAAGTCGAAAATCATCCACCCCGAGCCCTGACCGGGCGTTTTTTCCAGTCGGTAATCGAGTTGTATGGGGTCACCCTTGCCACGGACCTCGGTGTTGACCACAAGGTTTTTTTCATCCTGACCACGGCGAAGCGGCTTGACCACCACCACCTGATCGGTGATTTGACTCAAGGCCCCCGCATAAGTGCGCACCAGCAGGGTTTTGAACTCGTCTTGCAAGCGTTTTTGCTGCTCTGGGCTGGCGCTTCGCCAGGCTGGGCCAGTGGCCAAAGCGGTCATGCGCCTGAAATTCACATGCGGCATCAACTGGCTGTCCACCAACTGCATGATTTTTTGGATGTCCCCGCTGCGCAGCGCCTTGTCGGACTTGATGGTGTTCAAGGTTTCATTGGTGATGCGGGCAATGAAGGCGTCGGGTGCCTCTTCGGATGACCACGCTGGCCCCGGCATACCCACCAATGCCGTGACACCCGCGACGACAAGCCAGTGACGACGATTCAAAAGAGACAAAGCAGAAAGAGTATCCATGGCTTAACTTTAATAGCAGATCGATAAGTAAGGCACTATGAAGAGCTGTCACTGTCCTAGCGGGAGGCGGGAGGCGTCTCGCTGTAGTCAAAACGCGAGGGCGGGTTGCCATCGTAAATGTCGTTTTGTCTTTTTTGCAAATAAGCATCTCGCACAAATGAATAGGGGTCCAGTGAGGCAGCCTTGATCGCATCCACGGTTCTGAGCAAGCCAGAGCGCATGTCAACCAGGCGCACTGCCAACAAGCCGTTGCGGGTTGCTTCGTCGCTCAAACTCTGGGTGACGCTGCCCTGCATGTCGACCGGGAACGCCAAGGCATCGCGCAGGGTAGAGGGACCAAACAAGGGCAAGACCACATAGGGGCCTGGCTTGACGCCCCAATAGCCCAGTGTTTGTCCGAAGTCTTCACGGCGCTTCTCGATGCCCATTTCGCTGGCGACATCCAAAATGCCACCCAAACCCATGAAGGTGTTGACATTGATGCGAATGAAGGTTTCGGCCGTGGCCTGCCCCTTGAGCTGCATGGCACTGTTGGCTATTGACCAGACATCCGCCAAATTGCCCAAAAAGTTGTTCACACCGGTCCGCACCATACTGGGCAACACCTTCACATACAGCTGGGCGGCAGGCTTGAGCGCGACGGTGTCTATCGCATCGTTGAATTGATAAATGCTGCGGTTCATGGGCTCCCATGGGTCACGGGCATCGGCGCTTTTCACGGTGGCGCAGGCCTGCAAAAGCAGCAGCATGCCAACACCCAACAACAGGCTAAAACGTCTGGCAATGGCGTTCATGGCTTTTGACCTTCTGAGGATTTTTCGGCTTGATTGAACAAGAATTGGCTGATCAGATTCTCAAGGATCACGGCCGATTGCGTCGATCCAATGCGGTCACCCGCAGACAGGTTTTTCTCTTCGGCGCCGGGTGAAATGTCCAGGTATTGCTCACCCAGCAAACCGCTGGTCAGAATTTTCAGCGAGCTGTCCTGCGGAAAAGCGTGCCCGGTTTGCATGGTCAAGGTCACTTTGGCCTGAAAGGATTCGCCATCGAATTCGATGGTTTTGACGCGCCCGACCACCACGCCCGCACTCTTGACGGCGGCGCCGGGTTTGAGACCGCCAACGTTGTCGAACTTGGCCGTGACCTCATAGCCCTTGTTGAAGCTCCAGGTCAACAGGTTGGCCGCCTTGAGTGCCAGAAACAGCACGGCAACCGCGCCCAACAAGACAAACAAACCCACCCACACATCATTTTTTGAACGTTGCATGCCGTCCTCCTCAAATGCTGAACATCATCGCGGTCAGGATGAAATCCAGGCCCAATACCGACAAAGAAGAAACCACCACACTGCGTGTGGTGGCGCTGGCCACACCTTCGGGCGTGGGCTTGGCCACATAGCCCTGCAGCAAGGCAATAAAGGTCACGGCCACGCCGAACACCACGCTTTTGATGATGCCGTTGCCCACATCCTTGAACACGTCGACCCCGCCTTGCATCTGGCTCCAGAACGAACCGGCATCGACCCCGATGAGCAACACGCCCACCACGTAGCCACCCAAAATGCCCACCGCACTGAACACCGCCGCCAACAAGGGCAAGGCGATGATGCCACCCCAAAAGCGGGGGGCCAAAATGCGCTGCACCGGGTCCACCGCCATCATTTCCAACGCGGTGAGTTGCTCACCGGCCCGCATGAGACCAATCTCGGCCGTGAGCGAGGCACCGGCCCGACCCGCAAACAACAAGGCGGCCACCACAGGCCCCAACTCGCGCACCAGGCTCAGCGCCACCAAGAGGCCCAGCGCCTCGGCCGAGCCATAGCGCTGCAAGGTGTAATAGCCCTGCAAACCCAGCACAAAGCCCACAAACAGGCCCGACACGGTGATGATGGCCAGCGAGTAATTGCCCAGAAAATGCACCTGGTCGCGCACCAGGCCAAAGCGCTTGAGCGCTGCACCGGACATGCCCAGCAACTTGAAAAACAGCCGAGCGGCAAAACCCCAATCGGCCAGCATTTGGCGGGTGGATGCGCCCAAAGCGCCCAGCAAGTCGGAGATCATGCCGACCTCCCGTCGTAGTCTTGCGCCGCTGCAGGTGCGGGGTAGTGAAAGGGCACTGGCCCATCGCTGAGCGCATGCACAAACTGGTAAATCAAGGGGTCGGTGCTGGCCCGCAGCTCGGCAGGCGTGCCCTGCGCGGCCACACCGCCATGGGCCAGGATGACCACATGGTCGGCGATCTCAAAAGTCTCGGTCACGTCGTGCGACACCACAATGCTGGTGATGCCCAGGCTGTCGTTGAGGCGGCGAATCAATCGGGCCGCCGTGCCCAGCGAAATCGGGTCCAGACCGGCAAACGGCTCGTCGTACATGATCAGGTCGGGGTCGAGCGCGATGGCGCGGGCCAAGGCCACTCTGCGGCTCATGCCGCCAGAAATTTCAGAGGGCCGCAGGTCTCGCGCACCGCGCAAGCCCACCGCATCGAGCTTCATCAGCACGATGTCGCGGATCAGGTCTGGCGACAAACGGGTGTGTTCGCGCAAGGGAAAAGCCACGTTGTCGAACACGCTCATGTCGGTGAACAAGGCCCCAAACTGAAACAGCATGCCCATGCGGCGGCGCGCGGTATAAAGCTCGGCTTGTCGCATGGACGTGATGTCATGGCCGTCAAACAGCAATTGGCCTGCGCTGGCACGGATCTGGCCACCGATCAAGCGCAAGACCGTGGTCTTGCCCCCCCCCGACACCCCCATCAGGGCCGTGACTTGGCCACGCGGCACATTGAAGCTGAGGTTCTTCAAAATGACACGGTCGCCGTACCCAAACGTCAGGTCGTGCAATTCAACAAGTGGCTGTGAGGTGGACGAGGTCTGCATGAAAAAAACAAGAGCCGGATTGTCCGGCTCTTGTGATGGTAATGACTGCGTAATGGTTCGGTGTCATCAAGGGCAAATCAGGGATTTTACCTAGAACCCCGAAGGTCACCGGGGCAATTCACTCGCCCCCATCAGGAACTCGTCCACTGCGCGTGCGGCCTGGCGTCCTTCGCGGATGGCCCAGACCACCAGCGACTGACCACGGCGCATGTCGCCAGCGGCAAACACCTTGGGCACGTTGGTGGCGTAACCGCCTGTGAAGTCGGTGCTGGCTTTGGCGTTGCCACGGGCGTCCTTGTCGATGCCAAAGGCGTCGAGCACGGTGGCCACCGGGTTGGTGAAACCCATGGCCAGCAAAACCATGTCGGCTTTGTATTCTTTCTCGGTGCCAGGCACTTCGACCATCTTGCCGTCTTTGAATTCGACATGCACCGTGGTCAATCCGGTGACTTTGCCTTTTTCACCGATGAAAGCCTTGGTGGAAATGGCAAATTCACGTTGCAACAGGCCTTTTTCGGCGCTCTCGTCGTGGCTGGAGCTGGTGCGCAGCTTCATGGGCCAATAAGGCCAGACCAGCGCCTTGTTTTCTTTTTCGGGGGGCTCAGGCATCACCTCGAACTGGGTCACGCTGACCGCGCCGTGGCGCGTGCTGGTGCCCACGCAGTCGCTGCCGGTGTCGCCACCACCGATCACGATGACGTTTTTAGCGTCGGCACGCAACTGGCCCTTGACCTTGTCGCCCGCATTGACCTTGTTTTGCTGGGGCAAGAATTCCATCGCGAAATGGATGCCTTCGAGGTCGCGGCCGGGCACAGGCAGGTCACGGGACTGCTCGGAGCCCCCTGTGAGCAACACAGCGTCGAAGTCCTTTTTGAGTTGCTCGGCGCTGATGGTTTCCTTGGCCCAGTTGGTGACCTTGGAATCTTTGGGCCACTCGCCGACCAGCACGCTGGTGCGGATCTTCACGCCTTCGGCTTGAAGCTGCTGCACTCGGCGGTCGATGTGCGTCTTTTCCATCTTGAAATCAGGAATGCCATAGCGCAGCAAGCCGCCCACGCGGTCGTTCTTCTCGAACAAGGTCACGTCGTGGCCCGCACGCGCGAGCTGTTGCGCTGCGGCCAGACCGGCAGGGCCTGCACCGATGATGGCCACGGTTTTGCCGGTCTTGACTTTGGCAGGACGGGGCGTGACCCAGCCTTCAGCCCAAGCGCGGTCGATGATGGCGTGCTCGATCGACTTGATGCCCACGGCATCGTCGTTGAAGTTGACCACGCAAGCCGCTTCGCAGGGCGCGGGGCAGATGCGGCCGGTGAACTCGGGGAAGTTGTTGGTGCTGTGCAGCACCTCGATCGCGTTCTTCCAGTCGCCTTCAAACACCAGGTTGTTGAAGTCCGGAATGATGTTGTTGACCGGGCAGCCGTTGTTGCAAAACGGTGTGCCGCAGTCCATGCAGCGCGCCGCTTGGGTTTTGGATTGCTCTTCGGTCAAACCGATCACGAATTCGCCGTAATTTTTGAGGCGCTCGGAGACCGGCTTGTAGCCTTCTTCGATGCGCTCAAATTCCATGAAGCCAGTGATTTTTCCCATGATGCTATTCCTTCACTCTTGACGTTCGGCTCAGGCGGCCACGGGCTGGGCGGCCTTGGCCGCGTTCGCCGCTTTGCGTGCATTGATCTCGCCCAAGGCGCGCTTGTATTCGTTCGGGAAGACCTTGACAAACTTGGCGCGAGCCGTGGCCCAGTTGTCCAGCAATTCGCGCGCACGCTGGCTGCCGGTCCACTTGTGGTGGTCTTCCAGCAGTTTCCTCAGTTGCGCTTCGTCGGCCTGGTCGCGGTGCCAGACCTTGCGGTCCACTTGCGCTTCTTGATCGGCCGCAGACAGCACTTTTTCCATGCTGACCATGGCGGTGTTGCAGCGAGAGGCGAATTCGCCGTCTTCGTCGTACACATAAGCGATACCACCGCTCATGCCCGCGCCGAAGTTGCGGCCGGTTTTGCCCAGGACAGCCACCGTACCGCCGGTCATGTATTCGCAACCATGGTCGCCTGTGCCTTCGACCACCGCAGTGGCACCCGACAGGCGCACCGCGAAACGCTCGCCGGCCACGCCCGCAAAGAAGGCTTCACCCGTGGTGGAGCCGTACATGACGGTGTTGCCCACGATGATGTTTTGCGAGGCCACGCCACGGAACTCCAGGCTGGGGCGCACCACCACACGGCCGCCCGACAAACCTTTGCCGGTGTAGTCGTTGGCCTCACCAATCAGGTACAGCGTGATGCCTTTGGCCAGGAACGCACCAAACGACTGACCGCCTGTGCCTTCCAGTTGAATGCGCAGGGTGTCGTCGGGCAAACCTTCGGGGTGCACCTTGGTCACCGCACCGGACAACATGGCACCGACCGAACGGTTCACGTTGCGGGCGACTTCCATGAACTGCACTTTTTCGCCCTTGTCGATGGCGGCGCGGCTCTTGGCGATCAGCACGTTGTCCAGGGCTTTTTCCAGCCCGTGGTCTTGGGTGTCCACATGGCGCACAGCCACGGTGGAGGACACTTGCGGCACGGCCAACAAACGGCCAAAGTCCAGGCCCTTGGCTTTCCAGTGCTCCACACCGCTCTTCATGTCGAGCAGGTCGGCACGGCCCACCAGGTCGTCGAACTTGTTGATGCCCAACTGGGCCATGATCTGGCGCACTTCTTCGGCGATGAAAAAGAAATAGTTCACGACGTGCTCGGGCTTGCCGGTGAACTTGGCGCGCAAGGTGGGGTCTTGCGTGGCCACACCCACAGGGCAGGTGTTCAGGTGGCACTTGCGCATCATGATGCAGCCCTCGACCACCAGCGGTGCGGTGGCAAAGCCGAATTCGTCCGCGCCCAACAACGCGCCAATGGCGACATCGCGGCCGGTCTTCATCTGGCCATCGGCCTGCACGCGGATGCGGCCTCGCAAGCCGTTGAGCACCAGGGTTTGCTGGGTTTCGGCCAAGCCGATTTCCCAAGGCGAGCCGGCGTGCTTGACGGACGACCAAGGCGATGCGCCCGTGCCGCCGTCGTGACCGGCGATCACCACATGGTCGGCCTTGCACTTGGCCACACCGGCAGCGATGGTGCCGACGCCGATTTCGGACACGAGCTTGACGCTGATGTCGCTGTGCGGGGCCACGTTCTTCAGGTCGTGAATCAGCTGGGCCAAGTCCTCGATCGAGTAGATGTCGTGGTGCGGCGGTGGCGAGATCAGCCCCACGCCGGGCACCGAGTGGCGCAGCTTGCCGATGTAGTCGGACACTTTGCCGCCGGGCAACTGACCACCCTCACCGGGTTTGGCACCCTGGGCCATTTTGATCTGGATTTGATCGGCACTGGACAAGTATTCAGCGGTGACACCGAAGCGACCCGAAGCCACTTGCTTGATGCGCGAACGCAGCGAGTCACCGGCGGCCAAAGGCATGTCCACTTCGACGTTTTCTGCACCGATCACGCTTTTCAAGGAGTCGCCCAACTTGATCGGGATGCCCTTGAGTTCATTGCGGTAACGGTTGGCGTCTTCACCCCCTTCGCCGGTGTTGCTCTTGCCGCCGATGCGGTTCATGGCCACGGCCAGAGTGGCGTGCGCTTCGGTGGAAATCGAGCCCAGCGACATCGCGCCGGTGGCGAAACGCTTGACGATCTCGGCTGCAGGCTCGACCTGCTCCAGCGGGATGGCTTTGGACGGATCGATCTTGAACTCGAACAGGCCGCGCAGCGTCATGTGGCGCTTGCTCTGGTCGTTGATGATCTGCGCATATTCCTTGTAAGTGCTGAAGTTGTTGGCACGGGTGGAGTGCTGCAACTTGGCAATCGCGTCGGGCGTCCACATGTGCTCTTCGCCACGGGCGCGCCAGGCGTATTCACCACCTGCATCCAACATGGTGGCCAGAATCGGATCGTCGCCAAATGCAGCAGCGTGCATCCGGAAGGCTTCTTCGGCGATCTCGAACACGCCGATGCCGCCCACGCGGCTGGAAGTGCCTGTGAAGTACTTGTTGATGGTTTCGGTGTTGATGCCAATGGCTTCGAACAACTGCGCACCGCAATACGACATGTAGGTGCTCACGCCCATCTTGGACATGATCTTGGACAGGCCCTTGCCGATCGCCTTGATGTAGTTGTAGATGGCTTTCTCGGCCGACAGATCACCCGGAAGATCTTTATGCATCGAAGCCAGGGTTTCCATCGCCAGGTAGGGGTGCACGGCTTCAGCGCCGTAACCGGCCAGCACGGCAAAGTGATGCACTTCGCGGGCGGTACCGGTCTCGACCACCAGTCCGGCGGTGGTGCGCAGGCCCGCGGTGACCAGATGCTGGTGGATGGCCGACAAGGCCAACAAGGCAGGCACGGCCACTTGGGTCGCGCTCAGGGCCCGGTCGCTGATGATCAGGATGTTGTGGCCGCCTTTGATGGCGTCCACGGCTTCAGCGCACAGCGAGGCCAGCTTGGCTTCCACGCCTTCGCGGCCCCACAACAAGGGGTAAGTGATGTCCAGCGTGGCGCTCTTGAACTTGCCCTGGGTGGCCTGGTCAATGTTGCGCAACTTGGCCATGTCGGCGAAGTCGAGGATGGGCTGGCTCACTTCCAGGCGCATCGGTGGGTTGACCTGGTTGATGTCCAGCAAGTTGGGCTTGGGGCCGATGAAGGACACTAGGGACATCACGATCGCTTCGCGGATCGGGTCGATCGGGGGGTTGGTCACTTGCGCGAACAACTGCTTGAAGTAGTTGTACAGCGGCTTGTTCTTGTCGGACAACACGGCCAACGGGCTGTCGTTGCCCATGGAGCCGATGGCTTCTTCCCCGGCAGAAGCCATGGGGGCCAACAAGAACTTGATGTCTTCTTGTGTGGTGCCAAAGGCTTGTTGCAGGTCGAGCAAGGCCACGTCAGAGGCGGGTGCCACGGGGGCAGCGGCCACATCGTCCAGCTTGATGCGCAGGTTTTCGATCCACTGCTTGTAAGGCTTGGCGCTGGCCAAACCGGCTTTCAACTCTTCGTCGTTGATCATGCGGCCTTGTTCCAGATCGATCAGGAACATCTTGCCGGGCTGCAGACGCCACTTGCGCACGATCTTGCTTTCGGGGATCGGCAACACGCCGGTCTCTGATCCCATGATGACCATGTCGTCGTCGGTGATGATGTAGCGCGAAGGGCGCAGGCCGTTGCGGTCGAGTGTGGCGCCAATCTGGCGGCCGTCGGTGAACACAATCGAAGCGGGGCCGTCCCATGGCTCGAGCATCGCTGCGTGGTATTCGTAGAAGGCCTTGCGGCGCTCGTCCATGGTGGTGTGCTGTTCCCATGGCTCAGGGATCATCATCATCACGGCCTGGCTGATGGGGTAACCCGCCATGGTCAGCAGTTCCAGGCAGTTGTCAAAAGTGGCGGTGTCGGACTGACCAGCAAAGCTGATGGGGTAGAGCTTTTGCAGGTCATTGGCCAGCACGGGCGACGACATCACCCCTTCGCGGGCCTTCATCCAGTTGTAGTTGCCCTTGACGGTGTTGATCTCGCCGTTGTGCGCCACATAGCGGTACGGGTGGGCCAGCGGCCACTCGGGGAATGTGTTGGTCGAGAAACGCTGGTGCACCAGGCCCAGAGCCGAGACGCAGCGCTCGTCTTGCAGGTCCAGGTAATAAGTACCGACCTGGTCGGCCAGCAGCAAGCCCTTGTAGACCGCGGTGCGGCTGGACATGCTGGGGATGTAGTACTCGTTGCTGTGCGTCAGGCGCAGGTTCTGGATGGCCGCGCTGGCGGTCTTGCGGATCACGTACAGCTTGCGCTCCAAGGCGTCTTGCACGATCACGTCGGCACCACGGCCAATGAAAATCTGGCGCATGACGGGTTCTTTTTCGCGCACGGTGGGCGACATGGGCATGTCACGGTTCACCGGAACATCGCGCCAGCCCAACACCACCTGGCCTTCGGCCTTGACGGCGCGTTCCAGTTCCTGCTCGCAAGCCATGCGCGAAGCGTGTTCCTTGGGCAAGAAGACCATGCCCACACCGTATTCGCCAAACGGGGGCAAGGCCACACCCTGCTTGGCCATCTCGTCGCGGTAAAGCGCATCGGGCAACTGGATCAAGATACCGGCACCGTCGCCCATCAGCGCGTCCGCACCCACCGCACCCCGGTGGTCCAGGTTTTCCAAAATCTTGAGCGCTTGCGTCACGATGGCGTGCGTCTTGTGTCCTTTGATGTGAGCCACAAAGCCCACACCGCAAGCATCGTGCTCGTTGGCCGGATCGTACAAACCGGTCGATTGGAAATGTTCTTTTGCACTGGCCGAAGTCATGGGCGCTCCTAAGGGTTTTCACGCAGACCGAGGAGTGTAGTGCACTGCAGCATCCATGCCAAACTTTTTAATTGGGGTCAGATCCCAATTAATTTGGCTTTTGGCTCGAGTTTGAATTAATTGGGGACAGATTCAACTGGCCGTCTTTTTGGCAGGCCGCCCCGCCTTGCCCGGTAGCAGCCGCCGCGTCGTGTTTTGCTGCAACTCCCCCACAAAATCGGCCGAACCCAGCGTCCAGCCCGACAGCGCGCTTTGGGTCAGTTGCTGTTTCTCTGACTGCACTAAGCCCGACTGCACCAACTCGGCATAAGCAGCCTCGCGGGCAAATGGCGTGTTGCCCAAGCCCCAAAACAGCGCATGCGGCGTCACCCATTTGTCGCTCAACTGCCCAATACAGTGCCTGTGACTGGACCATTTGAAGTCGGCAGCCTGCCCAACCATGCCCGCCCGCACCGGGTTCAGGTCGATGTAAACCATGCACGCCAAAAGATAGCGCTCACTCTCAATCAAGTTGCTGCGGTAGCGCCCTTCCCATAAGGTGCCGGTGCGCTTGATGCCGCAAATTGAAATAGCGCACATAGGCCCGCCCCACCGCCTGCATCATCTGCGGCAGGCCATCGTCTGTTTCAGGCGTGAGCAGCAAATGAAAGTGGTTGTCCATGATCACGTAAGCATGGATGGCCACCTTGAAAGTTTGCGCATGCTCTTGCCACAAGCGCCAGCAAACGCTCACGGTCCGCATCGTCGCGCACGATGTCCTGGCGGTCATTGCCGCGCTGAATGACGTGGTGCGGGTAAGCGGCAACGGTGAGGCGGGGCTGGCGGGCCATGGGGAACTCCCGGAAGAAAACGCCAGTTTAATTGGGATCTGACCCCAATTAAATAATCGAATAATCGGGGTCAGATCCGAATTAAAGCCAAGGCGACAAGGCGTCGTTGTTGTTTTGCTTATGCTGGTGGCATGAAGACAACCCTCCGCATCGGTGCCTGGTGCAGGCTATGCAGGCGACCGCATTCCGCCTGCCGTCGAGCTGGCAGAAAAAGGCCAGCTGGACTATCTCGTCTTCGAGTGCCTGGCCGAGCGCACGATTGCCTTGGCGCAGCTTGAACGATCCAAAGACCCGGCCGCAGGCTTTGACGCCCTGCTGCAAGCGCGCATGCGGGCCGTCCTGCCCACTTGCATTCGCCAAGGCACCCGCATCATCAGCAACATGGGCGCGGCCAACCCGCTGCAAGCCGGGCACGCAGTGCTGGCCGTGGCCCGTGAACTGGGCTTGCCGCAAGTCAAAGTGGCAGTGGTGCTGGGTGACGATGTGCTGGCCACTTTGACGCAAACCGGCTTGGCTTTGCCCGTGCTCGAATCCACACAAACTCTTGGCGATCTGCAAGCGCAGCTGATCTCGGCCAACGCCTATTTGGGGGCTGAGGCCTTGCTGCCCGCCTTGCAAACCGATGCGCAAGTCATCATCACCGGCCGCGTGGCCGACCCGGCGCTGTTTTTGGCCCCCTTGGTGCACCACTTTGGCTGGGCCGCTGACGATTGGACGCGGATGGGCAAAGGTGTGCTGGTCGGGCATTTGCTGGAATGCGCCGGACAAATCACCGGTGGCTACTTTGCCGACCCTGGCCACAAAGACGTGCCCGATCTTGCGCGCCTGGGTTTTCCGCTGGCCGAAGTGAGCGCTTCGGGAGATGCCGTCATCACCAAAGTGGCTGGCTCAGGCGGCTGCGTCACGGTGGCCACCTGCACCGAGCAACTGCTGTATGAGATCGAAAACCCGGCTGGCTACCTGCAGCCCGATGTGGTGGCCGATTTTTCTCAGGTGGTCTTGACGCAGTTGGGGCCCGACCGCGTGCAAGCCACAGGCGGCCAAGGCCACCCGCGCACCGACACGCTCAAGGTCACCCTGGGTTACCGCGACGGCTTCATCGGCGAAGGCCAGATGAGCTACGCCGGACCCGGCGCGCAGGCACGGGGCCAATTGGCGCTGGATGTGGTGCGCGAGCGCCTGGCCTTGGCAGGTTTCGCCGACTTTGAAAGCCGTTACGACCTGATCGGCGTGAACGCCATCTTCGGGCCAAGCGCCTCACCCGCTGGCAGGCAAGAACCCGCCGAAGTGCGCGCCCGCGTGGCCCTGCGCGTGCCCAGCTTGCATCAGGCACAACATGTGGCCCAAGAAGTCGAAGCGCTTTACACCAACGGCCCAGCCGCTGGCGGCGGGGCCTCCCGTTCGGTGCGCGAAGTGATTGCGGCAGCGGCCGTGCTCATGCCCCGCGAATCTGTGCACACCAGCACCGTGCTGCTCAACGCCTAAGGACACTGACATGCTGCTGCGCGACATCGCCCACACCCGCACCGGCGACAAAGGCAACCGGTCCACCTTATCGGTGATTGCTTACGACCCAAAAGACTTTGC
Source organism: Limnohabitans sp. (assembly GCF_023910625.1). Lineage (NCBI taxonomy): Bacteria > Pseudomonadati > Pseudomonadota > Betaproteobacteria > Burkholderiales > Comamonadaceae > Limnohabitans > Limnohabitans sp. The sequence continues at coordinate 1,698,581 of NZ_JAAVVW010000003.1, forward strand.
CTTGCTGGAACAACACCTGAGCGCCGAACGCGTGCAAGCCCACTTTGCGGGCACGGTGCACGGCCCGGTGGAACGCTACGCCCTGCCCCAATTGGGCGCACTCAACTTTGTCATGCACAACGCGCTGGGCGGTGGCGTGACCCGTTCACTGGCCTTGGACGCCCACGGGAAATGCCTGAGTGCGCACCTGCTGTCATTTGTGATTGAATGATTTTCTTAACCAATGGAGACCCCATGAAACGTTTGCGCATCGCCACTTTGTTGTCTGCCGCTCTGGGCCTCGGCCTTGTGGCTTCTCAGGCACTGGCCCAGGCCTACCCCAACAAGCCGATCAAAGCCATCGTGCCCTTTGCAGCCGGAAGCGCGACCGACCAGATCGGCCGGGCATTTGCACAAAAAATGTCCGAAGTGCTGGGCCAGCCCGTGGTGGTGGACAACCGCGCTGGCGTCAATGGCATGCTCGGCGCGGACGCTGTGGCCAAATCGGCACCGGACGGCTACACCATTCTGATCGGCACCAACAGCACCAACGCGGCCCTGAAAAGCCTGATGAAAAAGCTGCCCTATGACCAGGACACCGCCTTTGCGCCGGTGGCCTACATGGGCTCGGTGCCCTTGATCGTGGCCGTGAACAACGACGTGCCCGCCAAGAACCTGAAAGAGTTTGTGGACCTGGCCAAATCCAAGCCCACACAAATTACCTTTGCCAGCGCCAGCACCTCGCAACTGGTGTCCAGCGAAATGCTCTCCAGCATGGCGGGCATCCAAATGACCAACGTGCCTTACAAAAGCGGCCCTGCAGCCATGACCGACCTGATTGGCGGCCAGGTGAACATGTTCAGCGCCGACTTTGCCGTGATGCTGCCCCAGGTCAAAGCTGGCAAGATCCGTGGTCTGGCCGTCACCTCGACCCAGCGCTCCAAAGCCATTCCTGAGCTGCCCACCGTGAACGAAGCCCTGGGCCTGAAGGACTATGAGCTGATCGCCTACTTTGCGGTGTTCGCGCCCGCTGGCACACCGGCCGACATCATCACCAAGCTCAACGCTGCGGTGAATGCTGCCGCCACCGACAAGACCATCTTGGAACGCTTCTCGGCCCTGGGCTTCGAAACTGCACCAGCCTCACCCGAGGCATTGGCACAACGCTCCAAAGCCGAAACCGCCAAATGGGCCAAGGCCATTCGCGACGCGAAGATTGAGCCGCAATAAATCGACGCTGCTCGTCCAAGCGGCGCACCCCTGGTGACCCACTTTCATCCGAAACGGACCCTGCTCCGGTTCGGATGAAATAAGCCCATCATCGATCGACCGTCAAAGGTCGTCACATTTCATGACAACTTGCGTCCTGGGTCTTGCATGACCTATTGACGATTTTGACTACCCGCCGAACGCAACACCTGACGCGCATGCTCCAAGCCGACGTCGCGCAGCGTCTGCACAGCCCCCCAGTCCAACATGCCCACGCCTTTGATGGTGGGGTTGAAAGACAAGTCGGCCACCATGTGCATGCGTCTTTGGTGCTCAATGCTGGCCATGACCACCGAGCGGAATACCGTCGTGCTGATGGAGGGCAATCCGCGGTAACGTTGCTTGTGTTTAGGCCGCATCCAGCGGTCCCACAACACAGTCAAAGGACTGGGAACCCGATCGAACCGGACAGGCCTGTAATCGGACTGCTCCATGGTCACGCCAATCACGTATTGCGCACCTTGACCGTACATGACGTCCACCGGGTAGTTGTTGAATATGGCCCCATCGATCAACAGATCCCCTTTTCGGACCTCGGGGGGCAAGGCTGCAGGTATGGCCGAGCTGGCCAAAATGGCGTCACTCAGGTTGCCATGTCGGATCACCTGCATGCGCACTTGGGAGTAATTGGTCGCAACACAGAACATGGGCTTCCACAAATCCTCAAGGCCCAGCTGATGGGATGGCGGCACATCGGCAAAAGCGTGCAAGGTTTGCACCGTCTGATTCTCACGCTTTTTACCGCGCACAATTGAAATGATCGGCAGCCAGTTGTAATCTGAAGTGGGATTGCCCGTGAACCCCTCCTCCAAGTATTTTTGCAATTTCGGAACAGGTTGATCCATGGCCGCGGCACCAGCAATGTAGGCCCCCATGCTGGTGCCACCCACCATGTCCCAGGGCACACCAGCCTCCTCCAAAGCCTGAAGCACACCGGTTTGCACAAAGCCCCGGGCACCTCCGCCTGCCAACACCAATCCAATGGCGTTACCCGAAACAATCCGCGCCAATCGCTGCAAATCAGCCTGGTGATCTGCGCGCAAATGGTAGTGAGAGCTGGGTTTCGGGTTCTGCTCACTGCCCATCAAATAGGCGCGGCTTTCCAGCCAATGGCGAGTGCCTGTGGGCATCAATGTCTCAGGTGGATGAATCAGGCACAGGCTGGTGGTCTTGTTGACCAGCGGCGACTGCCCCAGAAAATACCGCTCCTCCAGATCCGTCAGAGCTGGCGAGCTGCCTGCACGTGCGAACAAAAGCACGACATCGGCCTGCCGCAGACAAATGCGCGTCCAGCTGGTGTCGCTGGGATGGGCCAGCAACAATTGGTAGTCATGCTGTTGTTCGGCATGCTCGAGCATGAGCAAAACGTCGCGCTGCACAGCGCTGGCTTGCCCCTCTGCGACACCCGGCTGCAGACTTTTCAGCAGGACAGGGGGGATGTTTTGCGGCAAGTGCAATGCAACACGTGTGGGCCCAGCTTGGTGCGCCTGCGGCGGTTGCAAGGGGTTGCCCATGTGGGCCATAGAGATTGCCTGGGCCAATTGACTGGCCATCTCTTGCATGTCCAGCGCGTGCTCATCCGAGCCCAATACAGGCAGTGGCAGCAAACAGATGTTGACCACACGGCGGCGGCGCTCGGTCTTTTGATTGTTCGAGGAAATTCGCCCGAGCAAGGACCGCATCATCGGCATGGCCACATGGGGATGGCGCTGCATCAGTTGATGAAAATCCTCGGCAGCGATGCGCAGCAATTGACTGTCGCGCAGGGCCTCGACATCGGCGCTGCGCGTGGTTGCCTGGATCACCCCCATTTCGCCAATCATTTCCCCTCGGCCAATTTCGCCCAACATTGTTCTTTTATCACCTGGCAAAAACGCACATAAACGACCACTCAACACCAGGTAAATGGCGTCGGAAGGATCCCCTTGGCGCAACAGGATCTGTCCCGCCTCAAGGCTGACGATTTGCACGCGCCGCTCCAATTCATTCAGCGCATCAGGCGCTTCAATGCCCAAAAACTCCTTGAATCCGGCGTGGATTCGGGCATAAATTTCACGGTTTTGAGGTTCAATGTTCATGGCAACAGGTCAATCAAATGGATCAAGGAAAAGCCAGGCCTTGTTGGAGCAGGTGCTGCAACCCGATGCGGCGAGCACAAAAACTGCTCAAACGCACATGGGTCAAAAATCGCCTTCGCAAGGCCACAAGATCAGTCACAGGCATCGCCCGGGCCAGTGGCATCTCAGCGGCCCAAAGATGCCACTCCTGCTGCACGCATTGCGTGAGCCATAAGCCAGCATGGGGCAAGAGACTGGCGCCCACGTCGGCTTCTGTCATCAGCAGGCTCAACCAGTGCTGCATGGGCACGGTCTGTGGTCTCTGGTGTGCATCTGACCGGGGGCTATATTGGTCATGCAGCGCATGAACCGCGCTCGCTTGCGTGGCCAAGACCACCTGCCGGATGACTTGGCCAGCACCATGCCAACGCTCAGCAGGTGCAGCGGTCCAGTTTGTCCAACACACATCCAGCCGGGCACACGCTAGCGCTTCGAGCGTTGGCGACGAGGCCACGGGACTGCCATCGTGGCCCCAGTCATGTACCAGGCAGGCCAGCAGCAAAAGCCCCGCATCACAGGCAGACCAGTCTGGCGCACGCCAAAAAGAAGCCTCTGATGCCAGATCGCCTTGCTGCCAAGCGGCCAGCAAGTGCGCGCTCAGCAGCAAGGTATCCTGAATGTGCGCAGCATTGTGATAGGGCCAGGCGGCCATCGTCATGTCACGCTCCACCTGCTGCGCGATGGAACATCCGCAAGCCATTAAGGCCTCCAGGAAGTCGCGATCAAGCTCAGGCGCTTGAGGCAGGATGAGGCTTTCCCAGAGCCCTTGCCAGCGTTCAGCCCAAGGGCATAGGCGTCAAACGTGCTGCGTGCACCGCCTTTGTCCAGGCCTGCGCCTGAATGGGCACCAGCGCCAGATCGGCCGATGCCAGATGAGGCGGCATCACTGGCAGCGAACGCGCTGGCATTTGCTGTGTCGCGGATAAGCTTGAGGAATGCATTTACTTCTCGTCAAAGTCTGTGATGCCCTGCCAGCCAGGCTGCGGCGCATTGGCCTTGAGAGCGTCTAGCCGCTGGGCATACAAAGCGATGAGCGGCTCAATTTGCAAACGGTCTATCGTGGTGGTCTGCGCGTTGAGCTTTTGCATGCAGGCCACAGCACCTGGCCAGTCGCCTTGAACATAATGGTCTTGGAAGATTTGCCAATCTGCGCAAAAGCGCTCCAGCGTATTGGGGTCTTGCGGCCAAGGCCTCACGGGGGTGTAAATGCGAGCAGGCAGCTCCTTGCCTTTGACACGCACCCTGTCAACCAGCAGCCAATGCACGTTGCTCACGTTTGTCATGGTCGCCTCGCCCACGAGCAGGCCCAGCCCATAGCGTTTGGTCAAGCTCTCAAGTCTCGAGGCCAGATTGACCGGATCTCCCATCACGGTGTAGGCCCGCCGTGTGTTGGACCCCATGTCACCTACCCGCACATCACCCGTATTCAGCCCAATGCCAATGGCCAAAGGGGGCCAACCACGGGCCACAAATGCCTCACTCAGACTCCGACAGGTATCCAGCATGCGCAAGGCCGCGTCCACTGCACGGTCTGCATGCTCTGGCTGCTCCACGGGTGCACCCCAAAATGCCATCACCGCATCGCCGATGAATTTGTCCAGTGTGCCCTCTCGGGATGCGATGCAGTCGCTCATGGCCGTGAGGTACTGATTGATGAACTCGCGCAGGTCATCCGGCGAAAGTTGCTCGGAGATGGAGGTGAAGCCCCGGACATCCGAAAACAAAATCGTCAGTTCGGCTTTGCGCGGCGCCATGCTGTAAAGCGTGGGATTGGCCGCCATCTTTTCGACCAACTGCGGCGGCACATACTGCCCGAACAAGGCCGCAAACTCACGCTTGCTGCGGCTCTCACTCCAATACCCCCAGACGTTGTAAAGCAAGAACAAAGCACACAGCAACAACAAAGGCGTTGCCACAGGCATGACCCAGCCACGGCTCCAGCGCAAAGCCTCTGCTGCAGCCAACAAACCCAGCGCCAACAACAAGGTCACAGCCAAGGCAGGAGCCGGCCGAAGTCGCTGCAATCCCCAAACACCGCCCAAGGCCAATAAGCACAGCATGGCCAATTCCCACCCTGCGGCATAGGGTGGCGTGCTTAAAAACTGCTGATCCAGCAATGATGCCAGTGCCAAGGCATGGATTTCTACGCCAGGGAAGGCCGCATGAACAGGCGTTGCGCGCAAATCCATCAAACCCGGGCTGGTGCTGCCAATCAAACCGATTTTGCCTACCCATCTCTCGGCTGGAATTCGGCCATGAACCACATCGGTGATGGACAAATAGTCAAAAGCGCCACCTTCTCGCAACCCCGGACCACGCCAAACCACCCCCATGCCCCCCTGTGCATCCAAAGGTATCCGGACTGAGGGAGTTGGTGATGGATCGGCCATGACGATGTCCAAATATTCGGCATAACCTGCAGACCGGTTGGCATTCGGGGGTGGACCCAGGCGTGCCACATGAGGAGGTAAGGTGGACCGCCAAACGCTCAAGGCAAGCGATTCATACACATGCTGCTGGTGTGCCATGAAAACCGGTACACGGCGATTTTTGCCATCCTCATCGATCAGGCCATTGATCAAACCACTGGCCGCCACCGCGTCAAATGCTGGCAAACTGGCGCTGTAGCCGTGCCAACGGTCTTGAGGCAACGCAAAACCCTGCACGTCATCCGGCAACAACAGCGGTATCGGCAAAGCGCCAGTGGTATGCGCATCCTTCCTGCCAGACAAATACCAGCCCAAAACCGTTGGACAACGGGACAAGCTTTGTGCCAGCCTTGCGTCGGCTTCAGGGTGAGGGTCGGGCTCAGCCAGCAACACATCCAGACCGAGCGCCTTCAACCCAGTGCATTGCGGCCCAAACAACACGTCCACCACCTTGGCCAGCGTATCGCGCTGCCATGGCCATCGCCCCAATTCGGCCAGGCTGCGCTCATCCACATCCAGAATCACCACATCGCGATGCACGTTGGCCGGTGCTTGCCTTTGAGCGCGCCAATCTTGCCAGCCACGCTCAACCCAAGTGATGGCCTGAAACCGCCAGAAATGAAATGCATGGCCCACGAACAGTACCAGCAAGGCAGCCACCAGCAAGCCTCGCCAGCCGGGCTTGAACAGGTGCCATGAACGCCGAGTCAAACGCATACGAGCCAACACTCAAATGGCCGCGCGCCACGTCACAGTTGGCGCTATGCGGTGGTAACTGTAGAGATCGATTGAGGAGGTGTTTTGTAGACGGCTCAGGCCAAAGCTCCACTGGGCGTGGATACGGTCATTCGGCGTCCAGTTAAAATTGACAGCCAACAGACGTTGTCGGTCACGCCGAAGGCTCTGAAAGAGCACATCCTCTGCCATGTGACGACGGTGCTCTTGGGACACATAAAATTGCAAGGCCGTACGTTGACCCAGTCTGTAACGCAGATGCCCTTGAACATTCAGTGTGTTCACACCTTGGTGTTTTCGCTCTGAGCTGTCAGGCTCTTCCGTTGCTACACCAGCACTGGCCCCTACCAACCAGCGCTCGGAATCTCCCAGCTTGCTCATCCAGCCCAAACTTGCGCCATGGCGCTGTCCTTTTCGCCTGGGGTCTAAGGGATACTGGACACCCCCGGTCTGGGCACTGAGGGTGAGTTGACCGACTCCAGGCCAGTCCCAAAAATACAAGCCTCGCAAGGCTTGAGTCTCTCGCACGACATCTTGAGCACGCCAGTCTTTCGTGGCTTGTACGCCAACCTGCCAGGACTGACGCCTGTCTTGCATGGGGCAAGTGATGGCGGCCTCCAACACCAAGCCCTGTCCGTCATAAGTGGGCAAGCGTTCGTAGCGCGTGTCTTGCGCACTGCCCTCACCCATCAACTGACAAGCTTGCAAAGGCGAATCCGCAGCCTTGACCCTGTGCACCCAGCGCACGCCAATTTGTGCACTGTGCGTGCTGGAGGCCTTTCGCCGCAAAGGATCATCAGGCAAAAGATCAAAAGCTGGAAACCCCGGAATGTGGACTCTCCCCGAAACGCTGCCCGCATTGACATTGGAATCATGCCCCGCCGAAAGCACACTCCAGAACTGCCAGTCGGATCCAACGACCACCGTTCTGTCACGAATGGCACCCAGGTAATGCCCCACTTGCCCCCTGACGTCGTCTGGCAAAGGCTGAGCTAACAAGGATTCAAACAGCTCTTTAGATCTCTTGTTTTCGCCAGTTCTGAAAAGAAGCGTGGCCATTTCAGCCTGAATCACAGGGTCATCCGGGTAAGCAGCCCACAGGCGCTCATAAGCCAGAATAGCCCTCGTCAAAGCCCCTGCTCGGGATGCAGCTTGCCCCAGAAAACGGTCGAATTCAGGATCCCCGGCATGGAGCGGCTCGAGCGGGTGTAGCAACTCCAGGAGTGGGGCCCAACTCTGTTGCGCCTTGAGCCGATGGGCTTGCTCAAGCAAGTCCTTAAGGGGAAGCCATGGCGCATTCACCGACATCTGACCCACAAGCTCGGATGATGAAATTGCATTGATTTGCGCTTTGAACGGCCTCGGCACCATCAAGGTCAAGAGACACAGCAACCAAACGGACCAGCGCATCCGTCCAGTGCCTGTGCCCCTTTTTAAAGACAGAGCAATCATGGCTGACCTCTTTGGTAGCCGATCACTCCCTGGACCTTGGTCAGATCTTGAGGTTGCCTAGTCTGATCGTTGTTGATGACAAAACCGACACCTGCATGACTACCCTGCACGCCATACAACTGCCCCGAGGCTTGGAGCACGAAGGAACCTGCTCTCGCATCCTTGATGTTGAAAAGGTTGGCCCTGCGGTCATAGCTCACAGGAATATTTGAAAACAAAACCTCATCACCGACCTGAGCAGGCGTCTTGACGCCGATCTGAAAACGCATGGCTCCATCGGCAAGATTGAGAGAAAAAGAAGAACGCAGCTGTCCTGCTCCCTGTAGGCTGGCGACATCTTCCCCCACGAGCTTGAATGTCGATGCATGCCCGATGGATTGGTAAAAGAGGGTTCCTGTTGCAGGCAACTCGCTCAGAGGCGCGCCGCTGATCCATTGCACTCGCGTACCGTTTGAAAACCCATCCAGCGGGCTTGGGAGTGTCCGTATTGCGCCCTGCAGCCATTCACCCCAACGAACGACCAGTCCGTCTGAAGATTGCCCTGAAGATACGGCTTGTTGCCCGGTCATCTCTTTGTATACCGACTCAGTCGATGTAGTGAAAACACCTTCCACCGAGGACAAGACCTGGGCGCCACTGCCGTTTGTCCGAAAAACATGGGCGCCAAGGCTGGTGACAACACCATTGGCCCCCACCCCCCCCACCAAAAGGGAATGCCGATCAAGACGCGTCTCTGTTACCGGCGCTGGCGCTGGCGCTGGCGCTGGTGTGGGTGCTGGCGTCGGCGCTGGGGTCGGTAGTATTGGGTCAGGCCTCAAAGCACTTTCACCCGCGCCCGAAGCTGTTGGCCTTTGATTTGGAGGCACCTGCCCTTGAGCAATTTGTGCTTCAGGTGAAGCCGCATTGCTGCTAGCAGGCACAGGCGTGTGGGTCGGGATGTTTTTCTGCTGGTCGCGCCCTTTGTCAGGATCCGAAGTGAACCCTTTGTGGATAACCTCTTTCTCTTTGGGGGAAGACCTCTCCACGGCACCACCATAAAGTGCAATCTCTCTTTCATTAATTGTGTACTCGGTACCCCTGATGCCAATGGTTCCCGTGGGCGTATCCATACGATAAGCCTCGCGGTTGACTTTGGAGATCGCCCCCGTCAATGTTCGAAGACCCCCTTCAATCAACCGGGTCTGCGCCTGATTGCCAGCCGGATCTGTGGGATGGAACCGGTACGACTGGATCTCAAAACGCGTATTGGGTCTGAACGACATCAAAGCACCATCGACAAAACGCAGTTGCAATTTGCCTGCACCAATCAGCAATGTGGTGCCCTCATCAATCAGATCGCCTTTTCCAAGCGGTTTTCGCTGACCTGAAGACGTCAGCGCGTGAACTTCACCCTGCGAAAAAAGGACCCGCGCGGCCTCCTTTGACCAAGCTTGTGGCGCACAAGCCAAGCCAATGCAAGAGGCCAACCATGTCCACTGAAAAGGAAAAATGCGACTTGTGATCTGCGCCATTTTTGATTGCATAACTTTTTGGGGGTGCCATTGAACAATTCACCAGCCTGACTGTCCATATCACCCTTCAACAACATTCGGATTTAGTGAAATTTAAGCATAAATTAAGGCTTATTATCCAATTTATCGGGATGAACGGAAGAAAGTTGGCAAGCCTGCTGTCGTCACTCAACATCTCAAATCAGTGGTTAAGGTTGTAGAACTTCCACCCGCCGATCCGGTTGCGACGGTCGCTGAAAACTTGGATGCCCTTGATTGGACGGACTCGTCCTGCTTGGGGGATGAACCCAACTGGGGGGAATTGATTGCACCGGGAGCCAACCGTCCAAAAGTTGCAGAGGACTGGGACAACCACTGGGAAAATGTTTGGCGATGGCTCTACTGTCTTGCCGATACCCACGGGCTGAACTCGTTTGATCGGACTGTCTATGCTGGCTTCAAAAAAATCAGCGCCAGCATTGGTGATCTCTGGCTGGATTTGAGCAAGGTTCGTCGGCTTATGAACCTTGCCGGTATGGTGCTTGATCCCAAAGGGATTGGCTCCAAGTGTCGCTGAAAATTTTAATTGGCACTTACTGATTGGTATGTCATGCGCAATATTCAGAAATCAATCAGGTTTGGACATGCCATACGACGCTGCCGCATGTCGTCAGGCAGAAACCGGCCAACACTAGCCGCTCATCGATTCCGGAAAGCGGCCACCCAAACGTCAGCTGTTATCTCGAAACCTGCCAAAGGGCCAATTCACACCCCTCGGGCACACAACTGTTGAGCTATCTCAGGAAATCAGATCGCAATGTGTTGGGTAGGATTCCCCATTTCCCGCGAGATCATGCGCTTACATCACGGCAGCATTTCAGCAAGCAATAACCTAGATCGCGGCGCATGCTTTTCGATCAGTTTTTGAACCAACCCTAATTAATCACTCTCCAGCTGGCTCAATTGCAGTGTTGTTGTACGCAATCTGTCGGCCAATAACGCACTTAAATTTCGCATGATCGCAATCGCCAGCGCCGGTGTATCAGCCGCGAGACGTTCAATCAACGCATTGTCGAGTTCCATCAGCACACTGTCTTCATCAGCCAAAGCATTCGCCGATCGTGGTGCTCCCGTAATAACAGCCATCTCCCCCAATACTGCACCAGGGCCAAAGGCAATCAGGCGTTTCTGAGTACCTGAAGCGGTTTGTGGCAAATGAACACTTAACGAACCGGAGATCACGATAAACAAGCTGCGTCCCAAATCGCCTTGGCGAAAGAGGTGATCTCCCTTGGGCAATTGGCGCGGTCGCAAATAACTGATGAGCGCTGAAATTTCCAGGGCCGTCAGTCCGGCCATGAGATCCGACTTGTGCAGATCAAAGTTGCCCAGCGCGGTATCCGAAAATCCATGGCGAACCAGGAGTAAATCTTCGGCATATTCCAAAGCTGCATCAAGATCGGCAAACCAGTGTTTAGCGGGAATCTCAATTGCCACACTCCGCAACAATAGCTGTTCATGCAAATGTCGCTCCGGAGGAAGGTGCGCCAACAACAAATGGCACCCACGCTCACGATAACGCCTTGCCGTCTGGCGCAGAAGCCGACTGGCTGTCGCATCGATATCGCTGACCCGACGCAAATCAATAACAATCAGAGTAGCGATTGAGGCGGCCATCTCTATGCGCTGAATGAAGCGCTCTACCGAACCGAAAAACAACACGCCTTCCGCTTCAAAGACGACGATTTCCTTGCCATATTTATCCTGCAACTGGCGCGCAGCAGTGGATCGGATGCGCAGTGAGCGAGAAACATCGCCAAAGCTGACCCGGCGCACGACAGAACGACTCTGGTCGCGAATAAACAGACCCATAGCAGCGATAGTCCCGACCGCCAATCCGGTAATGAAGCTGTCAAAAACAGTAATCAAGGCGACTAATATCATTACAAAAAAATCGGCGACGGCACGCTTGCGGTCCCCAGCATTGCTCGCCGCACGCCATTCAGCCAAACCCTGGCGCAGACTATTTCCGACCATGTTGCGTGCCACCACAATCAATACGCCAGCAATCGCGGCTTGAGGTAGCTGGGCCAGCCAAGGGTAGGTTATTGAAATCAGCAGCAAGAGAAAGAGCGCATAAAAAACTTGCGCCCGGCGGGTCTGCGCTCCGCCTGACAACACCGAAATCGATCGGCCAAGAGAGCCGGCAACCGGAATCATCAAGGGTGCCAGAATCAGATTGGTCAGGCCAAGTCGCCGCAAAATATCATGCCCAGATGAACGCTCCCGCTCCTCGGAGTCAAGATGCGCTGCTGTGGCCAAGGTTTCAAGTGCCGCAGCCATGCTCATGGCCAAGGCGAATTTGCCAATCAATAACCAGTTCTCGAGTGAGAAGCCAGGCCATTTCAGTGCCGCCATTAGCAGCACAGGACTCGGCACGGAGAGCGCCAATTCGGAAATATGGGGGCCGCGCTCAAGCCCGAAAACGGCGAGCAATGAGGCGTCCATCAAGGCGGCAAACAGCATGGCCTGCAATACGGAAGGCACCTGCCGAATCCATTTAAACCCAACGGGTTTAATGCAGAAAAATACAGTGATGCCAGTTACCAGAAAACTGCCTAAATGCAGTTGATTGAATGCTGACGGCCAGCCATGATTGATGCCGATACCTAACGCCATCGGCAGCGCCGAGATGACAAGTAAAGCAGCGATTCCATTGGTAAAGCCGGCCAGTACAGGTAACGGAATGTATTTGATCAATTGCCCGAAACCAAGGCGACCGGCGATCAGCAGCAATAATCCACTACTTGCCATCGCCACAACAGCCGCCCCAGGCAAGGCGGCAGGTTCGCAGCCATGATCAAGCAATGCAGCAAACAATCCGGAGAGCAGGATGACCAGCGTTGGACGTGGTCCGACAATTTGACCTTTGGAAGCACCTAGTGCCACATAAATCAGGGTTGCAAGCGCAGAAACGTAGAAAGCGGCGGAAATCCCCATTCCTGCAAATAGCAGGCCCAGCGGGGCAATCGCCAACAAACCGTAATTTATTTCCTGCGGGATCCCGATCAATGCCCCACCAAGTCCAGCACGCGCATCGGCCAACAAAACAGGGAAAATTGGATTTGATTTCGACAAAAGGTTTTCCAAAAGGGGATAACCAACCATTGTAGGGAATCACGCCGCCTCAAATGTTACGAAAAAATGACAGCGGCAGAGCGCGAGACAACAATTGAATCGATTTGCCATCTGGCAGAATTGAACGCAGGCCAGTAGTTTTAAATTCGATAACCTGCCGCTTGGAATCAACTGGCCAGTAAATTCTTGGCAAATGGCTCGAAATTCGGGTATCCGAGCTACTATCTTTGGGTAAGCGACACTGCGCTTTCAATCGGAACACGTCTTTACCCGAGAGCCTGTTTTGGGGTGTCATGTTGCTGGCGGCTTTTTTTTCACGGCAGGTCGTTTTGTTGAAGAAGTCCCCTACGACCCACACCTTTACTTTCACGGTGAAGAGCAAAACTTGGCGGTCAGAGCATTCACGCACGGCTGGGATATTTTTCATCCGCCGCACATTCCTCTGTTTCATTTGTACAAAAGGCCAGAGACTGAACACCAAGCCCACCACTGGCATCCCGATTGGGAAAAACAACGCGACTTCAAATTTTCACAACTCAACGCACTGGCCGAACAAAGGCTCATGGATTTGGTCTATCAACGGCGTGATCTTGGACGCTACGGTCTAGGCAAGGAGCGCACCTTGAAAGATTTCGCAGCGCTTTCCGGCATCGACTACTCTCAACAATCGCTCATCCAACCGTATCAAAAAGAAGGCTACTTTGGCACCGATGGAGCCAAGACCTCCGCCCCACCCCCCTGATGACCCAACACCTTGAGCGCGACGAGATCGCTGGTCATGGCCGATACCGCGCACCCATCAGTTCCTCCACGCCAAACTTCTGCAGCAGTGCCAGCAGGCGCTCGCCTGATGCGCGCTTTTTCTGGCCGGTGTACTTGGCCAGGATCAGCTCGTTTTTCATGCTGTGTTCCCAGCCCACGAGTTCGGTCACGGTCACTTGGTAGCCTTGTGACTCTAAGTAAAGGCAGCGCAACACGTTGGTGAGCTGGCTGCCCACTTCGCGGGTGTGCAGGGGGTGACGCCACAACTCAGCCAAAGGCGTGCGCTGCAAATTCAGCGCCTTGTTCTGGTTCAGCGCCCGGGCCAGCTCGGCCTGGCAGCAAGGCACCAGCACCATGTATTGGGCTTTCTTTTGCAGGCCAAACGCGATGGCGTCGTCGGTCGCGGTGTCGCAGGCGTGCAGCGCGGTGACCACGTCAATCTTTTCAGGCAACGCATCGCTGTGGGCCGACTCGGCCACACTCAGGTTGAGGAACTGCATGCGCTCAAAGCCCAGCCGCTCGGCCAATTGTCGTGAGGACTCCACCAGCTCGCTGCGGGTCTCAATGCCATAGATCGTGCCCTGACCCAGAGCCTTGAAAAACAGGTCGTAAATGATGAAGCCCAGATAGGACTTGCCCGCGCCGTGGTCGGCCAGCGTGGGGCCGCTGTCGCTGACGGGCAACTCTTTGAGCAGTTTTTCGATGAACTGGAACAGGTGGTAGACCTGCTTGAGCTTGCGGCGCGAGTCTTGGTTGAGCTTGCCTTCGCGGGTCAGGATGTGCAGTTCTTTGAGCAGCTCGACCGACTGGCCGGGGCGCACATCCAGGTCCAGCGGCTTGGGCGCTGCGGCCGTTTTGTGGGAGCTCATGGTTTTTTTAGCCATTGTTTTGTTCCTGTTCGGTCACCCATCGGACGGCCGTCAACACGTCGACCACCTCGATGTGTTCTTTCATGGGGTAAGTTTGTTCAACGGGTGCCACCAGCAGCTTGCGCGCTGCCCCCAAATCGACGGCCGCCTGGTGGAAGCCTCTGGACACGGTGGGCGCACTGGATCGCTTGATCTCAATGACCCAAGTTTGTTGGTTGCGAAATGTCAGCACCAAGTCGACCTCGGCGCCATTGCTGGTGCGGTAAAAACTGGCTTGGGCGTTGGGGGCTGCGTTCACCAACTGCTCCACCACAAAGCCCTCCCAACTGGAACCGGCCACGGGATGACCGAGCACCGCGTCCAGATTCGACAAACCCAAAAGGGCATGGACCAAACCGCTGTCACGCACATACACCTTGGGCGAGCGAATCAAGCGCTTGCCCACGTTGCCATGCCAAGCGGGCAAGCGCCGCACCAGCATCAAGTCGCACAACAAGTCGATGTAACGGCTCACGGTCTGACCGCTGATGGCCAAGGCCGAAGCCAACTTGGATTGGTCCAGCAGTTCACCCTGGTGGTGCGCCAGCATGGTCCACAAACGCCGCAAGGTGGTGGCGGGGATGCGCGGACCCAGGGCAGGGATGTCTTTTTCCAGATAGGTCGTGATGAACACCTCACGCCACGTTGTGCTGTCGGCATCAGACGCCGCCAGCCACGACAAGGGAAAGCCCCCACGCACCCACAAAGCGTTCAAGTCGGCCATGCTGGCCTGGGTGCCAAAAATCTCTGAGGCCTGCAGCGCGGGCAACTCGACATAAGCCACACGACCGGCCAGGCTTTCGCTGGACTGCTGCAACAACACCCCTGTGGCCGAGCCCAACAGCAAAAACTGCCCGCTGAGTTGGTTCATGCGACGCCGCTGGTCAATCACACCGCGCAAAATGCTGAACAACTCGGGCATGCGCTGCACCTCGTCCAGGATCACCAGCTGTTGCGCATGGACCATCAAAAAGGCTTCCGGATCGTCCAGCTGCCGCTGAGCAGAGGGCAACTCCAGGTCCAGATACAAGGCGTTGGGGTAAAACTCCTTTTGAGCAAACGCCAAAGTAGTTTTACCCGCCTGGCGCGGCCCGAGCAAACCCACCGCAGGAAATTGCTGCAGCAGGCGAAGGAGTTTCAGTTGGGACTGACGGGGGTACATCCATGCATTTTATCCAAACAATGGAATAAATACATGGTTAATTTACTAAAAGACCCAAAAACCTGTTTTCAGGTGAGGACTCCCGTTAACGCCTCAGTGCGGTCCCACATCCAGCTTTTTCCAGCCTTCAGCCCCCAGTTTGTCCAGGGTCTCGATGTTGGTCTCGTAAATCATCTCGGCTTCTGGAAAGGCCTCCACCGCGCGGTCGATGCTGTCCTCGCGCAGCAGGTGCAGCGTGGGGTAAGGCGAGCGGTTGGTGAAGTTGCCGATATCGTCCGGCTCGGTGTCGGCGAACTGGAATTGCGGGTGGAAACTGGCCACCTGAAACACACCTTCCATGTCCAGCTCTTGCAGCACAGCATCGGCCTCGTCCAGAAAGTCGTTGAACTCCAGAAAATCCTGCAGCATCTGCGGCACGATCAAGAGCACGGTCTCGCGCTCTTCAGCAGGCATCTCAGCCAGCGCCTGCAACTGTTCGATCAGCTCATCACGCAAGCCTTCGAGGCCCTTGGCCTCGCTCAGCACGTAATGGATCTGGCCCTTGACGTGTGGGGCTTTGGCAAAGGGGCACAGGTTCAGGCCAATCACGGCGCGCTCAAGCCAGCGCACGGTGTCGGCAATTTCGGGGGTGTTCAAGTCGGTCATGGGCGAGATTGTGCCTGTTGACACGGGACCTGATGAGGAAGACTCATCCTCGGGCAAGCAGCCCAGGTGTTGTCGTTTTTAAATGCACGCCACCCTGCCTGCTGGCAGCGATGGCGGTCAGATATTCCGCTGCAGAGAAATGCACAAGGGAGACTTCTGTCTTTTTGCGCCCGGGTTTGCCGTGGCTGGAAGATCGCCCACTCATGCGTCCCCCTCCAATTCGCGTTCGATTTCCTCGATGGTCGGCAGGCTGCTTTCCAGACTCTCGGGGAGTGCTCGGGTGAGCTCGAAACTGGAAACACCTATGGGCTTGTCCATGCCGCGCAGCGCATATTCCGCCAGCACTCGGTTAGGTTGCTGGCAAAGAATCAGCCCGATGGTGGGTCTGTCGCTTTCATGGCGCAGCCGATCATCCACCACGCTGCAATAGAAATTCATCTTTCCCGCATATTCAGGCTTGAAATCACCGCGCTTGAGGTCAATCACCACATAGCAACGCAACTTCAAGTGATAAAAAAGCAAGTCGACATAAAAATCCGATAAAGCAACTTCTTTTCTGTAAATTCCACGAACTGGTTCTGCGCTGTTGCGCAATGCGCCGAATCAGGGCTTCATGGTCAGATAGATTTTTGCAGTCATCCACTCCTCATCTTGTTCTGCCAGGATGGCGCTCACCAGTCGCAGGCAGCTCGCTGAATTGGGGAACAAGGTGGCGACCCGTGTTCTACGTTTGATCTCCTTGTTCAGGCGCTCCACCCCATTGGTCGTGCGCATGCGCACCCGGTGCTCGGGCGGCAAGCCAAAAACCGCAAAGCCTTCAGCCAAATTCTCTTCAGCCCACGTTGCCAGTTTGGGGTGCTCTTTACGCCAGCCCTCCAGCGCCAAGCTCAGCAAGCGGTTCGCTTCGTTGACGTCCGGTGCGTTGAAGATCGAACGAATCGTGCGCGCCACGGGCGCGCGTTGATCGAGTTTGGAAACATAGCCTTGCGCGTTGTGCTGCAGGTGAAACTGGCATCTCTGCCATGGAACGCCAGCAAACATGGCTTTGCGTGCCGCCTTCAAGCCCGCATGGTCATCGCTGGCAATGAACTTGACCCCACGTAGGCCGCGCTTGATCAAACTGTCCAGAAACTCGCGCCAGTGCACTTCAGCCTCGGACAGCGCTACCGATACACCCAACACGCGTCTGTGACCGCTGGCGGTGACGCCCACGGCCACCAATACGGCGCAGTCCACCACTTGGCCTGCTTCACGTACGCGCTCATAGCGCGCATCCAGTAGCACGTAGGGTGTCTCCTCCAGCGGGCGGTTGCGCCAGGCTTCAAGTCCGATATCCAACTTCTCGGCGCAACGGCTGATCTGGCTCGAGGAGATGCTGACCTCAGGCCCCACCAGCTTTTGCAGCACTTCGATCACCTTGCGGGTGGACACGCCTTGGACATACATCTCGGCCAGCGCCAGATTGACGGACTGCTCCGAGCGACTACCGCGCTCCAGGGCGCTGGGGTAAAAACCTAAAAATCCTGATCGCCGACATCGAGATGGTATTGACGTCCAACGAAGGCAAAGCCCTGCCCCAGCTCAAGCAAAAACTTTTCCAGATGTTCGATGAGGCCGGTTTCCAGTTCGCGCTCATGAAAGCCGGACTCCAGCGTCAGAAAGTCAAACAGATAGGGGTCTTTCAGGGTTTGCTGCACCAGGTCTGAATCGGGCAACGGAAGCCGCCTGTCAAAGTTGGTGGTGGCTCGCCCTTGGCGCTGATGCGCGGCCACTTCGATCTGCATGACCAAAATGTTGCGGCCCCAGCCATTGGCCAGGCAGGCCTGCATGTACCAATGGCGGGTGGGCAGGTCCTTGACCTTGGCCATGAGCTCGGTGTGGTGCCCCCAGGGAATGGACTGAACCAAGTCAGCCGGGAAAAGTGCCGCAGCCTGTGGCACTTTTTCCCCGGGATCAATTTGTGCCACAGCTTGTGGCACAAATTCCAAGTAAGGATATTCGCGGTAAAAAGCCAGCATCCGTTTGATGTTGCGCTCGGAAAAGCCCTTTTCCTCCGGCAATTCGTTGTGCAAATCACGCGCCAAACGCGGAATCACCCCAGCCCCCCAGCCTTCTTGCTGTTGGCGAGCGTGAATCAAAGCGCCGATGTCCCAATACAGGCGAATGAGCTCGGCATTGACGGCCAACACAGCCCGCGTTTGCCCATGGCGCACGCGTTGCTTGATGTCGCCGAGCAGTGAAGCGTAATCAGCGGAGACGAGAGGGGCGGGTTGGTCAGTCATTGAAAACGGCTTCAAGCAGGCGTGAGTTTGATGAACTTAATACGCACAACGCACATGAAAAATGGAGGTGATTTCTTGTCAAATTCCTTGAGTAGTAAAAATCTCATCAAGCTGCGGGTTGCTGTTAATCAGCAGCAGCTTTTTGATAGTGGCGGCCTTGTTGATCTCCAGGCGCACGAAATGATCGCCACCAGCCGAAGACTGCTTGCGGATCAGTTGGATGCGCCCGAATAGCCCGCCGTGCTTTTCCGCAAACTTCGCCAGACCCACTGCTTTCTCAAAGTTATCGCTAAGACTCGGGTCGTGGGGCTCAAGAATGTCGATGACCAGTTCGCTGCCGACTTTACGCACCACGACCAAATCCGGAAACATTGGTCGCACATCACCGCCGGTCTCATACGGAACCTCCAGCGACCACGGCTTACGGTCCAGATTGCGCAACCAGCCGACCACTTCAGGCTTAGCCAGTTCTTCCTTCAACACCTCCGCTTCCCAACTGCCCAGCTCGGCACGGAACTGACCGTTCCCTTCCACATAAAGATGGCGCTCCCAGAGGGGATCGGTCGGCAGTCGCTTGAAGTCGATGGATGCCGGTAATTGCCATGGCACTTCGTTGGGCTTGGCCGTAGCCAGCCGCAACTTCTCGTAGTTGATGCGCCGCTGCTCCTTGAGTTTGTAGATGGCCTTCTTGTGCTGATCGTAAAGACCATCGAAGGCTTTCTCTGCCAACGATTCCAGCACTGCCATTTCTGCCGCGTTGCGCGCCAGGACGATGGCCTCAACCTTGACTTCCAACGCATCCCGATCTGAGTGGGCGCGCCAATACTCCATTTGCAAACCATGGCTAAAGGAACGTCCGGCCTCTTCGAACAGCCGATCAATGTCCACGTCCGAGGCATCAATGTGATAGTCCGCAGTCGGCTCAGCTACGCCCGTTCCGTTGTTGACAGCCAAGGTCCGCAGGCCAACCTGTGTGATCGCTTTGGCCGCCGCATCGAACTGGCCTGTGGCCTTGACAGCTGCGATGCGTCGCCCCATCCACTCAACAATCTGCTGCTTGGCTTGGCCCCAGACATCGTCATCAATCTCATCGATCGTCAAACTACGAGAGACGGCCATATACCGACGCAACGGACTTTGTGCCCGAGCGGCATTCACACGGTAAGTGATCAATTCGTCGAGAGCCGCAAAGATGAACTCGCAGCCCTCACGCCGCTTGAGGACCACCAAATTGCGGCTGGACCCTGTTTCGGCGGGCGGCACATCTTCCGCGTTGTGAAGCGAAGCCACCACGCTTTCCACGGCCTCTGTATCAAAATAAGGCAAAAACAGATGCACATCGTTGAGCGCGGCATCCTTTTCGATACGGCGTGCCAGCGGTGTGCGCACCATTCGGCCCAGTAACTGGGCGATGTAGGTGTGATCCTCCGCACGGCGGAACGACATCATCACCTCGGCGCGCGGGCAATCCCAGCCGGTGGACAGGCTGGTCTTGAAGAACACCACACCGATGTTTTTGTCCGCGTCAATTCGTGAGGCTTCCACCTTGCGCACGCGGCGACCGCCCACGTCTATGTCGCCCGTGTCGTGCATCGCGTGGGCGATTTCGCCTTCCTGCAGGCGACGGCCAATGGCGCTCTCGATCACGGTCAGCGCCGCGCCGAGATCTGTCTTGGTAAGTTGTCGATCAGACCCGTTTTCGACCTGAACCACCAGCACCGGCCAGATGGTTTGCTCTTTTTCTTCATGGCAGTACGCGCCCCAGGCGGCCGTCATCTGCCCCCAGCGCCGGGCAGCCTCCTCCAGTAGCGCCATCTCGGCTGTTGTGGCAGATTCCGGGTGGTGGATCAGAATGCGGTCTTTCAGCAGACCGGACTTGCGCACTTCTTCTGCGGGAACCGCCACCTTGTGAGTGGTCACGGTGTGCTCGGCATTCGCAATCAAATCCAGGAATCGTTTCGGCGTGGCCGACACCCCAATCACCATCGGCATCTTGACCAAGCCGACCTCGGGGTAACCCAACAAGAAGCGCTGCATCAAGGTCTGCGCCGCCTGCGCCCCCTTACCCGAAGTCATGCCGCGGTGCGCCTCGTCGATCACCACATAAAAGCTGTCGGGAATAGCGCGCGCGGTGTTGGTCAGCGTTTCCCAGATCAGATGCGCACGGCCATCGCCACGGTTGGTCAGCGGCTGATTGACGGCCAGCTTCTGCGTGTTGATGAAATAGATGCGCCCGCCATCCAGTCGGGGCGCGTCAAAATGCGCATCAATGGTGATGAGCTGATTGACCCGGTACACCTTGTCCGACTTGCTCTCGATCTTGAGCTTGGTCTGTTCGTTGAGCTCAGGCATGTCCGACACCCACAGGATCACGGCATCCGGTTGCGGCGCCCAATCCAGCGGCCAAGCCAACTGGTCATCGGGCTCATCCAGAATGGCCTCGAACAACGCCGTCATCATGATGGTCTTGCCGCTGCCCGTAGCGGCCGAGAAGGCCACGACTTGCTGGTTATCCGGCGACACACTCTTACGGGCACTGACCAACGCATCGCGCAGTTTGCCCAGCGCGTCTTTCTGAAAATCGAACAGCGTGACCTTCATGCCCGCGCTCCCTGTGTGTCGGTGTGACCGGCAGCGCGGTCTTGGTTCTTGTTGATCATGAAATTGAGCAAGTAATCGCGGTACAACTGCACCACCTGCAAGCCGGGGTTTGCCTTGCCCGCCACCTCGCGCACGTCCTGCGCCATGGTTTTGAAGGATTCATCCGCGTCGGAGACGATGAACACCTGCGACAAGCCGGTGCGCCCATCAAGCGTCTTCAGCAAACGGCCCATGCGGGTTTCATCCAGCAACACCACGAAATTGCTGCATTCCGGCGCAAACAGCACCGGCTCCGGCTCGCCGCGCTTCAGCTCGGGTCGCGGACCTACGGCACCAGCCTTCAGCCACAGCAGCGGCAGGATTTCGTGGAAGGCGCGGCGCAGCGACACGCGTTCGCGCTCCAGAAAATCCAGCTTGAAGTACGTGAGGTTGGAGGCAAAGCCCGCGCTCATCGGGCGCTTTTCTTCCTCCTGCACCAGTATCGGCCCGAGCAACTCCACCACCAGAGCCTTCAACTGGTCGAACACGCGCTTGACAGGTGTGACGATATAGAAGTCGGTGATGTGCTCTTGTCCGTCGAGTGCCTCAAGCCAATCTTCTGCGGCTGCCGGGTCAAACAGCACAGTGGCCTTGTGGTCCTCCGACACGATGAAGGGGCACGGATCTTTCACCAGCGTCTGCGGCAGGCCGTCGATCAGCGCTACAACCTGCTTTTTCTTTGCAGGGGTATTGAGCTGGGCCGGATCGACAAAACCGATCTGCGTGAAGCTGCGCGCTTTCTCACGCTCCACGGTTTTGCCGGTCAGGTATTCGCCGGTCAGCAGCGAGCCGTCGTCGCGATGGCCCAGGATGGTGTACTTGCTGCGCGGCCAGGTCACCGAACGGCAGATGCCTTGGGCCTCCCACTCGGCATCGCCGGTTTGCAGGCCACGGGCGCCCAGTGCCGCAGCCTCCTCGGCGGAGACTTCGTTGTTGGTGACCAGGATGCAGCGCCGCTGCCCACCATCGGTGGCGTTGAGCAGGTTGACGGCATTGAGGGTAGTGCCGCTGCCCGCGAAAAAATCCAGGACGAGTGCTTTTTGATTGTTGCCTAAGATGGTGGAGAGGGTGTCTTTAACGGCATAAAGTGACTTGGGAAACTCAAAAGCTCGATTTCCAAGCACTTGCCGAATTAAGCCGGAGCCGTATGTACCGGCGTCGTGCAGAGTACGGTGCCAGACAGTTTTAGCGCGCTTGGGCGCATCCGATTGGTCTGCGTATTCAAGAACCGCAGGCCCGCCCTCCCACTCATACCCTGTAACAAGCAACTCACCACGCTCGATCTCTGAAATGGGGCCTCTCTTAAGATAGTTGACTGACCAACTGATTCGATCCTCATCAAAGCGTCCGATCTTCACGAATCCCTTGCGCTTGAGCTCAAGCAACTTGCTGGGCTTCACTTGCCATGTCCCCAGTGATCCATCTGATCTGATTGGCCATGCCTCTGCCTTAGTCCTGCTCGGATTGAATGCATTGGCTTGTTGACGAGTGAAATCGCCGCGAGTGATTTTTTCCTCGACAGTCTCCCCCACCCCAAGAATTTCCCCAGTCTCAGGATTGAGAAAAATTGGATAAACAAGCCCAGGACGATTAAACGGCGCTGCGTTGGTACCGCGGCGAAGCAAACTTGCCCACGGAGTTTTCTTCTTGGTGCTGGTATCGCTATTCAGAAAATCGGCGGGAGTCGGTACGGCTGATGCTCTACCCAAATAGACGTAATGTGCATACTCCTCAACACGGGCCAGCCCTTGCTTGGCCACGCCTCGCGCAGTAATAACAATCGTAGCCATCTGACGGTATGCCTCCGGAAATTCCCGTTCCAGCAGCATCCCAAGGTGATGTACCTCATGTTCGTCAATCGTGACGATCAGCACGCCGGTGTCCGGCTTGAGTAGCCGCTTGGCCAGCTTTAGCCGCTTTTCCATGAAGGCGAGCCATTTGCTGTGCCGCCAGCCATCGTTGCCGTCAACGTAGTCGTTGTTGTATTTCCAGTCGCGGGCGCCGGTGTTGTAGGGTGGGTCGATGTAGATGCAATCCACCTGACCGGCATACAGGTAATCCAGCAGCTGTAACGCGTGGTAGTTGTCGGCCTCGATCAGCGTGTGCCAGGGGGCATCTGCCGGGCCGTTGGCCACGGAATCTACAGGCACTAGCGCGGGGAAGATCGGCTCGCCAAACTCCCGCACCACCAGCAGTTCATCCACCGGTAACTGCGCCGGCTCTGCCGCTGCGCGGGTCGGTTCGCTAGGGTGCGTCTCGTTGCTGGGTTTAATGCAGGTGGCCAAGCCCGCGTGGATGGACTTGATTTGCCAAACATCTTTCAGCGCACCCTGACGGAGACAGACCAAATCGCCTTTACGTGGCTTGGCACCATGCAGCGGCAACAACTCGGGCAGGTGGTCTTCAAACACCAAGCCAAATTTCTTTTCTCTGGCAGCATTCGCCCATTCGGCAACCAGGCGCTCGCGCAGGCGTGAATCGCTTATTTGAGCGATGAGGTCATGGATAGCAGACAAGTTTTCTCCTTTGATGCGCCTGATTTTCTAAACGGCAGAACACTCATCGTTTTAACAATTTAGCAATATTGGCATGTATGTAACTGGATCAGTATTCACTCACAGATCAAGCCAGCAATTTGCCCACTCACGTAACTCGTCCTCGATTGTAGAGATTGAAACACGTTAGGTTTAACGGTTGGCACTACCAGCAAGACAGACCACTCACAATTTTCGCCCAGCAGCCCAAGCCAGCACCGCACCCACCACACAACACCCCACCGTGACCAGCGGGGTGAGCTGCCAGCCGCCTGCCCGCGCTGCTACGGCCGCCACCACGGGCGGCCCCACAAACTGGCCCAGCGCCGACAACTGCTGCACCCAGCCCACAGTGGTGGCCACTTGTTGCTCGCCCGGGGCCATACGCACCGCCAGGCTGAACAGCGTGCCCGGCACCAAACCACCCATGCCCGAGAACAACAGCACCCCGGCATAACGCAACCAGGGCTGGCCTTCGGTAAAGGCGGCAAATGCCACCGTGCTGCCCAGCGCCATCGCGCCAAAGCCCAGCCACAGCGTGCTGCGGGGAGCCCAGCCGCGCTGCAGCAAGCGGCCCGAAGCCATATTGCCCACGATGTTGACGGCCGCCGCCAAGGCTGTGAGCACGCCCAGCAGCGCACCGCTCACGCCTGCAGCGGAGTAAATGGACGGCAAGAAACCCACCACTGCCAGCCACTGGCCCGAATACATGCCAAAGGTGAGGGCCACAAGCCAAGGGCCACGGGCGCTCAAGGTACGGTGCAGGCGCTGCCAGGCGCCAAGCCCCGCTGCGGCGGTGAGGGCCATGGGATCGGCGGGCACGCTGCGCCACAACCACGCGGCCATGGCCAGCGACACGGCGGCAAACAACCACCACCAAGCGCCCCAGCCCCAGACGGGGATGAACAGCGGCCCAGCCAGCAAAGCCAGCGCCGTTCCGGTGGGCATGTACGCGCCCCACACGCCCAGCATGCCGGGCAGTTGCGCAGGCGGCACCAGGCGGCGAATCAAGGCCGGTGCAGGCAAAGCCACCAACAAAAAGCCTAGGCCTTCGAGGGCCCGCAGCGCCAGCAAGGCGGCAACCGAAGTGGCGCAAGCGCCCAAACCACTGGCCAGCGTCAGCAGGCACAGGCCGCGCACCATGCTGCGCCGCAGGCCCATGCCGTCGGCCAGCAGGCCCATGAACACCGCCAGACTCATGCCAGCGATTTGCACCATGGACAAGAGGAAACCGGACTGCACCAGCGTCAGGCCCAGCTCGGCCTGCAGGGCGGGCAAGGCGGGCGGCAGTTTGCCCACCTGCAAGGCCGCCACACCCCCGGCCAGCACGACGATCCAAGCGGCGCGTTGAGCTGGCAAAGAACTCACAGCAACTTGCGCCCCGTCAGGCGCTCATGTTCACGCAGGGCAAAGCGGTCGGTCATGCCGGCAATGTAGTCGGCCACCGAGCGGTGCAGGTTGGCGTTGGCGGCGAAGTCGGCGGGCATTTCCGCTGGTTGACTCACGTAGGCAGCAAACAACTCGCGCACCACCTGCTGCGCCTGCCCGGTGGTGTGCATGACTTGCGGGTGGCGGTAGAGCTGAGCGAACAAAAACTTTTTGAGTTCGCTGCTGCGTGTTTTCATCCCAGAGCTGAAAGCCACCAACGGCCCGGCCAAACGGGCTTCGGCCAGCGTGAGCACACCCGCCTGAGCCACAGCCTGCCGCGTGGTGTCGATCACGTCGTACACCTGGTCGCTCAGCATGCGGCGGATGGTTTCGTACAGAACGCGTCGGGGCTTTTCAGACAAATACGGATACTCGTCTAACGTCTGCTGGTGGTAGTGCGCAAACAGTTCCACCTGCAGCAGTTGTTCAATGCCGATCAGACCCGAGCGCACACCGTCGTCGATGTCGTGCGCGTTGTAGGCAATGGCGTCGGCCAGGTTGCACAGCTGCGCCTCCAGGCTGGGTTGGGTGCGGTCGATGAAACGCCGCCCCACGCCTCCAGGTTCCGTCTGCTCCAGATGCTCGGCATTGGCCCGCGAGCAGTGTTTGAGCACACCTTCGCGGGTTTCAAAGCTCAGGTTCAGTCCGTCAAACGAGGGGTAGCGTTCTTCGAGTTGGTCGACCACACGCAGGCTTTGCAGGTTGTGCTCAAAGCCGCCGTGCTCGGCCATGCACTCATTCAACGTGTCCTGCCCGGCGTGTCCGAAAGGCGTGTGGCCCAGGTCGTGCGCCAGCGCAATGGCTTCCACCAAATCCTCGTTCAGGCCCAAGGCCCTTGCAATCGAACGGCCCAACTGCGCGACTTCGAGCGAGTGCGTCAGCCGCGTGCGGAACAAATCGCCCTCGTGGTTCAGAAAGACTTGCGTTTTGTAAACCAGCCGTCTGAATGCGGTGGAGTGCACGATGCGGTCGCGGTCACGTTGAAAAGCATTGCGCGTGGGCGCTGGGGCTTCAGCAAACCGTCGCCCCCGGGTTTGCGCCGGGTCGCAGGCCAAGGCAGACAGGCTGGACTGCGAACCGATCGAGGACGCAAGGGACTCGGCGTACATGGCCATCAAGCGCAGCAGGCGTTGATCACCTCGCGCACCATCGCATCAGGCGCGCCGCAAACAGCGGCTTTGCCAGGCCCGTCGATCACCACAAACTGGAT
Source organism: Limnohabitans sp. (assembly GCF_023910625.1). Lineage (NCBI taxonomy): Bacteria > Pseudomonadati > Pseudomonadota > Betaproteobacteria > Burkholderiales > Comamonadaceae > Limnohabitans > Limnohabitans sp. The sequence continues at coordinate 1,724,761 of NZ_JAAVVW010000003.1, forward strand.
ATCGCCGCCAATGGCTTTCTTGTCCAACCGCATGTGTTCGATGTAATGGCCTGCGTTGTCGGCCGCATCAATCACCGGGCCGCGCACCGGCAATCCCGCACGCTCGATGATGGCGCGCAGGCGCGCCACAAAAGCGGCATCGACCTTGCCCAAACGCTGCGACAGCTCGGCGGCCATGACCATGCCGCAGCCCACGGCCTCGCCGTGCAGCCAGACGCCAAAGCCCAAACCGGCTTCGATGGCGTGGCCAAACGTGTGGCCAAAGTTGAGGATGGCGCGCAGGCCCGCTTCGCGCTCGTCTTGCCCCACCACCCAGGCCTTGATCTCGCAGCTGCGCTTGACGGCATGCGCCATCGCCGCCGGGTCTTGCGCCATCAAGGCGTCGATGTTCGCCTCGATCCAATCGAGGAAAGCCATGTCGGCAATCGGGCCGTATTTGATGACTTCGGCCAGGCCCGCGCTCAACTCGCGCGAGGGCAAAGTGACCAGCGTGTTCAGGTCGCACACCACCCGCACGGGTTGGTAGAACGAACCGATCATGTTTTTGCCCAGCGGGTGGTTGATGGCGGTTTTGCCGCCCACCGACGAGTCGACCTGCGACAAAAGCGTGGTCGGCACCTGCACAAAAGGCACGCCGCGCATGTAGCTGGCGGCGGCAAAGCCCGTCATGTCGCCCACCACACCGCCGCCCAAGGCAAACAGCACGGTTTTGCGGTCGCAACCGTGGCCCAGCAGCGCGTCAAAAATCAAGTTCAGGGTCGGCCAGTCTTTGTGCGCCTCACCGTCGGGCAGCACCACGGTGTGCACTTGTTTGTAGTGCGGGGCCATGGCGCTGCGCAACGCGGCTTCGTACAGCGGGGCAATCGTGTCGTTGGTCACGATCATCGCGGTCTGCGCCTTGGGCAAACCGGCCCAGGCTTCAGGGCGGCTCAGCAGGCCTTGGCCAATCTGGATGTCGTAACTGCGGTCGTCCAGTGAAATGGCGACCGTTTGGAGAGGGCGTGTGGACTCTGACATAGACCACAAGTGTAGGGGCTTTGGGCCATCGCTCAGGGCTTGGCCACAGGGTTGACCGCCGCAGGGGTCTGGACCGGGGTGGGCGGATGGGAAGGCCACTGTCCCGCCAACTCGAGCTGCATCACGATCATGTTGACCAGGCTGGCCACCGAGGGGCGACCGGTTTCGATGACAAAGTGTGCGGTCTCCCGGTACCACGGGTCACGCGCCTCGTACAGCGCCCGCAAGCGGCTGAGCGGGTCATCCACCTGGAGCAAGGGCCGAGCCGTGTCGTGGCGCACACGGCGGAACACGTCTTCGGGGGTAGAGCGCAAATAAATGACTTGTCCACGCGCGTGCATATGGCGGCGATTGGCCTCGCGCAACACTGCGCCGCCGCCCGTGGCGATCACGCCATGCTGGGTTTGCGTCAGCTCGTCGAGCACCTGCTGCTCCACATCGCGAAAACTCTCTTCACCTTCACGGGCAAAGAATTCGCGGATCGAGCAACCCAGCCGGTGCTCGATCACATGGTCAGAGTCGACAAAAGGCAGCCCCAAACGGCGCGCCAGGTGCCTGCCGATGGTGGTTTTGCCCGAGCCCGGAAGGCCCACAAAAATGATGCTCACATGCAATCTCTGGCTGAATGAAGGGCCGCTTTCCATCAAGACAGCAGCCTGGTTGAGCCGTCAAGTGTATTCGACCCCTTGCCACAAAAGGCGGGTGAAGGGGCGCAAACAGCCGATTCCGGTAGCCCTCGCTCAAGGCGGGGTGACCGGCGGCCCGTCGGCCATGACGCGTGGCGTCAGGAAAATCAGCAACTCGCTGTTGCGCTGCGTCAGGTCGCGATTTTTGAACAACCAGCCCAAGCCCGGCACGCGGCCCAAACCCGGCACCCTGGTCTCATTGTTGCGACCGGTCTCTTCAAAAATCCCGCCCAGCACCACCGTACCACCATCGTCCACCCGAACCTGGGTTTTGACGTGCTTGGTGTTGATTGCAAAACCTGCCTGGGTGATTTGCCCCACGCTGTCTCGGTTGACGTCGACATCCAGCACCACCGAACCGTCCGGCGTGATTTGCGGAGTGACTTCGAGTTTCAGGTTGGCCTTGCGAAACGTGATCGACGTGGCTCCACTGGCCGAAGCGGTCTGGTAAGGCAGTTCAGTGCCCTGCTCGATCAGGGCCTTGGTCTGGTCGGCTGTGACCACCCGAGGACGAGACACCACCTTGCCGCGACCATCGGCCTCCAGGGCAGAAAGCTCGACGTTGATGAAACGATCTGCCGCCGCATTGAACAAAGAAACGGCAAAAGTGGCCGGCGATTGAAGGGTTTGCCCAGCCGTGCCCGCTGGCAACCTGACCTGGTTACCGGTGTCCACCCCCGCACCGTTTGCGACATTGGATGCCCCCAGCGCCAAGGTGTTGTTTCGCCCACTGACCTGCAATGGCATGGCCAGCCCTGTCCCCAGGCGCACCCCCAAGGATTCGCCAAATTGGCGCTCTGCCTCGACGATGCGGGCCTCAATCATGACTTGCCTGATCGGCACATCCAAGCGCTGCAGCAACGTTTGCACGTGTGCCAGGCGCGATGGGACATCCGACACAAACAACTGGTTGGTGCGCGGGTCAAACAACACGCTGCCCCGAACACTGAGTAAACGCGCCCCACTGCCGGACGCACCGCCTTGCAAGCGTTGCGCCAGATCACCCGCACGCGCGTGCTTGAGGCGGATGGGCAACATCTGCAAAGGGCTGACCGCTTCCAGGGCAGCGCTCGATTCCAACTGTTTTTTCTCTCGCACGGCCCATTCATCCTGAGGGGCCACCCACAACACCTGGCCCTCCAGGCGATAGGCCAGGCCTTTGGCCTGCAAGACAATGTTCAGGGCCTGTGGCCAGGGCACATCTGTCAAGCGGATCGTGATCTGGCCGCCGACACCCTCAGCGGCCACCAGGTTCAAACCGGTAAAGTCTGCAAACACCTGCAGCAAAGTCTTCAGCGCCACATCCTGAAAATTCAAACTGATGCGCTGATCGGCCTTGGGCAACACGGTATTCGCCAAAGGCTGAGCGGTCTGTACCTGCAAAGGCAGGGCACAGCCGGTGATGGTCAAGCCCAGCACAAGGCCCCACGAAAATGAGCCATGTTGGGGGTTTTTCATGGTGCTTTGCCCTCCATCCGAATGGTTTGAATGCGCCCTTGAGGATCACGCACTTGTATCTCCTGACCGCCAATGCGCCAGACCCGATGGCCTTCTAGACTGAGCGGTTGGCCCTCTTGTGCGCGAAACCAATGCGTGCCGTTGGCCACTATGGCCTGCGCCTGTTGACCCTGCCACCAGATGCCGATCAGGCGCAAAGCTCGCATGGGTAAACGTTCGGGTTCTTGGGTGAACTGCAAGTCCTGGGGCAAGGGCTCGGCTGCGCCCGCAGCGTCGGACCACACCCGGGCAGCAGCACCCACTTGCACCCCGCTGGGCTGTTTGGCGTCCGGACCCAGCGGCGGTGCGCTGCGCGTGGGCAGCCCAAACACCGAGGGCCCCTCCAGGAGCGATCTCGCATCGGACAGTACGGGCAGTGGCCAAGCCGATGGCGACTTGCCTTGTGCACTCTCGCCGTCCAGTGCCCTGGACCAGATTCGCCAGACCACCTCGATGTCCACCCCTTGCGCATCGGTGCTGTGCACGACACTCAAGCGGTCGATGGACCAAACAGGGCCCATCTGAGCCAGCACCTGCCACACCTGGGCCCAGTTTTCATAGCGCGCTTGCAAACGCATCACCATCGCCTGACTTGGCAAAGGCGCAAGCAGCGCTTCATTGACCGGTTGCAAGGACAGCAATCGCACACGGTAATGGGCCAGAACCTTTTGCAAATGGTGCCACATGTGTTCTTGCTGTTCTGGTGACGGCAAGCCCTCAAGGGCCTCGGTCAGGGCCAGTTGGCCGGTCTGCATCGGCTCGGGGGACGCAGCGCCCAATTGGGCTTGTAAAGTCTGCACCTCGTTGCGGGCCTGCGCATGATGGGTCCAGGCCTGGGCGTGCCACCACATCCCCGCACACCAGGCCATACCGCACGCCACCAGGGCAAACGACCAACGCCGATACCACCCGCGCCATTTCGCCTTCAAATGCAAGACCCATTCAGTGCGGCCACCCGCACCCACTGGCCAATTGGACCGTGCCTTGGACCATGAGCTCATGGCTTGTCCCCTGCACCCTGGTTGTGCGTCGGGGCAGCCGCAGGCTGGAACACAGGCCAGGCAGTGACCCAGACAAACTCCAGGCCTGCGCCCTCCACGGGGCCTGCTGCTGCACCGCTGCGGTTGCTGACGCGGGTTTGCCGAACCCCATCATGGGGCATTTCCTGGGCTGGCTTGGGCTCGGGCACATGGCTTTGCAGATGGTCCATCAGTTTTTGCCGGGCAGCGCCCAGGCTTTCAAAATCCCGACTCCAACCCTGGAGTTCCAGCCTTCCCGGCTCCAACTGCAAACGCAAAAGACGCCAGTTTGAACCTTGCATTTCACTGTTGAATGCCTCATTCAAAGCCGTCCAGGCCTGGTGCTGCTGCGCGATCTGGCGCAAGTGTTGCGCTTGTTGGCGGTTTTTTTCGATGGCCACCTTGTGCTGCCGCCGATGCTTCACGCGTTCGCTGTGCTCAAGCCACTCTTGCTGAAGCTGGGCTTTTTGCGCGTGCAAACCCTGCAAACCCTTGTCCAGCCAATGCCGGGTGCCCTCGGCCAAAAGCCCGCCCACCGCCAGCCCCAAAAGCGTGGTAAGGACACGGTGGCGCCGCCTGCGCTGCAGGTGTAGCGAAGGGTAGTTCAACAAATTCCAGGACACGCTCATGACCAGGCTTTCAACGCCAGTCCTGCCGAGACCAGACAGGGCCACAGCGGGGTTTGCATCGCATCCTGAAAAGCCTGATCCTGCATGAGATCATGGACGCTCGCCGCTTGCGGTGGCGCTCGGTCGTTCAGCATGGCCAAATCAAACTGCCAATCCTGAATGGGGCGAGTGATGACGGCATCGATCCCGCCCATCAGACACGAGGCGGCTCTTTGGGCCGCCTGCTGCACAGGCTCCACACTGGCCAACTGCCCCCCCGAGCGTCGCACACATTGCTTGAACACATGGACCGCATCCTGACGACAGGCCACCCAATGGAGCTGGATCACCACCCCATCCGACAGCGGATCCACTTGCCAGTCGAAGCTGACCTCTGGCGGCTCAAGCCCCAGTGCACGGGCAGCCTCGACCTGGACATCGGCTTCCCACTCGGAAGGATCGGAGACTGCGGAAATGGTCAAGACGCCGCCGACCACCTGGTCCATGGCCAGCCCCACATGGAGGCGAGGGCGCACTTTGAAGACGCCGCCTGCGGCCGTGAGTTGACGCAGGGCATACGAAACACCTGAATCGCCCAGTTCGTCCAAGTCTGCCGCCAGCAACTGGAAGGTGTGCAGCTTTGGATGGGCAGAGCCTGATCGGCTAAGCCCCGTCAGGTACCAGCCCGAAGACACAGGGGACAAGCCCCACGCGTGTTGGGCCCATCTCGAGTGCCTGCGTTTTTGAAGCCATGATGCCAACTGCATGCCTTGCCCCCTTTGCCCCATGGACTCGTCCTGGTGACTCTGTCCGGGTGAGTTTTGTAACATGAATCGGATGGGGCACTTCTTTTTTTGAATGCCATTTGACTCGTTGAGACAAATTTCGAGCGCCTGCCACGCCCCTGATTTTTTTATAATGTGGAGTGACCTGTATATTGCGGGTTACCCCCAGTCAGCACCCTATGCCCTCCAAAGACAAGCACGCATCTCCGCCAGCAAGCAACGACCCCGGCAACCCTGCATCGGAATGGATGGGGCTGCTCTTGAAGATGGCAGGGTGGACCGCTGGACTGCTCGTGGCTGGCTTGGCCTGCCTCTTGATGGTGCTGGGTGTGGCCATGATCATGGCGTATCCCAATTTGCCAGATATTTCCGACTTGGCCGAATACAAACCCAAGCTGCCACTGCGGGTCTTCACCGCAGACGGCCATCTGATGGGAGAGTTTGGCGAAGAGCGTCGCAACCTGACCCCCATCAAGGACATTCCCCAAGTCATGAAGGATGCGGTCTTGTCCATCGAAGACAACCGCTTTTACCAACACGGTGGCGTTGACTATCTGGGAATCCTGCGCGCAGGCATTGCCAACATCGGCCGACTCAAGAGCCAGGGCGCCTCCACCATCACCATGCAGGTGGCGCGCAATGTGTATCTCTCATCTGAGAAAACCTACACGCGCAAAATTTATGAAATTTTGCTGACGTACAAACTGGAGCATTTGCTGACCAAGGACCAGATTCTGGAGATCTACATGAACCAGATCTTCTTGGGCAACCGGTCGTATGGGTTTGCCTCGGCTTCTGAATCCTATTTTGGCAAGGCGCTCAAGGACATCACCATCGCCGAAGCCGCCATGCTGGCAGGCCTGCCCAAAGCCCCTTCAGCCTTCAACCCCATTGTCAACCCCAAACGCGCACGTTCTCGCCAGCTCTACATCATCGAGCGCATGGAGGAAAATGGCTACATCACGGCCCAACAAGCCAGTGCAGCCAAGACCGAGACCCTGAGCCTGAGATCGAGCGGCCACAGAAAAATCCTGCATGCCGAATTTGTAGCTGAAACCGTGCGCCAAATGGTGTTTGCCCAATACGGCGATGAAACCTACACACGGGGGCTCAATGTCTTCACCACCGTGCAATCCGAAGAGCAAATTGCCGCTTACAACGCATTGCGACAAGGCCTGATGGACTTTGAACGCCGGCAGGTCTACCGTGGCCCTGAAAAGTTCATCACCCTGCCCGACGATCCGAAACAAGCCGAAGATGCCATTGATGGTGCCCTCGAAGATCACCCGGACAATGGCAACGTGATGTCTGCCGTGGTCTTGCAGGCCTATCCCACCAAAGTGGTGGTGGTGCGTCAAAACAGCGAACAAATCACCATCACGGGCGCTGGCCTGACACATGCCCAGTCCGGCCTGTCGGACAAAGCGCCTGCGGCCAAACAGATTCGCAAAGGGGCCGTGATCCGGATCGTTCAGGCGGCCAACGCTCAATGGGAAATCACACAACTGCCCGAGGTTGAAGGCGCGCTCGTGGCCATGACACCCCAGAGCGGAGCCATCCGGGCACTGGTGGGTGGATTTGACTTTGCCAAAAACAAATTCAACCACGTCACCCAAGCCTGGCGGCAACCGGGCTCCAGCTTCAAGCCTTTCATTTATTCGGCCTCGCTGGAAGCCGGTCTCAGCCCGACCACTCAGATCAACGATTCACCCCTGTTTTTTGATGGCGGCGTGACCGGGGGACAGCCCTGGGAGCCGAAAAACTACGACGGCAAATTTGACGGCCCCATGAGCATGCGCACCGGCTTGTCCAAATCCAAGAACATGGTGTCCATTCGCATTTTGCAAGCGGTAGGGCCGCGCGCCGCGCAACAATGGGTCACCCGGTTCGGATTTGACGAGGACAAACACCCGCCTTACCTGACCATGGCATTGGGTGCAGGCTCCGTCACCGTGATGCAAATGGCCACAGGCTATAGCGTGTTTGCGAACGGGGGTTACCTGGTACGCCCCCACCTGATCACACGCATCACCGACCACAAAAACCGGGTTCTGGTGGACAGCCCTCCCACACCCTTGAGCGAGGACACACCGCGTGCCATCCCCGAGCGCAATGCCTTTGTCATGAGCAGCTTGCTGCAGGAAGTGACCCGCTCGGGCACGGCAGCCCGAGCACAATCCTTGCTCAAGAGACAAGATGTGTATGGCAAAACAGGCACCACCAACGATGCCATGGATGCCTGGTTTGCGGGCTATCACCCGCAAGTGGCAGCGGTGGTCTGGATTGGCTATGACAACCCACGCAAGCTGGGCGACCGCGAGACCGGCGGTGGACTGAGTTTGCCCGTGTGGATCAAGTACATGGAGACCGCTTTGCAGTCCATGCCTTCCACCAGCATTCGGGTGCCGGAAGGCGTGGTCCAGTCAGGCGGCGATTGGGCTTATGCCGAATTCACGGGCGATGCCCGGGTCAGATCATTGGGCATGGAGCCAGGCTCGGACAGTGCGAAAACCAGCCCCTTGCCCGCTGCGGAAGAAAGATCCCGCATCATGGATCTCTTTCGCCAGTGAGCAGGCTTGTTGGACTTCAGGGGTTGAACACCAGATCCCGGCCTGACTGCTGCGATGCATAACGCGACAAACTCTGCCAAAACTCTCCTTGGCCCTTGGTGTCTTGCCATTGGAGACCATCGAATTTGTAATGGAACCCTCCGCTGCGGGCGGCCAGCCAGACCTCGTGCAAAGGCTTTTGCAAATTGATCACGATCTGACTGCGATTGGGAAAGGTGAGCGTCACCATGCCCCCCACGCGCTGGTTGTCAATGTCAACATCGGCCTGATCATTGAGCACATCGCAACTGTTTTCGATGCCCGCCAACAGGCGTTCAGCTTGGTCCAAGAATTCAAGGTCGGTCATTACAATCGCTGGATGTTGAAGATAAAGAAGATTTTAGTCACCCCACTTGTCCTTGCTGGCAGTGCGGCCGTATTGAGCGCTTGCGGTCAGAAGGGGCCCTTGTATGCCCCCACTGCCCCTTTGTCGACCAACAGGGCCACATTGCCCCAAACGCTGAACCCTTGGCATACCTCTTCCACGGCCCAGGCCACTGGCCCGGCAGGAGATGACAAGGCCGCACCGGCAAAGCCACGCGCCGCCCCAGCGGCAGTGCCAGATGCCCTCTTTTTGACATCACCCTCGGCCTCTGATGCCGACACAAGATGAACGCCCCTGCTGCAGCCCACGCCTTGCCCGGACAACCCCACATCGCCTATGCGGGCGACCAACTGCATGTGGAGGGCGTGGCGCTGTCCCAACTGGCCCGCGAACACGGCACGCCCTTGCTTGTGTACTCCAAAGCCGCCATGCTCTCGGCCCTGGCCGCCTACCAGCGCGGCTTTGCCGGCCGCCCGGCGCAAATTTGCTACGCCATGAAGGCCAACTCCAGCCTGGCCATCCTGCAAGTGTTTGCCGAGGCCGGTTGCGGCTTTGACATCGTCTCGGGGGGTGAACTGGCCCGCGTGCTGGCCGCAGGCGGCGACCCAGCCAAAGTGATTTTTTCGGGTGTAGGCAAGACTCGCGCTGAAATGAAACAAGCGCTGCAAGTGGGCATTGCTTGCTTCAATGTGGAAAGCGAAGCCGAACTCGATGTGCTGAGCGAGGTGGCCGTGAGTCTGGGCAAACAAGCCCCGGTCAGCCTGCGCGTGAACCCCAATGTGGACCCCAAGACGCACCCCTACATTTCGACCGGCCTCAAGGGCAACAAATTCGGCATCGCCCATGAAGAAGCACTGCGCGCCTACCGCCACGCCGCCAGCCTGCCGGGCTTGAAAGTGGTGGGTATCGACTGCCACATCGGCTCGCAAATCACCGACAGTACGCCCTATCTGGACGCCATGGACCGCGTGCTGGACCTGGTGGCCGAGGTCGAGTCAGCGGGCATTCCGATCCACCACATCGACTTTGGCGGCGGTCTGGGCATCAATTACAACGGCGACACACCGCCCGAAGCCGATGCGCTGTGGGCACAACTGCTGGCCAAACTCGATGCCCGTGGCTACGGCCAGCGCCAGCTCATGATTGAACCGGGTCGCTCGCTCGTGGGCAACGCGGGCGTGTGCCTGACCGAGGTGCTGTACCTCAAACCCGGCGAGCAAAAGAATTTCTGCATCATCGACGCCGCCATGAACGACCTGCCCCGCCCGGCCATGTACCAAGCCTTTCACCAGATCGTGCCCGTGCAACCCCGCTCAGGCGATGGTGTCGTGTACGACGTGGTCGGCCCGGTGTGCGAGAGCGGCGACTGGATCGGCCGCGACCGTCAGCTGCGGGTCGCAGCGGGTGACGTGCTCGCCGTGTTGTCGGCAGGCGCTTACTGCATGAGCATGGCCAGCAACTACAACACCCGAGGCCGTGCAGCCGAAATTCTGGTGGATGGCACAAAGGCCCACCTGATTCGCCAACGCGAGTCGGCGTTTGACACTTTTGCTCTGGAGCAGTTGGTCTGAGGCTGCGCCTTCACAAACCCGCAAAACGCGATTTCAAACGCTGGGCGTTGAGGGCGCAGACGGTCTGCATGGACTGCCCCAATGTGCGCATCGCAGCGGCTCGCTCCCAATAAGCCACCGCCCAATCGCGCGCCGCATCGGTCAAAGCTGGGTCAACAGCCAAGGCATGAGGTGCTCTCAAAGGCTCTGCATCCAAGCTGCCGCTGTGGATGCTGGGCCGCCACATCATGGGCAACATGTCGTAAATCGGTGCCAATTCAAATCGTGGGCGCATCACGTCTTGAACAAAAAAAGACAAATTACCAAAGTGCATGTCGGTGTTGCCAATGAATTGCCCAAACACATAGGCTTGGGTCGCAGTGCTCAGGTCGCCCGAAGGCAACAAGTTCATGTCATGCAACGCCCGGCAAGTGCCCACCCAGTGCTGACGCGGAGTTTGGACGAAATGCTCGTGCACGGCTGAGGCAGCCACCAAGTGGCGGTAGCCAAATTCTGCAGTCCGATCAAAACGCCGAGACAACAAAAAAGTGCGTGTCGCGCTCTCGACAATGCGTGTCTCGGCACTGGTCATGCCGTTTTCGCGAAGCACATCGAGGGCCAGTTTTTCCAGATGCAGCAAAGCATGCCATCGCTCACCAAACGGCGTACCGCGAGGTGGGCTGAATTTGACAAGCCAGCGAAGACCATCGGGTTCACGCCACAAAAATTTCGGTTGCTCCCCCCCTGCGGATGAACCCGCTGGCAAGCTGGTTCCCACTTGAGCAGCCAACCGATCAAACGTCTGCGCCAGGCTTTGTGCAACACCACAAACAGCGACGTGTGCGACCCCTGCAGGCCCTTCTATGGCAAAAGCACCACTGGCCTCACGCACATGGTTGACCGTGAAATACAGCACTTGCTCCAGTGACCAACGCTCAGGATCTGCAGGAAAATCCGGACGCAAACGGGCCAGTTGTCGCCCCAAAAAACCTTGGGGCTGCAGAGGCGTCAAAAACCAAGGCAAGGCCGCGTGAGACAACCACTCCTGCTTGCCGCCGCGCACATGCACGCGGTTGCCGCTCAGATAAGTCAGCTCACCAAAGTGACGGGGCACACCATCCGCCCCATCGCACAGCAAACTGTGCCGGGCTGGCAATCCTTGTATATTTTTTGTCAATGCATAGCGCGTGCTGCGCGCTGCACCCAGGCGGGCCACACCACCCGCTGACTGCCCGAGCCCCATGGCCTTGAGCGCCAATGAAATGCTGGGCTGGCTCATGCCAGTTGCTGACTGCAACTGGGCGGCGGTCAGTTCTGGCGACTGCGCCAGTAACTGCCGAAGAGTGATTTGAAGTGATTTACCAGCATCCATCATGGATAGATACTTTATCCCAAGTGGCTATCGTTAAACGACTTTATTGGATATTTACTGAAATTAATTAATAGATAAAATTTTAGTGGGCGCGTTGCGTCCAAACCCGCTTCACGCGCCAGCCCAGCAAAACCGCCAAGATGCCCGCATACACCAGCACCTCGTCAAAGTCCTGCTTGCCCGCCCTCATCCACCAAAAGTGCAGCACGGCCAGCACGGCCACCGCATACACCCCCCGGTGCAACCATTGCCAACGCCTGCCGCCCAGCCAGCGCACGGCGCGGTTGAACGAAGTGGCGGCCAATGCCAGCAAGATCACAAAGGCACTGAAACCCAACCAGATGAAGGGGCGCTTGAAAAGGTCTTGCAGCGTGTCGGCCAGGTCAAAGCCCATGTCAAACCAGGCGTAGCACAGCAGGTGCAGGCTGGCGTAGCCAAACACCAGCAAACCCAGCATGCGCCGAAACCGCATCAGTTCGGGCCAGCCCAGCACAGTTCGCAAAGGGGTCACGGCCAGCACCACGCACAGGCTGCGCAGCGTCCAGTCGCCTGTGGCGCGGATCAGGGCTTCGGCGGGGTTGGGGCCGAGTTGGTCCTGCAGGGTTTGCGCCAGCAACCAGGCCCAGGGCAAGCAACCGAGCACCAGAAAAGCCCACCAAGCGGCGGGATGACGCAGCGCCGCCCTCATGCCCTCAAGACGTTGACCCGCAGCGGCATCAGAAGAATTTCTTCAGGTCCATGCCGGCATAAAGCTGGCCGACCTGAGTCTCGTAGCCGTTGAACATGAGCGTCTTGCGCTTTTTGGCCAGCAAACCGTCTTCGCCAATGCGCCGCTCGGTGGCCTGGCTCCAGCGCGGGTGGTCCACATTCGGGTTCACATTGGAGTAAAAACCGTATTCTTGAGGTGCAGACTTTTCCCACGAGATCACCGGTTGCTTGTCGGTGAAGCGGATCTTGACCAGGCTCTTGCTGCTCTTGAAGCCATACTTCCAGGGCACCACCAAGCGCAGGGGCGCGCCGTTTTGCTTGGGCATCACCTCGCCATACATGCCAAAGGCCAGCAAGGTCAGGGGGTGCATGGCCTCGTCCATGCGCAAGCCTTCGAGATAGGGCCAATCGATCACACCCGAGCGCAGCCCCGGCATGGTTTTTGGGTCGGCCTGGGTCACGAACTCCACAAACTTGGCACCCGGCAGGGGCTCCACGCGCCGGATCAGATCGGCCAGCGAATAACCGATCCAGGGAATCACCATCGACCAGCCTTCCACGCAGCGCAGGCGGTAAATGCGCTCTTCCATGGCACCCCACTTCAGCAGGTCTTCCAAGTTCACGCGGGCGGGCTTCTTCACCAAGCCCTCGATTTCCACACTCCAGGGGTCGGTTTTGAGGGTATGCGCCCGCTTGGCCGGGTCAGCTTTGTCGGTGCCGAACTCATAAAAATTGTTGTACGTGGTGGCATCTTTGTAAGGGGTCGGCTTGTCCATCACCACCCCACCGGACACTTTGCTGGGCACCGAAGGCAAGGACGCCAACTGCCCTGGCCCGGGCGTTTGAGCCCACGCTTCTGGCCAGCCCCAAGCCGCCAGGGCCAGACCCGCCGAACCGGTAACCGCCTGACGCATCAGCGCCCGGCGTTGCAGGTACACATTTTCAGGGGTGATTTCGCTGGCCACCGGATGCTGAAACCCGCAATTGGAAGATAAGATGATCATGGAGGGTCCTCTCAATTTGACTTTGCACGATTGTGAACTGTTCGCCCATCGCCGATCAGCACGCCCGCAACAAACAAGGGTCACGACCAGCACAACCGCAGGACCAGCAGCTTCACCCTGGCCCGACGACCACGGCCTGTTGGACAGGCGCCACGGCTTGCCCTGCCAACGCCAAGCTGAATGCTTGAGGCCCCGGATGGGCGCTCATGCCATCAGAGTGAGCCGTAGCTGTGCAGACCACTGAGGAACATGTTGACCCCCAGGAAAGCAAAGGTGGTGATGCCCAGGCCCACCAAGGCCCACCAAGCGGCCACGGTACCGCGCAAGCCCTTCATCAGGCGCATGTGCAGCCAGGCGGCGTAATTCAGCCAGACGATCAGGGCCCAGGTTTCCTTGGGGTCCCAGCTCCAGTACCCGCCCCAGGCCTCGGCCGCCCACAAAGCACCCAGCACGGTGGCGATGGTGAAAAAGGCAAAGCCCACGGCGATGGATTTGTACATCACATCGTCGAGGATTTCAAAGGAAGGCAAACGCTCGGCAACACGTCGTCGCCCAGCCAAAATACCCGCCACGATGAAGGCGGACACCCCAAAATAAACCATCCAGTAGCTGCTGGTCTGATCGTTGGCGGTTTGGCGGAACACCACCGGCTCAAAACACAACACAATGCCCAGCAGCCACAAGGGTGCCAGCTTGTACCAACGGGTTTCGGTGGCCTGCTGCTTGATCAGGTAGGCAAAAGCCACCATGGCAGCCAGAGCAAAGGTGCCATAGCCAATGAAGTTGGCAGGCACATGCAACTTCATCCACCAGCTTTTCAGCGCCGGCACCAAAGGTTGAATTTCGTGGGCCTCGCGCACCAGGGTGTACCACAGCAAAAAACCAACTGCGGCGCTGACCACCAGCATGACAAACGCCCCCAGGGCGCGTGTTTTGTACTGCGCTTCGTAATACAGGTAGAAAGCCGTGGTCATCCAGCAAAACATGATGAACACTTCGTACAGGTTACTGACCGGGATGTGACCGATGTCCGGGCCCAACTGGTGGCTTTCGTACCAACGCACCAAAGTACCGATCAGCGCCAGCCCCACCGCCACCCAGGCCATGCGCGAGCCCAAAGACTCCATCGCATCAGCTTGACCACGGATGAACACACCGGCCCAATAAAAAAAGGTGCTGATGAAAAACAGCATGCTCATCCACAGGATGGCCGACTGGCTGGACAGGAAATACTTGAGCAAGAACACCTGCTCGGAGCGGGCCAGATCACCCTGGTACAAATAAATGGCCAGCAATGACAAGCCCGTGACCACCCACATCAAGGTGCGCAAGGGACGCCAAAACCAGGCCAACCAGATCAGCGCAGGCAAACTGCCGATCAGGATGACCTGCTCATATACGTCCATGGCATGCTGGTAACGGGTGAAGGCAAACACCGTACCCAACAACGCCAACAGGGCAAAGCCCCAATCTAGCGCAGAACGGCTGGAAAAATAGCCTGGATTCAAAGTGACAGTCGTCATGTTGTTTTCTCCTGGCGGCCCAGCAAACGGGCGGTCAGTTGGTCAAATTCCCGGTCCACGTCCAGGGTCTTGCGGTTGGACGACAGGGCCAGGCTCGCCTGAGCCCCCTCACCCTGTGGCGACAACCAGACCCACAAACGTCGCTCCCGAACATACAGCATTGCAAAAATACCCAGGATCAAAAGGGCACAGCCCAGATAGACGATCGACTGGCCGGGGGCTCTGGCCACCTGGAAAACGCTGGCCTGCACCTGCTTGAAGTCTTTCAGCAAGAACGTCATCGGTGCGGGGTAAATCGGCGCATCGGACAGGGCCAGCACCGCCTGCGTCATGAAGCCCTGAACCTGTTCGGCGGGCAAAGGCTTGACGCCTGCTTGCTCGCGGGCCACCACATCCAGCTCAAACAAGGCCCCATTCAAAATGCGAACAAACATCTCACCTGCGCGGGCACGCTCGGCCTGCGGCACATTGGCTTCCAGAAAGTCAGCCAGCGCCTGCAAACCCGACACCTGTTGACCTTGCACCGGCTCCAGCCCCGCAAAAAGCCCCAAAGAGCGCGCCGCCGAATCGGCCAATTGCCGGGTCAACTCGGGGCGTTGTGGGTCCACCGCTTTGCGGGCATAACGTTGCGCGGCACGGTCGCGCAACTCAGGGGCTTGCAGGGCCGCACGCAAACGGATGAACCCCGTCAACTCGCTGTTTTCATCGGCAGGTGGGCGCAAGTAGCGAAACGGCTCACTGGGCGTCTCGCGCATGCCGAGCAAGAACACCGGCACACCATCGCCCGTATCCACCGGCAACATGTAGTTGTTGTATTCACGCGCCTGCCCTGCTGCATCGCGCAGCTTGTAGCTGACGCTGGGGCCCACATTGCGCAGGTCTTTGGTTTGCGTGGTTTTGTTGCCCGCGCCCAAACGCTCATCGATCGCACTGCGCAGGTCCACCTTGCGCACATCCACCCCTGTGCCTTGCGGGCCTTCTCCACCCGACAGGTTTTCCACATTGATGACGCGCAGCCCGGTGAACTCCAGGCTCATTTTTTCGTTGCCATTGCTCAGGTCGGTGCTGCCACCAATGGTGCCTTCCACTTCAAAGGACTTGGTGGCTGCCGCCATGGGTACGGCTTGCAGCTTGACGCTGGAGCCGCCGTCGTCAAAGCTGGACTGGTAAATGTTGATGCCTTTGAAGCTGGCCGGGTGGTTCACCTCAACTCGCGCTTCCTTTTTCTCACCCGTGGCCTTGTCGTGAATGACGATGTCGCTGGCAAACAGCTTGGGCATGCCGGTCGAGTAGTACTCGACAATGAACTTTTTGAGCTCAATGACAAAGGGCAGCTCCTGCAGCAAGATGCCATTGGACTGGTTCAGGATGGCGGTGCCCGACGCGGTGTCTTCAGCCACCAGCAAATTGGCGCGAAATGCCGGATTGCGCTCGGACAGACGGTGCTGCTCGGGCACATCGGCGATCAGGCCCCCGCCGTTGTAAATTTCCTTGCCGCCAAACCACATTTGGGCGCGCACCGCCAGGTCGCCATCGAGCAAGCCCCCCACACACACCAACACAATGGCCGAGTGCGCCGCGATGTAACCGATCTTGTTGACCGCGCCCGCCTTGGCCGCCAGCATCCAGCCCTTGCCTGCCGGGGTGTCCCGCTCTTGCAGCTTGACCTTCCAGCCGCCTGTGGCCAGCAAGGCCCCCAGTCGCTTGGCCGCCGCCTCGGGCGCTTCATTCAGATGACCCTCGGCCTTGTGGTGAAAGGCTTTGAGACTTTGCTCGCGGATGTTTTCCTTGTAATTCTTCAGGTCCACCAGAATCTTGGGCGTGTTGCGGGCGATGCACAAACTGGTGCTGACCACCAGAAAAGCCAGGATCAACAGAAACCACCAGGCACTGTAGACCGTGTTGAGCTTGAGGGTGGTAAACAACTCGGCCCAAAAAGGCCCGAACTGGTTGATGTAATTGTTGATGGGCTCGTTTTGTTTGAGCACCGTGCCGATCACCGAGGCGATGCAAATGATCGTCAACAGGGAAATGGCAAAGCGCATGGACGACAGCAGCTCAAGCACCGCCTGCCCTCGGGGCGAGCTGCGCTCGGAATCTGGGCGGGAAGCAACAGTCGTCATGGGAGATTCAATTCAGGGCAGACAAGGCAGGGGCAACACTGACCCCAATGAGAAAGGCCGGAAAACCGGCCTTGAACCATCGCATGTGAGCCTATTCTCAAATTGTGCCCCAGGCACAAGAGCCGAGGACAAAACCCCAGCAAGCGGCAGGGCAAAACCGCAGCAAACCGGCTCGGTCAGCGCAACCCCGCAATGTAATCGGACACCGCCTTGATTTCGCGGTCGTTCATCTTGGCCGCCACCTGGGTCATCTGCAGGTTGTTCTTGCGCACGCCGTCACGGAACTGAACCAACTGGGCAGCCGTGTACTCGGCGTGTTGACCGGCCAGACGGGGATACTGTGACGGCATGCCCGCACCATTGGGCGAATGGCAGCTCACGCAAGCGGCGATCTGACGGTCTGGAATGCCACCACGGTAAATGCGCTCGCCCCAGGCCACGGTGTCTTTCTGGCTGGCAAAGCCTGGCTTGGCTTTCTTGGAAGCCAGCCAAAAAGCGATATTGCGCATGTCTTCATCGCTCAAGGCGGCCACCATGCCACCCATGACCGCATTGGCGCGCTTGCCTGATTTGTACTCCTGCAATTGCTTGAGCAGGTATTCGGGGTGTTGTTGTGCCAGCTTGGGGTTGGCGGGCGTGCTGGAATTGCCGTCCGCCGCGTGGCAAGCGACACAGGCCTGGCTGAAAATGGCTTCGCCTTTGGCCAAGTCGGGCTTGGCAGCCTTGGCAGCGGGGCCGGCGGCAAGGGCAGAACCAGCCACCAAAGAGGCCGATACAACGGTGATCAGGAAAGAGAAAATCGACTTCATGGCGTGGTCCAAGAGTTGGCGCAAAACCCGAGGATTCTACAATGAGGCCCGCGTCTGCTCCCTGACGACCCAAGGTACCCTTTATTCATGAGCCTCCGTCCCCGCGTTCGCACCCCCGGCATCGCCAAACCTGCCGCCCCTCCTGTTGGCCCCGCCCATGCCACCCCGGCCCCCGCGCGGGTCACGCCTTTGGGCTGGATGCACACAGCCCGCTTCTTGACCACCGCTGCGCAGTTGCACCATTTGCCGGTGCTCGACACCCCGGAAATCGCCTTTGTGGGCCGCTCCAACGCGGGCAAGTCCACCTGCATCAACACCCTGACGCAAAAAAAGCAGCTCGCTTTTGCCTCCAAAAAACCCGGCCGCACCCAACACATCAACCTGTTCGCTTTAGGCAAACAAGGCATCACCGACACCGTGCTGGCCGATCTGCCCGGCTACGGCTACGCCGCTGTGGCCAAGATGGACAAGTTGCGTTGGCAGCAAGTCATGGCCAACTATTTGGTCAGCCGCGAAAATCTCAAAGGCATCGTCATGATGTGCGACCCACGCCACGGCCTGACCGAATTGGATGACATCCTGCTGGAAGTGATCCGTCCGCGTGTTGAGGAAGGCCTGAAGTTCCTGATCGTCCTGACCAAAGCCGACAAGCTCACCCGCGCCGAACAAGCCAAGGCCTTGTCGATTGCGCGACTGCAGGCTGGTGGCGGTGAAGTCAAACTTTTTTCAGCCCTGAAAAAACAAGGTGTTGACGAGGTGGCGCAACTGCTGTGGGACTGGACTCACCCGGCCGATGGTGCGGTTGCAGCCCCGGCGGCCGCTGCCCCCGCACCACAACCCGAAACCCTGGACGAGTGAGCCCAAGCGCCCACAAGCAACCCCTCAAGGACCGATCCCTGTGCAGTCTTCATCAACCAGCATCGAGACCTGGCAACAAGCGCTGCCCCACGGCATCACGCTGAGCTGTCGCGCCAGCGGCGAACCGGGCCGCCCGGTGCTGCTGTTTTTGCATGGCTTTCCGGAAGGTGCTTGGGTATGGGACCCTTTGCTGGTCCACTTTTCCAAACCCGAAAACGGCGGCTACCGCTGCGTAGCCCCCAACCTGCGCGGCTATGAACGCTCCAGCGCCCCAGACGATGTCAAGGCTTACCGGGCCAAGCACCTGGTGCAGGACATCGTGGCCCTGATTGGCCTGGAATCGGGCCATGCCCCGCTGGCAGCATTGGTCGCCCACGACTGGGGGGGTGCAGTGGCCTGGAACCTGGCCAACCAGCACCCCGAACGGTTGTGCCAACTGGTCATCATCAACTCGCCCCACCCCGGCCCTTTCCTCAAAGCCTTGCAAAATGACCCGGCGCAACAAGCGGCCAGCACTTACATGAACTTTCTGGTGCAGCCCGATGCGGCCGCGAAACTGGCCGCCCACGATTTTGAGCGCCTGTTCGGCTTCCTGACCGGGCAAGACAGCTCATTGGCGTCGCTGAGCCGCCAGGCGGTGTCGCCTGCCCCTTCATGGCTCACACCCGCGATCAAAGCCCAATACCGCCGAGTCTGGCAACACGGCCTGCAAGGCGGCCTCAACTATTACCGCGCATCGCCTTTGCGTCCGGCGACCGCGACCGACCCGGGGGCCAGCGCCGTGCAGATCCCGCCCGAAGCGCTGCACATCGGGGTGCCCACCCTGGTGTTGTGGGCGCAAGACGATGTGGCGCTGCTGCCCTGCTTGAGCGAGGGGCTGGACAAGCATGTGCCCGAACTCAAATTGGTGCCCATCGCCAATGCCACCCACTGGGTGGTGCATGAACAACCCCAACGCGTCATGGCTGAAATCGCCGATTTTCTGCAATCGCCGGCCACCACACCCAAGACCGCCCGGCCCACTCAATAAAAACCGGGCTCAGCTTCAGGCCGGGTCTTGAAACGCTTGTGGACCCAGTAATACTGCTCGGGCATGGTGTCGATCACCGCCTGCAAAACCTGATTCATGCGGGCGGTATCGGCCACAGGGTCTTGACTTGGAAAATCCGGCCAAACTGGCCCCACTTCCAGGCAATAACCTTGAGGCGTCATGCGGGTAGCGACGGTCAACACCCGGGCGTGCCCCAAACGCGCCAAACGCGACAAAGAGGGCACCGTGGCCGCCTGAACGCCATAAAAAGGCACAAACACAGACTCTTTTCGCCCGAAATCCATGTCGGGCAAGAGGTACAGTTTTTCACCATCACGCAAACCCGAGACGATCTGTTTGACCCCCTCTAGCCTGTCAAACAGCCTGATCCGCCCCGATCGGCTGCGCCCCTGGCGCACCCAATCGTCGAACGCCGGGTGACGCTGGCGGGTGTACATGCTGGCCATGGCCACCCCCTGAACCACGGTCAACGCCGTCCCCCCCGCATCCATGCCCACAAAATGCGGTGCCAGCATCACCACCGGCTCCGCTCCCTGCAAGGGACCCAGATCGCCTTGCACGCTCAAGCGCCGACGCAACAATTCGGGTGAACCATGCCACAACCATGCGCGGTCCAGCAAGGACTGCGTCAGCACGACAAAGTGACGCCTGGCCATTTGCCAGCGCTGCAGGGGGCTCAGGTGCGGAAAACACCAGCGCAGGTTGACCCAAACAATGTGCCGCCTCGACCGGGTCAAGACCATCAGCACATGCCCCAAGACCCAACCCAAAGCCCGCAAGAGCCGCAAAGGACAAGGCGCCAGCCAGCGCATCACAACAGGCACCCAACGCATCACAACACCTTGCGCGGGGCTTTGTAGCGGGCGTAAGCCCAAAGATACTGCTGCGCACAGGTCAACACCATCGCCTCCATCGCCTGATTGATCTGCACCACGGCCGTCTCCAGATCGCTCGACAAGTCGTGGCCCAAAGGGCGCGTGTGCAAGCGGTAGCCGCGGCCCCAAGGCAAACGCTCCCCCCAGATCAGCACCACCCGGGCGTCGGTTTGCAAGGCCAAACGCGCCGCCAAAGTCATGGTGTACGCCGGTCGCCCGAAAAACGGAAGCCAAACACCCATGCCCTCCGGCGGCACTTGATCGGGCAACAAGCCAACCGCTTCACCCGCACGCAAGGCCTTGATCATCTGGCGCACACCGGCCAAGTTGGTGGGCACCGCCTGCAGCCCCGGACGCTGCCGCACCAGGGCCATGAGCTCGCCCAAACCAGCGTGGCGGGCAGGACGGTAGAGCACCGTCAAGGGGCCATGTTGCGACGAAAATCGCAACGCCAGCGCCTGGGCCGTGACCTCAAAACAGCCCATGTGCGGGGTCAAAAACAGCACCCCTTGACCACTGGCATAGGCCTGCACAGCGGCGCGGTCATCGGCCCACTCCAAGTGCGGCATGCGGCCCAGCCACAAGCGCGGCAACTCGGCCGTCATGCACCCGGCCTGCCCCACAGCCGGCCACACCCTGCCCCAGCCCAAGCCAGCCTGGCGCGCATTGTCCAGAAAACGGCGTCTGTAACGCCCCGACAAGCACCAGGCCAGCCAGCCGCCCAGGCTGCCCAGCAGATGCAGGGCCCACAAAGGCCAATGCGAAAAAAAGCGAAACCAAAAAAGCATAAGGAGGTGATTTTGCCTTGAACCAGCGACCGCGCGACCACTTCACCCTGCTGGCCCTTGGGCCTGCCAGGCCTGCACCCGGCACTCGCCGCCGGGCATTACCTGTTTTCTGCCCTGCGCGCTACCCTTTCATGCCCGTCCCGCATCAGCGCAGAGGGTCTAACATGAACAAAAACCCGAAAACAACCCCAAACCGTTTATTTCATTCTTTTCAGCGTGAACAAGGCATTGATCATGAAAAACGACACCCTACACCCGCACTATTTCAGCACCAGTCAAGCCGCCAAAATGCTGGGCTTGTCGGTCGGCACCATCCAGCGCATGGTGGAAAACGGGGTGTTCAAAGCCTTTGTGACCCAGGGCGGCCACCGACGCATCCTGTCATCCTCCCTGACCCAGTATTGCAAGCAAAACGGGGTCACGGGCCTGATGACGGCACCTGACGTCCCCTGGGTGTGCGTCCTGCACGACAACCGGCATGTGCCGCCTGCCCTCGAAACAATGGCCCATTGGGCACATGTCAAGCTCATCACCCACCCGCTGGACTTGATGGGCATAGACACCTCAGTGGGGGTTTTTTTCATCGATGCCCGCATCCCATGGCTGCACACCAGCCCGATGCACCTGCAAGACAATTTGATGCAAACCCCCCACATCGTGGTCTACAACAGCGCCCATTTGCCCTCTGACAGCCCACTGCACCTGGCCCAAAAGATCAACCTGTTCGAGGGCGACATCAGCACCGACCTGGTGTACGGCTACTTGCTGGGCAGCTCAGAGTCCAGCGACAGCGATACGCCCCGCCCGCTTCACCAGTAAAAAAATGCCCCGACCTTGAAATCGACCCAAAAGCCCTTATCATTAGCACTCGATGGAGCTGAGTGCTAACAGCAACCCGCTCCTCAGATTTCAGCAGCACCCTAAACCGGTGCTTTTGTTTTTAACCCTTGTTTCAAATCCAGGAGATTCCATGAAACTGCGTCCTTTGGGCGATCGCGTGATCGTCAAGCGTATCGAAAGCGAAACCAAAACAGCCTCGGGCATCGTGATCCCCGATTCGGCTGCAGAAAAGCCCGATCAAGGTGAAGTCTTGGCCGTTGGCCCAGGCAAAACCAATGACAAAGGCGAGACCAAAGCCCTGAGCGTCAAAGTCGGCGACCGCGTGTTGTTCGGCAAGTACAGCGGCCAGACCGTCAAGGTCGGTGGCGACGAGCTGTTGGTCATGAAAGAAGAAGACCTGTTCGCGGTCGTCGAGTAATTAACTTAATTCAGGAGCTACAAAAATGGCAGCAAAAGACGTAATTTTCGGCGGCGAAGCCCGCGCACGCATGGTTGAAGGCGTGAACATTTTGGCCAACGCGGTCAAAGTGACTTTGGGCCCTAAGGGTCGCAACGTGGTTCTGGAGCGTTCTTTCGGCGCCCCCACCGTGACCAAGGACGGTGTGTCCGTGGCCAAGGAAATCGAACTCAAAGACAAGCTGCAAAACATGGGCGCGCAGATGGTCAAGGAAGTCGCTTCCAAGACGTCTGACAACGCTGGTGACGGCACAACGACTGCCACCGTATTGGCTCAAGCCATCGTGCGCGAAGGCATGAAGTACGTGGCCGCAGGCATGAACCCCATGGACCTGAAGCGCGGCATCGACAAGGCAGTGACTGCCCTGATCGAAGAGCTGAAGAAGGCCACCAAGGCCACCACCACCACCAAAGAAATCGCCCAAGTCGGTTCGATCTCTGCCAACAGCGACCACAGCATCGGCGACATCATCGCCAAGGCCATGGACAAAGTGGGCAAAGAAGGCGTGATCACTGTCGAAGACGGCAAGTCTTTGGACAACGAACTCGACATCGTTGAAGGCATGCAGTTCGACCGCGGCTACCTGTCGCCTTACTTCATCAACAACCCAGAAAAGCAAGCCGCTTTGCTGGACAACCCCTTCGTGTTGTTGTTCGACAAGAAGATCAGCAACATCCGCGATCTGCTGCCCACACTGGAAGCCGTTGCCAAAGCTGGCCGTCCTTTGTTGATCATTGCCGAAGAAGTCGAAGGCGAAGCCTTGGCAACTTTGGTGGTCAACACCATCCGTGGCATCTTGAAGGTTGTGGCTGTCAAGGCTCCAGGCTTTGGTGACCGTCGCAAAGCCATGTTGGAAGACATCGCCATCTTGACCGGCGGCAAAGTGATCGCTGAAGAAGTGGGCCTGACCCTGGAAAAGGTCACCCTGGCCGATCTGGGCCAAGCCAAGCGCATCGAAGTGGGCAAAGAAAACACCATCATCATCGACGGCGCTGGCGCTGCGATCGACATCGAAGCCCGCGTCAAACAAGTGCGCATGCAAATCGAAGAAGCCACTTCTGACTACGATCGCGAAAAGCTGCAAGAGCGCGTGGCCAAGTTGGCTGGCGGTGTGGCCGTGATCAAGGTGGGCGCTGCCACCGAAGTCGAAATGAAAGAAAAGAAGGCCCGCGTGGAAGACGCCCTGCACGCCACCCGCGCTGCAGTGGAAGAAGGCATCGTGGCTGGTGGTGGCGTGGCTTTGCTGCGCGCACGTCAGGCTGCTGGCACCATCAAAGGTGACAACGCTGACCAAGACGCCGGCATCAAGCTGGTGTTGAAAGCCATCGAAGCGCCTCTGCGCGAGATCGTGTACAACGCTGGCGGCGAGCCCTCAGTGGTGGTGAACGCTGTGTTGGCCGGCAAAGGCAACTACGGCTTCAACGCTGCGAACGACACCTACGGCGACATGATCGAAATGGGCATCTTGGACCCCACCAAAGTGACACGCACGGCTTTGCAAAATGCAGCGTCTGTGGCCTCTTTGATGCTCACCACAGAGTGCATGATCTCCGAAGCCCCGAAGGACGAGTCCGGCGCTGGCGGCGGCGGCATGCCTGACATGGGCGGCATGGGTGGTATGGGCGGCATGGGCATGTAATTGCCCTGTCTGTCTGGACTGAGGGTTTGCGCCCTCACCCGGCCAAACAAAAGCCCCGCAAGGTGAAAGCCTTGCGGGGCTTTTTTATTCTTTGTGAAATATTTGCATGCTAAGGTGCCGGTTTAAAAGTAATAAAAAATATGCAAACAGCAAACCGTAAATTTCATCGCATACGGTTGAATTTCTTATCCGTTTTTCACGACACACCGCTTACTGGGATCATGATCTCAAAAGGTCCAGATCCAGCCCATGCGGCAAATAGTTGTTGAAGTCTTGGTCCAGTGTGGTCAGACGCAATCCGGCGGCAATAGCAAAGGCAGCGAGGTAGGCGTCCATCCAGACTTTTGGAGACGCACTGTTCAACCCAGCAAGACTGCGCCAAAGCCCGAACACGCCCGGTGGCTCGTCTTGCCACGCCACTTGTGGCAAGGCTTGCAGGTTGTCCAGAGTGAGCAGCGCATCGCTGTTGGTCAGCGGAAAAGCCCCATAGGCTTTTGCCAAGGCCGCCGTGGAGAGCAGGCGTAAAAAGCTTTGTTGCGTGGCGCGACAAAAAACCGCAGCTTGCGACGCGGTCGCTTGGCGCAACGCCTGTCTGGCCACGCTGTGCGAGGGGTGCTGTTCAAAAGTAGCGGCCAGCCACGCGCTTGTGTCAAAGAGAGATCCCCCCACGCTGCATGTCCTCCTGGGTGAGCAAGTCCTGTTCGAGCGCTATCAAGGCTTCGGCGGTCATGGACCTGGATGGGGCATCGTCGCTGCCTCGGATGATCGGCAGCCCGTCGGCACCGATTTCAACCCGCGATCCCGGCGGCGGTGTCGCCGGCCGAAGCGCACCCATCCCCAATCCTTGGCGCAGAAAGTCAGCAGCCAGATCGCGCAGTGTTCGCCCCTGCATCAAGGCGCGCAGTTTCATTTCGCGGACCAGTTCGTCGGGCAAGTCAAGTGTGGTTTTCATCTGAGCAAGTTTACCAGTTAGCTGGTTTACCGGCAACGCTTGTCTTTGTTGGAGCAACATACAGGGAATCAAGTTGAGCGGTGGAAGCCCTGGCGACACTGGTGGTCAACACCATCCGTGGCATCTTGAAGGTTGTGGCTGTCAAGGCTCCAGGCTTTGGTGACCGTCGCAAAGCCATGTTGGAAGACATCGCCATCTTGACCGGCGGCAAAGTGATCGCTGAAGAAGTGGGCCTGACCCTGGAAAAGGTCACCCTGGCCGATCTGGGCCAAGCCAAGCGCATCGAAGTGGGCAAAGAAAACACCATCATCATCGACGGCGCTGGCGCTGCGATCGACATCGAAGCCCGCGTCAAACAAGTGCGCATGCAAATCGAAGAAGCCACTTCTGACTACGATCGCGAAAAGCTGCAAGAGCGCGTGGCCAAGTTGGCTGGCGGTGTGGCCGTGATCAAGGTGGGCGCTGCCACCGAAGTCGAAATGAAAGAAAAGAAGGCCCGCGTGGAAGACGCCCTGCACGCCACCCGCGCTGCAGTGGAAGAAGGCATCGTGGCTGGTGGTGGCGTGGCTTTGCTGCGCGCACGTCAGGCTGCTGGCACCATCAAAGGTGACAACGCTGACCAAGACGCCGGCATCAAGCTGGTGTTGAAAGCCATCGAAGCGCCTCTGCGCGAGATCGTGTACAACGCTGGCGGCGAGCCCTCAGTGGTGGTGAACGCTGTGTTGGCCGGCAAAGGCAACTACGGCTTCAACGCTGCGAACGACACCTACGGCGACATGATCGAAATGGGCATCTTGGACCCCACCAAAGTGACACGCACGGCTTTGCAAAATGCAGCGTCTGTGGCCTCTTTGATGCTCACAACAGAGTGCATGATCTCCGAAGCCCCGAAGGACGAGTCCGGCGCTGGCGGCGGCGGCATGCCTGACATGGGCGGCATGGGTGGTATGGGCGGCATGGGCATGTAATTGCCCTGTCTGTCTGGACTGAGGGTTTGCGCCCTCACCCGGCCAAACAAAAGCCCCGCAAGGTGAAAGCCTTGCGGGGCTTTTTTGTTCTTTGTGAAATCTTTGCATGCTAAAGTACCGGCTAAATAGTAATTAAAAAATATGCAAACCGCAAACCGCAAACCGCAAACCGCAAACCGCAAACTTTTTTCCTTTTTGCCCGTAGGCATCAAGCAACTTAGCCCTTGCCATAGGCGAGTGTCATGAACACCTGGCAAGAAGACCTGCTCAATTTGCTGCTGATTCCTGAAACCTCACCAGAGGCGATCTTTGCCCACATCCAACGTGCAACTGTGCAATTAGGTTTTGAGCACGTGGCCTTCGGCTTTCAAGCCCCCTACCCTGTCACGAACCCGAACGTCACCTTACTCAACAACTACCCCACGGCGTGGCAACAACGCTACGCACAAGCGGGCTACTTGCTCACCGACCCCACCGTGTCTCACGGCAGACAAAGCCAAACCCCCATTGTGTGGAACGACCAAGCCTTTGCCAGCAACCGAGCATTGTGGGCCGACGCGCAAGACCACGGCATCAAAACCGGCTGGGCACAGTCATGCCTAGAGCGCAGCGGCGCGGGCAGCCTGCTGACCCTGTGCCGCCGCGCCGAGCCCTTAACCACCAGCGAGCTGCAAGCCAAAGAAGCGTCCATGCGCTGGCTGGTGCAAGTGGCCCATGTGATTTTGTCGCGCGCTGTCTTGTCACAAGAAAAAATAACTTACGCTGCTTTGACAAAGCGTGAACGAGAGGTGTTGCAATGGTCTGCCGACGGCAAATCGGCACAAGACATTGCCGACATTCTCAACCTCAGTAAAGGCGCGGTCGACTTTCATCTCAAAAACAGCATCCAGAAGCTGAATGCACCCAACAAAACCGCCGCCGTAGCCCGCGCTGCACTGATGGGCTGGTTGAGTTAATCGAACACGTAAGGCCACAGCGGGCATACTGGCCGGCATGAACATCACAAACATGGGGCAGGTACAAGCCAGCGTGCAAGAGCTGCTATCCCTGCGCCTGAAACACCTCCACTCTGCCGTTGACCCCGAACCCGGCAACACCCCGCCCCATCAACGCTGCGGCACAACAACTACGCTGAGCGGCTACACCGAATGGGTAGGCGACACCCACTTGCCCATCTCTCTGGGTTGGGATTGGTGCATACAAGCACACGCCCACAGGGCCCAATGGCAACGCGACGAACTGCCGCGAACAAACATCCAACTGGTGAACGAACAAGGCCACCCACTGCACTGGGAAGACAACCTTCGCGTCCTGGCCACCTGGGTGGACGCACAAAACTGGCAACACGCCGTTGCCAACGCCGTGAGTGCTGCCGAGCACTGAACTGGCACAGCAGAAAAGCGATCTCTGCGCTGCATCACGCCGAACCGTGGCGAGTCAAAAATTGATTAAAACCTACTATTTTTAGCAGTTACAAAACATCAAGCAGTCCATCAGAATTCAATCCAAGGTCACACACAGATCAAAGAATTTATGAATAAATTAAATATTACTACTGATTGCCAATCAACAGTCATAGGCGTCGCGGTTCCTGAAGGACCGCACCGTGACGGCCACCTTTTCGTGATGAACGCCGTGGTCAACCGCAGCAACATAAGCGGCGGCGTGACTCAACTGATGCCAACAGGAGGAGGCGAGCCGTTTTTCGAAGACGTGTTGCACGACAACGAGGCCATCATCATCAAGGATGCGGCCATGTGGCATCACGCCACCAACATCCTTCCTTTGAACGGATCGTCCGGCCATCGGGACATCTTGATCATCACCTTTAACGACTGGGCACATCGCCGCTATGGTGAGGAATTCGAACGAAACCTTGGCGTGATCCATGCGGACGTCAACTGATGGCCGAGAGTCACGTAACTTTTCTGCTCAGTGTCACCACGCTTTACACGATGCTGGCAATCAGCCCGGGGCCGAACTTCCTCGTCATCACGCAAGCGGCGATCAGTCGTTCGCGATCGCAGGCCCTGTGCATTGCGCTCGGTGTATCGACCGCGAGCGTCATTTGGGCAAGCCTTGCAGCGCTTGGCCTGGGAATCGTCCTGGAGCAGTTCCTGTGGCTCCAGCGGGCGCTCCAATTGCTCGGAGGCTGCTACCTGCTCTATGTCGGCGTAAAGATGCTCTTGAAGGCGAGAACGCCACTGGATGTCGGACCATCCGTAGTCGCCGTGGTCAGCGACTGGCAAGCCTATCGTGCAGGGCTCTTGACCAACTTGGCCAACCCTAAGACGCTGATGTTCTTCACCAGTGTCTTCGCCAGCCTTTTCTCCGGTGATCTGACCGCGAACGTGAAGCTAGCGGCCATATTCGTGGTGGCTGCGATCTCGATTGCGTGGAACGTGCTGACCGTCACCATCTTCGCGATGGAAAAAAGCCGTCGCGTCTATGCGCGCGGCAAGGTCTGGATAGACACGATCATCGGCGCGTTCATCACTTTTTTCAGCTTAAAGCTGATTACCAACCTGTAGGGTCTACCGTCAGCGCGGTTGGTCCTTCGCTCTAGGTTTGCATGCTAACCGGAAAGCACTCATGAGTTACGATCGCAATCCTGACGTCGACCAGACAACTCAGCCCTCGTACAACAAGCGCGACAGCTTGATCCTCATCCCGAGATTTCGACTGCGCCTGGGAGAGTGTTTTATCGCTCGCGGGGTCTCACCAGATCGCTACTTTGCCGCGACAGAGCAAGATGCCACATTGAACATAGGCAATCAAGACCAAACGCGTCAATGGAGTCGGCTTTAGAAAATGACAAGCATAAAGGGTAGGCGCGCTGCTCATTTTTGATCAGGCGCTTGCTCCCGACGTCGTCGTTGATCTTGGCGGCAGGCCCTAATGAGTTGGCCCCAAAAACAGTCGAGCTCGCCTTTCGATGGTGCGTTGATCCTCCTCGACGATATTGTTCAAGTATCAGGACAAGGCCACCCACTGCACTGGGAAGACAACCTTCGCGTCCTGGCCACCTGGGTGGACGCACAAAACTGGCAACACGCCGTTGCCAACGCCGTGAGTGCTGCCGAGCACTGAACTGGCACAGCAGAAAAGCGATCTCTGCGCTGCATCACGCCGAACCGTGGCGAGTCAAAAATTGATTAAAACCTACTATTTTTAGCAGTTACAAAACATCAAGCAGTCCATCAGAATTCAATCCAAGGTCACACACAGACCAAGGGATGAAGGAAATGCTGCAATTCAGCTCAGGCACCAGGCAACAACTGCCACCACAGCTCTTTGAGCAAATGGGGCACTACCGCCGCGAGGTGTTCATCAACCAACTGGGTTGGAAGCTGAACACCACCCACGGCATGGAACTCGATGAGTTTGACGGGCCAGAAGCGGTTTATGTGTGTTCGCAAGACGAAGATGGCAACGTCAATGGCGTGGCGAGGTTGCTGCCAACTACCGGCCCGTATTTGATGGAGAAAGTGTTTCCGCAGCTTTGGGCTGGAAATGAGCTGCCGTGTAATCCGCAGATCTGGGAGTTATCGAGATTTGCGATGGTGGACCAGGCCAAGTCTGCAGCAGTATCGCTTCAACAAGCATCCTCTGCTGCCGCGACAAAGCTGCTTCGTCAGGTGATTCGCGCCGCCGATGTAAATGGTGCGAAATCATTGGTAACGGTATCGCCAGTTGCTATGGAGCGGCTGCTACGCCTCAATGGATTCGATGTGCGTCGTGCGGGCGTACCGACGTTCCAGCAAGATACTTACATTGTTGCGCTGCACCTCAATTTGGGCAGCCAGTTACTTTCCACTGACGGTTTGGCGGTTCCAGCCCGAAAGTCTGAATGACATTGTTCCCCGCAAGCGCTTCGGCTCATGGCAAAAGTGGGTTTCTGCACCTCCAAAGAAACCGGAAAAGTGTGAAAAACATGCCGCCCCCTCATTGTTGATGGCAATAGGAAGGCAAGCGTGTTGATGTTCATACAGCCCAATCGAAATCAATCGCAAATCTGACCTGCAAGGGGACAAAATTGAATACAGCTGAACAGAAATTCAGGCCTATCGAACCCGTCACGGCCCTCCCGGTTGCACCGATTCGCCAAACCCGCGGGTTTCCAACTTGGCATTTCTCGATGATGAACGACCATGCACGCAACCGCGCAATCCTGGAGGCGATCTCGGCCATTGATCTGAAAGGCAAGGCCGTGTTCGAAATCGGCACTGGAGCCGGCCTGGTCGCAATGCACTTTGCGCGCAACGGCGCTCGCCATGTGTATACCTGCGAAATGGATAAGCAGCTTTATAAACTGGCTGTCCAAACAATCGCGCTGAATGGTCTTAGTGACCGGATCACCGTCATTCATGCCTCCAGCACCGAGTTCATCCGCTCGGAAGCATTCGACTTCTAACCCGACGTGATTTTTACAGAAACACTGGATTGCGGTGTCATCGGGGAAGGATATGCAAACGTCTCAGCAGACATCGCGAGCATTTCGCGCCCCGAAACCATCATACTTCCGTCCGAAATCCGGCAGTACGGTTTCCTGGTCAATTCCGACGACATTGCCGAGCAGAATTGCGTCGTGTCGAGTAGTGAACTGGACCTGAGCACGATCAACCGCTTCTCTACGCAGTCGTACTTTCCGGTGCGCTACAAGTTATTCAAGGCGAAGACGCTGTCGCAGACCACGGAACTTCGGCGCTACACCTATCTTGACAAGCCGCGTAACGCCGACACCTTCTCGCTTTGTGCCTATGCCTCCGGAACGAGCCACGGGATCGTCTCATTCTTCCATGCCCAATTCGGTGATTCAATCGTTTCGAACGATGTCCGAGACAGCGGCCATTGGCATCAGGCGTTCCACCCATTCCCCGAACCGATTCAGGTGAAGCCAGGCAAAAAATATTCTTTCCTACTGCGCCCCGATGGCTCGATCTCACTTTGCAACGGATAAGGAAGAAGAGATGAAAAAGACTGTCAAAGACAACCGCATTGTCGAGGACTTCTCGACGGCCAACCACGATTTATGTCGTGACGCAATACTCGGATTCTGTGAATCCCCGCTGTTTTCCGACAACGAACACCGCTACGAGGAGGCCTACTTTGGCCGACGTCTTCGTCCGCATGTGGTTAAGCACCTAAATTTTACAAAGCCAGCGCTGCCCAGCGAGTTGGCTAACTACACAGCATTCGCCGCAAACCGAATCCTCTTTACGATGAACGAGGTAGATTTCCTGATGATGCCGTCGGGAAAAATAGATACAACGGCATTTTCGAAGCGCTATTCCGATGAGAAGATTGCCCAAGCTTACCTTGGTATGCCTTATCTTGAGAAATATCTCTTCTCGTTTCTTGATGATGAAATCGTCCTTTCAAGCAACTGGACGATGCGAACGGTCAAAGAGTATTTCAGCAACTTCTGCATTGAAGCCCGCAGACTAGATACGCTGCCCTCGGCCGAGGCGATTGTCAACGCAAAGCAGCCTGCCACGGCGGCCCGCGACTGGCTGGTTCAATTGGCGCCGGACTTCCTGATCGAATCCAGCCCCATGGCCCGATATGCCAGTGGAAACTACGGCGCGCTATCTTCATCGCTGTTCAAAATAATCATCGATGAGCTTGGCTACGGCGAATACAAAAGAAAGCACTCGACGCTCTTTGAAGAAACAATGAAATCGGCCGGCCTAGACCCGGAACCACACAAATACTGGCAGTATTATCTTAACGGTAGCCTGATGCTGGCCAACTATTACAACCGCATCACACGTAATCGTCGAAATATTTTCAGATACATAGGCGCGATCTTCTTGGCAGAAACCGGCTTTATTCGCAGCTGCGCAATTTGGCGCGACGCCCTGAAATCAGCCATTCCGGAGCTTGATGTCCGCTACTTTGATGAGCACTGCCACATCGATATTGATCACAGCAGAATGGCCTTCGACAGCTTGGTCCGCCCGTCAATCGAAAAGTATGGCCAATTCGCTGCGAATGAAATCGTCCGAGGGTTTGAAGAAGCTCGATGGATTTCCGAATTCGCAGAAAACGATTTTGTCGAGCAGATCAGGTGGAAGGAAGAAGCTGAGGAGAACACCCTTAAGTACCGCAAGATTTGGCCTAAGGTGCAGGCCGCCTATGAGGCGGGCAGCCTTACCAGGGTGCTGCTGGATGAGCCGCGCGGAGAGTTGTCGATCACTCACTCGCACGACGGCGACGAGCTTTGCCATGTCACTTCGGGCGAAATGGAGTTTCTGAACGGCTTTCAGCTTTCGTCGACGCTGAAAGACGACGACGGCATCATCATCCGGCACCACCGCTTGCATGGCGCCTTGATCCATTCGGAAAATTGCAAGTACGAAATTTACACTATCGGCGATGTGTCCAAATGGCTGTGAAACGTATCCCTTTCGCATCCGACAGTCGGCTATTGATTGACATCCCACAGGAAGGCAAACGCTTGCTGGTGCAGATCGAGGCTGATGAGGTCCGCGTTATCAGCGACAAGTGCCGGCATCGCGGCGGGCCTATCCACCTTTGTTATGAAGATGTTGATAAGGTGCGCCGGTGTCCATGGCACGACCGAAAGGTAGATCGCGACGATATTTCTGACGAGGTCTGCGCCACCTATCACCGACAATCGGGCGTGATGTGCTTGGTCAGCCGATTCCCCGAGAACGTGTTGTGGCCCACCCGGATAATTGTGCATGCCGATGCTGGCTTAACTAAGAGGGTTTTTATCGAGACTCAGCCGCGAATGGCCGATTCAATTTCTGGAGCAGTTGTATGGAAATGTTAGGCGCTTTCACCATGGCGGTTGTCGCACTGATGGTTGTTCCAGGTCCAGATATGGTTTATTGCATTTCGAATGGGCTTTCTTATGGAAAGCGCGGTGCTTTTTATTCAGCAATAGGTGTCGGACTTGGTGGGCTTGTCCTGACATTTGCGACTGCAGGAATCATTTATGCAGCCCATGGCGTTGATGGAAGGCTGACCCTCACCATTCAGATTGGCGGGTGCATCTATTTGCTTTACCTCAGTTTCATAATAATTGCGTCCCGTCAAAGCAAAGAAAGCGCTGGTAATCAGGCCACCCATGCCACCACACGCCAGATGCTGACGAGGGGAATGATCACGAACATTTCGAACCCAAAGGCCCTTGTATTTTTCTTATCGTTCATACCCCAATTTATTCCAGTCACAGCCGACAACCCAGCTCTTTATTCAATCTGGCTGGGTGTTCTACTTTGCGCGATCGGAGTGACGATGAATTTTTGCTTCGGCTTGCTAGGGTCTGTTGCATCGCCCTTAGACAGTGTTGTCATTTTTAACCGATCTTTGGGACAGATTCTGTTGTCCATGGTGTTCTTTGTTGTCGCAATCAGTTTTTTAATCAACATCTACAAGATAACTATCCATCGTTGAAGGCATGCAGTTTGACCGCGGCTACCTGTCGCCTTACTTCATCAACAACCCTGAAAAGCAAGCCGCTTTGCTGGACAACCCCTTTGTGTTGTTGTTCGACAAGAAGATCAGCAACATCCGTGACTTGCTGCCCACATTGGAAGCCGTCGCCAAAGCGGGCCGTCCTTTGCTGATCATTGCCGAAGAAGTCGAAGGCGAAGCCTTGGCAACTTTGGTGGTCAACACCATCCGTGGCATCTTGAAGGTTGTGGCTGTCAAGGCTCCAGGCTTTGGTGACCGTCGCAAAGCCATGTTGGAAGACATCGCCATCTTGACCGGCGGCAAAGTGATCGCTGAAGAAGTGGGCCTGACCCTGGAAAAGGTCACCCTGGCCGATCTGGGCCAAGCCAAGCGCATCGAAGTGGGCAAAGAAAACACCATCATCATCGACGGCGCTGGCGCTGCGATCGACATCGAAGCCCGCGTCAAACAAGTGCGCATGCAAATCGAAGAAGCCACTTCTGACTACGATCGCGAAAAGCTGCAAGAGCGCGTGGCCAAGTTGGCTGGCGGTGTGGCCGTGATCAAGGTGGGCGCTGCCACCGAAGTCGAAATGAAAGAAAAGAAGGCCCGCGTGGAAGACGCCCTGCACGCCACCCGCGCTGCAGTGGAAGAAGGCATCGTGGCTGGTGGTGGCGTGGCTTTGCTGCGCGCACGTCAGGCTGCTGGCACCATCAAAGGTGACAACGCTGACCAAGACGCCGGCATCAAGCTGGTGTTGAAAGCCATCGAAGCGCCTCTGCGCGAGATCGTGTACAACGCTGGCGGCGAGCCCTCAGTGGTGGTGAACGCTGTGTTGGCCGGCAAAGGCAACTACGGCTTCAACGCTGCGAACGACACCTACGGCGACATGATCGAAATGGGCATCTTGGACCCCACCAAAGTGACACGCACGGCTTTGCAAAATGCAGCGTCTGTGGCCTCTTTGATGCTCACAACAGAGTGCATGATCTCCGAAGCCCCGAAGGACGAGTCCGGCGCTGGCGGCGGCGGCATGCCTGACATGGGCGGCATGGGTGGTATGGGCGGCATGGGCATGTAAGTGCCAAGCCGGTCATCTGACCACGGTCTGTCGACCCGGGCTTGAACCGGGGTGCATGACCGCAAAGCCCCGCACGGCTTTCACCTTGCGGGGCTTTTTTGCATCGACACGTTCGATTTCGCTTGTCACCGCAAGATACACGCATGCGTGCTTGCTCATGGTGCTTAATGGGTTTGGGGCTGCGCAGGTTGGGCTTGGCTTTGGCCATGTGCGGCAGACTTTTTCTTGGGCGCGGGCATCGCCCCGCGTGAAGATTCACACATGACTTCTAATTTTCAACAACATCACGGGGCGATGCTCCTCAAGTACTCGGGCATCAGCTTCATCTCAGGGGCTGTCAACCACGGCTTTTTCAGTGGCGAACGCTCTTTGTGGACCGCCTTGGTCGGCATGGTGCTGTTTGTGCTGGGTGCTTGGTTGGAGCACCGCTGGCAACCCGCCAGCACCGACACACCGCAGTCGGGCCTCATGAAGACGCTGGCCATCGGCAGTTTGCTGTCGATCGGGCTGGGCTTTTTCACCGGCGGCTTGCAGCATTTTCCGGACTCTCCGGCGCGCAGCGCCTGGGTGGTGCCGCTGGGCTTTTTCGTGTCGGTGCTGGCCCTGGGCCTGAGTGCGCCACGCGACTGGACACGCGCCGCCAGCGTTTATGTCTTGGTGCTGGGCACGCTGACCAGCGCTGGCAGCTGGGGCGCATGGCAGTGGTTGATGCATCACCCCGAATGGGCTGCCACCGGCCATGGCCATGGGCACAGCCACGGTGGCGACACCGCTCATGGTGCATCACCAGACGATCCGCAAAACGACCCAATAGCCCAAGTGGTCAGTCGCAGCATCGAAGTGCACATGGACGACCAGATGCGCTTCACGCCCAACCAAATCGACGTTCAAGCGGGTGAAACCATCCGCTTTGTGGTGCACAACGCCGGCAAAGTCGAGCATGAGATGGTGCTGGGCCATGACCAAGCCATTCGTGAACATGCCGAAGCCATGAAGCGCGATGCCGCCCAAGGCAAAGCACACGGCGCCGACCACCACCACGGCACAGGCGCGGCCATCACGGTCGCCGCTGGACAAACGGGGGAGTTGGTGGTGACCTTCCCCAAATCCGGCACGCTGCAAATGGCTTGCCTGATTCCGGGACACTACGAAGCCGGCATGCGCGGCCAGGTGCATGTGAAAGAGAACAGCCCATCTGCGCTACCTGCCCCCCAACCAGGCAAAGCGCACGACCACAGCACCCACAAGCACTGATCAGCGCAGACGGTCCAGCAGGCCTGCGGTGGAAGCATCCAGGCCCGCCACATTCCCAGATGCCATGCGCGCGTGAATGTCTTGGGCCAACACCTTGCCCAGCTCCACCCCAAACTGGTCAAAGCTGTTGATGCCCCAAACCGAACCGCTCACGAACACACGGTGTTCTTGCAGCGCGATCAGTGCGCCCAAGCTGGTGGGCGTGAGTTCGTCGAGCAGCAAGAAGGTGCTGGGTCGGTTGCCGGGAAAGTGTTGGTGACCGCCCTCGTCGGCTTGGCCCAGCATCAAGGCCTGCGCTTGGGCGATGGCATTGGCCAGCAGCAGTTCATGGTGGTCGGCCAAGTTGTGCGTGGGCTTTTTGACCGCGATGAATTCCACGGGCACCACGTCGGTGCCTTGGTGCAGCATCTGAAAGTAAGCGTGCTGCCCGTTGGTGCCCGGCTCGCCCCAAAGCACGGGTGAGGTGCCATAGAGCAGCGCATGCCCGTTGCGGTCCACCCGCTTGCCGTTGCTCTCCATCTCCAGCTGCTGCAGGTAGGCAGGCAACCGGCGCAAGGCGCAGTGATAAGGGGCGATGCTGCGACTGGTGTAGCCCAAGAAGTTGCGGTACCAGACATCGAGCAAGCCCAGCCGCACGGGCAAATTGGCCTCCAGCGGCGCAGATTGGAAATGCTGATCCATCGCGTGCGCCCCGGCCAGCAGGTCCCGAAAACCCTGGGCACCGATGGCAATGGCCACAGGCAAACCAATGGCCGACCACAGCGAATAGCGCCCGCCCACCCAGTTCCAAAAGCCAAAGGTGGTGGTGATGCCGAACTCAGCCGCAGCTGCCACATGGGTGGTGAGCGCCGCAAAGTGGCGTGCCACATCGCTGCCGCCTTGCGCCCGGAACCAGGCCAGCGCCGAGCGGGCGTTGGTCATGGTCTCGAGGGTGGTGAAGGTTTTGGAGGCGATCAGGAACAGCGTGTTCTCAGCCTTCAGGCCCTTGAGCACCGCAGCCAATTCATGCCCATCCACATTCGACACAAAGTGAAAGCGCTTGCCGGGGATCACGAAGTCTTGCAGCGCCAGCACCGCCATCTGCGGCCCCAGGTCAGAGCCACCAATGCCGATGTTCACCACGTCGGTGATCTGCGCATCGGCGCGGATGTTTTCGGCATACGCCAGCATGGGTTTGAGGGTGTCGTGCGCCCGCTTGAGGGGCGCGGCCAAATCGCCGCTCACAGAGCCTTCAGGTTGGCGCAACAGCCAATGCATCACGGCGCGGCCCTCGGTGTTGTTGATCGGCTCGCCCCGAAACATGGCGTCGCGGTGCGAGGCCAGGCCGGTTTGGCGGGCCAATTCGATCAACAAGGCTTCAGTGGCGGCATCGGTATGGTTTTTGGACAGGTCGGCAAACACATGGGGGGCGGTCTGGCTCAAGGCCGATACCCGCTCGGGATCTTGCGCAAAAGCGGTGCGCAAATCAAAACCCGTGGCCTGTGCCGCATGGGTCGTCAAGGCCTTCCAGGCCGGGGTTTGGTCACAACGCATGGGGAGCTTTCAATCGGACAAGCAGTTGTTGAAATCAAGGTGACTCTCTGCAGGAGCCCACCCCTGTGGGCGATTCAGGTGAACGCCGTTCACGGGTCATCTCGCACGGGGTGCGCTACGGGGGAGTTGTCAAGCTTTCTTCATCATTTCTTCAAGCTTGATGGCATCGGCACAAAAAGCGCGGATGCCCTCGGCCAGCTTTTCGGTAGCCATGGCATCTTCATTGAGCGCCAAGCGGAAAGAGGCTTCGTCATAGGCCACGGCGGGCAAGTCCATGCTCTGGGCCGCTGCAGCGTCGAGCGCCTTGACCAAAGGCGCATCGCTGGCGGCCAACTGCGCCAACAATTCAGGGCTGATGGTCAGCAAATCGCACCCGGCCAGTGCGGTGATTTGCCCGATGTTGCGAAACGACGCGCCCATGACTTCGGTGGCGATGCCGTGCTTTTTGTAGTGGTTGAAAATCGCCCGCACCGACTGCACACCGGGGTCGTTGGCACCCGACATGGCCGCTTCGTCCCAAGCAGCGCCTGCGCTCTTTTTATACCAGTCGTAAATCCGGCCCACAAAGGGCGAAATGAGTTGCACTTTGGCCTGGCCACAGGCCACGGCCTGGCAAAACGAAAACAGCAGCGTCAGGTTGCAGCGGATGCCTTCGCGCTGCAGCTCGGCTGCGGCCTGGATGCCCTCCCAAGTCGCGGCAATCTTGATCAACACGCGTTCGCGGGCAATGCCCTGCGCCGCATAGAGCGCCATGATGCGCCGCGCGCGCGCCACCGTGGTGGCAGAGTCAAAACTCAGGCGCGCATCCACTTCGGTCGACACACGGCCGGGAATGGTCTTCAAAATCTCGCAACCAAAACGCACCAGCAAATGGTCCATCACCCCATCCAGCGGCTGGCCCCGATGCTTCGCAACGGCCTCGGCCAACAGGGGTGCGTATTCGGGCTTTTGCACGGCCTTCAAAATCAAGGACGGGTTGGTGGTCGCGTCCTGCGGCTGGAACTGTGCCAACTGTTTGAAGTCGCCGGTATCGGCCACCACGGTGGTGAATTGTTTGAGGGCGTCGAGTTGGCTCATGTTCGTTTCAAAAATCTAGCTTGAATTATCATTGAAACAAAGTTACATTACAAAATCTTTTTTATGTAACTCAAGAACAGCATGGCGTTTGATCTGGTTTTCTTTGGCGGCACCGGCGACCTGGTCTGGCGCAAACTCATGCCCGCCTTGTTCCAGGCCTTTCGCCACGAGACCTTGCCCGAGGGTGGTCGCATCATTGGCGTGGGCCGCGACGATCTGAACGACGAACAGTACCGCCAACAAATCCAGTCGCGCTTTGAGCAAGTCGAAGGCGACAAACGGCCCAACCCCGAAGAGTTTGCACGCTTTGCCAGCCTGCTGTGCTACGTGCGCGTGGACTTGTCACGTCCCGCAGCCTATGCCGCGCTGTCTGCCCGCCTGGCCGAGCGCCAGACCGACAGCGTGGTGATGTACCTGTCCACCGCGCCCGGCCTGTTCACCACCGTGTGCGAACAACTCGCCGCCAATGGTCTGAACACGCCCAAGACCCGCATCGTGCTGGAAAAGCCCCTGGGCCATGACCTGGACTCCAACCGTGCCATCAACGCAGCCGTTGGCCGTGTCTTCAAAGAGCAGCAAATCTTCCGCATCGACCACTACCTGGGCAAGCCCGCAGTACAAAACCTGTTGGCCATGCGCTTTGGCAACGCCCTGTTTGAGCCCCTGTGGCGGCGCGAGCACATTGCCAACATCCAGATCACCATGGCCGAAGAGCTGGGCGTGGAAAAGCGCGGAGGCTTTTACGACAGCACCGGCGCGCTGCGCGACATGGTGCAAAACCACGCCCTGCAACTGCTGTGTGCCATCGCCATGGAGCCGCCCATCAACGCGCATGCCGACGCCATCCGCGACGAAAAACTCAAGGTGCTGCGCGCACTTAAGCGCTGGACCCCCGAGACCCTGGGCCAGCACATCATTCGCGGCCAGTACAGCGCGGGCAGCATCTTCGGCCACCCCATGCCCGGCTACCGCGACGAGCCAGGCGTGAACCCGCAAAGCAGCACCGAAACCTTTGTGGCCCTGCGCACCGAAATCGCCAACTGGCGCTGGGCGGGCGTGCCGTTTTACATTCGCACCGGCAAGCGCATGGCCGCGCAAGAGGCGCACATCGACATCAACTTCCGCCCCACCCCGCACGAAATTTTCAAAAGCCCCGCCAGCCACGCCAACAAACTGACCATCCACCTGCAACCCAAAGACGGGTTGGAGTTGCACCTGTTGGCCCAAGGCCAAAGCAAACGCGGCCAAAGCGCCAGCGGCGCAACACTCAGCCCGGTGCACCTGGACCTGGACTTTGACAAACGCTTTGGCAGCCAACGCGTCGGCGCCTACGAGCGCTTGCTGCTGGATGTGCTCGATGGCCGCCTCAACCTGTTTGTGCGCAGCGACGAACAAGAAGAAGCCTGGCGCTGGGTCGAACCCATCTTGCAACACTGGAGCAGCGACCCCACCGGCCCGCGCCCCTACGCCGCAGGCACCTGGGGCCCCAGCGCATCGAGTGCCATGATCGCGCGCGACGGCTTTTGCTGGTCTGAAGAAGGCTAAAAGGAATCCACCATGCTCGACCGAATCAAAGCCTGCCTGCCCTCGCTGGCGCCAGCCGAGCAACGCGTGGGCAAGCTGGTGCTGACCGACCCCCGCGCCTTTGCCAACTTGCCCGTGACCGAA
Organism: Limnohabitans sp.; assembly: GCF_023910625.1. Taxonomy (NCBI): domain Bacteria; kingdom Pseudomonadati; phylum Pseudomonadota; class Betaproteobacteria; order Burkholderiales; family Comamonadaceae; genus Limnohabitans; species Limnohabitans sp. The sequence goes on from NZ_JAAVVW010000003.1 coordinate 1,764,862, forward strand.
CTGGCCGACCGCGCCCATGTCAGCAAACCCACCGTGGTCCGCTTTTGTCGCAGCGTGGGTTACGACGGCTTGTCCGACTTCAAACTCAAACTGGCCGGCAGCGTCAGCGAAGGCGTGCCCTTCATCCACCGCAGTGTGGACGCCGACGACAAAACCAGCGACATCGCCGTCAAGGTCATCGACAACACCGTGGCCGCGTTTTTGAAGTACCGCAACGACGCCAGTTTCTTCGCGCTGGACCATGCGGCCCAAGCCCTGGCCGCCACACAAAAAACCAACCGCCGCATCGAGTTTTATGGCGTGGGCAACTCCGGCATCGTGGCGCAAGACGCTCAGCACAAATTCTTCCGTCTGGGCGTCAACGCCATCGCCTACAGCGACGGCCACATGCAGGTCATGAGCGCCTCCATGCTCCAGCCGGGAGACTGCGCCGTCATCATCTCCAACTCGGGCCGCACGCGTGACCTGATGGACGCCTGCGACATTGCCAAAAAACAAGGGGCCACAACCATCGTCATCACTGCCAGCGGTTCGCCCCTGGCCAGCGCCGGGCACATCCACCTGACAGCCGACCACCCCGAGGGCTATGACAAATACAGCCCCATGGTCTCGCGATTGCTGCACCTGCTCATCATCGACATCCTGGCCACCACAGTCGCCCTGCGCATCGGCGAAGCCCTGCAACCGGCCCTGCGCGACATGAAGAAAAACCTCAGCAGCAAGCGCTACACCTGAAACCCGGACAGACCACACCCAAATCGCGACGCACCCCACCCCGGTAAAATCCTGTTTTTGCCAGCCCGCACAGGGCACGGCCATCACGGGGGCAACATGGCCACCCGCAAGCTCTTCAGGACCCCTTGTGACCTACGCCAACGAGACCCGGCGCCGCCGGACTTTTGCCATCATTTCCCACCCCGACGCGGGTAAAACCACGCTGACCGAAAAGCTCTTGCTGTTCTCGGGCGCGATCCAGATCGCCGGTTCGGTCAAGGCCCGCAAGGCCTCGCGCCACGCCACGTCCGACTGGATGGAAATCGAAAAGCAGCGCGGCATCTCGGTGGCCTCGTCTGTCATGCAAATGCTCTACCGCGACCACGTCATCAACCTGCTCGACACCCCCGGCCACAAAGACTTCAGCGAAGACACCTACCGCGTGCTGACTGCCGTGGACTCGGCCCTGATGGTGATCGACGCGGCCAACGGTGTGGAAGCGCAAACCCGCCGCCTGATCGAGGTTTGCCGTCAACGCAACACGCCCATCATCACCTTTGTCAACAAGATGGACCGCGAAGTGCGCGACCCGCTCGACATCCTGGACGAAGTTGAACGCGAGTTGGGCATGCCCTGCGTGCCCATGACCTGGCCTATCGGCCAAGGCAAATCGTTTGGCGGCATCGTCAACCTGCGCACAAAGGCCATGACCGTGTTCGACTCCGGCAGCGAACGCCTGCCGCAAGACTTCGAAACCATCTCCCTCACCGAGCAAGCCCAACTGGCCGAGCGCTTTGGCCTGGAATGGCAAACCGCCATGGACAGCATGGAGCTGGCCACCGGCGCATCGCCCGCGTTTGACGAAGCCGCCTTCTTGTCGGGCAAGCAAACCCCCGTGTTCTTCGGCTCCGGCGTGAACAACTTCGGTGTGATGGAAGTGCTCGACGCCCTGGTCGACCTGGCCCCCGCGCCCCGGCCCCGCACCAGCAACCTGCTGGTCAACAAGCAGCCCGTGGTCAAAGAGATCCAGCCCGAAGACAGCGCGTTTTCGGGCGTGGTGTTCAAGGTGCAAGCCAACATGGACGCCAACCACCGCGACCGCATCGCCTTTGTGCGCATGGCGTCTGGCAAATACACCCCCGGCATGAAGCTCAAGGTGCAGCGCACCGCCAAAGAACTGCGCCCCACCAGCGTGGTCACCTTCCTCTCGCAACGGCGCGAAGCGGTGGACGAAGCCTATGCCGGAGACATCATTGGCTTCACCACCCACGGCGGCGTGCAACTGGGCGACACCATCACCGACGGCGCGAATCTGCAATTCACCGGTCTGCCGTTTTTTGCGCCCGAACTCTTCATGACCGTGATCCTGAAAAACCCGCTGCGCACCAAGCAACTGCAAACCGGCCTCGACCAATTGGGCGAAGAAGGCGCGATCCAGGTCTTCAAACCCGAAATCGGCGGCCCCATGCTGCTGGGCGCGGTCGGTCAACTGCAGTTTGAAGTGGTGCAGCACCGCCTCAAAGCCGAATACGACTGCGACGTGCGGCTGGAAGGCTGCCAATACACCGGCGCCCGCTGGATCACCGCCGACACCCCGGCCGAACTGCGCGAGTTCACCAACGCCTACCCACAGCGCATGTCGCTCGACGCGGCTGGCACCTTGGCCTATTTGTGCACCAGCCCCTACGACGTGCGCCTGGCGCAAGAGCGCTTCCCCAAAATCCACTTTCACCCCCTGCGCGAACACGCGGGCCTGGCACTCGGCACAGCAGGCTGACCCCTTCATCGGGATCTGACCCCGATTCATTAATTGGGGTCAGACCCCAATTCATTGGTTCATTGTGAATTGGGGTCAGATCCCGATGAAATCAACGACATTGCTCACCATGCGTCCCCTCTCCATCTGGCAGGTTCCGAGCCCCCTCATTGGCGTCTTCACCGACATCGACGACACACTCACCACCGACGGGGCCATCACAGCCGATGCCCTGCAGGCACTGGCAGACCTGAAAACGGCGGGCCTGCATGTGGTGCCCATCACCGGGCGGCCTGCGGGCTGGAGCGAGCCCTTTGCGGCCCGTTGGCCGGTAGACGCCATCGTGGCCGAAAACGGTGCGGTTGGCCTGCAGCACTCGGCGGCACAAGGGCTGCGCAAGCTCTACCAGCAAGACACCGCCACGCGCAGCGCCAACTTCGCTCGCATGCAGCAGGTGCTGGCGCACATCGAACGCAAGGTGCCCGGAGCGAACCGCTCACACGACAGCGCCGGCCGCGAAACCGACATCGCCATCGACCACAGCGAATTCAGCCAACTGCCCGCCAAAGCCATGGAAGAAGTCGTGCGCCACATGCAAACCGCAGGCATGACCGCCACCGTCAGCAGCATCCACATCAATGGCTGGTTTGGCGAGCACAACAAACTCAGCGGAGCCCGGTGGATCGTGCGCGAATTGTGGGGGCGCGAGCTCGATGCAGAAATCGACCGCTGGGTCTATGTCGGCGACTCAACCAACGACCAGATCATGTTTGCACACTTTGCCAACAGCATCGGCGTGGCCAACATCCGCCGATTTGAAGCACAACTGAGCCAGCCCCCGCGCTACATCACCCCTGGCGAACGCGGTGCCGGATTTGCCCAAGTCGTGCAACACCTGTTGCGCCCGACCCATTAATCGGGGTCTGACCCCAATAACTGCTGACCCCAATAACTGACCCCAATAACTTTGGCAATTGCGCCAACACACCATGAATGTTGTCAAGAATGACAACACTTGTGAGGAAGCTAAAACCACGCATCACAACCTTCTTTTGCTAGAAGCGATGGTTCCCCTGCACCCACAAACGGGGCGACTTGTCCCGGTCAGAGGTTGCCGCTGCGCCGCTGCCGCGCCAGGCCAGAGTGGCGCTCACGCTGAAAGCGTCAAACACCGCTGTCTGCCCAACGCCATAGCCTGAAAGTCTGCGTTGATTCTTGCCCGCAATAAACCTAAATCCGGCAGTTACCCTGCCGCTGTAAGTTGGGCTGACGGTAGCCAAGGTGGCAGTGGGCGCGTGATTTTGGCCACCACGTAGTCCAGAAATGTCTGCCATCGATCCGCAAAAGGCAACTGCTCCGCAACATCCCTGACATGACTTAAAGCCGCACGAATGTTGGCGATGAGCGCGAGCAACTTGTCCTTGGCAGCATGCATCGGTGTCAGATACAGCGTTGTCTGTCCCGCATGTTTGACAGCGCGCCCCACACTGGCAAGCAATAACGCTCGGCTGGTGATGGCTTCCATGCGTGACTGATAGAGCGCATTGCGGCGCTGGCCTAACCGCCTACGAGGCAAAACGAGCCAGCCAACATGAGCGAGGGCGCGCCGGGGGCGGTGCCGCTGGGCCGTGCGAGCCCACCCACGAAGCCTGCACTACCCAAACGTTCACCGGCGCATTACCTGTGGGCTGTGTTGATCGTCTGCATTTACGAAGTGTTCCCGCTCTTGTGCCCCAAGTGCGGTGGGCAGATGCGCCTGATCGCCTTCATGACCGAGGGCGTGCAGATCCGGCGGATTCTCGATCACATCGGCGTCGACTCGCTGGCGGGTAGCACTGCGCCCGCCATACCCGGCGCACCGCTAATCCCTCTTGTGAACAGCGCATTTTGGCGGTGGATCGGCCAGGCGCGGCCTTGCTGCGGGCGCGGTGCAAGTTTCTACGTGGGTTGAGGGCTCTTCCAAGGGGCGATACTTGGCCTCATGCGGTTGAAATGCTTATCCGTGTTCCGTCCGCAAACAGGTTACTGCGACGACATCTTGGCCGAGGCAGCGGCACTGCTAGAGGGCTTGACTATCAACCATCCATTTGTGGATGGGAACAAGCGAATTGCTTTTGCTGCTGCAGATGTGTTCCTGCGCATCAATGGCTGGCGGTTGCAGCGTGCGCCGATGCAGATTCACGCTGAGATGATCGGGATGCTCGAGTCTCGTTTGACATCGCGCACTTGGCCCTGTGGCTTCGCAGTTTCGCCGCACGGGCAATCTGATCGTCATTGGGGTCAGATCGCCAATGTTTTGTCAGCCAAGCTGCCTTCGTGCGGCTTTGTTGTTTGTGGGCGATAAAAAATGTATCAATCGGGCAGGCTGTCCCGGTTCGTTATCGATTTCGGGCTGCGTGATTCAATCTCAAAATTTCAACATATTCGCCACGCATTCGGTAAATGGCGATGTAGTTTTTGTGCAGGACCAGCTCACGCGTACCGGGCACGCGGCCAGCGCGGCCCATGCCAGGATGGGCCTGTAGCTGAGTCACTGCGGCTTGCAACTCCAGCACAAAGCTGGTGGCACGGGTCGGGTTGTCTTGAGCAATGAAGCCAGCGATTTCATCCACAGACGCGAGCGCTGCCCGGGTCCACTTGATCGACATGGGTCAAGCGCCGTATTTGGCAAACACTGCTTTAACCTGATTGTCGGTTGCGAATTCGCCTGCATCGGCTTCTTTGATGGCTTCATGGATGTCACGAATTTGCCAGGATTCACTCTGGACATAGTGGGTCAGCGCATCGATGGCCAAGAAGCTTTTTGTGCGTGCGGTCGCCTTGGCCAACTCTTCGATCTGCTTGTAAAGCGCCTCGGGTAGGCGTACGTTGATGGTTCTGGCAGTCATGACGTAACACTCCTGTGTATGTGTAATACACCGCATTATCCAATTCACAAACCTCAAGGTCAATGCGTTGTTTGGGACAGCCATCCAATTCCAGCCTCCTCAAGGCAGGCCAAGAAAATCATCGATCAGGTTCTCAAAGCACCTCGGCGCAGAAAGTGGAAGGGGGCACGATGCGTGTTCGGCCAGCACTACCCTGTTGAATCAGACCTGCACGTCGGTCACCGGTTACCAAGTAATCGGCCTCACTCGCCAATGCCATGGAAAGCAGAAAAACATCGTCCGGATCGTGCAAGTCCATGTCATCCGGGGGCGGTGGCAAATTGACGACCACAATGGCGCGTTGCATGTTGTTGATCATGGTGCCGACACGGTGGGCTGGCAGGATGGTCCTGAGTTTTGGGCAGCGACTCACGCGTCGCAGCCCCTCAAGCTGAGCGGTTGAGGTCACCAGCTCGAATTTGGCTGCACGTCATGCACGATGAATGACATCCGGTGGTCCGTAAGCCGAGATCAGTGCTCCCAGAAGCAATGAACATGCGAACGGATTGGTCGGGGTCAGGCGAAACAGCAATGTTCCAGCGAACTGAGTCCATGACTTCTCCAGTGTTTGGGTGTTTGAGTTTTTATACACCCAAGCAGTAGTGTCCGGTTAAAAAGTGAACAAATTCAACTGCTTAGCGCAGTCAGGTGGTTCGGTTGTGTAGGCATCTGTCTGCAAGGCGCATGAAATCGACGTTTTCTCGAAAACAGACACCGACAAAATCTGTAGAAAAGTGTAGAGCGAGGCCTTCAATTGCAACTCCTTCTTGACAATGGCAATCAGCACGTAAGTGGCCACGGCGCACCAAATTTGCGTCTTGACTGCGTTCTCGCTGGTGCCCAAAAACTTCTTGATGCGCAGATGCTGCTTGATCCATTTGAAGAACAACTCGACCTGCCAACGGTTCTTGTACAGGGCTGTGATGGTCAACGCTGGCAGTGTCATGTTGTGGGTCAGAAAGACCAGCACCTTTCCCGTCTGCGGGTCCTTGAACTTGATGCGCCGCAAGTGCTCGGGGTAGTCCTTGCTGGCGTAGTGCCCAATTTGATTCCGCTGGCTTTGCAGGTAGCCGCAGGGCGCAGGCCGCACCTGCAGGTGTTTGGGCGCGATTACGACACGCCCGATGGCACTTGCGTGCGCGACTATGTGCATGTGCAAGATTTGTGTGCTGCGCACTGGCTGGCTTTGCAGTCGCTGATGGGCGGCGCTGGCAGCCAGCAGTTCAACTTGGGCAACGGGCGGGGGTTTTCGGTGCAAGAGGTGATTGACGCGGTGAAACGGGTGACGGGTCGGCCCTTGGCGCTGATGGACCAGCCCCGGCGCTGGGGTGATCCGGCCCGGCTGGTGGCAGACCCTGCTCTGGCCCAACGCGTTTTGGGCTGGCAAGCCCAATTCACCGATTTGGACATCCTCATCGCCCACGCTTGGCGCTGGGAAAATCGCAAGTGCTGATGCCTTGGTTTTGATGCTCCATTCTTCGAGATAGCATTTTTTGATATCATTGAAGCATGAATGCCAAGCACCGAAAAACGCTGGCGGCAACATTTGCCAGACCTACTTCGGCGTCGATCGTATTTGCCGACCTGGAGTCCTTGATCAAGTCCCTGGGGGGCTCTGTCATGGAGCGCGAAGGCTCACGCATACGGATTGAATTGAAAGGCGAAGTGTGGCGATGCCACAGGCCACACCCAGGCAAAGAAGCCAAGCGTTATCAGGTCGAGGAAGCTCGCGAACTATTGCAACGTGCAGGAGTGCAGCCATGAACACCATGACTTATAAAAGTTATACCGCCCGCGTCGAATACGATGAACGTGACAATATTTTCGTTGGCCGAATTCTCGGCATTCGAGACATGATCAGTTTCCATGGCGAAACGGTGACCGAATTGAAGGCCGAGTTTGAACTTGCCGTGAACGACTATCTGGACGATTGCAAGCAGCAGGGCTTGCAGCCTGAAAAGCCGGCTTCTGGCAAGTTGCTGCTTCGTGTCCCAGCAGAGGTCCATGGCCGAGCCATTGTCGCTGCGCAAGCCGCAGGCAAGAGCTTGAACCAATGGGCGACTGAAGTGCTGCAACGTGCAGCACAACCCAGCGCCTGACTCCGCACCGGGCCGCAGGCCTCATTTTCAAAACAGGCGCCTTCGGGCGAGATGGCATGACGGGGCTGAGCGAGTTGCATTGGACAGAAAACGGCGAGGCGCGGTCGGCTTTGTGGCGCATGGATGCGGGGGCGGTGATGCCCAAGACAGTGGTGCTGGCCGATGACACGCTGACGGCCGATTCGGCTTATCGGCTGGCGTGTGCGGGCACGGGGCTGCTGTGGCGCAGCGATTTTCAAAACGCTCGGCAACTCTTGCAGGCGATGGCCCGGCGCATGGGCCAACCCAAAAAGACCCGCGCCAAAAAAGCCAGCACGGATGCGGCCCCGGTGCCGGGCGCGGCTTTTCATGCACACCGCTTGGCACAGTCGCAGCGCAACCGGGTGCTGAGCGCCATCTTGATCGAGCTCGATGGTGACTATGGGCTGGCCTTGCGCCGTGCGCCCGATGTGCGCCAAGCCTGTGTGCAGGCTTTTGGCCCGGCGCAGGGCCAGCGCTCGGTGATCTCGCTGCGGAGTTTGCAGGGCGCGGTGGGCGCTTTTGAGTGGCGCAAAAACGGCGTGAAAGTGCCCGCCATGGGCGAGGCTCTGCGCATTTACCCGCATTACGGGGTGTTTTCTCCGGTGCGGGGCGAGTATGTGGATTTGGTCGCCCAAGCCCCCTTGCCCGAGGCGCTCAAAGCCCAATCGGTCGCTTTCGATGTGGGGGTGGGCACGGGCGTGTTGTCGGCGGTGCTGGCCCGCCGGGGCGTGGCGCAGGTGGTGGGCAGCGACACATCTGCGCGGGCGGTGGCCTGTGCGCTGGACAACTTGCAGCGCTTGGGCTTGCAAAACCAGGTGCAGGTGGTGCAGTCGAATTTGTTTCCTCCGGGGCGGGCGGCTTTGGTGGTGTGCAACCCGCCGTGGTTGCCCGCGCGGCCCGTGGGTTTGCTGGACCAGGCGGTGTATGACGAGGGCAGCCAGATGCTCAAGGGCTTTTTGGCGGGCCTGCGCGAGCATCTGTGCGAGGGCGGCGAGGGGTGGTTGATTTTGTCGGACTTGGCCGAGCACTTGGGCTTGCGCACCCGCGAGGCATTGCTGGGCTGGATCGCCGATGCGGGGCTGATGGTGCTGGGGCGGCTGGACGCCAAGCCGGTGCACGCCAAGGCTCAAGACACGTCAGATGCCTTGCATGCGGCCCGATCGGCCGAAGTCACCTCGCTGTGGCGGCTGGGCGCAGCAGCCTGAACTGGCGCCCTTCCCTGCCGGTCAGACTTTTGAAAAGTCGGGCTTGCGTTTTTCCATGAAGGCGCCAAAGGCTTCTTTGGCGGCGGGCTCGCGCAGCATGCGGCCAAAGTCTTGGCCTTCTTCGTCCATCTTTTGCAGCACGGCTTGGGTGTCGCCTTTCATCAGGCGCTTGGTGGCGATCAGTGAAGTCAAAGGTTTGGCGGCCAGCTTGCGGGCCTGCGCTTGGGCGTAGCCATTGACTTCGGTGGGAGGCACGACGCGGTTGACCAGGCCGACTTCTTGCGCGGCTTCGGCAAAAAAAGGCTCGCCCATGAGCAGGGCTTCGGCGGCGCGGTGGTAGCCGAACATGCGCGGGGCCAGCAGACTGGACGCCGCCTCGGGGCACAGGCCGAGGTTGACAAAAGGCATGGAAAACGCGGCGTTGTCACCGGCATAGACCAGATCGCAATGGAACAGCATGGTGGTGCCGATGCCCACCGCAGGCCCCGCCACGGCGGCGAGCAGGGGCTTTTCAAAGGTGGCGATGCCGCGCAAAAAGCGGAACACGGGTGACTCTTGCGTGGTGGGCGGCTGGTTCAAGAAGTCACCAATGTCATTGCCCGCGCTGAAGATGCTTTCGTGCCCCTGAAACACCACGACGCGCACGCTGGGGTCAGCCCCGGCCTGCGCCACCGCATAGGCCATGGCCGCGTACATGGACGAAGTGATGGAGTTCTTTTTGTCCAAGCGGTTGAAGGTGATGGTCATCACCCCCGCGTCGATGTGGGTCAGGATGTCAGACATGGTGGTCCTTGAGGTGTGTCGTTGAATTTGCGACGGTTTACTGAACCCGAATCCAGGTTTGGGTGCGACCCAACAGGGGCGAACCGATGAAACCACGGACTTCGAGTTTTTTGCCGCCGTCGACCGGTGTCAAACGCAGGCTGTAGTTCTTGCCGTTCTCGGGATCCAAGATTTTGCCCCCTTCCCATACCGCTTTGCCGTCACTTTGTTGACCGCCCCGGATGATTTCCATGCCGATTTTGGGCTGGCCCTTGCGGTCGTCAGAGCACAAGGTGCAGTTGGGTTCAGCGTTGGGGGTGGTGGCCAAAGAGCGCTCGACCACGCCCGACAAGCCGCCACCGGCTTTTTGGGTGATGCGGATTTCGGCTTGGGGCTGCTGCGTGGCATCGTCGATGCTGCGCCACAGGCCCACCGGGCTCATTTGGGCGTGGGCGGCCAGGCTCAGCAGGCCAGCGCTCAGGGTCATGGTCAGGGTCAGTGCGGTTTTGATCATGGGGGTGTCCTCCGGGTTGGGTTCCAAGCTTGGGATTTATGAGCCGTGTTATGCCAAGGCGGCGTCGGTGGCCATGAGCACATCGCTGCCCGCGCGGATGCGTCGCATCAGGCTGGAGGTCTCGGGCATCAAGCGGGTGAAGTAAAAACGCGCCGTTTGCAATTTGGCCTGATAGAACGGATCAGGGCGCTGAGCTTCTTCTTCGGCTTCGGCCAATTTGGCCAATGCAATTTGTGCCGAACGGGCCCAGAAGTAACCGAGCACCAAATGGCCCACCACGCGCAAATAGTCGACAGCCGCAGCGCCCACTTCGTCGGCGTTGCTCATGGCTTTCATGCCAACTTCACCCGTGAGCTGCGTGAGCTTTTGGCCCAAATCGGCCAGCGGCTTGATGAACTCGCCCATGGCTTCGTTGGCCATTTCGGCCTTGACCAATTGCTCCACCAATTTGCCGAACTTCTTGAGCGTGGCGCCTTGGTTGCCCAGCACTTTGCGGCCCAACAAGTCGAGTGACTGGATGGTGTTGGTGCCTTCGTAAATCATGTTGATGCGGGCATCGCGCACGTACTGCTCCATGCCCCACTCTTTGATGTAGCCGTGGCCGCCAAACACCTGCTGGCAGGCCGATGTCGCCTCCCACGCGTTGTCGGTGGTGAAGGCCTTGACGATGGGCGTGAGCAGGGCCACGACCTCGGCGGCCTCGGCACGCACAGCTTCGTCGGGGTGGTTCAGTTCTTTATCAAGCAGCAAGGCGCAGTAGCAAGCCAATGCGCGGCCGCCTTCGGCATAGGCCTTGGCGGTCATGAGCATGCGGCGCACATCGGGGTGCACGATGATCGGATCAGCCGGTTTGCCGGGCGCTTTGACGCCAGTCAGCGAGCGCATTTGCACGCGGTCTTTGGCGTAGGCCAAGGCATTTTGGTAAGCCACTTCGGTCAGGCCCAGCGACTGGTTGCCCACGCCCAAACGGGCTGCGTTCATCATGACGAACATCGCTGCCAAGCCTTTGTTGGGCTGACCCACCAGGGTGCCCACCGCGCCGTCCAACACCATCTGGCAAGTGGCGTTACCGTGGATGCCCATCTTGTGCTCCAGACCGCCGCAGTAGATGCCATTGCGCTTACCCATGCTGCCATCAGCGGCCACATTGAACTTGGGCACGATGAAGAGGCTGATGCCTTTGCTGCCAGGAGGAGCATCGGGCAAGCGGGCCAGCACCAGGTGAACGATGTTGGGGGCCAGATTGTGTTCGCCTGCGCTGATGAAAATCTTTTGGCCGCTGAGCTTGTAAGTGCCGTCGGCCTGAGGCTCGGCCTTGGTGCGCAGCATGCCCAGATCGGTGCCGCAATGCGGCTCGGTCAGGCACATGGTGCCGGTCCACTCGCCGCTGGTGAGCTTGGGCAGGTACAGGGCTTTTTGCTCGGGCGTGCCATGCGCGTGCAGGCACTCGTAAGCACCGTGGCTCAAGCCCGGGTACATGGTCCAAGCCTGGTTGGACGAATTGAGCATTTCGTAAAAACACTGGTTGACCACAAAGGGCAAGCCCTGACCGCCAAACGCGGGGTCGCAGCTCAGCGATGGCCAGCCGCCTGCCACGTACTGCGCATAGGCTTCTTTGAAGCCATCGGGCGCTTTGACTTCGTGTGTGTCGCGGTTGAGTTGGCAGCCTTGGGTGTCGCCCGAGATGTTGATGGGGAACACCACCTCGGCGGCAAATTTGCCACCTTCTTCGAGCACCGCATTGATGGTGTCGGCGTCGGTGTCGGCGTGCTTGGGCAGGGCCTTGAGCTCGGCGCTCACGTTGAGCAACTCGTGCAAGACAAACTGCATGTCGCGAAGTGGGGGGTTGTAGACGGGCATGGAGGGCTCCTTGAATCGGTAAAAAAATCAGTCTTCGCTCGGCTTGCGTTGGGCCTTGGGCACGGCCACGAGCTTGGGCGGTTGGGGGGCGTCATCTGGCGCGGTGGCGGCCAGTGTGCCAGGGCCTACATAGCGGGCCAGGATGTGCTGAAAACCTTGGCGGGCACGGTCGGCAGCGCTGGGGTTGCGCAAAAAGCGGGCCTCGAAATGCAGCGCCAAAATCAGGCCATGGATTTCAAAAGCGATTTGATGGGCATCGGACACGCGGCTGAGTTGGCCCTCGTCCTGGGCCAGCTCCACAGCCCGGCGCAAAGCGGTTTGCCAAGTGGACACCGAGGAGGCCAGCGCGTCGCGCACCGGGCCAGCGCGGTCGTCAAATTCGACCGCGCCACTGATGTAAATGCAGCCCGAGTCGATCTCAGCGGAGGTCTGCACCATCCAGTTGTCAAACAGGGCCTGCAGACGAGGCGCACCGCGCGGTTTTTGCATGGCGGCGTAAAACACCTCCGACTCGAATCGGTCGTGGTATTGACGGATAACAGAAATCTGCAACTCTTCGCGCGAGCCGAAGTGGGCAAATACGCCCGATTTGCTCATGCCGGTGACTTCGGCCACCGCGCCAATCGACAGACCTTCCAGGCCAATTTGCGAGGCCAAGCCCAAGGCAGCGTCAATGATGGCCGCCTTGGTTTGCTGACCTTTGATGAGGACGCGCCGACCCGGCTCATGGGGCGGCAGGCTTTCGACGTTGGAGGGAGGTTGGCGGTCGGTCATGAGGCTAAAAAGAACGTTCGTTCTATTTTGCACCAAAACCACGCGCCATCGTCATCAAACCGACCGCTCTAGGGTGAATCAGGCCTTGAATGCCACCACTTTCTGGCGTTGTTCACCCAGGCCCTGGATGCCCAGGTGCATCACGTCGCCACGCTTCAAGAACACCGGTGCGGGCTTGCCGTCCACCTTGACGCCCATGCCCACGCCCGGCGGTGTGCCGGTGGTGATGATGTCGCCAGGTTCCAGTGTCATGAACTGGCTGACGTAGCTGACGAGCTTGGCCACGCCAAAGATCATGGTCTTGGTGTTGCCAGTTTGGTAGCGCACGCCGTTCACGTCCAGCCACATGCTCAGGGCTTGCGGGTTGGGCACTTCGTCGCGCGTGACCAGCCAGGGGCCCACAGGGCCGAAGGTGTCGCAGCCTTTGCCTTTGTCCCAGGTGGCGCCGCGCTCAAGCTGGTATTCGCGCTCGCTCAGGTCGTTGACCACGCAGTAGCCCGCCACATGGTTGAGGGCGTCTTTTTGCGTGACATAACGGGTGCGGGTGCCGATGACGATGCCCAGCTCGACTTCCCAGTCGGTCTTTTTGGAGCCCTTGGGCAGCATGACATCGTCGTTGGCACCCTGGATGCAGGAGATGGCTTTGGTGAACACGATGGGTTCGGACGGCATCGGCATGCCGGATTCGGCAGCGTGGTCGGCGTAGTTCAGGCCGATGGCGATGAATTTGCTGGTGTCAAAAATGGGCGTGCCAAAACGCTTTTTGCCGCGCACCAATGGCAGCTTGTCGGTCTTGACCTTGGCCAGCTTGGCCAAAGCCTTGTCGCTGAGTTGGTCGGGCGAGATGTCTTTGACCACGCTGCTCAGGTCGCGCAAGCGGCCTGCAGCGTCGATCAGGCCGGGTTTTTCTTTGCCAGGCGGGCCATAGCGAACGAGTTTCATGGTTGCCTTTCAGTTTTCAAAAAATCAATCAGTGGAACGGCCACCCGACAGCTCAAAGACCGCGCCGGTGGAGAAGGAACATTTTTCGGTGCTCAGCCAGGTCAGCATGGCGGCGACTTCTTCGGGCTCGCCAAAGCGGGCCATTGGGATTTTGGCGGTCGTGACGAAATTTGGCGGGGATGGTGATCTGCCCTTTGCTTGTGAGCGTGGCGGTTGTCAGCGTGTTTATAAGATCCGCGCCAGCGCCGCCTGCAAATGCTCCGAAGGCAAGCGCTTGAAACCCGAGCGGGCAAAGCGCTGCAAGCGCCCTTGCATGAAGGCCACCAGCATCGAGGCGGTGACCTGTGCGTCGGCGGTGGGGCTGGCCGAGTCGCTGGCTTTGAGGGATTGGCGCAGTTGCGCTTCGATTTTGTCAAACAACAAGTTGATGCGCTCTTGCAGGCGCTCGTGCTCGAGCACCAGCGCATCGCCAATCATGACGCGGCTCATGCCGGGGTTTTTTTCGGCAAACTGCAGCAGCAGCGCGACGATGCGGCCCGCTTGTTGAGAGCCTGCACTTTCGCGGTCGGTGACCTGGCGAATCAAACCAATCACCGATTGGTCCACAAAATCAATCAGGCCTTCGAACATTTGGGCCTTGCTGGCGAAGTGACGGTACAAGGCCGCTTCGCTCACGCCGATTTTGCCGGCCAGGCTTGCGGTGGTGACGCGCTCGGCACCGGGCTGCTCGAGCATGGAGGCCAGGGTTTGCAATATTTGCAAGCGGCGTTCACCGGGGCGTGGCCGCTTGCGGGCCGGGGTGGCGTCTTCGTCGCGCTCGTGCTCTGAGGATGGATCTGAAACTGCCATGTCTTCCCTTTTTTGTGACGCCGCGCTTGCTGTCGGTCTGGTTTTATCGGCTGCGGATCATGGTGCCAAAGGCCTGCTCGGACAGCACTTCGAGCAGCATGGCGTGGGGCACCCGGCCGTCGATGATGTGCACCGCGTTGACGCCGCTTTTGGCGGCATCGAGCGCACCCGCAATTTTGGGGATCATGCCGCCGCTGATGGTGCCGTCGGCACACAGCTCGTCGATGCGGCTGGGGGTCAGCTCGGTGAGCAAGTGGCCCTCTTTGTCGAGCACGCCCCGGATGTTGGTGAGCATGAGCAGTTTTTCGGCTTGCAGCACAGTGGCCAACTTGGCGGCCACCACGTCGGCGTTGATGTTGTAGCTTTCGTTGTTGACACCAAAACCAATGGGGCTGACCACCGGAATGAAGGCATCGTCTTGCAGGCATTGCAGGATGGCAGGGTCGATGCTTTCGATCTCGCCAACCTGGCCCACGTCGTATTCTTTGCTGGGGTCTTGGGCATCCACCAGGCGCAGTTTTTTGGCACGGATCAAGCCGCCGTCACGGCCCGTCAGGCCCACGGCTTTGCCACCGGCGCGGTTGATCATGCCGACGATGTCTTGTTGCACTTCGCCGCCCAGCACCCACTCGACGACTTCCATGGTCTCGGCATCGGTCACGCGCATGCCCTGAATGAACTCGCCCTTCTTGCCCAGGCGCTTCAAGGCCGTTTCAATTTGGGGGCCGCCGCCATGCACCACCACCGGGTTCATGCCCACCAGTTTGAGCAGCACCACGTCTTCGGCAAAGGCTTGCTGCAGGGCCGGATCGGTCATGGCGTTGCCGCCGTATTTGATGACCAGGGTCTTGCCGTGGAACTTGCGGATGTAGGGCATGGCCTGCGCCAGGATCTGGGCTTGGTCATGCGGTGCAACGGTGGAGGCGGCGGTGGTGTCGGTCATGGTGCGAAACGGGGTAGTCAAAGATGGTTCACAAAGTTCTGGGGATTGTGCCGCAAGCCCAAGACAGCTCAGAGCATCTCGGCCAGCATGCGGTTGACACCTTGCTGCCAGGGCGGCAGCACCAGCCCAAAGGCTTGCTGCAGTTTGTGGGTGCTCAGGCGCGAATTCAAAGGCCGCTTGGCCGGCGTCGGGAAAGCCGAAGTGGGCACGGGGGCGATGTCGGTCACTTTCAGGCCCTGCTCAGGTTGGAGGTGCCGCGCCTGCGCGATCACATGGCTGGCATAACCGTGCCAACTGGTTTCACCCAAAGCCACCAGGTGGTAAATGCCTGCCAAGGCCTGGCTTGGGTTGGCCATGGCTTGGCGGATGGCGTGCGCGGAGACATCGGCGATCAGGTCGGCCCCGGTGGGCGCGCCGTACTGGTCATCGATCACGGTGAGGCGCTCGCGTTCACCGGCCAGGCGCAGCATGGTCTTGGCAAAGTTGCCACCGCGCGCTGCATACACCCAGCTGGTGCGAAAAATCAGGTGTTGGCAGCCACTGGCAACAATGGCTTGCTCGCCTTCGCGTTTGGTCTGGCCGTACACGCTGAGCGGGCCAGTGGGGTCGGCTTCTTGCCAAGGCTGCTGGCCCTGACCGTTGAACACGTAATCGGTCGAGTAATGCACCAGCCAGGCACCCACTTCAGCGGCGGCCTGCGCCAGCGCGGCGGGCGCGGTGGCATTGAGACAGCGGGCCAGGTCCGGCTCGCTCTCGGCCTTGTCCACAGCCGTGTGGGCGGCGGCGTTGACGATGACGTTGGGTCGCCAGTTGCGCACGGTTTGCGCCAGGCGCTCCGGGTGGCTCAAGTCACCGCAAAAGTCTGTGCTGTGCCGGTCCAGCGCCAGCACCTGGCCCAAGGGGGCCAGGCTGCGCTGCAATTCCCAGCCGACCTGGCCGTTTTTTCCAAGCAATAGGATTTTCATGAGGCTTGGTATTGTTTTTGGACCCAGTCGCGGTAGGCGCCGCTTTGCACATTGCTGACCCATTGCGGGTTGGCCAAGTACCACTGCACGGTTTTGCGGATGCCGCTTTCAAAGGTCTCGGCCGGCTTCCAGCCCAACTCGGCCTCGAGCTTGCGGGCATCGATGGCATAGCGCCGGTCGTGGCCGGGGCGGTCGGTCACGTGGCTGATTTGCTCGGCATAGGACTGGCCATCAGCGCGGGGGCGCAACTCGTCCAACAGCGCGCACACCGTTTTCACGATCTCGATGTTGGGCTTTTCGTTCCAGCCGCCCACGTTGTAGGTCTCGCCCAGACGCCCGGCTTCGAGCACGCGGCGAATTGCACTGCAGTGGTCCTTGACATAAAGCCAGTCACGCACTTGCATGCCGTCGCCGTACACCGGCAGGGGCTTGCCGGCCAGGGCGTTGACAATCATCAGGGGGATGAGTTTTTCGGGGAAGTGGTACGGGCCGTAGTTGTTGGAGCAATTGGTGGTGAGCACCGGCAGGCCATAAGTGTGGTGCCAGGCGCGCACCAGGTGGTCAGAGGCGGCCTTGCTGGCGCTGTAGGGGCTGTTGGGCTCGTAACGGTGCGTCTCGGCAAAGGCGGGGTCGTCTTTGGCGAGCGAGCCATACACCTCGTCGGTGGAGACGTGCAAAAACCTGAAGCCCTCTTGCGTGGGGGCGGTCTCGGACCGCGATGAACCATCGGCCAGCACACCATCGCGTTCAGAGACCGCTCCCACGGGCAGGGCGCTCCAATAGCCGCGCACCGATTCCAGCAACCGGAAGGTGCCCACGATGTTGGTCTCGATGAATTCACCCGGACCGTGGATGGAACGGTCCACATGGCTTTCGGCGGCGAAGTTGAGCACGGCGCGGGGCTGGTGCTCGGCCAGCAATCGGCTGACGAGTTCGGCGTCACCGATGTCGCCTTGAACAAAAACATGCCGCGCATCGCCTTGCAAGCTGGCCAGGGTTTCGGGGTTGCCTGCGTAGGTGAGTTTGTCGAGGTTGATGATGGGCTCTTGACTGGATGACAGCCAGTCCAGCACAAAGTTGGCACCGATGAATCCGGCTGCGCCGGTGACAAGAAGGGTCATGGATGGGATCTGCTTAAGGGTGCCACGGGAGGCTGCACCAACAAATGCTGATTCTAGAAGCATCGCCTGACGATCTCGACAAACACCGACTGGCTGCACCCTGGTGCTCAAAGTGGCGGCATCAGGTTACAGTGGCGTCCTGTTCAGGAAATGCACCATGGCCTCATCAAAAGACACCTCCCACAAGACCCACGCCAAGGCCAAGGCCTCTGAGAGCGTGACGCCGCCGGCGCAGCATGTTTGGTTGGCAGGCTTGGGCGCGCTGGCCAAAGCGCAACAAGATGGCAGCAAAGCCATTGAGGCTCTGGTGAACGACGGACTGGCCTTTCAGCGCAAAAGCCAGTCCGAAGCGCAACAACGCCTGCAAGAAGCCACCGAAAGGCTGAGCCATCTGGCCAGCGACTTGGGGCAACAAGCCACCGGCCGCGTGGACAAACTGGAGCACCTGTTTGAAGACCGCGTGGCCAAGGCATTGCACCGCCTGGGCATGCCGTCGCTGCTGGATGTGCAGATGTTAAACGAACGGGTGGCGCAACTGGAGTCCCAACTGGCGGCCTTGCAGCCTGCGCGCACGGCCGTGCCCCGCAAGAAGCCCCGCAAGCCGTCAGCCTGACGCCCTCACTGCACAGTGCTGACATGGTCAAAAAAGCACCCCGCCGCACCGCCGAGCGCATTGCCGAGGTGACGCTGGAATTGTTCAACCGGTTTGGTGAGCCCAATGTCTCGACCACGCTGATTTCGGCCGAGCTGAACATCAGTCCGGGCAATCTTTATTACCACTTCCCGTCCAAAGACGCGTTGGTCAACCGCTTGTTTGACCAGTTCGAGTCAACCATGCTGGGCTTGCTGGAGGCCGCGCCCGATGTGAAGGACGTGGAGGACACCTGGTTTTTTCTGCATTCGCTGTTCGAGCAGGTCTGGAACCACCGTTTTTTGTACCGCGATTTGAACAACCTGCTGTCAGGCAATCGCCATCTGGAAACGCATTTTCATGCGGTGCTGGATCGCAAGACCCGGGCCTTTCGGCAGATGCTGGAATCGTTGGCGGCTGCAGGGCTGATGCGCCTGGACGCCGACAGCATCGAAACGCTGTCGGCCAGCATGTCGGTGATGGTCACTTATTGGTTGAGTTACGAGTATGTGCGTAACCCACGTCAGGCGATGGAGCCCGCCAGTGCGGGCCTGGCCCTGACCCGCGGCGCGCAGCATGTGTTGGCGCTGCTGACACCCTACATGGCCAACTCCGATTTGCAGACCCATTTGCAGGCGTTGACGGCTGCCTACAACACGCCCAAGGTGGTGGGAGATCAGGTGAAACGCTGAGCGGCCAGCGTGAGCAGGCCGTCAAAGATCAGGTTGTCCACCAGCTCGAACTGGACAGACATACTGGGCGCCATTTTCCAGCCGGCACCTCCGGTCATGATGCACAGGGGCTCTTGCCCGGTGTGCTCGCGCAGGTGCTGCACCATGCGGTCGCAAGCGCCCGCGATGGCGTAGGTGCCGCCACTGGTCAATGCATCGCTGGTGTTGGTGGGAAAAGGCGTGACCTCGCCTGTGGGCACATGCAAACCCGCCGTACCCGCCTCCAGGGCGCGCAGCATGATGCCGTGACCGGGCAAGATCAGCCCCCCCAGAAACCGGCCCTCGGCATCGATGGCCTCCACGGTCACGGCCGTGCCCACCATGACCACGACCAGTGGCCGCGACAAGCCCTGCGCCAGCATGCGCTGGCGCGCACCGATCATGGCCACCCAGCGGTCCGCCCCCAGGCGGGAGGGGTGGTCGTAGCCATTGGTCAAACCTGCCTCTTGGGCACTGGACACCACCCAGCGGGGGTTGAAGTTCCAGATGTCCATCTGCTCATGTACCTGGCGCTTGATGGCGTCGCCCGCCACCACGCAGCCCAGCATTAGGTCGGGTTCGGGCAATGTTGACCAGACGCCTTCGGAGAGGCGGTCGATTTTCTCCAGAAATTCTGCGCCGTGCGCCAGCATCCGAGCTTGGGGGCTGGGTTGGTCGTAAAGCGCCCATTTCAGACGCGTGTTGCCCACATCGATGGCTAAAAATGTCATCGGCAGATGATAATGATTTTTGTCAACTGACCGCTCAGGCTGGAGATCACTCGGGTTGGCCTGTGGTTTGAGCCTTTCGAATTGCGGCCTGGGCAGCGAGGTCGATGCCGGCATTGTCCTCGCGGGCCTCGATCTGGAGCATCACCCCCTGCAGGCGCGCGCCGTGTTCGACGGCGATGGAGGCGTATTTGATGTCGCCTAGCACCAGCGCGCTGGCCATGATCTCCACCCGCTCAAAGCCATGCAGGTTGCCCGACACCTTGCCCGCCACGATGATGCGGCTGGCGATCACGTCACCCTCTATCTCGCCGTTGGGGCCAATCACCACCGAGATGGTGCCATCCTGGGGGGCTTCGATGGTGCCCACGAGCTTGCCGTCGATGCGCACGCTTTCCCGCAACTTCAGGCAGCCGTGGATTTCGGCGTTGCGGCCAATGAGGGTGTCAAACTTTTCCTGGCCCATGACCAGGGGTGTGCGGGTGGCTTTCTTGGACTTGAACATGGAGGTTTCCTTTGAGGGGTGGGGGGTGTGCGCCGCTTTTTCAGGCGCGGCTCCAGGCGGCCAATGCCTTGACAGGATGCATGGCTCGTCCATTGAAGATGACTTCGTAGTGCAGATGCGGGCCGGTCGAGCGCCCGGTGTTGCCCAGGGTGCCCAGGGGTTGATGCGGTGCAATGACTTGCCCGACTTGCACGTGAATGGCATGCAGGTGTGCGTAACGGGTCACGAACCCTTCTGCATGCTGGATGTCCACCGTGTTGCCATAGGCCGCCGAATACCCAGTCTGCCGCACCACCCCGGGCGCGGTGGACAGCACCGGGGTGCCGACGGGCGCGACAAAGTCGGTACCCTCATGGATGCTGAGCAGACGAGTCATCGGATCGACCCGAAAGCCATATCCGCTGGTCACCACGAAATCGCCAGCGATGGGCAGCAAGATGGGCAACAGGTCGATGCGGCCGAGGTCTTTTTGCCAACGGTTTTGCATGTCCAGCATGGCTTCGTCGTAGCGCTGCGCTCTTTGCAAGGACTGGTCGATCTGGGTTGTGAGGCTGCTGTCGTTCGAGCGCCACCGGGGCAGCAGGTTCAAGGGGCCTCCCCGGCCCCACACGCTTGAGCCCTGGACGGACGACGAAAAGGCCAACAGCTTTTCGAGACCCAGACGGCCCAGCGCCTGGTTTTTGAGTTGCTCCAGTTGTGTCAGCCGGTCATCAACGCTGCTGAGTTGGCGGTTCAGTTCATCGAGTTTGCCGCGGTAATCGGCCTCGATTTTTTGCTGCTCACTGTGGCTGGTGACGCCACCCATGCGATGGGCCAATTCGGGCACGTATTCCACCGCCACCCGCAAGCCGATCAGATTGAAAACGGAACCCAACAACACCAGAAAAGCGGCCACGACGGCCATCGCCGTCAGCACCGTGCGGGTGGTGATGGACCAAGTGACCACTTTGGCGGCAGGCCCTGAGACCCAAATCAATTGCATGACTTCCTCACATGTATGCGTCGCCCCGCAACAGGTTTTTGCCGGGGTCAATCCGCTATTAAACCAAAAGAATGCCTCTCGGCCATCAGGGCTTTGCCGGATGGGGGGTGGACAAGCGGGGGGGGAGGCTTCAGATGTTGGGGCGCAGGACTGGCTGCTGCGACTCGCAGGCCCGCGCCGCACGCAACACCAGCGCATCGCCAAACATCGGCCCCACGATCTGCAGGCCCATGGGCAAGCCACTTTGGGTCAGGCCACAAGGCACGGTGATGGCGGGCTGCTGGGTCAAGTTGAAGGGGTAGCTGAAGGGTGTCCAGCCGAGCATGGACACCGGGTTCATGGTCACCATACCGGCTGCTCGCGCTTCAAAAGCCGGGATGGACACGGCGGGCGTGACCAGCAAGTCAAAGCGCTGCATGAACTGGCGCATGTACGAGCCCAAAACGCCACGGCGTTGGTTGAGTTGTTGGATTTGCAAGGCGCTCAGTTGCGCACCCAGCTCGGCCTCGGTTTGGAAGTCGGGGTCGGCCACGGCCTGCTGCTCAGGGCTCAAACCCTTCCACAAGGTGTAGGCGCCCAAAAACCAGAGGCCGGTGGTGATGTCGAGCGGGTCTTCGAAGCCGGGGTCGATCTGCTCCACGTGCGCGCCCAAGGCTTGCAGCTTCTTGACCGCCAGATCGACCGCCGTTGCGATTTCGGGGTGAACGTTCTTGGCGTACCCCAAGGTGGGTGAATACGCGATGCGCAGGCCACGGATGCCGTCTTCCAGGCCCACGGTGTAGTCGCTGGCGTCCGGTGGCAGCGATGTCCAGTCGCGGGCATCGGGCTGCTTGAGCACGTTGGTCATCAAGGCAGCGTCGCGCACACTCATGGTGTGTGGCCCCAAGTGGGCCACCGAGCCAAACGGTGACAGGGGGTAGGCGGGCACGCGGCCAAAGCTGGGTTTGAGGCCCACGTTGCCACAAAAGGCCGCCGGAATGCGCACGCTGCCGGCACCATCGGTGCCCACACCGATAGGCCCCAGGCCTGCCGCCACGGCAGCGGCCGTGCCGCCCGAGGAGCCGCCAGGCGTGTGGTTCAGGTTCCAGGGGTTGCGGGTGATGCCGGTGGCGGGCGAGTTGGTCTCGCCCTTGCAGCCAAACTCGGGCGTGGTGGTTTTGCCCAGCAACACCGCACCCGCCTCGCGCAAACGGGCGGTGGCCGGGGCATCGACATCCCAAGGCTGGTTTGGGTCAACCGTGCGGCTGCCGCGCAAGGTGGGCCAGCCTTGGGTCAGGATCAGATCCTTGATGGAGGTGGGCACACCGTCCAAAGCGCCAACAGGTGCGCCTTGCTGGCGGTGCGCCTGCCAGCGGGCTTCACTGGCACGGGCACTGGCCAGAGCCGCTTTTTCGTCCACCAGACAAAAGGCGTTGATTTGCGGGTTGACGCGTTCGATGCGCTGCAACACCGCCTGGGTGACTTCTACCGGCGAGGCCTGGCCGCTGCGGTACAGCGCCAGCAGTTCGTGGGCGGGGACTTGGGTCAGGTCTTGGGGTGTGGTGCTCATGGGGTGTGCCTTTCGAAAAAAATACAAATGCCCGAGCAATCCTGAACGTCAGGGCCGGGTACGGGTGTTCGGGCTGAGTTTTTTCCAGGGCAAGTCGCCCGGATCAGCGGCCATGGGGCCCGCCGCTTTGGCCACCAGCACGCGGCTGGCAATCGGCGTGAAGTCGGCCCGGAAATGGTTGGAGCTTTTGACCACCAGCAGCTTCATCTGCTCGGGGTGGAAGCCCACGGCGCGGAACAGCTCGCGGTCGAGCATCTGGCATTTGCCGCTGGACACGGCAATCAACACGCCATCGATTTCGAGGCAAGCGCAAGGTCCGATCTTGGCTTTCATGCCGGTCATCATCGGCCCCTTGAGTTCGCAATAATCCGGCCCCAAAGCCCGCACCGTGAAGCGCCCTTGCAGTGGCGGGTCACTCGCCAGGCCCGTGAAGGTGGGCACGGCCTTGCCCAAAGCCAATTGCAGGCTGGCCCCGACCCCTGCGGCATGGGCCATGCGAGCGGCCTCAGGGTCGTACAACAAACCCAGCGCCACTTGGCCAGGCCAGCGCTGGCCAGCGCCTTGTTGCAGCAGGGCATGCAACATGCCGGTGGTGTTGCTGTCGCCGCCTGCGCCGGGGTTGTCTTGCGTGTCGGCGATGACCACGG
Source organism: Limnohabitans sp. (assembly GCF_023910625.1). Taxonomy (NCBI): domain Bacteria; kingdom Pseudomonadati; phylum Pseudomonadota; class Betaproteobacteria; order Burkholderiales; family Comamonadaceae; genus Limnohabitans; species Limnohabitans sp. The sequence continues at coordinate 1,788,066 of NZ_JAAVVW010000003.1, forward strand.
GGGCGGCAGACACCTCGGCCGTGGCCAGGGCTTGGGTGACCGCCTCGCGTGCAGGCACCACATCGGGACGCCACTGGCCAGGTTCAGCCACACGTTCAAACAGGCGCTGCACGGCCATTTCAGCCTGCGGGCCGTGGCCCCAGACCACGGGGCCGCATTCGGCAAAGTCAGACGCCGGAAAGCCCATGCAAAAACTGAGCATGCAACCGGTTTGCGACTCCAGCGCGATCATTTCGTCGTAGAGGTCTTTGGCCGGGGCCATCCAGGTGCTTTGCGCGTTGAGCGAAATCAAAAATGGCAGGCGACGCGCCTGCATGGGGCGCTTGCCGCCTGCACGCAAATGCTCGCGCAGCAAGATGGCTGCGCGCTCGCCGGTCTCGGCCATGTCGATGTGCGGGTAAGTGCGGTAGGCCACCAGGCCATCGGACATTTGCAGCATGCGCTCGGTCACGTTGGCGTGCAGGTCCAGGCTGGCGACGATGGGCAGTTGGGGGCCCACCACGGCGCGGATGCGTGCGATCAGTTCGCCTTCGCTGTCGTCTGCGTTTTCGGCCACGGCTGCGCCGTGCAAATCCAGGTACACACCGTCCAGGCCCTGCACCAGGGCCGATCGCACGTCATCCAGGAGGGCGCTGCCAATGCGCTCGAACGCATCTTGCGTCACATAAGAAGATGGCGTGGCTCCGGCCCAAGCCGAGGGCACTAACTGCCAGCCTTCGCGCCGCGCTGCGTCGATGAAGCCGCCCGCCGGAATGTTCACGCCCGTCATCTGGTCGATCATGGCTTGCCCACGCACATAGGCCGGAAAGGCCTCGCCGCTTTGGAAGGCAGCCCAATCGGCCAGGCTGGGGGCAAAGGTGTTGGTCTCGTGCTGGTAACCAGCGATCAGGATACGGGTCATGGGGGGCCGTGTTCAGGGTTCAAATCAAGCCGACTGAAGCTGCGCTGTCGCGGTGCGACATCAAGGTGCAGCTTCAAGGGGCGGCAAAGCGGCGGGCGCTGCCTGCAACAGGCGGCGCGTGTAGTCTTGTTGGGGGTTGGCGTAGAGCTGGGCAGTCGGGCCTTCTTCGACGACAAGGCCATGGTGCATCACGATCACGCGGTCGCACAGTTGCGCGGCCACGCGCAGGTCGTGCGTGATGAAGAGCAAACCCAGGCCCAGACGGCCCTGGATTTCGCGCAGCAAATTCAGAATCTGCGCCTGCACGCTCACATCCAATGCGCTCACCGCCTCATCTGCCACCAGCACCTGAGGCCGACACGCCAACGCACGGGCAATGGCCAAGCGTTGCCGTTGACCGCCGCTGAATTGGCTGGGGTAGCGTTGCAGCGCCTCGACCGGCAAACGCACCTGCGTCATCAGCTCGGCGGCCAAGGCTTCGGCCTCGGCGCGTGACTGGCCAAAGTTCATGGCCCCTTCGACCATGGACTGCCCCACCGTGCGGCGCGGGTTGAGCGAGCGGTTGGGGTCTTGAAACACCACCTGCACCCGGTTGCGCAAAGGCCGCAAGCGGCTCTCGGGCAAAGTCGCCACCTCGTCGTCGCCCCACAAGATGCGGCCCTCGGTCGGGTCGATCAGGCGAATCAGGCAACGCGCAAAGGTCGACTTGCCCGAACCGGACTCGCCCACAATGCCCACCGTCTCGCCCGCGTGCACCGCCACATGGGCGTTTTGCAGCGCAGCGGTGGCGCGGTTGCGGCCCATCCAGTCGCGGCTGGCGTAGGTTTTGCCCACGCTCTGGCCCGACAACAAAGCCGGGCCACTGAAGGCAGGTTTGGCCGCAGGCGGTGTCATGCCCGGCACGGCCGCCAACAATTGGCGCGTGTACTCGGCCTTGGGGCGGCGCAAGACCTGCTCGCAAAGACCGCCCTCTACGGCTTCGCCCTGGTTCATCACCAGCACCTGGTCGGCGATCTCGGCCACCACGCCCATGTCGTGCGTGATGAACAGCACCGCACTGCCCTGCTCTCGTTGCAAGTCGGCAATCAGCTTCAAAATTTCTTTTTGCGTGGTCACGTCCAGCGCCGTGGTCGGCTCGTCGCAAATGATCAAGGCAGGCTTGAGCACCACGGCCATGGCGATCACGATGCGTTGGCGCTGACCGCCGCTGAGCTGGTGCGGGTAGCTGCGCAGCATGCGCTCAGGATCAGGCAAACGCACCCGCTCAAAAATACGCAAAATTTCAGCGCGTCGTTGGTCGCGGGGCCAATCGGTGTGGGTCGAGAGCAACTCGTCGACCTGGTCGCCGCAGGTCATGACGGGGTTGAGCGCGGTCATGGGTTCCTGAAACACCATGCCCATGCTGCGCCCGCGCAAGGCGCGCAAACGCGCAGCAGTGGCGCCGAGCAAGGACTCGCCTTGCAGCACGATCTCACCGCCGCTGGGGCGCAACTCCTTGGCCAGCAAACCCATCACGGTGGTGGCCATGACCGATTTGCCCGAACCCGACTCGCCCACCACACACAGGGTCTGGCCCGGCAAAATCTCCAGCGACACTTGGTGCAGCGCATGCGCGCGGTCAGCACCCGGGGGCAGCGCCACAGTCAATTGGCGGATCGACAACACCGCGGTGCGCGCAGTGTCGGTCATCAGGTGCCCCTTTTCGCAAATTTGGGGTCGAGCACATCGCGCAAGCCATCGCCCAGCAAGTTGATGGCCAGCACGGTGGGCACTAAAAAGAGGGCCGGGAACAGCACATTGCCCGGGTATTGGGTGAACTGCACACGACCTTCGGCCATGATGTTGCCCCAGGTGGGCGTGTCAGCCGGCAGGCCCAGCCCCAGGAAACTCAAGATGGCTTCGGTCAGCACCGCACTGGCGGCGATGAAGGTGCCTTGCACGATCAATGGGGCCATGGCATTGGGCAATATATGGCGCAGGAGGATGACGGGGGTGGGGGTGGCCAGCGCACGCGCGGCCTCGACAAAGGGCTCTTCGCGCAGCGTGAGCACCAGCGCGCGCACCAAGCGCGTGACGCGCGGAATCTCTGGGATGGCGATCGCCACCACCACCGTCCAGAGTTGCGCCCCCAGTGCCGCCACCAATGCGATGGCCAGCAGGATGGACGGTATGGCCATCAGGCCATCCATGAAACGCATCAACACCGCATCCACCGTCCGGAAATAGCCTGCCAGCATGCCCAGCAAGCCCCCCACCAACAAGGCCAGGGCGGCTGTGAACAAACCGATCAGCAAGGACACCCGGGTGCCAAACAAGACACGGCTGTAGATGTCCCGACCAAAATTGTCTGACCCCATCCAGAAGGTGTGGGCCACGTTCGTGCCGTCCAGCAGGGCAAACACCCCGACCGTGCCCGACAGGGTGTTGATATGGCCCGAATCCATGGCCGCCGGGTCCACCGTGCCCAACCAGGGGGCCAAAATCGCCACCATGATCAGCAGCAGCAGCACACCGAAGCCAAAGCGAACGGAGGCATTCGCCAGGAGCTTGCGCAAAATGGTGTTCATGGGGTTCAGTAACGGATGCGGGGGTCGAGCCACAGGTAGCTCAAATCCACCAGAAGGTTGATCAGCACATAAAGGGCGCTGAAAAACAACACCACGCCCTGGATGACAGGGAAGTCCCGGTTGAGCACCGCATCCACCGTGAGCGAACCCAGGCCCGGGATGGCGTACACGGTTTCGGTCACCACGACACCCCCAATCAGCAAGGCAATGCCGATGCCGATCACGGTGACAATCGGGACGGCCGCATTGGCCAGGGCATGGCGCAGCAGCACCGCCTGCTCGGTCAAGCCTTTGGCGCGGGCGGTGCGGATGTAGTCCTCGGTCAAGGCTTCAGAGACGCTGGCCCGCGTGACCCGCGCGATCAGCGCCACATATATCGTGGCCAGACTCAGCCAGGGCAACACCAACTGTTCGGCCCAGGCCCCCAAGCCCTGAGATGAGGAGCCGAACAAACGCCGGTAGCCTTGCACGGGCAACCATTGCAGCTCGATGGCAAACAGGTAAATGAGCACGTAGCCGATGACAAACACCGGCACCGAAAAGCCCGCTACGGCAAAGCCCGACAGGATACGGTCGAGCCACCCGCCCATGCGCCATGCGGCCAAGGTGCCCAGAGGCACCGCCACACACACGGAAATGAGCATGGTGCCGACCGCCAAGGACAGCGTGGGCTCGATGCGCTGGGCAATCAATTCGATGACCGGCTTGCCCAGATAAAAGGAATACCCCAGATCACCCTGCAACACCCCCGACAACCAGATGCCGAACTGCACGAGCAAGGGCTGGGTCAGGCCCAACTGTTCACGGATGCGGTCGATGTCTTCGTTGGTGGCGTTGTTGCCCGCGATCACGGCGGCCGGGTCCCCCGGCGTGAGCCGAAGGATCAGGAACACGATCACCGCCACCGTGAACAGCACGGGGATCAGCGCCAGCAGGCGCTGCAGCAAGAATCTCAGCATGAAAGGTCAGTCGCCCGTGCCATGGCCGGCGGGTCAGTTCTTCTTGATGTTCCAGTACACCTGCGCCCCGCCAGGCACCAGGCCCGAGATGTTCTTGCGCAAGGCGGCCGGGTTGAAGTACTGTCCCAGCGGCACGTGCGAAGCGGTTTCCATGGCGCGCAGTTGAATCTGCTCGGCCATCTGCTTTTTCTGGGCATCGGTGGTCGCTTGGGCAAACTTGACCTTCATGTCCTCGATTGTTTTGTCATCCTGCCAACCGAACCAGCCCTTGTCACCAGCGACGTTCATCATGGCCATGGTCAAGGGGTTGAGGATGTCGCCCGCTGTCCAGGCCGTCATGAAAGCGTTCCAGCCGCCTTGCGCTGGGGCATCCTTTTTGGCGCGGCGTGCCACCAACGTGGCCCAGTCCATTTGCTGCATGTCGACCTTGAAGCCGGCAGCTTCGAGTTGCTGCTTGGCCACCAGTGGCAGTTTGGCGATCGCGGCCAGATCGGTCGGGCGCATCAACACCACAGGGGTGCCGTCATAACCAGCCTCTTTGAGCATCTGCGCTGCCTTTTTGGGGTCGGCTGTCCCGTTGAAGAGACCGGTCTTGTCACTGGCAAAAGGGGTACCGCATGGGTACATGCTCTTGCAGAACGTGAACATGCCGGGCGCACCGACTTGCGTCTTCAGGTGCGCCTCCTGACCCAGCGCCACCATGGCCGCCTGGCGAATCTTCACGTTGTTGAATGGGGCATGCAGGTGGTTGAAGCGGAAGATGAACTGCAAACCAGCGGGCTGTGCATCGACCAATTGAATGTCTTTTTGGGCCTTGAGCGAGGAGTACTGCTCAAAAGTGGGTTGCTCGACGATATCGACTTCGCCGGCCACCAGGGCATTGAATTGGGTTTGGGGGTCGCGGATGATGACCCACTCCACACGGTCAACAAAGACCTGTTTGCCCCCCGTGGTACCATCGGGTGCTTCGGTGCGGGGCTTGTATTTGTCGTTCTTTTCGTAGACCAGACGCTCGCCGGGTTTGTATTCGCCGGGCAAGAATTTGTAGGGGCCAGAACCGATGTGTTCCTTGATTTGCTCGGTGCCCGGTGTGGCGGCGATGCGTGCAGGCATGATGAACAGCACATTGGATGAGGGCTTGCCCAGTGCTTCCAGCATCACGCCAAAGGGCTGCTTGAGCTTGATGACAAAGGTCTTGGCATCGGGTGTGGCGTAGCTGTCCACGTTTTTGGCCAACACGCCGCCAAAGCTGTCTCGGCTGGACCAGCGCTTGATCGAGACCACCACATCTTCACTGGTGACTGGCTTGCCGTCATGGAACTCCAGTCCGTCACGCAGGGTGAAAGTCCAGCTCAGGTTGTCCTTGCTGACGTTCCATTTGTTCACCATCTGCGGTTTGACCTTGCCTGCCAGATCGGTGCCGAACAAGGTGTCATAAATCATGTAACCATGGTTGCGCGTGACAAATGCCGTGCTCCAGATGGGGTCCAGGATCGTCACGTTGGCGTGCGGTACCACCTTGAGGGTTTTACCTTGGGCTTGAGCGCCCATCGGGGCCAACAGGGCGGCGGCCAATGTGGCCATGGCAAACAGGGAACGACGTTTCATGATTGACTCCAGTCAAAAAGGGGGACACTGTGTTTTACACCAAAGCACTGTAAAAAAACCAACAGGCTTCATTCTTTTGGTGGCATTGAGCCATTCGGTGGACAGAACTTGTCTTGTGCGCCAATCACCGGGCAAGTGTCATGCCCTGAGCCGTCAACGCGATCACCCGGTTTTGAAGCACCCGGTTCAATTTTGCTGCCAGGGCAGGCCGCGATAGCGCCAACCGCCCGTTTGGCCGCGGTGCGCCTGCGCGTCCGGGTCGCCCTCAAAGCCTTCGAGGATGTTGTAGGCCTGCAAGCCCAGCGCGGTGGCGCGTTGAGCGGCGGCAATCGAGCGCACGCCACTGCGGCACAGCAGCACCAGTTTTTTGCCCCCCGCACCCACGGCTTGCACGCCCGCGTCAAAGTCGGGGTTCATGGCCATGCCGGGCCACTGCTTCCAGGCCAAGGCGTGCGCGCCGGGCACAAAGCCTACCCAAGCGCGCTCGGCATCGCTGCGCACGTCCACCAATTCGGCCTCGCCCGACTGCACCCAGTCCCAGGCCTGCTCGGGCGAGACATCGCCGGCATAACCGTTGGCAGCGACGGGTTGGGAGGAGGCGGATGAGGTCATGGCGCGTGGTCCTGGTTGGGTGCATCAATCGGGTCTGAATCATAGCTTTGTGCACCCCAGCCCTGCATCGCACGGCTGTCAGTGACAGGACAGGCTGCAGCGGCTAAGATGCGGGTTTTGGTTGACGTTTACGTCAACGTCAAAGCCCGAATCAAAAACCGCTTGCTACCGGAGTCGCCCCCATGACCGATCTGTCCGCCGAATTCAAAGCCTTGGCCGAATACCGCCCCACGAACAAGGTGCGTTTTGTCACCGCCGCCTCTTTGTTTGACGGCCACGACGCGGCCATCAACATCATGCGGCGCATCCTGCAAAGCATGGGGGCCGAAGTGATCCACCTGGGCCACAACCGCTCGGTGGACGAGGTGGTGACCGCTGCGCTGCAAGAAGACGCGCAGGGCATCGCCATCAGCTCTTATCAGGGCGGGCACAACGAATACTTCACTTACATGGCCGAGCTGCTCAAGGCCCGTGGCGGCGAGCACATTCAGGTGTTTGGTGGCGGCGGCGGCGTGATCGTGCCGTCCGAGATCCGCATGCTGGCGGAGCATGGGGTGCGCATTTTCAGCCCCGAAGACGGCCAAAAAATGGGCCTCGCCGGAATGATCGGCGAGATGGTCATGCGCTGCGACAAAGACGTGAGCCCGCTGGCACCGAAAGATGTGGCCGCGATTCAGGGCCACGGCGAGATGAACTGGCGTGCTTTGGCCCAGTTGATCACGGCGCTGGAAAACGACAAGGCCGACGCGGGCGTTGTCAAAGCCGTGCGTGAGCAGGCTGCAAGCCAAAAGGTGCCCGTGCTGGGCATCACCGGCACCGGTGGTGCAGGCAAGTCCTCGCTGACCGACGAACTGATCCGCCGCCTGCGCTTGGACCAAAACGACGCGCTGCGCGTGGCCGTCATCTCGATCGACCCGTCTCGCCGCAAGAGCGGTGGCGCTTTGCTGGGCGACCGCATCCGCATGAACGCGATTTCACCTTGGTCGCAAGGACCGCGCGTGTTCATGCGCTCGCTGGCCACGCGTGACTTTGGCTCCGAAATTTCTGCCGCCCTGCCCGACGTGGTCGCGGCCTGCAAGGTGGCAGGCTTTGACTTGATCGTGGTCGAGACCTCGGGCATTGGCCAGGGCGACGCGGCCATCGTGCCGCATGTGGACGTGCCCATGTACGTGATGACGCCCGAGTTCGGCGCGGCCAGCCAGCTCGAGAAGATTGACATGCTGGACTTTGCCGAGTTTGTGGCGATCAACAAGTTTGACCGCAAAGGCGCCAACGACGCCCTGCGCGACGTGGCCAAGCAGGTGCAGCGCAACAAAGAAGCCTGGACCGTTCCCACCGAGCAGATGCCGGTGTTTGGCACCATGGCCGCGCGCTTCAACGATGACGGCGTCACAGCCCTGTACCAAGCCCTCAAGGCCCGATTGGCCGAGCTGGGCATGAAGACCACCGAAGGCCGTTTGCCTGTGGTCAAGGTGCGCTACAGCACCCACCAAAACCCCGTGGTGCCGTCTTCCCGCACCCGCTACCTGGCCGAAATCAGCGACACGGTGCGCGGCTACAAAAAGCGCGCCATCGACCAGTCGCGCCTGGCCCGGGAGATTCAGCAACTGCGCGCTGCGGCCCGCATGCTCGAAGTGGGCAAATCCGGTCGCGCCAAGGCCGCCGAAGCCGCGATTGACCTGGCCGTGAGCCGCGAGCAAACCCAAGACCCCACAGCCCGCAAGCTGCTGGCCCAGTGGCCCGACATGCAAAAAGCCTATGCGGGCGACGAGTACGTGGTGAAGATCCGTGACAAGGAAATCCGCACCGCGCTCACCACCAAATCGCTGAGCGGCACGACCATCCGCAAAGTCGCCCTGCCGCAATACGAAGACGATGGCGAAGTGCTCAAGTGGTTGATGCTGGACAACGTGCCCGGCAGCTACCCCTACACAGCAGGCACTTTTGCCTTCAAGCGCGAAGGCGAAGACCCGACCCGCATGTTCGCCGGTGAAGGCGACCCCTTCCGCACCAACCGCCGCTTCAAGCTGGTGTCTGAGGGCCTGCCCGCCAAGCGCCTGTCCACCGCGTTTGACTCGGTCACGCTGTACGGCAACGACCCCGACCTGCGTCCGGACATCTACGGCAAGATCGGTAACTCGGGTGTGAACGTGGCCACGCTGGACGACATGAAGGTGTTGTATTCGGGCTTTGACCTGTGCAACCCCACCACATCCGTGTCGATGACCATCAACGGCCCCGCACCGTCGATCCTGGCCATGTTCATGAACACGGCCATCGACCAGAACCTCGACAAATTCAAAGCTGAAAACGGCCGAGAGCCCACCGAGACCGAGGCTGCCAAGATCAAGGCATGGGTCTTGGCCAATGTGCGCGGCACGGTGCAGGCCGACATTCTGAAAGAAGACCAGGGCCAAAACACCTGCATCTTCTCGACCGAGTTTTCGCTCAAAGTCATGGGGGATGTGGCGCAGTATTTTGTGCACCACGACGTGCGCAATTTCTACTCGGTGTCCATCTCGGGTTACCACATTGCCGAAGCGGGCGCCAACCCGATCAGCCAGCTGGCCTTCACGCTGAGTAACGGCTTCACCTTCGTGGAAGCGTATTTGGCGCGTGGCATGCACATCGACGACTTCGCGCCCAACTTGTCGTTCTTCTTCAGCAACGGCATGGACCCCGAGTACACCGTCATGGGCCGTGTGGCACGCCGCATCTGGGCCGTGGCCATGAAAGAGAAATACGGCGCGAACGAACGCAGCCAAAAACTCAAGTACCACATCCAAACATCGGGCCGCTCGCTGCACGCGCAAGAAATCCAGTTCAACGACATCCGCACCACGCTGCAAGCGCTGATTGCGATTTACGACAACTGCAACAGCCTGCACACCAACGCGTTTGACGAAGCCATCACCACGCCCACCGCAGACTCGGTGCGCCGCGCCATGGCGATCCAGATGATCATCAACCGCGAATGGGGCCTGGCCAAAAACGAGAACCCGAGCCAGGGCGCCTTCATCATCGAAGAGCTGACCGAGTTGCTGGAAGAAGCCGTACTGGCCGAGTTCGAGAAAATCGCCGAACGCGGCGGGGTGTTGGGCGCGATGGAAACCGGCTACCAGCGCGGCAAGATCCAAGACGAGTCCATGCACTACGAAATGCTCAAGCACACCGGCGAGCTGCCCATCATCGGCGTCAACACCTTCCGCAACCCCAAGGGAGACGAAGTCATGGAAACGCTGGAGCTGGCCCGCTCGACCGAGGAAGAAAAGCAGAGCCAACTTAAGCGCCTGAACGACTTCCACGCCCTGCACGCCGCCGAATCACCCTCCATGCTCAAGCGTTTGCAACAAGCAGTGATCGACAACGGCAATGTGTTCGAGGTGCTGATGGACGCGGTGCGGGTCTGCTCGCTCGGCCAGATCACCAACGCGCTGTTTGAGGTGGGTGGGCAGTACCGACGCAATATGTGATCCATCCCTGCCGTACCTGAAGGCACCGACCTACTGATACCCTCGTAGGTCGGGCCTTTAGGGTTCGACAGCAAGCCCACTGAACCTCAAAAGTTCACCCGATCCCCGCCCTTGAGCGCCAGCATGCTGCGCGCCTCATCGGGGGTGGCCATTTCCAGATTCAGGGCTTCCCGCACGGTGCGGAGGCGCTGGACCTGCTGAGCACTGGACTCGGCCAATTTTCCAGGGCCGATCCACATCTTGCGTCGGACGGCCATCCACCGGGTCGCGGGCATGCAGGTGCAAGATGACCGCGCCCGCCTCGGCGGCGGCAATGGCCGCATCGGCGATCTCGTCGGCAGTCACCGGCAAATGCGGCGACATGCTGGGGGGTGGATGGCTCCGGTGGGGGCGCAGGTGATGATGACTTTGCGGGCTTGGCGCATGAATAGGCTCCTGAAAGGGCTTCCCCGATAGAGCAGGGACATGCCGCGCAGCTTGCCCGACCCGCAAGCACGGCGAGGTCACTAAGACAACAAGCGCACAGCCAGGTCATACCCTGGCCACGCGATTGCAGCAAAATGGCCAAGACGCACCCTGCATGGGGTGTGCAACACTGCCCGACACACCGTCCAGGAATCCTATGCAGCACCTGCCGCCGTTCATCGCCCCCTCCGAACACCACGATGCCGACAGCGCCTTGGCGCAAATCCAGCACATCTACCAGCACAGCGTGAACCACCTGCGCCAGGCCATGCGCGAGTTTGTCGCCGGGGCGGACATGGCAGGCACGCGGGTTCGGGCGTTTTACCCTTTTGTGCGGGTGCAGGTCACCAGCGCCAGCCGCAAAAGCGCTGGGCTGGACAGCCGCTTGAGTTATGGCTTCGTGGCCGAGCCGGGCCGCTTTGAAACCACCCTGACCCGGCCGGACCTGTTTGCTTTTTACATCTGCCAGCAGTTGAGGCTGCTGCTGCAAAACCACGGTGTCAGCCTGCAGGTGGGCACCAGCAACCAGCCGATTCCGATCCACTTTTCTTTCGCCGACGACGAGCACATGGAAGGCAGCCTGAGCCGAGAGCGCCAGGCCCTGATGCGCGAAGTGTTTGACCTGCCCGACTTGGCCGCCATGGACGACGGGATTGCCAACGGCACGCACGAACCTGCCGCCTCCGAGGCCAAGCCGCTGTCGCTGTTCACTGCGCCGCGCATCGACTATTCACTGCAGCGCCTGCGCCACTACACCGGCACCTCACCGCGCTGGTTTCAGAACTACGTGCTGTTCACCAATTACCAGTTTTACATCGACGAGTTCATTGCCTTGGGTCGCGCCGAAATGCAAAACCCGGGCAGCGAATACATCGCCTTTGTCGAGCCCGGCAACATGGTCACGCGCCGCTTGGGCTTGCCTGCCGAAGAGGTGGACGCCCTGGGCCAAACACCGCCGCGCCTGCCGCAAATGCCGGGCTACCACCTGGTGCGCAAGGGTCACAGCGGCATCACCATGGTCAACATCGGCGTGGGGCCCGCCAACGCCAAGACCATCACCGACCACATTGCCGTGCTGCGCCCGCACGCCTGGCTGATGCTGGGCCACTGCGCGGGTCTGCGCACCACGCAGCAGCTGGGCGACTACGTGTTGGCCCACGCCTATGTGCGCGAAGACCATGTGCTGGACGAAGAGCTGCCGCTGTGGGTGCCGATTCCGGCGCTGGCCGAGATTCAGGTGGCCCTGGAAAAAGCCGTGACCGAAGTGACCGGCTGCGAGGGTGCCGAGCTCAAACGCTTTATGCGCACGGGCACGGTGGCCAGCACCGACAACCGAAATTGGGAGCTGCTGCCGGACAACAAGCCGCAGCGGCGCTTCAGCCAAAGCCGTGCCGTGGCGCTCGACATGGAAAGCGCCACGATTGCCGCCAATGGTTTTCGCTTTCGGGTGCCCTATGGCACGCTGCTGTGCGTGAGCGACAAACCCCTGCACGGCGAGATCAAGCTGCCTGGCATGGCCAACCACTTTTACCGCGAACGCGTCAACCAGCACCTGCAAATCGGCATCCGCGCTGTCACCTTGTTGCGCGACGCGGGCCCTGAACAGCTGCACAGCCGCAAGCTGCGCAGCTTTGCCGAAGTGGCGTTCCAATAAGACGCTCCGGCGTCACGTTATTCCCCTTTTTTGTGACACAGTCCAACCATGCACATCCTCTTCATTGCCGACCCCCTCGCGTCCTTCAAGATTTACAAGGACACCACGTTTTCGATGATGCGCGAAGCGCAAAAACGCGGCCACCAGGTGGTGGCCTGCCAGATGACCGATGTGCGTTGGCAGCAAGGCGAGGCCGTCTCGGCCCAGGTGCGCGACATCACCCTCACAGGACAAGCCGACGCCTGGTTCACCCAAACCGCCACGCGCCGTGCCAACTTGAAGGACTTTGACGCGGTCATCATGCGCACCGACCCGCCTTTTGACAGCGAATACTTTTACGCCACCCACCTGTTGGGCCAGGCCGAACGCGAAGGCGCCAAGGTCTTCAACAGCCCGGCCGCTTTGCGCAACCACCCCGAAAAGCTGGCGATTCTGGAATTTCCGCAGTTCATCGCGCCGACCCTGGTCACCCGCAGCGAAGCCGACATCCGGGCCTTTCATGCCGCGCATGGCACCATCATCTTGAAGCCTCTGGACGGCATGGGCGGCACGGGCATCTTCAAGGTGGGTGCTGACGGCCTGAATTTGGGCGTGATCATCGAAACCCTCAACCGAGGTGGTGCACAAACCGTGATGGTGCAAAAGTTTTTGCCCGGCATCGCGCAAGGCGACAAGCGGGTGCTGTTGATCGGCGGCAAGCCCGTGCCCTTTTGCCTGGCACGCATTCCGCAAGGCGGTGAGGTGCGCGGCAACCTGGCAGCGGGCGGCAAGGGCGTGGCCCAACCGATTTCAGCGCGTGACCGCGAAATCGCTGAAGCACTGGGCCCCATCTTGATGGCACGCGGCCTGATGCTGGTGGGCCTGGACATCATCGGTGAGAGCCTCACCGAGATCAACGTGACCAGCCCGACCTGCTTTCAGGAAATCACCGACCAGATGGGCTGCGACGTGGCGGCGCTCTTCATGGATGCGGTGGAAGCGGCGCTTTAAAGCCTCAACCTGCAGGTTGAATCACCGCTGCGGCTTCAAACCACCGCCCTCAAAGGTGTAAACCCGCTCCGGCTCAAAGGCCACCCAGCTTTCATCGGTGGTCAGCGGCTGCGTGACCACCACAGCCACCCGGTCGGTCTCGTGGGTGTGCTCGGCAAAGTTCATGCTCAGGTCTTCGTCGCTGAGCGTGGCACGGCTGAAGGGGTGTTGACGCAAGACATAGTGCAAGTGGGTGCTGGCGTGCGCCCACAGCGCCTGGCCGTTGGACAGCAAAAAGTTGAACGTGCCCTGTCTGGCGATCTGCGGCACCAGCTCGCGCAGGGTGCAGCTGAGCTCGTGCACGCTGGGCACGCTGGCGTGTGACTTGGCCAGCTCTTGCATGAGCCAGCAAAACGCCAGTTCGCTGTCGGTCTGGCCCACGGGTTTGAAGCTGCCGTGCAAGCGCGGCGCAAAGTCCACCAGGTTGCCGTTGTGCGCAAACACCCAGTAGCGCCCCCACAGTTCGCGCACAAAGGGGTGGCAGTTTTCCAGGCTCACTTCACCCTGCGTGGCCTTGCGGATGTGCGCAATCACGTTTTGGCTTTTGATCGGGTAACGCCGGATCAGCTCGGCCACCGGCGAGCTGCTGGCGCTTTGGTGGTCCACAAAGTGGCGCACGCCCTGCCCTTCAAAAAAGGCAATGCCCCAGCCGTCTCCGTGGTGGTCGGTGTGACCGCCGCGCTGGGCAAAACCGCTGAAGCTGAAGGTCACATCGGTCGGGGTGTTGGCGTTCATGCCGAGCAGTTGGCACATGGTTCAGTCCTTGGCGGGTGAGGCGACAGGCTCGGCCATTTTCCAGGACGCCAGCAAAGCCAGGGCAGTCATGGTGGCCAGAAACACAAAGGTCTCGTTGAAGGCGCGCAAATCGGCACGGCCCGGATGGCTGGCCGTGAGGGCGTACACCGCCAGCCGCCACTCCAGCACGATGGCGCAAATGCTCACACCTGCTGCGCCGCCCAGCATGCGCACGAAGCCAATCACACTCGACGCCTGCGGGATCAGGTCCTTGGGCAAACCCCGCAAAGCCCCCAGGTTGAGCGAAGGCAAGATGAAGCCCAAACCAATGCGCCCGAGGATGACCAAAATCCAGAGCAAGGCCAAACCCGCCGCCGGGTGGACCAGGGGCATGAGCGCAAACGACAGCGCCAGCAAGCCCAAGCCCCAACTCACCCAATGGGCGGGCGGCATGCGGTGCGACAAACGCCCCACCGTTGCAATGGTCACGGCCAACAAGATGCCTGCTGGCAACAAGGCGGCACCGATGTAGGACGGCGACAGGTCCAGTCCCATCTGCATGTAAACCGGCAACAAATACGTGGAGCCAAACAAGGCGATGCCGTAGGTGAACGACACCAGCGCCCCCATGGCGAAATGGCGGTGGCCAAAGACCTGCAGGTTCATGAGCGGGCCACGCCGCACCCGGGGGACTTGGCGCAAGGACTTGGCTTTTCGGCCTGAAGTTGCTGATCGCACACGTCGGCCAGGCCGCAGCAAATGCCGCTGCCAAGCCACAAACACCGCCATGCCCAAGCCTGCCAGAACCAGCAGGGCCACGGCCACCGTGTTATCGTCACCGCGAAGCTGCACCAAGCCGTTGAGCAGCATCAAGGTGGAAACACTGGCCAGCGCCAGCCCGATCCAATCCAGCCCCGGGCTATCGGCATCGGCCTGCACACCGCCCGGGGCCGAGGTGGGCACGTAGCGGCGCGACAACCACAGCGCCACCATGGCCAGCGGCACCACCATGAAAAAAATCGAGCGCCAGCCAAACACATCGACCAGCACGCCGCCAATGCTGGGGCCAATGGCCGGAGCCAGCACCACGCCCATGCCAAACAAGCCACTGGCGCGGCCCTGCTCTTCGGACGCAAAAGCGCGCAAGATGATGATGGCGGGAATGGGCTGCACCACGCCTGCGGCCAAACCCTCGGCCACGCGTGCGGCCATGACCAGCGGAAAATCGTTGGCCAAGCCCCCCACCACACCGCCCCCCAACAGCAGCCACATGCACACCTCGTACACCCTGCGGTAACCATAGCGCGACAGCAGCCAGGGCGTGGTGAGCATGGACACCGTCATGGCGACCATGAAGCCCGAGGTGACCCACTGCACGCGGCTTTGGCCCAAAGTGAAATGCGTGCTCATGTCGGGGATGGCCACATTCAGGATGGTGGACGACATGACCGCCGCCATGGAGCCCAGCATCACCGACAGCAGCAGCAACCAGCGGTGCCGCTCGCCATAACGCGCTTGCAGCGCCTGCAGGCTGTGCGGGCCTTGGGCCTGGGTCATGCGCGACCCGCCTGCAAAGCGTCTTGCGATGTGTCTTGGGACTTGGCCGCACAGCTCGCGCAAATGCAGGCCTTGTTGCGCGCCGCCTCGGGCACCTGTTTCAGCAAATCGGCGCTGAAGGGCACCCGCGTGCACCAGCAAGGGCCGGATACCGCCTGGCCCGGCGTCGCCATGGCGCAGGCATTGGGCTGGCCACACAAGGGGCAGCGGCAAGGGTCTAGGGCAGGCTGCGTCATGGTGGAGGGGATCATTCCTTGGCTTGACGGCGTCGCTGCGCGTCACGCCACAGGCGAATGGCCAACACCACCAAGGGCGTGGTGTGCAAGAAGAAGTCAAAGATGTCGATGGGTTTGCTCAAAGTGCCATCCAAAAGCATGCGCCATTTTTCGGTCAAGTGCGGCTCGGGCACAAAGGGGGCCCCCGCCAAGTACAGGGCGATGCCCACCAACCACAACATCGGAATCCGGTCTATCCAGCGCATGGCGCTCTCCTCAAAACGCCTATTTTCAGGCATACGCGATGGCGTCCCTTAGGGTCTGCACAGCCTGCACCATCCTAGGAGCCCACCCTGTGGGCGATGGGCGTGGCACACGCCCTCAAGCCTTCGCCCATGGGGTGGGATCTTACAAAGCGGCATGTGCCGGGGAGTGGCCACAACCCCTTCAAACAAAACGGCTCCCGAAGGAGCCGTTTCTTGAAGTGTCAGACCGCGTCCGACGCCAGCGTGTTCAGGCCGCTTTGACCTTCAAACGCCAGGCGTGCAGCAATGGCTCGGTGTAGCCGCTGGGTTGCGCCTTGCCCTTGAAGACCAGATCGCAAGCCGCTTTATAGGCCGCCGACTTGGCGAAGTTACCGGCCATGGGCTGGTAAGCCGCGTCGCCCGCGTTTTGCGCGTCCACCACAGCGGCCATGCGCTCCATCGTGGCCTTGACTTGCTTTTCAGTCACCACGCCGTGCTGCATCCAGTTGGCCATGTGCTGGCTGCTGATGCGCAAGGTGGCGCGGTCTTCCATCAGGCCCACACCGTTGATGTCGGGCACCTTGGAGCAGCCCACGCCTTGGTCCACCCAGCGCACCACATAACCCAAAATGCCTTGGGCGTTGTTGTCGAGTTCCTTTTGCTTGTCTTGGGCCGACCAGTTGGCGGCGTCTTTGGCCACCACGGGGAACTGCAACAAAGCGTTGAGGGTGTCTTCGCGCAATTGTTTCGGGTCAAGCTTTGCCACGGCCTTTTCCATTTGTTTTTGCAGCGCAGGCACGTCCACTTGGTGGTAGTGCATGGCGTGCAGCGTGGCGGCAGTCGGGCTGGGCACCCAAGCGGTGTTGGCACCGGCCATGGGGTGGCCAATTTTGGCCTTGAGCATGTCGGCCATCAGATCGGGCATGGCCCACATGCCTTTGCCGATCTGGGCGCGACCGCGCAGGCCGCAGGCCAGGCCCACATTGACGTTGTTTTTTTCGTAAGCACCCAACCAGGTGCTGTTCTTGATGTCGCCCTTGCGCATGACGGGGCCGGCCAGCATGCAGGTGTGCATTTCGTCGCCGGTGCGGTCCAAAAAGCCGGTGTTGATGAAGGCCACGCGACTCTTGGCAGCGGCAATACAGGCCTTGAGGTTCGCGCTGGTGCGGCGCTCTTCGTCCATGATGCCCAGCTTGACGGTGGAAGGCTTCATGCCGATGACTTTTTCGACGCGGCCAAACAGCTCATCGGCGAACGCGACTTCGGCCGGGCCGTGCATTTTGGGCTTGACAATGTAAACGCTGCCGGTGCGGCTGTTGCGCAGGGGGTGCGAAGACTTTTTCTGCAGGTCCACCAAAGCGCAGGTCACGGTGATCATCGCGTCCAAAATGCCTTCAGGGATCTCTTTCATGCTGCCGTCGGCGGCTTTGTAGAGGATGGCGGGGTTGGTCATCAAGTGGCCGACGTTGCGCACGAACATGAGCGAGCGGCCGTGCAACTTGACGGTGCCTTTGCCCCCGGCAGCTTGACTGCCGGTTTTCGCGTTCGCTTTGGTGTACTCGCGGTCCGGGTTCATGGTGCGGGTGAAGGTCTTGCCGCCCTTTTGCACTTCTTCGCTCAGGCTGCCTTGCAAGATGCCCAGCCAGTTCTTGTAGGCCAGCACTTTGTCGTCAGCGTCCACCGCCGCCACCGAGTCTTCCAGGTCGAGGATGGTGGACAGCGCGCTTTCAGCGATCAGGTCGGACACGCCAGCGGGATCGGTCTTGCCGATGGCGGTGGTCTTGTTGATTTGCAGGTCGAGGTGCAGGCCGTTGTGCACGAACAGGACCGATGCCGGGGCTTTGGCGTCACCGGTGTAGCCCACGAATTGCTTGGCATGATGCAGCGAAGTGCTCTTGCCATTGGCCAGGGTCACCACCAGCTTGCCCGCCTTGACGGCGTAGCCCTTGCTGCCCACGTGAGAGCCCTTTTTGAGGGGCGCGCAGCGGTCGAGCACGTTGCGGCAGTAGTCGATGACTTTGGCACCGCGCTGGGGGTTGTAGCCCGTGCCTTTTTCGCAACCATCGGCTTCGCTGATCGCGTCAGTGCCATACAGCGCGTCATACAAGCTGCCCCAACGGGCGTTGGCCGCGTTCAGGGCGTAGCGGGCGTTCAGGATCGGCACGACCAACTGAGGGCCCGCCAGCTTGGCAAGCTCGGCGTCCACATTGGCGGTGGTGGCTTGGGCGTTTTTGGGCTCAGGCACCAAGTAGCCGATTTGGCTCAGGTATTGGCGGTAGGCCTTCATGGCCTTGCCTGCGGCCACCGGCCCGGGGTTGGCGGTGTGCCACTGGTCCATGGCGGTCTGGATGCGGTCGCGCTCGGCCAGCAAGGCGATGTTTTTCGGGGCCAGGTCGGCCACGATGTCGTTGAAGCCTTGCCAAAACTTGGCTGGGTTCACGCCGGTGGCGGGCAGCATCTGGTCGTTGATGAAACTCAGCAGTGGGTTGGCCACTTGCAGGTTGTGAATCGCGGTGCGTGCAGTCATGGGAGCCTCGAAAGCATGTTGAAAAACGGGGGGTATCTTGGATTGAATGGGAACCTCAGGGGGAGACCCATGCGTCTGTTGCGCTTGAAAGGACTTTATTCTAAGTTTGGATGCAGATAAACACGCTCTAAAGCCATAAACCCATGACTTTTTTGCACAAATCAGGTGTTGTTTAATCGTGTCATGACCAGCATTCAAGTCCCGGAGGTCCTGATCAGCGAGGTCGGCCCGCGCGATGGCCTGCAATCGGTCAAGGCCACCATGGCTACGACCGACAAGCTGCGCTGGATCGACGCGCTGGCCGCAGCCGGTCTGCGCGAAATCGAAGTGGCCTCTTTTGTGCCCGCCCAACTTCTGCCGCAAATGGCCGACGCCGCGCAGGTGGTGCAGCACGCGCTGCGCCACACGGGCGTGCGCATCATGGCGCTGGTGCCCAACTTGCGCGGCGCGCAGGCCGCCCTGCAGGCCGGGGCGCAAAAGCTCACCGTGCCCGTTTCGGTCAGCCCCGCGCATTCCCTGGCCAATGTGCGCAAAACGCCTGAAGCCATGGTCGACGAAGTGCGGGCCGTCTTGCGCCTGCGCGACGAGTTCGCGCCCGGCGTGCCGGTCGAGGTGGGCATGTCCACCGCCTTTGGCTGCACTTTGCAAGGCCCCGTGCCCGAAGACGATGTGCTGCGACTGGCCCGTTTGCTCGCAGAGGCTGGCGTGGACGAAATCGGCCTGTCGGACACCACCGGCATGGCCAACCCGGCGCAGGTGCGCCGACTGTTCAAACGCCTGTTCCAGGAAATCGGTCCGCTCACAGGCGCCGCCCACCTGCACAACACCCGGGGCCTGGGCCTGGCCAATGCCCTGGCCGCTTACGAGGCGGGCGTGCGAACCTTCGACAGCTCGCTCGGCGGTCTGGGCGGTTGCCCTTACGCGCCGGGGGCTTCGGGCAATGTGGTGACCGAAGATCTGGTGTTCATGTTTGAGGCCATGGGCGTGTTCACCGGGGTCGATCTGAGCCGGCTCATGGCCGCCCGCGCGCCACTCAAAGCCGGGCTGCCTGGTGAGCCGTTGTACGGCATGACCCCAGAGGCAGGTTTACCCAAAGGCTGGCCCTCGGTTTTGTAGGAGCCCACCCCGTGGGCGATGGTTTGATGGGCATAGGCACCCCATCGCCCACGGGGTGGGCTCCTACAAAGACAGCAGCAATCCAACAAAATTCTGAAAAATTCCAAACCTGAACCCGCATAATCAGCCCGCATGGACAAGCTCAAAGCCTTCGAAACCTTTGTCTCGGTTGCCACCAAGGGCAGCCTGACCGGTGCGGCTCGGGCTGAAGGCGTGGCCCCGGCCATCATCGGCCGCAGGCTCGATGCGCTGGAAGAAAACCTGGGTGTGAAGCTGCTGGTGCGCACCACGCGGCGCATCACCCTCACACACGAAGGCAGCGCATTCTTGGAGGATTGCCAGCGCTTGCTCTCGGATGTGGCCAATGCCGAAGCCAGCGTGTCGGCGGGCGGCGTCAAAGCCAGTGGGCATTTGCGCATCACCGCCCCGGCCGGGTTCGGGCGCAGGCATGTCGCCCCTTTGGTGCCGCGCTTTCGCGAACTGCACCCCGAAGTGTCGATTTCCCTGAACCTGAGCGACCGTGTGGTGGACCTGGCTGCCGAGGGTTTTGACTGCGCCGTACGCGTGGGCGACCTGCCCGACTCCTCGCTGGTGAGCGTGCGCATGGCCGACAACCGCCGCCTGTGCGTGGCGACCCCAAGCTATTTGGCACGGCGCGGCACACCCGCACAACCCTCGGACTTGCTGCAACATGACTGCCTGACCCTGTCGAGCGACGCTTCGCAAACCCGGGGCTGGGCCTTTCGCAACCCCACGGATGGCGGGCACGAGGTGGTGCACCTGCGGCCGGGTGGGCCGCTCGACTGCTCGGACGGACAAGTGCTGCACGACTGGTGCCTGGCCGGTTACGGCATTGCCTGGCGCAGCACCTGGGAAGTGGAAAGCGAAATCCGCTCGGGCCAGTTGGTGGCTGTACTGGAAGACTTTGCCGCGCCGCCCAACGGCATCTATGTCGTGTTTCCGCAGCGCAAGCACTTGCCGCTGCGCGTGCGGCTCTGGATCGATTTCGTCAAGCACCACTATGCCCAAGCGGATTACTGGCAGTCCTGAGCTCATTGACCCCAAATGCGCACGGCCGTGCGTTGCAATACCGCTTGCTTTGAGGTGCACCCCGTAAAATCGCGGCCTATGCTTTCTGCCAAACAACATTTGCTCACGGCCTTGGCCGCCGAGCTTGAAAAACTCCAAACCGGCGCGGGTGCGCGCGCGGCCTTTGAATCGCCCAAAGTGGCCTCCCATGGCGACCTGGCCTGCACCGCCGCGATGCAGCTGGCCAAAGCCCTCAAGCAAAACCCCCGGCAGCTGTCTGAAACCCTGCGCAGCGCCTTGTTGGCCACCCCCGCTTTCGAGCGCTGGGTGGACGCCATCGAGATCGCCGGGCCCGGCTTCATCAACATCCGCCTCAAAGACGCGGCCAAGCAAGCCGTGGTGCACGAAGTGTTGCAAGCGGCCGAGTGCTTTGGCGATCAACCTGCAAAACCAGACAAGGTGCTGGTCGAATTCGTCTCGGCCAACCCCACCGGGCCGCTGCATGTGGGCCACGGCCGACAAGCCGCCTTGGGCGACGCGATTTGCAACCTGCTCGCCACGCAAGGCCAACAGGTGTACCGCGAGTTTTATTACAACGACGCGGGTGTACAGATTGGCACGCTGGCCAAGAGCACGCACATGCGTGCCATGGGGGTCAAGCCCGGCGATCACAGCTGGCCCACCGACCCCGAGAACCCCGAAAGCAAAGCCTTTTACAACGGCGACTACATCCAGGACATCGCGGGCGACTTTCTGGCAGGCAAAACCGTTCAGTCTGACGACCGCAGCTGCACGGCCAGCGGTGATGTGAATGACCTGGACGGCATGCGTGAGTTCGCCGTGGCCTATTTGCGTCGCGAGCAAGACTTAGACCTCAAAGCCTTTGACGTTCGCTTTGACAACTACTACCTGGAGTCGAGCCTGTACACCAGCGGCAAGGTCGATGCCACCGTGCAAAAGCTCAACGAAGCAGGCAAGACCTACGAACAAGACGGCGCCCTGTGGCTCAAGTCGACCGACTACGGGGACGACAAAGACCGCGTCATGCGCAAGCGCGACGGCTCATTCACCTACTTTGTGCCCGATGTGGCCTACCACATCGCCAAATGGGAGCGCGGCTTTGGCCGTGTGGTGAACATCCAGGGCACCGACCACCACGGCACGATTGCCCGTGTGCGCGCGGGCCTGCAGGCGGCCAATGTCGGCATTCCCGAGGGCTACCCCGACTACGTGCTGCACACCATGGTGCGTGTGATGCGCGGCGGCGAAGAGGTCAAGATCTCCAAGCGTGCGGGCAGCTATGTGACGTTGCGCGACCTGATCGAGTGGACCAGCAAAGACGCGGTGCGTTTCTTCCTGCTCTCGCGCAAGCCCGACACCGAGTACATCTTCGACATCGACCTGGCGCTGGCGCAGAACAACGACAACCCGGTGTTTTACGTGCAATACGCGCACGCACGCATTTGCTCGGTGCTGGCGGCCTGGGAGGACAAGGACGGCGGCGACACTGCCACACTGGCCCACACCGATCTGTCGCCGCTGCAAAGCCCGCAAGCACATGCGTTGATGCTGGCCCTGGCCAAGTACCCAGAGATGCTGACTTCGGCTGCCAGCGACTTTGCTCCGCACGATGTGACCTTCTACCTGCGCGAGCTGGCTTCGCTTTACCACAGTTACTACGATGCCGAGCGCATTCTGGTGGACGATGAAGGCATCAAGAAAGCGCGTCTGGCGCTGGTCGCGGCCACAGCGCAGGTGTTGCGCAATGGCCTGAAGGTGTTGGGCGTCTCGGCACCACAAACAATGTAAATGGACTGGTCATGCAATTGAAAACCCAACACGGCGGTACTTTTTTAGGCTTCATCCTTGGCTTGGTATTGGGCCTGGGCGTGGCCTTGGGCGTGGCGATTTATGTGACCAAGGTGCCCACGCCTTTCTCCAATAAAAATCAGCCCCGGACCAATGCACAGGATGTGCAAGAAACCGAAAAGAACAAGGACTGGAACCCCAACAGCGTGTTGCAGCCCAAGGCTCCGGCCGAGCCACCTGTTGCACCCAACGCCAGCCAGCCAGCCACAGAAGCCCCCGCCGCTGCGGCCGACGCGTCCAAACCCGTGCCCCGACCCACAGTGACCGCTGACCCACTGGGCGATTTGGCCAAAACCAAATCGGGCCTGAGCACAAGTGCTGCGCCGCCCGACCCAGCAGACCCCTTTGACTACATTATTCAAGCGGGCGCTTACCGCACCAACGCCGATGCCGACGCCCAAAAAGCCAAGTTGGCGATGCTGGGCCTGGACGCCAAAATCTCCGAACGCGACCAATCCGGCCGCCTGGTTTACCGTGTCCGGATGGGGCCGTTCCGTGACAAAAACAGCGCAGAACGCATTCGTCTTCAGCTCGAAGCCAATGGCATCGAAAACATCTTGGTTCGCGTTCAACGCTGACCCCCATCCACTTTTCCAAGGGAGCTTTCATGAAACGTCGACTCTTTTCTACCGCCATGTTGTCCATGGCCGCCTGGCTTGGCAACGCCTCCGTCTGGGCCCAGCAGGCCATGCGCTCCGGCAAAGACTACATCACCCTGGAGCGCCCGGTGCCGACCGAAGCTGGTACCGGCAAGATCGAAGTGCTGGAGTTCTTTTGGTACAGCTGCCCCCACTGCAACGCGTTTGAGCCCGCTTTTGAGCAATGGGCTAAAAATGCCCCCAAGGATGTGGTGGTGCGCCGCGTTCCGGTGGCCTTTCGGGACGATTTTGTGCCCCAGCAGCGCCTTTACTACACGCTCGAAGCGATGAATTTGCTCGAAAAAATGCACATCCGCGTGTTCACCGCCATTCATGGCGAAAAACTCATGCTCAACAGCGACGCCACCGTGCTGGCTTGGGCAGAAAAACAAGGCATTGACAAGGCCAAGTTTGCCGAGACCTACAAATCATTTGGCGTCGCCGCCAAAGCCAAAAGGGCTGTTCAGTTGCAAAACGATTTCAAGATTGAGGGCGTGCCCTCATTGGGTGTGGCCGGTCGCTACTACATCGACGGCACCCTGGCGGGCAATATGGACCGTGCCCTGAAAGTGGCCGATGCACTGATTGCCCAAACCCGTCAAGGTCGCTAAGCCGGGGCCGCAGGTCTCTTGGGTCGGCCCACAGGCAGATCACCCGCCAGCACATCTGCTGGCGGGTTTTATTTTTTTCAGGCGGTCGTTTGCCGGGCTTGTGCCATGAACGGGCACGACTTGCACCTACAATGACGGCGTCAACAGCAAGATTCATGCCCCACATCAAACTCTCCCACCAGCCCCGCCCTGCAAGGGCGATTTTGGCGCTGTGCATCAGCCTAGTGGTCTGGCCGTGCTTGGCAGAAAAAGCCGATCGCGACAAACCCATGCAGATCGAAGCTGACAGCATGCGACACGACGAAGCCAAGTTGCTGACCCAGTTCACAGGCAAAGTGTTGGCCACCAAGGGCACACTGATCATGCGTGGGGCCAGGATGCAAGTTCAGCAAGACGCTCAAGGCAGGCAAGTGGCCACATTGTGGGCGGCCCCAGCCGAGCGCGTTTTTTTCAGGCAAAAACGTGAGGGGCTCAACGAATACACCGAAGGCGAAGCCGAAGAGGTCACCTACGACAACCAGACTGACATCGTGACCCTGATGCGTCGTGCCGAGGTGCGCATCCTGCGCGGCACCGAAGTGGCCAACCAGCTTCATGGCCACAGCATCGTGTTCAACAACAGCACCGAAGTGGTGACTGTGGATGGTCAAACTGCTCAAGCTGCAGAGCAACGCACTCGCGCCACGCTGGTGCCACGGGTCAAATCATCGGCGGCTGAAGCCACTGTGACGGGGCCGACCTTGCGCTCCAGCCCCAGCACCGTGCCAGCACAAAAGCCATGATTCAGACAGAAGACAACAGCCGCCTGCAAGCGCGCCACCTGAAGAAAGCTTACGGCAGCCGAAAAGTGGTGCACGACGTGTCGGTGCAAGTGGACAAGGGTGAAGTGGTGGGTCTGCTGGGCCCCAACGGCGCGGGCAAAACCACTTCTTTTTACATGATCGTGGGCCTGGTTCGGGCCGATGGCGGGCAGATTTTGATCGACGGCGAAGACGTCACCCGCATGCCCATCCACAAGCGCTCGCGCATGGGCTTGTCGTATTTGCCGCAAGAGGCGTCCATCTTTCGCAAGCTCTCGGTGGCCGACAACGTGCGCGCCATTTTGGAGCTGCAAACCGACGCGCAAGGCCGCGCCCTGAGCAGCGCCGATGTGGAAAAACGCCTGACCGAATTGCTAAACGATTTGCGGGTGGACCACCTGCGCGACTCGCCGTCGGTGGCCTTGTCAGGCGGTGAGCGTCGCCGCGTGGAGATTGCCCGCGCCTTGGCCACTGACCCGCGTTTCATCTTGCTGGACGAGCCCTTTGCCGGTATCGACCCGATTGCCGTGATCGAGATTCAGCGCATCATCGCCTTTCTCAAAGAGCGCGGCATTGGCGTGCTGATCACCGACCACAACGTGCGCGAGACGCTGGGCATTTGCGACCACGCCTACATCATCAGCGAAGGACGTGTATTGGCCGAAGGCACGCCCGAAGAGATCGTGGCCAACCCCGAGGTACGCCGGGTGTATCTGGGCGAACACTTCAGGATGTGATGAACACCCCACGCGTCCGCAACCTGAGCGCACAGCCATGAAACCCGGCCTGTCGCTTCGCATGTCACAGCACCTGGCGCTCACGCCCCAGTTGCAACAATCGATCCGCCTGCTGCAACTGTCCACCCTGGAGCTGTCACAAGAAGTTGACCAGATGCTGGACGACAACCCCTTTTTGGAGCGCGCCGAAGAAGAAGCGCCCGCCGAAGCGTTTGGCCTGGACCAAGCCGATGCCCACGTCAGCTTGGGCGACCGGGTGAGTGAAAGCGCCAGCACATCCAGCAGCAGCGACGACAGCCCCAGCGAAACCCGCGACGAAGCGGTGACCGACGTGGCCGAAAGTTGGGACGGCGACGGCAGCGTGGACATGCGCCCCGACGACAGCGAGTGGGGCGGCGACGCCACACCGCGCCAAAACAACGGCGAAGAAACTGCCGACGCCATCGACCTGGCCCGCAGCAGTGGCTCGCTGACCGACTTTTTGCACCGCCAGGCCTTGTCGCTGCGCCTGTCCGAACTTGACCGTGCGGCGCTGCGCTTTTTGATCGAGTCGCTGAATGAAGACGGCTACCTGACCGACACCTTGCCCGAGTTGGCCGCCAGCCTGGCAGGCACCGATGACTTTGAACAAATCGACGAACTGGTGCACCGCTTCACCGTGGCGCTGGGCTTGCTGCAATCGCTCGAACCCGTGGGCGTGGGCGCGCGCGACCTGGCCGAGTGCCTGCGCATCCAAATCAAAGCTTGGCTGAAAGACGAACCCACTCACGAAGTGGCCCAAGCGGCGCTCACCATCTGCGCCCAGCCGCTGGAAATGCTGGCCAAACGCGACTTCAAACGCTTGGCGGTGGCCTGCGGCCTGAGCGAAACCGTGGTCAAAGCCGCCATTCCCTTCATTGCCCGGCTCGAACCCAAGCCCGGGCGTCCCTTTGCGCTGGCCGAGCAAAACATCATCATCCCCGATGTGCTGGTGGTGAACACCAGCAAGACGGGCACAGCCAGGTTCCGCATCCTGCTCAACCCCGATGTGATGCCTAAGCTGCGCGTGCATGACATTTACGCCAACGCCCTGCGCGGTGGCAAGGGCGACAACCACGCGGGTTTACAGCAGCGCCTGCAGGAAGCGCGCTGGTTCATCAAGAACATCCAGCAGCGCTTTGACACCATTTTGCGCGTGTCCACCGCCATCGTGGAGCGGCAGAAAAACTTTTTCACGCACGGCGCGCTGGCCATGCGCCCACTGGTGCTGCGCGAAATCGCCGACGAGCTGGGCATGCACGAGTCGACCATCAGCCGTGTGACCACGGCCAAGTACATGGCCACGCCGCAAGGCACTTTTGAGCTGAAGTATTTCTTTGGCTCAGGCTTGGGCACCGACAGCGGCAGCGCCGCATCGAGCACCGCCGTGCGGGCGCTCATCAAACAATTTGTGGCCGCTGAAAAACCCGCCAAACCGCTGTCTGACAACCAGATATCCGAGATGCTGAAAGAGCAAGGCATCGACTGCGCCCGCCGCACGGTGGCCAAGTACCGCGAAGCCCTGAAGATCGCCCCTGCCAACCTGCGCAAAACCCTGTGAAAGTATTTGAGTGAATTCATTGAACCTGTTCATGCCCTGCGCCGCTGGCGTGGAGGGCTTTTTGGCCGACGAAGTGCACGCCATCACCGGACTCACAGGCCACGACCTGATGACGGGCCGCGGCGGCGTGATGGCCCGCGCCTCGTGGCGCGATGCGATGCGCATCAACCTGCACAGCCGCTTGACCCAACGCGTGCTGGTGCAGTTGTCGGTCACCGATTACCGCAACGAAAACGACCTGTACAACGCCGCCAGCGAAGTGGCTTGGGAAATCTGGTTCACGCCCAAGCAGACCTTCAAGATCGACATCACCGCGCAGCACAGCCCGCTGACCAGCCTGAACTTTGCGGCCCTCAAGATCAAAGACGCGGTGGCCGACCGCTTTCGCGCCAAGCGCGGCGAGCGCCCCAACGTGGACACCACTTGGCCCGACGTGCGCATTTATGCCCACCTGACGCCCGAAACGGCCACGCTCTACATCGACACCTCGGGCGAACCTCTGTTTAAGCGCGGCTGGCGCACCGACAAGGGCGACGCGCCTTTGAAGGAAACCCTGGCCGCCGCCATGATCGCCGCCAGTGGATGGGACACCACGGTTCCACTTTATGACCCCTGCTGCGGCAGCGGCACCATCCCGATCGAAGCGGCCCAAATCGCCTGCGGCATCGCCCCTGGTTTGCAGCGGCGCTTTGGTTTCGAGAAACTGCTGCCCTTCCAGAACCACGTCTGGCAAGGCCTGATCGAAGAAGCCCGCGACCTGGAACACGAACCCACCGCGCCCGTCTTTGGCAGCGATGTGGCGTTCCGCATGGTCGACTTTGCCGAGCGCAACGCCGAACGCGCAGGTGTGTCGGGTGTGATCGAATTCCGGGGTGGCGACGCGCTGCAACGCATGCCACCCAGCGAAACACCTGGCGTGATGCTGCTCAACCCGCCTTATGGCGAACGCATTGCGGCGGCCGGTGTCGCGGGGCGGGGGCGTGACAGCTTCCAACCCGGGGCATTGTCTGAAGCACGTTCCAGCTCCCGTGCAGCCGACCAAAGCCACCACCGCGAAACCGCCCAAACCCAAGACGGCGACGACAGCGTGGACTTCTTTGCCCAACTGGCCAGCCACTGGAAGAAAAACTACAGCGGCTGGAGCGCCTGGATGCTCACGCCCGACCTGAAGCTGCCCAGCAAGATGCGCCTCAAAGAATCGCGCCGCGTGCCCATGTGGAACGGCCCCATCGAATGCCGCTTATTCCGCTTTGACATGATCAAAGGCAGCTTGAAGCGCAATGCAGCCCCCAACGCCGACGCACCGGGGGCTGACGAAACGCCTGCGTCATGAGCGCAGCCGCAGATGCGCAAGCCCCAGTGCGGCGCGTGCTGGACACCAACATCGTGCTCGACCTGTGGGTGTTTGACGAACCCAAGGCGACCGACTTGCGCCACAGTGTCGAGACCGGGAACACGACCTGGATCGCCACCGCCGCCATGCGCGAAGAGCTGGCCCGCGTGCTGGCCTACCCGCAAATCGCCAAGCGCTTGACCGCCCGCGCCTTGCCCGCCGACACGGTGCTGGGCCACTTTGACCGCTGGGCCCAACTGCAGCCCGACGCACCCAAAGCCCCTTACGCCTGCAAAGACGCCGACGACCAGAAATTCATTGACCTTGCCGTGCAGCATACCGCCGCCCTGCACAGCAAAGACGCTCAAGTGCTGTGCATGAAAAAGCGCCTGGAGCGCTGCGGCGTAGCCTTGAACCCGGTCGATCAACGCTCTCCAAACACGGTTGTTTGACCCAAGCATGCATGTGTGCATAAAATGCACACATGCCTACCCCAAAACTTTACAACTGGAATTTTGAAAAAAATCAGTTGTTGCTCAAAGAACGAGGCATTTCTTTTGAGCGAATTGTTTTTGAAATCAGCCTTGGCAATGAACTGGACGTGGTGTTCCACCCTAACCAGGACAAATATCCCGGACAAATGATTTCCATGGTGGAGGTCGATGGCTCTGTCTACGCCGTCCCTTTCATTGAATCAGACACCGAGATTTTTCTCAAAACCATCATCCCCAGCCGCAAGGCCACCAAACAATACAGGAGTCAGTCATGACCAAAAAGCCAATTTATGACGACGAAGAACTGGACATCTTGCAGGCATTGGAGGCGGGTACCCTCAAGCCCGTTGGTGACGCGAACACACGCCGCAAAGCACACCAGGCCACAGCCGAAAGCACGCTGAAAAAAGACCAGCGCCTGAACATTCGCATTTCAAGCCGCGACCTGAAAAGCCTGCAAGCGCGTGCGGTGGAAGAAGGTATCCCCTACCAAACCCTGGCCGCCAGCTTGCTCCACAAATACGTCAACGGACACTTGGTCAACCAACGGTAAGGGGGCTGAAGCCACCCACCTACAATCCCCGCCTGACCTCAGGAACACACCATGAACCCGACCGCTGGCTTGGAAGCCGAAGACTTTGACACCCTGGACAACATCCTGGACGACCTGCGCGAGCGGTTTGAAGAAACCCCGCAATGGGAGTTTTGCGAGGGTTTCATGGCCGCGCTGGTGTGCTGCCGCCGCGCCATTCCCGACAGCGAGTGGCTGCCCATGCTGCTGGGCGTGGACGAGGGTGACACCCCCGACCCAGAAAGCGGCAGCTTTGCCGACGACGCCCAGCGCCAGCAATTCATGGATTTGTGGCAGCGCCGCTTTGACGAAATCAAGCTGGCCCTGGACACCCCGGTGGAAGCGCTGGACGACGACAACGCTTACGCACCCGAAGTGATGGACGTGCGCGGGGCCATTGCCTCGTTGCCGCCCGAAGAACGCGCAGAAATCGACGACAGCGAAATCCCTTCGTTTGCCCAAGTCTGGGCACTGGGCTTCATGTTCGCCGTGGAAAACTGGCCGGACGAATGGGCGGCCCCAAAAGACAAAGACGCCAACAAATGGCACGACCTGTCGCTCGAAGCCGTCGTGGCCTTGACCGAAGACGACACCGACGTGCCCACCTTGTCTGCATTGTCAGAAGACGGCCCACCCAGCGTGAGCGAAGAACGCCTGAACGCGTATGGCGAAGCGCTGTGGGCCATTTATGACTTGCGCGAGATCTGGCGCAACATTGGCCCCCGCGTGGCGCAAGTCATCAAGCAAGCCACCCCAGGGCGCAATGACGCTTGCAGCTGCGGGAGCGGGAAGAAATACAAGAAGTGTTGCGGGGCTTGAGCCCGCAGCAGTAAGCCGTCAAACCATCCACTGGGCCAGCGTTTGGCTGGTGGCTTCGGGCAGTTCTTCGGGGATGAAGTGGCCCGAGGGCATGACCTGACCCGCCACATGGCCCGCGCATTGCGCTTGCCACAACTCAACAGGCTTAAACATGCGGTTGACCACGCCCCGATGGCCCCACAAGACCAACGTGTCGCAGGCGATTTTGTCGCCCCTGGCTCGGCCTTCACGGTCGTGTTGCAGGTCGATGCCCGCGCTGGCGCGGTAGTCTTCGGCGGCGCAGTGGATGGCGGCTGACCAACCCCGCTCGTTCAGGGCAGGGTTACAAAAGGTGCGCTCGTATTCGGCCAAGGCTTCGGGCTCGATGTATGCCAAGCCCTGACTGCCCCAGCCGCCCAGCTTGGCGTGCAGATAGGCCTTGGGGTTGCCGCCGATCATGAACTCCGGCAAGGGCGCGGGTTGTGTCAGGTGGAACCAGTGGTAATACGCTTGGGCAAATGCAAAGTAGGGGTCAACCACCGGGCCGGACACTTCGTTTGTTTTGCCCGGCAATGTCCCCCAGTGCCCGCTGTACATGTCGAGCGTCGGCGCGATGTCGATCACGCAAAGTTTCTTGACGCGGGCGGTATGGTCCAAAGCCAAGCGATGCGCCACGCGCCCACCCCGGTCGTGGCCACACAAAAAGAAGTCGCCCACACCCAGCGCATCGAGCAAACCCACCACCTCTTGCGCCATGGCGCGTTTGCTGTAGTGCAGGTGCCGCACATCGCCCACGGCATGTGACGAATCGCCATAGCCACGCAGGTCCGGCATGACCAAGCGATAACGGCCGCGCAAGTTTTGCGCGACGCGGTGCCACATGACATGGGTTTGCGGAAAGCCGTGCAGCAACACCAGCACCGGCAAATGGGCTTGCGCCGTCCAATCGGTCGACTGCCGATAGGCAACGAGATGCCCCGCCACCGTCCGTGTTTGCCGATCAAAACCGTCAAACCAGGCCATCAGTCGACCTTGGCGCCCGAGGCTTTGACGACCTCGGCCCATTTCTTGTGCTCGGCTTCAATCAGCGCGGCAAACTGTGCAGGTGTGTTGCCGCTCGGAATCGCGCCCAGCGTAGCCAAGCGCTCTTTCATGGCAGGTGAGGCCAAGGACTTGGCCACCTCTTGCTGGATGCGACTGACCACATCGGGGGGCGTGCCAGCAGGCGCCAACAAACCAAACCAGCTGCTGGCCTCAAAGCCCTTGAGCCCTGCGGCTTCTTCCACGGTCGGCAAGTCAGGCAAAGCGGCCGAGCGCTGAGCGCTGGTCACGGCCAGGGCTTTGAGCTTGCCCGCCTTGATGAGCTGCATGGCCGATGGCAGGTTGTCGAACATCACGTCCATGCTGCCGCCCGCCAAGTCCAGCAAGGCCGGGCCGGACCCACGGTAAGGGATGTGCGCCATGAACGTGCCCGTTTTCGACTTGAACAACTCACCCGCCAAATGAATGGAAGTGCCGTTGCCGCTGGACGCCATGTTCAGTTTGCCGGGGTTGGCTTTGGCGTACTTGATGAAATCGTTGACGGTATTGATCTTGTTGGCGGCAGCCTTGTCGGTGTTGACCACCATCACATTGGGCACGCCAGCGACCAGCGTGATTGGCGCAAAGTCTTTGAACGGGTCATAGGGCAACTTGGCGTACAAGGCACGGTTGATGCCGTGGGTACCGACCGTGCCCATGAGCAGGGTGTAACCGTCACCCGCAGACTTGGCCACTTGCTCAGTCCCCAGGTTGCCACCTGCACCGCCCTTGTTTTCAATCACGAATTGCTGGCCAAAGGCTTTGGCCAAATCGGGGGCGATCGCACGAGCCAGAATGTCAGTGGTGCCGCCGGGTGCAAAGGGCACAACAATTTTGACGGGCTTATTGGGCCAAGCGGTTTGCGCCCAAGCGGTGGGGGCCAGCGCAAACAACAACGCTGCGGCGATACCCCAAACGGGACGGCGCGTGAAGGAATGCGACAAGTGAAGCGTGTACTGAACCATGTTTGTCTCCTTGCAGAACATCAAACCATCATGCCACTCGTCTGCAAAAACACTGTCACTCAGGCGAAGAAAGGGGCTGCTTTAAGGGTTTGTCAGGAGCTTTTGCAACTGCAGTTTGAGCACTTTTTCCCAGCGCTCCTCGGCCACGCCGACCACGCCGACCACGGCGCTCTCGGCCACACCCGGCAAAGTCACCCGCTGGTTTTCGATTTCGGCTGGATAGATTTTTTCACCGCCCGAGATGACCATGTCTTTGCTGCGGCCCACGATGCTGATGCAGCCGTCTTGCAGGCCCAGGCCACTTTGTCCTTGTTTTTGCCCTTGCGCGCTCCAGTAGCCGCGCATCAGGTTGTCGGCGCGTATGCATGTTGCCGCCGACATATGATCAACCCATGCACCAAGCCGCCCCATCTCACATCAAAGCGCTGAGTCCAGAGTTTGAAACACCGCATTTCAAGCAAGCACTCTCGCGCTTTGCCACGGGTGTGACCGTCATCACCACTTTCGCACCGGGTGCACACAAGGGCGATTCAGCCAGCAGCAGCTTTGTGGGCATTACAGCCAGTTCATTCAACTCGGTGTCGCTCACACCGCCGCTGGTGCTGTGGAGCCTGGGGCAAGGCGCCAGCAGCGCACCGCTGTTCCATGCGGGCACGCATTACGTGGTGAACGTGCTGGCCGCCGATCAGCTGGAGGTGTGCAACCGTTTTGCCTTCGGCAAGGGCGACCGCTTTGCCGACACCGCTTACACGCTGGGCGAGTCGGGCTTGCCCATTTTGGATGGCGCGCTGGCCTGGTTCGAATGCCACAACCGCAGCCGCCACGAAGAAGGCGACCATGTGATTTTTGTGGGCGAGGTGGAGCGCTGCGGTTTCAGTGATGGCTCGGCCCCACTCGTCTACCAGGGCGGTCAGTTCAGCACCACTACGCCTCTAGCATGAGCAACCCGGCAGGCTTTGTCGACGACTACCTGGCCTATTTGTTGGCACGCGCCAGCCATTTGATTTCGAGCGAATTCCACGCCGTGGTCGAAGCCAGTGGCCTCTCCCTGATGGAGTGGCGTGTCATGGCCAGCCTGTCGGGCAAAGACGCACTGAGCGTGGGCGAGCTGGCCGACATCGTGCTGGCCAAGCAACCCACTGTGACCAAGCTGGTGGGCCGCATGGCAGAAGCCGGGTGGGTCCAACGCGTTGACGCCACGCACGACAAGCGCCAGTCACTGGTGAGCCTCACCGCAGCAGGTCAGCGCAAGGTCAAGCCCTTGCTGGCGCAAGCGCGGGTGCATGAGACGCAGGTCATGGCCGAGATCGGATTAGCCGAAGTCGCGCAATTAAAAAAGGTGTTGGAGCGGATGATTGCAGTGCGCGGATAAGCGCCGATCAGAGGCGTGAAGCGGCCCTCAGTTCACTGATCAAAAAGCGAAGTGGCGTCTGGTTTTTACCGGCATTTGGGGACGCACTCAATGTCGCATACAAAGCCGCACAATTTCTCGCATGATTTGAAAATTTCCTTTGTGCGACATATACTTACGAATCATGTCAAAGTCGCAAAAATTCCAACTCTATGACCATCCCACCCAGATGGAACCGCTGCTTCCGTCTGAACACCGTTTGGGCCCACTGCTGGAGCGTGCTCACGACCTGATCCGCCATGCCGACCGCCTGGCAAGTTGGTGCCCCACCGGTGCACTGCCAAGCCTGCGCCAGATGCTGCGCGCCATGAATTCTTATTACTCCAACCGGATTGAAGGGCAACACACCCTCCCCTTGGAAATAGAGCAAGCCCTGCGCAACGACTATGCACTGGATGCCGACAAAGCCCGCCGCCAGCGTCTGGCGCTCAGCCACATGGCCACAGAGAACCAACTTGAATGCCTGTGGCCGCAATGGACCAACGCGCAAGTCTGGTCGCCACAAACTGTTCAAGACATCCATCAGGACCTGTTTGCCCGCCTGACCGATCAAGACCGAATTCAACACAAGGGCGCAGACATTCAAGTGCTGATTCCCGGAGCCATGCGAACCGCACAAGTGAGTGTGGGTCGGCACGCAGCACCTGATGCTGCGGCATTGCCTGCCTTCATGGATCGGTGGTCCAAGGTATATGGACAAGTGCGACGTGGCGAAATGCAAATCTTGGCGATGGCGGCAGCGCACCAACGTCTGGCGTGGATTCACCCTTTTCTGGATGGCAATGGACGCGTCGCCCGCTTGCACAGCCATCTGGTGCTCGGCCACATGGGCCTGACCAATGGGCTGTGGTCCCCTTTGCGCGGCTTTGCACGCACTCAAGAGACCTACTACGCACGCCTGGCCGCCGCAGACGAGCCCCGTGCAGGGGATCTGGATGGCCGTGGCAACCTGAGCGAATCTGCCCTGATCGCGTGGATGGATTACGTGTTGGACGTTTGCTCCGACCAAGTGGCTTTCATGCGGGAATTGCTCAGCCTGGAGGACATGAAAGGCCGCATGGCCGCCTGCCTGGCGTATGAAGAGCAAGTGGTCGGCGGGGGCGTGCGAAGCACATCGCTTCGGGCTTTGCACTACCTGTTCGCCGCACAAACCGAACTGGACCGCGCCGACTTCAAGGCCATGCTGGGTTTGGGTGATCGGCTGGCCACCGCTCAGGTGTCGGCCTTGCTCAAACGCGGCCTGCTGGAATCGGACAGCCCCTACGGCAAGGTCCGCTTGGGCGTGCCCCAACACGCTCTGCGCTTTTACTTCCCAAGACTTTGGCCTGAGGCCGAAGCTTGAGCATCCACGAACTGGCCAGCATCGTGCTGGCCAAAGAGCCCACCGTGACCAAGCTGGTAAGCGCATCCCCTGATGGCCAGAAGCTGGCATCCTGGGTGGGTATGTGTCCTGGCAACAATGAGTCAGCAGGCAAGCGCAAAAGTGGTCGCATTCGCAAGGGCAACGCTTGGGTTAGACGCCTGCTGTGCGAGTTTGCGCAGGCTGCGGGCAACAAGTCGCTGTGCACTCAAAGACAAGTTCCAAGCGCTCAGCGTACGCAAAGGGCACAAGCGATCCATCGTGGCGCTGGCGCACAAGATGCTGCGCACGATCTACGCGATGCTGAGCAAGAACACCCACTACGTGGACAAAACCGTGGACTACGAGGCGCTGATGGTGGCGCGTCATGCGCCGCGGTGGCTGCAGATGCTGGTCAAGCACGGGTTCGTTCCAGCACCGGTCTGATCTGATCTGATCTGATCTGCGATGAGTTTGTCTTTGCAATCGGCCGTAGCTGGGCCAGGTCTCAGCTCGTTCGCAGGGACGTTTCTTTCACGTTAAGTCGACGCGGCCAGTTCTTCGACCACTCGGGCAAGCCAATCTCCGGCTGCACTACCCAAAGCTCTTCGATGCCTTCCCACAACCACATTGAAACTCAGGGAAGACATGTCTATATCCATCACCTGAAAACCTCCAGCAGCGGCAATGGCCGAGGGTATGAATGCCAATGTGTCGTTCACGCGCATAAACGCCTGCAGAGACGTGTAGCAGGGCAGAGTGGCAATCACGGTGCGACTAACCTTCTGGGTGCCAAGGAAATCATCCAAGCGGCTGCCCAAATTGCCTACGCCGCTGGCGAAATCCACATGAGGATGGGAAGACACATCTCCCAGCTCCTGTATCTGCCGATAGAGGATCGAACCTTCCCGGGTAACACAGCAGTAATGATCGCGTCGCAGTGTCTTTCGTACCAGTCCTGAATCGACGTAGTCAGAAAAACCAATCACCAGATCAGCCTCCCCTTGCGCTAGCATTTTGGCATGCTGAGTGGGATTGAAGTCAATGACTTCAAGCTTCACCCCGGCTGCGCGTTCGCGCATGAGCAGCGAGAGCGACGGGATGATAGACAGTTGTGCATATTCATTTGCGATGACCCTGAACACGTAATCGCTCGTTACAGGATCGAATGGGAATGAATTGAAGATGCCGTCGACCTCTTCAATTATTTTCTCGAATTTTGCCGCTAGTTCATACGCGTAGTCGGTTGGCTGTAGGCCTGCGCTCTGGCGCAGGAAAAGCTCATAGGGAAAGACTTCACGCATGCGCTTGAGGCAATTGCTGACCGCCTGTTGCGATATCTCAAGTCGCTCTGCAACGCGAGAAACGTTTTTCTCGCGCACGAGATGCAGCAAAACCCGCATGTACCTAACATCGATTCTTTCGGTCACTGGGGTTGTATCTCATACAAGTCAATCGTGATTGTTATTGTATCAGTGCGTGCCTAAAGTATCGCTTCCCAAGCATTTAACCAGGAATTCTATGAAAACCGTCATTTTGATTGGCGCCCAAGGGCGCATGGGTCAAGCCGCTATGGCAGGCCTCAAGAAGCACAATGTCATCACCGCCAGTCGCTCAGGCACAGGCTGCGACCACAAGGTCGATATCACCAGCAAGGCGTCGATCAGGGCGTTGTTCGAAAAAGTCGGGTCGTTCGATGCCGTCGTCAATACAGTTGGCTACTGCGAATACGCCAACTTCAGCGAAATGACCGACGAGCAGTGGGACGCAACCATCCAGAGCAAGATGCTCGGCCAGATCAATCTGGTCAATGTGGGTCTGAGCTACATCAAAGACGGCGGTTCATTTACGCTGATTTCGGGCATTCTCAATGTCAAACCCATTCCTATGGCCATCGCGGACGCAACCACGAGCGGCGCGATCGACACCTTCGTACAGTGCGTAGCGCACGAACTTCCACGCCAGGTTCGCATCAACGTGGTCAACCCCACAGTTCTCGAGGAGGCATGGGATGTATACGGGGAGATGATGCCAGGTTTCCAACCTGTCCCCAGCGCGCTGGTAGGTAAAGCGTTCGAGCGTTCGGTCGATGGCTTCATCACCGGCAAGGTGATATTCGTCGACGCCTGACAAAGCGCCCTCGCTTTATTGATGGCTGGTCAAGGCATTTCAATCCCGAGATCTTCATCCACGAGTTGCAACTGAGCCTGGGAACTGCACCTGTCCGCGTATCAATGTCTTTGTCGCACCGCCGATCCAGATGCCATCAGCCATGGTCGAAACGCGAATCCGGCAGGGACGATCCAGAGCAGTGCCTTGGCTGAACGTGTAGGAGCTGGGTGCTTGACCGGTCTGTGCGAACCACTGGGCAATGCCCGCTGCAAGACTGCCCGTTGCCGGATCCTCGGGCAAGCTGTCGCCTGCGATGAACGCGCGGAGTTCGAAGTCGACCTCGCCGTCGCACGGCGGACTGCGCCACGGTGCCAAAACGCCGATGGCCAGTCCATCAAGTTGAGCGAAATCGGGTTTCAGGGCCAGCAACTTGTCGCGATCATCGATCATCAGGGCGAGCCAACCAGCACCGTTGTCCACCCATTGGGCAGACACCAGGCGCGCCCCGACAGCCTGAAGTCTCAACCCGGAAGACACCCGTTCCAGCAACGACGCGTCAATGAGCCCAGACCTGATGAGAGGCGGGGCTCTGAAGGCAAGCCCCTCGACCGAGCGCCGCAAAGTCACCAGGCCGACACCACACTGCTGCACGTAGTCGCGCAGAGCCTGATGCCCGGTCTTCTCCAACCAGGCATGGCAGGCACCCAGTGTTGGATGACCTGCAAAGTCAAGCTCGTGCAGCGAAGAGAAGATGCGAAGGCGGTAGTCAGCCAGGGGATCCGTAGCCGTCAGTACGAAAACCGCCTCGCTGAGATTGGTCCATCGCGTGAAGGACAGCATCTCGGCATCGGAGAGGTTATCTGCATCGAAGACAACACCCACGGCATTCCCCTTGAATGCCGTGCCATTGAATACATCGACGACGGCGTAGGAATGGCTCAATGGGTGGGGTGGTGTATCAGTCATCAGCTTGGAGTATCGAGGTTCGAAGGGGATGTCATGAATTGCCCCGAGGCTCGTTTGTCGTAACTGCGCTGCAAGTCGAACCGGAGTCAGCCGCGAAACCC
Organism: Limnohabitans sp.; assembly: GCF_023910625.1. Classification (NCBI taxonomy): domain Bacteria; kingdom Pseudomonadati; phylum Pseudomonadota; class Betaproteobacteria; order Burkholderiales; family Comamonadaceae; genus Limnohabitans; species Limnohabitans sp. The sequence continues at coordinate 1,826,162 of NZ_JAAVVW010000003.1, forward strand.
CGACCAGCGAGCTTCATACTGGGCCGCGCCAGTCTAACATTGGAGTCCGCTTTCCGCCTTCAAAAGCCATTCGAGTTCGAGCATCAGATGACCGCTAATGGCCGATAGCAGACAACGAGCCCACTTGGTTCGATGACTGCTCTCGCTGCACACAAGTCAACGTCTTAGAAGATGTGACCGACTGCAATGGGTCGGCTCCTGCCATTGGTTATCGGATGGGATGGCATGGTCCGATTCCAGCCCAAACCTGCCGCTCGATCTAGGACCTCTGCTGCCTCTCCTTCAGGCCTTTTTCGCTCACTCCGGCACCACCGCCGTCACCTCGATCTCCACCAGCGCCCGGTCTTCCACCAGATCAGCCACCTGCACCAGCGTCATCGCCGGGTAGTTCTTGCCAATCACTTCCTGGTAGACCTTGCCCAGCTCGCGGCCACGGGCCAGGTATTCCTTCTTGTCTTTGACGTACCAGGTCATGCGGGCCATGTGCTGGGGGCCTGCGCCTGCGCACGCCAGCGTGTCGACGATGTTTTGCAGGGCCTGGCGGCACTGGGCTACAAAGTCGTCAGTCTCGAATTGGGCCTGGCCGTTCCAGCCGATCATGCCTGCGACGAACACCATGCGGCCACGCGCTTCGATGCCGTTGGCATAGCCTTTGGCGGGTGCCCAGCCTTCGGGTTGCAAGACGTTAAACATGCTTTTTCCTTTAATCAGTTGGGGACAGAGCTAAAGATCTGTCCCACAAGGTTATTCAGTTGGGGACAGAGCTAAAGATCTGTCCCGCAAAGTTATTTATTGATTGAAATCTGACGCAGCTTGAAGCGCTGCAGTTTGCCGGTTTCGGTGCGCGGCAGCACGTCCATGAACACGATTTTGCGCGGGTACTTGAACGGGGCGATGGTTTGTTTGACGTGCTCTTGCAAGGCTTTTTCCATGGTGGCATCGCCCGTGTGGCCGGGCTTGAGCACCACATAGGCCTGTACGATGTGACCACGGTCTTCGTCGGGCATGCCGACCACGCCGCACTCGGCCACGGCCGGGTGTTGGAGCAGAGCGCCTTCGACCTCGGGGCCTGCGATGTTGTAGCCGGCCGAGATGATCATGTCGTCGTTGCGGGCCTGGTAGCTGAAGTAACCGTCGGCATCCATGACAAAGGTGTCGCCGGGCAGGTTCCAGCCGTTTTTCACATAGTCCTGTTGGCGCGGATCGGCCAGGTATTTGCAGCCCGTGGGGCCGCGCACCGCCAAACGCCCTACCACGCCGGGCGGCACGGGCTGCATGTTGTCGTCCACGATTTGCGCCACATAGCCGGGCACCACCTGGCCGATGCTGCCCGCACGCACCTGCTGGCCCGCGCTGGAGATGTAGATGTGGATCACCTCGGTGCCGCCAATGCCATCGGTCATCTCGATGCCGGTGGCCTGCTTCCACAACTGGCGGGTGGCGTCGGGCAAGGCCTCGCCTGCCGACACCGGGTGCTTGAGGCTGCTCAGGTCGTGCTGCCCCGCCATCGTCGCCATTTGGCGGTACATGGTAGGCGCGGTGTAGCACTGGGTGGCGCGGTACTTGGCCACGGTCTGCAGCAAGGTCTCGGGCGTGTGCTTTTCGAGCAGCACGGTGCTGGCACCATAGCGCAGCGGAAACGCCAGCAAGCCGCCCAGCCCGAAGGTGAAGGCAATCGGCGGTGTGCCACAGACCACGTCGTTTTCAGTCATGCGCAGGATGTGGCGTGGGAACAAATCGCACATGGCCAGCACATCGCGGTGAAAGTGCATGGTGCCCTTGGGCTTGCCGGTGGTGCCGCTGGTGAAAGCGATCAGGCACACGTCGTCACGGCTGGTGGCGTGTGGCGTGTAGGCACCGCTGTGCCGCTGCATGCGCTGCTCCAGACCATCGGCCGCTTCGCTGCGGAACTGCACCATCTGCTTCAGGCAGGGCACATGGCTGGCGTGGCCGGGTGTCATGCAGTGCTGCAGTTCGTCAGCCAGCAGGCTGTCGCACAGCGCGGCGCTGACTTGCGCTTTGTCGATGATTTGCGCCAACTCGCCCGCACGCAGCAGCGGCATGGTGGGCACCGCCACCAGGCCCGCCTTGAGCGCGCCCAGCAAACAAGCGGCCATCATGGGGCTGTTGCCACCGCGCAGCAAAATGCGCTGGCCCGATACCAAGCCCATGTCCTGCGTCAGCACCTGGGCGATGCGGTTGCTTTTGTCTTGCAGTTGGGCATAGGTCCAGCTGAAGTCGCCCCCGCCCGTGTTGAAGTCACTCACGCCGTGCAGCGCAATGCGGTCGCCTCGGCCACCCTGCACATGCCGGTCCACCAGTTCCACCGCGCAGTTGAGTTGGTCGGGGTATTTCAGCTCGGGCAGGTCGGCCATGAACACAGGCAGCTGGTCTTTAGGCGGCAGCCGGTCACGCGAAAAGGTGTCGGTGTGGCTGCTGGGCAGCAGTTCGTTCCAGTCCTTCATGTTCTTGTCTCCTTTTTTGTTTCTACTGATCAGCGCTTGCAGCACCACACTGTCGAGGTGCCCCGGGGGCGGGGGCCGATTTCTGCGTACCCCCGCAGCATGAGGCCCCCGCCCCCGGGGCTCCTCGACAGCTCACCCGAGCAGACGCAACGAAGCATCAGCCTTTCAACAAGTCCTTGCCAATGATCAGCTGCTGCACTTCGGTCGCGCCTTCGTAAATGCGCAGCGCCCGAATCTCGCGGTACAGCGACTCGACCATCACGCCTTTTTTGACGCCCATGCCGCCATGCATCTGCACCGCCATGTCGATGATCTGCTGGGCGTTTTCGGTGGCGGTCATCTTGGCCATGGCCGCTTCGCGGGTGATGCGTGCGCCCTGGTCGCGCAGCCAGGCGGCGCGGTAGGTCAAGAGCGTGGCGGCGTCGAGCATCGTGGCCATCTGCGCGATCTTGGTTTGGGTGATCTGAAAGTCACCCAAGCTTTGGCCAAACATCTTGCGTGAACGCGCCCAAGCAATGGACTCATGCAGCGCACGCCGCGCAAAACCCAGCGCCGCTGCCGCCACGGAAGTGCGAAACACATCGAGCGTGGCCATGGCCACCTTGAAGCCTTGGCCTGCATCGCCAATCCGCTGCGCTGCAGCTACTTTGCAGTTGTCAAACTTGAGCGTGGCCAGCGGGTGCGGCGCGACGACGTCGATGCGTTCTTCAATCGACAAGCCGGGCGTGTCGGCATCCACAATGAAGGCGGTGATGCCACGCGCCCCCGGCGCTTCGCCCGTGCGGGCGAACACCACATAAAAGTCGGCAATGCCGCCGTTGCTGATCCAGGTCTTGCGGCCGTTGAGCACATAGCCGTCTGCCGTGGCGGTGGCGCTGCACTGCATGGCGGCCACGTCAGAGCCGGCATCGGGCTCGCTGAGTGCAAAAGCCGACAGCGCTTGGCCCGAAGCCACGCGGGGCAGATAGCGTTGCTTTTGGTCAGCCGAGCCCATCAGGCTGATGGCCCCGGTGCCCAAACCCTGCATGGCAAAGGCGAAGTCCGACAAGCCGTTGTGAAACGCCAGCGTCTCGCGCAGCAGGCACAGCTGTCGCGTGTCGATCACGTCGGATGCGGCGCCATAGGCAATGCCGGAGACCGCATGTTTGAGCCAGCCGCCGCTGCCGAGCAGACGCACCAGACGGATGCATTCGGCATCGACCGCGTCGCGGCTTTCGTCGTGGTGGGCGTGAGCCAAGTGTTCGTTGCACCAGGCATCCAGCCGCGACTTGAAGGCGCGGTGGCTGTCGTCAAAGAAGGGCCAGTCGAGTTCTGCGGGGTGGGTCATGTATCAGTCCCCTTCAAACACAGGCGTTTGCTTGGCCACAAAAGCATGGTACGCCCGGTGGAAGTCGTTGGTGGCCATGCAGATGGCCTGCGCTTGGGCTTCGGCCTCGATGGCTTCGTCGACGCCCATGTTCCATTCTTGTTGAAGCATTTTTTTGGTGATGCCGTTGGCAAAGGTGGGGCCCGCCACCAGCTGGGCGGCCATGGCTTGCGCATCGGCCAGCACGCTGTCGGCTTCGCACACACGGTTGTAAAAGCCCCAGCGCTCGGCCTCCAGCGCGCCCAAGCCGCGCCCGGTGAACAGCAGCTCGCTGGCACGGCCCTGGCCGATGATGCGCGGTAGCAATGCGCATGCACCCATGTCGCAACCGGCCAAACCGACCTTGTTGAACAGGAAATAAGTTTTGCTGCGCTCGGTGCCGTAGCGCAAGTCAGACGCCATGGCCAAGATCGCCCCGGCCCCGGCGCACACGCCGTCAATGGCGGCAATGATGGGTTGTGGGCAGGCACGCATGGCCTTGACCAAATCGCCCGTCATGCGGGTGAAGGCCAAGAGGCCCGGCATGTCGAGCTTTGTGAGCGGGCCGATGATTTCGTGCACATCACCACCGGAGCAAAAGTTGCCCCCGGCGCCCGTGATGACCACCGCGTGGATATCGGGCGCGTAGGCCAATGCGCGGAAGAAGTCGCGCAGCTCGGCATACGAGTCGAACGAGAGCGGGTTCTTGCGCTCGGGTCGGTTCAGGCTGATCGTGGCGACGCCATCTTTGACAGACAACAAAAAGTGCTCGGGCTGGTAACCCGCCAATGGTTGGTTGTGGCGGGGCAGCTGGTGCGGCTGGCCGGGCAGGTAGCGTTGGGTCATGACTTCTCCTTTTGATGGGTACGGTTGCCGGACTTGAGGGCGCCAAGCAGTTGGTGCAGCTGTGTTTGTTCGTTCTCGGCCAGCGGGCCCAACAACTCGACCACCCAGCCTTCGTGGGCCAGGGCCATGGCGGCAAAAGCGCTGCGCCCGGCCTCGGTCAGGCTGACGGTGAAAGAGCGGCGGTCGCCGACTTGCGTTTGGCGCTGCACCAGTTGTTCTTTTTCAAGCTGGTCCACGATGCTGGTGACATTGCCACCCGTGACCATCATGCGGCGCGACAACTCACTCATCGACAGCCCTTGCGGCTCGCGCTCCAGCTGGGCCATCAGGTCAAAGCGCGGCAGCGTGATGTCAAACTGCTCGCGCAGGCGCTGGCGGATGGTGTCTTCGATGCGGGTTGTGCACGACAGCAGGCGCAACCACAGGCGCAGCGAGGCGTGGTGGTCGGCGTGCGCGCGAACTTCCATGTCCGTGGGCATGGCCCCCACGCTCGGCACTGCGTGTCCTTCGCTGCCCCCCGAGTGGGCGCGAGCTGGCTTGAGGCGGCTCGGCGCTGCGCTCTTTTTCATCCTGCCAACTCCCCGCCGTCGATGGCCATGGTTTGGCCGTTGATGGCGTCGCTGCCTGCAGCACACAGCCACAGCACGCTTTGCGCCACTTCGTGGGGCTGCACCAGGCGCTGCTGCGGGTTGCTGGCAGCCAGGGCCTGGCGCGCTTCGGCTTCGCTCTTGCCGGTTTTGCCCACAATGTTTTGCACCGCTTCGCGCACGATGTCGGTCTCGGTGTAGCCAGGGCAAATGGCGTTCACGGTCACGCCCTTGCGTGCCAATTCGAGTGCGAGCGCTTTGGTCAGGCCCACCACACCGTGCTTGGCCGCCACATAGGCGCTCACGTAGGCGTAGCCTTTGAGGCCTGCGGTGCTGGCGATGTTGACGATGCGGCCCGGCGTGCCGGCTTTCGCAGCGTCGAGCATGCCGGGCAGCACGGCCTGAATGCAGTGGTAGGTGCCCGTGAGGTTGACGTTGAGCATCTTCTGCCAGAGCGCGGCATCGGTCTTGGCAAAGGGCTGGCTGCTCGCCTGGCCCGCGTTGTTGACCAGAATGTTGACGGGGCCGAAGCGCGACTGCGCCTGCTGCACCGCAGCTTGCACAGCTTGTTCATCGGCCACGTCCATGGGCGCAATCAGCACCGCCAGATCGGGCACTTGCTCGCGCAGCGCTTCGGCCTGGGCTTGCAGGGTGCCTTGCGAGCGGCCACACAGGGTCAAGCGGCAGCCGGTTTGTGCCAGCTGCAGCGAGATGGCTGCGCCGATGCCTGCGCCCGCGCCTGTGATGAGGGCGTGACGGCCTTCAAGTTCTTGGAACATCTCAGTCCCCCTTACTCGCAGTCTGCATGGCACGCTCACGGGCAAAGCCCGCTTCGAGCTGGGGCTTGCCCGATTCGTAGGCGCGGGGCCAGACGATGTCTTTGAAGCCGATGCGCGCCGCTTCGGTCAGTGTCCAGGCCGGATTGGCCAGGTGTGGGCGGGCCACAGCGCACAGATCGGCGCGGCCTGCGGCCAAGATGCTGTTGACGTGGTCGGCTTCAGAGATGGCTCCGACTGCGATGGTGGCGATGCCCGCTTCTTGGCGGATGCGGTCGGCAAAGGGGGTTTGGTACATGCGGCCGTACGTGGGCTTTTGCTTGGCGCTGACCTGGCCCGACGAACAGTCGATCATGTCGGCACCAGCGGCCTTGAAGGCGCGGGCGATCTCGACCGCATCGCTGGGCGTGATGCCGCCTTCGACCCAGTCGTGTGCCGAAATTCGCACCGACATGGGCAGGTCTTTCGGCCAGGCGGCACGAACGGCGGCAAACACTTCAAGCGGGTAGCGCAGGCGGTTGGCGAGCGATCCGCCGTAGTCGTCGCTGCGTTGGTTGGTGAGCGGGCTGATGAAGCTCGACAGCAGGTAGCCGTGGGCGCAGTGCAGTTCGAGCCAGTCAAAACCAGCCGGAACTGCACGTTGTGTGCAGGCCACAAACTCGGCTGTGACGCGGTCCATGTCGGCGCGGTTCATGGCGCGGGGCACGTCGCCGTGTGGCAAATAGGGTTGGGCGGATGCCGCAATCAATGGCCAGTTGCCTTCGGGGTCATCGGCAGGCACGGGCTGGTCCATGCCTGGGCCTTGCCATGGGCGGCAGCTCGAACCTTTGGGTCCGGCGTGGCCGATTTGCAAGCCAATCTTGGCGTCAGACTTGGCATGCACCCAATCGGTGATGCGTTTGAAATCTTCGGTCTGCGCATCGTTCCACAGGCCCGGGCAGCCATGGGTGATGCGACCATCGGCACTGGGCGCGGTCATTTCGACCATGACCAAACCTGCGCCGCCCATGGCGCGTGCGCCCAGGTGCACCAAGTGGTCATCCCCCGCTCGGCCGTCCACTGCAATGTATTGCGCCATGGGCGAAACCACAACGCGGTTCTTGAGCGTGACCGAGCGCTGGGTGTAGGGCGTGAACATGGGTGGGCGAATGCCAGGCTTGGAAGTGCGGCCTGCAAACCAGGCCTCGTAGCCCTCTAGCCAAGCCTTATCGCGCAGACGCAAATTCTCGTGACTGATGCGTTGACTGCGGGTGAGCATCGAGTACATGAACTGCTCGGGTTCGAGCTGGTCGCAGTAACGCTCGCCGCACACCTCGAACCACTCCATCGCGTTCCAGGCGGCGTTTTGCAGGCGGATGACATCGATCTCACGTACGGCTTGGTAATGCTGCAGCACCTCGGGGATGCGGTCAGCTGTGTCACCCAAGGCCTTGAATTGACGCACCAGTTCGATGGCGTCTTCCAGCGCGAGTTTGGTCCCCGAGCCAATGGCAAAGTGTGCAGTGTGCACCGCATCGCCCATCAACACCACATGGCTGTTGCCGTTGAAGTGCGACCAGTTTTCGCACTTGACGCGCTGAAAGTTCAACCAAGCCGAGCCGCGCAGGTGGCGGGCGTTGGTCATCAACTTTTCGCCTTGCAGGTTATTGGCAAAGAGCTTTTCGCAGAAGTCTATTGATGCATCCTGATCGGCCTTGTCAAGACCGTGCGCCAGCCAGACGTGCTCGGGGCACTCGACGATGAAGGTCGAGGTTTGGTTGTCAAACTTGTAGACGTGGGCCTGAAACCAGCCATGCTCGGTCTTCTCGAACAAGAAAGTAAAGGCGTCGTACTGGCGGTTGGTGCCGAGCCAGATGAATCGATTGGGACGCGTCACAATATCGGGCTTGAACACTTCGGGCAACCGGCTTCGCACACGCGAATTGACACCGTCGCTGGCGATGATCAGGTCGGCATCGGGAAAGTCGAGATCGGAATTCACATCTTGCTCAAACAAGAGCTTGACGCCGACCTGTTCGCAGCGATCCTGCAAGATGTTAAGCAACTTCTTGCGACCGATGCCCACAAAGCCGTGACCGCCTGAACGGATCACCCGGTCTTTGAAGTGCAGCTCAATGTCATCCCAATGGTTGAATGCTTGTTCCACCTCTGCAGCGGTTTCTTTGTCCCACTCGCGCATGTTCTCCAGCGTCTGGTCCGAAAACACCACGCCCCAGCCGAAGGTGTCGTAGGGCTTGTTGCGCTCGACCACGGTGATGTCGTGGTGGGGGCCGAGTTTTTTCATCAGCAACGCGAAGTACAAACCCGAGGGACCACCGCCAATGCACACGATTTTCATATTGGTTCTCTTTGCAACGGACCGAACAGGCCATTAATTAAGGCCTATATATTTCAAACCTCAAGTATTAAAGCAAATGAGATGACGGTCAATCGGGTGCTAACCCGTAGAGAAGCAAAAATTAAGGGGTGGTGCGGTTGAAGAAATGCTTCGCACAAAGCAAAACGCCCCACCGTAAGGTGAGGCGTTTCGGGCTGTTAGAAGCCTGACGATGTCCTACTTTCACACGGGAATCCGCACTATCATCGGCGCTAAGTCGTTTCACGGTCCTGTTCGAGATGGGAAGGAGTGGGGCCAACTTGCTATGGTCATCAGGCATAACTGGGTGTCGTCTTGACGCAAGTCAAAACAACAAATTCATAGAGTTTCGAATCAGATTTTGGCCCTTTAACCGGGCTACTAACCCGGCCTTTCAGCCTTTTTTGAATGCGTCAACTTGGCATAACTTCCCTGACCAATGCACACCTTGCGGCGTGTGATCAAAGTTATAGGGTCAAGCCTCACGAGCAATTAGTACAGGTTAGCTTAACGCATTACTGCGCTTCCACACCCTGCCTATCAACGTCCTGGTCTTGAACGACTCTTTAGGGGGCTCAAGGCCCCGGCAGATCTCATCTTGAAACGAGTTTCCCGCTTAGATGCTTTCAGCGGTTATCTCTTCCACACTTAGCTACTCGGCAATGCCACTGGCGTGACAACCGATACACCAGAGGTGTGTCCACTCCGGTCCTCTCGTACTAGGAGCAGGCTTCCTCAAATCTGCAGCGCCCACGGAAGATAGGGACCAAACTGTCTCACGACGTTTTAAACCCAGCTCACGTACCTCTTTAAATGGCGAACAGCCATACCCTTGGGACCGGCTACAGCCCCAGGATGAGATGAGCCGACATCGAGGTGCCAAACACCGCCGTCGATATGAACTCTTGGGCGGTATCAGCCTGTTATCCCCAGAGTACCTTTTATCCGTTGAGCGATGGCCCTTCCATACAGAACCACCGGATCACTATGTCCTACTTTCGTATCTGCTCGACTTGTCAGTCTCGCAGTTAAGCACGCTTATGCCATTGCACTATTATCACGATGTCCGACCGTAACTAGCGTACCTTCGAACTCCTCCGTTACGCTTTGGGAGGAGACCGCCCCAGTCAAACTGCCTACCATGCACTGTCCCCGATCCAGATAATGGACCTAGGTTAGAACCTCAAACACACCAGGGTGGTATTTCAACGTTGGCTCCACAAGATCTAGCGACCTCGCTTCAAAGCCTCCCACCTATCCTACACAGATCTGTTCAAAGTCCAATACAAAGCTACAGTAAAGGTTCATGGGGTCTTTCCGTCTTTCCGCGGGGAGATTGCATCATCACAAACATTTCAACTTCGCTGAGTCTCAGGAGGAGACAGTGTGGCCATCGTTACGCCATTCGTGCAGGTCGGAACTTACCCGACAAGGAATTTCGCTACCTTAGGACCGTTATAGTTACGGCCGCCGTTTACTGGGACTTCAATCAAGAGCTTGCACCCCATCATTTAATCTTCCAGCACCGGGCAGGCGTCACACCCTATACGTCCACTTTCGTGTTTGCAGAGTGCTGTGTTTTTATTAAACAGTCGCAGCCACCGATTTTTTGCAACCCCGTTCGGCTCCCTTTGTTCAAGTTCACCTAATAGGGGCATACCTTCTCCCGAAGTTACGGTATCAATTTGCCGAGTTCCTTCTCCTGAGTTCTCTCAAGCGCCTTAGAATACTCATCTCGCGCACCAGTGTCGGTTTGCGGTACGGTCAATGACAAGCTGAAGCTTAGTGGCTTTTCCTGGAAGCAGGGTATCACTCACTTCAGGTGCAAGCACCCTCGTTATCACCCCTCATCTAAGCCCGGCGGATTTGCCTACCAGGCACGACTACAGGCTTGAACCAACATGTCCAACAGTTGGCTGAGCTAACCTTCTCCGTCCCCACATCGCACTTGTCATCGGTACAGGAATATTGACCTGTTTCCCATCAGCTACGCATCTCTGCCTCGCCTTAGGGGCCGACTCACTCTACGCCGATGAACGTTGCGTAGAAAACCTTGCGCTTACGGCGAGGGGGCTTTTCACCCCCTTTAACGCTACTCATGTCAGCATTCGCACTTCTGATACCTCCAGCAGGGTTTACACCACCACCTTCACAGGCCTACAGAACGCTCTCCTACCACTTGCAATAAATTGCAAATCCGCAGCTTCGGTAACTGGCTTAGCCCCGTTACATCTTCCGCGCAGGACGACTCGATCAGTGAGCTATTACGCTTTCTTTAAATGATGGCTGCTTCTAAGCCAACATCCTGACTGTTTTAGCCTTCCCACTTCGTTTCCCACTTAGCCAATTTTAGGGACCTTAGCTGGCGGTCTGGGTTGTTTCCCTCTTGAGTCCGGACGTTAGCACCCGGTGCTCTGTCTCCCAAGCTGTACTCATCGGTATTCGGAGTTTGCCTTGGTTTGGTAAGTCGCCATGACCCCCTAGCCAAAACAGTGCTCTACCCCCGATGGTAATACTTGAGGCACTACCTAAATAGTTTTCGGAGAGAACCAGCTATTTCCAAGTTTGTTTAGCCTTTCACCCCTATCCACAGGTCATCCGCTAATTTTGCAACATTAGTCGGTTCGGACCTCCAGTACCTGTTACGGCACCTTCATCCTGCCCATGGATAGATCACTTGGTTTCGGGTCTACACCCAGCGACTGATCGCCCTATTCGGACTCGATTTCTCTACGGCTTCCCTATTCGGTTAACCTTGCCACTGAATGTAAGTCGCTGACCCATTATACAAAAGGTACGCAGTCACCCCTTTCGAGGCTCCTACTTTTTGTAAGCATGCGGTTTCAGGATCTATTTCACTCCCCTCCCGGGGTTCTTTTCGCCTTTCCCTCACGGTACTTGTTCACTATCGGTCAATGATGAGTATTTAGCCTTGGAGGATGGTCCCCCCATATTCAGACAGGATTTCTCGTGTCCCGCCCTACTTGTCGTTAGCTCAGTACCACACATTTGTTTTCGCATACGGGACTATCACCCACTATGGTCGGCCTTTCCATGCCGCTTTGCTAACAATTGTGCTATCACTAACAGGCTCTTCCGATTTCGCTCGCCACTACTTTCGGAATCTCGGTTGATGTCTTTTCCTCGAGCTACTGAGATGTTTCAGTTCACCCGGTTCGCCTCGCATGACTATGTATTCATCATGCGATACCCCTAAGGGTGGGTTTCCCCATTCAGAAATCTCCGGATCAAAGCTTATTTGCCAGCTCCCCGAAGCTTATCGCAGGCTTTCACGTCTTTCGTCGCCTATCATTGCCAAGGCATCCACCACATGCTCTTATTCACTTGACCCTATAACTTTGAACTCTCTTGCGAGACCTCATCGTTGTTTTCAAGGAATGTCTGTCAGGTCTTCCACCTGACGCGTTATGCCGTAAATGAATAATTCCTCAACACCGGATGTTTCCATCCAATATCAAAAGAACAATTCGTCTTTACTTGAATTTCAAACGTCGTTTGAATATTCGTTTTGACGCAATCAAAAAATTGTCACCAGGGGCACGGTCCGCACTAAACCTTTACGAATGTGCGGTTTCCCCTGGCAACTCTGATTCGACTCTATGAATTTTTAAAGAACAGCCGTGTGTCTTTCGACACTTGTTAATCGATCAATATCAATCAACACAAAAACAACCTGTGCAATCTCTTGCCAAGTCACTTTTGTTTTGAATGAACATGCATCAGAACCCTTTTCAGGCCCCGTCAACATTCGATAAGTGGTGGTGGAGGATGACGGGATCGAACCGACGACCCCCTGCTTGCAAAGCAGGTGCTCTCCCAGCTGAGCTAATCCCCCGTTGTCTTCAACGTCTCTACCTTGGCGCCTTTCAGCACCGTCCTCAGAAGGATTGGTGGGTCTGGTTGGTCTCGAACCAACGACCCCTGCGTTATCAACACAGTGCTCTAACCAACTGAGCTACAGACCCAAGCCGGCCGCCAATGACTTGGGGCTTACCCATAGCCGTCAGCGACTACCCTTCCAACAACCGATAAGTGTGAGCGTTCAATTTAGATTGCAGTTTCCAGAAAGGAGGTGATCCAGCCGCACCTTCCGATACGGCTACCTTGTTACGACTTCACCCCAGTCACGAACCCCGCCGTGGTAATCGCCCTCCTTGCGGTTAGGCTAACTACTTCTGGCGAGACCCGCTCCCATGGTGTGACGGGCGGTGTGTACAAGACCCGGGAACGTATTCACCGTGACATTCTGATCCACGATTACTAGCGATTCCGACTTCACGCAGTCGAGTTGCAGACTGCGATCCGGACTACGACTGGTTTTATGGGATTGGCTCCCCCTCGCGGGTTGGCAACCCTTTGTACCAGCCATTGTATGACGTGTGTAGCCCCACCTATAAGGGCCATGAGGACTTGACGTCATCCCCACCTTCCTCCGGTTTGTCACCGGCAGTCTCATTAGAGTGCCCAACTGAATGTAGCAACTAATGACAAGGGTTGCGCTCGTTGCGGGACTTAACCCAACATCTCACGACACGAGCTGACGACAGCCATGCAGCACCTGTGTTACGGCTCTCTTTCGAGCACGCCTTTATCTCTAAAGGCTTCCGTACATGTCAAAGGTGGGTAAGGTTTTTCGCGTTGCATCGAATTAAACCACATCATCCACCGCTTGTGCGGGTCCCCGTCAATTCCTTTGAGTTTCAACCTTGCGGCCGTACTCCCCAGGCGGTCAACTTCACGCGTTAGCTTCGTTACTGAGTCAGTGAAGACCCAACAACCAGTTGACATCGTTTAGGGCGTGGACTACCAGGGTATCTAATCCTGTTTGCTCCCCACGCTTTCGTGCATGAGCGTCAGTACAGGTCCAGGGGATTGCCTTCGCCATCGGTGTTCCTCCGCATATCTACGCATTTCACTGCTACACGCGGAATTCCATCCCCCTCTACCGTACTCTAGCTATACAGTCACAAATGCAGTTCCCAGGTTGAGCCCGGGGATTTCACATCTGTCTTATATAACCGCCTGCGCACGCTTTACGCCCAGTAATTCCGATTAACGCTTGCACCCTACGTATTACCGCGGCTGCTGGCACGTAGTTAGCCGGTGCTTATTCTTACGGTACCGTCATGAGCTCCTGGTATTAATAGAAACCTTTTCGTTCCGTACAAAAGCAGTTTACAACCCGAGGGCCTTCATCCTGCACGCGGAATGGCTGGATCAGACTTGCGTCCATTGTCCAAAATTCCCCACTGCTGCCTCCCGTAGGAGTCTGGACCGTGTCTCAGTTCCAGTGTGGCTGGTCGTCCTCTCAGACCAGCTACAGATCGTTGGCTTGGTGAGCCTTTACCCCACCAACTACCTAATCTGATATCGGCCGCTCCAATCGCGCGAGGCTCTTGCGAGTCCCCCGCTTTCATCCTTAGATCGTATGCGGTATTAGCGTAACTTTCGCTACGTTATCCCCCACGACTGGGCACGTTCCGATATATTACTCACCCGTTCGCCACTCTCAAGGGGTTGCCCCCTCTACCGTTCGACTTGCATGTGTAAAGCATTCCGCCAGCGTTCAATCTGAGCCAGGATCAAACTCTATAGTTCGATCTTGATTTTTTTTCGCTCTTGACCTTTAACAGTCTCAAGCAACTCATAAATTGGAATCGACGTGGTCACCATCTCTGATTTCCACATCTTTTTTACTTCATGAGCGTTTGTTAGCTAATTAAAGCTAAGTTCCGAAGAACTTGGCAATCACCATCAAACGCCCACGCTTATCGGCTGTATATTTTTAAAGAACCTAGGCAACTCTCATCACCTTATCTTGCCTCGCTGCGATCAGCGAAGCCTTCCATTGTATCACGCTTTTGCGCTTTCTTTACAAGATTTTTGATGTCTTCTAAAGAAAACGCCCCACCGTAAGGTGAGGCGTTTCGGGCTGTTAGAAGCCTGACGATGTCCTACTTTCACACGGGAATCCGCACTATCATCGGCGCTAAGTCGTTTCACGGTCCTGTTCGAGATGGGAAGGAGTGGGGCCAACTTGCTATGGTCATCAGGCATAACTGGGTGTCGTCTTGACGCAAGTCAAAACAACAAATTCATAGAGTTTCGAATCAGATTTTGGCCCTTTAACCGGGCTACTAACCCGGCCTTTCAGCCTTTTTTGAATGCGTCAACTTGGCATAACTTCCCTGACCAATGCACACCTTGCGGCGTGTGATCAAAGTTATAGGGTCAAGCCTCACGAGCAATTAGTACAGGTTAGCTTAACGCATTACTGCGCTTCCACACCCTGCCTATCAACGTCCTGGTCTTGAACGACTCTTTAGGGGGCTCAAGGCCCCGGCAGATCTCATCTTGAAACGAGTTTCCCGCTTAGATGCTTTCAGCGGTTATCTCTTCCACACTTAGCTACTCGGCAATGCCACTGGCGTGACAACCGATACACCAGAGGTGTGTCCACTCCGGTCCTCTCGTACTAGGAGCAGGCTTCCTCAAATCTGCAGCGCCCACGGAAGATAGGGACCAAACTGTCTCACGACGTTTTAAACCCAGCTCACGTACCTCTTTAAATGGCGAACAGCCATACCCTTGGGACCGGCTACAGCCCCAGGATGAGATGAGCCGACATCGAGGTGCCAAACACCGCCGTCGATATGAACTCTTGGGCGGTATCAGCCTGTTATCCCCAGAGTACCTTTTATCCGTTGAGCGATGGCCCTTCCATACAGAACCACCGGATCACTATGTCCTACTTTCGTATCTGCTCGACTTGTCAGTCTCGCAGTTAAGCACGCTTATGCCATTGCACTATTATCACGATGTCCGACCGTAACTAGCGTACCTTCGAACTCCTCCGTTACGCTTTGGGAGGAGACCGCCCCAGTCAAACTGCCTACCATGCACTGTCCCCGATCCAGATAATGGACCTAGGTTAGAACCTCAAACACACCAGGGTGGTATTTCAACGTTGGCTCCACAAGATCTAGCGACCTCGCTTCAAAGCCTCCCACCTATCCTACACAGATCTGTTCAAAGTCCAATACAAAGCTACAGTAAAGGTTCATGGGGTCTTTCCGTCTTTCCGCGGGGAGATTGCATCATCACAAACATTTCAACTTCGCTGAGTCTCAGGAGGAGACAGTGTGGCCATCGTTACGCCATTCGTGCAGGTCGGAACTTACCCGACAAGGAATTTCGCTACCTTAGGACCGTTATAGTTACGGCCGCCGTTTACTGGGACTTCAATCAAGAGCTTGCACCCCATCATTTAATCTTCCAGCACCGGGCAGGCGTCACACCCTATACGTCCACTTTCGTGTTTGCAGAGTGCTGTGTTTTTATTAAACAGTCGCAGCCACCGATTTTTTGCAACCCCGTTCGGCTCCCTTTGTTCAAGTTCACCTAATAGGGGCATACCTTCTCCCGAAGTTACGGTATCAATTTGCCGAGTTCCTTCTCCTGAGTTCTCTCAAGCGCCTTAGAATACTCATCTCGCGCACCAGTGTCGGTTTGCGGTACGGTCAATGACAAGCTGAAGCTTAGTGGCTTTTCCTGGAAGCAGGGTATCACTCACTTCAGGTGCAAGCACCCTCGTTATCACCCCTCATCTAAGCCCGGCGGATTTGCCTACCAGGCACGACTACAGGCTTGAACCAACATGTCCAACAGTTGGCTGAGCTAACCTTCTCCGTCCCCACATCGCACTTGTCATCGGTACAGGAATATTGACCTGTTTCCCATCAGCTACGCATCTCTGCCTCGCCTTAGGGGCCGACTCACTCTACGCCGATGAACGTTGCGTAGAAAACCTTGCGCTTACGGCGAGGGGGCTTTTCACCCCCTTTAACGCTACTCATGTCAGCATTCGCACTTCTGATACCTCCAGCAGGGTTTACACCACCACCTTCACAGGCCTACAGAACGCTCTCCTACCACTTGCAATAAATTGCAAATCCGCAGCTTCGGTAACTGGCTTAGCCCCGTTACATCTTCCGCGCAGGACGACTCGATCAGTGAGCTATTACGCTTTCTTTAAATGATGGCTGCTTCTAAGCCAACATCCTGACTGTTTTAGCCTTCCCACTTCGTTTCCCACTTAGCCAATTTTAGGGACCTTAGCTGGCGGTCTGGGTTGTTTCCCTCTTGAGTCCGGACGTTAGCACCCGGTGCTCTGTCTCCCAAGCTGTACTCATCGGTATTCGGAGTTTGCCTTGGTTTGGTAAGTCGCCATGACCCCCTAGCCAAAACAGTGCTCTACCCCCGATGGTAATACTTGAGGCACTACCTAAATAGTTTTCGGAGAGAACCAGCTATTTCCAAGTTTGTTTAGCCTTTCACCCCTATCCACAGGTCATCCGCTAATTTTGCAACATTAGTCGGTTCGGACCTCCAGTACCTGTTACGGCACCTTCATCCTGCCCATGGATAGATCACTTGGTTTCGGGTCTACACCCAGCGACTGATCGCCCTATTCGGACTCGATTTCTCTACGGCTTCCCTATTCGGTTAACCTTGCCACTGAATGTAAGTCGCTGACCCATTATACAAAAGGTACGCAGTCACCCCTTTCGAGGCTCCTACTTTTTGTAAGCATGCGGTTTCAGGATCTATTTCACTCCCCTCCCGGGGTTCTTTTCGCCTTTCCCTCACGGTACTTGTTCACTATCGGTCAATGATGAGTATTTAGCCTTGGAGGATGGTCCCCCCATATTCAGACAGGATTTCTCGTGTCCCGCCCTACTTGTCGTTAGCTCAGTACCACACATTTGTTTTCGCATACGGGACTATCACCCACTATGGTCGGCCTTTCCATGCCGCTTTGCTAACAATTGTGCTATCACTAACAGGCTCTTCCGATTTCGCTCGCCACTACTTTCGGAATCTCGGTTGATGTCTTTTCCTCGAGCTACTGAGATGTTTCAGTTCACCCGGTTCGCCTCGCATGACTATGTATTCATCATGCGATACCCCTAAGGGTGGGTTTCCCCATTCAGAAATCTCCGGATCAAAGCTTATTTGCCAGCTCCCCGAAGCTTATCGCAGGCTTTCACGTCTTTCGTCGCCTATCATTGCCAAGGCATCCACCACATGCTCTTATTCACTTGACCCTATAACTTTGAACTCTCTTGCGAGACCTCATCGTTGTTTTCAAGGAATGTCTGTCAGGTCTTCCACCTGACGCGTTATGCCGTAAATGAATAATTCCTCAACACCGGATGTTTCCATCCAATATCAAAAGAACAATTCGTCTTTACTTGAATTTCAAACGTCGTTTGAATATTCGTTTTGACGCAATCAAAAAATTGTCACCAGGGGCACGGTCCGCACTAAACCTTTACGAATGTGCGGTTTCCCCTGGCAACTCTGATTCGACTCTATGAATTTTTAAAGAACAGCCGTGTGTCTTTCGACACTTGTTAATCGATCAATATCAATCAACACAAAAACAACCTGTGCAATCTCTTGCCAAGTCACTTTTGTTTTGAATGAACATGCATCAGAACCCTTTTCAGGCCCCGTCAACATTCGATAAGTGGTGGTGGAGGATGACGGGATCGAACCGACGACCCCCTGCTTGCAAAGCAGGTGCTCTCCCAGCTGAGCTAATCCCCCGTTGTCTTCAACGTCTCTACCTTGGCGCCTTTCAGCACCGTCCTCAGAAGGATTGGTGGGTCTGGTTGGTCTCGAACCAACGACCCCTGCGTTATCAACACAGTGCTCTAACCAACTGAGCTACAGACCCAAGCCGGCCGCCAATGACTTGGGGCTTACCCATAGCCGTCAGCGACTACCCTTCCAACAACCGATAAGTGTGAGCGTTCAATTTAGATTGCAGTTTCCAGAAAGGAGGTGATCCAGCCGCACCTTCCGATACGGCTACCTTGTTACGACTTCACCCCAGTCACGAACCCCGCCGTGGTAATCGCCCTCCTTGCGGTTAGGCTAACTACTTCTGGCGAGACCCGCTCCCATGGTGTGACGGGCGGTGTGTACAAGACCCGGGAACGTATTCACCGTGACATTCTGATCCACGATTACTAGCGATTCCGACTTCACGCAGTCGAGTTGCAGACTGCGATCCGGACTACGACTGGTTTTATGGGATTGGCTCCCCCTCGCGGGTTGGCAACCCTTTGTACCAGCCATTGTATGACGTGTGTAGCCCCACCTATAAGGGCCATGAGGACTTGACGTCATCCCCACCTTCCTCCGGTTTGTCACCGGCAGTCTCATTAGAGTGCCCAACTGAATGTAGCAACTAATGACAAGGGTTGCGCTCGTTGCGGGACTTAACCCAACATCTCACGACACGAGCTGACGACAGCCATGCAGCACCTGTGTTACGGCTCTCTTTCGAGCACGCCTTTATCTCTAAAGGCTTCCGTACATGTCAAAGGTGGGTAAGGTTTTTCGCGTTGCATCGAATTAAACCACATCATCCACCGCTTGTGCGGGTCCCCGTCAATTCCTTTGAGTTTCAACCTTGCGGCCGTACTCCCCAGGCGGTCAACTTCACGCGTTAGCTTCGTTACTGAGTCAGTGAAGACCCAACAACCAGTTGACATCGTTTAGGGCGTGGACTACCAGGGTATCTAATCCTGTTTGCTCCCCACGCTTTCGTGCATGAGCGTCAGTACAGGTCCAGGGGATTGCCTTCGCCATCGGTGTTCCTCCGCATATCTACGCATTTCACTGCTACACGCGGAATTCCATCCCCCTCTACCGTACTCTAGCTATACAGTCACAAATGCAGTTCCCAGGTTGAGCCCGGGGATTTCACATCTGTCTTATATAACCGCCTGCGCACGCTTTACGCCCAGTAATTCCGATTAACGCTTGCACCCTACGTATTACCGCGGCTGCTGGCACGTAGTTAGCCGGTGCTTATTCTTACGGTACCGTCATGAGCTCCTGGTATTAATAGAAACCTTTTCGTTCCGTACAAAAGCAGTTTACAACCCGAGGGCCTTCATCCTGCACGCGGAATGGCTGGATCAGACTTGCGTCCATTGTCCAAAATTCCCCACTGCTGCCTCCCGTAGGAGTCTGGACCGTGTCTCAGTTCCAGTGTGGCTGGTCGTCCTCTCAGACCAGCTACAGATCGTTGGCTTGGTGAGCCTTTACCCCACCAACTACCTAATCTGATATCGGCCGCTCCAATCGCGCGAGGCTCTTGCGAGTCCCCCGCTTTCATCCTTAGATCGTATGCGGTATTAGCGTAACTTTCGCTACGTTATCCCCCACGACTGGGCACGTTCCGATATATTACTCACCCGTTCGCCACTCTCAAGGGGTTGCCCCCTCTACCGTTCGACTTGCATGTGTAAAGCATTCCGCCAGCGTTCAATCTGAGCCAGGATCAAACTCTATAGTTCGATCTTGATTTTTTTTTCGCTCTTGACCTTTAACAGTCTCAAGCAACTCATAAATTGGAATCGACGTGGTCACCATCTCTGATTTCCACATCTTTTTTACTTCATGAGCGTTTGTTAGCTAATTAAAGCTAAGTTCCGAAGAACTTGGCAATCACCATCAAACGCCCACGCTTATCGGCTGTATATTTTTAAAGAACCTAGGCAACTCTCATCACCTTATCTTGCCTCGCTGCGATCAGCGAAGCCTCAAATTATGGCACAGTTTTTAAGGCCGCGTCAAGTTTTTGAAAATTTTTTCGATCCTTGTGATCTTCTCAAAAACATCTTCACCGCCTGCCTTGACTTTCTTGCGAAAACTGCTTTGTGCCCAGCGAAGCCCTCCATTGTGACACAGCTTTTGGGTCCTTATCCATCTTTTTGAATTTTTCGAATCATTTTTGCAACCGCCCCGGGATAATCGGCCCATGGCATTACTCACACTCCTGAACGCGTCTCTGGCTTTTGGTCACGTCGCCCTCCTCGATCACGCCGACTTCTCTTTGGAGACGACTGAGCGCATCGGCTTGATTGGTCGCAACGGCACCGGCAAATCATCCTTACTCAAGATTCTGGCGGGCATGGAGCGCCCAGACGACGGTAACTTGCATGTACAGCAAGGCGTTCGCATCGCCTACGTGGCTCAGGAGCCCATCCTGGTCGCTGAGCACACCATTTTTGAGTCTGTGCGTGAAGGCTTGGCCGAAGTGGTGCAATGGATCGACGATTACACCCACAGCCGGGGCGACCTGGACACTTTGCAAGGGCTCATCGAATCGCGCGATGGGTGGGGCTGGGAGCAGCGGCTGGACGAAACCCTGCAACGCTTGCAACTGGACCCCCGTGCGGTGGTGCAATCGCTGTCCGGGGGGATGCGCAAGCGCGTGGCCCTGGCGCAAGCTTTGGTGACCCGCCCAGACGTTCTCTTATTGGACGAGCCCACCAACCACCTGGACCTGAACGCCATCACCTGGCTGGAAGATCTGTTGATCGACTTCAAGGGCAGCGTGATCGCCATCACGCACGACCGGGCATTCTTGGACCGCATCGCCACCCGCATTGTGGAGTTGGACCGCGGCAAGCTGCGCCCTTACCCGGGCAACTACGCCGCCTACCAAGTACAAAAAGAAGAGCAACTCGCTCAAGAATCCGTGATTCAGGCCAAGGCTGACAAATTGCTGGCCCAAGAAGAGATCTGGATCCGCAAAGGCGTAGAAGCGCGCCGCACCCGCAGTCAAAGCCGCATCACTCGGCTGCAAAACCTGCGCGGCGAACGTGCAGCACGACGTGAAAAAGTGGGCAACGTGAAGATGGAAGTCGCCTCGGGTGTGCCAAGCGGCAAGCTGGTGGCCGAACTGACCGACGTGAGCAAAAGCTTCACCCAACCCGACGGCTCGGTGCGCACTGTGATCCAGAAATTCACCGGCACCTTGCTGCGTGGCGACAAGATCGGCTTATTGGGCCCCAACGGTGCCGGCAAAACCACCTTGCTCAAACTGATTTTGGGCGAGCTTGAAGCCGACAGCGGTGAAGTGCGCCGTGGCACCAAGCTCGAAGTGGCCTATTTTGACCAAATGCGCGATGCGCTGGACCTGGACGCCACGCTGGAAGACTTCATCAGCCCCGGCAGCGAATGGATCGAGATTGGCAACAAACGCCAGCACGTCAAGAGCTACCTGGGTGACTTTTTGTTCTCGCCCGCACGCGGCACTTCGCCGGTGCGCTCACTGTCGGGCGGTGAACGCAACCGTCTTCTGTTGGCCCGCTTGTTTGCGCGACCAGCCAACGTGCTGGTGCTGGACGAACCGACCAACGACCTGGACATCGAAACCCTTGAATTGCTCGAAGAGCTGCTGCAAACCTACGAAGGCACGGTGTTCCTGGTCAGCCACGACCGCGCCTTCATGGACAACGTGGTCACGGGCATCATTGCCTGCGAAAGCGCCCCAGACCAACCTGGTTTTTGGCGCGAGTACGAGGGCTCGGTGCAGGACTGGCTGGTCCAATCCAAACGTGCTCAGGCCATTCGGGCTCAAACGGCGCAGCGCAGCGGCACCCCAATTCAGGCAGCCCCAGCCGCAAGCCCCATCCCAGCGTCATCAGCCCCCGCAGCAAGCACCCCAACACGCAGCAAGCTCAGCTACAAAGAACAACGCGAGCTGGCCGAGCTGCCAACAAAAATAGAGAACTTGGAAAAGGAGCAAACCAACGTGCGTGCGCAACTGTCCGACGGCAGCGTTTACCAGCGCGACCCCGGGCAGGCGCAACAACTGTTCCGCCGCGATACGGAAATCGATGACCAGCTGCTGGCCGCCATGGAACGCTGGGAAATTTTGTCGACCCGTTGAGCACCCGCCAAGGGTGTGAAGACTCAAAGAACATCAAGCCCCGGGGGAAAACTACAGCAAAGCCTGCCGCGTCTTGGCCAAGGCGCGCCAGAATTTGTCATCTTGCGTGCTCGCAAAGTTCACCCGCATCAACGAGCCGGGCCTGCGATCGGCATGGAACAAGGAACCGGGGGCCAACAGGTAACCGACATCGTGCATGCGCAGCGCCAGCAGATCGGTGTCAACCCCCACATCCACCCAGCCAAACAGGCCTTGAGGCGCTGCCACGAACTGGCAACCGTGCGCCAGCGCCAGCTTCACACTGCGGCTGCGGGCGACATCCAGCAATTGCGACAAGCGCTCGGTGTGCCGCCGGATCGCGCCTTGCTCCAGGCACAAGGCCAGCGCCTTTTCGAACAGCACCGGGGTGGTGAGTGTGGACAAAAGCTTGGTGTCCAAAAACGCATCTTTCAAATCGGCCGGAGCCGCCAGGTAACCCACGCGCCAACTGGGCGCGAGGATCTTGGCATAGCCGCTGACGTAGATGGTTTTTTGCAAGCCATCGAGCACCGACAAGCGCACCGCATGCGACGGGGCCATGTGCCCATAGGTGTCGTCTTCGACCACATGGAAGTTGTAGCGGTGCGCCAGATTCACCAACTGGTGCGCACAAGGCAAGGACAAGCCATAACCTGTGGGGTTGTGCAAGACCGACACACTGACCATCATCTTGGGTGCATGCAACTGCGCATAACGTTCCACCACATCCAGGTCCGGCCCAATCTCCAATCGTGGCACAGGCAAGATGCGCACACCCAGGTTTTGCAAGCGGGCGAATTCAATGGCCCAACCGGGCTCCTCCACCATCACGCAGTCACCAGGACGCAACAGGGTGCGGCTGATGATGTCCAGCGCATGGGTCGCCCCCACGGTGGTGATCAGTTGCCCTGGCGTCGCGTGCAAACCCAAGCTTGACAGCTTGGCCGACAAAATTTCGCGCAAACCGCTGTCCCCTTGCGGCTCGCCGTAACGCAAAGATGACTCACGCAAAGCCGGGCTGGCCACCACCTTACGCAAAGCTGCCGACAAAAAGTCGGCATCCAGCCAATCTGGAGGAAACACGCCCATCCCCGGTTGCGGCTCAGCGCTGGGCTGATGGAACATGCCCCGGATCAGACTGGCGGCATTCACAGGCGGCGGACTGGGCACCAAGCCCTCAACCGCCAGCGAAGTGGACGGCGTGCGTTGCACCCGGTCACGCACAAAAAAGCCCCGGTTCGGACGCGCCTCGACCCAGCCCTGCGCAACCAGCCAGTCGTAAGCGGCCACCACGGTGGAGGCACTCACGCCATGCATCTGGGCACATTGCCGAACCGATGGCAAGCGCGCCCCAGAAACCAACAACTGGTCGCGCATGCGCGTTACAAAACGCTGCGCGAGCTGTTCGGTCAGGGGTTGGCTGGATTCACGACTGAGCAAAGACATGGGTGGCATTCAATCCAAAGTGTGCGGTCAAGCGAAGCAATACAGTTTTATAAATGATCTCGTAAACTGTATTGATACTGTACTTATTTCAGCACTACATTCAAAGCCATGACCTCTTCCGAACTCAGCGCGCTGTTGGTGCTCGCCACCGTGAGCAGCTTCACGCCCGGGCCCAACACCACCTTGTCGACCGCCATGGCCGCCAACCATGGCCTTCGCCGCGCCATGCGCTTTGTGTGTGCGGTGCCGGTGGGCTGGGGCATTTTGTTTGCCCTGTGTGCCACAGGCCTTGGCGGATTGGTGGTGGCCTTTCCACCCCTGCGCTGGGGCATCGTGGTGTTGGGCAATGGCTATTTGCTGTGGCTGGCCTCGCGTTTGTGGCAAAGCGGCAGCTTGCAACAAGCCGACAGCGCCAAACTGCAGGTGGGCTTTGTGCAGGGCGTGGGCCTGCAGTTTCTCAACATCAAGGCCTGGATGCTGGCCTTGGCCATCGTGGCCGGCTGGGTGGCAGGGCGGGATGACGCCACCGCCCGCACGCTGGTGCTGCTGCCCATCATGGTGGCCTATGGGTTTTTCAGCAACCTGACCTACGCGGTGGCGGGCTCGATGTTGCGGCACTGGTTAGCACATGGCCGTCGCTTGCTGATTTTCAACCGCTGCATGGCCTTGGCGCTGTTGGCCACTGTGGTCTGGTTGCTGAATGGTTTGCGTCAGGGTGCCTGATGAACAACATGAAAAAAACGATGGCAGCCGAAACCCAAGGCCTGTGGTTGGGTCTGCTGGGCGTGGTGATCTTTGCGCTCACCCTGCCCATGACGCGCCTGGCCACCGGCACAGTCGATGCGCCGCAACTGTCGCCCTGGTTTGTGACCTGGGGTCGGGCCGCTCTGGCGGGTGTGCTGTCGGCGATTTACCTCTTGGCTGTGCGTGCACCCTGGCCATCGTCCGAGCAACGCGGGCCGTTGTATTTGTCGCTGGCGGGCAATGTGATCGGCTACCCCTTGCTGCTGGGCTGGGCCCTTCGCCACGTCACGGCCAGCCACGCGGCCGTCATCACCGCCTTGTTGCCCCTGGCCACAGCCGCAGCTGCGGCTTGGCTCATGCACCAGCGGGCACGTTTGGGCTTTTGGGTGTTTGCGGCGCTGGGCAGCAGCTTGGTCGCAGTCTACAGCGTGCTTCGGGCCGCACAAATGGGGCACGGTTTTGGACTGACCTGGGCCGACAGCCTGCTGCTCGGCGCTGTGGTCGCCGCCTCGCTGGGTTATGTGGCGGGCGCCAAAGTCACCGCCAGCCTCGGCGCTGAAAAGGTCATCAGCTGGGTCTGCGTGATGGCGCTGCCCATCACATTGCCAGGTGCTTGGCTCACCTGGCCCACCCAACCGATCGCCACCCCTGCATGGCTGGCCTTGCTTTACGTCGGGGTGTTCTCGATGTGGGCCGGGTTTTTTGCCTGGTTTCGCGGCCTGTCGCTGGGCGGCCCACTGCGGGTGAGCCAGCTGCAGTTGCTGCAACCTTTCATCAGCATTTTGGCGGCCATACCATTGTTGGGAGAATCACTGGACGCCATGACTCTGGGTTTTGCCCTGCTGGTGGTGGCCACAGTTTTCATGGGGCGGCGCGTGGCCAGCACCCCAAAGGCCAACTGAAAAACAATAAAGGAGCACCCCATGCACTGGCAAATGGCCCGACGCGCCGACAAAATGAACCCCTCGGTGATCCGCGAGATCCTCAAGGTCACCGAAAAACCCGGCATCATCAGCTTTGCGGGCGGCCTGCCCTCGCCCCTGACCTTCCCGATCGACGCCATGCGCGAAGCCAGCGAGCGCGTGCTGCGGGATGACGGCAAAGCCGCCCTGCAATACGCCGCCAGCGAAGGCTACGCTCCCTTGCGCGAGTGGGTCGCGCAAGACCTGCTCAAGCAAGGCATGAAGGTCAGCCCCGACCAAGTGCTGATCACCACCGGCAGCCAGCAAGGCCTGGACTTGGTTGCCAAAATCCTCATCGACGCAGGCAGCCGCATCTTGGTGGAAACGCCCACCTATTTGGGCGCACTGCAAGCCTTCACCCCAATGGAGCCCATCGCGGTGGGCGTGCAAAGCGATGACCATGGCGTGGATGCCGCCGACCTGCGCGCCAAAGTGGGCACGGGTGCCGACAAAGCCCGCTTTGTGTACCTGCTGCCCAACTTCCAGAACCCCACCGGCCGCACCATGACCGAAGAACGCCGCGCCGCCGTGGCGCAGGTGGCTGTCGAATGTGGCTTGCCGATCATCGAAGACAACCCCTACGGCGACCTGTGGTTTGACGCACCGCCCGCGCCATCGTTGAGCTCCCGCCACCCCGAGGGCAGCGTGTACCTCGGTTCCTTCTCCAAAATTTTGGCGCCCGGCCTGCGCCTAGGCTATTTGGTGGCACCCAAGGCCCTGTACCCCAAACTGCTGCAAGCCAAACAAGCGGCCGACCTGCACACGCCCAGCTTCAACCAGCGCGTGGTGGCCGAAGTGCTCAAGGACGGCTTCATCGACCGCCATGTGCCCACCATCCGGGCGCTGTACAAACAGCAGTGCGAAGCGATGCTCGCCGCGCTTGACCGCGAAATGGCGGGCCTGGGCCTCTCCTGGAACCGCCCTGTGGGCGGCATGTTCCTGTGGGTGCAACTGCCCCAGGGCCTCAAAGCCATTCCCCTGCTGGACAAAGCCGTTGAAAAAGGCGTGGCCTTTGTGCCCGGCTCGGCGTTTTACGCTGGGGCCGCCAACGAAAGCACCCTGCGCCTGTCGTTTGTGACCGCCACTGTGGACCAGATCAACACCGGCATGGCCGCGCTGGCAACGGCGATCCGAGAATCCTTGTAATCCGCTCCCACCCCCTCAAGATCCCATGAAATTCCGAGCTTTTCAACAAGTCGACGTCTTCACCGACACCGCCTTTCTGGGCAACCCGCTGGCCGTGGTGCTCGATGGCACGGGCCTGAGCGACGCGCAGATGCAAACCTTTGCCGCCTGGACGCAGCTGAGCGAAACCACCTTTGTGCTGCCGCCCACGACCGAAGGCGTTGCGGGCGGTGCCGACTACCGGGTGCGCATTTTCACGCCCGGAGCCGAGTTGCCGTTTGCGGGCCACCCCACACTGGGCACGGCCCACGCTTGGCTGAAGGCGGGCAACACGCCCCGGCAACCCGGTGTGCTGATGCAGGAATGCGGCGTTGGCCTGGTGACTTTGAAGCAACAGGGCGAGCGCTGGGCTTTTGCGGCACCACCGCTGAAGCGCTCGGACATCTCGGCCGAAGACCTCGCCCCTGTGCTGGCGGCATTGGGGCTGGACGCCTCGGAAGTGATAGCCGCCCAAAACCTGAACAACGGCCCGCACTGGCTGGGCCTGCTGGTGGACAGTGTGGACACGGTGCTGGCCCTGGAACCCGATCACGCCGCCTTGAAAAAGCTGGGCACCAAAGTCGGCGTGGCGGCCAAGCGGCAAACCCCAGACGGTGGCCTGATCCGCCGCGCCAACCGCGAAGCACGGGCGTTCACGACATCGAGCACCCGCATCGCGAACGACCCGACCGACCTGGAGGTGCGTGCCTTTGCCGCCCCCGTGGGCGTGACCGAAGACCCGGTCACCGGCAGCTTGAACGCGTCGCTGGCGCAATGGCTCATGGACTACGGCCACATGCCTGCCGCCTACAGCGCCCGCCAGGGCACGGTGCTGGGCCGCGCAGGCCAAGTGTTTTTGTCGCAAGACAGCCAGCGACAAGTCTGGGTTGGTGGCGACGTGGTCGGCTGCATTCAGGGCACGGTGAACTTGTGAGCCCGGCATGTGCCGCTGAACAACGAACCACTAACGCCTGAACCACCGCAAAACGCCCAGCCCCTGATCACCCCAGCGACAGGCTCAAGCGCCCAGGCTGCGCACAATCTCAGCCTATGGGAACACTCTATTTGGTCCGCCATGGACAAGCCTCCTTCGGGGCCGATGACTACGATCAACTCAGCCCACTAGGCCGCCAGCAAGCCGTGCGCTTGGGTGAATACCTGCGGCCCAAACTTCAGGGCCAACCCATCGAAGCGGTGATGATGGGCAGCTTGAAGCGCCACCGCCAAACTTGGGAAGGCATCGCCGAAGGCGCAGGCTTGCCGCACACCCCGGCCGTGTGGCCGGGCCTGAACGAATACGACAGCCACGCGCTGATCGAGTCCATCCACCCCGAGCCGCTGGCCAAGCCCGACACCCCCGAGCTGTACCGCCACCACTTTCGCCTGCTGCGCGATGCGCTGCAAGCCTGGATGGCCGGGCGCACCCAGCCGCGCGGCATGACCAGCTACGCCGACTTTGTGGGCGGCATTGAGGCGGCGCTCGACCATGTGCGGCAAAACCATTCAGGCGACGTGATGATCGTCTCCAGCGGCGGCCCCATCTCCACCGCGGTGGGCCGGGTGCTGGGCACCCCGGCCGAGACCACCATCGAGCTGAACCTGCGCATCCGCAACACGGCGCTGACCGAGTTTGTGTTCAACCCCAAGCGGCACATGCTGCTGACCTACAACACGCTGCCCCACCTGGACAGCGACGCGCACAAAGACTGGGTAACTTTCGCTTGATCGATCACTCCCACAAATCTGGCTTGCGCGTTATCCCTGAATGAACCATCAAAATCCATAGGCAAAATCCTCAACATGAACTGCTCCAGCGCTTTGTCAAACCCTGATCTCTTAAACCTTGGCGTTGAGATCTCGGTCAAACCCACCGACGACCTGAATGCGCTCAAGCATGCTTGGGCAGCTTGGCTGGACAGCCTGGATCTCCAAGCCTTGAGCCAAACCCTCATAAAAGAAGAACCTGAAGAAGGCCTGAAGCTTCGCTGCACCTTGCACCCAGAAGTACTGCAGCAGTTGATGCCTGGCCACGACACCCTGTATCTGCACCAAACACTCGGCCATCACCACAGCGCCTTGCCTCACGGCGCACTCGAGCGTGAAATCTGCGTCGCCTTGCTGGGCTCACCCCATCTTTTCAGCTTTGCCAACCTGGCGTCACTGCAGTCCCATGTCAGGGTCAGGCGCAACATGGTGTTGGCTGCACGCAAAACCGCGCTCGCATTCAACACCGAAGCCGCAGAAAGACCCGAAGCCGATTGGCATTACGAAGAAGCAACCGGCTTCATTTTGAATCCGGGTCGCCCGCTGATCCCGGCCCTCATTGCGGCCACCCAACCCGAAGCCACAGGCAAGCTCTACGATTTTTCTTGCTACCGCGCCACCGAATACGTGATTCTGTTGGGCATCGCGCAAGAGTTGGCGATGCACCACCCGGCCTTGTTGGCCAAATTGCAGCAACTGAACGAACGCTACGCCATCCGATCCGGACAATTTCACGATGTTTACCTGATTGAGTACGGCAGCATGGCCGCTCCTTTGCCCACTCGCTTTTATGTCCCGGGTGATCGGCTGTGGTTTCGCAACCCCGACGAACGCTCTTCCGACATCGAAGGTTACGAAGGCTCATGGGTCATTTACATGGGCGGCGGACTGTTCAGCAACTTTTGGCAGCGCGATCGCCCCTTCACGCTGGAGTCAAAAGCCATCGAAATTTTTCATTGGCGCCATGGAACAGTCCATGACAGCCAAGGCAAGTTACACATGGACGAGACGGTGGTGGAACAACACGTTGCCCAAACCGAACGCGACCCACAAGCCCGCCAGCAGGTGCTGGAGCGCATGGTGTGCATGCGCGACCCCCAAGGGGTTTATGCCGAAGGCGGGTGCATCGACGCCACACGCGAGCACCCACGAAGCGTCAGCAGGGATGACTGCCAATTGGTGTTGCCGACTTTTTGAAACCCTGCAGCAGATTCAACCCAGTCGGACAAGCCAACTCGGACCCCCCACAAGGCTCAGCCCATCCGCTCACTCAAGGTGGTTGGCGGCAGTTGGTCGATTTCGGCCAACAACTGCGCCAAAGCGCGGCCTGAAGCATCCAGCAGCGCTCGGCCCTTGAGTGCCGTGGCCGCAGCCGCATTGCCCGCTGCGCCATGGCGGTTGTAATCCTGCATTTGCCAGCCCAGCTTGGCACTTTTTCCGTTACCCAATATTTCAAAACGCTCGGCGCGGTCTTGCGAGGTGGACCGAAAGTTCTGCGCCCGATCCATGCGCACGGTGTCCGGGCGCAGCGCCAGCATCATCGAGGTTTCGGTGTCCCCCGCGTGCACGCCAAAACGGTGCTCTTCGGGCGGAAACAGCGCATTCACGTCGCCGCCTTGCGCATCGCGCAGCGGCAAATTGAACCAACTCACGCTGTACACCAGCATACCCAGCCGGGCCCGCAGGTCGCGCGCCACGATGTCCATCACACTGACCTGACCGCCATGGGCGTTCAAAAGCACCAACTTTTTCACGCCACTGGCCGCCACCGACTCGCCCATGTCGGTCCACAAACGGATCACGGTTTCGGCCTTGAGCGTCAGGGTGCCGGCAAAACGGGCGTGCTCGGGGCTCAAGCCCACCGTTTGGGTGGGCAAAAACAAGACGGGTAAGTCGGCGGACAGGTGCGACAAGCAAGCCGACACGACGCCATTGACCAAGTCGGTGTCCACCGACAGCGGCAGGTGCGGGCCATGTTGCTCGGTAGCGGCCACCGGCAGCACGGCGATGGCGCGCTCCAGCGGCAGTGCCTGAAAATCTGTGGTGGTCCAGTCGGCCCAAAATCGCGAAGGGTTTTGCATGTTCGGCATCTTAATGGAGCGCGGCCGTGTACAGTGCCTTTCGCAGAAGGTTCCGCTACAGGTGTTCGGGGCCATAAAGAAGGATTGGCGTGAAAGTTTCCTTGTTGTCGCGTGGCTGGGCCATGGTTCAGAGTGGGCTGATTGTGCTGGGCTTGTGCGCGCTCTTGTGGGCGTCCGCGCCCAGCCTGGCGCAAACCGGCACCCTGTTTTCTTCGAAAGCGACCGCCAGCAATTCCGCCACCAACGCCTTGCTCAGCAGTCCCGCCCATGTGGTCAACACCGAACAAGTGCAGGCCGAATTACTGGTGCACGCCCCCCAAGGGGTGCAGGCTGGACAAACCTTCTGGTTGGGCCTGCAGATCGAACACCAACCCCAGTGGCACACCTACTGGCAAAACCCGGGCGACTCGGGCCTGCCCACCCGGCTGCAATGGCAACTGCCTGCCGGTTTGCAGGCGGGCGACATCGCCTGGCCCCTGCCCAAAAAGATCCCGATTGGCACGCTGGCCAATTACGGCTACGACGGCCGTCTCTTGCTGGTCGTGCCGGTGACGGTGGCTGCCGCTTTCCAGTTTCCGGTCACGGGTGGCTTACCCCTTCAATTACAAGCCGAATGGCTGGTGTGCCGCCAAGAATGCATTCCGCAAGAGGGGCGTTTCTCACTGAATCTGACATCGAGCGCAGCCCAAACACCGCACGCCACCTTGTTTGCAACGGCGCAAAAACTCCGCCCACAGACACTGCCACAACGGCAAGAAGGCGGCTCATGGGTCTCTGGGGGCCAGACCACGGTCTCGGATGACGGCCAGCAACTGCGCCTGCGCGTGCATGGCCTGCCCCCGAGTTGGCGCGGCCAGACACTCAGCACCTTCCCGGCCACGACCAACGTGGTGCACAACGCCGCCGTGCAAGGCAAGGACTGGACACAACACTGGCAAGGCTCGGTATGGAACGCCGCCATCCCGGTTTCGCCCGAGCGTGGCGACAGCCCCAAAACGATGCGCTGGGTGATCGCGATGGGGCAGGAGTCGTCCCCCAAAGCTCCGGCTTACGAGATCCACACGCCAGTGCTAGGCACTTGGCCTGCCTTAGCCCAAGCCACGCCTGCCGAAATTTCACCCGCTCTCGCCAGGGCCCTGGCCGAAAACGCCCGGGCCGCCCAAGCGCCCCTGCCAACCAGCCAGGCCACCACCGCTTTGGGCCTGACCCTGGCCATCTTGGGGGCGCTGGTCGGCGGCCTGTTGCTCAACCTCATGCCCTGCGTCTTTCCTGTGCTGGCCATCAAGGTGCTGGGCTTGACCCATGCAGACAGCTCGCAAGCACAACACCGTAGCGCCGGACTGGCCTACACCACAGGCTTGGTCGCCTCCTTCATGCTGCTGGGCGGCCTCATGCTGGCGCTGCGCGCGGCAGGTGAGCAACTGGGCTGGGGCTTTCAACTGCAGTCACCGCCCGTGGTGGCGGCTCTGGCACTCTTGTTCACCCTGCTGGGCCTGAACCTTGCGGGCGTATTCGAATTCGGCCAGATCCTGCCCAGCAGCCTGGCCACCCTGCAAAGCCGCCACCCGACCGTGAACGCAGCATTGTCAGGCGCGCTGTCCGTAGCCGTGGCCTCGCCATGCACTGCACCCTTCATGGGCGCATCGCTGGGCCTGGCGATTGCGCTGCCTGTATGGCAAGCGCTCCTGGTGTTTGCCGCCATGGGCTTGGGCATGGCCTTGCCCTACCTGGCGGCCAGCTGGTGGCCCGGCATCGCCCGCACACTGCCCCGCCCCGGAGCCTGGATGGTGACCTTCCGTCAGGCGATGGCTTTCCCCATGTTTGCCACCGTCATCTGGCTGCTGTGGGTACTCGGCCAGCAAACCGGTATCGACGGAGCCAGCGGCCTGCTGGCGCTTTTGCTGACAGTGGCCTGGCTGGCCTGGGCGCTGGGCCTGCAAGGGCCAACACGCTGGCTCATGGTCGGTCTGGGGCTGGCCCTTTTGCTTTGGCTGGGCAGCAACTGGTTGCCTTTGGCATTGCGCGAAGCGCCCGCCGTCAGTACCGCCAGCAGCAACGACAAAAGCCCCACTGGCCAGCCCCAGTGGCAAGCCTGGTCGGACGCCGATATGCAAGCCCATCTGGCCGCTGGTCGACGTGTGTTTGTGGACTTCACTGCCGCTTGGTGCGTGACCTGCCAGTACAACAAGAAAACCACCTTGGCCGACCCCCAAGTGCTGAGCGACTTTGCCGCCCGACAGGTGGTGCTGATGCGGGCCGACTGGACGCGACGCGACCCGGCCATCACCCAGGCCCTGACGGCCTTGGGCCGCAGCGGCGTGCCGGTTTATGCGCTGTATGCACCGGGCCAAGCCCCGGTGCTCTTGTCCGAATTGCCCAGCGTGGACGAAGTGCAAGCGGCGCTGCAAAAACTCCCGCCCTCGCAATAAACCACCCCAGACACAATACCCCTGTAGCAAGTCCAAAGGTGGACAAATCCTCCTGGCCGAGGCCTGCGACAATGGCGTCATGAGCACCCCCACACACGCCTCTTTCGCCCCCCTGCAAAACGACAGCTTCTTGCGCGCCTGCCTGCGCCAAGCCACTGACCACACCCCCGTCTGGCTCATGCGCCAAGCCGGTCGCTATTTGCCCGAGTACTGCGCCACCCGCGCCAAAGCCGGCAGCTTCATGGGCCTGGCCACCAACGTGGACTTCGCCACCGAAGTGACCTTGCAGCCCCTGGACCGTTACCCGCTGGACGCGTCCATCCTGTTCAGCGACATCTTGACCGTGCCCGACGCCATGGGCCTGGGCTTGTCGTTTGCCCAGGGCGAAGGCCCCCGCTTTGCCAAAAACGTGCGCGACGAAGCCGCCGTGGCCGAGCTGGCCGTGCCCGACATGAACAAGCTGCGCTACGTCTTCGATGCCGTCACCAGCATCCGCAAAGCGCTGAACGGCCGCGTGCCCCTGATTGGCTTTTCCGGCAGCCCCTGGACGCTGGCGTGCTACATGGTCGAAGGCGCGGGCTCTGACGACTACCGTCACGTCAAAACCCTGATGTACAGCCGCCCGGATTTGATGCACCGCATTTTGGCCATCAACGCCGACGCCGTGGCCCTGTACCTGAACACCCAAATCGAAGCCGGTGCCCAAGCGGTCATGGTGTTTGACAGTTGGGGCGGCGTGCTGGCCGATGGGGCCTTTCAGCAGTTCAGCCTGGCCTACACGGCCCGCGTGCTGAGCCAGCTCAAAACCGAGCACAACGGCCAACGCATCCCCAGCATCGTCTTCACCAAAGGCGGCGGCCTGTGGCTGCCCGAGATGGCGGGTTTGAACTGCGATGTGCTGGGCCTGGACTGGACCATGAACCTGGGCCGCGCCCGCGCCCTGGTGGGCGGCCCTGTGGGTGGCCCCGGCAAAGCGCTGCAAGGCAACATCGACCCGAACATCCTCTTTGCACCGCCCGCGCAGATCGCCACCGAGGTGCACCGCGTGCTGGACAGCTTTGGCACGCCGCACACCGACCGCAGCACCACAGGCCCCACGCACATCTTCAACCTGGGCCACGGCATCAGCCAATTCACCCCGCCCGAGCATGTGACGGCGCTGGTCGAAGCGGTGCACAGCCATTCGCGCAAGCTGCGCCTGCCCGCTTGAATACCAAAGACTTCAGCGGACATCTCCACCTCTTGACACGCCAATTTTTTTGCAACCATTCAGACTTCACCTCTTGACTTATGCACAAAAAAAGGGCCGTGTGTTTTTCTTGACGAAGGGAGCGCGACTCTCGTTGACAGTTTGCAGGGGAACGCCAAGTTATTGATTTCATTGGGGTTTTATTCTTGCTCATCTGTTGGGCAATGGGTCCGGGGCCTTCAAAATCAAGGCCTTTGAGCTCTTGGCGACAAGTTTTCAACAAAGTTATCCACAGATTTTCTGAATCCACGCCAAAGAACTGTGAAATCAAGCACTTAAGGCAGATTTCAAGACTTCACCTGATCCCCCCAAACTCATACATTCATGCAAATCACCGGAGCAATCGACATTGTTAGTTTGGATTGACATCGCAGTTCCGACCCCAGCACACAGCCCAGTGGGCGGTGTGCTGACCTACCGAAGCCCCTTGGGTGTGCAGGCAGGACAACTGGTGCGTGTACCCCTGGGCAAACGGGAGGTATTGGGGGTGGTGTGGGCCATTCATGATCAGGCACCCACACAGATCAGCGCAGAGAGTCTTCGAGAGGTGACTGGAGTTCTGGATGGCCTGAGTCCATTGCACGACACATGGCGTCAACTGGTTCAATTTTCGGCCCAGTACTACCAACGCGCATTGGGCGAGGTGGCCTTGTCGGCCCTGCCGCCCCAATTGCGCGAGCTAAGCAATGAACAACTGGTCCGTCGTCTCAAAAAACAAAACACCGAGCGCGCCGTGCACACCACACCCGGACCCGCTCTCTCACAAGAGCAAAGCACCGTGCTGGCGCAAATGGCCAGCGGCACCGGGCCCTTCTTGCTGTTTGGCAGCACCGGCAGCGGCAAAACCGAGGTGTATTTGAAGGCCGTCGAGCGCATGCTGGCCACCGACCCCCAAGCCCAGGCCCTGCTCATGGTGCCCGAGATCAACCTCACGCCCCAGCTCGAGGAACGGGTGCGAGCGCGTTTTGGCAGCGAAGCCGTGGTGTCGATGCACAGCGGCATGACACCCGCCCAGCGCCTCAAGGGCTGGCTGGCCGCCCATGCAGGCCACGCCCGCATCGTGCTGGGCACACGCATGGCCATTTTTGCGTCCATGCCGCACCTGAAACTGATCGTGGTCGATGAAGAGCACGACCCCAGCTACAAACAACAAGAGGGCGCACGCTATTCGGCGCGAGACTTGGCGGTGTACCGGGGAAAGCTGCAAAACGCGCAAGTGCTGCTCGCCTCGGCCACGCCCTCCCTCGAAAGTTGGCACCTGAGCCGCCCCGCCGACGCGGAAGGACTCAACGGCGGTCGCTACCAACGCCTGCTGATGCCCTCGCGCATAGGCACGGCTCTTTTGCCCAAAGTGCGGCGCGTGGACATGAACAAACAGCCGCGCCGCACGGTTTTGTCGGCACCCTTGGTGGCCGCCATCCAAGAGCGGGTGGAGCGCGGTGAACAATGCATGCTGCTGCTCAACCGCCGGGGCTATGCGCCCGTGCTGCACTGCGCCGACTGCGGCTGGAAAAGCGAATGCAAGCACTGCAGCGCATTTCGGGTGTTCCACAAAATCGACCGCACCCTGCGCTGCCACCACTGCGGCCTGACCGAGCGGGTGCCCCGGGCCTGCCCCGAATGCGGCAACGCCGACATCGCGCCCATTGGCCGGGGCACCGAACAACTCGAAGAGCATTTGGGCGAGTTGTTGGCGCACGTCTTGCGCCCCGACGGCACCCCGGTGCGCATCGCCCGCATCGACGCCGACAGCACCCGCTTGAAAGGCGCGCTGGAAAGCCAGCTGGCCCAAGTGCACTCGGGCGAAGTGGACGTGTTGGTCGGCACGCAAATGATTGCCAAGGGGCATGACTTTCGGCGCATCACGCTGGTGGCAGCGGTCAATCCAGACACAGCCCTGTTTTCGAGTGACTTTCGCGCACCCGAGCGGCTGTTTGCGCTGCTCATGCAAGCCGCAGGCCGCGCCGGACGTGACGCCACACAAAGTGCCACCAGCGAAATGTGGGTGCAAACCTTTCACCCGCAACACACACTGTTTGAGGCGCTCAAAAAACACGACTACCCGGCCTTTGCCGCGAGTGAGTTGACCGAGCGCACCGCCGCCGACTTGCCGCCCATCAGCCACCAGGCCTTGCTGCGCGCCGACGCCCGCACGCAAGAAACCGCCCAAGGCCTGCTGAACGCCGCCCGCGAAGCCCTGCAAGCCCAGCTGAGCGCCGACCCGTCCACGGCGGATTTGGTGCCTCAAGTGAATGTGTACCCCGCCGTGCCCATGAGCATGCAGCGCGTGGCCGATGTGGAACGCGCCCAAATGCTGCTGGAAAGCCCCAGCCGCATGGCGCTGCAAAAAATGCTGTGGCACCTGCACGGCGTGTTGCACCAAGTGCGCAGCCAACCCGAACACAAAGGCGTGATCCGCTGGCTGGTGGACGTGGACCCTCAAACCATTTGAGAGCTCATCGCTGCCGACGCCACCAGGCCACCACCACCAAGGCACTGCACAAACCCCAAAGCGGCCACAAGCCCCACGCACCCGCCCATCGGGCAAACGGTGTCAGTCCATGACGCCCCTCAAAAACGCCCGTCAGACTGCCCCGGGTAAAACGTGGCAACTGATCGGTCACCCGGCCTGTGTGGTCGATGATGGCCGTGGCACCCGTGTTGGTGGCCCGTAGCATGGGGCGACCCAGCTCAATGGCCCGCAGGCGTGAGATGCTCAAGTGCTGATCCACTGCCAAGGTATCGCCAAACCAAGCAATGTTGCTGACATTCACCAAGGCCGTGGGCGCGGTGGCCGGATCTTTGAATCGGATGGCCAGTTCTTCACCAAATAAATCTTCATAACAAACGTTCGGCGCCAAGCGCTGACCCTGCCAAGCCAGCGAAGCTTGGTGCCAGCCCCCTGACCTGAAGTCCCCCAAAGGGATGTTCATCATGCGAATGAACCAGACAAATCCGGGGGGCATGAACTCACCGAAAGGCACCAGGTGCGCTTTGTCGTAGCGGTAAGTCACCGCCTCATCAGGGCCCAGCGCCACCACCGAGTTGGTGTAACCCTCGGCCAAACTGCCCAA
The DNA here is from genome assembly GCF_023910625.1 of Limnohabitans sp. Taxonomy (NCBI): domain Bacteria; kingdom Pseudomonadati; phylum Pseudomonadota; class Betaproteobacteria; order Burkholderiales; family Comamonadaceae; genus Limnohabitans; species Limnohabitans sp. Next base: position 1,863,248 of record NZ_JAAVVW010000003.1, read on the forward strand.
GGGCACTCCCACCAGGGCCAAAGGGCGGTCAGGCTGGGCAAAGTATTTCTGCAAGCCCCCCCAATAACCCTCTGGCAAATGCTGCGGCAACAGGGGAACGGCTGTCTCAGGGGCCACCACCAGGGGCTCGCGACTGGAACGCAATTGCTCGTCATACCACTGCAAGGCATCACGCACACCGCTTGTGGCCTGAAATTTGTCGGTTTGCGAAATATTGGCCTGCAGCAATTGCACCTGGGCCTGACCAGCCGAGGTGGTGAACACCGGACCGAACGTCTGCAGCCCCCAGGAAACCAACGCAACACCGATCAATGGCTTGAGCGCCTGCCATCGCCACCCCGCAAGGGCCAGGCGCATGGCCAGCCACGCCGCCAAGGCCCCCACACCGTAAACGCCCACCCATGGCGCCCAGGCCACCAGCACGCCATCGACATGCGCGTACCCCCCCGCCCCCCAAGGAAAGCCCGTCAACCAGCGCCCGCGCATCAACTCGGCCAAAGTCCACAAGGCCGCAAACAAGGCACTGGCCAGACCTGGCTGTTGGGCCACCAACCCACGCGCCAAGCTCACCCAAACGGCCGAAGCCGCAGCGTAGTAAAGCGCCAGCGCAGCCGCCAACGCCAGCACGGCCAACACAGCCAAAGGAGCAGACAACCCCCCCACATGGTGCATGGACACATACAACCACCAGAAACAACCCGCCAGCCAAGCTGTGGCAAACACGCCGCCAAACCAGGCTGCGCGCTGAAGGGGGCCAGGCCCTGCAGGGTGCGCATAAGACGCCCGTGTCATGCCCGCCAAACCTGCGGCCAACCCGGTCAGGCTCAACACCTGCAGCCAACCCTGTGCCTGGCCGCTGCCTGGCCACGCGATGGATGCAGCCTGAGCCAGCCCGGCGCAGGCAGGCCAGACGGTTTGAACGCCTGGAGAGCGCAGCAGCGCCCCACTCATGCACTAGACCCATTCGACATCGCAGACACCTTGAACCACCTGACCACACCTGCCCGGGTATGCAAGACCACAAAGCGCAGCCCAGCCAACTCGAAGGCTTCGCCCCGGTGAGGAACATGGCCCATTTCGTGTGCGATCAAGCCACCCAGCGTGTCAAAGTCATGGCCATCGGACCTTTGTCGCGCCAGCTTCAAATTCACACCAAAGGCCTCGCTCACCCGTTCAATTGAGGTATTGCCATTGACCCTGAAACTGCGATCGGGCAAACCAAAAATGTCTCCCGCATCGTCGCTGATGTCAAACTCATCTTCGATCTCACCGACGATCTGCTCCAGTACATCTTCGATGGTGATCAAACCGGCCGTGCGGCCATACTCGTCAATGACCATGGCCAGATGGTTGCGGTTGTCGCGAAACTGCCGCAGCAAATCGTTCAGTCCCTTGCTCTCGGGCACAAACACAGCAGGCCGCAACAAAGCACGAATGTTCAATTCAGGAGCGCGCTGCAACTTCAGAAGGTCTTTGGCCAGCAAGATGCCAATGATGTTTTCGCGCTCACCCTCGTACACCGGGAAACGCGAGTGCGCCGTGTCAATCACCTGGTTCAGCAAGAGGTCCACTGGGTCTTCGATATGGAGCAAATCCATTCGGGGAGCCGCCACCATGACATCGCCAGCGGTCATGTCGGCCATCCGAATCACGCCCTCGATCATCAGGCGGCTCTCGGCATTGATGATCTGGTTGTCCTCGGCCTCTGCCAAAGAAGCCATCAATTGGGCTGCAGAATCAGGACCGGGGTGGATGAGCTCTGCCAGTCTTTGCAGAAAACTCCGCTTGTCTTCGCGCTCGGCAGCGCGCGCAGGGTAAGGTTCAGACACGGTCAAAGCTTGCAGTACATGCGGTTGTGGCGGAAATGCAAGGATAGCGGAATCCGATGACCATTCCCTGCATCAAGGGCCGCGCGCAGTTTGACGAGCGTCGCGCACCCCCTGCCGAATCTCTTGCACCATGCTCAGCCAGTCCCGAAAATGTTGCGCCTGCATTTTGAGCTGGTAGTCCAGATCAGCCATCTGCTCTTGCACCAAGCCGCTGATCTGACTGTCCAGCGTGGCCTGCGGCAATGACAAATACGCCTCACTCTCCGAGCCATCGCGCTGCACCACGGCGCCGGCCTGGCGCGCAATCTTGAGCATGGCCACGTTCTCGCTCAAGGCATGGATGAACACAAGGCTCACCCCCTGATTGCGCGCATGCATGACCGCATGAGCGAACAACTTGGCCCCCAAGCCTTTGCCTCGCTGATGCGCAGAGACCGACACGCCAAACTCGGCACAAGTGGCCCACTGCGGATCCACCGAATAGGCCAAATGGGCCACCGCCACCAGCTCCAGTCGCCGATTGAACACCCCGAAAATCTCATCCCGGTCAAAGTTCAGGCTGGCCACATAACGGCCAATTTGCTCATCCGTGGCGGCATAACCAAAACGCAAATAGCGGTCCCGCTCAGGCAAGGCCGCCAGATGACGCTCGATTCGCGGCCTGTGCCTAGGCGACAAGGAACGAATAGGGACCCACGCAAAAGCTCTGCGCGACGCCCTGCCCGACAGCTGGCCTGAGCGGACAAGCCCCCACCATCGTTGCCACAGTTGACGCAACCACGGATGCCATGTGAAAGAACGGGGCTTGGATGGGTTGCTCATGTCACTGTCTAGGGTTTTCACTTATTCTGCACCGATTGAACAGCCCTTGACTCACGGGGTTTTGTCGCCTGTGAGACCACCAACACGCCCCATCGGTAATTGCCCGATACCTGACAGCACCCAAGGTGGTGACAATGCACTGTTAACAGGAGAAAAGTACATGGATCGTTTCTGGCTCAAAAACTACCCCCCGGGTGTACCTCACGAGATTGATACCGATCAATACGCCAACTTGACCGACTTGCTGAACAGGTCTTTTCGCGACAATGGCGACGGCCCTTTTTCGGTCTGCATGAACCGCTGGATGAGCTACAGACAGCTCGATGAGTTGTCAACAGCCCTTGGGGCCTGGTTGCAAAACAAAGGGCTAGAGCCCGGCAGCCGGGTCGCCATCATGCTGCCCAACCTGCCCCAATTTGCCGTGACCATGGCCGCGATTTTGCGAGCCGGATACACCTGTGTGAACGTCAACCCGTTGTACACACCCCGCGAGCTGGAACACCAACTCAAGGACTCCGGGGCCAGCGCCATGGTCATCCTCGAAAACTATGCGGCCACCTTGCAAGAGGTGATCGAGCACACAGCCGTGAAACACGTGGTGCTGACCTCCATTGGCGATTTGCTGGGCCCCTGGAATGGCCGCTGGCTGACCTTTGCCGTGCGCCACCTGGCCAAAATGGTGCCGCCATTCGAATTGCCCCTGACCAACGGGCGCACTGTCACCCCCTTCAAGAAAGCCATCGCCATTGGCCGCAGCCTCAATCTGCGCCCTACAGCGCAAACCATGGACGACATCGCCTTTTTGCAATACACAGGCGGCACCACCGGCCTGTCCAAAGGCGCCGTGCTGACACACCGCAACGTGGTGGCGGCCATGCTGCAGGCCGAAGGCTGGTTTTCGCCCGCCTTGGCCGATGTGCCCGACCTGCGCAAGGTGAACAACATCGCGGCCTTGCCGCTGTACCACATCTTTGCACTCACGCTGAGCTTGCTCGCCATACGCCAGGGCTCTTACCTGACCTTGGTGCCCAACCCGCGCGACTTCGCCAAATTCATCGAAGTGCTCAAGCAGCGCCCGTTTCATGTGATGCCCGGGGTGAACACCTTGTTCAATGCCCTGATGCTGCACCCCATGTTCAAAACCATCGACTTTTCTTCTCTCAAGCTCACGCAAGCTGGAGGCATGGCGGCCTCTGAGGGCACGGCCCGCAACTGGCAAAACGCCACAGGCAGCGCCATGATCGAAGGCTGGGGCATGAGCGAAACCTGCGCCATCGGCACCAACAACCCGGTGACGCAAAAAACCTTCAGCGGCAACATTGGCATGCCCCTGCCAGGCATCGACCTCGCCATCAAAGACGACGATGGCCAGAGCTTGCCGGTAGGCAGTTCAGGCGAAATCTGCATCCGCGGCCCCAACGTGATGATTGGCTACTACAACCAGCCCGCCGAAAACGCCAAGGCCTTCACCGCCGATGGCTTCTTGCGCACGGGCGACATTGGCATCATGGACGAGCAAGGCTTCACCCGCATCGTGGACCGCAAGAAAGACATGATCATCGTCAGCGGCTTCAACGTCTTCCCCAGCGAGCTGGAAAACCTCATCTCGACCTGCCCTGGCGTGGTCGAATGCGCGGCCGTCGGCATCCCCGACGCCATGCAGGGCGAAACCATCAAGGTGTTTGTGGTGCGCAATGACCCCATGCTGACCGAAGAGGCCGTGGCCCGTTTCTGTCACGACAACCTGACCGGCTACAAGCGACCGAAATACATCGAATTCAGGGACGAACTGCCCAAGTCCAACGTGGGCAAGATCTTGCGTCGCGACCTGCGCACCAGCAAATGAGCCATGTCCGAAGTCAGCATGCTGCCCTCGGGTGTGACCGTTTTCGAACGCGGCTGGCTGTCGTCCAACAACGTGCTTTTGCAAGGCTCTGATGGCGCCACCTTGATCGACAGCGGTTATGTGAAGCACCAGCAGCAAACACTGGCACTGGTCCAACAGACCCTGCAGGGGCGTCCCCTGCATCGGCTGGTCAACACCCATCTGCACAGTGACCACTGCGGCGGCAACCGTGCACTTCAAGCCCACTACCCCGACCTGCAGACGTGGATACCCCCCGGGCTGGCCCCTGCTGTGCAGCTTTGGTCAGAAAGCGAGCTGAGCTACCTGCCCACCGGGCAAAACTGTCCAGCCTTTCGCTTTGACAAACTCTTGAGGCCCGGCAGCACCCACCGCTGGGCCGACATGGACTGGCAAGTGCACGCCGCCCCCGGGCACGACCCGCACTCGGTCATCTTGTTTGCGCCCGAACACCGCCTGCTGATGTCGGCCGATGCTTTGTGGCAAAACGGTTTTGGCGTGGTATTCCCGGAGCTGGAAGGCGTTGCTGCTTTTGACGAAGTGGCGCAAACGCTGGACCTGATCGAGCGGCTCGACCCCGCTACCATCATTCCCGGCCACGGCGCCGTGTTCACCGAAGTGGCCCCCGCGCTGGCCCTGGCCCGCAGCAAACTCGAAGGCTTTGCCCAAAACCCGGAGCGCCACGCCCGCTATGGTGCCAAAGTGCTGCTCAAGTTCAAACTGCTCGAATGGGGCCAGATCTCTCAAACAGAATTTGACCGATGGGCGGCCCAAGTGCCCTACTTGAAGCAACTGCACCAGCGCTACGGCAACGGCCTGAGCTTGAACACCTGGCTGCAGATGATGCTGGCCGAACTCGAGCGCAGCGGAGCGCTGAACGTAGAAGACGGGGTCTTGCACAACGCATGAAAAACCCCGCTCAGACCCGCCCCATTGATACAAAATTCGGGGCACCCTCGGCGATACATGTGTTTTTGCCGTGTCAAATTAGCATATCCGTAGCATGCCCCTCAACGCTCCCGCAAACTCTCTCTCGCATGCTGCATGAGCGGCGTCAGGAAATACTCGATCACGCGCCGCTTACCGGTTTTGATCTCCACCGACACCGCCATGCCGGGGCTCAATGAAACAGGGGTGCCGTCCACATTGATGCTGGATTTTTCCATCTTGACCCGTGTCGAGTAAATCAGCCCGCGCTTCTCGTCGTTGATCGCGTCATGCGACACAGAAGTCACCTTGGCGTGGATGGTGCCGTACTTGGTGTACTGGAACGTCTCGATCTTGACCTCGGCATCCAGATTCGGTTTCACAAAGCCAATGTCTTTGTTTTCCAAGAAGGCTTCAACCTCCAGCGGGTTGTCGCGCGGCACAATGATCATCAAAGGCTGGGCCGGTGTGAGCACACCTCCGACGGTGTGAACCGCGAGTTGCTGTACCGTGCCGTCAACGGGCGAGGTCAGCCGCATCAGCTTGCCGCGCAAACCCGCCTTGAGCAGTTCTTGCTCCAGGGCTGCGACGTTTTGGTGGCCCTCGGTGATGCTGTCCAGGTTGATGCGCCGGGTCTCCGCCATCATCGCCGCACGCAGACTACGGGTGTCTCTTAACGCGGCCTCAATCTCCTTGAGTCGACTGCGCAGGTTGGCCAGGTCCGCTTCCTGCTCGATGCGGACCTGTTCGCGCTCCAGATATCCATGTTTGGACACAAAATCCTGATTGACGAGATTTTTGAAGTCCTGCGCGCGTTGTCTGGCAATCGGCACGGTCTGCTCAAACTTGTTCACCAATTCCTGCGTTGAGCGTAGCTCAGCCTCGCGCTTGGCGGTTTCAGCCTCGATGCGGCTTTGCTTTGCGCTGAACTCGGCCATTTGCCCTGCCAGAAGGCGTTGCGCCTCGGCGAACTTGGCTTCGTCAACGCCGTTTGGGCGAATCAGTTTCAAAGGCTGGCCAGTGTCCAAAGCGGCCAGCATGGCTTGCCCGCGAGCCACTTGCAGCCGAACCCCCCCCAAAATACTCTGCAACCGTTCCAGGTCGGCTTGTGCCATGGTGGCATCCAGTTCAATCAGCACGTCACCAGCGCGGACTTGCTGTCCATCGGTGACATGAATGGCTTTGACGGTGGCAGTTTCAAACGGCTGGATGGTTTTGGTGCGGTCATTCGGCACCACCTTGCCCTGGGCAGTGGCCACCACTTCGATCTTGCCGAAAATGGCCCACAGTAACGCCAGCACGGCAAACCCAATCAGCATCCACATCGCAACGCGCGGCGCTGGCGAGACGGGCGTCTCCTGCAATGACAGCGCGGCGGGCAAAAACTGTGCTTCGTGCGGCAGGCGCTCGGTCGGCTGCATCTCGGCGCGGTGTTGCCAAGCATGGCTGAACGCAGCGCCGTAGCGTTTGAACAAATCGGCGAAGGCTTGCAGTAGCGGGGATTTTGAAAAGTTGATACCCATCGTCTTTACCCCTGCTGCAAGCTGTGCAGCCGCGCGTAGTGACCCGTAGAACCATCCGCTCTGGGGCGAAGCAAATCAGCATGCGTCCCCGTCTCCACAATATGACCACGCTCCATGACGATGATCCGGTTGGCGTCACGCACCGCCGATAGCCGGTGGGCGATGATGATGACTGTGCGGCCCTTGCATATGTCCTTCATGTTGCCTTGAATGATGCGTTCACTCTCGTAGTCAAGTGCGCTGGTGGCTTCGTCAAAAATCAGCACCCGTGGGTTGGTCATCAGCGCTCGGGCAATCGCGATGCGCTGGCGCTGTCCGCCCGACAGCGTGGAGCCGTGTTCGCCCACCAGTGTGTCGTAGCCTTCGGGCAATTCCAGAATGAACTCATGCGCACCGGCGAGCTTGGCCGCTTGAATCACCGCTTCCAGCGTCGCACCCGGATCGGCCAGGGCGATGTTGTCACGGACGCTGCGGGCGAACAACACGTTTTCTTGAAGCACCACGCCAATCTGGCGGCGCAGCGAGGTGGAGTCGGCCAGCGCCAAGTCCATGCCGTCCACCATCACCCGCCCACGTTCAGGCACGTACAGGCGTTGCACCAGCTTGGTCAAGGTACTCTTGCCTGAACCGGAACGCCCCACAATGCCAATCACCTCTCCAGGCGCAATCTCTACCGACACGGTTTTGAGCACTTCCGGCCCGTCTGGCCGGTAGCGAAACACCACCTCATCAAGCGTGATGCGCCCGGCCAGCGGCGGCAGCGTGCTCTTGTTGCCCGCCACCTCGGTGCGGGTGTTCAAGATGTCGCCCAGTCGCTGAACCGAAATCCCCGTTTGCTGAAAATCCGTCCACAACTGGGCCAGCCGCATCACGGGTTGTGCCACCTGCCCGGCCAGCATGTTGAAGGCAATCAACTGGCCAACGGTGAGTTGGTTGTCAATCACCAGCAGTGCGCCGACGTACAGGGTCGCCACTGTCACCAGCTTAGAGATCAAAGTGACACCGCTGTTGGCAAAGGTGCCGACCGTGGCAGTCTTGAAGCTGGACGAAACGTAGGCGGCCAGTTGGTTGTCCCACTTGCGCGTCCAGTGCGGCTCCACGGCCATCGCTTTGACGGTGTCGATGCCGCTGATGGTTTCCACCAAAAAAGCCTGGTTCTCAGCGCCGCGATTGAATTTCTCGTTCAGCCGTGCACGCAGCAAAGGCGTGAACGCGGCCGACAAAATCACGTAGCACGGCAGCGAGATCACCACAATCAAAGTCAGCCAGCCGCTGTAGTACAGCATCACTGCAATGAACACCACCGAGAACAGCAAATCCAGCACCAAGGTAATGGAGTTGCCAGTCAAGAAAGCGCGAACGTTTTCCAGTTCGCGCACCCGCGCCACCGAGTCGCCCACACGCCGCGCCTGAAAGTAGGCCAGCGGCAGGCCCAGAAGATGCCGAAACAGCCGCGCACCCAGTTCCACATCAATGCGGCTGGTGGTGTGCGCGAAAACGTAACTGCGCAGCGCCGTCAGTGACACCTCAAACAGCACGACGACCACCAGGCCGACGCCGATCACGTCCAGCGTGCTAAAGCCGCGATGCACCAACACCTTGTCCATCACCACCTGGAAGAACAATGGCGTGATGAGGGCAAAAATCTGCAACACAAAGCTCACCAGCAAGACTTCCAGCAACAGCTTGCGGTATTTGACAATGGCCGGGATGAACCAGGTAAAGTCAAACTTGGTCAACTCGCCCGCGACCGAGGCACGGGAGGTGAACAGAATCAGCTCACCCTTCCAGCGCGCTTGCAGTTCAGCCAGCGTCAGAGTCTCGGGACGACCAGCGGCAGGCGACTGGATCAACACCTGTTCACCATCCACGCGCGCCAGAATGAAGAAGTCCACCGATCCATCGTCACCCTGCCCGACGGCCACCGCAGGCAGGGGCGTCTTGGCCAGCCGCGCCACATCCGTTTTTACGGCCTTGGCCTGAAGCTCCAGGCGCTTGGCTGCCAGCAGCATGTCAGCAGTATCAAAGGGTCGTCCGGCTACTGCTAACTCATGCGTCAACTGATCTGCGTCGGCAGCAACGCCATGCAAGCGAGCCATCATGACCAGGCAAGCCAGACCTGAGTCCAACGAAGCGGCTGATGGTGACGCCGCTGGTACATCTGACCTTTGTTTTTGGGTTTCTCCGCCGACCGTCAGCCCTACATGGGATAGGCCGTCTTGAGGTACTTGTGTCATCAAACGCTGTTTCTTTATCAATATGCCCCCCAAGCCAGTGAGGCAGCTTGGGGGGGCTTAGGGGGGCCAAGACCGTGGCCTTGGTGACCGGCGGCTTACTTCCAGTTCGCGGCAATCACCGGATTCAGTGCCGTTTGATACGCTGTTGGGATCGACGTCTGACCTGGGGCAGGCGGTGCAAAGCTGGCCATGGCGGAGACGAGGGCATCGACCTGGCCTTCGAGCAAACGCTTGCCGCTACCCAGATCAAAGCCATCGACACGATGAGCGGAATCGCTGTACCAATTTCTAACGGTCAACATGTCGTTGGTGCCAATCAACGTCAACTGGAGATCGTTGTCCATTCGCTTAAACCAGATTTGGTTTTCTGACACGCCAGCACCTATCACCACACGGTCGTTTTCGCTGCCCGTGGCGTCGTAGTTGTTGATGGTGTCCTTGCCCGAGCCCCTGCCGAACCGGTAGGTGTCGTTGCCCGTGCCGCCGTCCAGCGTGTCGTCGCCCGCGCCGCCGTCCAGCGTGTCGTTTCCTGCGCCGCCGTCGAGGGTGTCGTCGCCTGCGCCGCCGTCGAGGGTGTCGTTGCCTGCGCCGCCTTTCAAAACATCGAAGCCTGAGCCACCGCGCAGACGGTCGTTGCCTGCGCCGCCGTCCAGTACGTCGTCGCCGTCGGCGGCGTCCAGTAGGTCGTCACCGTCGCCGCCCTCCAGTATGTCGTAGCCGTTGCCGCCATAGAGCACGTCGTTGCCGTCGCCGCCCAGCAATTTGGATGCACGGGAGCCGGCAAAGAGTGTGTCATTACCTTTACCGCCGTCCAGTAAGCTCCTGCCCGAGCCGTAGATGGTGTTGTTGCGGTCGTCGCCGTTGAAGCGGAAGGTGAAATCGCCGGTATCATCGCCGGTGTTGATGACGCGCGACCTGATGGCCGCTGCATCCCAGGTCACGCCGTCGCTGAACTTGAACTGCTCGATTCTGGAGTCAGCGGAGTCGAAATATCCTTCCACAGTCAGCTGGTCGCTGGTGCCGTACTTGATGATCAGAGCGCTTCCCTTGCGTTCCAACGCGGTCAGCTCAGTGGATGCCACCCCGTCAAAACTCACCACATCGATGTCGCCAGCGGTGGTTTCGTATTCCCTGATGCGATCCTCGCCCGCGCCGACGGCGAACCGGTAGGTGTCGCTGCCTGCGCCGCCCTCGAGGTAGTCATTGCCTGCGCCGCCGTCCAGCACGTCGTTTTTGGAGCCGCCGTACAGGGAGTCGTTGCCGCCCAGGCCGTAGAGGCGGCTGTCGTAGGCGTCGAAGCCATTGAGCCAATCGCTACTGTCGCCTCCAGTGACATCAATGCGCGACATGATGGCCGCTCTATCCCAGGTCACGCCGTCGCTGAACTTGAACTGCTCGATTGTGCCGCCACCGAAATAGTTGATAACCGCCAGCTGGTCACTTGTGCCGTACTTGAGGATCAGTCTGCCTTTGTTGATATCGGTCCCCAACGAGGTCAGTTCAGTGGACGCCACATCTTTAAAGATCACCACATCAAAGCCACCGTTGGTGTCATTGTCTTCGAAGATTTCATCCACGCCCGCGCCGACCGCGAAGAGGTAGGTGTCGTCGCCATCGCCGCCGTAGAGGGTGTCGTTGCCTGCGCCGCCCTCCAGCGTATCGTTTCCGGCGCCGCCCCTTAGGTAGTCGTTGCCGTCGCCGCCATTCAATATGTCGTCGCCGTCGTTGCCGTAGAGGTTATCGTTGCCTGCGCCGCCCCGCAAGGTGTCTGCACCGGCACCGCCGGAGAGGGAGTCGTTGCCATTCCCGCCGTCCAGCAGGTCGTCCAGCTCGCCACCGCTCAAATTGTCGTTGCCTTCCAGACCGTAGATGCGATTGGTGCTGTCTCTGAAGCCAGAGATACTGTCATTGACGCCGAATATTACTGGGTTGTAATCGCCGTAGGTGGTGACGCGTGCCTTGATGGCCGCTAAATCCCAGGTCACGCCGTCGCTGAACTTGAACTGCGCGACTGTGGACTGGTACTGATCCCAGCCGATGTTTAAAAAACCTTCCACGGTCAGCTGGTCGCTGGTGCCGTAATTGATGACCAAATTGCCGCCCCTGTTCTCCAACGCGGTCACCGCAGTGGACGCCACCCCGGCAAAGGACACCACACCAGTGCGAGCGGTGAGAGCGGTGCCAGTGTCGACGATACGATCCACACCCGCGCCAACGGCGAACAGGTAGGTGTTGTTGCCATCGCCGCCGTAGAGGGTGTCGTTGCCTGCGCCGCCCTCCAGCGTGTCGTCGCCGGCGCCGCCCCATAGTTGGTCGTTGCCATCGCCGCCCTCCAGCGTGTCGTCGCCGCTATCGCCGGAGAGACTGTCGTTGCCTGCGCCGCCATACAATATGTCGTCGCCATCGCCGCCCAAGAGACTGTCGTTGCCTGCGCCGCCCTCCAGCGTGTCGTCGCCGGGATTTCCAAAGAGCCTGTCATTACCGTTCCCACCGACAATCGTGTCGGCCAGTACGGTACCGTAGATGGTTCCGCCGCCGTCCGAGCCGTTGATGCGGTTGTTGTCATCGCCTATGTTGATGACGCGCGACATGATGGCCGCTTCATCCCAGGTCACGCCGTCGCTGAACTTGAACTGTTCAATTTTGTAGCCAGCGGAGCGGAAATACTCGCGCACGGTCAGCTGGTCGCTGGTGCCGTACTTGATGACCAGATCGTTGCCCTTGCGCTCCAACGCGGTCAGCGCAGTGGACGCCACCCCGGCAAAGGTCACCACATCGGTGTTGCCAGCGGTGGGGTCGTAGTCCATGATGCTATCCACGCCCGCGCCGACGGCGAACCGGTAGGTGTCGTTGCCGATGCCGCCCTTCAGCACGTCGTTGCCGTCGCCGCCCTCCAGCACGTCGTTGCCGTCGCCGCCCACCAGGCTGTCGTTGCCCGCGCCGCCCTCCAGCACGTCGTTGCCGATGCCGCCGTAGAGGGTATCGTTGCCTGCGCCGCCCTCCAGCAGGTCGTCGCCGTTGCCGCCGGTCAGCGTGTCGTTTCCGTCGCCGCCCTCCAAAACATCATTGCCATTGTCGCCATAGAGCAGGTCGTCGCCTTCGCCGCCCAGCATGTCGTCGTTGCCATCGCCGCCGTAAAGGACGTCGTTGCCGCTGCCACCGTCCAGAATATCGTTGCCTGCGCCGCCATACAATATGTCGTCGCCGCCTTTGCCGAGAAGGATATCGTCGCCAGCGTCTCCTCTAAGGGTATTTGCGCCCGCTGTTCCCACCAACAGATCCGCCAGCGCTGTACCAAGGGTAAGCCAAGAGCCTGCGGTGCGCACCGACAAGCTACTACTGTCTTTACTGTATAAACCTATGTCGGGCGCGGCGTTGATCTGGTCAATGAGAAAGCCGGTGGCGTTCCAGCCATAGTCGTTTTGCAGAAGATTTAGACCCGCTGCACTGATAAACTCGATCAAATCGATGATGCCGTCTCGTGCATTGGTCGCAATGGCTGTGCTAAATGAAGCTTCTATTGACTGAGCATTGATCATGTCTGCCGTACCGATCTGGTACTGACCATAACGCGTTGGCAGCAGCAGCGACTCATAAGTGTCTGTTTTGAATCGCTCATAGGCCAATAAGATGCCGTCAACTTGATCACTCCGCAGCCTCACATAGACATTGCCAGAATTGGCGTCCAAAGCGGTGAGCCGGGCTTGCCCGGTGGTTCCACCATACGTGAATCCCATGAACCGCTCGACCACGCCCAGCTTTTGGATAAAACTATCGTAGGCAGCCGTGCCTTGAGTCAGCCCTGTGAGCCGGTAGGTCAGTGTGACGCCGCTGCCAGAAAGAGCATTGGCTTGTTGCTGCAGCGACTGCATGTCGGAGGTACTGGCCCATCGCTCAACAAAGCCGTCGAGCATTTCTATCTGGCCTTGCCTGGTCTTCTTTTCGGCATAGGTTGCTACCCAGGCGCGCAGGTCTGGCGATAGGGTCATCGCGTCGCTCAAATCGCGAACGCGGCCTGAACCCTCCAGATTCGGCAAGGCATTTACTGCATTGTCCTGCACAATCTCATCTATAAACTCCCGATGGAAGGTGTCAAACGCGAAGTCCAGATTTGCGACGATTCCTTTAGTGCCATTGGAGCGTGTGTAGAAGCCTGTCGCCGTTTGTACATTGCCATTGCCGTGATTGATGCGCGCGGCATTTGCGTCGAGACTAATCTCAATAATGTTATTTTGATTGAGAGTGGACAACTCGTTCGCTTGGCTGATGCCATCCTGGTTCAAGTCGCGCCAAATGCGCAAGTTAGCAAACACGCTGTCTGCGGCGTTGATCTTGCGGTCATTGTTAGCGTCCAGATCTCGGAGTGCATCAAACCCGTCAGTGGCCAGTTGGCCATTGCGCTTTAGAGTGTCTACACCAAAGAGTTCACGCCCCGAATCGATGGTGCCGTTGCCATTCAGATCAAGCACCAGCAGCGCGTCGTCAGACTTGACCCAGCCAGTCCCCGTCTTGACGCCGTCCGCATCATGGTCGAACAAAATGACTGAGCCCCCGTCCGTACCCACGGTTTCAATGCCGTCGCCATCGAGATCAAGTACCAGTGGGTCTCGAAACCGCGAAGCAGTCGCACCATTGCCCGCATCACCGCCGCCGTCACCTATGCCCGGCCGCTTCTTGTTCTTGGGGTCGTCAGCGAAAAGAGCCTCCAAGTTGGAGGACCCCCAATCACCCTTGCCATCAAATACGATTTGCCACGACCGCCCGGACCCTTCGCCAAAATCATTGATGACACCGCCGTCCGTGCCAGCCTTGCCAGACTTTTCGGTGTTTATCCTGATGTAGTAGTTACCCGTTTTTGAATCTATTCCCAAATTCACTTGAACACCCGCCTTCGCTTCCAACTTGAATCCGGATTTTTCTAATACTTCAGCAAGCGCCATCAGACCAGTGGCGATGGCAGTACCACCGACGGCACTCCCCCCCAATGTGGGTACGGCGGCAACTGCCCCGGCTGCACCCACCACACCAGCGGCCGTCCTCAGAGCGGTCGGGCCATCCATAAAAGTTCCTACACCGATGGTCGCCTCCCCGCCCGTCAGTTTTCCTGACACACTGCCCTCAAGTAGGCCAAGTTTTGTGCTCAGGCTCATTGATTGGGACGGATCCTTTACATCCGAGCCGTAAGCCCTCATTGAAGTCTTGACCCCCCAGCCTATCTTCATACCAAATGCCCCAAAATTATTGGAATAGTTTTTGAATTGGTATTCCCCCATACCGTTTTCCCCGCTGCTGCTCGTGCCCGGTATGTGCGAAAGGTGCGCCAGGATCTTGCCTGAGTTTTTCAACGCGTTACCCCAATTTTTGTTGCTCATGATCTGGCTCCTGTTCAGTTCAGTTAAGTCGGTTAAAAAATGCAACAGCTTTGGGATCTTTGCCTGCTGAAAAAAGCCCCAGGTTGCATGCGGTTGTGAAGAAATTAACCATCAACGAACTTCAGTCTGCCGACTTTTTGTGACGGTTTAATGACGCTGTGGAAAGAATTTGCACGGCCATTTCGGACAGTTGGGATCAACCTATTGCCGGCAGTTGACATTGCGTAAACCGTCTGCAAGCTAGACTGGACGCCAGTTTCAATGGATGCATTGGAGTCACCAAATGGGTGAAGCAACAAACCCGGGCGCCCGAGCCACGCACTGCACACATACTGGGTTGGCAACCTGCGCCTGGTGCTGGACGTTGTCGTCTGCCGCAGCAAAAAACACAGCGCAGCCAAAATCACGCGCCCACTGCCACCTTGGCTACCGTCAGCCCAACTTGCAGCGGCAGGGTAACTGCCGGATTTAGGCTCAAGACACCAGTTCAGCAGCAAATGTCCGGGTTCGGCTCACTTCTGCATGGAAATACTCATCCCCTCCCCTCAGGCTCATACCTCGGTGGACAAGGTTTCCGCCGTACAATCCAAGGTTTTCGCCTTTTAATTAAGGCAGCTTGTTATCCTCTTTTTAGTGACAAAGGGTCGCGGTAGCCTGCTCAAAAGATTGACGTGACTATGCTTTGAACGACAAACAATGACCCTCTTGGCAACTGTCGAATCCCGGATGACTGAATTGACTCAAAACGGTATCCGCTGTTCATGGCCAAAGAGGTCATGCGGCAGTTGATGGACAATTTTTGCGTCACCACAGCAGTCCAACCGGGTGCCTTGTCATGATGATTGCCTTGCACAAAAACGCACCTGCTACGCCCGCCACCCGCGCGGAGATGGTGGCCAGCACGGAGACTGCTGCCACTTTGGCGATGCGCGGGCCACCCCAAATGATTACAATGCCATCATTGCAATCATTGCAATCAAATTAAGGGGCGCAAAATGAGCAGCATCACCATTCGAAATCTGGACGATCAACTCAAAGCCAGCTTGCGTTTGCGCGCTGCGCGCCATGGCTTGTCCATGGAGCAAGAAGTCAGAAACATCTTGCAAAGCACCTTGGCCGCAGAAGCAAGCCCCACCAGCGGTTTGGCATTTGCCATGCGGATTCATGAGCGCTTCCAGGGTTTGGGGGTTGACCCCACACCAGAACTCGAGCGGCCAGCCACCCGAGCCGTCCCTGACCTGACCTGAACGTGAGCGCCGGCTTTCTGGTCAATACCAATGTGTTGTCTGAGTTGATGCGTCCAACGCCCGCACCTCAAGTGCTGGATTGGTTTGCAGCGCAAGCACCCAGTCAACTGCACACCAGTGTCATCACTTATGCAGAAATCCTGGCTGGCATTGCCTTGTCGCCAGCCGGCAAACGCAGTGAAGCCATGGCGCAAGCAGCCCGCCAAATTTTTGAAGAAGATTTTGCAGGTCGTTGCCTGGACTTTGGGGGCTTGGCCGTCGGCCGCTATGCCATGGTGCGAGCGCAACGCCAACTTGCAAGGCGACCCATTGACACAGCCGATGCACAAATTGCAGCCATTGCATTGGTGGCCAACCTGGAACTGGTCACCCGAAACACCAAGGACTTTGTTGGGATCGAAGGCCTGAAGTTAAACAACCCGTGGCAAGACCACTGATTCCACCTCATGCCCTACACCGTCACCCCCACCCACATCCCCGACCTGCTCATCCTCGAGCCCAAGGTCTTTGGCGATGCGCGGGGCTTCTTTTTTGAAAGTTTCAACCAGCAAGACTTCAACCAAGCCACGGGCCTGAAAGTGCAATTTGTTCAAGACAACCACAGCCGCAGCGCCCAAGGCGTGTTGCGTGGCCTGCACTACCAAGTGCAACAACCCCAAGGCAAGCTGGTGCGCGTGGTGCGCGGCGCGGTGTTTGATGTGGCGGTGGACATCCGCCAAAGCTCCCCCACCTTTGGCCAATGGGCAGGGGTCGAGTTGACCGAAGACAACCACAAACAACTCTGGGTGCCACCCGGCTTTGCCCATGGCTTTGTGGTGCTGACTGACACAGCAGACTTTTTGTACAAAACCACTGACTATTACGCTCCACAGTACGAACGCTGCATCGCCTGGAACGACCCGGCCATTGGTATCCAGTGGCCACACCAGCTGTCATATCGTTTGTCAGACAAAGATCAGCGCGGTATTCATTTAAGTGGCGCAGAGCTGCCAAACGCAAAATTCACAAAAACAAAATCCAATACAAAATCATGAGCCAAAAAATTACGTCCTTCGACCAAAAAAAAATCGCCATCATTGGACTTGGTTACGTTGGATTGCCTTTAGCAGTTGAATTCGGCAAGCACCGATCAGTCATCGGATTTGATATCAATACAGCTCGAATCCAGGAACTCAAAAGTGGCACGGATCACACTCTCGAATGCAGCCCTGAGCAACTCCGGGCGGCGAGTCAACTGCAATACAGCTCATCACTTGAAGAACTCAAGCAAGCGCAAGTTTTCATCGTGACTGTACCGACGCCAGTTGACCAAGCCAATCGTCCCGACATGACGCCTTTGGTCAAAGCCAGTGAAACAGTCGGTAAAGTCCTCAAGTCTGGCGATGTCGTGATTTATGAATCCACTGTCTACCCCGGTGCAACCGAAGAAGTTTGCGTGCCAGTGCTGGAAAAAGTCAGCGGACTTAAGTTCAATCAAGACTTTTTCTGTGGTTACAGTCCGGAGCGCATCAATCCGGGCGATAAAGTGAACACGTTAACCACCATCCGGAAAATCACAAGTGGCAGCACTCCTGAAGTAGCTAATGCTGTCGATGACCTTTACCAAGAGATCATCAAGGCAGGCACCTGGAAAGCCAGCAGCATCAAAGTGGCTGAAGCAGCCAAAGTTATTGAAAACTCGCAACGAGATCTGAACATTGCGTTTGTCAATGAACTATCGGTGATTTTTGAACGCATCGGTATTGATACGCTTGAAGTGTTGGAAGCCGCAGGCAGCAAGTGGAACTTCTTGCCTTTCCGTCCGGGCATGGTGGGTGGTCATTGCATCGGTGTTGATCCTTATTACCTCACCCATAAAGCAGAAGAATTGGGTTACCACCCGCAAGTCATTCTGGCAGGGCGTCGTATCAATGACAATATGGCACGTTACGCAGCTCGTTCCATCATTAAACGCATGCTTCAAAATGGAATCGACGTAGCACGGAGCAAAGTCGGCGTCATGGGCATCACCTTCAAAGAAAATTGCCCTGACATCCGCAACAGCAAAGTGGCCGATTTGGTCAAAGAACTGCAAGCTTGGGGTGTCACTGTTGTTGTGTCTGATCCTTGGGCTGATGCTGATGAGGTCAAGCACGAATATGGAATTGAGCTAAGTGAAATCAGTGCAGCAAAGCCTGTGGACAGCATCATTGTTGCAGTGGGTCACAATGAATTCAGGCACCTGACGGCTAAAGAACTCAAGGCTTTTTGCAGCACTAATCACAAACCTGTCTTGGGTGATCTTAAGTCTCTATTTGATCGCCACGAGCTCGATGCACAGGGCTTCAGCGTTTTCCGTTTTTGATCAGAGAGTCAATACACATGAAAAATTTTGCACTCATCGGCGCAGCCGGCTACATCGCGCCTCGTCACATGCGCGCCATCAAGGACCTGGGCCACAACCTGTCGGTGGCTTATGACATCAACGACTCGGTCGGCATCATTGACAGCATCTCCCCACAAAGCGAATTCTTCACCGAGTTCGAGCGTTTCCAAGAGTTTGCTTACCAAGCCAAACGCAATCCCGCGACAAAGCTCGACTATGTGGCCATCTGTTCGCCCAACTACTTGCACCACCCGCACATTACCGCTGCGCTGCGTTTGGGCTGTGACGTGATTTGCGAAAAACCACTGGTGCCGACACCAGAGCTGATGGACGAGCTGGCGCTGGTTGAAAAAGAAACTGGTAAACGCGTTTACAACATCCTTCAGTTGCGTCACCACGACGCGATCCTGAAACTGCGCGACAAAGTGGCTGCGGCACCCAAAGACACCAAGTTTGATGTCGAACTGACCTACATCACCAGCCGAGGCAAGTGGTACATGGAAAGCTGGAAAGGCGACAACCGCAAATCCTTCGGCGTGGCCACCAACATCGGCGTGCACTTTTACGACATGCTGCACTTTATCTTTGGCAAGCTCCAACGTAATGTGGTGCATCACAGTGGCACCCAAAAAGCAGCGGGCTATCTGGAATACGAACGCGCCCGCGTTCGCTGGTTCCTGTCCATCGACGCCAACGATCTGCCCGCCGAAGTGCAAGGCAAAAAGACCACTTACCGCAACATCGACATCAGCGGCGAACAGCTTGAATTTAGCGAAGGCTTTACCGACTTGCACACCACGAGCTACAGCGAAATCTTGGCGGGTCGTGGTTATGGTCTGGCTGATGCCCGCCACTGCATCGAAACTGTCAACGTCATCCGCACAGCACAAGTTGTGAAAGCTGATGCCAATGAAGTCCATCCATTTGTGAGCCAATTGTCATGAACTACACCGTACACCCCAGCGCCATCGTTGACGAAGGTGCGCAAATTGACGAAGGCTCTCGCGTTTGGCACTTTGTGCACGTGTGTGGCGGAGCCAAAATCGGCAAGGGTGTTTCGTTGGGTCAAAACGTCTTTGTGGGCAACAAAGTCACCATCGGTGACAAGTGCAAGATCCAGAACAACGTGTCGGTGTACGACAACGTCACCTTGGAAGAGGGCGTGTTCTGCGGTCCCAGTATGGTTTTCACCAACGTCTACAACCCTCGATCGCTCATCGAACGTAAAAACGAGTATCGCGACACACTGATTAAAAAAGGGGCCACGCTCGGAGCCAACTGCACCATCGTTTGCGGTTCAACCGTAGGTGAATACGCCTTTATTGGTGCTGGTGCCGTTGTTAATAAAGATGTCAAGCCTTACGCCCTGATGGTTGGTGTGCCCGCTCGCCAAATCGGTTGGATGAGCGAATATGGCGAACAAATTCCTCTACCTGTGGATGGTCAAGGTGATTACATATGCCCTTATACGGGACATCAATACAAACTCAGCGCCAACACCTTGAAGAGAGTTCCATCATGACCATCCACTTCATCGATCTTAAAACCCAATACCAAGAGCTCAAGCCGCAAATTCAAGCAAGAATTGACGCCGTTTTGGATCACGGCCAATACATCATGGGCCCAGAGGTAAGGGAACTCGAAGAAAAGCTCGAGGCCTACACGGGTTCAAAGCACTGCATTACCTGCTCCTCTGGCACTGAAGCGTTGCTCATGAGCCTTATGGCCCTTGGCATAGGCCCGGGGGACGAGGTTATTACTTCCCCATTTACCTTTGTTGCAACCGCTGAGGTGATGGTGTTGCTGGGTGTTAAGCCCGTTTTTGTCGATATTGAGCGTGACACATGCCTCATGGATGCGTCCCTGATTGAAGCAAAGATTACTCCGCGCACCAAAGCCATCATGCCCGTCTCGTTGTATGGCCAGGTCTGCGACATGGATGCCATCAATGCGATTGCCGCTAGGCATGGCAATCTTCCGGTTATTGAGGACGCGGCCCAAAGCTTTGGGGCGGACTACTCCGGTGGGGGTGCAACCTCACGCAAGAGTTGCAACCTTTCAACCATTGGCTGCACCAGTTTTTTCCCCAGTAAACCATTGGGGTGCTATGGCGATGGCGGAGCAATATTTACCAATGATGATGTCCTTGCTAAAGCCTTGCGCGAAATCCGCGTACATGGCCAAGAGCGCCGCTACTACCATACCCGTGTCGGGGTTGGTGGTCGTATGGACACACTGCAGTGTGCAGTAGTGCTTGCGAAGCTGGAGCGGTTTGACTGGGAGGTCAAACGCCGCCTCGAACTAGGTGACGCTTACCGCAGCAAAATTGCCGCTGCAGGTATCCATGCAGATATGGTCACTGTACGCACTGATCGCAACAGCGTATGGGCCCAACTCACGATCAAGGTCGACAACCGCGCGCAGGTTCAGCAAAAACTGCAAGAGCATGGCGTGCCTACCGCAGTCCACTACCCCGTACCACTCAACATGCAGCCCGCATACCAGCACTTGTGCTGTGCGGAATGCACGCCAAACAGCCAGTGGGCTGCGCAGCGCGTCATGAGCCTGCCGTTAAGCCCCGACCTTGATGATGCCACCCTTGACCACATCATTGCCGCTTTAAAGCAGGCGGTAGCGGTATGACCGTAAAAGTTCTCACCATCGTCGGTGCCAGGCCGCAATTCATCAAGGCCGCGGCTTTGTCCCGGGCCATTCGCGAAGAGTATTCGGGCCGTATTGAGGAGGTATTGGTGCACACCGGCCAGCATTTCGATGCGAATATGTCTGGCATTTTTTTTGAAGAATTGGGCATTCCACACCCACGGCACAACCTTGAGATATCTGGCGGCACCCATGGCGTCATGACTGGTCGCATGCTTGAGGCTGTAGAAGGCGTTCTTCTGCAAGAAAAGCCGGACTGGGTTCTCATTTATGGCGACACCAACTCCACCTTGGCGGGTGCGCTTGCTGCGGCAAAGTTGCACATACCGGTCGCCCACGTGGAGGCAGGCTTGCGCTCACATAACATGCGCATGCCCGAAGAGGTAAACCGCATTGTTTCAGATCGCATCTCAACGCTGTTGCTATGCCCAACGCAAACCGGGGTCACAAACCTTGCTGCAGAAGGAATTTTCAAGGGTGTCCACAATGTTGGCGATGTCATGTACGACGTTGCGCTTTATTACCGCGACAAGGCACGAGAGCAAAGTAAAATCTTGACTTATATGGGTCTTGCCGCGAATGACTTTGCTCTGGCTACATGCCATAGAGCAGAAAATACCGACAATCCGCAGCGCCTAAAAAACATTCTTGAAGCGCTATCTTCCATTGCAACCAAGTTACCGGTGGTTTTGCCATTACATCCACGGACGCGCAAGCTGGTAAATGAAAACGGTCTAGCTCATCTTTTGCAGCCATTGAAAATAACTGAGCCGCTTCCGTTTCTGGACATGGTGGCCCTAGAGCAGTCGGCTCAAATTATTTTGACAGACTCTGGCGGCGTGCAGAAAGAGGCTTTTTTCTACGGTGTGCCGTGTATCACCATGCGTGACGAAACGGAGTGGGTGGAGACAGTAAACTTGGGGATGAATCGGCTTGTGGGTTCATCTCAAAGAGCGATCGTAGAGGCGGCAGAAAAGATGCTGCAAAGTAAGCTAAGCCGTAGTGATTCTTTGCCTTACGGCGATGGATTCGCTGCACGTAAAATTGCTGCGTTACTTGGCGCTTAGAAATTTTAATTTTTTTGGAGTATGTTATGGACATTCAAGGTAAAAAACTAGTTGTTATTGGCGGCGCCGGTTTGATCGGATCTCATACTGTGGACAAGCTGATCCAGCAAGACGTTAAGGAAATTGTCATTTATGATAATTTCCTTCGCGGCCGCGAGGAAAATATTTCCAACGCGTTGAGGGATCCACGTGTCAAGATTTACGATGTAGGCGGTGAAATTCTGCACTCGGACATCCTTGAGTCTGCGCTGGAAGGTGCCGATGGCGTCTTCCATCTCGCTGCCCTATGGCTGCTGCAGTGTCATGAATACCCACGTTCTGCTTTTGACGTCAACGTGCGTGGCACCTTCAACGTGCTCGAGGCGTGCATCAAGAAAAATGTCAGTCGTCTAGTTTATTCCTCTTCTGCTTCAGTCTATGGTGACGCTGTTGAAGAGCCCATGACCGAAGATCACCCGTTCAACAACAAGAACTTTTATGGTGCAACTAAGATTTGCGGCGAGGCCATGGCCCGCGCCCTTCACTTTCGCTATAACCTGAACTTTGTGGGCCTGCGTTATATGAATGTCTACGGTCCGCGTCAGGATTACCACGGCGCCTACATTGCGGTCATCATGAAGATGCTCGATGCAATTGATCGTGGCGAGGGCCCAACGATTCTCGGTGACGGTAGCGAAGCGTTTGACTTTGTTGCGGTCGAGGATTGCGGAGCAGCCAATGTCTGCGCGATGAAGGCCGAAACTGTTGACCGTTTCTACAATGTTGGCACCGGGAAACGCACCTCTTTAAAGGAACTCGCAGAAAAGGTCGTAAAACTCACAGGATGCACCAAACCGATCCAGTTCGCTCCTCGCAGTCAAGCCACCCTTGTGCGCAATCGCATCGGTAGCGCGAAGCGTGCCTCTGAGGAAATCAAGTTCACGGCCGGTATTGACCTAGATGAAGGACTCAAGCGACTGATCGAATGGCGCGCCAGCCATAAGTCTGAGGTCGATTCTCGCCGTCAGGCTGTTGGTCTCTGATCGGAGTCTTTTCCATGTGCGGCATAGCGGGTGTATTTCACGGAAACGGTTTCCCGGCTTCTGTCGTAATGATCAAAAAAATGACCGATGCAATCGAACATCGGGGCCCTGACGGCGAGGGATGTTTTGTAGATGGCTCTGTAGGGCTTGGCCATCGGCGCCTGTCGATTATCGACCTGACGGATGGCGGTCATCAGCCGATGGTTTCCGTCGAAGGGCGTTATTTGATAACCTATAACGGAGAGGTTTATAACTTCAACGAACTCCGCGCTGAGCTACAAGCAAGGGGTCATCGTTTTCGCTCCCGCTCGGACACTGAAGTTGTGTTGAATGCCTTTGTCGAGTGGGGAGTGAACGCACTCAATCGGTTCAATGGCATGTTCGCGTTAGCGCTATGGGATCGTCAGGAGCAGACCCTCGTGCTTGCAAGGGACCGCTATGGCATAAAGCCGCTGTACTACGCTCTCGAAAACGGTACGCTTAGCTTCGGCTCGGAGGTCAAGGCACTGCTGGCTGGTGGCCTGGTCAAATCTCGCATGAATCGTGACGGCCTGCTCGAGTATTTGACGTTCCAGAATTTTTTCACGGATCAGACCCTCTTCGATGGCGTGAAATTGCTGCCCGCTGGAAGCTACGCGCTGATTCGTGCCAATAGCGGCCCTGCCACTGTCGCAGTGACTCAGTACTGGGATTACGAATTCACCGAACCGGAAGGCAAGGGCGATGAAGGCGATTACCTCGAGGAACTTGACCGCTTATTCGTACAAGCCGTTTCGCGGCAATTGGTCAGCGACGTAGACGTCGGCGCCTACTTGAGCGGCGGTATGGATAGCGGCTCGGTCACTGCGATCGCAGCAAAACAATTACCCTACATCAAGTCGTTCACCTGCGGCTTTGATCTCAACTCAGCTTCGGGCGTGGAACTTGGTTATGACGAGCGATCCACGGCAGAGTACATGTCTTATATGTTCAAAACAGAGCACTACGAGATGGTGCTAAAAGCCGGTGACATGGAGCGTGTGATGTCGCGATTGGCGTGGCATTTGGAGGAGCCGCGCGTCGGGCAAAGTTATCCCAACTTTTACGCGGCGCAACTGGCCAGCAAGTTCGTCAAGGTGGTGCTTTCTGGCACCGGCGGCGACGAATTGTTCGGGGGGTATCCGTGGCGCTACTACCGCGCCGTGGTCAATGACGATTTTGATCATTACATTGACAAGTATTACGGCTTCTGGCAACGCTTGATACCGAACCGCGAAATGGCTAACGTGCTCAGCCCGATCTGGGGCGATGTGTCACACATCAAGACCCGCGATATTTTCAAGGACGTTTTTGCACACCATGCGCCTTCATTGACGCGGCCAGAAGATTACATTAACCACTCGTTGTATTTCGAGGCCAAGACATTTCTTCATGGCCTGTTGGTGGTTGAGGACAAGCTGAGCATGGCTCATTCGCTTGAAACGCGCGTGCCTTTTCTGGACAACGACCTGGTCGACTTTGCCATGCGCCTACCAGCGCGCCTGAAGCTTGGCAATCTTGGCGAGGTTGTGCGACTCAATGAAAATGAAACTGGCTCCAAGACCGCAAAGTATTTCGAGAAGACTAAAGATGGTAAGCTCTTGTTGCGAAAGGCGATGGAGAGGCATATTCCGCAGAAAATCACCGATGCGGCAAAGCAGGGTTTTTCTGCCCCAGATGCAAGCTGGTTCAAGGGCGAAAGTATTGACTACGTGAAGCGCAAGCTCTACCAGGGCAACCCGCGGATCTACGAATTCATGAACCCGGATGCTGTGCGTTCGCTGGTCGACGATCACCTTGAGGGCCGCGAAAACCGACGCCTGTTAATTTGGTCGCTGTTGAGTTTAGAAAAAACATTAGATATTTTTAATTTTTAATATGTGGCTATTGCGCGGTCATCTACAAGCACTTAAAGAGGCATACCTCATATTATTACGTCATCGCCAACTGACATTAGAGATGGCTAGACGAGAAGTGTCGGATCGTTACGTTGGCCAAGCCTTTGGCGTGATATGGGCGGTGGCGCACCCGATATTCATGATGGGTCTTTACGTTTTTATTTTCGCTTTTGTATTTAAGACAAGGATTGGTAATACGGTTGAGATGCCCCTTGACTACACCACTTATCTACTTTCTGGACTCTTGGCTTGGATGGGATTTCAAGAGACAATGGCTAAAAGCTGCACCGCTATTACTGGAAATGCAGCGCTAGTTAAGCAAGTAGTATTTCCGCTCGAAATATTGCCTGTCAAGGGGGTAATAGTCTCGGTTTTCCAGCAGGGAATTTTGACAGCCTTATTGGTACTCTATGTGCTGGCCACCAACGGCAAACTCCCTTGGACTTATTTTTTACTACCCATACTTTTCACTTTACAGGCTATTGCCATGATGGGCATTGCGTACTTGCTGGCCGCTGTCGGCACGTACTTTCGCGACATGAAGGACTTCATTCAATTATTTGTCACGGCAGGCGTTTATTTGCTGCCGATTTTTTATCTTCCGTCGTGGGTGCCAAGTCTATTCAAACCATTGCTATATATAAATCCATTTAGTTACTTAATTTGGTGCTATCAAGATGTCTTGTACTTTGGTCGCATCGAGCATCCTTGGGCTTGGGCCGTCAACACGGCCGTTAGTTTGATGGTTTTTGTACTTGGTTACCGATTGTTTCGAAGACTGAAGCCGACTTTCGGTAATATTTTGTAAGAAATCTTTTATGAAGAACGGCGTTGCGATCAGGGTAAAAAATTTATCTAAAAACTATAAAATTTACGCTCGGCCCTTAGATATGGTGCTGGAGTTGGTTTTTGGGCAAAAGCGCCATACAGAGCGTGTTGTTCTTAAAGACATTTCCTTTGAGGTGTTAAAAGGTGAGGTGGTGGGCGTTGTAGGCGCTAATGGCGCAGGTAAAAGTACATTGCTCAAGATACTCACTGGGACATTAGATAAGACAGAGGGAAGTGCTGAGATTTTCGGAAAAATATCCGCGATCCTAGAACTAGGCTCAGGCTTCCACCCAGAATACACCGGTCGCGAAAATATAATAATGGGCGGGATGTGTTTGGGTATGTCACGTGAAGAGATTGAACAAAAGGTTCCAGCGATAATCTTGTTTAGTGAACTAGGCGAAGTGATAGATCAGCCTTTTAAAACCTATTCAAGTGGCATGCAAGCCAGATTGACTTTTGCAACCGCTATCAGCGTCGATCCTGATGTATTCATAGTTGATGAAGCATTGGCGGCCGGTGATGCGTACTTCGTTAATAAATGTCTACAGCGCGTACGAGAAATCTGTGAATCTGGTGCAACTGTTCTCTTTGTGTCACATTCTACGGACCTCGTACGGCGTCTATGTACGAGAGCGTTGTTAATTGATGCAGGCCAACTAATTATGATGGGGCCTGCGATTGACGTTTGCTCGCACTACGATCAGCGGATTCTCGATGCTGCATCGAAGCGCATATCTAATTCCACCAATCAGACTGGCGACAGAATCAAGACTGCAGCTGTTCAAATTATTGATTTTGGAGTTTTTAATGAAAACGACTTAGTTCAGCATGCTTTTTATCAATATGATAGTTTAAAGTTTAAAATAAAATTTCGATGTGAGCAAAGGATTGAGAACCCAGCGGTCTGGATAAGATTGATGCGAAGCGACGGTATTGCGGTGACAAGCTGGTTTTCGCATGAGCCCAAGATGTTTAATCTGGGTAACTTCGAGATAGGGGATCACGAGATAGTAATAAAGATAGACAGCATAATGCTGGGGGACGGGAATTTTTATTTATCTACTGCACTTTTCCCTCAGAAAACGGGATCTTCTTCGGCGTTCTACGTTGATCCATACTGCATGTGGGATCGCACTACCTCAATCGATGTAAAACGCAAAAGCAGACCATTAAGCACATTGTTTGATCAACCTATGTCGATTGAGTATCCGCGATTAAATACTGATTCTTTCCTTTAAGGACTATCACATCACTGATTATGACACTAGATAGCAATCAAAATTTTGAAGATAGAGAACGTGAGTTTGAAGACCAAATCGCTTTCAGGTATAACCGTGACTATCATGCTGCGCCCCTTATGGCTTGGCATAGCGAGATGTTTATCGCTTTTATTAAGAGCAAGTACAAGCGCGGTGACCGGATATTGGACTTGGGCTGTGGACCTGCATCACTATGGACTGAGCTCAAAGCTCAATTACCAGATATGGGCGCATTGGTCGGCGTTGATTTGAGTCCGGCAATGATTGATGAGGCTCGTCTTTTACATCCAGACGGCGACTTTCGTGTTGGGAGTATGTTTTCAATCCCGGCAATTCCTGGTGAATTTGATCTAGTTATAGTCTCAAGTGCTTTTCACCATGTGCCTGACAAGGAACTCCCTAGATCGCTTTTGGAGATTTCACGGGTAATGGATGAACATGGAAGCCTGGTTGGTCGTGAACCGCTCATGGCTGGGAGAGTGGGTGATCGTGGGGGCTGGTTTGCAGGTGCGCTTATGAACTTACGACACTTGGCTTACAGATTGACGCACACGCGAGAATATCCTGAGCCCGATCCGGGCCCCGCACATCATGCCTATGCTGCAGCTAATTTTTTTGAGATGATAAATGCTACTTTTGCCGTATCAAAAATTGAATTTAGAAATCCAGTTAGCCCGTTTTTGTCGCGCGTTCAAGACAGAAAAATAGTGGAGATAGCGAAAATTTTAGATGAATCGGTTAAACATAAGGAGGGGCAGGAAGTCCACTATGTTGCTGAGAAAAACTACGCCGACTTTCAGGAAGTGCATCGCTGTGTTGAGCTTGCTATTAAAGAAAACAAAATAGAGAACTTGGCTGAGTTTCTGGCTATGGTAGACGCTGCCGCTGCAATAATTGAAAAACACCTTACTGTCGACAGTGCTGCAAACCCAAACCAAGGCTCCCAAATAGCGGGTGATACAGAGCCCACCGCGGGTCGTGAGTAGAAATGACTGATAAATGACTCTCGGAAAGCCCATATCTAAGACTTCTGATCGGACAGCTGTGAGGCATGGGTACCGGCCGAAGATCTTACACATTGGCAATATTGCCAATAACGCCTATAACAACGCAAAACTCCTTATCGAAGCGGGTTTTGAATGTGATGTTCTTTGTTATGACTACTATCACATCATGGGCTGTCCCGAATGGGAAGATGCCGATTTTGAAAATACTCTTTCGGATGACTTCCATCCACGCTGGTGCGAGATAGATCTACATGGATTCCGGCGACCTGAATGGTTTGTGCAGGGACCTGTCACTCTGTGCCTTGCTTATTTGGCTGCAAAAAATGCGGGCGATTTTCTTAGGAGCAGCAGGTTATGGAGAGTTCTTGGGCTATTCAACCATACAACCCCGTTTGGCTTTCGAAGAGGTTGGACCAAATGGTCATTTAGTCTGTTGTCCGGATTTAAATATCGTATGGCGGCATTTCAGTTTCGGCGAAAACTGCGCCGTCTGATGACGCTCGATGCCGAGCAGATGGCGGTTGTGTTTGCTAACAGGATGCCTTTGTTGGGCGCCGACAGGCTCGGCCCAATCGCTGGGGGTTTTGTCGCGGCTAGGGATGCCGTGCTGCGCGCGACATCGGGTCTTCGGACGGCCGTTTTTCGCGTAACAAAAATTGACAGTATGCAGACGGCCTCGTCTGACGAATCTATGTCGCCGCTTCATGCGATGTTGCTTAAGAAGTGGGCATGCGCATTTCCGGCGGGGTGCATGTCGCCGTCCGAGTCGGACTTGCTTGGTCATCCTGGGAATGGCGAGGAATGGATTCGGGTATTGAAATACTACGACATTGTTATCGGCTATTCCACCGATCCGGCGTACCCGATGTTGGCAGGCGTTCCCTATTTTGCATTTGAGCACGGAACTTTGCGCCATATTCCTTACCATGATGATTTACAAGGTCGGATGACTTCGGCGTCATATCACGAAGCCGCCCATGTGTTCGTCACAAACTTTGACTGCGTGGCCAGCGCTGAACGGCTTGTCGGCCAGCGTTTCACCTTCATTAACCATCCGTTCGACGATCAGCATGGCCAGTACGTCAAAGGTGGCGTGGAGCAACGCCAGCGCCTGCAAATCAAGTTGAATGCCGATTTCTTGTTCTTCTTTCCTACTCGGCAGGACTGGGTCGAGGGGACGGGCTACGCGGACAAATCCAACGATGTGTTTTTTAGGGCCATGGGCAGGCTGCGCTCCGCAGGTTTGCGCGTTGGCGCGGTCTGCTGCGACTGGGGCAGGAATGTTGCGCAAAGCAAGGAGCTGATTGCATCCCTCGGACTTGTCGCCAATGTCGAGTGGACGCCGCCATTGCCGGTCATTCCGTTCGAGCGGCTGTCGATGGCGGCCGACGTCGTAGTCGATCAGTTCAAACTCGGTGCCTTTGGGGGTGTGGTGTTCAAGGCCATGGCCGTCGGTGCTCCCATCCTGACCTATCTCAACGAACCCCTGCTGAAGGCCCAATACCCTGTGTTGCCACCCGTAATTAATTGCCGTACCGAAGACGACATCGTTACCCAGGTTTCAGCGCTGCTTGCCAACCCCTCAGCACTCGCGCAAATTGGTCAGCGATCGCGCCAGTGGATATCTGAACATCACGCGAAACAGGAAACCGTCAATTTGCAGGTGGCCCAGTTTGCAAGCCTGCTCGGCAATACTCTTGCATCATCGACCCAGTGAGAAAACAACATGACACAAAAAGACCAGACTTTTTCCAGCTTCCGCGAAAAATGGGAAAACAACACCCAATTGGCCTTCAGCGAAACGCTCAACGAAAAATCCGATATTTTTGGATGGATTCTGCGCCGCAACGGGTTTGCGACAAAAGAGGAATTCCAGGCCTTTTTGCTAGGCAAAGGTCGCGTGCTTGACGCGGGTTGCGGCAACGGCCGCGTTACGGCTTTGCTACAAGCTCTGTCCGCTGAACCTACGCAGATTGTTGGCATAGATCTCACGGCCGCACATGTGGCTGCCGAAAACCTCAAGCATCTTGAGCGAGTCAGCGTCCGGCAGGGTGACCTGCTTGGAGACCTCAGCGAGCTTGGTAAGTTCGATTTCATTTATTGTCAGGAAGTGCTGCACCATACCGCTGATCCCAAGGGGGGCTTCCTTAACCTGACCCGACGCCTGAACGACCGGGGCGAGATCGCCATTTATGTCTACAAGATCAAGGCCCCGATCCGAGAGTATGCAGATGATTACGTGCGTGAAAAAATCTCAAATCTACCGTACGAGGAGGCTATGCGCTTGATGCAGCAGGTCACGGATTTTGGAAAGGCGCTGACCGAGCTAAACGTCAAGGTCACGGTGCCTGAAGTCGAGGTTCTCAAAATCCCCGCTGGCGAGTACGACGTGCAGCGTCTTTTTTACCATTTTTTTCTGAAATGCTTCTGGAATGGTTCAATGAAGCATCAGGAAAACGTGGCGATTAACTACGACTGGTATCACCCTCAACTCTGTACGCGCCACACCATGGGCGAGGTCAAGGCCTGGTTCGCCGAGGCGGGTCTTGTCGTACGACAGGAATGCGAGGATTTCTATGGCATCACTGTTAGAGGTCAGCGAGCGGGTTGAGATCGACAGCATGCGCCGTTTGCGTATTGTCATAGAGTCCGTGCTGGTGCTCCTGTTGGCACTTTTGTTGCCGCTACGGGTACTGTTTCAGGTGCTGTTGCGGGATTCTGCATACTCTGTGTGGTGCGGGCAACCGATCATCGCGATGGCAGTCAACTGTCGGGCAGAGCGTTTGCTCGGTGTGCGCAGCATCAGCATCGTGACGCAGACCTATTTTGTGACCCAAGCGTTCGATATCGACACCAGTCTCATCAGCAAGAACCGAGTGTTCCGCTACGTGTCATCCTGGGGGCTGCTGCTTTGGGTGTTGCTCGTCGGCAAGAGGGTGCATACCTACTGCGACGGCGGCCTGCTGGCATCGACGACTGCATTCGAGTTCAACCCGCGCGAGCTCTTTCTATACAGGCTTGCTGGTCTAAAGCACGTTGTCTGGACTTATGGTGCGGATGTCCGAACGCGCTCGGTGACTCAAGCGCTGGGTGAGCCCAATTGCTGCACAGATTGCGACGTACCTGAAAAGCATTGCATTTGCGACACAAGCCGTGCCGATGCCAATATTGCGCGAGTCAAGAAAACCGCAGTCATGATGGCGTCGATGGGGGATATGAATGAATATCTTCCGCTCGCCCGTCACGATCTTCATTTCTGGCCGCTCGATCTTGATAGCCCGATCTACAATGGTTTAGCGGAGGCTACTGATTCCAATGTGTTGCTACGTGTGGTGCACGCTTCAAATCACCGCCAGTTCAAAGGTAGCCGTCATCTGATCACTGCTGTAGAAACCTTGCGCCAAGAGGGGCTTGACATTGAGTTGGTCCTTGTGGAACGAGTGCCCAATGCTGAGGCGATGAAGATTTACCGGACGGCGGATATCGTATTTGACCAGTGTCTGATTGGTTTTCACGGCTACTTTGCACTTGAAGCCATGGCCCTGGGAAAACCGGTCATGGTGTTTATTCGCAAGCCGGAATACCTGCTTGATGCTGCAAACTGCCCCCTGATTAATGTCACGCCCGAAACAATCGCAGATCGTCTGCGCTGGTTCATGACACATCGCGCCGATTTGGCGGCTATCGGAAAACAGAGCAGGCAATATATGGAACGGCATTACGGTTTATCGGCATTTGCCAATCGGTTAAGGCTAGCCTATGAGGATGCAAATATAAGACTATGAATACTGTCGCTGTTGTTGGTGCAAACGGGTATATCGGAAGACATGTTGTTGCGGAGATGCGCAAGCGTGGCATCCGCGTGATCGCCATGAGTTCACGGGACGGCACGGGGCTTGATCCGCGCACCGGGCTTTTGGAGCCAGATTTTGCGTTCGCGGAGGAAATTGACGCGGTAATTTATGCTGCTCAGTCTCCGCGGTATCGTGACGTCCCGGATGCGGCATGGCACCTTCTTGCCGTCAATTGTGCCGCTCCGCTACAGGTTGCAACTGCCGCAGCGAAAGCTGGAGCGAAGAATTTCGTCTATCTTTCGACCGGCAATGTTTATAAACCTGGGTTTGAACCGCTCAAGGAATCTGACGAAGTGGAGGGCAGTCATTGGTATCCCTTTAGTAAAGTGCAGGGTGAACAGGCATTAAACTTTCTCCAGGGTGAACTACGTGTGACCTTGGTGCGTGTGTTCGCGGTTTACGGGCCGGACCAGACTGAGAAACTTATATCTAATCTCATTGATAGCGTAGAGCAAGGTCGTCAAATCGTCTGCGCCCCGCGCGTAAAGGGATCCCCTGATGGAGGCCTCCGCATCAACCCTTGTTATGTAGATGATGCAGTCGACGTTTTAATTTCGCTTGCCTGCTCTGGCGGCCCCAAAGTGTTGAATCTTGCTGGTCCGCAGGTTATAAATATCCGGGAAATTGCCTCGGTGTGGGGGAGACTGCGCGGTCTCAAGCCGGTGTTCTCGGAAGCAGTGGCCCCGCGTACGATGGATCTTATCGCTGACACAACATTGCTCGACGCCTATGTCGGCAGGTCGTTACTGCGCTTCGATCAAGGGCTCGCGAATATTGCCGAGACCGGGCTTAGGTCGCCCGGAGCCTAAGCTCTGCTTTTGATGGCGTATTTCTTCTGCATAAGGATTTATCAGATGCAAACTCCGCTGGATCATCGGTCATTGTTCCCGTACAAAAACGTGAAGCCCTGGCCGCAGGGATCAAATTTTTTTGGACTTCGAAAGGGTGACGTCGGGATTTTTCGGCCCAAGCGACTTTCAAAGCTAATTTCAGTTCTTATCCGAAGATACGGAAAGGCGACGAATATTTGTGAATGACTCGGCTGACAAAACTCTGGGCCCAGGCTAGCAAAGAATCGTCCATAGATTTAACGGGCGCTACGGTGGATGCATCGAGTAAGATTAGGTGTCGCATCCCGGATGATTGCATTGACTCAAAACGGTATCCGTTGTTCATGGCCAGAGAGGTCATGCGGCAGTTGATAGACAATCTTTGCGACACCTCAGCAGTCCACCCGGGAGCCTTGTCATGATGATTGCCTTGCACAAAAACGCACGTACTACGCCCGCCACCCGTGCGGAGATGGCAGCCAGCACGGAGACTGCTGCCACTTTGGCGTTGCGCTTCGGCGTGAGTGAAGGCACTGTTTACAAGTGGAAGGGTCGAGACAGCTTTCATGACGCGTCCCACACCCCGCACAAGCTTCAAACCACGCTCACACCGGCGCAAGAACAGATCGTGGTCGAACTCAGAAAGACGCTGCTGTTGCCCCTGGATGATTTGCTGGCCGTCACCCGCGAGTTTCTTTGCCCCCAGGCCACACGCTCGGGTCTGGACCGTTGCTTGCGTCGCCACGGCGTTGGCAACCTCAACGCGCTCAGGCCCAAAGAGCCCACTGAGCCTCATAAAGCCTTCAAAAGCTATGAGCCGGGGTTCATCCACATCGATGTCAAATACCTGCCCCAGATGCCCGACGAGACCAGCAGGCGCTATCTGTTTGTGGCCATCGACCGCGCCACACGCTGGGTGTTTGTGCAGATCAAGAGCCACAAGACGGCAGCGGCAGCCCGAGCGTTTCTCAATGCCCTGCACAAGGCGTGCCCGATCAAGATGCAGAAAATTCTGACCGACAACGGCAAGGAGTTCACTGACAGGTTGTTTGCCAGCCGTGAGCGCCAGGCCACGGGCAACCATGAGTTTGATCAACTGTGCCAAGCCTTGAACATTGAACACCGCCTGACCAAACCACGCACGCCGCGCACCAATGGCATGGTCGAGCGCTTCAACGGGCGTATCGCTGATGTGCTCAAGACACACCGATTCACCAGCGGTGAAGATTTGGAGCAAACGCTCATGCGTTACGTGGCTCTGTACAACCATCAGTTACCCCAGTCAGCGCTTAAAAGCAAAACACCGATGAGGGCCATGAAAGACTGGTACGCTTCTCATCCCCATTTGTTTATAAAAAGGCCTTACGATCATCCGGGATGCGACAATTAGGACGCGCCCAGTTTGGTGCTGTGACTGTCTTCAAGAAATCTTGAACTAACGCTCCGAACTTATTGCAACCGGTGGTGTGCTGGGAAAACCTGCGCTGTGCTTTTTAAGATCTTTAAAATGGGAATGAGCTTGACACTTTGGGGTGCAACTTGAAAGTTTTGCACCTTCCAACATCGGTTGGTCAAAATGCCTGGCACTTGGCCCAAGGGGAAAAATCTTTAGGAGCTGACAGCAAGGTTCTGGTCTATGAGTCAAGCTTTCTTGACTATTCGTCTGATATGCAGATGAACTTGCAGGCAAGTAGCAATGCCGCTGGAAAACTTGCACGTCTCGCCCGAACATTTATGGCTATTCGTAGCAAATATGATATTTTCCATTTTAATTTTGGCACGTCATTAATGACTTCACGTAGCCGCAATGTTCATCATTTAGATTTGCCCTTCTACTCCGATAAGGCCAAGTTGTTCGTTTCTTACAACGGCTGTGATGCTCGGCAGAAATATCCGACGATTGCCCGAGGTGGAATCTCAGCGTGCGGTGAGTGTCAATACGAGCCATGTAAGTCGGGAAAGCTCGATCATTCTCGTGCCGAGGGAATACGCAAGATGAGTCGACACGTAGAGCATATGTGGGCTTTGAACCCTGACTTGATGCATTTCCTCCCCGCTGATAAGGCCTCGTTTTTGCCGTACGCAATCAATATGCCAAACCACGCTGCGCAATGGCCAACCACGTGTGGGCCACTTAGGGTAGTGCATGCGCCTACTAATAGAGACATAAAAGGAACGCATTACCTTCTCGAGGCTGTCGAGCGGCTGAATGCTATACGCCAAGGCAGCATCGAACTAACGCTGGTTGAAGGCATAAGCAATGAACAAGCCCTGCGCGTGTATCGCGAGGCCGACTTGGTAGTAGATCAACTTCTCATCGGTTGGTACGGCGGCTTTGCCGTTGAAGCCATGCTTTTGGGCAAGCCAGTCGTCGTCCGCATCCACGAAGATGTGCTTAAGTTCATACCTTACGAGATGAAACGGGATCTGGGTGAAAGTGTCATCAATGCGAATCCATACAACCTGTATGACACGTTGGTGCAGTGCCTCGACAATAGGACACAGTTAATGACGGTTGCCCAAGCCGGCTATGAATACGCCAGAAAATGGCATTCCCCAAAACACGTCGCCTCGCTGACACTAGAACGCTACGGCGCAGCGCTTGCGTGACCTCATTGGCAGAATTGTTGCGCCCAGCGGCACGAAGGCTTCGAGCTTCAGCTATGAGTCTGACACGGATTCAAATAACTGTCGCATCCCGGATGATTGCATTGACTCAAAACGGTATCCGCTGTTCATGGCCAGAGAGGTCATGCGGCAGTTGATAGACAATCTTTGCGTCACCTCAGCAGTCCACCCGGGAGCCTTGTCATGATGATAGCCTTGCACAAAAACGCACGTACTACGCCCGCCACCCGTGCGGAGATGGCGGCCAGCACGGAGACTGCTGCCACTTTGGCGTTGCGCTTCGGCGTGAGTGAAGGCACTGTTTACAAGTGGAAGGGTCGAGACAGCTTTCATGACGCGTCCCACACCCCGCACAAGCTTCAAACCACGCTCACACCGGCGCAAGAACAGATCGTGGTCGAACTCAGAAAGACGCTGCTGTTGCCCCTGGATGATTTGCTGGCCGTCACCCGCGAGTTTCTTTGCCCCCAGGCCACACGCTCGGGTCTGGACCGTTGCTTGCGTCGCCACGGCGTTGGCAACCTCAACGCGCTCAGGCCCAAAGAGCCCACTGAGCCTCATAAAGCCTTCAAAAGCTATGAGCCGGGGTTCATCCACATCGATGTCAAATACCTGCCCCAGATGCCCGACGAGACCAGCAGGCGCTATCTGTTTGTGGCCATCGACCGCGCCACACGCTGGGTGTTTGTGCAGATCAAGAGCCACAAGACGGCAGCGGCAGCCCGAGCGTTTCTCAATGCCCTGCACAAGGCGTGCCCGATCAAGATGCAGAAAATTCTGACCGACAACGGCAAGGAGTTCACTGACAGGTTGTTTGCCAGCCGTGAGCGCCAGGCCACGGGCAACCATGAGTTTGATCAACTGTGCCAAGCCTTGAACATTGAACACCGCCTGACCAAACCACGCACGCCGCGCACCAATGGCATGGTCGAGCGCTTCAACGGGCGTATCGCTGATGTGCTCAAGACACACCGATTCACCAGCGGAGAAGATTTGGAGCAAACGCTCATGCGTTACGTGGCTCTGTACAACCATCAGTTACCCCAGTCAGCGCTTAAAAGCAAAACACCGATGAGGGCCATGAAAGACTGGTACGCTTCTCATCCTCATTTGTTTATAAAACGGCCTTACGATCATCCGGGATGCGACAGCTACTGATAATAATGAGATAACAAGAATAAGGACAAAAATATACGAAAACTCAAATTATATTATAAATTATTTATATTCGATGTTGACTGGAGGAGTGCTTCCTGTTTTGTCGCTATTTTTTTTAGTGGTAAAGTCTAAAGGGAGATATTTATTTCTACTGCTGTCATTAATTTATGTTGGAAGTTTCATTCAAAAGGCTCCGGTTTTATTAATTGGATTCCCGATTATTGTTTATTTGGTAATTTTTAAAAAATATAAATTTATATTATTTTATTTAAGTTCAACAATATTGGCTTTTATGATGATACATTTTAATTTAAATGGATATTTATCTCATAAAACTAAATTTGTAAGTAGTGCAGAAGCTTCCATTGGTGTAGAGCCTAAAATTCATGATAAATGGTACATGCTTAAATTCGATAAAGGATCAGGGTGGCGTGATGCTAGTTTTTATAAGGACGATAATCAAGTATCTCTGAATAACCAAAATTTTTATAATTCAAATAAAGCTCTCTATGCATTTTATGACGATAGCTTTAATTTGGGAAGAAATTTTTTTGCAACAGAATTTTCATTGATGGTGGAGGATGATTTTAGTTGCAATGATTATAGTACTTTGTTTTATATGGGAGGGGTGAGTGGTTGGTCTGGTGTTTTTCAGATATTGCTTAAATGTGATCAAAAAAAGAAAATATATTTAGAATTTGCTTTGATTGATGGAAGTGGTAATGAAGGTTTTGGATTTAAAAGTCAGTATTTGAATAGGGGGCAAGAGAATAAAATTTATTTTGAGAGATTAGAAGATCATGCAAAAATAAGCGTAAACGGATCAGTAGATAAAATTCCAAGTAAAATCTTTAATTTAACAGTGCCTCAAGGAATTAAAAAAATAATTCAATTTGGAGCTCAGTTTGGCGGTGGTTCACGAAGTCAAGGTGAGGGATTACTTCGTGGTATACACATAAACACTTTCTCACTTGAAATTATTAATGAGAATAATAGTAAAAATATTATTATAGACTATGAAAAAATATTTGAGGAATCAAAAATATCGGTAAGCGATGAATTTACTGTAACTCCTTACTTGTTGATTTCTGGGAATATTGGTAATCTTATAGACAGGTTTTTATTTGTTCCTGGTCGAACAGGGGCGATTTGGATTGATTTAATACCTGAAAAAATACCTTACGGATTAGGTTGTGGTTATAAACCGATTGCAGTTATTATAGACTGTAAATTCATAAATTTTCCTGTTGTAATTCATCAATATGTAGAAGTAGAAATGTGGGAGAATGGTATAAAAGGCACCATGAATTCAGCAGAAATTTTTAATGGTTATGCGAATTTTGGTATATGGGGGGCTTTTATTGTTGGCGTAGTCATGGCATGTTGGATTTTTATAATATCAATAGTTTTTAAAAATTATCAAATATTCGGTTTTGCTTCAATGGCTCCATTTATAATTATGCAATCTTCTGTTGGATTACCTGTTAGTTTGGTAAGCGGAGGATGGTTATTTTCTGTTGCCTTATTTTTATTTTTGCGACGATATTTGCCGCTTGAAAAATTGAAAGATTGAATCGTATGTGTGGTATTGCTGGTTTCATAAAAAAATCATCATCATTTGAATCACGTCTTGTTATCAATATGATGACAGACTTGATTTCACATCGTGGCCCAGATGGTTCGGGTTCTTACATCGATGGACAAGTTGTTTTTGGTCATAGGCGATTATCAATAATTGATTTATCAAATGATGGTCATCAACCTATGCATCACGTCTGTGGTCATCTTGTTATTACATACAATGGAGAAATATATAATTATCTTGAAATTAGAGAGGAGTTAATATCTAAAGGGCATTACTTCCGTTCTGCTTCAGATACTGAAGTCATACTAGCGGCATATTTGGAATGGGGGGTATCTTGTGTTGATAAATTTAATGGTATGTGGGCATTTGCCATACATGATAAAAAAAATAATATAATTTTTTGTTCTCGCGATAGATTTGGTGTGAAGCCATTTTATTACATTGATGTCGATTCCGGTTTTTATTTTGGTTCCGAAATCCGTCAATTATTGCCATTTTTAAAGGAAATTAAATCAAATAATAAGCTTCTTACTGATTTTTTGCTAACTAGTATTAGTGATCATACGGATGAAACATTTTATAAGGGTATTTCAAAGTTGCCTGCAGGACATAATTTAATATATAGACTTGATGAAAATAAATTCGAAATAAATCGGTTTTATGAATTGCATAGTAATGTTGAATTAAGATCTCTATCGCCTGAAGATGCGACAGATCTATATCGTTCGCGTTTGGAAGAGTCAGTTAAACTCCGGTTGCG
The DNA here is from genome assembly GCF_023910625.1 of Limnohabitans sp. Classification (NCBI taxonomy): domain Bacteria; kingdom Pseudomonadati; phylum Pseudomonadota; class Betaproteobacteria; order Burkholderiales; family Comamonadaceae; genus Limnohabitans; species Limnohabitans sp. The sequence continues at coordinate 1,902,012 of NZ_JAAVVW010000003.1, forward strand.
TGCGGATGTTCCTGTTGGGACTTGTCTGAGTGGTGGTTTAGACAGTTCTTCTATCGCTTCAATTGCTGGACCTATTTATAAACGGGCTTCTGGTCTAAATTTTAGTGCTATTACTGCTATCAGTGAGCAAGAGAGTAATGACGAATCAGCTTATGCTAAAAAAGTAGTTGATCATTCCAACTTGAATTGGTTGCAAGTTAAACCAAGTTATCAAGACTTTGTGGATTCTCTTCCTTCTGTTGTGAAATCACAAGAGGAGCCTTTTGGGAGTACTTCCTTAACTATGCAATACTTTGTGATGAAGGAGGCTCGAAAGCAACGAATTCCTGTTCTTTTGGATGGGCAGGGCGGTGATGAGACTTTGCTGGGTTATCCCAAGTATTACGGGAGTTATTTGGCTTCATCTTTTAGAGAAGGCGGAGCTTCGTCGTTTCTTCGTGCATTAAAAGATGCAGGCACAAATAACAGCAAAATGTCATTAGCAAATGCTATGTTTTTTTTGGTCGGTGGTCTTGTAGCGCCTGCACGTTATTTGGTTTATTTATCAAGAAGTCGTTACCTGGCTAAAATTCCAGCATATCCTCAGCACTTAACTGATTTTGCAAGAAAGTCATTAGATGATTTTGAATTGCAAAAACTTGAGATTACAAATACCAATTTGCCTGTCTTGTTAAGGTATGAGGACAAGAACTCAATGGCGCATTCGATTGAGACACGATTGCCTTTTTTAGATTATCGCGTCGTTGAAACTGCTTTGTCATTGCCAAGAGATTGCAAGATTCGAGGTGGATGGTCGAAATGGGTATTGCGAAATGCAATGGATGGCCGTATGCCGCCAGAAATTACTTGGCGTAAAAATAAATTTGGCTTTGAAGCTCCAGAAAATATGTGGATGAAAAATCATTTATCTGTAATGAAGGATGCTGTTATTAATTCTTCTTTAATTTGTGATTTAACAAAAAAAAGCCATCTTGCAAAAAGTTTTGATGAATTAAATATGCGCGTACAGTGGAGACTTTACAGCATTGCATTGTGGCAAAAAGAATTTGGTATTGTGGGTTAAAGATGATTCGTATTTGTCATCTATCTTCAGTGCATCCGGCTGATGATGTCCGTATCTTTCATAAGGAGTGCATCACATTAGCGGGATATTCAGATTGGGAAGTTCATTTTGTAGGTAACGGCCCCTTGGACGTGGGTCAAACTGGTGTGATTTTTCATCCGTTGCCCCCGTTTGCTCATGGGCGTTTCCTGAGGATGTTGCTGCGGGGCTGGCAGGGTTATTGGATGGCTCGCAGTGTGGACGCTGATATTTACCATTTTCATGATCCTGAATTATTACCCTGGGGATGGTTGCTCAAAATTCAAGGAAAAAAAGTCATTTATGACGCTCATGAAGATGTTCCACGCGACATATTAACTAAGTCATGGATTCCACGCGCGTTACGTCAATTCGTTGCATCAACAACTGAGCTGATTGAAAATTTTATAACTCGCAAACTTGATTTGGTTGTGACCGCTACTCCATTTATCAGAGATCGTTTTTTGTCAGTTGGGGTCAATGCCGTTGTTTTAAATAATTACCCTAAAATTTCCGAATTAGGTAGTTCTATTCATGCTGTACAGCATGGTCATCCATCAGTTTGCTACACCGGCGCTATCATGGCTGAACGCGGTGCACATGAGATGGTTGAAGCTTTGACATTTGCTGGCATTCAGCTTCAATTGGCTGGAAGTTATTCGCCAGGATCATTGCGTTCAAATTTGATGTCATTAAAAGGATGGCAGTATGTGAATGAACTAGGATTGGTAAAACGCGACCGCTTGCCGGAGATTTTTTCAACCTCAATTGCTGGGTTGGTTCTTTTCCATCCTGTTCCAAATAATGTCAATTCTCAACCTAATAAGTTATTTGAGTATATGTCTGCAGGCATACCTATAGTTTGCTCTGACTTTCCATTGTGGCGTCACCTTATCGAATCTGTTGGCTGTGGAATTTGCGTAGATCCTTTAAATACTGATGAAATTGGTGGTGCGATACGCTGGATGATCGAGCATCCGCACGAGGCAAGAGCAATGGGCGCTCGTGGTGCTCGTGCCGTTCGTGATCGATTTAACTGGGAGACTGAGGCAGGTAATTTGGTTCAAGCTTATCGGATTATTGCAAATCAATTAATATGACCGAATTGCAATATCGCGCTGACATTGATGGATTGAGAGCTGTCGCTGTATTGGGTGTTGTTCTCTTTCATGCTGGACTACCTTGGTTACCTGGTGGGTTTATAGGTGTAGATATTTTCTTTGTTATTTCCGGTTACTTAATTACTGGAGTTCTGGTCAGAGACATTCAAAATGGCGATTATTCACTGTTGAATTTTTATCTAAGAAGATTTAAGAGAATCCTGCCTGCTTTATTTTTTGTATTAGTTTTTTCTGGATTTATTTCTTGGTTTTATTTACTGCCCCAAGAGCTAGTACAATATGCTCGGCAGATGATGGCAAGTCTATTTTTTGTTTCTAATATTTTATTTTTTAAAGAATCAGGTTATTTTGATGTTGCATCTGATTTTAAACCGTTGCTACATACTTGGTCTCTTTCTGTAGAGGAGCAGTTTTATATCGTTTGGCCTCTTGCGCTTGCACTGGGTGTTAGGCATCCAAAGGTATTTAGATTTTTTCTTTTAACTGCTATCTCAGTGTCATTCTTTTGGGCTTGTGCGAGTGTGGTAGAGAAGCCATCGCAGGTCTTTTATCTTATTCAAGGACGTGCTTGGGAGCTTCTTTTAGGTGCAGCGCTTGTATTGTTTCCTCGTACTCTTGAATGTCGATTATTTTTTCGTCATATCATTTCTGTATTAGGATTAATTGCTATTTTTTACGGTTATATATGTCTTTCAAAAGACTTTGTTTTTCCAGCATGGAATGCACTTTGGCCTTGTTTAGGTGCGGTAATGATTATCATGGCGGGTAAGGATGCAGTGATTAATCGTCATGTTTTATCTTGTAAGCCTATTGTCTTTGTTGGCCTGATTTCGTATTCATTTTATCTATGGCATTGGCCATTGTTGACTTTGCTGCGTATCAAGCACCTGGGTGATATGCCAACTTTGTCTTCTTTGGTATTAGTATTGTTGTCATTTATGCTGGCGATACTAACCTGGCGATATGTTGAGCAGCCTCTCCGTCATGCCGGAGTTTCTTGGCGTTCTTCCGTGCTACTTACTCTTTATGCTGTGGTCACTCTTGCGTTGTTTTCATTGGCATTTTCAGTCAAATTTTCCAATGGATTTCCTTCTCGTTTGTCTCAGGAAGTTATTGCTGCGAAAAACGCGTCGGGTGATGTTAATAGTGCACGGTCTATTTGTCATTTGGGGGTGGAGGGAACTGATGTGCCTCAAAGTCCCTTGTGTTTAACAGGTCTTAAAAATCGACTACCCACTGTTCTGGTTTGGGGTGATTCTCATGCGGAAGCTTTGCTGCCTGGGATAGCAGGGACTTCTTTTTTTGCGGGTCAAACAGTTCAGCAAATGACAAAAACCAGTTGTCCACCATTGTTGGGTGTAGACATCTTTCGAGGCCGTGATGTTTATTCTGACTGTAGATTATTCAACCAAGCGGTGATTCGATGGCTGTCGACCGATGAAGCCGCGAGTATTGATACGGTCATTTTGACGGCGCGCTGGTCTGTTTATGCGTTGGAATCGGGGTACGGATTGCCGGATGAAATATCACGTGTTCCAACACACGCTTTGGTTAGTGGAGCTCATCAAATTTCGGGCTTGCGTGCACTTGATGTAGGGTTGGGAGAAACTTTAAATTCACTCAAGAATGCGGGCAAAAAATCTTTTATTGTTGCTTCAGTGCCAGAAATGCGTGTTGATGTTCCTTCGTGTCTTGCACGAAAAAGGATGATGAAAGAAGAAGAACAGGATTGTGGACTTTCAAAGGCTTTGGTGTCGTCGCGGTTATCACAACTGGAAAAGTCATTTGCTTCTGTAGAAAATCTTCATGATGTAAAAGTTGTGTTTCCTTCTCGCGTTCTTTGCCCTCAGGGTATGTGCCTTGTCACAGATGATCATGGCCAGTCTTTGTATTACGACCATAACCATTTGTCTGCCTCGGGAGCTAATTGGTTAGCACAACGTTTATTCACTGGAGTCATGCCATGAGATGGCCTGGTTGGTTTTATGCCGTCTTGCGGAGACCATTTTGGGTTGTGTTGGGGGGCACTGGATTCGCACAAACTGTAGGGGTTCTAACATCTCCATTACTGACGCGTTTGTATACCCCTGAATCGTTTGGACTATTGACCATTTTTACGACCATGATGGGTTTGGTAGGGTCGGTTATTGGTGGTCGCTATGAGTATGCGATTGCTGGTGAATCAGATCAGCGTCAAGCGAATGTCTTGCTAGGTCTAGTTGGGTTGATTTCATGTCTTGTGGCCTGTCTTTTGGCATTAGTGATTTGGTTTCCTCCTGATTTTATTCCTCCTAACTCAGTAGTGTCCCAACGTTTTTCAGAGGAGAGAGAGCTGTTGAGGCTCAAATTCCGAATGTTTGTCAGGCTCGGTTGGTGTAAGTAGTTGATTTATTGGGGTTGTTTCAAACATGGTCAAGCTCAAGATTTGTAGGATTTCATGAAGACTGTTGGGCAGATGCAAGCGTTTCTTGGCAATGGCGATCAGCACGTATGTGCAGACCGCGATCCAGATTTGCGTCTTGACCGCGTTCTCGTTGGTGCCATAAAACGTCTTGATTCGCAGGTGCTGCTTGATCCATTTGAAAAACAACTCGACCTGCCAGCGCTGGCGATACAGGTCTGCAATCAACTCGGGCTTGAGAGCGAAGTTGTTGGTCAAAAATGTGATGCGCTTGCCAGTGTCGTCCTTGACCACCACACGTCGCAGCGTGGCGGGATAGTGTTGGCTGGAATAAAAGATGGTCAGCACACCCGTCTGATCGCACACGATGTTCGAGTTGGCCCGGTCTACGGGGTTGGAGTAGCGCCGCTTGAATTTGGTATTGGACTTGGCACGGGTGACGAAGAAGGCGTTGGCCTGATGAATCACAAACAGTCGCTGGAAATCCAAGTACCCACGATCGAGCAGGTAATAGGCGCCAGGCTCGATGTCCAGCAGGTCCAAGGTGTTGACCTCGTGGGTCTTGCCGTCGCTGATGTGAATGAAGGTGGGGATGGAGCCGCGCAGGTCCAACAGGGTGTGCAGTTTGATAGCCGCCTTGTGCGCGCGAAACGGTGCCCACGGATAAACCGACAAGCACAGGTCTATCGTCGTGGCATCGAAGGCGTAGACGGTTGCATCCAAGTCGATCGCCATCGGCTCTTTGGCATACAACGGGCGCGCCATGGCGATCAGGTGTTGCGCGAAGTCGGCGTAGATTTGCCAAGGCCGGGTTGCATTGGCGTTGGACAAGGTGTTGCGAGAAACTGTCTTGCAGCGCAGACCCATGTGATACAGCCGCTTGGCTTGGGCACGCAAATTGATCTCGATGTCGCGCAAAGACTCGCGGTAGGTCAACTGAGCAAAGGCCATGGCCAAGAACTGGTCCAAGCAGGTGAAGTCTTGAACCTTGTGATCGCCTCGGTGCTTGGCAACGCAGCGGCGAAACGTGCTCAGCGGCAAGAACGCCATGAGTTGAGAAAAAACGAGCTTGCCTTGGTTCATTGCGGTCCTTTGCGTGCGAACGCAAAAGACCATAAGTCATGGAATCGAAGTTCAAATCGAGACCAGACTGAAATGCCAAAAAACCAAGGTAAATCATTAACTTACGAAGTCCTGATGTGAAAACGTTGGGACACTACTGCTCCTAACTATCTACAAATTTGGCCTGCATTATCACTCGCTTGTGTTGGCTATGTTGTTGGTGTTGCAGGTAATAACTGGATGGTGCGGCATGGAGCATTCCCTTTTGCTACAGGATTAAAAGTATTCCGTGTTTTGGCAACTTTGTTTTTCTCTTTGTGTTTTCTTGGCTTGGTAATTGGCTTGGTTTGGGCCGCTGCCTTGGCCTATGTTCTTTCAGCAGTACTGGTTTTTTACGCTTGTTCACAAAGAGGGTGGTCTATTAAAAAAATTAGTCAGATTGAAATTTTTAATGTAGCTAGAACACATGTGAAATTTCCAGCTCAGAGTGCCTTGCCTGCTTTTTTCGATAATTTGAGTATGCTGATCCCCGTCTATTTGGCCACATCACTTTATGGTGCTGATGATGTCGGGCAATGGGGTTTAACTCGGATGGTTTTGGCTTTGCCAATGGCCATGATCGCGGGTGCCATGGCACAAGTGTTGATGAAAAAGTTACATGATATGTTAGTGCAACATCCTTTCTGTAATTTCCCCGAGCATTGAACCTGGCAGTTCTCGGTTCTGGGAATTTTTTATACTGGCCCCGCCAGGCCGCCGGAGGCCCCCCACGGGACTCACGACAGAAAGAAATATCATGCCCCAACGAACCAACCTCGAAGAAGTTTCTCACCCTCTGCATGAAGCCTATGCATGCCTACTCTCCAACGGCCTGGATGGCGCAGGCGAAGCCCTGCGCATTCTGGTCAACGAAGCCTCTCGCATTGAACGCGCCCAGCATTTGCAGGCAATGCCTTATGAGCGCAGCGCCCAGCGCATTGACCAGGCCAATGGCTTCAAGCCCAAGACCGTCCTCACCCGGATGGGCGAGATCACCTTTGAGGTGCCCCAGGTGAGGTCCGGAGGTTTTTACCCCAGCGCCCTGGAGCGCGGTAGTCGCTCGGAGCAGTCCGTCAATCTGGCGCTGGCCGAGATGTATGTCCAAGGCGTGTCCACCCGCAAGGTGATCGAAGTGCTGCAAAAGCTGGTGGGGCCTGAGGTCAGCATCTCCTCGAGCCAGATCAGCCGTTGCGCCGAGAAGTTGGATATCGGACTTGAAGCCTGGCGCAACCGCCCGCTGGAGGAGACACCCTACGTGCTACTGGATGCGCGCTATGAGCGCGTACGTGAAGCAGGCCAAGTGGTGGACTGCGCCGTATTGGTGGCCGTGGGCGTCACCGCCAGCGGTCACAGACGCGTGTTGGGTGTATCGGTAGCGCTGTCCGAGGCTGAAGTGCACTGGCGCGAGTTTCTGGACAGTTTGATCAAGCGCGGCCTACGTGGGGTCAAGTTCATTGCCAGCGATGACCATGCGGGCTTGAAGGCGGCACGCAAAGCCATGTTTGCTGGCGTTCCATGGCAGAGATGCCAGTTTCACCTGCAGCACAACGCGCAAGGCTATGTTTCCAAACTCGATCAACGCGCGCCCGTGGCGCGCACGATTCGTTCGATCTTCAACGCACCGGACGTCAACGAAGCGAACCGCTTGCTGAGCTTGGCGCTGGAGGGCTGGCGTAAAGAGCACCCCAAACTGGCAACGTGGGCTGAAGAGAATTTGGCTGAAGGCTTTGCGGTTTTTGGCTTGCCGCCCGAGCACCGGGTGCGCATGCGCACGACCAATGGGGTGGAGCGCCTGAACAAGGAGATCAAACGTAGAACACGGGTCGCCACCTTGTTCCCCAATTCAGCGAGCTGCCTGCGACTGGTGAGCGCCATCCTGGCAGAACAAGATGAGGAGTGGATGACTGCAAAAATCTATCTGACCATGAAGCCCTGATTCGGCGCATTGCGCAACAGCGCAGAACCAGTTCGTGGAATTTACAGAAAAGAAGTTGCTTTATCCATGATATGGTGGTTGTTAAGGAAAGCATCAATAATTTTCTGATTTCTGTTTGCATCAAGTTTGCTATACCGTTGGTTGTGTTGGGTTTACTGATGATTTGGTTGGGTGTGCCCGTTTTTAGTTTACTTTTCGGAGAGCGTTGGGCGTATGCCGGCGCGTTGTCCGCTTGGCTTGTGTGGGCCTATGCAATCAATGTTATTTGTTCAATGTTCAGTGTTATTTTTATAGTTCTAAGGAAATTGATTTTGAACGGTATATGGCAATTGTTGCATTGTGCTGCTATTTATCTTGTGTTTGTAATTTTTCCTCCCGATAATTTTATAAATTTTATTCAAATATTTGTATTGATTGAAGTCATTTCGTATAGTATTTATGCTGTTCTCGTTTATATGACGTGCTATCGGTACAGTAAAGAAATTAAAAAGTTGATTTAAGCCGTATGACCCACAATATTTGGTACTTGCACCCTTATGCTGGGGGGCCAGGATTCGGAAACAGTGCTCGAGCTTATCACATATCCTTAGCTTGGATTAAAGCTGGTCAACGAGCGACCGTGTTTTGTTCATCTTGGCACCATTTGATGGGACGTGATGTTGAATTCGTTGGGTCGCTAATATTTGAAGATGTCCCTTATTCGTTTGTACCTGCTCGCGCTTATATTGGTAATGGTGCTTCCAGATTATTGAATATGTTTGATTACTGTATGGGCCTTTGGCGTAAAGCTGACCAGTATTCGTTGGATTTTGGCCAGCCCACCATGATTGTGGTTTCTTCTCCACACCCTTACGCTATTTTGATAGGAAAATTGCTGGCTAAACGTTGGCGGGCTAAATTGGTGTTTGAGGTACGTGACATCTGGCCTTTGAGCTTGGTTGAGCTTGCAGGTGTGTCTAAGTGGCATCCATTGGCTATGTTAACTGGTTGGGTTGAGCGTTTTGCATACAGAAATTCAGATGCTTGTGTTTCGCTTTTGCCCGGTGCCAAGTCGCATATGGTGGAGCGTGGCTTACCCTTAAATCGTTTCCACTACATACCCAACGGAGCAGCCTTGTCAGCCGCGCAGTTGCAGACTGTCGCTTTAGCTACGCCTGCACTTAACAAGGTTCGTCTGTTGAGAGATGATGGGCGTTTTGTGGTTATTTATCCCGGAGCCATGGGGCCTCCTAATAACATGCTTCCTTTGATCGAAGCGGCTCATTTATTGAGTGCGAAAATTGGCCAAGCGGTTCATTTCGTATTGATGGGCCAAGGGGGTGAAATACCTGCCCTTAAAGAAAGAGTCAGGCATTTTGGGTTGACTACGGTTCACTTCTTTCCTCAATCAAACAGACAAGTAGCCTTGGCTTTGATGAGCATGGCGTCTGCAGGCTATGTGTCAGTAAGGCGGTTGCCCATTTATCGGCACGGTATTAGCTTCAACAAACTTTTTGAATATATGCAACAAAAATTACCTGTTATTTTCGCAGCTGATGTGCCCGGCAACCCGGTTGAGCTTGCTGGATGCGGGGTTATAACTTCACCTGACGATCCTGTATTGATTGCCAATGCCATCTACAGTTTGTCTAAAAAATCATCAAGTGATCTAGCGTCCATGGGTCAGGCAGGAAGGTCGTTTGTTGAACGTCACCATGATTACACAGTCCTGGCAGCTGAATACTTGCAATTATTTGAACATAAGTCCTCATGATGAAAAGATTTTTAGATGTTTTTTTTGTAATTTTTGCTGGGATTTTTTTGTTAATTCCTATTTTGGTAGTTAGTGTGGCTGTCAAAGTCACATCGGCAGGACCTGTTTTTTATTGGTCTGATAGGGTGGGTCGGTATAACACGATATTTCAAATGCCTAAATTCCGAAGCATGCTTGTGGGCACGCCTGCGGTAGCAACGCATCTGCTGTCGAATCCGAACACTTATTTGACACCAATAGGATCGTTCTTGCGTAAGAGTAGCTTGGATGAGTTGCCACAACTTTGGAGTATTTTGGTTGGAGATATGAGTTTCGTTGGTCCACGACCAGCTCTATTTAATCAGGATGATTTGGTCGCTTTACGTTCTAGCTATGGTGTTGATGCTTTGGTGCCAGGGTTAACGGGTTGGGCTCAGGTTAATGGACGTGACGAATTGCCTATTCCTGAAAAAGTGGCGCTGGATGTACAGTACTTGCAACGAAAAAATATGTTTTTTGATTTGCGAATTTTGTGGCTTACTTTCGTGAAAGTTGTCCAGCGTGATGGCGTTTCGCATTGATCAAGTTGTCGTTTGTGCTCGATAAACCTTGTTTGTTGATTGTGGGTGCTGGTGGCCATGGACGTTCAGTGGCCGATAGTGTCTTGTTGTCAGATGATTATCATCTTGTCGGCTTTATAGATGATGGTGCCTTTTTGCGTGGTGAAAATGTATGGGATTTTCCGGTAATTGGGCCTGCTGCGGGATTCGCTGATTACAAAGAAATCGCATCACATGTAATTGTTGCTATTGGATCCAATTCATTACGTCAGCGTCTTTCATTTGAATTGACGGAAGCCGGTTTTGTACTGCCTAGTTTGATACATCCTCGTGCGACGGTTTCATCTCGAGCAGTTTTGGGTGCGGGGACTGTGGTCATGGCTGGTGCTGTAGTTGGTACGGAGGCTTCATTGGGCCTTGGCGTTATCGTTAACTCTGGTGCAGTGGTAGACCATCATGCTCAGGTGCATGATTTTGCGCATTTAGGTGTCAACGCATCAATGGCGGGAGGGAGTGTTTTGGGGGCTTGCTCTTGGCTGCAGGCTGGTACAGCCATTGGTTATGGCGTCAAAGTGGCGCGTGATACCGTATTGTCTGTAGGGGATTGACTTGATATACGTGGATTTATTAAATTGAGTGCAGATTTTTTAACGCAATTTCTTCTTTTTTTGCCAAGACCGGCTAAGCGTGCTTTAGCTTTAGGCGCGGACGCCTTGGTCTGTGCCATGACGGTATGGATGGCGTTTAACTTGCGCATGGAGTTCTGGACCGCTTGGTCGCCTGCGCATTTCACGGCATTTGCAGGTGCTGTGGCTCTTGCTTTGCCGCTGTTCATTGTGTTTGGCTTGTACCGGGCCATCTTCCGGTATGCGGGTTTGCCTGCTTTGATGACCGTGTTGAAGGCGGTAGCACTCTACGCTGTTTTTTATTGTTTTGCGTTTACTGTGGTGGGCGTGCCCGGTGTGCCTCGCACCGTGGGCGTTTTGCAGCCGCTTTTGTTGTTGCTGGGCGTGACGTTGTCTCGCGCATTTGTGCGTTATTGGTTGGGCGGGATTTACCAAAGCATTGTTGGCAAAGAGGACCAGCCCCGCGTGTTGATTTATGGTGCTGGTTCTGCCGGGCGGCAGTTGGCAGCGGCCCTGAAGACCAGCCCCGAGCTGGTGGTGGCGGGCTTGCTGGATGATGATGACCGTTTGCACGGGCAGGTGCTCAATGGCCTGAAGATTTATGACCCGGCAACTCTGGTGGCTTTGGTGGCCAAGCTGCGGGTGACGCAGGTGTTTTTGGCCTTGCCCTCTGCATCGCGTGCTCGGCGCAACGAAATTCTGGAGCTGGTGCGTGCAGCCCATGTGCAGGTGCGCACTTTGCCGGGCGTGATGGACTTAGCCCAGGGCAAGGTGCAGGTGTCTGACCTGAAAGAGCTGGACATTGAGGACTTGCTGGGTCGTGATCCGGTGCCGCCCAACCCACTGATGCTGGCCAAGAACATCACGGGCAAGGTGGTGATGGTGACCGGTGCGGGCGGCTCGATTGGATCGGAGCTTTGTAGGCAGATTGTCAAGTCGGGTCCATCGACGTTGCTCTTGGTGGAGCTGACGGAGTTTGCGTTGTATGCGATTGAGCATGAGTTGCAAAGCCGCATTCGTGAAGAGTCTGCAGTCGATGTGAAGTTGGTGCCTTTGCTGGCCAACGTGCGCGACGCCTCACGCATGGCAGAGATTTTGCGCACCTGGAAGCCGCACACGGTTTACCACGCAGCGGCCTACAAGCATGTGCCGCTGGTTGAACACAACCCGGCAGAGGGTGTGAAGAACAATGTGCTGGGCACTTTGACCACGGCCATGCAAGCAGCGGCGCATGGCGTGAGTGATTTTGTGTTGATCAGCACCGACAAGGCGGTACGCCCCACGAATGTGATGGGCACCAGCAAGCGCTTGGCCGAGATGGTGTTGCAGGCCCAAGCGGCGGTGATGGAAGGGCAGAGGCAAGGGCCGGTTGGTAAGACGCGTTTCAGCATGGTGCGCTTTGGCAATGTTCTGGGTTCTTCGGGCTCAGTGGTGCCGCTGTTTCGCAAGCAGATCAAGGACGGTGGCCCGATCACCCTGACGGACGAGCGGATCACCCGCTACTTCATGACCATCCCCGAAGCGGCGCAGCTGGTGATTCAGGCCGGGGCCATGGCCAGTGGCGGTGATGTGTTTGTGTTGGACATGGGCGAGCCGGTGCGCATTGCCGATTTGGCCCGGCGCATGGTGGAGCTGTCGGGCTTGGCGCTCAAAGACGCGGCGAATCCGAATGGTGACATCGAGATCACCGTGACCGGCTTGCGCCCCGGAGAGAAGCTGTACGAAGAGCTGCTGATTGGTGACAACCCCTTGCCCACCAGCCACCCCCGCATCATGAAAGCCCACGAAGACTTTTTGCCGTGGGATGCCTTGCAGGCCAAGCTGTCTGACTTGGGTTTGGCGCTGGACGCTAACAACGTGCCCCTGATACGCACCTTGCTCAAGGATCTGGTACCGGGCTACCAGCCCGATGGTGAGGTGGTGGACTGGGTGTGGATGGAGAACGCACGCACGGCTTGATAGAGGGGGCTTGCAGGCATTCGGCCGCAGGGGAGAGAGATTCGGGTTTTTTGTGGGAGCGAGTCCCTGCTAGCTAATGTGCATCGAAGGCAAAAGGCATGGACCCCCGATCGAGTCGGGGGTGACAGGGAAAGATTGGGGTCAGATCCCGATTGTTTTAAATGGGAATTACAAAATCGTGATTCGTTCCAAAGGGTTTAGCCCAGAGGTGTCGTTAACGTATTTGTTTACGCAGGATGCAGAGCTCAAAGCACATTCTGCGTACAAGTTGGCCAAGGCGGGCGATCGAGATGCAGCGCTTGAATTGGTCATTGATACTGCTGTTGCTTGGCTTTATGACCAGCGTGAGCGGTTTGCGTCAGGTTTACTGTTTGTTGCGCCTCATGCACAAGAGGCGACGGGTGACAATGCTATTCCGCAGACATTAGCCTCGGTTTGTGCTGCTGTCTACAAGGGCTCTGCAGATACCGAAATTGTCCAGTCTGATCGGGTTTATCACACAGGCGCAGACCCGATGGAGCGTATGGCAGCACGCGCACAGTTTGTTGGACGTGTTGTTCCAGGGGCTCAATACGTTTTGGTTGACGATGTAACCAGTCTAGGTGGTACTCTGGCAGAATTGTCAAACTACATTCAGTTTTATGGTGGCAGCGTAAAAGGCGTAGTGGTTTTGGTGAACGCAGGGCGCAATCCAGAATTGGTGCCTAAAGCCAAGTTTGTTCAGCTGATCAAGGAGCGTTTTGATGATGAATTTATCGAAGTCTTCGGCATCGAGCCAGGAGCACTCACCGCCAACGAAGCTCAATACCTCGCTGGTTTCAGATCTGTTGACGCCATCAGAAATCGACTTGTTGCGGCAGAGCAAGAAATCGATCGCCGATTACGTTCAAAGGGAATTACCCGCACGCCTTAAGCAGCGACATTTGGATCATTTGCTGAATAAGGCCTGAATTTATAGGGGTCAGACTCCAACTGTTTGATAACAAAAGAGCCGAGAGGCTCTTTTGTCGTTTAAGAGCTTTGAAAAAGGTCGCTATGTTTGTTTTGTCCAAGTTGATGTCGGCCATCACGCAGCCCATGTTTTGGCTGGCTGTGTGGTGGGGCCTGGCGCTGGTCATGCTGAGCATGTTTTTGTCTTGGCGGCGTGCTGCTCTTCGCATGTTGTGGGGCGGCTTGGTGGTGCTGGGCCTGTTGGGTTTTGAGGCCGTGCCCCACGCACTTTTGCGCCCATTGGAAAACCGATACCCCGTGCCCACCCCAGAGCTTGTGGGTCGTCATGTGGGGGTGATTGTGTTGGGCGGTGCCACTCAGCACCCTGGCGTTTATTTGGCACATGGCCAAGTGCCCTTGGGTGAAGCGGCTGAACGCATGTCTTTGCCGGTGGGGCTGATGCTGAAGCACCCCCAGCTGCAATTGGTTTTTTCTGGCGGGGAGGGGCGCTTGCTGGCCACTGGTGTGAGCGAGGCCGAACTCGCCAAGGCGTTTTATGAAGAGCAGGGCGTGGACATGCGCCGGGTGAAGCTGGAAGCCGGTTCGCGCACCACCCGAGAAAACGCTTTGCAAGTGGCCGCGTTGTTGGGCGAGCGCTGCAAACAGCCTTGGCTGCTGGTGACTTCGGCCTGGCACATGCCCCGGTCAGTGCCCGAGTTTGAGGCGGTGGGGTGCAATGTGACGGCGTATCCGGTGGACTTCAGAACGGGCGAAGCCACGCTGTGGACCGAGTATTCGTTGGCCCGCAGCTTGCTGCTGTGGCAAACGGCTTTGCATGAGTGGTTGGGGTTGGGGGTGTATCGGGTGACGCGGTGAGGGGGAATGCAAGGCTTCATGCAAAATCTCACGCTCTGGCGCAGCTTGAACAGGTAGGGCTGGGCTCGCTCCTCCAGCTCGGCGATAAAGGGTTCGTTGCCAAAGCCGCAGTCGCCTCGGACCAAGGCCGGACGCTGCTGGGGCGTGAGCTTTTCCAGTACGCCGATCAGACCAGGCCGCGCTTTGGCCGCGCTGTGCTCTTTGCCGGGGCAGTCGACAACGTCCAGCACCAAGCGCAGGTTGCCAACCCAGTATGTGTGCAGTGCGTGGCTCGGGCGCCCGGGTTTGTGTGGGTTGTAGCTGACCTCAGCCCCGCTTTGTTTTCCGAACATCGGCTTGATGTCGCCGCGCAGCCCGGTGATGTGGGCGTAGCGGTTGTGCCCTGCCAGTATCGCCAGCAGCCATGTGCCCAAGATATCCTGTTTGCTGGGTGCATTGGGGCTTGTGTAGGTCAATGGGCAGCTATCGACCCAGGAGCTGTACACCCTCGCCGCCCCTGCCACACCACCCGGCATGCGGGTCCGCACCGGGCGGTTCGAGAGCTTGAGGTTCATGGGCAGGTCCTCAGTGAGCCGCCTGTGCTCAGCCTTGAACCTGTCCATCCCCGTGTCTCGGTGCTCATGCAACGTACCTCCAGCTTCGTCGCTGATGGGATCACGCCCGGCTTCACCGTACGCTACGCCCACCCGCCCAGGTCACCCCAGCATCTGACGCATGGCCTTGCAGCTTTGCACGTCCTCAGACTCTCACTCTCGTTCGGTCCTTCACGGTCTCCCTCCGGCCTTGTGGGCCTCGTACTGCCGCTACTACGACCTCTGCTGACTTCTCACTCCGGCAAAGCCGTCGCCCTTTCAGACGCAAGGCGAGATCTCCCCAGGTAAGGGTCGCACACCTTCATCGCACAACCGCCGCATCTACGCCGCTTCGCCTTGGTCACAAGAGCTTCGTGGTTTCTTGCCCACTCGCCCTGCTAGGCAGCGCCTTCTATGCGGTTCTTGTTCATCGGCTCGCGATTTACGCTCCACGCTTCCTTCCCACACTCGGTCGCCCTCACGCAGTTGCGCTTGACTTTGCTCACTGTGACCAGCTCGCAGCGGGACTTGCTCCCGCAGGTGCGCGCCCATGCTGGGCGCACAAGAAAAACCCGCCGAGGATTGCTCCAGGGCGGGTGTTGTGGGGTTTAGTGCGCTGCAGCGCGTCGATTGCGCCGATCAGAACTTGTAGCCCACGCCGACGGTCAGACCGTTGCTTTTGGTGCTGTCTTTGTCATACAACCGCATCCACGTCGCACTCAGGTACGTCTTGGTGCGTAGGGCATAACTCACACCAAGGCCATACGCCCAATCTGATTTCGTTTCTGAGCTTGAGACAGTCACAGTCGAGGATGTGCTTTTACCTTGGGCATACCCCAAGCGTCCGAAGAGTTCCACCGACTCATTCACCCTCACTTTAGGTTTCAAAAAGATGCCATAGCCGTGGTTGATTTTTGTGCTGACAGGATTGCGTTGGCTTGCCCCATTGACCGTTGTGTCTGCACTGCCAACGCCAAGACTCAATGAGCCTTCGATTGCCAAATTGTCGTGTAGGTCATAGCCAATGTAGCCAACGACAGCATCGGGCTTAGATTGCACATCGTTGCCGTTGACGGTGGACTTGATTGTGATGGCTTGGTAGCCGATTTCACCGTACACCTGCGCCAGCACCTGCACTGATGCCATGGTCATGCTTGCAGCGAGTGCCACGGATTTCATAGATATTTGCATTTTGCTTTCCCTTTCGTGTTGTTGGCTTGCGGCCCAATTCAATATGTTTTGCCGCTGATCGGACAGAAATCGGGGTGCTTATCCATATCCCGGACCTTCCAACCTTCCGGCGACTTCGACGCATAGGCCACCTTTTGACCGCCATAGCCACCCATTCGGTTTTTCGCGTTGTATTCGATGCACGCTTCAACACCCGCTTCTCCGATTCTTGTGCTGCCAAATTTCACAGAGTCAGGATCAATCAGTCGCTCCTTTACGGCTCCTTTTATTGCCGACACATCAGAGTCACCGCACCCCGCCAAAACACTGGCAAACATCAGCATCAAAACCCCTCTCATAGCTCTCCTTTCATGAGTTGGCAATCGACTGGAAATCAAGCAATTTCACGTTTCAACAGACTCCCTTTCTTTCAACGATGAATCAATTTAATAATCAAGCAGCTTGGTCTTTTCGCGTAGGAATTCCTCTTCGCTCAGAATGCCTTTTTCGCGCAGGTCTTGCAGTTTGAGCAGGCCAGCATGGATGTCCGGCTGTTTCGCTGCGTCCATGTTCGATAGCTCTTTAATGCCAGTCAGATTGCGATAGGCACCAATCGTTGCGCCAATGGCAGCACCAACGGCAGGGCCGATCAATGGAACGGGAATTGCAATTGCTGCACCAATCGCTGCACCCGTAGCAGAATCTTTGGCGAGATCAGACCTGAGCGCAGTCTTCCCTAGTCGTGCGGCCTCCTCGCCCAGTCCTGTCGCTTGTTTCTTCGCCCATTCCGCAGCGATTCGGGCATCTTGTGCATCTACCTTGCCGTCACCATTCATATCACCAACCAGGACAGCGGCAGCACCCAGCCCCTTTTGGGCACCCTCACCAATTTGCTTGAGCCTCTTACGCATAGGTTTCTCCAAAGAACCTGACCAAGATGAACGTGTAGCACTTGACAAATCGTTTGTCACGAATTACGTGACGACAATTTTAACCACCGTCACGAAACTCGTGACATGCAGGACAAGCTATCAGCCATCTCTATCGTCGGTCGCCGTATGCGCGAACGTCGTGAGGCTTTGGGTCTTGCTCAGGAAAAAGTAGGTGTAGCGATTGGCTTGGACGAATCCAGTGCAAGAGCACGAATCAGCCGATACGAGCTTGGTGTCCACGAACCACCGTTTGCCACGGTCAAGCTGCTGGCTGATGTTCTGGAAGTACCCCACCCTATATGTATTGCGAGGAACAAGACATTGCAGACCTATTGCTGGCGCTGCACAAAATTCCGAGCAAGGCACGTAAACACAAGGTCGGGGCACTGATGGCCCACATGGCACAAGCCTGACATCCGGAGCCAGAAAATAGAAAACCCCACTGGAGTGAACCAATGGGGTTTCAATTTTGGTGGCCTGGGGCAGAATCGAACTGCCGACACGCGGATTTTCAATCCGCTGCTCTACCAACTGAGCTACCGGGCCGCAAGCGTCGAATTATATCAGGGTAAATGCCGTCTATCGACGGGCGCGGCCGCTCATCAGCTGGTGCGTTTGCTGCGCGACAAGTCAACGCCCAGTTGCTTGAGTTTTCTGTAGAGGTGGGTTCGCTCAAGCCCTGTTTTTTCGGCTACTCGCGTCATGGAGCCGCCTTCGTGTGCCAAATGGAATTCGAAGTAGGCTTTTTCGAAAGCGTCTCGGGCTTCTCGCAATGGGCGATCCAACTCAAAGCTTTGTTGAACATCGGGGGTGATTGTCGTCTCACTGGTCACCACCACCGACATGGACAGGGTGCCGGGGGGCGGTTGCGGTGCGGCGGCCCGCATGGCTTTTTGCACTTGGTCTCGTGCCAGTCCTTGCTCAACGGCCTTGAGGAGTTTTTGCAGGGTGATAGGTTTTTCGAGAAACGCGTGTGCCCCGATTTTGACGGCCTGGACGGCGGTGTCGATGGTGGCATGGCCGCTCATCATGATCACGGGCATGGTCAGCAAGCCCGATGTGGCCCACTCCTTGAGTAGGCTGACGCCGTCGGTGTCGGGCATCCAGATGTCCAGCAAGACCAGGTCAGGTCGCATGCTTTGTCTGGCCTCGCGGGCCTGGGCGGCGTTCTCGGCGAGTTCTACCTGGTGCCCCTCGTCAAAGAGGATCTCGGAGAGCAGATCGCGAATGCCCAGCTCGTCGTCCACCACCAAAATATTTGCCATATGCCTGTCTTGTCTCTGTTCATGAAGTGGGCGTATTGAGCCCTTGTGCTTCTTGCACAACTGCGAATGATAACGAGACTTGCGCCCCTTTGATTTCGCCCTCTTCCAGCAGGTTGCCGATTTCGATCCTGGCGGCGTGTTCGTCGGCTATTTTTTTCACCACCGCCAGGCCCAATCCTGTCCCTTTGGCTTTGGTGGTGACATAGGGCTCAAAGGCCCGCTGGAGGATGTTGGGGGCAAAGCCAGGCCCTGAATCGGTCACGGTCAAGCGCACGCGTTGTCGCGTGGCTCGCCACTCCGTGCGCAAGTGAACACTTGGCTTGAACGGGCCATCGCTGCGTGTTTCGCAGGCGTCTTGCGCGTTTTGTACCAGGTTGTGAATGACTTGTCTGATTTGCTGCTCGTCACCCAGGATGAGTGGACAAACCGGATCGAGCTCGGCGAGGACTTTGGTGAGTGTCATGTCATCTTGTGCCTCGCTGGCGTACAAAGCCAGGATGTCTGTTATGAGGTCATTGATTTGCAAGGGTTTGAGCTCGGCCGATGGCAGCCGGGCGTAATCCCTGAATTCGTTGACCAATCGCTTCATCGCATCCACCTGGTTGACGATGGTTGTGACGGATTTGGTCAGTACGGCTTCGTCGCGGGTGTCGAGTTTTCCTGTCAATCGACGCTGCAATCGCTCGGCTGACAGCTGAATCGGGGTGAGTGGGTTCTTGATTTCATGCGCCAGTCTTCGCGCGACTTCACCCCAAGCCTGCGCTCGTTCGGCTGAGACGATTTCCGAGATGTCATCAAACACCAGCAGGCGCATGCCATCTGGCAGCACAGCACCGCGCGCAAGCAGGGCCACACCGGTTTGGCTCAGCCCCTGACCAGAGGCGTGGATTTCAAACGATTTTTGCCAATGGTCCAACTCGTGCGCTCCGGTGTCCGCCCCCAACGCGCCGAACTGTTCAGCCACCCCTTTTGCAAACTCCTGCAGTCCGGGCAAGCTCAGCAGGCTTTGTCCCTCGTGTGCAGCCACAGGCACGCGCAGGATGCGGGTGGCCCCTGGATTGGCCGACTGGATTTGGCCGTCTGCATCGACCACCATGACTCCTGCTGTGAGGTTGTCCAAAATGGTTTGCAGCTTGCTTCTGGCTTGATCCAGTTGGCTCAAGCTGTGCTCGATGTGGGCCCGTGCATCTGCCAGTTGTTGGGTCATGTCGGCAAAGGATCGGGTCAAGCCTCCCAACTCGTCTTTGCCTTGCAGCGCCAATTTGGGACGCAGATCGCCTGCAGCCACTTGGCGCATGCCATCGGCCAACAGCAGCAGTGGGCGCGCCAGCTGCTTGCCGAGCAAGACGGCCAACAAAATGGCCCCCAAGACCGCCAAGAACAGGCTCAGGGTGAGGGTGCCAATGTACATGCGTTGCAGGCCTTCACGGGCCAAGGCGCGTTCCTGGTATTCGCGATAGGCCGCCTGTACCTCCAGGGCGTTGTTGACCAGGGTGGGCGGAAGGACTTGTACGACTTGCAGCAACCGCCTGTCTTCATCAAGCGCCAGGCTCCATTGCGGGATCAGCACCAGCACTTTGATGAGTCCTTTGTCCGCCCCTGAGGCGGATTCATCCAGACCGTCAAACCAGGCCAGGCTGGTTTGTTTTCGGGCTTGCTTGAATTGCATCGCGCTTGGCCGTTCGGATTGGATTTGAAATGGGACCTGTGCGGCGCTGGCCACCATGCGTCCTTCCAATGTCCAGATGGCCACCTCGCTGGCGTCTAGTTGTGAACGGATTCTTTCGACCGCCAATGCGGAGTTCGATTCGTTGGTTTCTGCCAGGTTGGCTGCAGCGGCTTTGGCTTTTTTGGCCAGATCGTCGCTCAGGGTGTCCAGCGTGGCCCTGCCCAGGCCCAGGCCAGCCACCAGCGCTGCCTCGACTTTGATGTCGAACCAGCTTTCAATGGAGCGCGAGACAAATTGGTATGACACCACGTAGACCAGCACACCAGGCACCACGCCGACCAGGGCAAAGATGCCCGCCAGCTTAACCAGCAAGCGGGAACCAAACTGCCCTTGGCGAAACCGAATCCAGAGCCGAACAGTGCCCCACAAAATGGTCAGCAGCAGTCCACTGGCCACCACTGCATTGGTGATGACCAGCCATTGGTAGTTTTGATTGAAGTTTTCGGTGTTGTCGGTGGCCTGCGTCATCAACACCAGCAGGCCCAAACCAATCAAGCCCGAGCTGAGTGCTCCCACCAACACCAACCAGCGGCTGGCCCCTTTGGGCAGGCTGGAGATTTTTTGGCGATAGGCCTTGGGCCAGGCCATTTCAGCGCACCAGATCCGGACTTAACCGGAGTGTTTTACTGACCTGCAAATTCCAGTCGGACTGACCCCCTGAGGCGATTTGAAATGGCCGGGGCAATTGCGAGACATCCAGCTTGAAGTTGTAGCGAATGCGTTGCCGAGCATCTGGGCTGAGGGTTTGCATATCAACCAGCTTCCAGGCCGACTGTCGGCGTATGACGCCCAAGGCTTCACCCAGGGTTTCAAAGCTTTGGGAAATGCTGCCTGCCAAACCGGCACTTGAGATCGGCTCGTTGGAGACATTCAGTCTCCAGCGCCGCGTCAGGGGCTGAAAAGCCAATCGGTAATATCGGCTGGCAGCACCTATTGTGGCGTCGGTCCAATACCAGCGATCCCGCAGGACTTCTGCCTCCGCCACGAAATGCAGGGCCACGCCTTTGACCAGGGCGTCTTCGAGGGCTGGCCCCAACTCCAAGGCCAGTTGGGCATGGAGCAGCAGACTGCCATTGTCCCGCTCCGCCTTGAGCTCGGTCAATTCAATGTTCGCGTTTTGTGCCCAAGCCGCCCCTGGCAGTGCCAGCGACATCAGGCACACCAGCCGTACAAGGCTGCGTAGCAGCTCATGTCCGGTCTTTTTCCAGCAGTGCGTAATAAAACCCATCGTGTTCACCCAATGCATTGTCCACGACCGGAAGACCTGTGGGGGCCTGACCCGGTATCAAATGGCCAGGAGAGGGCAGCAATTGTGCATTGGTGTTGTGCTGAAGAAACGCTTGCACGGTTTCATCACCCTCTGACCGGAAGACCGAACAGGTGCAATAGAGCAATCGGCCACCGGGTTTCAGGAGTGGCCACAAAGTCTGGAGCAGTTGGGCCTGGGTGCGCGCCAGTTGAGCGCTGTCGCCTGGCCTTCGCAGCCAGCGCACGTCAGGGTGTCTGCGCACAATGCCTGATGCGGTGCAGGGCGCGTCCAGCAAAATGGCATCAAAGGCCTCGCCATCCCACCAGGTGGCTGGCTGGGCTGCATCTGCGGCACGCACCTCGGCGTGCACGCCCAAGCGTTGCAGGTTTTGGCCAATCCGCTGGCAACGGGTCGCATCCACATCCAGTGCCAGCACACGAGCTTGCGGGTAACAGACCAGTAAATGACCGGTTTTGCCGCCGGGCGCGGCACAGGCGTCCAGAATTCGCCATGGCTTGTCGGCTTGGCGCCCCTGCAGCAGCAAAGGAGCAGCCACCTGGGCAGCCGCATCTTGAACCGATACATGTCCTTCGAAAAATCCGGGCAGTTGGTGCACCGGCACAGCCTTGGCCAGCTGCAGGCCACTGGCCCCAACGGCTTTGGATGGCAAGCCCAGGGCCTGCAGTCTGGATTGGTATTCGCTCACACTGTGATGTCGTGGGTCGATGCGTAAACTCATCGGAGCAGGTTGCTGGGCCATCTTCAACAGGGCTTGCCAGTGGGCTGGGTATTCAAGTTGCAAGCGCTCCACCCACCAACGCGGGTGATTCCACAAGGCCTGTGGGTCTGTATCGGTGGCAAGCACCAGGGCTCCACGCTCACGCATAAACCGCCTCAAACAAGCGTTGATGAAGCCGCTTTGTGCCTGTGTTGTTCTTTGTTGTCGCGCCGCTTCAACCGCTTGGTTGACCAGGGTGTGCACCGGATAGGGTGCATCCTCACCCTGCCAAGCCAATGCCAAAGCTGTGCACAACAGGGCATCAGCTGCTGGTGGCGGGGCTTTGCTGGCCAGTCGCTCACGCAGGGCGATGGCTCGACCCCACTGGCGCATGACCAGGAAGGACAGGGATTGCACCGCTGGACGGATCGGGCCGGCCACGGCCTCGATGGCGGGCGTCAAGGAACGTCCCCCCCGCACGGACTGGACCACCGACGCTGTGGCTTGCAGCAATTGCCACAGCGGTAGCGTTGGATGCTGAAGTCCAGGTGCCTGCTGCGGCGGTTGATGCGCCGTTGCGGTTTTGGCGCTCGGCTTGGGTGGGCGAGGCTGTGGGGTCATGGTGTGCGTCGTGCATGCCTTCTGCAAAATGAAACAGCCCCTGAACACGCGGTGGTACAGGGGCTGTTGAAAGTCACCGGAGGGTCGGTGACTGGGTCGATCAGGCGGCTCCGCCTGCGTCGGTGACGGCGTCTTCTGCCGCCCCACCTGCAAGGTCTGCTGCTTCGGCTTCGGCAATGGCGCGACGCTCGGCGTCATCCATAGCGTCCTTGACCTTGCGCGCCTGGTGATAAGCCAGTCCGGTACCCGCAGGAATCAAGCGACCGACAATCACGTTTTCCTTCAGGCCTCGCAGTTCGTCGCGCTTGCCCATGATGGCTGCTTCGGTCAACACGCGGGTCGTTTCCTGGAAGGAGGCGGCGGAGATGAACGAGTCGGTCGACAAGGATGCCTTGGTGATGCCCAGCAACAAGTTGCTGAAGGTTGCAGGGGTTTTGCCATCGCGCTGCAGTGCGTCGTTGGTGTTGAGCATTTCGGAGCGCTCCACCTGTTCACCGGCGATGTAGTTGGAGTCTCCAGTGTTCTCGACCACCACTCGGCGCAGCATTTGACGAACAATCACTTCAATGTGTTTGTCGTTGATCTTCACGCCTTGCAGGCGGTAAACGTCCTGCACCTCATCGACGATGTAACGGGCCAGCTCTTCGATACCCAAAAGGCGCAGGATGTCTTGTGGGTCGGCAGGGCCGTCCACAATGCTTTCTCCCTGGTTGACCACCTGGCCTTCGTGCACCAGGATGTTCTTCTCTTTGGGGATCAGTTCGTCCCAGACTTTGCCATCAGGGTCAGTGATCTGCAAGCGGACCTTGCCTTTGGTCTCTTTACCAAACGACACGGTTCCGGTGATCTCGGCCAGCATGCCTTTGTCTTTGGGTGTGCGGGCTTCAAAAAGTTCGGCCACACGGGGCAAACCGCCGGTGATGTCTCGGGTCTTTTGACCTTCCACCGGGATACGGGCCAGCACTTCGCCTGGACCCACATCCATGCCGTCGCGCACCTGGATCAGCGAACCCACTTGGAAGCCAATGGTCACCGAGTGGTCGGTGCCGGGAATCTTGACTTCTTTGCCTGCAGCATCGATCAACTTGACCTGAGGGCGCACCACCTTGGCGGCACCACGTCGCTTGGGGTCGATGACCACCAGCGTGGACAGACCCGTCACTTCATCAAGTTGCTTGGCCACGGTCAGGCCTTCTTCGATGTTTTCAAACTTCACCTGACCGGCAAATTCGGTGATGATGGGACGGGTCAACGGGTCCCAAGTGGCCAAAATTGTGCCGGCCTTGATCGACTGGTCGGCCTTGACCGACAGGATCGCACCGTAGGGCACCTTGTGGCGCTCACGTTCACGGCCGTGTTCACTGATCACGATTTCGCCTGAACGGGAAATCACCACCAACTCGCCTTTGCTGTTGGTCACATAACGCATCGTGGCATTGAAGCCAATCGCGCCGTTGGACTTGGCTTCCACGCTGGAGGCCACTGCCGCACGCGAGGCCGCACCACCAATGTGGAAGGTGCGCATGGTCAACTGCGTACCGGGTTCGCCAATCGACTGTGCAGCGATGACGCCCACGGCTTCGCCGTTATTGACCAGGCCGCCACGACCCAGATCGCGGCCGTAGCACTTAGCGCACAAGCCGAAACGTGTGGCGCAAGTCAATGCGGTGCGCACTTTGACTTCGTCAACGCCTGCGGCTTCGAGTTCGTCGATGAGGTCTTCGTCCAGCATCACACCAGCAGCAGCCAGCACCGAGCGATTTTCGGGGTGCAACACGTCTTCGGCCACCGTGCGACCCAAGATGCGGTCGCGCAGCGATTCGATGACTTCACCGCCTTCAACGATGGCACGCATCAGTGAACCATCAGAAGTGCCGCAATCGAGCTCGGTCACCACCAGGTCTTGTGTCACGTCCACCAGTCGGCGTGTCAGGTAACCTGAGTTGGCGGTCTTCAAAGCCGTGTCGGCCAAGCCCTTCCGTGCACCGTGCGTTGAGATGAAGTACTGCAACACGTTGAGACCTTCACGGAAGTTCGCCGTGATGGGGGTCTCGATGATGGAGCCGTCGGGCTTGGCCATCAGGCCACGCATGCCAGCCAGCTGCCGAATCTGCGCCGCAGAACCACGGGCACCGGAGTCGGCCATCATGTAAATCGAGTTGAACGATTCCTGATCGACTTCATTGCCGTGGCGATCGACAGTCTTCTCTTTGCGCAGTTGGTCCATCATCACTTTCGAGACGACGTCACCAGCCTTGCCCCAGATATCCACCACTTTGTTGTAGCGCTCGCCAGCGGTCACAAGACCGGAGACGTATTGCTGTTCAATGTCACGTACTTCTTTCTCGGCCGCTTCAATGATGGCTGGCTTTTCTGGTGGCACCAACATGTCGTCGATACCGATCGAGATGCCGGCACGTGTGGCCAGACGAAAACCGTTTTGCAACAGCTTGTCGGCGAACACCACTGTCTCCTTCAAACCGCACTTACGGAAAGAAGTGTTGATCAGCTTGGAGATTTCTTTCTTCTTGAGCGCCTTGTTCAGGTTGCTGAACGGCAAGCCCTTGGGCAGGATCTCGGACAACAATGCGCGGCCCACAGTGGTTTGCACCATCGACACTGACGATGTGAATTCACCCGTGGCTTTGTCTTTGGTCCATTCGGTCATGCGAACGTTGATCTTGGCTGTCAACTCCACGGCATCAGCGTCGAGCGCACGTTGCACTTCACCGATGTCGGAGAAGATCAGGCCTTCGCCCTTGGCGTTGATCCGGTCTCGCGTGGCGTAGTACAGACCCAGCACCACGTCTTGTGAGGGGACGATGGAGGGTTCGCCCGAAGCCGGGAACAAGATGTTGTTGGAGGCCAGCATTAAGGTGCGGGCTTCCATCTGGGCTTCCACCGACAGAGGGACGTGAACGGCCATCTGGTCACCGTCGAAGTCGGCGTTGAATGCCGCGCATACGAGGGGGTGCAACTGAATGGCTTTGCCTTCGATCAGCAAAGGCTCAAAGGCCTGGATACCCAAACGGTGAAGTGTGGGCGCACGGTTGAGCATCACAGGGTGCTCTTTGATGACCTCTTCCAGAATGTCCCACACCACCGGGGTGCCGGCTTCGACTTCTTTCTTGGCAGCCTTGATGGTGGTCGCGATGCCCATGGCTTCGAGGCGCGCGAAGATGAAGGGCTTGAACAGCTCGATGGCCATCAACTTGGGCAAACCGCACTGGTGTAGTTTGAGGGTTGGGCCCACGGTGATCACGGAACGACCAGAGTAGTCCACGCGCTTGCCCAGCAAGTTCTGACGGAAACGACCGCTCTTGCCTTTGATCATGTCGGCCAGCGACTTGAGGGCGCGCTTGTTGGCACCAGTCATGGCCTTGCCGCGGCGGCCGTTGTCCAGCAAGCTGTCCACGGCTTCTTGCAACATGCGCTTTTCGTTGCGGGCGATGATCTCGGGGGCCTTGAGCTCCAGCAAGCGGCGCAGACGGCTGTTGCGGTTGATGACCCGGCGGTACAGGTCGTTCAGGTCGGAGGTTGCAAAACGTCCGCCGTCCAGCGGCACCAAGGGGCGCAGATCCGGTGGCAACACAGGCAGCACTTCGAGCACCATCCACTCGGGCTTGATGCCCGATTTCTTGAACGCTTCGAGCACCTTGAGGCGCTTGGAATTTTTCTTAACCTTCAGTTCGGAGCCTGTCAAATCGCCACGCAAGCGATCGATTTCGCTTTCGATGTCGATGCCTTGAAGCAATTCCTTGATGCCTTCGGCGCCCATCTTGGCCTGGAATTCGTCACCGTATTCCTTGACCTTGGCATCGTAATCATCCTCGCTCATGATGCTGAACTTCTTGAGTGGTGTCATGCCGGGATCGGTCACCACGTAGGCTTCAAAGTACAACACGCGTTCGATGTCGCGCAGTGTCATGTCGAGCACCAAGCCCAAACGCGATGGCAATGACTTGAGGAACCAGATGTGGGCGCAAGGTGCGGCCAGATCGATGTGGCCCATGCGCTCGCGACGCACTTTGGTTTGTGTGACTTCAACGCCGCACTTTTCGCAGATGACACCGCGGTGCTTGAGGCGCTTGTATTTGCCGCACAGGCATTCGTAGTCTTTGATGGGGCCAAAAATCTTGGCGCAAAAGAGTCCATCGCGCTCGGGTTTGAAGGTGCGGTAGTTGATGGTTTCGGGCTTTTTCACTTCACCGAATGACCACGAACGGATTTTTTCGGGTGATGCCAAGCCGATGCGGATCGCATCGAAGTGGTCATCGGGCGTGAACTGCTTGAACAGGTCGAGTAGTGATTTCATGGTTTGAATCCTTTGCCTGCGAATTAAGAACGCTCGAGCTCGATGTCAAGGCCCAGCGAACGGATTTCCTTGACCAGCACGTTGAACGACTCGGGCATGCCCGCTTCGATAGAGTGTTCGCCTTTGACAATGCTTTCGTAAACCTTGGTGCGGCCCTGCACGTCGTCGGACTTGACGGTGAGCATCTCTTGCAAAACGTAAGAGGCGCCGTACGCTTCCAGCGCCCACACTTCCATCTCACCGAAACGCTGACCACCGAACTGCGCCTTGCCACCCAGCGGCTGCTGTGTGACCAAGCTGTAAGGACCGGTCGATCGGGCATGCATCTTGTCATCCACCAAGTGGTGCAATTTCAAGAAGTGCATGTAGCCAATGGTGGTGGGGCGGTCAAAGGCGTCGCCTGTGCGGCCGTCAAACAAGTTGGCCTGTGTGCGTGTGGCGGTCAGGCCCTTGGCTTTGGCCAAGTCGTCTGGGTAAGCCAGGTGCAGCATGGCGCGGATTTCTTCTTCGGCAGCACCATCGAAAACGGGCGTGGCAAAGGGGAAACCTTCTTTGAGGTTATCGGCCATGGCCAACACTTCGTCGTCGGTCAATTGCGACAAGTCTTCCTTGCGGCCCATTTTGTTGTACAGCTGCTCGAACAGCTTGCGCAATTCGGCAATCTTTTCCATGCGCTGGGTTTCGGCTTGCAGCATGTTGCCAATGCGTTGGCCAATGCCTTTGCCGGCCCAGCCCAGGTGGACTTCGAGCACCTGACCCACGTTCATGCGGGAAGGCACGCCCAGCGGGTTGAGCACGATGTCAGCGGGAGTGCCGTCGGCCATGAAGGGCATGTCTTCGACCGGCACGATCTTGGAGACCACACCTTTGTTGCCGTGGCGACCGGCCATCTTGTCACCGGGTTGCAAACGACGCTTGACTGCCAGGTAGACCTTGACCATCTTGAGCACGCCTGCGGGCAACTCGTCGCCTTGGGTGAGTTTTTTGCGCTTTTCTTCAAAAGACAGGTCGAAGCTGTGACGGGTTTGCTCCAGCGAATTTTTGATGGACTCGAGTTGCATGGCCACATCGTCCTCGGCTGGTCGAATGTCGAACCAGTGGAATTTCTCGACAGAACCCATGTAGGCCTTGTCGATCTTGGTGCCTTTGGCGAGCTTTTGTGGACCGCCGTTGGCCACGCGGCCCACCAGCAATTTTTCGATACGGTCAAACGCGTCGGCTTCCACGATGCGCAGCTGGTCGTTCAGATCCAAACGGAACCGCTTGAGTTCGTCGTCGATGATCTGCTGGGCGCGCTTGTCGCGCACGATGCCTTCGCGGGTGAAAACCTGCACGTCGATCACGGTGCCTTGCGAACCTTGGTCCACGCGCAGTGAGGTGTCTTTCACATCGCTGGCTTTTTCGCCGAAGATGGCGCGCAGCAGTTTCTCTTCAGGCGTGAGGGTGGTCTCGCCCTTGGGTGTGACCTTGCCCACCAACACATCGCCAGGCTGCACTTCTGCACCCACGTAGATGATGCCGGAATCGTCCAAACGACCCAGCTGCTGCTCAGACAGGTTGGGGATGTCGCGAGAAATTTCTTCGGCGCCCAACTTGGTGTCTCGGGCCATGACCACGAGTTCTTCGATGTGGATCGAGGTGTAGCGGTCTTCCGACACCACACGCTCAGAAATCAAGATCGAGTCTTCGAAGTTGTAGCCGTTCCAGGGCATGAAGGCGATCAGCATGTTCTGACCGATGGCGATTTCGCCCAGATCGGTCGATGCGCCATCGGCAATCACGTCACCCTTGGCCAGCTTGTCGCCGCGTTTGACGATGGGGCGCTGGTGGATGTTGGTGTTCTGGTTGGAACGCTGGTACTTGATCAGGTTGTAGATGTCCACTCCCACTTCGCCAGCCAGTGCTTCTGCGTCGTTCACACGGATCACAATGCGGGTCGCATCGACGTAGTCAACGATGCCGCCGCGTGTGGCCGTGACCACGGTGCCGGAGTCGACCGCTGCAACACGCTCGATACCGGTGCCGACCATGGGCTTTTCAGGACGCAGCACAGGCACGGCCTGACGCGACATGTTCGCACCCATCAAGGCACGGTTAGCATCGTCGTGCTCGAGGAAAGGCACCAAAGAGGCCGCCACCGATACGATCTGGGCTGGCGACACGTCCATGTACTGGATGCGCTCGGCACCACACAAAATGGATTCACCCTTTTCACGGGCCGACACCAAGTCACCGGTCAGCTTGCCTTCTTTGTTCAACGTGGCGTTGGCTTGGGCGATGACGTATTTGCCTTCTTCGATGGCCGACAGGTAGTCGATATCCATCGTGACTTTGCCACTCACCACGCGGCGGTAAGGTGTTTCAATGAAGCCGTATTCGTTCAGGCGGGCGTACAAGGCCAACGAGTTGATCAAGCCGATGTTCGGACCTTCTGGCGTCTCGATCGGGCAGACGCGACCGTAATGGGTCACATGCACGTCACGCACTTCAAAACCTGCACGCTCGCGAGTCAAACCACCCGGACCCAAGGCCGACACGCGACGCTTGTGGGTGATCTCGGCCAGCGGGTTGGTCTGATCCATGAACTGCGACAACTGGGACGCGCCAAAGAATTCCTTCAAGGCTGCCGAAATCGGTTTGGAGTTGATCAGGTCATGCGGCATGAGCGGCTCTTGCTCGGCTTGACCCAAACGTTCTTTGACAGCTTTCTCAATGCGCGCCAGACCTGTGCGGTACTGGTTCTCGGCCAATTCGCCCACGCATCGCACGCGGCGGTTGCCCAAGTGGTCGATGTCATCGACTTCGCCATTGCCGTTTCGCAGGTCCACCAGGATCTTGACCACGGCCAAGATGTCCTCGTTTGACAGCACCATGGGCCCTGTGGACTCGCCACGACCCACACGGGCGTTGAACTTCATGCGACCCACGCGCGACAGATCGTAGGTGTCGGGGTTGTAGAACAAACGCTGGAAGAGGGCCTGAACCGCGTCTTCTGTGGGCGGCTCGCCTGGGCGCATCATGCGGTAGATGGCTACGCGCGCCGCAAATTCGTCCACCGTTTCGTCGATGCGCAGGGTTTGTGAAATGTACGCGCCCTGGTCGAGTTCGTTGGTGTAAATGCATGGCAGGTCTTGAATACCTGCGCTGCGCAACTTCTTGAGCAATGCTTCAGTCAGCTCTTCGTTGGCCTTGGCAATGATTTCGCCAGTGTCGGCTTCAACGATGCTGCGGGCTACCACACGGCCAATCAGGAAGTCTTCGGGCACGCTGATGTGCGTCGTGCCTGATTGTTCAAGTTCGCGGGTGTGACGAACGGTGATGCGCTTGTCTTTGGCCACCACGACTTTGCCAGACTTGTCGGTGATGTCGAAACGAGCCACTTCGCCGCGCAGACGCTCGGCCACAAATTCCATTTGTGCACCGCTGTCCATCAAACGGAAATTGTCGTTGACGAAGAAGTTGGCCAGAATGGATTCTGGATTGAGGCCGATCGCCTTGAGCAGGATTGACACCGGCATTTTGCGGCGACGATCAACGCGGAAATACAGGATGTCTTTCGGGTCGAATTCGAAGTCAAGCCATGATCCGCGGTAAGGGATGATGCGTGCGCTGAACAGCAGCTTGCCCGAGCTGTGGGTCTTGCCCTTGTCGTGCTCGAAAAACACACCCGGCGAGCGGTGCAACTGAGACACGATCACGCGCTCGGTTCCGTTGATGATGAATGAGCCTTTGTCGGTCATCAAAGGCACTTCGCCCATGTAGACCTCTTGCTCTTTGACTTCCTTGACCACTTTGTTTTGAGAAGTCGACGAATCGCGGTCGTAAATGATGAGTTGTACCCGAGCACGCACAGCCGACGCGAAGGTCAGACCACGGGTCTGGCATTCGCGCACATCAAACGCTGGTTTGGCCAGGTTGTATTCGATGAATTTCATCTCCACAAAACCGTTGTGAGACACGATCGGGAAAGCCGACTCGAATGCGGCTTGCAGGCCCTCGTGGGTGCGCTTGGATGAAACAACACCTGCTTGCAAGAAAGACGTGTAGGCGTCTTTTTGCATTTGCAGCAGGTAAGGAACTTCGAGCACGCTTTCGCGGCTGCCGAAACTTTTGCGGATTCGCTTGCGTTCGGTGTAGGAATAGGCCATGAGATCTCCGGGCTTGATCTTTCAGAACTGAGTGCTGAGCGAGTTTCTAGCTCGTTCAGCGGTCTTGGCGGCTGGCCTCTACCAGCGTTGGCGGACGATTGCGCATTGCACGCAACCCGAACCAAGGGTTTTCTGCAGTCGGGTCAGAAAACACTGGAAAGCAGACTGGGTTCAATCCGCTTACCGGTGTTTCGCTAAAACACTGGAAAGCAGACTTTTGAAATCTACTTTTCGTTGTGCTCTTCAATCACCAAAGGCTGGAGGCCCTTTCGGGCACTCCAGCCTTGGAACAAAACCGATTTACTTGAGTTCGGCCTTGGCGCCAGCTTCTTCCAGCTTTTTCTTGGCAGCTTCAGCGTCAGCTTTTGGCAGGCCTTCTTTGACCGCCTTGGGAGCGCCATCCACCAGGTCTTTGGCTTCTTTCAAGCCCAGACCCGTGATTTCGCGAACGGCCTTGATCACGGACACTTTGTTGGCACCAGCTTCGACCAGAACGACGTTGAAGTCGGTCTTCTCTTCGGCTGCAGCACCACCAGCAGCAGCGCCACCAGCAGCAGGAGCGGCCATAGCAGCAGCGCTCACACCAAATTTCTCTTCGATGGCTTTCACCAGGTCGTTGAGTTCCATGACCGTCATGCTGTCCAGCGCGGTCAAAAATGCGTCTTTATCGAATGCCATTTTGATTTCCTAACAATTGGTTAAAACACGAACGCCGGCCTTAAGCGGCAACAGCTTCGCCTTCGCCTTTTTTGGCCGCCAGAGCACCCAACACCACAGCGGTGCGGGACATTGGCGACATCAGCAAGCCACACAACTGAGCCAACAACACTTCTTTCGAAGGGATGTTTGCCAATTGCTTCACGCCGTTGACGTCCAGGGCCTTGCCTGCAAATGCACCTGCGCGTATGACCAACTTGTCGTTGGTTTTCGCGAAGTCTGCCACCACTTTAGCGGCAGCAACTGCATCTTCAGAGAAGCCATAGATCAGCGGTCCGGTCATCTGATCGGCGACAACTTCAAACTGCGTTCCAGTCACAGCACGGCGGGCCAAGGTGTTTTTCAACACGCTCAGCGAAACGCCCACGCTGCGAGCTTTGACGCGCAGGTTTGTCATGTCAGCGACCGTGATGCCACGGTACTCCGCCATCACCAGCGTTTGAGCTTTAGCGGCGAGTTCGGTCACTTCGGAAATGACCGCTTCTTTCTCACTGCGATTCAGACTCAAGGTCTACTCCTTTATATGTGTTTGCCGGGTTCCCCCTTGAACACGCCTATTTGCAGCGACCAACTGTTTTTGAACTTTCATCCATCTGCAGTGGGATCGCCATCTGCGTTGGCCCAAACCTTCAAGCGAACTTGTGGGTTTGTTGATTAAGCACAGCGGTGTGTGCGCCAACGGTCTTGGATGGCCTGCAGTCCTTTGGAAAGGGCTGCAGCCCACCACATTGAGCCAGCCTTTCGGATGGCTCAAATTTTTATCGCAATCAAGCTGCGATGGATTGTGTGTCGACGCGAACGCCCACACCCATGGTTGAAGACACCGCGATTTTGCGCAGGTAAACACCTTTGCTGGTCGCGGGCTTGGCTTTGACCAAGGCCTCAACCAAAGCGGCCAGGTTGCCCTGCAGCTTGTCGGTGTCGAACGAGCGGCGACCGATCGTGCCGTGCACGATACCGGCTTTGTCCACACGGAATTGAACTTGACCGGCTTTGGCATTGCGCACAGCAGTCGCCACATCGGGTGTCACGGTGCCGACTTTGGGGTTAGGCATCAGGCCACGTGGACCCAAAATCTGACCCAAAGTACCCACAACGCGCATGGCGTCAGGCGCAGCGATCACCACGTCAAAAGGCATGTCGCCCGCTTTGACGCGAGCTGCCAGGTCGTCCATGCCGACCACGTCTGCACCGGCGGCTTTGGCTTCTTCAGCTTTGGCGCCTTGGGCGAACACGGCCACGCGAGCGGTTTTGCCTGTGCCGTTAGGCAACACGACAGCGCCACGAACCACTTGGTCGGATTTCTTGGCATCAATGCCAAGTTGAACCGCCACGTCGATGGACTCGTCAAACTTGGCAGTTGCGCACTCCTTGACCATGGTCAATGCCTCGGCCAATGCGTACAGCCGCAGGCTGTCCACTTTGCCCACGAGGGTTTTTTGTTTCTTGGTGAGTTTGGACATTTACACGCCCTCCACATTCACGCCCATGGAACGGGCAGTACCAGCGATGGTGCGAACGGCAGCGTCCATGTCGGCTGCAGTCAGGTCTTTCATCTTGGTTTTGGCGATTTCTTCCAGCTGGGCGCGGGTGATCTTGCCCACTTTTTCCAAACCTGGCTTGGTCGAAGCCTTGTCAAGCTTCAAGGACTTCTTGATCAAAGTGGCCGCTGGCGGTGTTTTGATGATGAAGGTAAAGGACTTGTCTGCAAACGCTGTGATGACCACAGGCAAAGGCAGGCCTGGCTCGACGCCTTGGGTCTGGGCGTTGAACGCCTTGCAGAATTCCATGATGTTCAAACCACGTTGACCCAAAGCAGGACCAATAGGTGGTGATGGATTGGCTTTACCAGCTGGCACTTGCAGCTTGATGAAGCCGACGATTTTTTTCGCCATGCTTTTCTCCTTTCGGGTTCAATCGCTCAAGACGCATCGCGCTTGAGCTCCCCGGGGTTGACGACTCTGAGATATTGTTTGGCACCGAGTCGGTAAGCACCAAACAGAAAACGGTACAGGTCAGGTCTTTTCGACTTGCCCAAACTCCAACTCAACCGGCGTAGCGCGACCAAAAATGGTCACCGAAACACGCATTTTGTTGCGCTCGTAATTGACCTCTTCCACCGTGCCATTGAAGTCGGTGAAAGGGCCTTCCTTGACGCGGATGTATTCACCCACTTCAAACTCCACCTTGTGACGTGGTTTGTCAGTGCCTTCTTGCATCTGGTTGACAATTTTGGCGACATCGGCTTCGGAGATGGGGGCGGGACGGTTCTTGGCACCACCCACAAAGCCGGTGACTTTGTTGGTGTGCTTGACCAGGTGCCAACTCTCGTCGTCCATGACCATTTCCACCAGCACATAGCCAGGAAAAAACTTGCGCTCTGTCGTGCGCTTTTGACCGTTCTTGATTTCCACCACTTCTTCGGTGGGCACCAGGATGCGCCCAAACTTGGATTCCATCCCCAAGCGGGTAATTCGCTCAACGATGTTGCGCTCAACCGCTTTTTCCATACCCGAATAAGCATGCACCACGTACCACTTCAGGTCCGGGTTGGTCGAAGAGCCCGCCAATGGCGCATTGATGACAACATCGTTCATTATTTTTTCCACCCAAGAATCAGATCGTAAAAAACCCATTCCAGAGTTTTGTCGGTGAGCCACAGGAACAGCGCCATCACCACCACAAATGCGAAAACATACAACGTGACCTGAAGGGCTTCTTTACGTTCTGGCCAAACCACTTTCTTGGTCTCTCGCACGGCTTCGCGACCAAAAGCCACCAGTTGCCGACCAGACTCCGATGTGAAGTAGAGCACCAGCGCAGCCACCAAACCCACCAGCAGACCCGCCCACTGCACCCAGGCGTCTTGAGCAGCGAGGAAGTAATAAGCAACGAAGCTTGCCAGCACCAAAACACCGACCAAGGCCAATCGTATTTTGTCGCCAGCGGAGTTGACTGTTTGAACTTCAGACGTTGCCATACGGCTTGAAACCTTTGTTGAGCCCCATTGGATGAGGACTCTTATCAGACAAGGAAGCCCGCTAGGGTCTAGCGGGCTTGGAAATGCACCTTTTCAGGTGGCAGGGGCAGTAGGAATCGAACCTACAACCTTCGGTTTTGGAGACCGACGCTCTGCCAATTGAGCTATACCCCTACGTCAAATTGTTTAAGCGATGATCTTGGCAACGACGCCAGCGCCAACCGTGCGGCCGCCTTCGCGGATGGCAAAGCGCAGGCCTTCTTCCATCGCAATGGGGTTGATCAACTTCACAGTGATCGACACGTTGTCACCCGGCATCACCATCTCTTTGCCTTCTGGCAACTCGATCGCGCCCGTCACATCCGTCGTACGGAAGTAAAACTGTGGACGGTAGTTGTTGAAGAATGGCGTGTGACGGCCACCTTCGTCTTTGGACAAAACATAGATCTCGCCCGTGAAGTGGGTGTGCGGCTTGATCGAGCCGGGCTTGCACAGCACTTGGCCGCGCTCGACGTCTTCGCGCTTGGTGCCGCGCAACAAGATACCGACGTTGTCGCCCGCTTGACCTTGGTCCAGCAGCTTGCGGAACATCTCAACGCCTGTGCAAGTGGTCTTGACGGTGTCTTTGATACCGACGATTTCGATTTCTTCACCGACTTTGACGATACCGCGCTCGATGCGACCCGTCACCACGGTGCCGCGGCCAGAGATGGAGAACACGTCTTCCACGGGCATCAGGAAAGCACCGTCCACTGCGCGGTCAGGCGTAGGGATGTAAGTGTCCAGCGCATCGGCCAGCTTCATGATGGCTTCTTCGCCCAATGGGCCTTTGTCGCCTTCGAGGGCCAACTTGGCAGAACCCTGGATGATGGGGGTGTCGTCGCCTGGGAAGTCGTACTTGGACAACAACTCGCGCACTTCCATCTCGACCAGCTCGAGCAACTCAGCGTCGTCGACCATGTCGCACTTGTTCAGGAACACGATGATGTAAGGCACGCCCACCTGACGGGCCAACAGGATGTGCTCACGGGTCTGAGGCATAGGGCCGTCAGCTGCGGAGCACACCAAAATAGCGCCGTCCATCTGGGCAGCACCGGTGATCATGTTCTTCACATAGTCAGCGTGGCCAGGGCAGTCCACGTGGGCGTAGTGACGGTTGGCCGTCTCGTACTCAACGTGGGCGGTGTTGATCGTGATACCACGGGCTTTTTCTTCGGGTGCAGCGTCGATCTGGTCGTACGCCTTGGCAGCACCGCCGAACTTGGCAGCCAACACGGTGGTGATGGCGGCAGTCAGGGTGGTCTTGCCGTGGTCAACGTGACCGATGGTGCCCACGTTGACGTGGGGCTTGGTCCGTTCAAATTTCTCTTTTGCCATATCTTCGACTCCGAAAAGTAGCGGTCAACAACCAAAACAGAGGGCGCACAGCTTGCGATGTACGCCCCAAAACTGGTGCCCTTGGCGGGAATCGGACCCGCGACCTCTCCCTTACCAAGGGAGTGCTCTACCACTGAGCCACAAGGGCGAAAACATCTGACAAACTCACCGGCAGACTGGAGCGGGAAACGGGAATCGAACCCGTGTCATTAGCTTGGAAGGCTAAGGTTCTACCATTAAACTACTCCCGCACTGTATGCAAAGCACAAAAGGATGCATTGCCAATGCTTGGAAACCATTTCCAATTGCTCTGATCAATCCGGTTTTTTGGCCAGTTTGCTGGTGGAGGAGACTGGATTCGAACCAGTGTAGGCGTAAGCCAACAGATTTACAGTCTGCCCCCTTTAGCCACTCGGGCACCCCTCCAGAAGCGAGTCTTATATTATGCCATCTTTTTGCGACACCCCGCAAGACGGCTCACAAAATTTTCACCAGTCGATGGCTTTTCCGCCGCATTCCTCCAGAAAGGCATTGGCCCGAACAAAATGATCGCAGCCTAAAAAGGGCACTGGATGTCGCAAGGCCGAAAGAGGAGAAGGGTGATTGGCCAGCAATACCAAATGCTTACCCGAATTTGCGGATTGTGCAATCAATGTCTTTTTGGCCTGAGCCTGTGCACCCCACAACATGAACACCACTGGCGTAGAACTTTGGGCGACAGTTTTGACCAGCTCATCGCTCAAAGTCTCCCATCCCCACCGCGCATGGCTGGCCGCTTGCCCGTCTTGTACCGTCAGACAAGTGTTGAGCAGCAAGACCCCTTGCCTTGCCCAGCGCACCAGTGAGCCGTTAGCGGGCATCATCACACCCAGACTTTGCTGCAACTCCTTGAAAATATTGCGCAAACTGGGTGGCAAGCGCACCCCAGAGGCCACCGAAAAGGCCAATCCTTCTGCTTGGCCCGGTCCGTGGTAAGGGTCTTGACCCAGAATCACCACACGCACCTGGTTCAGTGGGGTCAAGCTCAGCGCCCGAAAAGGATCTGGTGGATAAACGATGGCCCCTGAATTCAGGGCCTCGGTCAATCGCTCAGACAAGGCGCGCCCAACCGCCGAGGCCAAAAACTCGACCACATGCGTCCGCCACCCCTCATCCAGTTTTTGCAGCTCAGGGGGCCAGCCCAGCAAACGATCGGCCACCCAGGGCCCGTCTCCCAACGCCAGACTCTGCTGAACCAGCATACGGGACATCAGGCAAACAGTTTGGACAGCGCCTCGCCGGGCTCACCAGAACGCATGAAGGCCTCACCCACCAAAAATGCATTGACTTTCGCCTCGCGCATCTGCAGGACATCTTCCGGGGTTTGAATACCGCTTTCGGTGACCAACAAACGGTCGACCGGTACATCGGGCAACATGTCCAGCGTGGTCTGCAGGGACACCTCAAAGGTTTTAAGGTTGCGGTTGTTGATGCCCACCAGCCGGGTTTTCAGCTTCAGGGCTCGATCCAACTCAGCCCGGTTGTGCACCTCCACCAGCACGGCCATGTCCAGAGTGCGGGCCACCGCCTCCATCTCGGCCATGTGGGCATCGTCCAGGCAGGCAGCAATCAGCAAGATGGCGTCGGCCCCCATGGCCCGGGCTTCGTAGACCTGATAAGCATCGATCATGAAATCCTTGCGCAGCACCGGCAGGTCGCAGCTGGCACGGGCTTGCTTGAGGAAATCCACGCTGCCCTGAAAAAATTGCTTGTCCGTTAAAACAGACAAGCACGCTGCGCCATGCTCGGCATAGCTTTGGGCGATGTCGGCCGGGATGAAGTCTGCGCGAAGCACGCCTTTTGAAGGGCTGGCCTTTTTGATTTCGGCGATCACCGCAGCTTGGCCGGCGGCGATCTTGGCACGCATCGCGCCTTCGAAGTCACGGGTCAGCACGCGGCTTTCGGCATCGGCGCGCACCACGGCCAGTGATTTTTGCTTCAGGGCCGCAGCCACTTCTTCGCGTTTGACGGCGACAATTTTGTCGAGGATGTCACTCATGGTTTTACTTCCTGTGCGGGCTCGGTGGCACCGTTTTTCAAAATTCGAACAAAAATGCAGTTCATCGGCAACCCGACCGCCACAAACAAAGTCACAACACGCTCGGCGATCAAGGTCTATCTGTCATGACGCATGGGTCAAGCCGTCGACTGACCAAAGGCCACAAACTGCGCCAGCTTCGCTTTGGCTGCACCCGACTCGATGACCGCACGCGCACGCGACAGACCGTCTGCGATGCTGCTGGCCACATTGGCCGCATACAAGGCAGCACCTGCATTGATCATGACAATGTCGCGCGCTGCGCCAGGCTGATTGTCCAGCACCCCACGCAACATGGCCATCGACTCCTCGGGCGTGTCCACTTTCAAGGCCCGGTTGCTGGCCATGGTCAGGCCAAAGTCCTCAGGGTGGATGTCGTATTCAGTGATCTGGCCGTTTTTGAGCTCCCCCACCAAGGTGGCCGCGCCCAGGCTGATTTCGTCCATGCCGTCGCGGCCATAAACCACCACCGCGTGTTCAGCCCCCAAGCGTTGCAGGGCACGCACCTGAATGCCCACCAGATCGGAGTGAAACACACCCATCAAGATGTTCGGTGCGCTGGCCGGGTTGGTCAGCGGTCCGAGGATGTTGAACATCGTGCGGACACCCAACTCTTTGCGCACCGGGGCCACGTTTTTCATGGCCGGATGGTGGTTGGGCGCAAACATGAAGCCGATGCCCACTTCTTCGATCGAGCGCGCAATTTGCTCTGGCGACAGGTGGATGTTGCCACCCAAGGCTTCGACCACATCGGCGCTGCCGGACTTGCTGCTGACGCTGCGTCCACCGTGTTTGGCGGTTTTGGCCCCAGCAGCCGCGGCCACAAACATGGCGCAGGTCGAGATGTTGAAAGTGTGGGCC
Organism: Limnohabitans sp.; assembly: GCF_023910625.1. NCBI lineage: Bacteria > Pseudomonadati > Pseudomonadota > Betaproteobacteria > Burkholderiales > Comamonadaceae > Limnohabitans > Limnohabitans sp. The sequence goes on from NZ_JAAVVW010000003.1 coordinate 1,941,066, forward strand.
CCGTCACCACCTGTGCCCACAATGTCCACCAGGTGCGTGGGGTCGGGCACATGCACCTTGGTCGAAAACTCCCGCATGACCTGGGCGGCGGCGGTGATCTCTCCAATGGTTTCCTTCTTCACGCGCAGGCCCGTGATGAGCGCTGCCGTCATGACGGGTGACAACTCACCATTCATGATCATGCGCATGATGTGCAGCATCTCGTCGTGAAAAATCTCGCGGTGCTCGATGGTGCGTTGCAGCGCTTCCTGAGGGGTGATGGGCATGGTGGGTTTCCTCTCGGATAATGGGGTTCTTTGAATAATTCAGTGCGAAGGCGCATCGCTCAAGGCGAGCTTCAGACCAAAGCCGACAAACAGCAAACCGGCCAGTCGGTCCATGTGGTGCATGACGCGCTGCATGCCTTGGGCCCGGTGGGCCAGCCAAGAGGCGGCCAAGGCCCAGCCCATGCACACCAGCAAACTGTTGAGATTGAACAAGCAACCCAAGAGCATGAAAGACCAGGTCGGTTCAGCGGCCTGCGCTGGAATGAATTGCGGCACGAAGGCCAGAAAAAACAGCGCCACTTTCGGGTTCAGGGCGTTGGTGGCAAAAGCGCCCAAGAACACGGCCAGCAAACCGCTCGCCTCGTTGGAGGCAAGCCCATCCACATGCTGGCCAGAGTGGGCCATCCCCGACTGTTCATGGGCCATCGCGCCATCGCCATGGCTTTGGGATGTGCGCCACAACAGACGCCCCCCCATCCACAACAGGTACGCGGCACCCAGCCACTTGATCAGGTTGAAGGCGTCTGCCGAGGTGGCCAAAACGGCTCCCAGTCCCAAAGCGGCCGCAGCCACGTGCACGAAACACCCCGCCGTGATGCCCCAGGCGGCGACCAACCCACGCCGCACACCGCCGCGCAAGGACTGGTTGACGATGTAGAGCACATCCGGCCCGGGGGTGAGGTTGAGCAGCACACCGGCCAGCATGAACATCAGGACTTGCTGCGTTTCGGGCATGGCTTCAGTAAACGCCTACCCGGGTGGAGGCCGGGCTTGTCTTTGCAGATGAGTTCGCCATGAAGCGCTGGATACAGGCTATGGCGTGGTCGATGCCTGCAGCATCCACCCCGAGGTGTGTCACAAAGCGCAACCCTATCAAGCCCGTGGCCAAAACGCCCTGGGCTTTCAGATCCTCGAGCAGGGCCGGGCCACGTCCATCGGCCACATCCACGAACACAATATTGGTTTGCGCAGAACGCACACTCAGGCCCGGCACACCTTGCAGGCCTTGGGTCAGCCGCTGCGCCAGCGCATGGTCATCGGCCAAGCGTTCCACATGGTGCTCCAGCGCGTGCAAAGCCGCAGCGGCCAAAATGCCGGACTGCCGCAAACCACCGCCCAGCACCTTGCGCCAGCGCAGTGCCTTGGCGATCAGTTCACGCGAGCCACAAAAAGCCGAGCCCACAGGCGCGCCCAAGCCCTTGCTGAAGCACACGGACACGCTGTCAAAGTGGTCCACAATGCGGCGCACACTGGCCATGACCGATCCGCCTTCGGCCTGCGCCACGGCTGCGTTGAAAAGCCGTGCCCCATCCAGATGCACAGCCAAGCCATGCTGCCGGGCGAGGGTTGTGGCTTGCGCCAGATAGGCCTGCGACATGGGGTGGCCGTTCCAGGTGTTCTCCAGCGCCAGCAAGCGTGTTCGGGCAAAGTGGCAATCGATGGGTTTGATGGCTGCGGCGATGTCGGCCAGCGCCATTTCCCCTACTTTGCTTTGCGCCAGTGGCTGCGGCTGAATACTGCCCAGCACGGCCGCACCGCCGCCTTCGTAGCGGTAGGTGTGGGCGTTTTGGCCCACGATGTACTCGTCGCCCCGCTCGCAATGCGCCATCAGGGCGCATAGGTTGCTCTGCGTGCCCGAAGGCATGAACAGCGCCGCTTCTTTGCCCGTGATCTGTGCGATGTGTTCCTGCAAGGCATTGACCGTAGGGTCGTCGCCAAACACATCGTCACCCAAGGGTGCTGCCAGCATAGCCTCGCGCATGGCGGCGGTGGGCTGGGTGACGGTGTCGCTGCGCAAATCAATCATGGCCGCTCCAGAAAGTTCTTGAGCATGGCATGGCCATGCTCGGTGAGGATGGATTCCGGGTGAAACTGCACGCCTTCGATGTCGAATTCAGTGTGGCGCACGCCCATGATCTCGCCATCGTCGGTCCAGGCGGTGACTTTCAGACAAGACGGGCAACTGGACCGCTCAATCGCCAACGAGTGGTAGCGGTTGACGGTGAATTGTTCAGGCAAACCCGCAAAAACGCCTTCTTGCTTGGTGGTGATGACGCTGGTCTTGCCATGCATCAATTCTTGTGCCCGAACGATTTGGCCGCCAAAGGCTGCGCCAATGCTTTGGTGCCCCAGGCACACCCCCAAAAGAGGCAGCTTGCCTGCAAAGTGCTGGATGGCCGCCACCGAGATGCCGGCCTCGACTGGCGAGCAAGGGCCAGGCGAAATCACCAAGCGGTCAGGTTGACGCGCTGCTATGCCTTCCAGGGTGATTTCGTCGTTGCGAAAGACTTCAACGTCAGCCCCCAGCTCGCCAAAGTACTGCACGATGTTGAAGGTGAACGAGTCGTAGTTGTCGACCATCAGGAGTTTGATTTTTTTCGCCATGATCACTCCAAGCCTTCTTCGACCAACTCGCTGGCGCGCAACAAGGCACGCGCCTTGTGTTCGGTTTCGCGCCACTCCATCTCGGGCACCGAATCGGCTACCACGCCAGCAGCGGCTTGCACATACAGCGTCTGGTCCTTGATGACCGCAGTGCGAATCGCAATGGCCACGTCCATGTCCCCGGCATAACTGATGTAACCGCAGGCCCCACCGTAAATGCCGCGCTTGACGGGCTCGAACTGGTCAATCAGCTCCATCGCATGCACCTTGGGGGCACCGGTCAAAGTACCGGCCGGGAAGGTGGCTTTGAGCACGTCCATATTGCTCATGCCTGTCTTGAGCAGTCCCTCGACGTTGCTCACGATGTGCATCACATGGCTGTAGCGCTCGACCACAAAGGCTTCGGTCACCTTCACCGAGCCAATTTGGGCGATGCGACCAATGTCGTTGCGGGCCAGATCGATCAGCATCACATGCTCGGCCCGCTCTTTGGGGTCGGTGATCAGCTCCTGCTCGGCGGCCTTGTCTTTTTCGGGTGTCGTGCCGCGTGGACGTGTGCCTGCCAGGGGGCGGATGATGACTTTGGCGCCCTCTTCGGTCAGTTCTTGGCGCACCAAAATCTCGGGGCTGGCCCCGACGACATGAAAGTCGCCAAAGTTGTAGAAATACATGTAAGGGCTGGGATTGAGCGAGCGCAGCGCCCGATACAAAGACAACGGGCTTTCGGTGTAACGCTTTTTGATGCGCTGCCCCACTTGCACCTGCATGAAGTCACCCCCCGCGATCAGCTCCTTGGCTTTTTCCACGGCCGCGATGTAATCGGCCTTGGCAAAGTCACGCTCGGCCGGGTAAGACTGGGTGGGTTTGACGACCGGGGCGCTCACCGAGTACTTGAGTTGCTCTTTCAGATCGCGCAGACGTTTTTTGGCACCCACATAGGCTTCGGGCGTGGTCGGATCGGCGTACACAATCAGGTAAAGCTTGCCCGACAGGTTGTCGATCACGGCCAGTTCTTCGCATTGCAGCAGCAAGATGTCGGGCGTGCCCAAGGTGTCGGGTGGGCAGGATTTTTCGAGTTTTTTCTCGATGTAACGCACGGCATCGTAGCCAAAATAGCCCGCCAAGCCACCACAAAAACGCGGCAAACCCGGGCGCAAAGCCACCTTGAAACGCTTTTGGTACTGCTCAATGAAATCAAGCGGGTTGCCCACGACGGTTTCTGTCACTTCGCCATCGCGCATCACTTCGGTCTTGGCTTGAGCGCCGAAACCGCTGGCGCGCAACAAAGTGCGGGCGGGCAGGCCAATGAAGCTGTAGCGTCCAAACCGTTCACCGCCCACCACCGATTCGAGCAAAAAGCTGTATTTGCCGTTGTCCCTGGTGTGGGCCAGTTTCAGGTAAAGCGACAGGGGAGTTTCCAGGTCCGCAAAGGCTTCCAGCATGAGAGGAATGCGGTTGTAGCCTTGGCTGGCCAGGCTTTTGAATTCAAGTTCGGTGATCACAGGCTAAAGCCTCCAAAGCGCTCAGCGACCTCGCTCGAGGTGCTTTTCATTCATCCAGGTGCCCATCCATGGTGAGCATGAAAACGGGCGCGGGTGGCGGACAAGGCCGCACAGTCGATGGCGTCAGGCTGGCTGACGCCAGGGCCAGGCTCCCTGGCCTTCCGCTGGGGAATGGCTCGGCAGGCAGGCTGCGCAGGAGTGGCTGTGGATGATGAACATGATGGGGCAAGTGTAGCAAAGCCTTGGCCTGGGGTATGTCTCGACTTGGTCAGCCCCCCGACACAGCCTGCCCATGGATCATGACAAACGAACCGGCAGATCGGCTAGGGTATCCAACCATGCTGCAGCAGGCGTGTTTTGCACAGGTTGGCCATGGTTGTAGCCATAGGTGACCAGCACCACGGGACATCCCGCTGCATGCGCCGCATCAGCGTCGTTGCTGGAGTCGCCCACCATCAGGGTGCGTTTTACTGCCGTCCCCAGGGCGTCGCAGGTTTTCAGAATGGGCAAAGGGTCCGGTTTCTTGCGCTCGAAACTGTCACCGCCAAAGACCCAAGCAAAAAAATGAGTCAAGGACTTTTCTTTCAACAAGGTTTGGGCAAAAACAAGTGGTTTGTTGGTCAGGCAGGCCATGGGCACCCCTTTGGCTGCCAAGTGATGGAGCGCGACCAACACACCGGGATACACCTCGGAAAATTGCCCATTGATGGTCTTGTAGTGGTACTGGTAGCGCTGCCATGCGCGGTCAAAAAAGTCATCTACCGACAAGGCTTGGCAGGTTTGGCCTACGCCCTTGGCTTGTGGACTGGCGATTTGATAAGCCAATACGCTGCGGATCAGGTGTTCCGACCCCTTGCCAATGGCCTGCTCGATCAGCGCATCCGGCACTGAGGGCAAATTCAAGTCGGCCATGGTGCGATTCAAAGCCACCTGGAAATCACCCAAGGTGTTCACCATGGTGCCATCCAAGTCAAAAATGACCGCTTCGACCTGCGTCAGATCATGGGCATCAACCGTCATGTTCAGCCCAGCGCCAAGCGCATCTGGTCGATCACCGCTTTGTAATCGGGCTTGCCAAAGATGGCACTTCCCGCGACAAAAGTGTCTGCCCCAGCATCGGCCACGCGGCGGATGTTGTCGGTGTTGATGCCGCCATCAACTTCCAGACGAATATCTCGCCCGCTGGCATCGATCAGTTTGCGTGCCAGTTCTACCTTGCGCAAGGCCGAATCGATGAAGCTTTGCCCCCCAAAACCCGGGTTGACACTCATGATCAGGATCAGATCGATCTCGTCAATCGTCCACTCCAGTACATCCAGCGGCTCGGCCGGATTGAACACCAGACCCGCCTTGATACCCCGCCTTTTGATGGCCTGTATGCTGCGGTGCACATGGCTGCTGGCATCGGGGTGAAAGCTGATCAAGTCGGCTCCGGCTTCGGCAAAAGACGCTGCCAGTGCATCGACTGGCGAGACCATCAAATGCACATCGATCGGGACCGCCACACCAGCAGCCGTTTTGGCGTGCGGTTTGAGGGCCTGGCAAATCATGGGGCCGAAAGTGAGGTTGGGCACGTAATGGTTGTCCATCACGTCAAAATGGATCCAGTCGGCACCGGCATAGATAACGGTTTTGACTTCGTCGCCCAAGTGCGCGAAATCAGCCGCGAGGATGGAAGGGGCAATTTTGAATTTCCTTGTCATCTTCGAATTGTCGCAGTTAACATGACCGAATGTCTGCCTACAACGTTCAAATCGATGTCACGCCCCATTACGTGGCAGATCAAAGTCATCCGCTCCAAGATGTTTTTGCTTTTGCATATACCGTCACTGTGACCAACACGGGCCAGGTTTCCGTGCAACTGATCTCTCGTCATTGGGTGATCCAGGATGAGAGAGGGCACAGGGAAGAAGTTAAAGGTTTGGGGGTGGTTGGGCAGCAGCCTCTGCTGCGCCCCGGAGAATCTTTTCAGTACAGCAGTGGCTGTCGCTTGCGTGCACCGAGTGGCACCATGGGTGGGAGTTATTTTTTTGTGGCCGAAGACGGCCACCGGTTTGATGCCAGCATCGGCACATTCATTCTGGAATCCTCTACCTCCCTGCCCTCGGGGCGCACCCTGCACTGAGCCACAGAACAGGCTTGACTTGCGGTTAAGCTCACAGGCATGGGTGAATTTGAGCTAATTGAACGTTTTTTCAAGCGACCGGTACGAAACGCCGTTATCGGCGTGGGCGACGACTGCGCCATCTGGACGCCCCAACCGGGTCAGCAATTGGCTTTGTCGTCGGACATGCTGGTGGAGGGTCGTCATTTCCTGTCCACCGTGAATCCCCGTCACTTGGGTCACAAAGCCTTGGCCGTGAACCTGAGCGATCTGGCCGCCTGTGGCGCTGTGCCACGCGCTTTTTTGCTGTCCTTGTCCTTGCCTCGGGTCGATGAAAATTGGTTGTCCGACTTTTCGCAAGGCTTGTTTGAGCTGGCTGATGCACATGATTGCGAGTTGATCGGCGGAGACACCACACAAGGCCCCTTGAACATCAGCATCACCGTGATGGGTGAAGTCCCGCAGGGGCAAGCCATCTTGCGCAGCAGGGCTCAGGTTGGGGATGACATTTATGTGAGCGGTCATCTGGGTGATGCCCGCTTGGCCCTAGAGGCTTTCCGAGGTAATTTGAGCCTGCCACAAGCTGTCTTCGACCTCGCCAGATCCCGCCTAGAAAGACCCACACCTCGCAATGTTTTAGGGGTGTCGCTGCGCGGTTTAGCCCACGCCATGGCCGACGTCAGCGACGGCCTGCTTGGCGACTTGGGGCATATCCTGAAAGCCAGTGGCACCGGCGCTGTTTTGTCTTTACCGTCCCTTTCTGGCTTGATGATGACCAATTCTCTTTGGACTTGCCCGCAAGAGTGGCTGTTGCGTTGTGTGCTCTCTGGCGGTGATGACTACGAGCTGGTGTTCACAGCACCTTCGGCATCGCGTCGGCAGATGGAATCTGCGGCATCTGACTGCGGTACACACATGACCCACATTGGCCACATCACCGCCGAACCCTCTGTTCGATTGGTCGATGAAAGTGGCGCCGTTCAGATCGCCTCATTCCCCTCATTTGATCACTTCGCATGACCATGAGTTGGCCAACCTCTGAACCGGACCACTCCGACGCAGCGGCCCCCATACGGGCTTCGGCTGCGTTCATGCTCAAGCACCCCGCCCATCTGATCGCCTTGGGCTTGGGCTCTGGTTTGTCACCCAAAGCGCCCGGGACAGTGGGCAGCTTGTGGGCTTGGGTGTCTTGGCTGGTGATTCAGCACCATCTGTCCACCCCCATGCAAGCCGCTTTGATCGTTGTCGGTCTGTTGCTGGGCTGGTGGGCTTGTACGGTCACAGCCCGGCATATGGGCCTGTGCGATCCGGGTGCGATTGTTTGGGATGAAATTGTGGCCATGTGGCTGATTTTTTTCTTTGTCATGCCCTCTGACTTCATAAGCCAACTGACCGCTTTTGCACTGTTCCGGTTTTTTGATGCCGTCAAACCTGGTCCGGTGGCTTGGGCTGACCGTTTGTTCAAGGGTTTTGGATGGCGCGGCGGTTTCGGCATCATGGTGGATGACCTGATCGCTGCTTTTTGCACCTTGCTTGTGATTGCTTTGTGGAGGTTTTCAGGATGACCGATTTGACCTCTCGTCTGGCATTCCAGCTGACTGCATTGAACTGGATGATGGCCACTGCCGAAAGCTGTACCGGGGGCCTCATTGCAGCCAGCTGCACAGACCTTCCTGGCTCCAGCAAATGGTTTGAACGGGGGTTTGTGACCTACTCGAATGCGGCCAAGACCGATTTGCTGGGCGTCCAGCCGGATGTGATCGCTGCCGAGGGCGCGGTCAGTGAGGCTGTCGCACGCGCCATGGCGCTGGGCGCTTTTTACCGGACCCCCGCCAGGGTTTCGGTGGCCGTCACTGGCATTGCCGGTCCCGATGGGGGCAGCGCCGACAAACCCGTGGGGACTGTCTGGCTGGCTTGGTGCATCGATGGCTTGGTGCACGCCAAGAGACAGCAGTTCGAGGGTAACCGCAAAACCATCCGTGAAGCCACCGTGACATATGGTCTGCATGGCTTGCTGCAAAGATTGCCTCATGCGCCCTACTGAGCGCGGTCATCGCAATGGACAAGACCCTCAAAAAACCCGTTGAAAAGCGGGTTTTTTGAGGGCTACAAGGCCCTGGACAGGGCCTGCCGAAAGGGATCAAGCTGCTGCGAGCCAATACCCTGCATTGAATGGGCTGCTCATGCGCAACGCCAAAGGCGAGACATCCACCAACTTGTCGGTGGGCATTTTTTCACCTTCCTCGATCGATTCGGCCATGGCGGCGTCCTCGGTTTGTGCCTCATTCGCCCGTCCTGCTTGGCTATTTTGCGCAGAACGGGCTACAGAAAAGAATAAAAGCATCGGAAGGGAACCTTCCTGTCTCCCCAGTAATCTGCCGTATCACGAAAGATATCCAGCAACTGTTCGCGGGCTTCCTTGTCAAATTTGACGTGCGCCGGAATCTGCTCCAAAACCACAACAAAACCAGGCTGCGCACCCGATTTGTGCAAGGGATCGGTCATGCAGTCATAGAGGGCATCAAAGTTTTTACCGAAATGTGATGGCAATGTGAATTGCGCACCAATCAAATCCAGCACGTCCTGCTTGCTCAGGGCTTCCGCCAAATTGGCGTACAAAAAGTGGTGGCCCAAGCCTTGGGCGGCTTCCTGCAAATCGCTCACGCGGTATGCGCGAATCGATTGCACGATGTTAGACCTCACTCCCTTCAAGGGCGCCTCTTGGTCATGGCGTGTCAGCATGTCCATCTCCGTGGTCTTTCTCAAACAAAAATCAAGATCCTTCAACCATCAAGCGAAAACTCGCATAGTGATCTTGGGTGTAATAACAGGCTTTCGGCTTTGTCGGCAACTGGCCGCCGCAAACAATACGGCGAGCCCCTCGATGACGAACACCTGGTGTCCTGACGGTATATTCGCGGTAAAAACCACGCTCATGGCGGGGCAAAAGCCGCTCACGATTGCCAAAAACCGTACCGTCCTTTTCGTAGGGAAAAGGACCACCCTTTCGAATGGCCAGGTAGGTATCTTGTGCTTCGCGAGGCATCTCGGACAACCTGATGGTCGCCAAAGACGTCATCTGTTGAGGGGATTGAGCGCGCACCATTGTTGTGCACGCGATCAAAATAAAACCCATCAGCATGGCAAACCAAGACTGACGGGTCACGGCTTGCTTAGCCACCCACATGAATACACCTTTCAGGAGCACTCGGGTTTACCCGAAAACTCGAAGGGGCTAGTGTGCGATAAATGCGGTCAAAATGCAAGCGAATGCCCAATAAAGAGGCATTGTTATTTTAATTTTTCAAGTCAAGTGAGCGCATACCCTCATTTATGGGCTTATCTTGCAGCGTTGGCATCTGCTACGGTCAAGGCCGTCATATTGACAATCCGGCGCACAGTGGTGCTCGGCGTCAGTATATGAACAGGCTTGGCGGCGCCCAACAAAACCGGGCCGACAGCAATATTGCCGCCAGCTGAGGTTTTGAGCAAGTTATAGGCAATGTTGGCAGCGTCGATGTTTGGCAAAACCAGCAAGTTGGCATTCCCGACCAAGGTGCTGTTGGGCATGATGGCATGGCGTGCAGCAGCGTCGAGCGCCACATCTCCATGCATTTCGCCATCCACCTCAAGCCAAGGGGCTTTGTCGCGCAGCAACTCCAGCACGTCACGCATCTTCACGGCACTGGGCTGATTGGAACTGCCAAAATTGGAGTGCGACAACAAGGCAGCCTTGGGTTGAATACCAAAACGGCGCATTTCTTCCGCCGCCATCACCGTATATTCGGCCAATTGTTCAGCGCTAGGATCGTAGTTGACGTGGGTATCGACCATAAAAACTTGACGCCCTGGCAACATCAAGCCATTCATGCAGGCAAAGGTATCGACGCCTGCTCGTTTGCCGATCACCTGGTCAATGTAGTGAAGGTGCATTGGATTGGTGCCCCAGGTGCCGCAAATCATGCCGTCCACATCGTCTTTGTGCAGCAACATCGCTCCGATGAGGGAGAGACGTCGGCGCATTTCGATCTTGGCCATTTGCTGGGTAATCCCCTTGCGCTCGGTCATGCGGTGATAGGTCTGCCAAAAATCACGGTACCGGTGATCGTCTTCGACATTGACGACGTCGTAATCGAGATCCTCCTTCAGACGCAAACCAAATTTCTCGATGCGCTCGGCGATCACGGCAGGTCGGCCAATCAAGGTTGGGCGGGCGATGCCTTCGTCCACCACAATTTGAGCGGCGCGTAGCACACGTTCTTCCTCTCCTTCGCTGTAGGCGATGCGTTTTTTCAAGGCGCGTTTGGCGGCCGTGAAAATCGGCTTCATCATGGTGCCCGATGCGTAAACAAAGCCTTGCAAGCTCTCCCGGTAAGCGTCCATGTCCTTGATGGGTCTCAAGGCCACACCACTGTCTGCCGCCGCCTGGGCAACTGCGGGTGCAATTTTGATCATCAGGCGGGGGTCAAATGGCTTTGGAATCAAATACTCTGAGCCGAATGCCAGGGGCTCACCTGCGTAGGCCGCAGCCACGACCTCGCTTTGTTCGGCTTGGGCCAATTCAGCGATGGCGTGCACGGCGGCGATTTCCATCTCCAGCGTGATGGTGGTCGCGCCACTGTCGAGCGCGCCACGGAAAATGTAGGGGAAACACAGGACGTTGTTGACCTGGTTGGGGTAGTCGGTCCGGCCCGTGGCCATGATGGCGTCGTCGCGCACGGCTTTCACGTCGGCCGGATCGATTTCGGGGTTGGGATTGGCCAAAGCAAAAATCAGCGGTTTGGCGGCCATTTTCTTGACCATGTCTTGCTTGAGCACACCGCCAGCCGACAGGCCCAGGAACACATCTGCGCCTTCAATGACTTGCGACAAGCTGCGCTGGTCGGTTTTTTGCACAAACTGGATCTTGTCCTGGTCCATCAACTCGGTGCGACCTTCATAGACCACACCGGCCAAATCGGTGACCCAAATATTTTCCCGAGGGATGCCCAGCTTGACCAAGAGGCCCAAGCAGGCCAAAGCGGCCGCCCCCGCGCCCGAGGTCACAAGTTTGATTTTCTTGGGGTCTTTACCCACGACCTTCAAGCCATTCAAGATGGCAGCGCCGACCACGATGGCCGTACCGTGCTGGTCGTCGTGGAAGACCGGGATCTTCATGCGTTCGCGCAATTTACGCTCGATGTAGAAACAGTCGGGGGCTTTGATGTCCTCAAGGTTGATGCCGCCGAAAGTAGGCTCTAGCGCGGCAATGATCTCGACGAGTTTGTCGGGATCTTTTTCGTTGATCTCGATGTCGAACACGTCAATACCCGAGAACTTCTTGAACAAAACGCCCTTGCCTTCCATGACCGGCTTGCTGGCCAATGGGCCAATGTCGCCCAAACCCAGCACGGCCGTGCCGTTGGTGACCACGCCCACCAAATTACCCCGGCTGGTGTACCTGAAGGCGGCGGTGGGGTCCTTGACGATTTCTTCACAAGGTGCAGCCACACCCGGTGAATAAGCCAGCGCCAAATCGTGCTGGTTCACCAATTGCTTGGTGGCCGCAATGGCCACCTTGCCAGGCGAAGGGAACTCATGGTATTCCAGTGCAGCTTTGCGCAACTGAGCCCTTTTTTCTTCAGCTTGAACCTTGTTGGACATTGATTGACTCCGTTATCAGGATTTTTTGGTGGGCTTGCTGGGCTCCGGCAAGCTTCATGCGTTGCGTTCGTTCACATGGATGGGTGTGTCGAATCGGTCATCATTTCATTGTAGGCCTGGCAACAGGGGTTGATGACTGCGTAAATCTGCGTAGCAAGTGATTTGGCTTTTGACTATTGCTCACCAACAAAGGGGCCTCGCCCCAAAAAGCCATGCTCTGGCTTGGCAAGCTGGCACCACAACCCGGGGGCACCCCCATGCAGGAATGGCGGTCAAGCATGCGAAATTGGCATGAGTGGGCGGGATTCAGCCACGCATCAGGGCTTCGATCTCGTCGGCCTTGACCGGTACGCCGCGCGTGATCAGCTCACACCCCATGGCGGTCACGATGGCGTCGTCTTCGATGCGGATGCCAATGTTGTGGAACTTCGCGGGCACGCCGGGTGCAGGGCGCACATACAGGCCCGGCTCGATGGTCAGCACCATGCCCGGCTGCAAGATGCGGCTGGGGCGGTCTTTGATCAGCTCGCCACTCAGCGGGTCTTTGCGCTCGCTGATCTGGCCCACCTGCGAGGGTTCGACATAGCTGCCGCAGTCGTGCACGTCCATGCCCAGCCAGTGGCCGGTGCGGTGCATGTAAAACTGGAAATAACTGCGGTTGGCGATCACGTCTTGCGCATGGCCCACCTTGTTCTTGTCGAGCAAGCCGACATCGAGCAGGCCTTGCGCCAAAACGGCCACGGTGGCCTCGTGCGGGTCCACAAAGCGAGCACCGGCTCGGGTCGCTGACACAGCGGCGTCTTGCGAGGCCAGCACCAGGTCGTACAAAGCGCGTTGCGGGCCAGAGAATTTCCCGTTGGCCGGGAAAGTGCGGGTGATGTCGCTGGCGTAACCGTCGAGTTCGCAACCTGCGTCGATCAGCACCAGATCGCCGTCTTTGATCATCGCCGCATCGGCGCGGTAATGCAGCACGCAGGCATTGGCCCCGCCCGCCACGATGGAGCCGTAAGCCGGGTACTGCGAGCCGCTTTGGCGGAACTCGTGCAGCAGCTCAGCGTCGAGGTGGTATTCGCGCACTTCTTGGCCCGCACGCAGCATGTTGGCGCTGCGCTGCATGGCACGGATGTGGGCGCGGGCGCTGATGCTGGAGGCTCGGCGCATGATGTCCTGCTCATGCGCGTCTTTGACCAGACGCATCTCGTCAAGCAGGCTGCACAGGTCGCGCTGCTGCTCGGGGCACAAAGCGCCGTAGCGTACGCGCGCACGCACCGACTGCAGCCAGCCGCTCACCAGGCTTTCCAATCCAGAGTGGATGGCAAAGGGGTACCAAACGGTGCTGCGGTTTTCCAGCAACTTGGGCATGTGCGCGGCCATCTCGCCGATGGGCAAAGCCCGGCTCATGCCCAAAGCGGCAGGCGCAGCCTCAGGGCCCAGGCGAATGCCGTCCCAGATTTCGCGTTCCAGGTCTTTGGGCTGGCAAAACAAGGTGCAGTCGCCCTCTGCCGTGATCACCAGCGTGGCATGCGGCTCGGTGAAACCGGTCAGGTAATAAAAGTAACTGTCGTGCCGGTACAGGTAATCGCTGTCGCGGTTGCGTGGGCGCTCTGGCGCGGTGGGGATGATGGCGATGCCGCCAGCGCCCAATTGGGCAGCCAGGCGGGCACGGCGGTCGGCGTACAGAGAGTTGTTCATGCGCGTGACATCATTCAAAAAAGTAACCCATTATGGGCGAGCCTGAAAGGTTCAACCGGTCTCGGACTGGATTGCTTTGGCAGGTCGGCAGACTTCTCATGCGTTCAACAAGGCCAGCCGCTCGGGCGTTCCCACATCGGTCCAGGCTCCGGCGTACACCTCGCCCGTGACCCGCCCCCGGTCCATGGCTGCGCGCAGCAGCGGGGCCAGCGCCAGGGGTGCGCCTTGCGGGTTGCCTGCAGGCAGGGGGCAGTCGGCAAAAAAAGCCTGCTTGTACAGCGCCATCGTGCTGAAGGTCAGGTCGCGCCCGGGCGTTCCTTTGGGCAGATTGAGCACTTGTCCCGAGGCCGACAGGCCAAAATCACCTCCCAGGTTGTGCGCCGGGTTAGGCACCAGCCACAGGTGTGCCAGTGCAGGGCTGGCCGCAAAGCGCCGAAAGGCCTGCTCTGTGAATGTGAAATCAGGGGCGAATACATCGCCCGCCACCACCCAAAACTGCTCGGCCAGATGAGGCAAGGCGCGCACGATGCCGCCCGCAGTTTCCAGGGCTTGTCCGAAGTCCTGACCTTCGTTCGAATACGTCAAATCAACCATCGGCAAGTTTGGCCAGAGGGCCTGATCTCCAAAATGGTCAGAAATTTGCCCTCCCAACCACGCGGTGTTGACCAGCTGGCGCGTGAAGCCGCCCCGGGCCAGTGCCTGCATGGGCCACTGCATCAGGGGTTGGCCACGCACTGGCAGCAAGGGTTTGGGCGTGCTGTCGGTCAGGGGGCGCATGCGCTCACCGCGCCCTGCCGCCAGCACCATCGCTTGAGCTGGAGGGCGCATTTTCTGTTCTGATGCGGGGGAATTCATACTGCAATGTTGCCATGTTCCGTACACATGTTGTGGTTTCAGGATGCCCTTGCACCGCCCCAAGACCGCCCAAATGGGGAGAGAAGCCTGCCCGCAACCGCTAAAATCACGGGTTTTCCAGAACCCCTTCCCCGGAGCTGCCCTCATGGCAAACCAGCAACAAATGGCAAATGCCATCCGCGCCCTCGCAATGGACGCTGTTCAACAAGCCAACTCGGGGCATCCCGGCGCCCCCATGGGCATGGCCGACATGGCCGTGGCGCTGTGGGGCGATCACCTGCAACACAACCCCACCAACCCGCACTGGGCCAACCGCGACCGCTTTGTGCTGTCCAATGGCCACGGCTCGATGCTGATCTATTCTGTGCTGCACCTGACCGGCTACAAGCTGCCGATGGAAGAAATCAAGAACTTCCGCACCCTGCACAGCAAAACCGCAGGCCACCCCGAAGTGGGCGTGACCCCCGGCGTGGAGACCACCACCGGCCCGCTGGGCCAAGGCATCACCAACGCCGTGGGCATGGCCCTGGCCGAGAAGATGCTGGCGGCCGAGTTCAACCAAGACGGCCACAAAATCGTCAATCACCACACCTACGTGTTTCTGGGTGATGGCTGCCTGATGGAAGGCATCAGCCACGAAGCCGTGGCCCTGGCTGGCGCCTGGAAGCTGAACAAACTGATCGCCCTGTACGACGACAACGGCATCTCGATCGACGGCCAAGTCGCCCCTTGGTTCATCGACAACACGCCCCAGCGTTTTACCGCTTGTGGCTGGAACGTGATCGACGCGGTGGACGGCCACGACGCTGCAGCCGTCTCCAAGGCCATCGCTGCCGCCAAACACAGCGCTGACAAACCCACCCTGATCGTCTGCAAAACCGCCATCGGCAAGGGTTCGCCCAACCGCGCCGGCACCTCCAAAGCCCACGGCGAGCCATTGGGCGCTGAAGAAATCAAACTCACCCGCGAAGCCCTGGGCTGGACGGCCGAGCCTTTCAAGATCCCCCAAGCGGTCTATGCCGACTGGGACGCCAAAGTGGCTGGCAAGGCCCGCGAAGCCGCGTGGAACACCGCCTTTGCCGCCTACAAAGCCGCTTTCCCCGCCCAAGCCAAAGAGTTTGTGCGCCGCATGAAGGGCGAATTGCCCAAGAACTTCAACCAAGTGGCGTTTGACGCCGTGGTGACTGCCCACACCAAGGGCGAGACCGTGGCCAGCCGCAAGGCCAGCCAGTTGGCACTCGAAGCCTTCACCGCTGCATTGCCCGAAATGCTGGGCGGCTCGGCCGACCTCACGGGCTCTAACCTCACCAACACCAAGAGCACCCCGGCCTTCCGCGTGGACTTGGCCGGTGACGTGGTCAAGACCGAAGACGGCAAAATTGGAAGGCACATCAACTACGGCGTGCGCGAATTCGGCATGGCCGCCATCATGAACGGCGTGGCCCTGCACGGTGGTTACATCCCCTACGGCGGCACCTTCCTCACCTTCTCTGACTACTCGCGCAACGCCATCCGCATGGCCGCGCTGATGAAGCAGCGCGTAATCCACGTCTTCACCCATGACTCGATTGGTTTGGGCGAAGACGGCCCGACCCACCAGTCGATCGAGCACGCCGCCAGCCTGCGCCTGATCCCCGGTCTGGACGTGTGGCGTCCGGCTGACACGGCCGAAACCACCGTGGCCTGGGCTGTGGCGCTGCAAAACGCGAACCGCCCATCGGCCTTGTTGTTGTCGCGTCAAAACCTCGCGTATTCGCCCAAGAGTGATCTGGGCGACATCAGCCGTGGCGCGTATGTGCTGTCCGAGCCCGAGCACGTCGGCATCAAGAAAACCCACGGTGTGATCATCGCCACCGGCTCTGAAGTGCAACTGGCCCTGGCCGCGCAAAAGCTGCTGGCGCAGCGCAAAATCGGGGTGCGCGTGGTCTCCATGCCCAGCACCAACGTGTTCGACCGCCAGGACGCCGACTACAAACAAAGCGTATTGCCCAAAGGCCTGCCCCGCGTGGCGGTTGAAATGGGTAGCACCGACGGCTGGTGGAAATACGGCTGCGCCGCAGTGGTCGGCATCGACACCTACGGCGAGTCGGCCCCAGCGCCCGTGCTGTTCAAACACTTCGGCTTCACCGCCGAAAACGTGGCCGACACGGTCCACGCGGTGCTGCTCAAGTCCTGATTCAGGCCCGCCGGATGAACCCCTTCAGCGCCGTGGGTTTGGCCCAGCGCTGAAGTCGCGTTCAGGGATCAGGCCTATGCAAGGGGCTTGGTTTCAAATCTGGTTACGTAACGGTTTAGTAACTTATCTCCTGAGGCTCTCACCATGACCATCAAGCTGGGTATCAACGGATTTGGCCGCATCGGCCGTCTGGCGCTGCGCGCCGCGCTCAAGCATGGCTACGACGACATCCACATCGTCGGCATCAACGACCCCAAGCCCGCCGACTACCTGGCTTACATGCTCAAGTACGACAGCGTGCACGGCCGCTTTGATGGTACGGTGGACTTCACCGAAGACACGCTCATCGTCAATGGCAAAAAAATCAAACTCTCGCACGAGCGCGACGCGCACAACCTGCGCTGGGGCCAGATGGGCGTGCACACCGTACTGGAATGCACCGGCCACTACCTGACCGAGCCCACCAGCCAAATGCACCTGGTCGCAGGCGCCAAGAAGGTGGTGATTTCGGCCCCGTCCAAAGACAGCATCCCGATGTTCGTCTATGGCGTGAACCACAAGAAATACGCAGGCGAAGCCATCGTGTCGAATGCCTCATGCACCACCAACTGCCTGGCCCCCGTGGTGAAAGTGCTCAACGACAAATGGGGCATCAAGCGTGGCCTGATGACCACCGTGCACGCTGCGACGGCCAGCCAGATGACGGTGGACAGCTCGTCGCGCAAAGACTGGCGCGGCGGCCGTGGCATCCTCGAAAACATCATCCCCAGCAGCACGGGCGCGGCCAAGGCCGTGGGCGTGGTCATCCCCGAGATCAAGGGCAAGATCACCGGCATGGCTTTCCGCGTGCCCACATCGGATGTGTCGGTGATTGACCTGACCGTGGAGCTGAACAGCGACGCCAGCTATGCCGACATCTGCGCCGAAATGAAAATGCAAAGCGAAGGCGCGCTCAAAGGCGTGCTGGGTTACACCGACGAAAAAGTCGTTTCCACCGACTTTCGTGGTGAGACCTGTGCCAGCGTGTTCGACGCGACCGCCGGCATTGCGCTGGACAAAACCTTCGTCAAGATCGTGGCCTGGTACGACAACGAATGGGGTTACGCCAAGCAGTGCCTGGAGATGGTGCGGGTCGTCAACAAGAAGAAGTGATTCGCGCCAGATGGGGCAGGCACCTGCGGCAGACTCAGATGCCGCTGCCCCGCCAAGGCGCAGAGGCGCTTCGCGTTGCCACATTGACCCGGTGCGGACTGCATGGCGACTGCAAGCACTTGCCCTGATTTCGAAGGTTCAGGTTGGGCCATTGCACTCAGATACGAATCCCTTGCCGATCCCAAACTAGCGAAAAGTCTTGTATGCCTCAATTAGCTGCCAACTTGTCCATGATGTACCCCGACCTGCCGTTTTTGGACCGCTTTGAAGCGGCAGCCAAAGACGGCTTCAAGGCTGTGGAGTATTTGTTTCCTTATGCTTTCCCCGCGCAAGAACTCGCGGCCCGGTTGAAGGTCCATGGTTTGCAACAGGTGCTGTTCAACACGCCTTCGGGGGGCACCGACAGCGCCAGCTTCACGCAAGCTTGGGAAGGCGGCAGCCGGGGCACGGCGAGCGTGCTCGGACGCGAAGCCGAGTTCCGCACGGGTTTTGCACAAGCGCTTGTCTATGCCGAAGCGCTGAATTGCCCACGCATCCACGCCATGGTGGGTTTGCGCGCCGCAGGCGCCAACCCCGAAGATGCCGACGCCACCCTGATCAAAAACCTTCAATGGGCCGCAGCCGAAGCCGCCAAGGCCGGGCGCGATGTGCTGATCGAGCCCATCAACACCCGCAGCGTGCCGGGCTTTCACCTCAACCGTCAAGACCACGCGCACCGCATCGTGCAGGCCGTGGGCGCAAGCAACGTGAAGGTGCAGATGGACTTGTTCCACTGCCAGATCGTCGAAGGCGATTTGAGCGCCAAAATTGCACAGTACCTGCCCACGGGGCGGGTGGGGCATTTCCAGATCGCCGAGGTGCCGCACCGCCATGAGCCAGGCACGGGTGAGGTGAACTGGAAGCACGTCTTTCAAGTCATCGACAAAGTGTCGGCCGAGTGCGGCTGGGACGGCTGGATCGGCTGCGAGTACAACCCGGCCGATGCCTCGTCAGGCGGCACCTCACGCGGCTTGGGCTGGGCGCGGCCTTACCTGTGAGGCTTCAGACCGAAGCGCAGAACGTTTTGGAACCCTGCCAGTTGGACATGGCCTGACCCAAATCCACACCTCGGCGCTTGGAGGTCATTTCGGCCACGATGCTCATGGCGATCTCTGACGGCGTGAGTGCGCCGATGTTCAGACCCACGGGACCATGCAACTGCTGCACTTCGGCCTCGCTCACATCGAAGTCGAGCAGGCGTTTGCGGCGCTGGGCGTTGTTGTGCAGCGAGCCCAAGGCCCCCCATAAAACGCAGGGGTTCGCAGCGCCTCCATCAGCACCAAGTCATCCAATTTGGGGGCGTGCGCACGGTCACCACCGCGCTGTTGTGGTCCAAGCGCATGGCCAGCACCAGGTCGTCGGGCATCTGGGTGGACAGGGTCACGCCACTCATGGCTTCCCAACCCTCGTGGCCCCGATCGAGCCAGTCGAGCGCGGTGCGGATCACGTCGATGTCGATGCTGTTCATGCTGGGGTGGTGTTTTACCGGATCAAGTCGCTTGGCCAGAGCAGGCTGTGCCCTGTCAAGGTCTTCAGGTTCTGAAGGTCTTGCTCATTGTCCACATCCAAACGGTAACGCGCATCGGGGGTTTTCCAGCGGTAGGTTTTCTCTGGGTGAAGTTGCTGCCATTGGCGCGCGCCCATCTGAACGTCTCCCGCCAAGATCTGCGACACCACTGCCGACGAAAACACCACTGGATTGCCTGGCAAATTCTGCACCGTCGGCTGAACCATCTGCATCCCTTCAGGCCGGGTGGCATAAGCGTTCATCAGCGCTTGAATCGCCGTCACATCGATCATGGGCTGATCGGCCAACAACACCATCACGGCGTCTAAATCAGGAGGCAATGCCAGAAGGCCTGCGCGCAAAGAGCTGACATGGCCCGCATCCGGATCTGGATTCACCACCCACCGAGCGCCCCTGTGCTGCAGCGCCGCTTCTTGTTGGATGCGTTCAGCGTGGTGCCCCAAAACCACCAGCACGGACACAAGACCCGCTTGAAACACGGCCTCCAGTTGGCGGTCGATCAAACTCCTGCCGTTCAGTTGCAACAAGCATTTGGGGCGATGTCCCATGCGACGGCCTGCGCCCGCAGCCAGCACCATGGCACCCATGCGTGGCAAGGCAGCGTCTTGGCTTGTGGGGGTGGGCAGCATTGTCGCGTTCAAGGGTGTCTGTGAATGTGAAGAGATGGGTATGCACACTGGGGCGATGAGGCGACCATTTTGCGCCAAAGCATGGCCTGAATGATCCTGATGTCCCCGCTGCGAAACCTCGCTGTGGCCACTGCCACGCAATCGCGCTACAGTGTTTTTCTTTTGTGCCGCCACAAGGAGTCCCACCATGAACGCCCCCCTGCACCGCGAAATGCCCGATGGCGCGCTCGACAGCGTACGCGCCTTGAACGACGTGACCCAAGCCTGGGACAGCACCATCCTGCCCGAGCTGAAAAAATACATCGAGATCCCCGCCAAGTCGCCCGCATTTGACGCCGACTGGGCAGCGCACGGCCACATCGAGTCGGTGCTGCGCCGCGCCGCGCAGTGGGTGGAGGCGCAAAAGGTGGAGGGCCTGACACTGGAGGTCATCCGCCTGCCCGGTCGCACGCCCGTCATGTTTTTTGAAGTGGCGGCCACCCGCGCCGCCAGCGAGGGCTCGGGCCAAACGGTGCTGATGTACGGCCACCTGGACAAGCAACCCGAATTCAACGGCTGGCGCAACGATCTTGGCCCCTGGACCCCTGTTTATGAAGACGGCAAGCTCTATGGTCGGGGTGGGGCCGACGACGGTTACGCGGCCTACGCCAGCATCGCTGCCGTGCAAGCCCTGAAAAGCCAAAACACACCGCATCCGCGCATCGTGGGCCTGATCGAGACCTGCGAAGAATCGGGTTCTTACGACCTGCTGCCTTATGTGGACGCGCTGCGCACCCGCCTGGGCGATGTGGGCTTGGTGATTTGCCTGGACAGCGGCGCGGGCAACTACGACCAGCTGTGGCTCACCACCAGCCTGCGCGGCATGGCCAGCGGCACGCTCAAGGTGCAGGTGCTGACCGAGGGCATCCACTCGGGCGACGCCTCGGGCCTGGTGCCATCGAGCTTTCGCATCATGCGCCAAGTGCTTGACCGCCTCGAAGACAGCGCCACCGGCCGCCTCCTGCCCGCCAGCTTCCATTGCGAAGTGCCCGCCGAGCGGCTGGCGCAAGCCCAAGCCACCGCGGCCATCCTGGGCGACGAGGTGTACAAGCGGTTTCCGTGGGCACATTACGACTGCGGCGGCTCCACCAGCTTTGCGTTGCCCACCACCACCGACCCGACGCAAGCCCTGCTCAACCGCACCTGGACGCCCACGCTCAGCGTGACCGGTGCCGAAGGTTTTCCGGCGCTCAAAGACGCGGGCAATGTGCTCAGGCCCTATACCGCCTTCAAGCTCAGCCTGCGCCTGCCGCCGCTGGTGGACGCCGCGCAAGCCGTGGCCGAGATGAAAGCCCTGCTCGAAGACAACGCACCTTACCAAGCCAAAGTCACCTTTGAATCGGGTGGCGGCGCGACGGGCTGGAACGCGCCCGACACCTCCCCTTGGTTCGAGCAAGCACTCAACAGCTCCAGCCAGGCGCACTTTGGCGCAGGCGTGGGCTACATCGGGCAAGGCGGCACCATCCCGCTCATGAACATGCTGAGCGCAGGCTTTCCCAAAGCACAAATGATGGTCTGCGGCGTGCTCGGCCCCAAGAGCAACGCGCACGGGCCGAACGAGTTTTTGCATGTGCCTTACGCCAAAAAACTCACGGCGGCGGTGGCCGAAGTGATGGCGCGGATGCCTTGATGAACGTGACATCGCGCCCCTCCATCGCGCGCCCGAAAGTTTCCGCTTTGCAGGGCGAAGCCGGTCAACTGGCGGTGTATGACTGGGCCTTGCCTGCCAGCCAACCGCTGGGCACCGTCCTCTTGGTGCATGGCCTGGGCGAACACGCCGGGCGCTACGGCGAGGTGGCGGCGCACTTGCACCAATGGGGTTTTGCGGTGCGGGCCTACGACCAGCAAGGCCACGGTCAATCCGAAGGCGCACGCGGCGACCTGTTGCGCCCCGGCAGCTTGCAAGCCGATTTGTGCCGGGTGATCGACGACACCCGCCAACACCCGTCTTTGCAGGGCTTGCCCCTCATCTTGCTGGGCCACAGCATGGGCGGCTTGGTGGTGGCGCGCACGCTGGCCGAGGGTTTGCGCCCGGTGGATGCGGCGGTGTTGTCATCACCGGCCTTGGGCGCGTTCCCCAACTTGTTCCAGAAAATGCTGTTGGCCAGCCTGCCCCACGTGCTGCCGCACCTGCGTGTGGACAACGGCTTGAAAACCGAGTTCTTGTCACGCGACCCCGATGTGGTGAAAGCCTACCAGGCCGATCCGCTGGTGCACCGCCGCATCAGCGCGGGTCTGGCGGCCTGGATTTTGACGCAGGGGGCTCAAACACGGGCAGACGCAGGGCAGTGGCAGGTGCCCACTTTGCTGCTTTACGCGGGGCAAGACCGATTGGTCAACGCGCAGGCCAGTGCCGACTTCGCTCGGGCCGCACCCGCCGCCGTGCTGCAGGCCGAGTGCTTTGAGGCCATGTACCACGAGATCTTCAACGACCTCTACCGCGCCCAGGTGTTCACCGCGCTCAAGCGCTGGCTGATGGCACGATTTTCTGCGCGTCCCTCTGTTTGAACACCATCCACACCAGCGCCACGCCGGTCAATGCCACTGGCAAGAGCGAGCCGATGTTCAGCCACATCCAGCCCTGTGTGGTAACCAAGGCACCTGATGCGAACGAGGTCACGGCCATGGTGGCAAACACAAAGAAGTTGATGGCTGCCTGACCCCTGTCTTTTTCGGCGGGTGTCCAAGCCTGCATGGCCAACGTGGTGCTGCCGGTGAACAAGAAGTTCCAGCCCAGGCCCAGCAAGAACAGCGAGATCAGGAACTGGTGCAACTCCACCCCGGTGAGTGCAATGCCGATGCACGCGAAGTTGATGACCACGCCCACCGCCATGATCTGCAGGGTGCCGAATTTCTTGATCAGGTGCCCTGTGAAAAAGCCCGGCGCAAACATGGCGATCACATGCCACTCCAGCACCAGCGCCGCGTCGTCAAAACTGAAGCCGCACACCTGCATGGCCAGCGGGGTGGCGGCCATCAGCAGGTTCATCACGCCATAACTGAGGGCCGCTGCCGCCGCCGCGACGATGAACACCGGTTGGCGCATGATTTCGCGCAAAGGCCTGCCCGCGCTGTCCCCGGGCTTTTTGGCGGGCACTTCCGGGAAACGGATGAAGGCCATGCAGACCATGGCCAAAATCGCCACGATGCCCAGCGCCAAATAAGCACCTAAAAATGGCACCTCATACAGCGTGCGGGTGCGCGAGGCCAGGTTGGGGCCGACGATGGCCCCGATCAAACCGCCTGCCAAAACCAAAGAAACCGCTTTTTCCTTGAATCCGTCTGCCGCCAACTCGGCTGCCGCAAAACGGTACAACTGGCCGTTGGCGCTGTAGTAACCCGCAATGACCGTGGCCGCCACCAGCAACCAGAAGTTGTGGCTCCACGCGGCATAAGCGGCCAACAAGGCCGAGAAAAAAGCCACGCCCAGCCCCAGCTGAAACGACACCTTGCGCCCCCAGCGCGACTGGCTCTTGGCCACCAGCCCGGTCGACAGGGCTCCACCCACCACATAGCCCATGACGGGCAAAGTCGCCATCCAGCCCAGCGGCGCCATCGACAGACCCACCAAACCGTTGATGGCGATGAAGGTGACGTTGTTGGTGAAGAACAGGCCCTGGCAGAGCGTGAGGAGGAGGAGGTTGGCATTCATGCTGGGCAGTTTATCGGCACGCACTTATGGAAAGCTGTCGCCTAGGCTCACTGTACAAGCTGCTTTCACTCGCAGCTTGTGTGTGGGTTTGAATCGACCCAACCAATCAAGCGGAACAAACAGCCAGCACCGCCAAGGGCGCGGTCTCGGCGCGCAGCACGCGCGACCCCAGGGTCACGGGTACAAAGCCTGCGGCCAAGGCTGTTGTGTCTTCTGCGGGGCTCAAACCCCCTTCAGGACCACTGAGCACGGTCACGGGCGCGTTACCGGTCATCTGCTTCAGAGGCAGAGTACCTTCGGATAAGGACAAGACCCAGCGCTCGCCAGGAGAGGCCTTTTTCAGCCACTCAATCAGGGTAACGGCCGGGTGCACCGTGGGCACGCGGTTGCGCCCGCACTGCTCAGCAGCCGCTACAGCCACACCTTGCCAGTGCGCCAATTTTTTATCGGCACGCTCCCCCTTGAGCTTGAGCACGCTGCGTTCGGCCACCAGCGGGGTGATGCTGGCGACGCCCAGCTCGGTGGCCTTCTCCACCAGCCAGTCCATGCGTTCGTTGGCAGTGATGCCCGCCAGCAGGTGCACGGCACGGGTCGCTTCACGCTCCACAGGATGGTGTGTGCCCACCTCAACATCGACATCGCTGCGGCCCATGCGGGTGACGGTGGCATTGAATTCTCCGCCCTCACCATTGAACAAGGTGATCACATCACCCGGTTGCATGCGCAGCACCTGCACATGCCGAGCAGCGCCAGCAGGCAGACTGAGGGTCAGCCCGGTGTCCAGAGGAGCAGGGCAATAAAAGCGGGGCATGGATGACTCACATCCGGCCGTAGGCGAAGCCGACCTGGGGCGTGGTGCCCTCGATTTTTTCGATGACCTGGAGCAAGGGCCCCAGTTCTCGGTAGCGATCGCAGGACTTGCGGATGTACTGAATGAAGCGCGGCGCATCGGCCAAATACTTGGGCTTACCGTCGCGCAGCGTCAGACGCGCAAAAATTCCGGCCACTTTCAGGTGGCGCTGCAGACCCATCCATTCGACAGCACGATAGAAAGCACCAAAATCGCTGTGCCAATCTTCAAACTCCATCAGCCCCGCCTTGCGGGCCTTTTCCCAGTAACGGATGGTGATGTCGAGGACGAAGTCTTCTTCCCAGGTCAAAAACGCGTCACGCATCAAGCTGGCGATGTCGTAGGTGATCGGGCCGTACACAGCGTCCTGAAAATCCAGCACACCGAGTTGTTGACTTTGCGAGCCGGTACCGTGAGGCATCATCAGGTTGCGGGGCATGAAGTCGCGGTGCACATACACGCTGGGCGCGGCCAAATTGCGCTGAACAATCAGGGCAAAGGTCTTTTCCAGCGTCTCTTTGTCTTTAGCTTCCAATGGCACTTTTTTGTGCTGGCCCAGATACCAGTCTGGAAACAGGCCCAGCTCGCGGTTGAGCAAGGCAGCGTCATAAGGCGGCAAAACGCCGGGACGCGATGCCAGTTGCCATTGCACCAGCGTGTCGATCGCCTCCATGTACAAGCCGTGGCTGGCCTGAGGGCGGTCGGCGTCGATGACCGACATCATGGTGGCGTTGCCCAAATCGGTCAGCAGCATGAATCCATGGGCCTCGTGCCAGTCCAGCACTTCAGGCGCATTCAAACCTGCACCCTTCATCAACGCCGCGATTCGGACAAAGGGCTCCGAGTTTTCTTTGTCTGGAGGGGCGTCCATGACGATACGGCTATCGCCTTGGATCGTGTCCACCCGCAAGTAACGGCGAAAGCTGGCATCGGCCGATGCAATGCGCAATGTTTCTGGCAAAAGACCCTGTCTTTCCGCCTGCTCGGCCAACCAAATGGCAAATGCCTTCTGGCGCTGCGGATCGGCCCAAGTGACGTCAGAATCAGCGGAGGGGGTGTGTTGGGAGTGGCTCATGGATAATCCCATTTTACAAATTCAATGGCATGCCCTCTCGTTCATGAGACCCGTCTTGTCACATCTTGTTTAACGCCGTGCAACCTTATCCCGTTTTGAGACCCCGATACAGCTTGAGCACCCTGTTGCTCAAGGGGGTGGCCTTGGGTGGATTGTTGCAGCTTCACACATTGGTGCAGGCGCAAGACAGTCCGGTTGTGCTGCGCAGCAGTCCCCTGCTGGAAGAACGCATTTCATTGCGGCAAAACCAGGAGGGCGCTGTTTTTGTCTCAGGGCGTCGCCTGGTCATGCAACCCGACCTGAACACCGTTCTCGAAGGTGATGCCCGTTTGCGCAAACCGGGATTGAGCATGCGAGCCGATCGCCTGGTTTATGACCAAAGTCAAGACGTTCTGGAGGGATACGGTGCCATCCAACTCAACCGACCCGGCAGTCAGTTTCACGGAACGACCTTGAATCTGAAAGTGGACAGTTTTCAAGGCGCCTTGGCAGAACCAAGGTTCGAGATTTTTGCCAACGGTGGCCATGGCCAAGCCTCACGACTTGAGTTCATCGACCCCTCGCGCGCCGTTGTGCACCAAGCGACTTACACCACGTGTCGTCGCACGCCCGGCCCAGACTGGCTGCCAGCATGGCTGCTCAAAGCGACTCGCATGAACATTGACGACGAGGAATCGACCGTCAAAGCCGAGGGTGTCAAGGTTCGCTTTCAAAACCTGCCGGAGGTGCGTATTCCTACGGTCAGCTTTCCATTGACCGCAGACCGGCGTTCTGGATTTTTGCCGCCGATTGTAGGTGTAACCTCCCGCGACGGCTCTGAGATTGTCCAACCTTATTACTTTGACCTTGCGCCCAATCGCGATGCCACCGTGACGACCCATGTCATGAGCAAACGGGGGGTGGCAGTGGATACCGAATTTCGATATCTGGAAAGGGGCTACAGCGGTCAAGCGCGCTTGAACCTGATGCCCTCAGACACCTTGAGTGATCAGGCACGTTGGGGCTGGTCAAGCCAACACAGTGGCAGCATTCAAACTGGCATCGAGGGGATCGGTGCAATTGGCCTGGGCCTGAACCTGAACCGTGTGAGCGATGACAACTATTGGAGTGATTTTCGTCGCAGCGGTCTGGTGTTGACACAACGCTTGTTGCCATCGACCGGCGTTTTGAATTGGGGCCGTGGTGGCTTCAACATGAGCGCCCGTGTCCTGCGTTTTCAACCCCTGCAGGACATCAGGTCCACCATCATTCCGCCATATAACCTGACCCCCCAAATTGGAATGACTTACGCCAAATGGCAAGCAGACGGTTTTGACTGGTCCGTACAAGCTGACACCACGCGTTTTGAAGCGGACTTCAGCAGAATTCCCAATTTTATGGGGCGAAATGGTGAACGCAGCTATGTTCAGACTCAGCTCAGTCGTCCTTGGATTCGTCCATGGGGATTTTTCACACCCAAGGTTCAGTTGCACGCCACGCGTTACCAGCTGGACCAGCCCATGGACAACGGATCTGTTGTTGCAAACCGCGTATTGCCCACGTTTTCTCTCGACTCAGGACTTGTTGTTGAACGTGACGCCAGCTGGTTCGGTCGCTCTGTCGCACAAACTTTGGAGCCACGCGCCTTTTATGCCAAAACGCCTTTCAAAGACCAGAGCATGCTGCCCGTTTACGACAGCGGCTTGACCGATTTCAATCTCTCCACCATTTACAGTGAAAAGACCTTTGTTGGCAACGACCGTTTGATCGACAATGATGCCTTGACTCTTGGTGTGTCCTCGCGCTTTTTTGATGCTGTCAACGGCGCAGAGTTGTTGCGCTTAGGTCTGGCGCAGCGCATCCGCTTTTCTGATCAGCGCGTGTTATTGAACAGCAGTCAATTGCCCGCCACCACAGGCCTGAGCGATTTGCTGGTTGGCGCTGGAGTTCGTTGGGATAATCGCTGGGCTTTGGACAACACGGTTCAGATCAACAACCAAACCAATGACATCAGCCGCAATACCCTGCAACTGCGCTATTACCCAAGCCCTTACCGCGTTTTGAATGCCGCCTATCGTTTGAACCGCGGCCTCAGTGAGCAGTTGGACATTGGGTGGCAATGGCCCTTGAGTGATCTGGTTCGGCGCCGGAACACCGCTTCAGAGTCAGCCTGGACTCGCACAGCCGGGCAAGGGTTGGGGCCTGACCGCTGGTTCACGGTAGGACGCATGAATATCAGTCTGACCGAAGGACGCATGGTGGAAAGCCTGATGGGCCTAGAGTACGACGCGGGTTGCTGGATTGGACGAATCGTTTTCGAGAGCAACCAACACACCATCGCCACAACCAACACTCGTTTGTTTTTTCAATTGGAATTGATTGGCTTGGGCCGTGTCGGCCCCAGCCCGCTGGCAGTACTTCGAAACAATATTCCTCGTTATCAAAAGCTTCGTGACAACCCACTGCAACCAAGTCGTTTTCAGAACTATGAATAATTTTTTTATGTCTTGCATTTCCTGGATGAAGTGGGCATCTTTGTTTGGTGCAGCTCTTTTGCTGCCACAAATGGTGTCTGCCCAGTCAAGCGTGACCTCGATTCGATCTGCAGACTTTGTGGTTGCAGTCGTCAACTCTGAACCCATTACCAATCAAGAAGTTCAGCGTTTGAGTCTGCGTTTGTTGCGCGATTCACGAGTACAAGGTCTCAGTACAGACAGTTCCGAAACCAATCGTCTTGCGCTAGACCAACTCATTATTGAAAAAATTCAAGTTCAACAAGCCGTCGCTCTGGGCATTACGGTTGACGAAGCAGCCATCCAGCAAGCCGAAGCAAGTGTGGCCAGCAACAATCAACTCAGTCTGGATGAATTTCAGTCTCGTCTTCTACAAGATGGTACTTCTGCTGAGGGTTTCAGAGCCCAATTGCGCAATCAGTTGCTCATGACCCGTCTCCGAGAGCGAGAAGTCGAGACGCGAATTCGCATTTCTGAAGCTCAGATCAATCAGTTCCTGAATGAGGAACTTCAACGCCAATCGACTCGCCTCCCGTCCGAGATCAACTTGGGCATGATTTTGATTGCCGTGCCTGAAGATGCCACCCCTGAACAAGTGACGCGTTTGTCTGAACGTGCAAGCTCTGTGGTTACCAAGGCTCGCCAGGGTGCTGATTTCGCTGCCTTGGTGAGCGAATTTTCTGACGCTCCTGATCGTAGCGCCAACTCTGGTGCCATGGGCCTGCGCCCTCCCAACCGCTATCCTGATATTTTTGTTCAAGCTGTGAGCCAGCTTCCAGTTGGCGGTATTTCCGACGTCGTTCGAACTGGCGCTGGCTTTCATGTGCTCAAGGTTTTGCAACGCCAATCCGCTTCCAGTACCTTGATGACCAACCAAACCCGTGCGCGCCATGTTCTCTTGCGCCCCAGTCCCCAGTTATCACAGGCGCAAGCCATCGCCCAGCTGTCTGCCATTCGCCGCGACATTCTGAGCGGTCGTGCTGACTTCGCTGATGTGGCCAAGCGCATTTCTCAAGACGGCAGCGCGCCTCAAGGCGGCGATCTTGGCTGGGCCAGCCCAGGCATGTTTGTTCCAGAATTTGAGCAAGCCATGAACCAGTTGCTTCCCGGTCAATTGGCCGCCCCTCTGATTTCCCGTTTTGGTGTCCATTTGATTGAAGTGACCGATCGACGCGAAGTCGCCATGTCAGAAGCTGAACAACGTAATTTTGCTCGCAATGTGTTGCGTGATAGCAAGTTAGAAGAGGCTTATGCCGCATGGGTTCAGGACATCAGAGGACTAGCTTTTGTCGAGATGCGAGAGCCTCCCCAGTGAAGCACTCAGCGCGAAAACGATTCGGTCAACATTTTTTGACCGATGACTCCATCATTGATGCCATTGTCAGATCCATTGATCCGGTTGCGGGTCAAAGCATGGTTGAAATCGGTCCTGGCCTTGCTGCCTTGACCCAACCCTTGGTGGAACGTTTGGGCCATCTCACCGTGATTGAGATTGATCGCGATTTGGCTGTTCGTCTGCGTGAACACCCTCATTTGAGCGTGGTGGAGTCCGATGTGCTGAAAGTCGACTTCAGCGATCTGTCCTGCCGACAAGCTTTAGGCTTGTCATTCTCTTCGGATCCATCCGAATCCAAGTCTTGTAAAAAACTCCGGGTTGTCGGCAATCTTCCTTACAACATTTCCACACCCATTCTGTTTCATTTGCTCGATCATGTGGACGTTATCCTCGATCAGCACTTCATGTTACAAAAGGAAGTCATCGACCGGATGGTCGCACAACCATGCACTTCTGACTACAGTCGCCTGTCTGTCATGCTCCAGTGGCGCTATGACATGAGCAATCTCTTGTTTGTTCCGCCTTCCAGCTTTGACCCTCCCCCGCGTGTCGACAGCGCAGTGGTTCGTATGGTCCCTTTAGCAAACCCTCCCCAATTGGACATCAAACTAATGGCAAAACTGGTTCAAGTGGCTTTTAGTCAGCGACGAAAAATCCTGCGCAATAGTCTGGGAAGCTGGCTGGATGATCAAGGTTTCCAAGGAGCATTTGATCTCCAACGCCGTGCAGAAGAAGTTCCCGTGAGCGAATATGTGCACCTCGTTCAATCCTTGTCCAAGGATTGATCTGCATGCACCGTCTGGAATCGCATAGGGGGCCTGCCTGGTGGGAGGCATCCTGCCACACCACCCGGCATGCGGCTCCGCACCGGGCGGTTCGAGATCTTGAGGTCAGGACAAGCTTGGCATCCGTGGCCGATCAACGTACGCAATGGTCAGCACCGTTTTGAGCAGTCGGTCACTGTTACGTCACCACCGATGGCTGTTGTCCGCCACCTGCAGTGCTACACCTTCCGATCCCCCAAACACCTTCAATTCCCTACAGATCGTCCAGGTTCGCCTCTACTGCCTGAGCGGGATCGCCCTTAAGCGATGACGCAGCCACTCAAACAGCCCTCGCCAAACTTTGGGCGTTTGCGCCATCACAAAGTACGCCTTCTTTGCAATTCTTGTTCATCAGCTCGCTGTTTCGCTTCACGCAACCTCCCCACACTCGGTCACCCTTATACAGTGGCGCTTCGCTTCGATCGCTGTGATCAACTTACGGGAGGAGTTGCACAGCCAAGAGTGCGCCCGCTCCGGGCGCACCACAAAAAAAGCCCTCAAATGAGGGCTTTCATCAATCAGCAAATGCTGAACTTTTTTGGTTGCGGGGGCCGGATTTGAACCAACGACCTTTGGGTTATGAGCCCAACGAGCTACCAGACTGCTCCACCCCGCGACATGAAATAATTATACCTTACTCAGCGGCTTGCTCGTCTGAAGAATCAGCACGATCGACCAATTCAACCAAGGCCATGGGCGCGTTGTCGCCCACGCGGTAGCCCATTTTCAGGATGCGCGTGTAGCCACCAGGACGTTTAGCAAAACGTGGTCCCAGATCGGCAAACAATTTGACGACGCTGTCTCGGTCACGCAGGCGGTTAAAAGCCAGGCGCTTGTTGGACAAGTTGTCTTCTTTTGCCAAAGTGATCATCGGCTCAATGACGCGACGCAGTTCTTTGGCTTTGGGGAGTGTGGTCTTGATGGCTTCGTGTTCAATCAACGAGTTCATCATGTTGCGCAACATGGCGAGGCGGTGCTCGCTGGTGCGGTTCAATTTGCGGAGTCCGTGTCCGTGACGCATGGTGCTTACCTTTCTTTATTAAACAGGCAGCCGTATCAGGTACTGCCCGTGCACAAGCCGGTTTTTATCCGGCAATTTCAAATCATCGCTTTTCAGGACCTCCAGGTGGCCAGGCTTCGAGCTTCATACCCAAAGTGAGACCACGGGATGCCAGAACTTCTTTGATTTCGTTGAGTGATTTGCGGCCCAGGTTAGGGGTCTTGAGCAACTCATTCTCGGTACGCTGGATCAGGTCACCGATGTAATAAATATTCTCTGCTTTGAGGCAATTAGCCGAACGTACCGTCAGCTCGAGTTCGTCAACCGGGCGAAGCAAAATGGGGTCGAAACTGCCAGCACCACCACGCACCGCAGGAGCATCAAAGGCCGACAATTCATTGCCTTCCAATTGAGCGAAGACCGCCAATTGCTCGACCAGAATTTTGGACGATGCACGCACAGCATCTTCTGCTGAAATCGCGCCATTGGTCTCAATTTCAATGACCAACTTATCGAGATCCGTGCGCTGCTCAACTCGAGCACTCTCTACCGTGTAGCTGACACGTTTGACCGGAGAGAATGAAGCATCCAACACAATACGACCCAGTGCCTTGGTGGGCTCGTCGGCATAACGGCGCATATTTCCGGGCACATAACCACGGCCTTTTTCGACCTTGATTTGCATGTCCAGTTTGCCGCCTTGCGACAAGTTGGCAATGACGTGTTCTGGATTGATGATTTCCACATCATGCGGTGTTTGGATGTCAGCGGCAGTGACCGCACCTTCGCCATCCTTGCGCAAGCTGAGCGTGACTTCATCCCGGTTGTGCAACTTGAAGACTACGCCTTTGAGGTTGAGCACAATGTTGACAACATCTTGCTGTACACCATCAATGGAAGAGTACTCGTGCACCACTCCGGCAATGGTCACTTCAGTGGCCGAGTAGCCAACCATGGAAGACAACAAAACGCGACGAAGGGCATTACCAAGAGTATGGCCATATCCGCGCTCGAACGGTTCCAGCGTGACCTTGGCTCGGTTCAATGCCAATTGCTCAACCTGGATTGCTTTGGGTTTCAATAAATTTGTTTGCATGCAGACTTCCTCTCAATACCCCCGGTTCGTTACACCGGTAAGGCTGATGAAGCACCCGCTGCACCATGATGCGCAACGGGAACAATCAAAACAGCGAATTAACGTGAATACAGCTCGACGATCAAAGATTCGTTGATGTCAGCACCAAATTCGTCACGGTCAGGAACCTTTTTGAAGGTTCCTTCTGCCTTATCGGCATTGACTTCAACCCAAGCTGGCATGCCGACTTGGGCTGCCAATTGGAGGGCTTCGATCACGCGATTTTGCTTCTTGGATTTTTCGCGGACAGCAATCACGTCACCGGCTTTGACCAGGTAAGACGGAATGTTCACCGACTGACCGTTGACCATGATGGCTTTATGAGAAACCATTTGACGAGCTTCAGCACGTGTGGAACCAAAGCCCATGCGGTACACCACATTGTCCAAACGGCACTCGAGCAGAGCCAACAGGTTGGAGCCTGTATTGCCTTTGCGGCGGTCTGCTTCTGCAAAGTATCGGCGGAACTGCTTTTCCAAAACACCATACATGCGTTTAACTTTTTGCTTTTCACGCAATTGAAGTCCGTAGTCCGACGTGCGTTGGCCTGAAGTGCGTCCGTGCTGTCCTGGTTTGGAGTCAAATTTAGATTTGTCTGCAATAGAACGTCGAGCGCTCTTGAGGAACAAGTCTGTTCCTTCACGGCGGGAGAGTTTGGCCTTGGGGCCGAGGTAGCGTGCCACGTGATTTTCCTTTTGACTACTTCCGCATTTATAAAACGCGGGAGCCAGGCTATGCAAGCATTGCCTGGCGGTGGGCTTGGTTTGATTTAGATACGGCGACGTTTTTGAGGACGGCAACCGTTGTGAGGGACAGGTGTCACATCGGCAATGGAAGTGATACGGATACCCAATGCGCCCAAAGCACGTACGGACGACTCGCGTCCTGGGCCTGGACCCTTGATTTCGACATCAAGGTTTTTGATGCCCTGCTCTTGGGCGGCACGCCCTGCCACTTCAGATGCCACCTGAGCTGCAAAGGGCGTCGACTTGCGTGAACCCTTGAAGCCCTGGCCACCAGAAGATGCCCATGACAAGGCGTTGCCTTGACGGTCGGTGATCGTGATGATGGTGTTGTTGAACGAAGCGTGAACGTGTGCGATACCGTCTGCAATGTTCTTGCGGACTTTTTTGCGAACACGTTGTGCGGCGCTGTTGGATTGTGCTTTTGCCATGGTGGTCTCTCAATTCTGCTTATTTTTTCAGCGCCGCAGCACCCTTGCGCGGACCCTTGCGAGTACGTGCGTTGGTCCGTGTACGCTGACCGCGCATGGGCAAACCGCGACGGTGGCGGAAACCACGGTAGCAACCAATGTCCATCAAACGCTTGATGTTCATGGTGGTTTCGCGACGCAAGTCACCTTCAATGGTGAACACTGCGATCTGGTCGCGAATTTTTTCCAAGTCTGCGTCGGTCAGGTCCTTGATCTTCTTCGAATAAGCGATGCCGGAGGCCTCGCAAATTTGTCGAGCGCGGGTGCGACCAATACCAAAAATGGCGGTCAAGCCAATTTCAGCATGTTTGTGCGGCGGAATGTTGATGCCAGCGATACGTGCCATTTTCGTCCTCTAAAACTTGTTTAATCAGCCTTGACGCTGCTTGTGACGTGGATCGGTGCAGATCACACGAACAACGCCTTTGCGGCGAATGACCTTGCAGTTACGGCAAATTTTTTTTACCGAAGCAGAAACTCTCATGGTTCTCTCCTAAAACTCTTCAACACCCAGTCTCTTCAGATCGGGTTAAAACTGGGGCCTTGTGCTTGCACAACACAGGGAACTTGGCGATTGGGACTCATCTCATCAAGGCTTGAAGCTCGCCTTTTTCAAAAGCGAATCGTACTGTTGAGACATCATGTAGTTTTGCACTTGGGCCATGAAATCCATGGTCACAACTACAATGATCAACAAAGAAGTGCCGCCAAAATAAAACGGAACATTGTATTTCAGAATCAGAAATTCAGGCAGCAAGCACACAAAAGTGATGTAAGCAGCACCTACGGCGGTCAACCGCAGCAAAATCTTGTCGATGTATTTGGCAGTTTGATCGCCGGGACGTATTCCTGGAATGAACGCACCACTTTTCTTGAGGTTGTCTGCTGTTTCGCGACTGTTGAAGACCAACGCAGTGTAGAAGAAGCAGAAGAAAATGATGGCAGCTGCGTAAAACATCACATAAACAGGCTGCCCTGGGGCCAATGCATTGGCTACATCCTTGAAAAACCGAACCACCACACTTTCAGTAGAGCCCGAACTAAACCATCCAATCAAAGTGGCGGGCAACAAAATGATCGACGAAGCAAAGATCGGAGGAATCACTCCCGCCATGTTCAATTTGAGGGGCAAGTGTGAGGATTGGCCCCCGTACACCTTGTTGCCAACTTGTCGGCGGGCATAGTTCACCAGAATCTTGCGCTGGCCTCTTTCTACAAAAACGACAAAATACGTGACCAAAGCCACCACCACAATGATCAGCATGGAGATCAAGGGATTCATCGCACCCGTACGAACCAATTCGAACAGGCCGCCCATTGCGCTCGGCAGACCAGCGGCAATACCTGCAAAAATCAAAATCGAAATGCCATTGCCCAACCCACGCTCAGTGATCTGTTCACCGAGCCACATCAGGAACATGGCGCCAGCAGTCAAACTGACCACAGCAGTCATTCGGAACCCCATACCCGGGTTGATCACCAGCCCAGCAGAGGCTTCCAAAGCCACCGCAATACCAAATGATTGAAAGATGGCCAAACCCAAAGCACCAAAGCGGGTGTACTGGGTAATTTTCCGACGCCCTGCTTCGCCTTCCTTTTTCATTTGTTCGAACATGGGAACCACATAAGTCATCAGCTGCATGACAATCGATGCAGAGATATACGGCATGATGCCCAGAGCAAACACCGTGAAGCGCGACAAGGCTCCACCCGAGAACATATTGAAAAGATTCAGAATTCCGCCTTGCTGACCATTGAACAACTGTTTGAGTTGGTCCGGATCAATACCAGGCACAGGAATGTGTGCGCCAATTCTGTAGACCACCAGCGCCAACAGCAGGAAAACAAGTCGACGACGTAAATCGCCGAACTTGCCCGCTTTGGATGTTTGATTAGCGATGGTTGCCACTGTCAATCTCGGTTAACAAGTTTCAGGCCACGGAACCACCGGCTGCCTCAATGGCGGCCTTGGCACCTGCAGTTGCACCAATGCCTGTCAACTTGACCGCTTTGGACAACTCGCCTGTATTGATGACTTTGACCACTTTGGCCATCTGACCCACCAGACCCGCTTGCTTCAAAGTCAGGACATCGACTTCCGCGAGATCAAGGCGAGACAAAGTTGACAGTGTGATTTCGGCGTTGTATTTCAAAGATTGTGATTTGAAACCACGCTTGGGCAAGCGACGCTGCAAAGGCATTTGACCACCTTCGAAACCCACCTTGTGGTAGCCACCCGAACGGGACTTTTGGCCTTTGTGACCACGGCCGGCTGTTTTACCCAGACCTGAACCGATACCACGACCAACGCGCCGAGCAGCGCGCTTGGAGCCTTCTGCGGGCTTGATGCTATTGAGTTCCATCATCGGCCTCTTAGAGAACTTTGACCAGGTAACTGATCTTGTTGATCATGCCGCGCACTGCGGGCGTGTCTTGCAACTCGCTCACAGAGTTCAGCTTTCGCAAACCCAAACCACGGACAGTGGAGCGGTGCGACTCTTTGGTGCCAATCGGGCTGCGCACCAGTTGGACTTTCAAGGTAGCTTGTGTCGTCATGTTCGATCTCCGGTTCAGCCGAACAGCTCTTCAACCGACTTGCCACGCTTGGCGGCCACGTTGGATGCTGTGGTGCAGTTGGACAAGGCGTCCAAAGTGGCACGAACCATGTTGTAAGGGTTGGACGAGCCATGGCTCTTAGCCACGATGTCGGTGATGCCCACTACCTCGAAGACAGCGCGCATGGGGCCCCCTGCGATGATGCCCGTACCTTTGGGTGCAGGCGCCATCATGACGCGGGCAGCGCCATGGTGACCGTTGACAGCATGATGAATCGTGCCATTTTTCAGGTGCACTTTGGACAGGTTGCGGCGGGCTTCTTCCATTGCCTTTTGCACGGCTGCTGGCACTTCTTTCGATTTGCCTTTACCCATACCGACCTTGCCGTCGCCATCGCCCACCACAGTCAACGCTGCGAAACCAAGGATACGGCCACCCTTGACCACTTTGGTCACACGGTTGACCGCGATCATCTTTTCGCGCAGACCGTCTTCTGGACCGTCACTTTGTGGTTTTGCTGTGAATTTAGCCATTTGTATCTCCGATCCGTTTAGAACTGCAGACCCGCTTCACGGGCTGCTTCGGCCAAAGCCTTGACACGACCGTGGTAAGCGAAACCTGCGCGGTCGAAGGCAACCTTGTCAACGCCGGCAGCTTTTGCCTTTTCAGCAATGCGCTTGCCAATCACGGCAGCAGCAGCAGCATTGCCGCCTTTGCCTGCTGCACCCAGTGCCGTACGCACTTCGGCTTCGGCGGTGGAGGCGCTGGCCAACACTTTTGTTCCGCAGCCAGAAATCACGCTGGCGTAAATATGCAAGTTGGTTCGGTTGACAGTCAAACGTGCCACACCTTGCTGTGCAATGCGGATGCGTGTTTGACGTGCACGACGCAGACGCTGCTCTTTCTTGGTCATCATGATGCAGCTCCTTATTTCTTCTTGGTCTCTTTGATCGTGATCTTCTCATCCAAGTAACGGATGCCCTTGCCCTTGTAAGGCTCGGGGGGACGAACAGCACGAATCTCAGCAGCAATTTGGCCAACACGCTGACGGTCTGCACCCTTGATCACGATTTCAGTCGCGCTGGGGGTGGCCACGGAGATACCCGCTGGCATGTCGATGTTGACCGGATGTGAATAACCCACCGCCAGGTTCAAGCGGGCGCCAGAGGCGGCAGCCTTGTAACCCACGCCAATCAGGCTCAACTTTTTCTCAAAACCCTTGGTAACACCAGTCACCATGTTATTCACCAGCTGACGCATGGTGCCGCTCATGGCATTGGCTTCACGAGAGTCATTTGCGGGGGCAAAGCTCAGCCTGCCACCTTCGTTGCTCACATTCACCAGCACGTTGGATGCGATGACCAATTGACCACCGGAACCCTTCACGCTGATTTGATCTTGCTTGATGGACACATCCACGCCAGCGGGGATGGTCACAGGCATTTTTCCTATGCGGGACATTCTGTTTCTCCCTTTAAGCGACGTAGCACAACACTTCGCCGCCAACGCCGACAGCGCGCGCTTTGCGATCGGTCATCACCCCTTGCGGAGTGGTGACAATGGCCACACCCAAGCCATTTTGGACTTGAGGAATGGCATCACGGCCTTTGTAAACGCGCAGACCGGGACGGCTCACACGCTCAATGCGCTCGATCACAGGGCGACCTGCGTAATACTTCAGCGAGATCTCGAGGGTAGCTTTGCCGTCTTCGGTTTTCACTTGAAAACCATCGATGTAGCCTTCATCCTTGAGCACTTGTACGATGGCCACCTTCACTTTGGAGGAGGGAACCATCACATTGGCTTTCGACACCATTTGTGCGTTACGAATGCGGGTCAACAGATCGGCAATAGGATCACTCATGCTCATGTTTTATCTCCTGCCGATTACCAGCTGGCCTTGGTCACGCCCGGAATGTGGCCAGCAAAGGCCAATTCACGGATCTTGGCGCGGCCCAGACCAAATTGACGGAACGTACCGCGTGGGCGACCGGTGATTTCACAGCGGTTGCGTTGGCGGGTCGGATTGGCGTTGCGGGGAAGCTTTTGCAGACCCAGACGGGCAGCTGCTCGCTCTTCATCGCTGCGCTTGGCATCGTTGGCGATTGCCTTCAATTCGGCATGTTTTGCCGCAAATTTGGCCGCCAATTTCTCACGCTTGAGCTCTCGCTCGATCAAAGCTACTTTAGCCACGTGACACCTCAGTTCTTGAAGGGGAAGCGGAAAGCTGCCAAGAGTGCCTTGCACTCTTCGTCAGACTTGGCCGTAGTGGTGATACTGATGTTGAGGCCGCGCAAGGCATCCACCTTGTCGTACTCAATCTCAGGGAAAATGATCTGCTCTTTGACGCCAATGTTGTAGTTGCCACGGCCATCAAAAGCGCGTCCGGAAATACCACGGAAGTCACGCACCCGGGGCAGAGCCACGGTCACGAAGCGATCCAGGAATTCATACATCTGGACACCGCGCAAAGTAACCATGCAACCAATGGGTTGTTGTTCACGGATCTTGAAACCCGCGATGGCTTTCTTGGCTTTGGTCACCACAGGCTTTTGGCCCGCGATTTTGGTCAAGTCGCCGACCGCATGATCCATGACTTTCTTGTCGGCAACCGCCTCCGAAACACCCATGTTCAAGGTGATCTTGGTGATGCGAGGCACCTGCATGGGTGACGTGTAGCCAAACTTGGCCGTCAGGTCAGCAGCGATTTTCTCGCGGAAAAGTTTTTGCAAACGTGCCATGGTCATGCCACCTTGATTTCTTCGCCACTGGACTTGTAAACGCGAACACGTTTTCCGTCTGCTTGCAGCTTGACGCCCACGCGATCAGCCTTGCCGGTTGCGACGTTGAAAATCGCCACATTGGATTGGTGAATCGGCATGGCCTTTTCGATGATGCCGCCAGTTGTGCCCTTCATGGGGTTTGGCTTGGCGTGTTTTTTGACGATGTTGACCCCGTCAATCAACAGGTGCGAGTCGGTCGCTCGCGACGACACCTTGCCGCGCTTGCCCTTGTCCCGACCTGTGATGACGATGACTTCGTCCCCTGTGCGAATCTTGTTCATGACGCGTCCTTACAGTACTTCAGGAGCCAATGACACGATCTTCATGAACTTCTCGGTACGCAACTCACGCGTGACCGGGCCGAAGATGCGGGTACCAATAGGCTCCAACTTGGCGTTCAGCAACACGGCTGCGTTGCCATCGAATTTGATGAGCGAACCATCGCCGCGGCGGATGCCCTTGGCGGTGCGAACCACCACTGCACTGTAGATCTCGCCTTTTTTGACGCGACCACGCGGAGCAGCCTCTTTAACGCTCACTTTGATGATGTCGCCAACACTTGCATAGCGACGCTTGGACCCGCCGAGCACCTTGATGCACAGCACGGACTTGGCACCGGTGTTGTCGGCCACATCCAACCGAGATTCTGTCTGGATCATTTCTTTGTTCCCAACTTGTATTTCTTGCTCGTCAGCTTTTGGGCCAACTCACAGAAATCAGTCTTGGACCCGTCATTCACGCTACAAACCACTTGCAGCGCTTCAGATTGGGCAGATACTTACACCTTTTGCAAGGCGAAGCCCATGATTATGCCTCAAAAATATGCAGCACAACAGCTTTTCGAAAAAATTTAAAAAGGCTTGCCGCATCCGCTCACGCGCGGGCGGTTTTTTTCCATTGGGACGACGCTTGTCCCGGCTCTCAGTTTGCATCGCCTGTGGCCATCTGGCATCGCCCGGGCCAACGCCTGGGCTGATGGGTCAAAAACCGCCACATATAAGCTGGCGCTCCCGTTCAAGACGAGCATCTTGTCCATTTTTGCAAGGCCACCCCAAATCCCTGACAACAAAAGCGACAATTCCTCACTGAACCATTTGCACCAGGCAGCCCTGAGACACTTTCCATGAACACCTCACACCACATCGCCTTCATAGGCGGCGGCAACATGGCCAGCGCCATCATTGGCGGACTGATCCGACAGGGCATGGCGCCTGAACAATTCACCGTGATCGAGCCTTTTGCCGAAACAGTCGCCAAATTGCACAGGGATTTTGGCATCACGGCCCTGCCCGAAGCCACCGAGCGTCTGGCGCAGGCTGAAGTGGTCGTGTGGGCGGTCAAGCCACAAGTCTTCAGCCAGGCCGCCTCACCCGTCATGCCGCACACCCGCAGTGCACTGCATTTGTCGGTGGCCGCTGGCATTCGCAGCGACAGCATCTGCCGCTGGCTGGACACAGATCGTGTGGTTCGCAGCATGCCCAACACCCCTGCTTTGGTGGGCCAAGGCATCACCGGCCTGTTTCCTTGCCCAAATGTCAGCCCTGCAGACCGCGCGCGGGTCGAGCAAATCATTGGCACCACCGGTCAATACCTTTGGGTCGCCCAGGAATCCCATCTGGACGCCGTGACCGCCTTGTCGGGCTCTGGCCCGGCTTATGTGTTTTATTTCCTCGAAGCCATGACCGAAGCGGGAGTGGGCATGGGCCTGAGCGCCGAGCAGGCCTACCAACTGGCCGTGGCCACTTTTGCCGGCGCCTCTTCGCTGGCTGCTGCATCCAGCGAATCGCCCGAAGTACTGCGCCAGCGCGTCACCTCCAAAGGCGGTACCACCTACGCCGCACTGACCTCAATGGAAGCCTCCGGCATGAAAGCCTCGTTTGTGAAGGCCATCCAAGCGGCCGAAGCGCGGGCACGTGAACTGGGCGACGAATTCGGAAAGGCCTGAGCCATCCTGCCCTCCTGCGCCGCCAGGTGGCTGACAAGCCTCGCGCGGGCCGGACGCGCCCTCAGGCCCAAGCGTAAGACAGTGCGATACCGGCAAACACACTGAAGCCCAGCCAATGGTTGAGCCGAAAGGCTTTGAAGCAACCCTCGCGGGTGCGGCCCCGAATCAAGGCGAAATGCCAGACCACCTGCAAGGCAGCACCCAGAAGGCCCAGCCAGAACCAATGGCTGCGCGTGGCAGCCTCCAGCAAGGCGGCCCAGATGGCCAAATACGCCCCATAAAAGCCCATGATGGCCGCCACATCCCAGCGGCCCAGCGTGATGGCCGAGGTTTTCATACCAATGTTCAGGTCATCGTCGCGGTCCACCATGGCGTATTCGGTGTCGTAGGCCAACACCCAAAACAAGTTGCCCATCAGCAAGCCCCAAGCCCACAGTGGCACCTCGCCCTGCACCGCCGCAAAAGCCATGGGAATGCCAAAACTGAAGGCCACGCCCAACACCGCTTGCGGCATGGACACCACCCGCTTGGCATAGGGGTAGACCAAGGTCACGGCCAGCGCTGCAAATGACCACAAGATGGTGGCGAGGTTGGTAGTCAGCACCAGCACAAAGGCGAGCAAGGCCAGCACCACACCCAGTCCCAGCGCCTCTTTCACGCCGATGCGGCCACTGGTCACCGGACGCTCGGCGGTGCGCTTGACGTGCTTGTCAAAGTCGCGGTCGGCCACGTCGTTCACACAACAGCCCGCGCTGCGCATGAGGATGGTGCCCAAAGTGAACACGGCCAACAGGTGCCACCCCGGAAAGCCACCGGCCGCCACCCACAAAGCCGACAGGGTGGGCCACAACAAAAGCAACCATCCGGCAGGGCGGTTCCAGCGGATCAGGTCCAGGTAAAGCTTGAGTTTCTCGGTCATGCTGAGTGGTCTGCGGCGAACGACCGCCGGTTTCGTGTCAAAACCCGTTCCGTCACGACAGTCGCGTCACACCCGGCAAGGGGCAGGCGTAGATGGCATTGCGCATGGCAGCAATCGCCTCATAGCGGGTGTAACTGCGCCGCCAAGCCAGCACCACACGGCGCGTGGGCGGCTTGCCGCCTGCCGGGTCGACAATGGGCAAATAACGCACGGGCGAATCGCTGTGCCCGCCCGAGCGCTTGTGCACCGGCTTGAGGTCGGGCACCGACAGGCGCGGCACCAGCGTCACGCCCATGCCTGCGGCCACCATGTGCTTGATGGTCTCCAACGACGAACCCTCAAAGGTCTTGCGGATGCCATCGGTCTGACTGGCGTAGCGCGCAAATTCGGGGCACACCTCCAGCACATGGTCGCGAAAGCAATGGCCCGTCCCCAGCAGCAGCATGGTCTCGTTTTTCAGTTGGTCGGGGGTGATGAAGGCCTCTTTGGCCAGCGGGTGGTTCAGCGGCAAGGCCGCCATGAAGGTCTCGTCGTACAGCGGCGCAATCGCCAGGCCCGACTCGGGAAAGGGCTCGGCCAAAATCGCGCAATCGAGCTCACCCGTGCGCAGCATCTCCAGCAGGCGCACAGTAAAGTTTTCTTGCAGCATCAGCGGCATTTGCGGGATATCGGTGATGATTTGGCGCACCAAATCGGGCAGCAAATAAGGCCCGATCGTGTAGATGACCCCCAGCCGCATGGTCGCGGCCAGCGGGTCTTTGCCCCGCTTGGCAATTTCCTTGATTTCGGCGGCTTGCTCCAGCACGCTTTGCGCTTGGCGCACGATTTCTTCGCCCAAGGTGGTGACCGAGACCTCGCTGGCGCTGCGCTCGAACAGCTTGACCTCCAGCTCTTCTTCCAGCTTCTTGATGGCCAGCGACAGCGTGGGTTGCGACACAAAGCAAGCCTCGGCGGCTTTGCCAAAGTGCTTTTCGCGGGCCACGGCCACGATGTATTTGAGTTCGGTCAGGGTCATGGGGGTGATTTGAACATCAAGCCTTGAGGTATTCGGATTTTCCACCCAACCACCGGCCAATGTGCCGCTCGGCCAGATGCGGGTGCTGGTCCAGCATCTGCGGGGCCAAGGCCCTCGCCCAGTCCAGCAAATGCCCATCGGTCTCCAGGTCGGCAAAACGCAGCAAAGGTGCACCCGACTGGCGCGCCCCCAAAAACTCTCCGGGTCCGCGAATCTCCAAATCGCGCCGGGCAATCTCGAAACCGTCGTTCGTCTCCACCATGGCGCGCAAACGCTCGCGGGCTGTCTCGCTCAGGC
Source organism: Limnohabitans sp. (assembly GCF_023910625.1). NCBI lineage: Bacteria > Pseudomonadati > Pseudomonadota > Betaproteobacteria > Burkholderiales > Comamonadaceae > Limnohabitans > Limnohabitans sp. Next base: position 1,984,168 of record NZ_JAAVVW010000003.1, read on the forward strand.
GTCCGCCCTCGGGCGTGCCATACAGCAGCACGCAGGCCGACGCCGCCGCGCCGCGCCCCACCCGGCCGCGCAGCTGGTGCAGCTGAGAGAGGCCAAAGCGCTCGGCGTGCTCGATCACCATCAGCGAGGCATTGGGCACATCCACCCCCACCTCGATCACCGTGGTGCTGACCAGCACGCCCATCACGCCTGCGGTGAAGAGCTCCATCACCGCCTTTTTCTCGGCCACCGGCATGCGCGAATGCAGCAAACCCACCATCACACCCGGCAGCGCCTCGCTCAGGTCGGCGTGGGTTTGCGTGGCGTTGGTCAGGTCCAGGGCTTCGCTTTCTTCAATCAAAGGGCACACCCAGTACACCTGCCGCCCTTCTTGCAACTGCGCACCGATGCGCGACACCACTTCGTCGCGGCGGTGGTCCGACACCACCCGCGTCACGATGGGCGTGCGGCCCGGGGGCAGTTCGTCGATCACCGACACATCCAGGTCGGCGTAATAGCTCATGGCCAGCGTGCGCGGAATCGGCGTGGCCGTCATCATCAGCATGTGCGGCTCCATGCCGGGGGCCTGCATCTTGCCGCGCAAGGCCAGGCGCTGGGCCACGCCAAAGCGGTGCTGCTCGTCAATGACCGCCAGCCCCAAGTTTTTGAACTTGACGTGCTCTTGAATCACCGCGTGCGTGCCCACCACCAGCGCGGCCTCGCCCGACTCGATCAGCGCCAGCATGGCGGCACGCTCTTTCTTCTTCTGGCTGCCAATCAACCAAGCCACCTTCACGCCCAAAGGCTCAAGCCAGCCCACCAACTTGGCAAAGTGCTGGGTGGCCAAGATCTCGGTCGGGGCCATCAAGGCGCATTGCCAACCCGCGTCAATCGCCACCATGGCCGCCAGCGCCGCCACCACGGTTTTGCCCGCGCCCACATCGCCTTGCAGCAGACGGTGCATGGGCACCGGGCGGCTCAAATCTTTGGCAATTTCGCGCCCCACGCGCTGCTGGGCCTTCGTCAGGCCAAAGGGCAGGGCGGCCAGCAACTGGTCGTGCAAAGCGCCGCGCTTCATCTTCAAAGCCGGGGCGCGCAACAAATCGCGCTCGCGCTTGGCGGTGAGCTGCGACAACTGCTGCGCCAGCAACTCCTCGCATTTCAGGCGCACCCAGGCCGGGTGGCTGCGGTCCTCTAAAGCGGCCAGCGACACATCGGGCGTGGGGTGGTGCAAAAACTGCAGCGCAGCGCGCAGCGTCCAAGCCCCACGCGGGTCGGGCCAAGCGACGCCAGCAGGCATGGTTTCACTCAGATCAGCGTGGTTCAGCCCGGTGATCACGGCACGGCGCAAATAGGCTTGGGCCAGCCCCGCCACGGTCGGGTAAACCGGGGTTAGTGCCTCGGCCAACTGGCCACCCGCCGCCTTGAAAGTGGGGTGCATCATGGTCAGCCCCATGAAACCGCCCTTGACCTCGCCCCGCGCCCGAATGCGGTTGCCCACCGCCAGCGCCTTTTGGTGCGAGGGGTAGAAGCTGAAAAACCGCATCACGCAGGTGTCCGATCCGTCATCCACCGTCACCAAGAGCTGGCGGCGTGGCCGCATCGTGATCTCGCAAGCCGTCACTGTGGCCTCGATCTGCGCCGTGTCGCCCTCGCGCGCATCGCGCAGCTTGACGATGCGGGTCTCGTCCTCGTAACGCAGCGGCAGGTGCAGCGCCAGATCGATGTCGCGCTTCAAGCCGAGCTTGATCAGCGCCTTTTGCGGGGCGCTGAGGGTTTTGGCGGGCGCGGAGGCTGACGGGGAGGGCATTGGGCGATTGTGCCGTGTCCAAGTCTGCACAACAGTGGGGCGATCACCCCTTTGACTTCAAGCTGGCAGCCAAAGACAAAGCCGTCACCACCTCGCGCACCGTTTTGCGGTCATTCACATCCAAGCCGAGGTAACGGCTGAGCATTTCACGATCGGCCATGCCCAACGAAGCCGGGTCGGTCGAAGCCTCTGCGGGCATGACAACGCCGCCCGACCGACCAAACCTCAGCTCATCCGGGCTGACCTGCAACCAATCGGCCAACACCCGCAATTTGTCTTGCGTGGGAATGGCTTTGCCCAACAACCAATTGCGCGCGGTGTGGGGGGTGATGCTGCGGCCCCAATGCCGCAGGTTGAACTCGTTGGCCACCACGGTTGGTGAAATGCGAACCCCAACGCACTCAAGTGCTTGCTTGAGTCGCGTTGCAAATGCTTCCGTTTCGGATGGGGTGTTCATCCTCCGAAAGTAGCTTTGAACTCAAATTTAATTTGTGTTTTTTATCACAAATTTTGTTAATGTTTATTACAATTCTGGCGGCCTTTCTGTTTTTGAAAGTTTTGGTGATTTGTAGCGCATCAGATTTATCAAGTTGGTCATCGTGCACACACTCACAAAATGAAAATTTCTCAGCAAATTTCCATCATTGAACATGACGACTCATTACGCCATACGTTGAAAGAAGTGTTGATTTTTCACGGATTCGCGGTGTTGACATTCCGTTGTGTTGAGGACTTTTTGGCACAGGACAACTTTGCTCTTGCTGACCTCATTTTGTGTGATGTCAACATGGAAGGCATGGATGGCTTTCAATTGGTCATACTACTCAAAAACCTAAACAACAACACCCCTGTCATCCTCATGTCAGGCAGTCTTTTAGTTCAAGAAGAGACAGCACTTGAACTTGGCGCAGCCGCATTTATGTCCAAACCTTTTCGCCTGAATGAACTGCTTCGACAAATTGAAGTGTGCATTGCGGGTTAAAGGTCTATTGAAACTTAGCGTGCGAGAATCTAAAGCTTTTTACGAACGGGCCTGTCAAGCCCACGCACCATGTCCTCTTCTACCTCCCCCCGCAGTTTCACGCTCAACGACTTCGACTTTGAGCTCCCCCCCGAACTGATCGCCCAACACCCCACCGCCGAGCGCAGCGGCTCGCGCCTGCTCGACGGCGCACCCGGGGCGGTCACCGACCGGATTTTTCGTGACCTTCCCGGCCTGCTCAACCCGGTCGACCTGCTGGTGTTCAACGACACCAAGGTGATCAAGGCGCGCATCTTTGGCGAGAAGGCCTCAGGCGGCAAGCTGGAATTGCTGATCGAGCGCGTGCTGCAGGGCCACCAGGTGGTGGCGCACATGAAGGTGAGCAAAAAGCCACTGCTGGGCGGCAAGATGCACATGGCGGGCGGCGCACACAATGGCGGTTTTGATGCGGTGCTCTTGGGCCGTTGGCCCGACGCCAACGGTCCACTGTTTCACCTGCAGCTGAGTGACGAACCCCATGCGCTGATGGAAAAGCACGGCGTGATGCCACTGCCCCCCTACATTGAACGCCCTGCGGGCACAGCCGATCACGAGGACACCGAAGAAGACGCCGAGCGTTACCAAACCGTGTTTGCGCGCGCCCCTGGCGCGGTGGCCGCACCCACGGCAGCGCTGCATTTTGACGAAGGGGTGTTGGCCGCCTTGGCAGCGCGGGGTGTACACACCGCCAGCGTGACGCTGCATGTCGGTGCGGGCACTTTCCAGCCGGTCAAGACCGAGAACATTACCGAACACCACATGCACAGCGAATGGTACGAAGTGCCCGAAGCCACCCAGCAAGCGATTGCAGAGTGCAAGGCGCGTGGCGGCCAAGTGGTGGCGGTGGGCACGACCACCGTGCGCACGCTGGAATCGTGGGCCAAATTCAATCAGGCCAGCGGCGATACCGAGATTTTCATCACCCCAGGGTTTGAGTTCAAAGTGGTCGACCTGCTGATCACCAACTTCCACCTGCCCAAAAGTACCTTGATGATGCTGGTCAGCGCCTTTGCGGGCTACGAGCACATCATGGGTTTGTACCGCCACGCGATTGCACAGAAGTACCGGTTTTTCAGCTATGGGGATTCGATGCTGCTGAGGCGCCGCACTTAAAGCAGCTTCCTCAAGCCATGGCCCAAATTCTCAGGCAGGCTTGAAGAAGATCTGAAGTTGCGAATTGGTCGCCAGGGCAAACTTGGCCAGCGTGCGCATGGACGGCATGGACGCACCACTTTCAAGGCGTGCGATCGTCGATTGGGATGTCCCCATCTTTGTAGCCAGCTCACCCTGAGACAGGCCACTTTTGACTCGGGTTTCAATCAACTGTCGCGCCAATTCAAACTCGATCCGTGACGATTCAAAGGCCTCGTCGTAGCCGGGAGTTTGAAGCCAGCTTTTGTGCAGTGCGGTGATTTTGCTCATATCAATCCAGCGTCCTTGGCGCGTTTGCTTGCAAGTTGCAGGGCTCGGTCAGGCGTTTTTTGGGTCTTCTTGATGAAGACATGCAAAACAACAACTCGTCGACCTGAAGCCACGACATAGATCCCCCGGCCGATACCATCTCGTCCGCTGACCCGAATCTCCCACAATTTGCCATTCAGGCCTTTGATGTGGGGCATCCCGACATTGAACGGGCCAAACTCTTCAATCAGCAAAGAAACCCGAACAAATCGCCCACGCATGTCGAGCGGAAGTGCTGTCAACTCCTCGTCGACCACTTCGTTCAAGGTTTCAACCGACCATTTGGCCATATCGAATCATATCAAAAAAGAGATTTTTATCCGGTATGAGCTTCAATCTCAATCTTGCCCTGCCGTCATTAAGAGCGAGTTGAGAATAACGACCTATTGGTTGAAATTTAATGACCAAATAATTACACCCAACAAAGCTTAGGACGTCAACAACAGAAAACCCGCCCACTCCGCGCCTTTGCGGGCTACGAACACATCATGGGTTTGTACCGACACGCGATTGCGCAGAAATACCGGTTTTTCAGCTATGGGGATTCGATGCTGCTGAGGCGCACAAAGTTCGATTGAACCTGTCAAGACGCTGGCGCATTACAATTGCATTGCAATTGAAAGGCTTCCATGAAAACCGCCACACTCCCAGCCCTTCGTGTCAGTCCGGAACTCAGACAAGCCGCCGAAGAGGCACTGCGCCCCAATGAGACCATTTCCAAGCTGATGGAAATCTCACTGGAAAGATTCATCGCACACCGCGCGGCCGAAGACGAGTTCATCGCCCGTGGTTTGCGATCTGCCGATGAAGCCCGTCAAAGTCAGGTCTATTTTTCAGCTGATGACGTGCTGAAGGAACTAAAGAGCAAACTGATCAACGCCAAGTCCTCGGCGTCTTGAGTATGACCGGACTCGCTCATGGATGAGTTTCAAGTTCGCTTCACGGCGAAAGCCCAATCTGATCTAAACCGGCTTTATGAGTTCCTATTGGAATTTGACATTCATACAGCTGAACGGGCATTGCAGGCGATTGAAAACGGTCTGGATTTTTTACGCAAATCGCCTTTTTCATGTCGCAAAGCAGCCGATGGTGCACACGGCCCTCTGCTCAGAGAGCTCATCATTTCCTTTGGAGCATCTGGGTATCTGGCACTTTTTGAAATTGAAGACGCTCAAACAGTGACCATACTGGCCGTGAGACATCAAAGAGAAGACGATTTCCATTGACGAATATCGCGTTCTGTCCAATTCAGGCCAGCTGAATAAACACACGCCCGCCCTCGACCTTGACGGGCCAGGTCTTGGCCGGCTCGGTCGCCGGGCCGCAGGCCACCGAACCGTCACGCAGGCTGAACTGCGCTTGATGGAAGGGGCACTCCACATGGTCGCCTTCGACGAAGCCATCGCAGAGCTTGACGTTGCCGTGGGTGCACAGGTTGTTGATGGCGAAAACGCCGTCTTCGAGTTTGAAGAGGGCAATGTCCTGCCCCTCGGGCGTCACGGCGATGCCTGCGCCCTCAAACAAATCGGCCTCGGCGGCCACGTCGGTCCACTCGGTTTTTGGGAAGCTCATGGTCATATCGGGTAAATGATGGCGTTGGGGATCATTTCGCTGTCGTACACGCACAGGCGCTCGGCGAACTTCAGGCCCTCGGGGGTGGGCACGATGGTGTCGATGTAGCGGCCCACATTGAACACCGTGCTGGCCTTGTCGAGCTTGGTGCGGAAGACCGCATAGTTGGCCTCGGCATGGATGCGCTCACCATCGACGCGGCGCACCACCGGCGCGCCCACCACGTGGCGCTGGTAATAGGGGTCGTGGTACAGCGTTTCCTGAATGCCATACACGCGGTCTTTCAGCATGCCTTTGCTGGTGAACGACAAGGTACACAGCGGAAATCCGCGCTCATGGTTCTCTCGCGGAATGAGTTTGTACACGCACTGCTCGGTAAAAAATTCGGGCCACAAATCCCAATGGCCGCTGTCCACGGCCAAGGCGTAATCGGCATACAGGCGGGTCAAGGCCATGTGGGTTTCAAAGTTCACCATGGTCATTTTGTTCAGGCCTCCATCACTTTGCGCCAGTATTCGTACATGCCCCGAATCAGCGTCTCGGTCACCATGTGGTCCGTCTCGCCCACATCGCGTCCGCCCAGCTCCACCAGCATGCGGTGTTCGGGTTTGGTCTCAAAGGCTTGCTGCGAGAACTCGATCACCTCACCGTCGTCCGCGCTGACAAAGCCCGCCGGACCAAACAAATTGGACTGGCGCAGGCGGCGATCGGTCATCTCGGGCGTGTCGTCTTCAAAGCCAAAGTGCGTCCAGACAAAGTCAAACGCGCCATGCCCGTCGGGCTGGATGTGCCGGGTGGACACGCTGTTGACCTGTTGCTGAAAAATCACGCTGGGGAACAGCGTCATCATCACGGCCGTGGGCATCTGGTATTCCATCTGCCACCAGTCCTCGGGCACGATGTCCAGAAAACTCGGGTCGTTGAGCTGCATGCTGTCTTTGAAGCTGCTCACCTGCGTGACCTGCGAGGCCGCGCCTGAGGCCTGGCCCGCGCTGCCGCGCGTCGAGATCATGGCCGCGTGGCGGTGGTGCGCGTCCATGCGCAGCTCGCTCTTGTTGTCGGCGCGCCAAAGGCCAAAGGTCACAAACCAGGTGTGCAGCAGGCCTGGGTGGTAGGGGTCCTTGATGTTCTCCTGCATCAGCTTCCAGTTGCCTGGAATGCGCTGGCGGTTGTAGCCCAGCACCACCAGTTTTCGGCCATTGAACAGGCGGTCAAAGTATTTCAGGATGGCCGGGCCCATGAAGTCTTCGAGCGACTCCACGTTGTGGTCGAACGAGGCGAACACCACGCCACCGCGTGTGGCCACTTTCAGGGGAGTGAGTCCGTGGTCCTTGGGGTCAAAGTCTGCGGGCATGCCGCCATTGACCTTGCCGCCCTGCCGCACGCCGCGCCGAAAGGGCACGCCCTGCAAATCGCCCTGGAGGGTGTAGCTCCACTGGTGGTAGGGGCAAACAAACTCTTTCTGGTTGCCGTGGCGCTGGCGGCAAAACTGCATGCCTCGGTGGGCGCAGACGTTCTCGACCACATGGATCTGACCGTCGGTGGCGCGCGTCATGATGACCGATCGCTCGCCGACCACCGTGCGCTTGAAGTCGCCCACATTCGGAATCTCGGCCTCCAGGCCTACATAACTCCAGTGGCTTTTGTAAAAGAATCGCTCCAGCTCCTTTTTGTGCCGGTCTTCGTCGGTGTACACGGCAAACGGGACGCGGCTGGTGCCGGGCGTTTCCCAGTGGATGGGGTGTTCGGTCATGGTGTTGTCCTCAAGCGTGTGATGTGAGCGTGACCATCCCGTCGCGATGGATTTTCCAAATGGTTTCGGCAAGATTGTGCAGGCCAATCACCTGAACTCCGTCTCCCACGGGATAAGCGTCTGTGCCGGGATAGACCAACCAGCGCTTGGCGGGCTTCAAGTCTTCACACGCACTGTAAAAACCCTTACGCGGCTTGCTGGCAGCACCGCGTTTGACTTCAATGGCCCACACACCGTGCCCCGGCATGTCGAGCAGCAAATCCACCTCGGCACCATTGCTCGTGCGGTAAAAACCACTGCTGGTATTGAGCGGCGCGGCGTTGATCAAGGTCTCCAATGCAAACCCCTCCCAACTGTTGCCTACCACCGGGTGCGACAACAGCGCATCTTGGGTGCCTATTCCCAAAAGAGCATGCAGCAAACCACTGTCGCGCACATAAAGCTTAGGCGATTTCACCAGACGTTTGCCTGCGTTGCTATACCAAGGTTGCACGCGGCGCACCAACATCAGATCAACCAACATGTCCAGGTAACGGTGCACCGTCTTGGCGTCCAACATCAGGCTCTTGCCCAACTGCGACACATCCAGCAAACCGCCTTGTTGGTGCGCCAACATGACCCACAAGCGGCGCAAGGTTTCAGCGGGAATGCGTGCGCCAAAACTGGGAATATCGCGCTCCAGATAGGTTTTGATCAAGTTCTGCCGCCACGCCATACTTTTCGGCAAACTTTTGGCCAAAAAACTATTGGGCAATCCTCCGCGCAGCCATAAGGCGTCTTGCTGATCCAGCCCCCCCTCCAATAACTGCAAGGGAGGCAATTCCAAATAGGCTACCCGCCCGGCCAAACTTTCACTCGACTGCCTCAGCAGTTCGCCCGTGGCCGAGCCCAGCAACAGAAATCGCGCTGCGCCCTGTCCCTGCCTTCGCCCCTGGTCAATCAACCCCCGCAGCACTTGGAAGAGCGCAGGCATTTGCTGCACTTCATCCAAAATCACCAATTTATCGGCGTGATGCGACAAGTACGCCTCAGGGTCAGTCAACTTTTGCCTGTCACTGGGGCTTTCCAGATCCAAGTACAAGCTGCCTGACTGGCGACCACCCAGTCCTAATTTGGCAACATGCTCGGCCACGCGAAGCGCCAAAGTGGTTTTGCCTGCCTGACGCGGTCCAAGCAGTGCGACGGCTGGCGCATCGGCCAGAGCATCCAGAACAGAAGCGAACAAGTAGCGATCAATCATCCATGCATTATAGGGAGTTAAATACCCAAATTACATGGACGAAATATTTTCCAACTCATCTTTCCTGGCTTGCCGGTCGGGCAAAAGTGAGCTTAAGCCGTTACTTGGCAAGCTCCTACAATCCAAGCCTCAGCTTTAGGCCTTTCATGCTCCAATTCGACCTGCTCAAAACCGACCCCCCCAGCCATGCCCGTCGCGGCACACTGACCCTGAACCATGGTGTGGTGCAAACCCCCATCTTCATGCCCGTGGGGACTTACGGCACCGTCAAGGGCGTGATGCCACGCAGCTTGCACGAGATGGGCGCGCAGATCATTTTGGGCAACACTTTTCACCTGTGGATGCGCCCGGGGCTGGACATCATGCAAGGCTTTGGCGGCCTGCACCAGTTCGAGAAATGGGACAAACCGATCTTGACCGATTCGGGTGGTTTTCAAGTCTGGTCGCTGGGCGATATGCGCAAGATCACCGAAGAAGGCGTGACCTTTGCCTCGCCCGTGAACGGCGACAAGCTGTTCATGTCGCCCGAGGTCAGCATGCAGATCCAGACCATCCTGAACTCGGACATCGTGATGCAGCTCGACGAGTGCACGCCTTACGAGACCAAGGGGCACTTGACCACCGAGCTTGAGGCCCGCAAGTCGATGGAGATGAGCCGCCGCTGGGCCGTGCGCTCCAAAGACGAGTTTGCACGCCTGGAAAACCCCAATGCGCTGTTTGGCATCGTGCAAGGCGGCATGTTCGAGAACCTGCGCCAAGAATCACTCGACGCGCTGGTGGAGATGGACTTCCCGGGTTACGCCGTGGGCGGCGTGAGCGTGGGCGAGCCCAAAGACCTGATGCTGCAAATCATGGCGCACACACCGCACCGCCTGCCCGCACTCAAGCCGCGCTACCTGATGGGCGTGGGCACGCCTGAAGACCTGGTGCAAGGCGTGGCCGATGGTGTGGACATGTTCGACTGCGTGATGCCCACCCGCAACGCCCGCAACGGCACGGTGTTCACCCGCTTTGGCGACCTGAAGCTGCGCAACGCCCGCCACAAAAACGACCCGCAACCACTGGACACCAGCTGCACCTGCCATGCCTGCGCGGGAACGTCTGGCGTGTCGTGGGACAACGGTGGCCGAGACGGCTTCAGCCGCGCTTACCTGCACCACCTGGACCGCTGCGGGGAAATGCTCGGCCCCATGCTGACCACCATCCACAACCTGCACTACTACCTGAACCTGATGCGCGAAGTGCGCGAGTCGCTCGAAGCAGGGCAGTTCACCCAGTTCCGGGCGCAGTTCAAGAGCGAGCGCGCACGCGGGGTCTGAGGCTTACAGCACATCCAGGCCCTCGCGGGTGGCGTCGGCTTGGTGGCGAATTTGCGCCTTGTCTTCGTCGCTCATCTTGCCCACATGCTTGACCATCAGCGCGGTGCGGGGGTTGCCTGAGATGTGTTTTTCGTGGCGGATCAAAAAGTCCCAGTAGAGCGTGGTCATGGGGCAGGCGCTGGGCCCTGTGCGCACCTCGGGCTGGTACCGGCAGCCTTTGCAATAGTTGCTCATGCGGCTGATGTACTGGCCGCTGGCCACATAGGGTTTGCTGGTGAAGCGCCCGCCGTTGGCGTGCAGCGCCATCCCCAAGGTGTTGGGCGTTTCCACCCATTCGACCGCGTCGACGTACATGGCGCGGTACCAGGCACTGACCTGTTGCGGCGACAGCCCCGCCAGCACGGCAAACTGCCCGGTGACCATGAGGCGTTGGATGTGGTGCGCGTAGCCGTGTTGCAGGCTTTGGCCAATGGTGGCTTGCATGCAGGCCATGTGCGTGTCACCCGTCCAGTACCACTTTGGTAAATCGCGGGTGTGGCCATAATGATTGGCTTCGGCCATGTGCGGCATGTCCAGCCAGTACACGCCGCGAATGAACTCGCGCCAACCCAGCACCTGGCGAATGAAGCCCTCGACGCTCGCCAGAGGCAAGCCGCGTGCGTGGTAAGCCTGCTGGGCTGCCGCGATGACTTCACGGGGGTTGAGCAGGTGCAGGTTCAGGCTGCTGCCCACCAGCGCGTGCCAGCCAAAGGGCAGCGTGGTCCACATCGCGTCTTGCAAAGCGCCGAAGTTCTCCAGCCGCTGGACCACAAAGTGCTGCAGCGCCAGCAAGGCGTCTTCGCGGGTAACTGGCCAGGCAAAGTGGTCCAGCGTGCCGGGGTGATTGGCAAATCGTGTGTTGACCAGGTCGATCACGTCTTGCGTCACACGGTCGGGCGCAAAGTGGGCTGGTGGCGGCACGGTGCCGGGGCCTTTGGCACCAAAGCCTTTGCGGTTCTCGGCATCAAAGTTCCATTGGCCGCCGATGGGCTCTTTGCCCTCCATCAAGATGCCGTGGCGCTTGCGCATCTCGCGGTAAAAGAACTCCATGCGCAGCTCTTTTTTGTCGCCGGCCCACTTGGCAAATTGGGCGCGGCTGCACAAAAAATGGGGGTCAGCCACCCAGCGCAGCGGCACATGGGCTTGCTCGGCCGCGTCCTCGATCAGCCTTTCCATGCGCCAGGCCCCAGCCTCCAGCACCACCAGGGCTTGGGGCTGGAGGTTGTGCAGGGCATGGATCAGTCGCCCGGAAAAGTCGCCCGGCAGGTTTGCATCTTCCAGCCGCATGTAGGTGCAAAGCCAGCGCAGGCGGTGCGCCTCGTTGGCAAAATGCCGCATGCCCGACAAGAAAATCGCGATCCGGGCTTTGTGGTTCCAGACTTCGCCCGCTTCGCTGTCGGCTTCGATCATCAACAACTGGTCTTGCGCCGGGTCAAAGTCCGCCAGAGCAGGGCTGTCCCAGCCAAGCTGGTCGCCCAGCACCAAGACCAGGTGGCGGGTCATGTCGAGGCCTTGTTCGGTGCGCTGGCGTTGGCTGGCTTACGGGATTTGTCGGCGCGGCAGCGCTCGCTGCAATACAAAACGCTGTCCCAGTTCTTGGCCCAGCTTTTGCGCCACACCATGGCTCGTCCACAAACCGCGCACGGCTTTTGAGGCAAACTTTGTTTGTTCCCTTTGAATCCGGGGGTTTTGGACATTCTTTTCTCACAAGAAGAGGGGCAGGCGTGACAATCAGATCAAACGAGTTTAAACTGATCAGTCACAAAATGTATTTTCAAGTGCACATGAACCTCTCTCGTGTAAAACAATGGGGCAGCGCCCTGGTGATGCTCTTCATCGCCGCAGCTTTGAGCTTGGGGCTGGAGGCGGCGCAAGCCAGCCCACAAACCACTGCCCGGGCATTCGCCTGCCCTGCCATCCTGAACCACAGCTTTGACCGACTGCAAGACGAAAAGCCCCAGTCGCTGTGCCAATACGCCGGCAAAGTGGTGCTGGTGGTCAACACCGCCAGTTTTTGTGGCTTTACCTCGCAATACAAAGGACTGGAAGCGCTGAACACGAAATACAAGGACCAGGGCCTGGTGGTGCTGGGCTTTCCATCGAACGATTTTTCTCAGGAAAAAGGCAGCAACAAAGACATCGCCGAGTTCTGCGAAAGCACTTTTGGCGTGAAGTTCCCCATGTTCACCAAAACCCAGGTCACGGGCGATGGTGCCGCGCCCTTGTTCAAGCAGCTCACCGCCCAAACCGGCCAAAAGCCCCGCTGGAACTTCCATAAATACCTGATTGGCCGCGACGGCAGGGTGATCGACCAATTCAGCAGCATGTCCGGACCGGAAAGCAACACACTGCTGTCCGCCATCGACAAAGCGCTGACCGCAAAACCATGAGCCGACGCATGAAACTGGCCATCGTGGGGTCTGGCATTTCCGGTCTGGCCGTGGCCCACACCCTGAAAGACCATGCCGACATCACCGTGTTCGAGGCGGGCGACTATTTTGGCGGCCACACCCACACGGTGGACATCACCTTGCCCACGCCCAAGGGCCCGATCACGCACGGCGTGGACACGGGTTTTTTGGTGTTCAACGAACGCACTTACCCCAATCTGATCAACCTGTTTGCTGAACTGCAGGTTGAAACCGCGCCGTCCAACATGTCTTTTTCGGTCAAGGTGCCGGGAGCGGTGAATGGCAAGACGCTGGAGTGGAGTGGCACCGACCTGAACAGCGTGTTCGCGCAGCGCGGCAACTTGGTCAACCCACGGTTTTGGCGCATGTTGGCCGATGTGATGCGCTTCAATGCGCTGTGCACACGCATCGCCAATGCCCAGCGCGAACAAGACCTGCAGCAGCCGCTGGTCGAATTTTTGCGCACGCACAAGTTCAGCGCGTCTTTTCGCGACTGGTATTTCTTGCCCATGCTGGGCTGCATCTGGAGTTGCCCGACCGACCAGATGCTGCAATTTCCGGTGGCCACCATGATCCGGTTTTGCCACAACCACGGCCTGATCCAGGTGACCAACCGCCCGCAGTGGTTCAGCGTGGTGGGGGGTGCACGCCATTACGTCGAGAAAATTCTGGCGGGCGTGCACGACAAGCGCCTGAACACCCCGGTTCGTTTGATCGAGCGCGATGTGCAAGGCGTGCGCATCATCACCGACGGTCATGCCGAACGCTTTGACGAAGTGGTGATCGCCACCCACACCGACCAGGCGCTGTGTCTGCTGCGCGAGCCCTCAGGTGAGGAGCGCAAGGTGTTGGGCGACATCCGTTACCAAGACAACCGGGCCGTGCTGCACACCGATGCCAGCGTTTTGCCGGCCCACCCCAAGGCCTGGGCCGCCTGGAATTACGAACGCGCAGCCAGCACCGAGCGTGAGTCCTCGCGCGTGTGCCTGCATTACCTGCTCAACCGCTTGCAACGCATTCCGTTTGTCCAGCCGGTGGTGGTCTCGCTCAACCCATTGCAGCCCATCGACCCGTCCACCATCGTGGGCGAATACGACTACGCGCATCCGGTGTTTGACCTCAAAGCCATCGACGCGCAAAAACGCGTGCCTTTGTTGCAAGGCCAGCGTCACACCTGGTACGCCGGGGCCTGGACGGGTTATGGCTTTCACGAAGACGGCCTCAAGTCGGGTCTGCAAGTGGGCCGCGCCTTGCTCAAGCAAATCCACGAGCAAGGAAGCAATCAGGAGGCGTTGGCCGCATGACCATGACTCTCGCGCTCATCGGCTGGGGCCAGGTGCGTCACACGCGGCACCGCCCGGCCCACCACGCGTTCGTCTATCCAACCGCTTTTTTGCTGCTGCCGATGCGCAGCTTGAATGCCGGTGTGTGCCGCACCGATTTGGCCATCAACCGCCGCGCCTGGTTCGCCTTCCATGACGCCGACCATGGCGATGGCCGATCTGCAGACAAAGGCGGCGCGCTGGCCTGGCTCGATGAACTGCTGCACAAGGAAGGCATTCAGGGCGCCTCTGGCGAGGTCTGGTTACAGGCTTTCCCACGTGTGTTGGGCCATGCCTTCAAACCCGTGAGCTTCTGGTACGCCCACCGCATCGACGGCAGCTTGGCCGCCATCGTGGCCGAGGTGAACAACACCTTCGGCGAGCGCCATTGCTACCTCTTGCCCGAGCCGCAATACGGCCACACCTTGCGGGCTCACAAGGTGTTCCATGTCTCGCCCTTTTGCGATGTGCAAGGCGAATACCGTTTTCGTTTCATGCGCACGCAGCACCTGAGCCAGGACCGCATCGTGGCCCGCGTGGACCATGCCGATGCCAACGGCCCCCTGATTGACACCAGTTGGAGTGGCGTGCTGGAGCCTGCCACCCCGAGCACCCTGCGTCGCGTGATGTGGCGCTTCCCATTGCTGACCTTGGGGGTGATGGCACGCATCCACTGGCACGCCCTGTTGCTGTGGCTGAAAAAAGTGCCGTTTTGGCGCAAACCCGAGCCACCCCGCGATTTTGTGAGCCGATGAACACTGCACCCACCAGATGCCCAACACGATGAAAACCGCTGAACACACCACCGCCCTGGGTGCCTCCGGCACTGCTGCACCCATGCCGCACAGCCGTTTGCCCAAAGCGGCCACACGTTTGCTCGCCCTGTTGACCCGATTGAAAGTCGGCACGCTCACCCTGCACGCGCCCGATGGCAAGCTCCAGGTGTTCGGCACGCATGCCGCACCCTTTGCCGTTCTGCACCTCCACCGCTGGAAGGTGTGCGCCGAAGTGCTCAAGTCGGGCGACATCGGCTTTGCCGAGGGCTACATGTCGGGCGATTGGGACACGCCCGATCTGGCTGCCCTGCTGCGCCTGTTGATCGCCAACCGCACGCAGATCGAGGGGGCGATTTACGGCCATTGGCTCGGGCGACTGGCTTACCGCATCAAGCACCTTCTCAACCGCAACAGCCGCAGCAACAGCCGCAAGAACATCCACGCGCATTACGACCTGGGTAACGCTTTTTATAAGCTGTGGCTGGACGACACGATGAACTATTCTTCGGCCTGGTTTGCGGGTGATAAAACACAAACCATGGACGATGCCCAAAAAGCCAAAGTACGCCGCGCCTTGCGCATGGTGAACACCCAGCAGGGCGACCGGGTGCTGGAGATCGGCTGCGGCTGGGGTGCATTGGCCGAATCGGCCACCACCGAATTTGGGGCACACATCACCGGCGTGACCTTGTCCACCGAACAGTTGGCTTTTGCCAAGGCACGCATGAAATGGCAAGGGGTGCAGCAACAAGCCGATTTGCGCCTTCAGGACTACCGCGACATTCAGGACAGCCCCTACGATGCGATTTGCTCCATCGAGATGATCGAAGCCGTTGGCCAGGCCTATTGGTCCACCTACTTTCAAACCATCAACCGCTTGCTCAAGCCCGGTGGTCGCGCCTGCATCCAAAGCATCACCATCGACGACGCCTTGTTTGACCGCTATGTGCTTTCCACCGACTTCATCCAGCAATACATCTTTCCGGGTGGTTGCCTGCCCAGCCCCAGCGAGTTCCGAAAACAGGCGCAGGCCGCGGGATTGCAAGTGGTCGATGAGCTGAAATTTGGTCCGGATTACGCAGAGACCCTGCGCCGCTGGCGCGACAACTTCATGTCGCAGATCAATGATGTGCGTACGCTGAATTTCGACAACCGCTTTATCAGGCTGTGGGAGTTCTACCTGGCTTATTGCGAGGCAGCATTCGATGAGGCCAACATCGATGTGATTCAGTTCACCTTGGCCAAACCGGCTTGAACCCCATGCCTGCCACATTGACCACCGTCACACCCAGGCCGACTCAATGGGCCTTGCGCGGCGCACTGCTCGTTGTCTTTTGGCTCATGCTGGGGCAGGTGCAAGCGCAAAGCAGCACCGTAGCCAGTCCCAATGCCGCCTACATCCGGCCCGAAGTGGCGGCATTGGGTGGTGTGGTGCCCACTGCTCCGGTGCGCTTACGGGTTTGGGGTTTCGAGGTGTATGACGCTCGGCTGTGGACCCCTCGGGGCTTTCGCCACAGCCAAGCCATGCAACATCCGTTTGCACTGGAGCTGCAATACCTGCGCAAGCTGGAAGGCTCGGCCATTGCCAGCCGCTCGATCGAAGAGATGCGACGTTTGGGGAGCTTCAGCGAGGCTCAGGCCCAAAGCTGGCTGAACGCCTTGCGTGAGTTGTTTCCCAATGTTGCTCCGGGCGAACGCATCACGGGCATCAATTTGCCGGGTGTGGGTGCAGAATTTTGGGTCAACGGCCAGCGTGCAGGTTTGGTCAAAGACGAGAACTTTGCACGCTTGTTCTTTGGTATCTGGCTGGATGAACGAACGTCCGAGCCCAAGATGCGCGCGCAATTGTTGCAAGGCTTGCAGCCTTGAACTCCACCCCCGCCACGGCTACACCCCGGCTGCAGCGCAATGCTGCTGCAGCCTACGGCTTGTTGGGTTTGCCCCTGGCTTTTGTGGCCTTGCCGGTGTATGTGCATTTGCCCAATTTGTACGGCCAGCAATACGGCGTGCCTTTGGCGGCTTTGGGTGCGGTGCTCCTGCTCAGCCGCAGCATCGACGCGGTGGTGGACCCCTGGCTGGGACGTTGGGGTGATCGTCTGTACCGCCATTCCTGGGGCGCAGTGTGGCTGGCCGCCATCCTGATGGCGGTGTTGGTGGCCTTGGGCTTTGCGGCCGCGTTCTTTCCGCCGGCAGCCGCCCTGTCGCCTTCGGGTTTGCTGGTGTGGGTGGGCTGCGCCCTCACGCTCAGCCACTTGGCCTACAGTGGTTTGGGCATATTGCATCAGGCTTGGGCTGCCCGTCAGGGCGGGGGCGGCATCGCGCAAAGCCGCTGGGTAGCCTGGCGAGAAGGCTTTGCCCTGGTGGGCGTTTTGCTGGCGTCAGCACTGCCAGCCCTTTGGGGCTGGACCTTGACCACCGCTTTGTTGATCGTCATGTTGGTGGCAGGTTTGTTCACATGGCAACGCACGGCCCAAAATGCGATAGCAGTGAACGTGCCCATGGCTCAAGCCCATGAGCACAGCAGCCTTTGGCAACCGTGGCAACACCCCGGTTTTCGTCGCCTGTTGATGGTGTTCATGCTCAACGGCCTCGCCAGCGCCGTGCCAGCCACCTTGGTGCTGTTTTTTGTGCAGGACCGCCTGCAGGCGCCCAAGGCCATGGAGCCTTTGTTTCTGGGCTTGTACTTTGCCGCTGGAGCCCTGTCATTTCCGCTTTGGCTGAAGGTGATTGACCGCATCGGCTTGCTTCGCACTTGGGCCGTGGGAATGGCTCTTTCGGTGCTGGCTTTTGTGAGCGTGATCTCGCTGGGCGCGGGTGACACCATCGGATTTTTGCTGATCTGCGCCCTGTCGGGCATGGCGTTGGGGGCCGACCTCACAGTACCCGGCGCACTGCTCAATCAGTTGATTGACCGCTGCGGAGAGCGGGGTCGCACAGACGGCGCCTTCATGGGGTGGTGGAATCTGGCCACCAAACTCAATCTGGCTTTGGCTGCAGGCCTCTCATTGCCATTGTTGGGTTTATGGGGCTACGCACCGGGCCAACAAGATGAACATGCCGTGCTGGCGCTGAGCTTGGCGTATGGCCTTCTGCCTTGTGTGCTCAAGCTGCTGGCCGCACTGGCCTTGTACTTGGGCCTGATGCGCCGACCTGATCTGGTTTTGATAACGCCATCCACGGTTACCCCTTCGGCATGAGCCGCCTCGACATTCCACCACGGGATCTTTCCATGCACCCCAACAACCACCTGATTCACCGCCGCACCGCCCTGACCCGTCTGGCCGCCTGGCCTGCAGTGGCCACCTTGGCGACCATGCCTTTTCTGTCCGGCTGCGCGGGTCCGCAAGTGCAAGGCTATGCGCAAGAAAGACCTCTGCTGGATCTGCGCACCTACTTCACCGGAACCATCGACGCGTGGGGCGTGTTCACCGACCGCAGCGGCCAGGTCGTCAAACGTTTCACCGTGGTGATGGACTGCTCCTGGAGTGGAGACGAGGGTGTTCTCGATGAGGCTTTTGTGTACTCGGATGGCACCAAGGAACGTCGAATCTGGAGACTCAAGGCCGGGCCAAACGGCAGCTACACAGGCCGCGCTGACGATGTGGTGGGCGAGGCCACGGGCCAGGTCAGCGGCAACGCCTTTCGATGGGGCTACACATTGGCGTTGCCGGTCGATGGCCGCATCTGGCATGTGGATTTCGATGACTGGATGTTCCTGATGGACGACCGCGTCATGCTCAACAAAGCCACCATGAGCAAATGGGGCATCAAGCTGGGCGAAGTCACGCTGTCCTTCACACGCCGAACTCCCTTGGTGGCCAAGTCTGGTTGATGCACATGAATACCAACCTATTGGCCACAGCCCGAAACACTTCAGAAGGCCTGCCATCGCCACCCTTGGTCGCGCCTCGCAGTTGGTTGCAACTCAACACGCCCATCACCGACTGGCATGGCCGCCGAGTCTGGTTGGTGGGGGCATCCACGGGCATTGGCCTGGCCTGTGCACAGGCTTTGCGTGCTGCCGGCGCCCAAGTAGTAGTGTCTGCCCGCAACGCACAAGGCGTGCAGGATTGGGCAGCACAAGACGAGGGGGTGCAATGGCGGGCACTGGATGTGAGCGATCCTGCTCAGGTCCAGAGCACGGCCAGTGCCCTGCTCGCAGAGGGTCCGCTGAGCATGGTGGTTTATGCCGCCGGTTATTACCGCGCCCAACGGGCCACAGCGATCGATCTGGATGAATTGCTGCAACACGACAAAGTCAATTACCAAGGCGCGTTGCAAGTAATCCATGCGGTATTGCCGGGTATGCTGGCACACAAAAAAGGGCACATCAGCTTGCTCAGCAGCGTGGCGGGTTGGCGCGGGCTGCCCAACGGACTGGCTTATGGCCCCACCAAAGCAGCGCTCACCCACTTGGCGGAGACCCTTTACATGGACCTGCAAGACCAGGGCATTGGTGTGAGCGTGGTCAACCCCGGCTTTGTGGCCACCCCGCTCACAGCCCAGAATCAGTTCACCATGCCGGCCTTGATCAGCCCCGAAGAAGCGGCTCGCGAGATGCTCAAGGGCTGGGGCAAAGGCCAATTTGATATCCATTTCCCCAAGCGCTTCACCCTTTGGCTGAAGTTGCTGCGCTTGCTGCCCTACCGCCTGTACTTCCCCTTGGTGCGCAAGTTCACGGGACTGTGAGCCCGAATGGAAAGCCACACATGAAAAGCCGACAAGCCACTGAAAACTTGGCCACTTTTTTTGAAACCTTGTCGCCACAAAGCGTGGCGCAGCTGCACACGATTTATGACGCGCAAGCCCGCTTCAAAGACCCCTTCAACGAGGTGCAAGGCCTGCCCGAGATCGAGCGAATTTTTCGGCACATGTACGTGGCACTGGACCAGCCGCACTTTGTCGTGACCGGTCAGGTGGTGGACGGTGCCCAAGCCTTTTTGACCTGGGAATTCCGCTTTCGCTTCAAGCGCTTTGACACCACCACCTTGCAAGCCGTGCGCGGTGCCAGCCATGTGGTGTTCAACGAGCAGGGTTTGGTGACCATGCACCGCGATTATTGGGATGCTGCCGAAGAGCTGTACGAAAAACTGCCCTTAGTGGGTGGGGTGATGCGTTGGCTCAAAAGGCGCGCCAATACCTGAGGCCGATAGGCGCGCTGTGGCCTTTTGGCAAAGGCATGCAGCGGTCAATCTGCTGGAATTTGAATCAATCAACGCACTTCAACACGTCGGCTGAGCGCGGGCCAACAAATCAAGCGGGCAGACTGCCCTGAAAGCTTGGGCGCTGGGCCAGCTTGTCATGGAGCTTGTGCAGATTGGGGTGTGGTGTTCGCCAGTCCATCTGTGGGAACCTGAAATCCAGATAAGTCAAGGCACAATCCACGGCAATGTCGGACAAACTCAGATAGACACCGCAGCAAAACGCCTTGTCGCCCAAGCCATGGTCCATGGCCTTCAGGGCGTGCTGGATTTTGTCCAACTGACGGTCGATCCAGGCTTGGCTGCGCTGGCTGTCTTGGCGCTCGGTCCAGACCGCTTCCATGCGCGCCAGCAAGGCCGCATCCAGTAGGCCATCGGCCAAAGCCTCCCAAGTTTTCACCTCTGCGCGTTCACGCCCTGCTGTAGGGATCAACTTGCCCACAGGAGACAAGGTGTCCAGATATTCAACGATCACGCGCGAATCGAACACCGCTTCACCGCCTTCCATCACCAAGCACGGCACCTTGCCCAAGGGGTTGGTGGCGTGAATGCTGGTCTGTGCGGACCAAACATCTTCGGTGACAAACTGGTAGTCCAGTTTTTTTTCGGCCATGACGATGCGCACCTTGCGAACATAAGGACTGGTGACGGAGCCGATGAGTTTCATAGAAGAGGTGTTGGTGCCAATGAACGATGGCCGATTCTAGGTGAAACACGTGCGGATTTCCCTCTTGCCCATGTATTTGGGAAAGAGGCTGGTTGCAGAGTGGCGGGAATTACAATCAAAGGATGAATTTCACCCCCATTTCCGCTCTGTCGCCGCTGGATGGCCGTTACGCCAGCAAACTCAATGCCTTGCGCCCGCTCATGAGCGAGCAGGGTTACATGCACCGCCGCGTTCAGGTCGAAATCGCCTGGTTCATTGCTTTGTCCGATGCAGGTTTTGCCGAATTCAAGCCCCTGACCCCCGGCGCACGCGCCTATTTGACAGCGTTGGTGAAGAACTTCTCAGAATCCGACGCCCTGGCCATCAAGGATTTTGAAAAGATCACCAACCATGACGTGAAAGCCGTGGAGTACTGGATCAAGTCCAAGTTCCAGGACCGCCCCGAGCTGGAAAAAAGTGCCGAGTTTGTGCACTTTGCCTGTACCAGCGAAGACATCAACAACACCAGCCACGCCTTGCAACTCAAGGGCGCGCGCGCCCAGGTCATTCTGCCCGGCCTGGATGGGTTGATCGCCAAGCTGCGCGACATGGCGCACACCTTTGCCGACGTGCCCATGCTCAGCCGCACGCACGGCCAGACCGCCAGCCCCACCACGGTGGGCAAGGAAATGGCCAATGTGGTGGTGCGCCTGAAGGGCTGCCGCGAAAAAATCGCCGCTGTGCAATTGATGGGCAAGATGAATGGCGCGGTCGGCAACTACAACGCCCACTTGTCGGCCTGGCCCGACTTTGACTGGGAAGCCTTTGCCCGCAAAGTGGTGGAAACCCCGGAGATCAGCGAAACACACAGCAGCCAATGGGGTTTGGGTTTGACATTCCAACCCTTCAGCATTCAGATCGAGCCGCATGACTACATGGCCGAGCTGTTTGATGCCTTAGCCCGCACCAACACCATTCTGATCGACCTGTCGCGCGACATTTGGGGTTATGTGGGTTTGGGCTATTTCAAGCAGCGCTTGAAAGCCGGTGAAATTGGCTCTTCCACCATGCCGCACAAGGTCAACCCGATCGACTTTGAAAACGCCGAAGGCAACCTGGGCTTGGCCAATGCCGTGCTCAAGCACCTGAGCGAGAAGCTGCCCATCAGCCGTTGGCAGCGTGATTTGACCGACTCGACCGTGCTGCGCAACATGGGCGTGGGCTTGGGCTACACCGCGCTGGCCTATGCGTCCTTGATGACCGGCCTGAACAAGCTCGAACTCAACGAAGAAGCGTTGGCCGCAGACCTCGACGCCGCATGGGAAGTCCTGGCCGAGCCGATCCAGACCGTGATGCGCCGCTATGGCGTACAGGGTGCTTACGAAAAGCTCAAAGAAGTCACCCGGGGCAAGACGGTCACGGCGGCCGACTTGCATGGCCTGATTCAAGGCCTGGAGATTCCGCAAGCCGACAAAGACCGCCTGCTGGCCATGACGCCTGGCAGTTATGTCGGCAAGGCGGCCGAGCTGGCCCGTCGGGTCTGATCGGTTCACCGGAAGCGGTTTATCCAGGCGGGTTGCACCGGGTGATTTCAACCCGATCTATACAGATTGAAGATCATTTCTTCAATCTGTATAAAATAGCCCCATGATCGAACGACAACTTGCCCTTGCGCTCCAACGTCTGGCCGGGTCGTTTCCTGTGTTGGCCATCACCGGCCCCCGGCAATCGGGCAAAACCACGCTGGCCCGTCATCTGTTTCCTGACAAGCCGTACATCTCGCTCGAAGACCCGACCGAGCGCGCTTTTGCAGCCGAAGACCCCAGAGGGTTTTTGGCACGGTTTACCCAAGGCGCCATATTTGATGAAGCCCAGCGCTGGCCCGACCTTTTTTCATACCTCCAGGGGATGGTGGATGAAAACCGCACACCCGGACAGTTTGTCCTGACCGGATCGCAGCAGTTTGGCTTGATGGCCGGTGTGACGCAATCCCTGGCAGGCCGTGTGGCCATGTGCCGTTTGCTGCCATTTTCAGCGGCAGAAATTGCAGGCGTAGGCAATGGTCAGGCCACACTGGACGAAGTGCTGTGGCGAGGCGGCTATCCAGCCTTGAACATGGATGCAGTCACGCAGCCCACCGACTGGTTTGCCAGCTACATCACCACCTACCTGGAGCGGGATGTCAGGCAGGTCTTGCAAGTGCAGGATCTGGCAATTTTTCAGAGATTTATTCGCTTGTGTGCGGGCTGCACGGGCCAATTGCTGAACTTGAGTGCGCTGGCCAGCGAGGCGGGCATCACCCACACCACCGCACGCGCTTGGTTGTCGGTGCTTGAATCGAGCGATGTGCTTTTCGTGCTGACACCGTACCACCGCAACTTTGGCAAGCGTTTGGTCAAATCACCCAAACTCTATTTTGTGGACACAGGCTTGGCATGTTGGTTGTTGGGCATTCGTCAGCCGGAGCAACTGAGCCTGCACCCTGCGCGTGGGGCGTTGTTTGAAAACTGGGTCGTGACCGAGTTCCTCAAGCACAGGACCAACCAGGGGCTGCCCAGTGATTTGCATTTTTGGCGTGACAACAACGGGTTGGAAGCGGATCTGCTTTACGAAACGGGCACAGGTCAGTTGCAGACCGTTGAGATCAAATCCGGTCAAACGCCGACAGGCGACTATGTACGCGCTGGCCAGCGCTCTGCCAGCATGGCAGGCAGCGAGGCCTGCCCCCCTTTATTGATTTACGGCGGCGAAATGTCTGCCCTGCGCAATGGCGTTCAGCTGTTGGGCTGGCGCATGTTGGCTCGCAAAGACTGAACCCATGGCCCTCAAATCCACCATCTACAAAGCCAACCTGTCGATCGCCGACATCGATCACAGCTATTACGAAGACCACCAGCTCACGCTGGCGCGTCACCCCAGCGAGACCGACGAGCGCATGATGATCCGCCTGCTGGCACTGGCCATCAACGCTTACAAATTGCAGGCCGTGTGCAACGGCGACGGCAAGCTGGCTTTTGGTGCAGGCTTGTCTGACCCGGATGACCCGGATTGCAGCTTGCGCGATTTCACGGGCCGCACCCGCATGTGGATCGAAGTCGGCCAACCCGAAGACAAACCCATCATGAAAGCCTGCCAGAAGGCCGACGAGGTGCTGCTGTATTGCTTCAACCACGCAGCCGAAGTCTGGTGGAAAGGCATCGAGACCAAGCTCACCCGATTGGACAAGTTACAGGTCTGGCGCGTGCCCACCGAGGGCTCCCAAGAATTGGCAAAGCTTGCCGAGCGCAGCATGCAGCTGCAAGCCACCCTTCAAGAAGGCAGCGTCACCTTCAGCAGCGACAAAGGCAGCGTGCACATTGAGTTGATCCGCTGGAAATGAACGCACAGCGGGTACAGCGTTAGGCTCACAAACCCAACATCAATTCGATGTTTTGCACCGCCGCGCCGCTGGCTCCTTTGCCCAGGTTGTCCAATCGGGCGATCACCACGGCATGTCGTGCCTCTTGATTGGCAAATACCCGAATCTCCAGCTTGTTGGTGTTGTTCAGGGCGGTGGCGTCCAGTTTGGCGTCGGCCGTGGCGGGCAGCACGCTCACCCAGCCGCCTGCAGCATGGCTGGCCGCGTAGTGCGCCTGCAAGGCCGCGTGCAGGTCTGTGCCCGTGGGCTTGCCCGGTAAGCTGTCCAGATGCAGTGGCAGTTGCACCAACATGCCTTGGCGGAAATTGCCGACGGCAGGCACAAACAAGGGCCGCTGGGTCAGTCCGGTGTAGTGCATGATTTCGGGGATGTGCTTGTGCTTGAGGCCCAGGGCATAAGCCTCAAATAAGGGAGCCCGGCCTGCTTCGAAATCTTCGATCATGCTCCGGCCGCCGCCGGAGTAACCACTCACGGATGGCAAGCACACTGGAAAATCCTGCGGTAGCAAGCCCGCGTCGATCAAGGGCCGCAAGATGGCGATCGCACCTGTGGCATAGCAGCCGGGGTTGGCCACGCGCTGGGCCTGACGAACAGCGGCGGCCTGATCAGCGGCCAGCTCGGGAAAGCCAAAGACCCAATCGGGGTGGCAACGGTGCGCGGTGGAGGCGTCCACAATGCGGGGTTTTGCACCCGGCAGGCTGTCGATCATGGCCACCGACTCGATGGCGGCATCGTCGTGCAGGCACAACACCACCAAATCGGCGGCGGCCATCAATTCGCGTTTAGCTTGGGGGTCTTTGCGACGGGCCGGCTCGATGCTCAGCACCTCGATCTGGGACATCAGCGCCAGCCGCTCGCGGATTTGCAAACCCGTGGTGCCGGCTTCGCCATCGATGAAAATTTTGACCATGGCTGTTGCTTTCTCAAGAAGTTTGCTGCACAGCGTGAAGACAATTCAAGGCACAAAGCCCAAAATTGATGCATTGCAGCATGATACAGTCGAAGTCTGAAGCGTCGAGAACCTGCTGGCGGGTGAGTCACCCCAGCGGACCGGTCAGATCAACTACCCTCTGAGAGAAAACCTCATGAAGATTCACGAGTACCAAGGCAAGGAAATCTTGCGTCAATTCGGCGTGCCTGTTCCGCGCGGCATTCCGGCATTTACCGTTCAAGAGGCGGTCGAAGCCGCTCAAAAATTGGGCGGCCCTGTGTGGGTGGTCAAGGCTCAGATTCACGCCGGTGGCCGTGGCAAAGGCGGCGGTGTGAAGGTGGCCAAAACCATTGACGACGTGAAGCGCATCGCTGGCGAAATCCTGGGCATGCAGCTCAAGACCCACCAGACCGGCCCCGAAGGCCAAAAAGTGCGCCGCCTGTACATCGAAGACGGCGCCGACATCAACAAAGAATATTACGTGTCCGTGGTGACCGACCGCGCCACCCAAAAGATCGCTTTCATCGCTTCCAGCGAAGGCGGCATGGACATCGAGGAAGTGGCCCATTCCACCCCCGAGAAAATCATCACCGAATTCATCGATCCGTTGACCGGTTTGGGTGATGCACAAGCCAAGAAAATCTCTGACGCGATTGGCATGCCAGTCGACTCCACCGCGCAGGCCGTGGACATCTTCAAGAAGCTGTACCAGTGCTACATGGAAACTGACGCGTCTTTGGTGGAAATCAACCCCCTGAACCGCGACAGCAAAGGCCAGGTGATGGCTTTGGACGCGAAGTTCAACTTCGACGCCAATGCGCTGTTCCGTCACCCTGAAATCGTGGCTTACCGCGATCTGGACGAAGAAGACCCTGCCGAAGTGGAAGCTTCCAAGTTCGACTTGGCCTACATCAGCCTGGACGGCAACATCGGTTGCCTGGTCAACGGCGCTGGCTTGGCCATGGCCACCATGGACACCATCAAGTTGTTTGGCGGCGAGCCCGCCAACTTCTTGGACGTGGGCGGCGGCGCCACAGCCGAGAAAGTCACCGAAGCCTTCAAGATCATGTTGGCCAACAAGAATGTCAAAGGCATTTTGGTCAACATCTTCGGCGGCATCATGAAGTGCGACACCATCGCCACCGGCGTGATCACCGCCTGCAAGGCCGTGAACCTGTCCGTGCCACTGGTGGTACGCATGAAGGGCACCAACGACGAGCTGGGCAAGAAGATGCTGGCCGAATCCGGTCTGCCGATCATCTCGGCCGACACCATGGCCGAAGCCGCGACCGCCATCGTCGCTGCTGTCAAGTAAATGTCTTTGTGGGACAGATCTTCAGCTCTGTCCCCAACTGATTAACTTTGCGGGACGGATCTTCAACTCTGTCCCCAACTGATTAGGAAAACCCATGTCGATCTACATCAACAAAGACACCAAAGTCATCACCCAAGGCATCACCGGCAAAACCGGTCAGTTCCACACTGAAAAGTGCCAAGAATACGCGAATGGCAAGAATTGCTTCGTCGCGGGCGTGAACCCCAAGAAGGCGGGCGAGTCCATCTTCAACATCCCGATTTTCGCCTCCGTCAAGGAAGCCGCCTCACAAACTGGCGCGACCGTGTCGGTGATCTACGTGCCCCCAGCAGGCGCAGCAGCAGCCATCTGGGAAGCTGTTGAAGCCGACCTGGACTTGGCGATTTGCATCACCGAAGGCATTCCAGTGCGTGACATGCTCGAAGTGCGCAACAAAATGAAGGCCAAAGAAGCGGCTGGCGGCAAGCGCACGCTGCTGCTGGGCCCCAACTGCCCTG
This sequence comes from Limnohabitans sp., assembly GCF_023910625.1. NCBI lineage: Bacteria > Pseudomonadati > Pseudomonadota > Betaproteobacteria > Burkholderiales > Comamonadaceae > Limnohabitans > Limnohabitans sp. Next base: position 2,010,879 of record NZ_JAAVVW010000003.1, read on the forward strand.
GCCTGATCACCCCTGATGAAATCAAGATCGGCATCATGCCCGGTCATATCCACCGCAAAGGCCGTATCGGCGTGGTGTCCCGTTCGGGCACCTTGACTTATGAAGCCGTGGCGATGTTGACCGAAGTCGGCTTGGGCCAGTCCAGCGCCGTTGGTATCGGTGGCGACCCGATCAACGGTTTGAAGCACATCGACGTGATGAAGGCTTTCAACGACGATCCCGACACCGACGCCGTCATCATGATTGGCGAAATCGGCGGACCAGACGAAGCCGAAGCCGCCATGTGGTGCAAGGCCAACATGAAAAAGCCTGTGGTCGGCTTCATCGCAGGTGTGACTGCCCCTCCCGGCAAGCGCATGGGCCACGCTGGCGCTCTGATCTCTGGCGGTGCCGACACGGCCGATGCCAAGCTGGCCATCATGGAAGAGTGTGGCTTCATCGTCACACGCAACCCGTCTGAATTGGGCAAATTGCTCAAGGCACAGCTGAAGTAATTCAAGTCGCATTCAGGTGTTCATCCCTGCTCTTGGCAGGGATGTGGTTTGCACCAATAGAAAAGCCGGATTTTCCAAGGGATAATCCGGCTTTCTTTTTGCAAATCAACTATAAGGGCCCGCCTTGGCGGGTGAAAGGAACACCGTGGAAGAATTTATGACCGCTACGTTCTGGGTCGCCGTGGCCCAGATCATCATGATCGACATCCTTTTGGGTGGCGACAACGCTGTGGTGATCGCGCTGGCTTGCCGCCAGTTGCCCGCACACCAACGCACCAAAGGCATCATTTGGGGTACGGCCGGTGCCATCATCTTGCGTGTGATCCTGATCTTTTTCGCGCTCACCTTGCTGGCCATCCCCTTCCTCAAATTTGTGGGGGCGCTTTTGCTCATCTGGATCGGCGTGAAACTCCTCACGCCCGATGAAGAAGACGAGCACAGCAACATTCAGGGCAGCGACAAGCTCTGGGGTGCGGTGAAGACCGTCATCATTGCCGACTTGGTCATGAGCGTGGACAACGTGATCGCCATCGCGGGTGCTGCCCAGACCTCGGGCAACCCCGATCACCAAATGCCTTTGGTCATTTTTGGCCTGCTGGTCAGTATCCCCATCATTGTTTGGGGCAGCCAGCTGGTGCTCAAGCTGATGGACCGATTCCCCGCCATCATCGTTGCGGGCGGCATGTTGTTGGGCTGGATTGCCGGCACGATGATCCAATCAGACCCTGGTTTGATCAATTACATCCCTCAAGAAAAAGTCTGGGGCTACGGTTTGGGCGTGATAGGCGCTTTGCTGGTTCTGGCTTTTGGCAAGATCATCATGGCACGCCGATCGGCACAAGCCTCAGCCTGACCCCCCGAGGGGACTTCTGCACCCTCAAAGCTCTGGAAGTTGGGTGTCGAATGGATTACCATCGACACCCACCCACAAGGAGCTTATGTCATGCAAAAAAAGCAACGAGGCCTGACTTTGATCGAACTGATGATCGTCATCGCGATCATTGGCATATTGGGGGCGCTGGCACTTCCGGCTTACCAGGACTACAGCATTCGCGCCAAAGTCTCTGAAATGCTGCTGGCTGCCAGCGGCTGCAAAACCGCAGTCAACGAAGCCATTGGCTCGGCCTCGGATGCCGATGTTTCGGCCGCATTGCCCAAAGTTTGCGATAACCAGGTGAGCAAATATGTGAGCGGCATTTCCGCCGATGCCAATGGTGTCATCACCGTGGTGGGCAATCACCAGGCTTTGCGCGGAAACACCAACGCTTCGGCCAACAGCATTTCATTGGTACCGCTGCAAAGTGGAAACACGCCCATCAACGGGTCCACCGACGGCGGTAAATCCATCGCTGCCTGGAAGTGTGGTCCCGCTGCCGCCAATGGGCTCCCCCTGAAATACCTTCCAGCCTCGTGCAAGGCGACGTAAGCATTGATCCAGCTTGTGTGAGGGTATGCCGCTGCATGCGGAGCATTCAGGTTTGGGGCCATTGACTTCCTGCATCAGGCGTTCATGCGCGAGAATTTTGCGCCCCCATTGACCCGAAGTCTCAAGTCAACAACAGGCCTGAACGGATGGCCCAATGCCGTGGCATCGATCCCAAACAACTTGGGGCAAGCTCTTGCTCTGCCAAGACGCCCGATAGGCCAGCATCGCCTTGAAGCTGTTGCAGCAGCGGTTGTTGCCGGTCAACCGAGTCGCCATGTGGATCGCCCAACAAGCTGCAGACCTCCGGGTGTGCCCTTGAGCCTGCATCTTCAGGGAGACAAACTGCCCACTTCAGTGACGCTCCGCAGCTCCGAAACCGAGTTACAAACTCAGAACAAACCCATGTGAGCCCACCGTGATGTAACAAAGTTTCAATAATTCGCATACGATGGTTACATCGACAGCAACCCGTCTGACATGCTGTTACCGACTCATCCAACGAAAGTGAGACTTCCATGACCACAAGGATCGGCATCAACGGATTTGGCCGCATTGGCCGCATGGTGCTGCGCGCAGCGGTGCAGAACTTCAACGACGTCGAGATCGTGGGCATCAACGATTTGCTCGAACCCGATTACCTGGCCTACATGCTGCAATACGACAGCGTGCATGGTCGATTCAAGGGCAGCATCGCGGTGGACGGCAACACCCTGGTGGTCAACGGCCAGCGCATCCGCCTGACGCAAGAGCGCGACCCGGCACAGCTGAAGTGGAACGAAGTCGGTGCCGATGTGGTGATCGAAGCCACAGGGCTTTTTTTAGACAAGGACAGCGCGGGCCAGCACCTGGCCGCAGGGGCCAACAAAGTCGTCATGTCAGCGCCTTCGAAGGACGACACGCCCATGTTTGTGTACGGCGTCAACCATGCGTCCTATGCCGGGCAAGCCATCATCAGCAACGCCAGCTGCACCACCAACTGCCTGGCCCCCATCACCAAAGTGCTGCACGACAAGTGGGGCATCAAACGCGGCCTGATGACCACGGTGCACGCCGCCACCGCCACCCAAAAAACCGTGGACAGCCCCAGCAACAAGGACTGGCGCGGCGGTCGCGGCATTCTGGAAAACATCATCCCCAGCAGCACGGGCGCGGCCAAGGCGGTGGGTGTGGTGATCCCGGCCATGCAGGGCAAGCTGACGGGCATGGCGTTTCGTGTGCCCACGTCGGACGTGTCGGTGGTGGACCTGACGGCCGAGCTGGAAAGCCCTGCCACCTACGCCGAAATTTGCGACGAGATGAAAGCGCAAAGCGAAGGGGCTATGAAGGGCGTGCTGGGCTACACCACCGACAAGGTGGTGTCGACCGACTTCCGGGGTGAGGTGTGCACCAGTGTGTTCGATGCCAACGCGGGCATCGCACTGGACAGCACCTTCATCAAGGTGGTGGCTTGGTACGACAACGAGTGGGGATACTCGAACAAGTGCCTGGAAATGGCGCGGGTGGTGGGACGGACTTTTTCGAATCCCGCTGCCACACCCTCTACAGGGCGAATCGGCTGAACGCCAACCCGTGAAGATGCGAGTGAACCGCAGGCCTTAGCTTTGGCTGATCAGTTGCGCAAAGCGGCCCAAATCCACGTTGCCGCCGCTCACGATGATGCCCACGCGCTGACCTTGAAGCTGCTCGCTGGCCTGAATGGCCGCCGCCAGCGACAAACAACCCGTGGGCTCGACCACCATCTTCATGCGCTCGGCGTAAAAACGCATGGCCTGCACCAGCTGCGGATCGGTCACGGTGTGCACCGCGTCCACCAGGCGGCGGATGATCTCGAAGGTGATTTCGCCCACCATGGGCGTTTGAGCGCCGTCGGCAATCGTCACCGGGGTGGCAATGCGCACCCGCTGACCCTGTTGCAAGGATTGCTGCACATCGTTGCCCGCTTGGGGCTCTACGCCGTCAAGCCACCGCGGCGGTGGTGCAAAGACTGATCCACAACACCTTAGCGCCCTTGATGCTTGAACCCGCGCGATGGCCGCAAGTGAAGGCGGCAGGCGTAGCGGTGGACGCCCTCGCCACGCCTGCCGCTGCCTGGAACACGCTCAAGCCCTTGCTGGACGCTTTGCCCGTGAAGCTGGTGTTGCACGCGCCTTGACAGCGAAAAAGGACTCGGCGCTGGCTTGGCGAAAGGGTTCCGCTGCGATTGATCTGACTTGGTAAGTAGTGCGGGTACTCGCACTGATGTCTTTCATAGAAATCAGGAGGCGAACCCGCTTGCCGTCATGATCGGGGCTATGACTTTCCTAGCTCTACTTCCTCATGCGAAGCTGCTGGACAAAACAACTGGGCCAACAAATCCAGTTTCTCTTTAACCTCTGTCGGAATGGAAGGCAGCGATACATGATCGATCAAACGATGCAGTTCCCCTTTTCTGAGCAGCATTTGTCCACCTATCCGTGTTGAGAGACGTCGGAAAAACTCTTCGGCAAATGCGCTGAGTTTGCGCCGCTCGGTTTTCGCTTCCCATAACACCCGCGCCACCTCAGCATTGGCTTGAGCCCATGCGTCAAAGTCGGCTTGGGCATTTTCAAATACCTGTTCGAGCACCAAGTCGTTAAGCACTTCATCAACAGCTTGCTGTGTCTGTTGAGCAAACAAGTCATTGCTCGGAAATTGTGCCATGGCATAGTTGCGCAAAAGCTCGGGCGTAATGAAGTAATTCTCGGCTTCGTAGCGCTTCCAGTAGGCCACTTGCAGCGCATCGTTCAACTGGCTTTTTCGATTTCGTCCATCATTATCAAGAATAGCCAGCCCCTTGAGTTGGGGTAAAAGATTCCGCAAACCGTTGAAGTGCTGTTGAGGTGTGATGCCAAATCCCCCTTCCACGCGCTCCAGTTCAGCGTCCATGTCCTGATCCGGGTAATTATTCTGGACATAAAACGAGTTGATTCGTTCATCCCAGGCTGCGGCAACAGGATGGTCCATGCGTTGAGCCAGAGCACGCAACATATCCACATCTGTTCCACCTTCGACATACAAAACGTAGCCCCTTTCGCGGGCCTTTACATAGTGTTCTGCACCAAAATGCTTGAGACTATTTCGAATATCCTGTTTTCCCGCCAGATCGTCTGCTTTGCCATCTAGCAAGAGCGTCAGATTATTTTCCAGCGCTTCATCCAAAATCACCTCGGAATGGGTCACCAGAACGACCTGAGAGCCGTTTTCGCTAGCGATGTCGCGCAACAATACATAGACTTGTTTCTGCCGCAGAATTTCCAAGTGGGCATCTGGCTCATCCACAAGAAGGATACTTTTTTTGTGTGAATAAAGATAAGCAAATATCAACAACATCTGCTGGAAGCCGCGGCCGGATGACGACACATCCAAAGTTTCCTTTACCCCAGGCTGTCGGTATTGCAGTTCGATGCTGCCTCGAGTGGTCTCTATGGGCTGCGATAGTTCGACATTGAATAAACGATGCATCAGGCTCGTGATACTTTGCCAATCCTCTGCAGAAGAGCGCACTACCATCAGACACAAATTACGCAACACCTGTGCAGTCTGTCCTTGACCCAGCAGTACATCGATCCGCCCTGGTTGCAGCAACGGTTCCTCGGTCTCCAACCCCGACATGGGGTAGAGCAATTCGACCTTGAGCATGGCGGCATGCCGAATCAATTCCATGTCGCCAATGATTGAATGACCTGGTGTGCAGTAAACCAGCTCATCCCCTTGATTGCGAAAGCGCATGGGCAGTGCAACCACTTGCCCCTTGAATTCCACACCCACAGTGATCACCAACGACACATCTTTGGTACCCGTACGCACCTGTGTGTTGTGCCAAAAAAAGCGAGTGCGTTGCACGGGTACAGCGACAATATTCAAGCGGTTCAACCCCGTGGCCGTGCGCTCTTTGGCCGATGAGTCTTTGCGGGTGTCATACCACGTTCGAAGAGCTTGTGACCACAGTGCCAGCGCCTGAATCGCACTGGTTTTGCCGCAATTGTTAGGTCCGATCAGCACCGCTGGATGTGCCAATTCGATGCGCTGTTGCTCACCAAAACGTTTGAAATTTTCGATTTCAAGATAGTGCAATAGACGCATGGCAGCTCTCCTCGTTGGAACCTCTGGAATTTTGCATGTCGATATTGACTGCTACGAATGCGCTTTTCAGCTCAAGTGCTTGCCGATGATCCCGGCCAGCTCGAACATGGTGGCGCTGTCCTTGCCAAACACCGCTTGCAGCTTGCCATCGGCTTTGATGGAGCGCTTGTCTGCCGGGTCTTGCAGGTTGTTGGCCTTGATGTAGTCCCAGATTTTCTTGACCACCTCGGTGCGGGCATAAGTGCCGTCGCCAATCACGGCCATCAGGGCCGGGCTGGGTTTGAGGGTGCCCACGGCGGCTTTGCGCGGCGCCTTCTCGGCAGCGGGCTTGGCGGCTTTTTTGGCGGCAGCGGTTTTGGCCGTGGTCTTTTTAGCCGCCGCTTTGCCAAATGGGGTCTTGGTCGCTGCCGTCTTGCGCGGCGGGTATTTCTTGCCACCTTCGCGCTGCTCAAACTCAAACGTCACCTTGCCCTCTTCGGGGTTCCAGGCCAGCATGGCCTTGAAGCTGCGGCGTGTGCGGTTGCTCACGAACTTGTCGAGCACGTCGGTTTTGCCGTTGGTCAAGAGTTTGACGACCTGCTCGCGCTCCACCGGTTGCTGCAAGATGAGTTTGCCGGTCTTGAAGTCGCAACTCGGCGTCGGTTGCTCATTCGTCGGCACGGCTTTGCTGCACAGGTAGTTGCTGCCGTGCTCGTGCACCGGGCTGCCGCACTTGGGGCATGCGCCGAGCGACTCGTCGGTGAACTCGACAATTTCGCCACTCTCTTCGTTCTTCTTGTCGTCACCGAAGTCGAACTCGAGCTTCCAGTTTTTCTCTTCTTCGTTGTACTTGAGCGCCATCTCGGCCACAAAAGGCCAGCCGGCTTTGGAACGGAAGCCGTCCAGCGGGCCGATCTTCTTGTCGCGCATGAACTGTTCGACTTCGGCTTGTTCAAAGGTGCGACCCGCAGGCGACTTGCCAAAAGAGAAGCCGCAGCCGTCGCTTGCGCCGTCGGATCCAGTACACGTATAGCGGCGGTAGTTTTCTTTCACCACGCCACCGCAATTGGGGCAGGGCGTGGTCACCGTGGCGTAGTCGCCGGGCACGGTGTCGCGGTCGTACTCTTTGGCTTTCTTGACGATGTGCTCGGTCATGGCCGCGATCTCGGCCATGAAGGTGGCGCGGCTCAGTTTGCCTTGCTCCATTTGCGCGAGCTTGTATTCCCACTCGCCCGTGAGTTCGGGGCGCGAGAGTTCTTCGACCTGCAAGCCGCGCAGCAGTGTCATGAGCTGGAAAGCCTTGGCCGTGGGAATGATTTCGCGGCCTTCGCGCAGCATGTATTTTTCATTCAGCAGGCCTTCGATGATGGCGGCCCGCGTGGCGGGTGTGCCCAGACCTTTTTCCTGCATGGCTTCGCGCAGCTCGTCGTCGTCCACCATCTTGCCCGCGCCTTCCATGGCACCCAACAGCGTGGCTTCTGAGTAGCGTGCAGGAGGGCGCGTCTTCAAGCCCTTGGCCTCGACCGAGTCGACGCCGACTTGTTCACCCGGCTGCACCGGCACCAGGTTCTGGCCTTTGTCACCGTCCTTGGCGTCTTCCACTTCTTGTGCGGCTTCTTTGCCGTAAATGGCCAGCCAACCGGGTTTGACCAGCACCTTGCCCACGGTCTTGAAGCTGTGGCCTGCAGCCACGCTGATGCGGGTGGTCACTTGGTATTCGGCGCTGGGGAAGAACACCGCCATGAAGCGGCGCACCACCAGGTCGTAGAGCTTTTGTTCGGCCTCAGACAAACCGCTGGGCGCTTGTAGCGTGGGGATGATGGCGAAGTGATCCGACACCTTTTTGTTGTCGAACACGCGCGGGATCTTGCGCACGTAGTGGTTGTTCAGGGCGGTGAGCGCGTGCGGGGCCAGGTGGCGCATGCCGCTGTCGGCCAGCATCTCGAAGGTTTGTTTGGCCACGGGCACATAGTCTTCGGGCAGGTGGCGCGAGTCGGTACGCGGGTAGGTCAGGGCCTTGTGGCGCTCGTACAGGCTTTGGGCCAGGGCCAGCGTGGTCTTGGCTGAGAAGCCGAATTTGCCGTTGGCCTCGCGCTGCAGGCTGGTCAGGTCAAACAAGCCGGGGCTGGCTTGTGTGGTGGGCGTGGCCTCTTCCGTCACGCTGGCGGTTTTGCCACGCACGGCATCGACGATGGCTTGCGCCTCGGCAGCGGTCCATTTCCGGTCGGCTTTCTTTTCAGCGTCTTCTTCTTTTTTCCATTTGGGGTCGAACCACTTGCCCGGGTAGGTGCCAGCAGCTGCGGCGAACTCGGCGTGGATTTCCCAGTAATCGCGGCTGATGAATTTGCGGATTTGCTCTTCGCGCTCGACCACCACGGCCAGCGTGGGCGTTTGCACCCGGCCCACGGTAGTCAAGAAGAAGCCCCCATCGCGTGAATTGAAGGCGGTCATGGCGCGGGTGCCGTTGATGCCCACCAGCCAATCGGCTTCTGAGCGGCTGCGGGCGGCGTCGGCCAGGCCCTGCATCTGGGTGTTGGTGCGCAGGTTGTCAAAACCGTCGCGGATGGCCTGGGGCGTCATGGACTGCAGCCACAGGCGCTGCACCGGCTTGTCCAAGCTCTTGGTGCCCCCGGCGTACTGCTCGATCAGTCGGAAGATCAATTCCCCCTCGCGGCCCGCGTCACAGGCGTTGATGAGGGCGTTCACGTCCTTGCGCTTGGCCTGCTTGACCACCGCGTTCAGGCGGCTCTTGGTTTTGTCCACGGGCTTCAAGTCAAAGTGCGGTGGGATCACCGGCAAATTGGCAAAGCTCCATTTGCCGCGTTTGATGTCGTACTGCTCGGGGGCCTGGATCTCCACCAAGTGGCCCACCGCGCTGGTCACCACATATTTGTCGTTCTCGAAATGATCGTCGTGTTTTTCGAACTTGCCCGAGGTCGGGGTCAAGGCTTTGACGATGTCTTGAGCCACCGAAGGCTTCTCTGCAATTACCAAGGTTTTCATGTCATTACAATCCGTTGTCTCGCGTGTGCGCACGCGCCCGGGCACGCGCTCACGCACGCGCCCACATGAATTCACCATAACAAATTTTTAACGCCGTGGCCAAAACCCCAGTTTCCTCCCCCAGCCTCACCAAGCCGAGCGCATCCGGCAAACGCATCCAGGTTCGCCGCTCCGGCGTGCATGGCAAGGGCGTTTTTGCCCTGCAAGACCTGGCCGAAGGCGAGACCCTGATCGAGTACGTGGGCGAGGTCATCAGCTGGGACGAGGCACAAGAGCGCCACCCGCACGACCCCAATGACCCCAACCACACCTTCTACTTCCATGTGAACGAAGACCGGGTCATTGACGCGCTGTTTGGTGGCAACTCTTCGCGCTGGATCAACCACAGCTGCGCACCCAACTGCGAAGCCGATGAAGACAACAACCGCATTTTCATCAAGGCCATTCGCAACATCAAAGCGGGCGAAGAGCTGAACTACGACTACGGCCTGATCATCGACGAGCCTTACACCAAGAAGCTCAAGGCCGAATACCCCTGCTGGTGCGGCAGCGCCAACTGCCGGGGCACGCTGCTGTCGCCCAAGGACCGCCCCGACACACCCAAAACACCCAAAAAAAAGAAAAAGAAAAACAAAGCCAAGACTGGCAAGTCTGACCAAAAGACGACCAAAAACCGATGATGCCCCACACGGCATGGCCAGCCGAATTGATCCAGGAGCAGGTTTACCCACTGCTGCCGGACTTCACGGTGGAAGTACTGCCCGAGATCGACTCCAGCAACAGCGAACTCATGCGACGGGCTCGGTCAGGCCAGCACGAGGCCACCTTGTTGGTGGCCGAGCGCCAGAGCGCTGGCCGCGGCCGCATGGGCAGGGTTTGGCGCAGCCTGCCCGGCGAGTCCCTCACCTTTTCCCTCGGCTTGTCTTTGACCCCCAAAGACTGGTCGGGCTTGTCCCTGGCTGTGGGCCTGAGCCTGGCTGAAAGCCTGCACCCTGACATTCGCCTGAAATGGCCCAACGATTTGTGGCTCGAAGACCGCAAGCTCGGTGGCATCCTGGTCGAGGCATCCAGCATGGGCGGGCGCAGCCACGTAGTGGTGGGTGTCGGTCTGAATATCCTTGCGATGCCTGCCGCAGGTCTGAATCCCGCGCCTGCGGCGCTGACGGAACTGCTGCCCAATTTGAGCGCAGCAGCATGTCTGACTCGGGTGGCTTGGCCATTGGTCCAAACCTTGCTGCAATTTCAGACCAAGGGCTTTGCACCACTGCAAAACCGTTTCGATCTTCGGGATGCCCTGAAAGGACGAAGGGTACACACCAGCGATGGTCAACACGGCCTGGCCCTGGGCGTCAGTTCAGGGGGTGGGTTACGATTGCAGACCGAGCTGGGCGTGCAGGAAATCCACAGCGCCGAAATCAGCGTTCGACCTTTTACATGACGGGACTGCGGAGCATGTTGAAATACGGCGTGGGCCTATTGGTTTTGCTGAATGCGGCTGTGCTGGCCTGGCAATGGGATACTTTTGCGCCTTGGGGCTACAGCCCCCAAGCCAACCGCGAGCCTGAGCGCCTGCAACAGCAATTGCGCCCTGAGGCCCTGAAGCTGTTGGTTACGCCTCCTGCACAGGGCTCGGCTGCGCCCTCAGAGACCCCGGCAGATGCTGAGCCCACGGGTGGCCCGCAGCCAATGGCCAATCCGGGCAACAGCGACACTGACGTCACCCCCAGCTCAGCGCCCACTGCCCCTGGCAGGCCTTGATTCGAGAGAGACCATCACGCAGTTTCTGGCCATCGTCTTGCATTTGGACCCACTCTTTGTGCAACAGGGCTTTCTGCCAGTCGCCGAGCCAGCCGTTGCTCGCGTGATACAACGCGAACGCTTGCAACTGGGCATGGGTACAAAGGCCTGAGCGGCCATCGCTTCAGACCGCGCCAAACCGCAAGGTAAAACAAGCCCCTGGCCAGGCTTGCCCCGTGAAAGTGGCGTCAATGCTGACCGTTGCACCATGTTGCTGTGCAATTTCCTTGACGATGGGCAGCCCCAAGCCCGAACCATCCACGTCCGTGCCCAAGGCGCGAAAGAACGGCTGGAAGACACGGTCCCGTTCATGCTGCGGAATACCCGGTCCATTGTCTTCTACTTGCACAACCAGCACTTTGCTGTACGGATCTGCCAGTACCCGCACCGTGATCACGCCTTTGTGCTCAGGGGTGCCCGGGGTGTAATGAACTGCGTTTTCCACCAAATTACGCAACATCTCCTTGAGCAAGGTCTTGTTGCCCCGCAACTGTGCGCCAGACGCACCCGGCTCCACGCCCTCGTAACCCAGATCCAGCCCCTTGTCCATCGCACTTGGCAGGCAATCTTGCAAAACTTCACTGGCCAGGGTGGCCATGTCGCACTGCTCTTGCAGAATATGGGCGCCCCCACCCTCTGCCCGGGCCAATGAGAGCAATTGGTTGACGGTGTGCGTGGCCTGCACGCTGGCGCGACCGATCTGTTGCAGGGACTTTTTCAAATCCTCCTCGCTAGAGCCCGAACGCTGGGCCAGATCGGCCTGCATGCGCAAGCCGGCCAATGGCGTTTTGAGCTGGTGCGCGGCATCGGCCAAGAAGCGTTTTTGCGTGACGATAGAGTCTTTCAAGCGGTCCAGCAAATCATTGACCGACATCACCAAAGGGGCCACCTCCACCGGTACTGCCTTGTCGTCCAAGGGGCTCAAGTCATCCGGTTTTCGTGCACGGATGCGTTCTTCGAGTTGAGACAAAGGCTTGATGCCACGCACCAAAGCCAGCCACACCAGAAGCACTGCCAGCGGCAGCAGGGCAAACTGGGGCAACATCACGCCTTTGATGATTTCGGCCGCCAGCACAGACCTTTTTTCTCGCGTCTCGGCCACCTGAACCAAAGCGATTCGATTGCCCTCAGCATCCAGCCGTATCCAGGTGTAGGCCACCCGAACTTCTAGACCCCGCATTTCGTCGTCACGGATATGCACCTCGTAGCTGCTGCCTGTGGGTTCATAGGGCTTGGGCAATGGCAGGTCGCGCTCACCGCTGAGGTGTTCATTCTGTGCGCCTCGGACTTGGTAAAAGACCCGATCCGTCTCGTCAGCTCGCAGCAGTTCGCTCGCTGGCTGAGGCAGGTTGAATTGCACAGTCTTGTCGGGCCCAAGCCTGACCTGTTGCGCCAGGGCCTGAACGTTGTACACCAGCGCCCTGTCAAAAGGCTTGTTGGCCAACCCCTGAGCGACCAACCAGGTCAGGGCCAAGCTGATGGGCCACAGCAAAAGCAGCGGTGTCAGCATCCAGTCCAGAATTTCACCAAACAACGAGCGTTGCTCGCGTTTGAAAACCCGCAAATTCCAGCCTTTGGACGTCATGGGTCAGTGGATCTGCAGCATCGGTGTGGCAAAGCAATCAACCCGGGATTTTTTCCAGGCAGTAGCCCAGTCCGCGCACCGTGGCAATGCGGATCGGACCTTTTTCGATTTTTTTCCGCAAGCGGTGGATGTACACCTCGATCGCATTGTTGCTGACCTCTTCGCCCCACTCGCACAGGCGCTCGACCAACTGGTCTTTGCTGACCAAGCGGCCTGCGCGTTGCAACAAAACCTCCAGCAAACCCAACTCGCGCGCGGACAGCTCGATCATCTTGCCATCGATGGTGGCGACACGACCAGATTGGTCATAGACCAAGGGTCCGTGCTTGATTTGTGATGTGGCACCGCCCATGCCGCGGCGGGTGAGAGCCCGCACGCGGGCCTCGAGCTCCTGCAGGCTGAAGGGTTTGGCCATGTAATCGTCAGCCCCATAGTCCAGGCCTTTGACGCGCTCTTCCACACTGTCTGCTGCCGTGAGGATCAACACCGGGAGCACAGAACCTCGGGCGCGCAAACGTTTGAGCACCTCCAGGCCATGCATCTTGGGCAAACCCAAGTCCAGAATCAGCAGATCGAATTCGTTGTTGGTCATCAAAGCCGCGTCGGCTTCGCTGCCACTGGCCACGTGGTCCACCGCAGCACCCGCACTTCGCAAAGTGCGCAACAAACCGTCAGCAAGCACTTGCTCGTCTTCGGCTATCAGAATGCGCATGGCTGTCTCCTGTTGATGTGCGGCCGTGATGGATGGCCTGTCCGCCCGGTGATTTTAGGGGGTAGCGCTGCGCTGCGCGGCGCGGCGCGGCGCGGCGCAATCCTGACAAGCCGTTCGTCCAAGGGCGACACCCGGCTGCCCCGGGCTGACCGCGCCCCGGGGCTAGCCTCAGCGCGGGTCGGTTGCCAGCAGCGTCTGCACCAGCGCCCTCAGGTCGCTCTGCAGTCGGGCCATGCCCTGCGGGATTTGGGCCAGTGTGTGCTCGTCCATGTAGAGCTTGCGGTTGATCTCCAACTGAATGCTGTGCCGGTGCTGCGCCGGTTGGCTGTAGCGGCGCACCAGTTCAACCCCTTTGTACGGATGGTTGTAGGCCACGCTGTAGCCGCGCGCGCGCAATTGCTCGCAGATCATGGCCGAAAGTGCCGGGCTGGCGGTGGTGCCGTCGCGGTCGCCCACCACGAAATCCGCATGCTCCAGACCTGGGAAATCGGTGGCGAAACGCCCGGCCACCGCAGGCATGGAGTGGCAGTTGATGTGGATGCTGAAACCATGCCGTGCATGGGCCGCCCCGATGGCCTGCTGCACGGCGGCATGGTAAGGGTGCCAGCAGCGATCTATGCGATGACGCACCTCGGCCACCGTGAGCTGGCGGTTGTAGATGGGCTCGCCTTCGTCGGTCAGCTTCCAGATCAGGCCCTTGCCCAGGCGCACCTTGCTCAGCACGGCGGGGTCGGTCGCGACGGGGTCAGGCCAGGGCTCATCGAGCAGGGTGGTGTCCAGCTCGGTCGTACTCCGGTTGGCATCCAGGTAGATGCGCGGAAAGTGCGCCTCGATCCAGGCCGCTCCCAGCTCTGGAGCAAAGGCGTAGATCTTCTCGACATGGGTGTCCTCGGCGCGCCGCAGCGTGGCCAGCGCGCAGGCCGAGTTGAAGTCGGCCGGATAATGCGTGCCGCTGTGGGGCGAGTCGAGCACCAGGGCGGTGGTGCCGGCAAGGGCCGTCACGAAAGCGGGCGCAGGTCCGGGTGAGTCGGTCACACCGGGTTGGGCTTGCTGGAAGTGTTGCTGGATCAGTTTCAGGGCTGCATGCATAGGCAGAGTGTGCACAAAGTGGGGCGGCTGGCCTGGCCGCCCAGACCGGTGAAAGACCATGGTTATCGCTGTCGCGGTCTTTCCCGGCTATGGCCGCCGGGCCCTCCCGGGCCCGGTGTGGGTTCAGTCGAGCACGACCTTGGCGTAGGCGGCGACGCCCTTCATTTTGCCGATCTCGTCGGCAATCTGGGCGGTGAACTCCCTGGATATCGTGCCCGAAGGGTAAAGCCCCTGCCCGGCAAGGCGCTCGCGCACCGCGGGCTCGCGCAGCGCCTGCGCCACGGCTTGCTGGATGCGGTCTACCGCGGCGCGGGGTATCCCGGCCGGCGCCACCAGCCCAAACCATGACGGTTCGTTGGCCTGTTTGTAGCCCAGGGCCGCGTAGGTGGGCACGTCGGGCAGCACCTCCAGCCGCACAGGCCAGGACACCGCCAGCGCCCGCAGCTTTCCGGACTTGATGTGGGGCAGCGAGGACGCCACCTGATCGAAGTACACGGCCACCTGCCCCGCCAGCACATCGTTGATGGCCGGGCCTGCGCCTCGGTACGGAATGTGCACCATCGACGTGCCAGTGCTGCGCTTGAACAGCTCGCCCCACATGTGGCCGATGGTGCCGTTGCCCGGGCTGGCGTAGGACACTTGGCCGGGGTTGGCCTTGAGGTACTTGACCAGTTCGGCAAAGTCCTTGACGGGCAGGACGGCGGGGTTGACCACCAACACACCGGGGGCCTTCACGATTTCGGTCACACCCACGAAATCCTTGATGGGGTCGTACGGCAGCTTTTTGTACACGGCGGGGTTCACACCGTGGGTAGAGAGCGTGGCCACGCCCAGCGTCAGGCCGTCTGCCGGGGCGCGGGCCACCTCGGCCATGCCGATGGAGCCACCCGCACCACCACGGTTTTCCAGCACCACGGGCTGCTTGAGGATGCGCGACAGCGGCTCCTGCAGACTGCGGGCCGTGATGTCGGTGGCACCGCCCGGCGGGAACGGCACGATGATGCGCAGGGGCTGCCCCTCTTGCGCGAAAGACATTCCGGGAGCGAAAGATACAGCGGCAAGCGCTGAGAGCATGTGACGGCGTTGCATGGGTAGTTCTCCTTTGTAAAAAACGGAGATTACGGTTGGAGCGCTCGGGTGACAAGCAACAGATGGAGCTGATAACATTCCAAAAAGGAATAATCAAACTGCTGCGCCATGTCCTCGCTCCGCCGTCTTACACCCCCTTTTCACCTGTTGCGCGCCTTTTCAGGGGTGACGCGTTTTGGCAGCGTGTCCCGCGCGGCGGATGCACTGCACCTGACGCAAAGCGCAGTGAGCAAGCAGATCCGGGAGCTGGAGGACTGGGTGGGGGTGGTCCTGTTCGAGCGCAGCCGCAAGCGCCTGACACTGACCCCTGCGGGCGAGCGCTACGAGAAGGCCGTGCGCGCCGTGCTGGCTCAGCTGGAAGCCGCCACACTGGAGCTGATCACCAGCAACGATGGCGGCGGCGCGCTGCACCTGTCGAGCCTGCCCACGTTTGCCGCCAAGTGGCTGATCCCGCGCCTGCCGCAGTTTCAGCATCTGCACCCGCAGATCACCCTGCACTTCGTGCCCTACGTGCACAGCTACGACTTCGAGCGGCCCGAGCTGGACTGCTCCATCCTCTTTGGCGATGGCCACTGGCCGGGCGCGCACGCCGACTACATCACGGGCAACGAGGTCGCGCTGATCGCACCGCGCACGCTTTCAGCCGATATCGCCATCAACACACCAGGCGATGTGGCGCGCCATACGCTGATGCGCCATGTGACGGTGCCCGAGGCCTGGCTGCACTGGAGCGAGACACAAGGCGTGACAGGATTGATAAACCCGCTGGCGGGCCCGCAGTTCGACCAGTTCCAGACTATGATCCGCGCCGTTATGGCGGGCATGGGCCTGGCGCTGGTGCCGCGCTGCCTGGTGCAGGACGAGATCGCTGCCGGGCTTGTGCGCGAGCCCCTGGCCCAATACCCGATGGGCGGCGGCTACTGCGGCGACATGGGCTACTGGTTCTGCTATCCGGAAGGCCGCACACAGCTGCACGCGCTGTTGTGTTTTCGTCAATGGCTCTTGCAGGGGGCTGCGGGCGAGCCAGACGCCAAGCACGCCGCACTTGCCACGTCGACCCCATTTCCCTGATGGCCTGATCGCACCCACGCATGGCGATCATCCGCCCCCCGCGCCTGCTGCATACACCTCCAGCCCCAAAGCCACCACGGTGGCCACATCCTTGCCCACTTCGGTACGGAATTCGGCCTCGGCCTGGGCCACTGCTTCCTTGAAGGCTTGCAGCCAGGCCAGGCCCACGGGGGTGAAGACCACCCGGCGAGCGCGAGCGTCCAGCGGGTCGGGTTCGCGCTGCACCAGCCCCCAGGCCGCGCACTGGTCCACCAAATCTCCCATGGCCTGTTTGCTCATGCCCGCCGCCCGCGCCAGATCGGTCAGGCGCGAGCCGTCCAGCGCCAAATGGCGCGTGATGTGCACATGCGCGGCGCTGATTTGGTCACGCGAGGCCAGGTTGGCCAGCGCCAGCGGCACGCCCTCGTTGCCCGCCATCAGGTGCAGAACGCGCTCGTCAAACCGCCGCATGGCGTGGCCCAACAGCCGGCCCAAATGCGTCTGACGCCAGCGCTCATCCTGCAGCGCAGGGCTGCTCAAGGCGTTTGAATGGCTGTTTTCTGACATGGCTAAATGATAAGGCAAACTGACCAAAAATACTGTTTACAGTTTTATACAGCTCGTTTACAGTACTGTTCACGCATCCAGTAAACAGCACATCACCGCTGAACCCGATGCCCCAACCCATTGATATTCAAGGAGATTCTCATGAGCGACGACAACAGCGAAAAGTCCAAAGCCCTGCAAGCCGCCCTGGCCCAGATTGAAAAGCAATTCGGCAAAGGCACCATCATGCGCCTGGGTGAGGGCGAAGTCATCGCCGACATCCAGGTCGTGTCCACCGGCTCTTTGGGCCTGGACATCGCGCTGGGTGTGGGCGGTTTGCCCCGTGGCCGCGTGATCGAGATTTACGGCCCCGAGTCTTCCGGCAAAACCACCCTGACCTTGCAAGTCATCTCCGAAATGCAGCGCCTGGGCGGCACCTGCGCCTTTGTCGACGCCGAGCACGCGCTGGACGTGCAATACGCCCAAAACCTGGGCGTGAACCTGCAAGAGCTGCTGGTCAGCCAGCCCGACACCGGCGAACAAGCCCTGGAAATCGTGGACAGCCTGGTGCGTTCCGGCGCGGTCGATCTGGTCGTGATCGACTCGGTCGCAGCCCTCACCCCCAAGGCCGAAATCGAAGGCGACATGGGCGACAGCCTGCCCGGCCTGCAAGCCCGCTTGATGAGCCAGGCCCTGCGCAAGCTGACCGCCACCATCAAGAAGACCAATTGCACCGTCATCTTCATCAACCAGATCCGCATGAAGATCGGTGTCATGTTCGGCAGCCCCGAAACCACCACCGGCGGCAATGCGCTCAAGTTTTACGCCTCGGTTCGTCTGGACATCCGCCGCACCGGCACCATCAAGAAAGGTGACGACGCGATCGGCAACGAGACCAAGGTCAAAGTGGTCAAGAACAAAGTCGCGCCGCCCTTCAAGACGGCCGAGTTCGACATCCTGTTTGGCGAGGGCATCAGCCGAGAAGGCGAGGTGATCGACATGGGCGTCACCGCCAAGATCGTCGACAAGTCGGGCGCTTGGTACGCCTACCAGGGCGAGAAAATCGGCCAAGGCCGTGACAATGCCCGCGAGTTCTTGCGCGAGAACCCGGCGTTGGCCCGCGAAATCGAAAACAAGGTGCGCGAATCGCTGGGCATCCGCTTGCTGGAGTCGGCCATTGCCGAGCCCAAAGGCGAATAAAAGTCCATTAAGAGGCGGCCCCGCTTGAACAAGCCCGGATTTCAACCCTCGCTCAAAGGCCGCGCCCTGCGGCTTTTGAGTCAGCGCGAACACTCGCGCGCCGAGCTGGAACGCAAACTGGCACCCCACGAAACAGTGCCCGGCGAATTGGCCAAAGCGCTTGACGAGTTGCAGACGCGTGACTTCCTCAACGACGGCCGCGCCATCGAATCCGTGGTCCACCGGCGTGCAGGCAAATGGGGCACGGCCAAGGTCCAGCAAGAGTTGATTGCCAAAGGCTTGATTGGCGAAGCAGTGGCCCACGCCCTGGCGAACCTCAAGGACACCGAACTCAGCCGTGCCCGGGAAGTCTGGCGCAAGAAATTTGGCAGCCCGCCGCCAGACCCGCAGACCCGCGCCAAACACATGCGCTTTTTGCTCACCCGAGGCTTCAACGCAGAAGTGGTGCGGCAGGTGGTCAGGGGCGCTGACGAAGACGACTTCGGGTGATTTCAGCGCGGCAGGAGTGCCTGGCGGGCGCGCCCTCAAAGTCAGGGGGTCAAGTCCAGCAGCACCTGCGCTTGTGCTGCGACTTTGGCCCAGTGGCGGTCTTCGGCGGCGCGCTCGGCATACCGATTGAAACGCCAGGACGTGCCATCCACCGTGATGCGACGCCACACGGCACGCTTTGCAGCAGGGCTCATTTCGGTCCAAAGCTGCACCTCTTCAAAACTGCGACCACAGCCCTTGCAACTTTCGTCGCCCTGACTGGTCGAACAAATGGCAATACACGGCGTGTCCGGGGTCGTGGCATACCAATCCTGCCAGGCCAAGGCGGCAGCCAGCGGCCACGAACACTCATCGACCAAGTCCTGCCGGTGGTAAACCATCAAGCCATAAACCTCGGCCAAAGCTCGCAACTCAGGCGGCAGAGTCACCCCATCCGGAGAAGGGTTCTTGCTGCGCCAATGGTTGATGGCCGCTTCGATGTCGGTGATGTGGATGCCAGACATGGTGTGGGGTGTTCGAGGAGGGCGATCATAGCCCCAATGGCCAGGATCAACGGTCTGGCGGCTGCAAGGCCCGCAGGCGTTCGCGGGCATGCCGCAGGCGCACATCCACAATGGACGCCTCAATGTGTTCACCCGGCTGCAAACGTCCGGCAAGGGCCGCCTCTTGCGCTGCACGAAAACGGTCGATGGCACCCGGCCAATCGAGTCGGGCCGCCTGCGCCTCTCCGGCCGCTCGCATGGCCGCCAAAGTTTGACCTTGTACCGTCAACAGGCCCGACAAACGGTCCCAGGCCTGCGCGTCCAGCGGGGTCTGCCGCACCACCTCCCGCAACTGCGCTTTGACGGATGGCCACAGGGGGTGCTCGGGCAATTGCTGCAGCACCTGCGACAAGGCCATCAATTCAGGACGCAGCAAGCGCTGCCCCTGGTTTTCTTTCGTCAACACCTGCACGGCCAATGCCGGCTTCTCTTGCCGCTGCGCCACCTCGGCCTCAAGCAAATGCAACCATCGCTGCGCCGCCGCATGGGAGGGCAAGTGGCGATGCGACTGAACCAAAGCGCTCAAGGACTGCAGATGACGCGAGGTGCCCTCAGCATCGCGCAACAAAAGATGGGACAAACTCGCCGCATAAAGCGCAGCCGCCCGGTCGGCAGCCGAAGCCGTGGCAGCCAGTGATGCCGGGCCTTGAGTCCAGGCCTTGAGCGCGTCGGGGCCGCTTTGTGACAAAACCCGGGCTCTGGCTGCCAGCATGGCGTGCGCCATGTCTGGCAACGGCCGGGGCAGGGACGCATTCAATTGCTGGCGAGCCTGCATGTCGGCCATGCGCTCGGTGGTCAAAGGGTGACTGCGCAGATACGGAAATGCCCCGCTGTCATTCAAGCCCGCAGCTTGCTGCAATTTGGCAAACATGCTGACAAACCCGCCGGGGTCATACCCCGCATCCACCAAAATGCCATAGCCGACACGGTCGGCCTCTCTTTCCATGTCGCGGGTGTAGCTCAACTGAGTCTGAATGGCTGCAGCTTGCCCCCCCACAATCAGGGCCTGCGCTGCTTGCGGGTTTTTACTGGCCGCCATGGCACCCAAAATCATGGAACCCACCAACCATGGGGTCATCTTGGACTGATCGCTGATGCCGCGCGCAATGTGCCGCTGCGTGACGTGGCTCAACTCATGGGCCAGCACCGACGCCAACTCGTCGGCCGTGCTCACCACCGCCATCAAACCCAGGTGCACCCCCAAATACCCCCCGGGCAATGCAAAGGCATTTACCGAACGGTCTCGACCCAGCAAAATCCGCCAGGCAAACCGCTCTTGAAGCTCTGCGGACAACTCACCGCGCGCCACGGCGGCTCTCACCAAAGGCGCCCAAAGCTGCTGAATGTACTCGTCCAGCACCGCATCCTCCAGATAATCCGGGTCACGAAACAGCTCGCGGGCAATCCGGTCACCCAATTGACGCTCGGCACTCAGGGAAATGCTCTCGCCATCGCCAAGCGCGGGCAAGCCCATCGCCTGACCATGCGCCAAGCCCGCACTCAGAGCCCAAGCCAGCGCCAGCCCGAGCACATTGTGAAGTCGTCGATCAGTAAGTTTCAAAGCGATCCATGCCATGTATTAGCACCGTATGATGCACGCTTGTTGTGAACCTGTCGTCAATCCTGAAATTTCTGCTCATGAACCACCATGTCCTGACCCATTTTGATGCAAAAGGCCAAGCCCACATGGTCGATGTGGGAGACAAAGCCAACACCCGGCGTGTGGCCGTGGCCCGGGGCCGGATCAGCATGTTGCCCGGCACCTTGGCATTGATCACCTCCGGCTCTGCCAAAAAGGGCGATGTGCTGGGCATTGCCAGAATTGCAGGCATCCAGGGCGCTAAAAAAACCAGCGACCTGATTCCCCTGTGCCACCCCATCGGCTTGACCCGGGTGGCCGTTGAATTCGACATCCAAGACTCCAGCGTGGTCTGCACAGCCACGGCCGAAGTGAACGGCCAAACAGGGGTCGAAATGGAAGCCCTCACTGCCGTGCAAGTGGCGCTGCTCACCATCTACGACATGTGCAAAGCCGTGGACCGGGGCATGGTCATCACCGATGTGAAGCTGCTGGAAAAGCACGGCGGCAAGTCGGGGAGCTTTGTGGCCGGCCGCCCAACGGCATGAGAATTTCCCATTTAAGCAAAAGATCACATCATGGACCTTCACCGGCGCGACAAGCACCTGCCCATCAAGGGCGACAGCCACGGCCTTGGCCAGAACATGGACGGGACTTTCGGCCCGATCGTGCTTTGATGCGTGCCAAAGGCTTGCACGCAGTGGGCGTTCGCGCCACCATTTGCATGACCCTGCTTATGCTGGCCATCGGCATTGTGCCAGCCCAGACAGCGCCCCTGCAAACCGTGCCCTCAGTGGATGTGCCCCGCTACATGGGCACCTGGCACGAGATCGCCAAATACCCCAATCGGTTTCAGAAGAAGTGCGTCAACAGCACGCAGGCCACTTACAGCCTGCAAGCCGATGGTCGGGTGCAGGTGCTCAACCGCTGCAAAACCGACCAGGGCGAATGGAGCGAAGCGCTGGGCGCCGCCCGACAAATTGGGGGGCCCACCTCTGCCCAGTTGAAGGTCCGCTTTGCGCCCGCCTGGTTGTCATTCGTTCCGATGGTGTGGGGCGATTACTGGATCATCGACCTGGACCCTGATTACCAGTGGGTGGTGGTGAGCGAACCCCGGCGCGAATACCTGTGGATCTTGTCACGCCCCCCCCAAATGCCAGTTTCCACCTACCAAGCCTTGCTGGCCAAGCTCGACAAACTGGGCTTTGACCTGAAAAAGATCGAGCCCAGCAAACCTTGACAGATGACGGGGCTCAGTGCGCCGCTTCGGCCACGCGCACCTGGCTGGCGGCATCTTGTGCGAGTTGGGCAATCAGGGCACGTGCACCGGCATTGACCAGCGCATCAGGCTGCAAACGCAAAGCGGCGTCCGAGAAGTGGTGCACCACCTCGGCCACGTCATCCGCATCAAGCGTTGTGGGTTTGTAAACCGGACTGCACCGTACCTTTTGACCCAGCGCCCGGTAAAACACCGCCGCCAGATGCGCCGATGCGCCATACACGCTGCGCTGTTGGCCCGCCGCCGTGACACGCAAGGTGTAGCCATATTTGCCCTTGACGCACTCGGCCTCAGTGATGTCCTTCAGGGCAAAGTGTTGCACCGTTGTGCCCGTGTCGTTTTCGGACACCAGCAACCGCTGGTCCGTCAACAACCACAAACCCCGCCCTGCCAGCACCACGCGGCCCAGCACATAGCCCAGCAACCGTTCGGTCGACTGGAGGTGGTCACGCATCTGCTCCACATCGGCTTGTTTGAGCAACTGCGCTCCATAGGGATTGTTGCCCTCGATCAGCAGTTCGCTCAGTTCGTTGCCATTTTTCAAAAAATCCAGCCAGGCCATCGCATGTCTCCAAGTTAGCCGCTCATGTTCGGGCATGCACCGGTTGGCAGTGCCCTTGGCTGGCCAAAGGTCTTGGTTCACGCAAGGTTATTGGGCTGCCAAAGCCCGAACCCCGGCACGCCCATTACCACGCAATGTGCAGACTGGCGCTGGCTGGCCCACACTGCTTGCCAGCACCTTGTGGAACCATGTCTTCTTTTGCCTCATTTTCTGCCGCGATGAATGCTTGGGTCTGTCCGCTCAAGGATGCCGTGACGGCCCGCATCCAGTCCGAGTTGGGCGCGCGCGTGCGGGCCATGACCGGGGCCACGGGCGATGCCCATGATTTTTTGCATCCTGCGGGTGATCCCGGCCTGTTCGGACCGGATGCCGTCACTTGGCAAGTGCATGCGCATTTCGTGGCCATGATGACGGGCGGCTTGTCTTCGCTGATCTTGCAAGCCTTGCATCCGCGCGCGCTGGCCGCCGTGTGGGACCACTCCAGCTTTCGCACCCAGTTGCGCGCGCGGCTGGGACGCACCGCTTCTTTTGTGGCCACCACCACCTATGGCGGCACGGCCGCGGCCTTGCAGGCCATCGAGCGGGTCAACCACATCCACGCCAACATCCGTGGCACCTTGCCCGATGGCCGCTGCTACGTGGCCAACGAGCCCGAACTGATCCGTTGGGTACACCTTGGCGAGACCATCAGCTTTTTGCGCGCCTACCAGGACCTGTCAATGCAAGCGCTCAGCCCCGCGCAGCAAGACCGGTATTTTTGGGAAATGAGCCGCGTGGGCCAGCGCCTAGGAGCGCAGGACTTGCCCGAAACACGCCACCAGGCGCTCACTCAACTGCTGGCTTACCGGCCCGATTTGCTGATGGATGAACGCACCCGCGAGACCATCCACCTGATTGAAAACTACCCTTGCGCGCCCAGCGAGCGGCCGCTGGTCATGCTCATGGTGCGAGCCGCCTTTCAGATGCTGCCCGATTGGGCGCTGGACTTGTTGCAGCGCCCACGCACTTGCTTGGCCGAGCAAGCTGCCGTGCGCAGCGCCTTGCAAGCCATGGGTGCCTCGCTGGCCTGGGCCTTTGCCGACACGGGCGTGGCGGCACGGGCGCGCCAGCGGGTCAGCACTTCCCCAGCCGTCAAGGCACCTGGATCGTCTCCAGATACCTGATCAGCGACACGATGCGGTTGCGCGCAGACCACTCGGCGGTGGTGGGCGAGTCTCCGGTCTGGGTCATGGCGCGGGCCTTGAACTCTTGGCCCCAGACCGGCATTTCGCGCGACCCGTGGGGCCCGCCGTCGCCGGACCAACGGCCATCGATGATCTCCCACATCAACTCCTGCGGGAACTTGCCGCCATTGCGCTGTGCAATCTGGGTCAGATCCGACGCTGGCTTGACCAGAAACGAGCCCATCGGCCCATTGCCCTTGCCCGTCGTGCCGTGGCAACTGGCGCAGTTGTCGCGGTAGTCAGCACGCCCCAAACCCACCGAGGTTTGGGCCCAAGCCGAAGCGGTGACGCTGAGGATGCTGGCGATGACGGCACGCTGGATGCTGTTGTTATTCATGATGGCTCCTGTTGTTTTGGAAAAGCGTCATCATCGGAAAAACAGCGCCAGGCGTCTGTGCGTTGGCGCGCCAAAGGGCTCAGATCCGGTCACCAGATGCCCATGGGCCCGGTGTCCAGCCGCCGAACATCAGGCGTGGAAGACGGACACCGTCTTGGTGTTGAGGTAGGCCTCCATCGCCTCGGGGCCACCTTCGGAGCCATAGCCCGAATCCCTCACGCCGCCAAAGGGCAGTTCGGGCCAGGGCGCGGCCGGCTGGTTGACCCAGAGCATGCCCACTTCGAGGCGCTGACTCAGCTGGTGCAAGGTTTTCATGGAATGGGTGAAGGCGTAAGCGGCCAGACCAAAGGGCAGGCGGTTGGCTTCGGCAATGGCGTCTTCGATCTTCTCAAAGCTGCGGATGGCGGCAATCGGGCCAAAGGGCTCATTGACCACCACATCGGCATCGAGCGGCACATGCGACAGCACGGTGGGCGCAAAGAAATTGCCTTGGGTGCCGATGCGTTCACCGCCTGTCAACACCTTGGCGCCTTTGGCTCGGGCGTCCTGCACGATGGACTGCATGGCGGCCAAGCGGCGCTCGTTGGCCAATGGGCCCATCTGCGTACCTGCCGTGAGGCCATCGCCCACTTTCAGGGCCTGCGCTTGCTCGGCAAAACGCTGGGAAAACTCATCCGCAATCGCGTGGTGCACCAAAAAACGGGTGGGCGAAATGCAAACCTGGCCCGCGTTGCGGAACTTGGCCGCACCCGCAGTCTTCAGGGCCAAACCGATGTCGGCGTCTTCGGCCAGGATCACCGGGGCGTGACCGCCCAGCTCCATGGTCACGCGCTTCATGTGCTGGCCCGCCAAGGCGGCCAATTGCTTGCCCACTGGCGTGGAGCCGGTGAAGGTGATCTTGCGGATCAATGGATGCGCGATCAGGTAGTTGGAAATTTCGGCGGGCGTGCCGTACACCAAACCGATGACACCAGCGGGCACACCCGCGTCATGGAAAGCACGGATCAATTCAGCAGGGGCAGCAGGGGTCTCTTCAGGGGCCTTGACGATGATGGAGCAGCCGGTGGCCAACGCCGCCGACATCTTGCGCACCGCTTGGTTGACCGGAAAGTTCCAGGGCGTGAACGCAGCAACCGGGCCCACGGGCTGCTTGAGCACCTGCTGTTGCACCTGGAGGTTGCGCGGCGGCACGATGCGACCATACACGCGGCGGCCTTCCTCGGCAAACCATTCGATGATGTCGGCAGCCGTCATGGCTTCGGCCTTGGCTTCAGCCAGGGGTTTGCCTTGTTCCTGGGTGAGCAGCTCGGCAATGTGCGGGGCACGCTCGCGCATCAGCGCGGCAGCTTTGCGCAGGATGGCGCTGCGCTCGTTGGCGGGGGTGTCGCGCCAGATTTCAAAACCCTTTTGCGCGGCTTGCGCAGCACGCTCCAAGTCGGGCACACCGGCATGGGCCAAGCGGCCAATTTCGGTGCCGGTGGAGGGGTTGAACACGGGCAGGCTGCGACCGCCCTCGGCGTCGCACCATTGACCGTTGATGAAGAGTTGGGTATTTGGGTAGGTCATGGGTTGTTCCAGAAATCGGGAGTCGGGCGACAAACCACCCGAACAAAGGCCAGATTGTCGCCCGATTTAGCGTCATGGCGGTCAAGCACGGGACAGGCCCCGGTCCGCATCACCCTCCGGCATAAATCCGGGGACATCACACAATTGACCTTCTGATGGATGGTGCGCCGGCCAGCACGGGCCTAACATCAACCCCTGATTGATCCCACGCAAGTGCCTGGGCTGAGCAGGAAAGGCAATGCATGAACTTGGCCACAGCATCGACCGCTGGCTTGCCATGCGCCGCACCACTGGACCGTGCACTGCATCACTTTTTGCTTCAGGAGATCTGCATGAGCCTTTTCAAGAAAATCCTGGTGCCCATTGATGGCAGCGACACGGCCGACAAAGCCATGCGCGTGGCGCTGGATATGGCGCACGAGTCCTTGGCCAGCGTGCGGTTTTTGCACGTCATGGATGACGTGCGTTACTTCAGCAGCTACGAGTTATCGGACGATCTGCACACCTGCGCTTTCGACAACGCCAAAAAAATATTGCAAAACGCGATGGACGCTGCGGCGGCCCTGAGTGTGAACGCCGATACCCAACTGCTCAACAAACCCGGCCAGCGCCTTGGCGAAAACGTGGCCGATGAAGCGGCAAGCTGGGGGGCAGACTTGGTGGTCGTGGGCAGCCACGGCCGCAGGGGACTGGGTCGCATGCTGTTGGGCAGCGGGGCCGAACAGGTCATGCGTTTGTGCCCCGTACCAGTGCTGATGGTGCGGGGGGCATGATCGGCCTTGTGCCAACATAGGCAGCATGGCAGCGCCTGTCGATCACGTCACGCCCGTCCGCGCGCCCAGTTGCGCGTTAGGGCGACCGTTGCGGCATCGTTTTTGACGATTGGTCTTCAAGCGACCGGCAACCATCGTGACAAAGCGGGTTTCGGCTAGGCCGCTACCGTCTGGCGCACCGCATGCTCCCACTGCGCCATTTTTTCTGCCGCCCGCTCGCGCGACAGCGTAGGGTGGAAGGTGCGTTCGGCGCGCCACAGTGAAGTCAGCTCCTCCAGCCCAGAGTACAGCCCGGTGTGAAGGCCGGCCAGATAGGCGGCGCCCAGCGCAGTGGTCTCGATCACCGCAGGCCGCACCACCGGAATGCCCAGCAGGTCGGCTTGAAACTGCATCAACAAATCGTTCACGCAAGCGCCGCCGTCCACCCGAAGTTCGCTCACCGGCACGCCACCTGCGGCCACGGCATCGCGGCTCATGGCGTCGAGCAATGCAGCGCTTTGGAAGGCAATACTTTCAAGGGCAGCGCGCGCAATGTGGGCCATGGTGGTGCCTCGTGTCAGGCCGGTAATACTGCCGCGGGTCTCGGGCTGCCAGTAGGGTGCGCCAAGGCCCGTGAAGGCTGGCACCAGCACCACGCCCCCCGCATCGGGCACGCTTTGGGCGAGTGCCTGCACCTCCCTGCTGGATTCGATGGCGCGCAGTCCGTCTCGCAGCCACTGCACCACCGCGCCACCTATGAACACGCTGCCCTCCATCGCAAACCGGGGGTTGCCGGGCGGTTGCGCGGCGGCAGTGGTGATCAGGCCATTTTGGCTCACCTGAAAGCGCTCGCCGGTGTGCATCAACATGAAGCAACCGGTGCCGTAGGTGTTCTTGGCCATGCCAGCACGAAAGCAGGCCTGACCAAACAGGGCGCTTTGTTGGTCACCTCCCACGCCGCTGATCTCGAGCGGGGCGCCCAGCCACTGCGCACTTATTTGACCAAAGTGCCCGCTCGACGGCAGGGCCTGTGGCATCAAACTGACCGGTATGTCCAACGCTGCCAGCAGCTCATCGTCCCACCGCCGGGTATGGATATTGAACAGCATGGTGCGCGATGCATTGCTGATGTCGGTGACGTGCCGTGCACCACCGCTGAGTTGCCAGATCAGCCAACTGTCGACCGTGCCGAAGGCCAGTTCGCCGCGTTCGGCTTGGGCACGCGCGCCGGGTACCTTATCCAGGATCCACTTGAGCTTGGTGCCAGAGAAATACGCATCAATGCGCAAGCCTGTCTTTTGCAACACGGTGTCAGTCAGACCCTGTTCGCGCAGCGTGGTACAGGTGCTTTCTGCTCGGCGATCCTGCCAGACGATGGCGTTGTACACCGGCTCACCGGTCTTTCGGTTCCATACCAGCGTGGTTTCACGCTGGTTGGTGATGCCTACGGCATGGATCTGGCTGGCCTGTAAGTTGGCTTTATTCAGGGCCTCGCGCGCGGTGGCCAGTTGGCTCTGCCACAAATCTAAAGGCTTGTGTTCCACCCATCCCGGCTGTGGGTAGATCTGCGGAAATTCCCTTTGGGCCATGCTCACGACACGGCCGGCATGATCGAAGACGATGCTGCGAGAACTCGAAGTGCCCTGATCCAGAGCCAAAAGGTAGGTCATATTGAAAACGGTTAAACAGATGGATTGGGCTCGCGAAACGACTCAATCGGTATTGGGTTCGGTATCACACAGCACGCATTTCACGTTGCCCAGCGCCAGCTGTTCGTCGAATGGCGAAGGCGGGGGCTGGTCGGTGAACAGCACGTCGATGTCATCGAGCCGTGCCAGCTCCACCATGGCCGATCGGTTGAACTTGCTGTGGTCGGCGGCCAACCACACTTCGCGCGAATGTTCAACAATGGTACGCGCCACTTTCACTTCGCGGTAGTCAAAGTCACGCAATGTGCCATCGGCTTCGATACCGCTGATGCCAATCAGGCCGATATCGACCTTGAACTGACGCATGAAGTCCACAGTGGCCTCGCCAACGATGCCCTGGTCCCCACTGCGCACCTGCCCTCCGGCCACGATCACCTCGCAGTCCGGGTAGGTGCTCATCACAGACGCAATGTGCAGGTTGTTGGTGATCACGCGCAGGCCCTGGTGGTGCCGCAGCTCGTGCGCTACCGCCTCTATGGTGGTGCCGATGTTCATGATCAGGGAGCATCCGTTGGGCACACGGCTTGCCACCGCCCGCGCGATGCAGATCTTGGCCTGCGATGACATGCGTTGGCGTTGTCGGTAGGCAATGTTCTCGGTGGTCGAGACAGGCTGCCGCACCCCGCCGTGAAATCGGGACAGCAACCCCGCCTCAACGAGACGCTTCACGTCGCGCCGCACGGTCTGTAGCGTGACACCAAAACGCTCGGCCAGAGCCTCAATGGTTTGGGGGCTGCTGGCGCGTACTGCGTCCAACAGTTGGGTATGGCGCGGATTCAGGTTCATGGGGTACAGGATAGACGGGCCAAGATAAATCTGTACTCGAACATAACGGAAAATAAAAAGAGCCTGATAAGGGTTAACACTGAATCCAAAAGAACAGAAACGAACAATAAAATCTCCAAACGAACGAATCAATTTGTTCGCAGGGTGTTTCTTTTTACTGGAGATCGAATGCAGCTTTCTCTGGAGCTGGTGGGCAAGACGGTGGGGCCTTCGGTCCACCTGCACCCCCAAAGCCTCACACTGGTGCCCGGCTGCGTCACGGTTCTGCTGGGCGCCACTCAGGCCGGCAAAACCAGCCTGATGCGCATCATGGCCGGCCTGGATGTGCCCACCACCGGACGCGTGCTGGCAGATGGCGTCGACGTGACCCGGGTTGCGGTTCGGCAGCGCAACGTGGCCATGGTCTACCAGCAGTTCGTCAATTACCCATCCATGACGGTGGCTCAGAACATCGCATCCCCCATGAAGCTTCGTGGCGAAAGGGACATCGACCACAAGGTGCAGGACCTGGCTGCTCGATTGCACATCGAGGTGTTTCTGGACCGTCTGCCCTCCGAACTGTCGGGCGGCCAGCAACAACGCGTTGCGCTGGCCCGCGCCCTGGCCAAAGGGGCACCGCTGATGTTGTTGGATGAACCCCTGGTGAATCTCGACTACAAGCTGCGCGAGGAATTGCGCGAAGAACTCACCCTGCTGTTTTCCAGTGGCGAGTCCACCGTTGTCTACGCCACCACCGAACCCGGCGAGGCCTTGCTGCTGGGCGGCTATACGGCTGTGATGGATGCTGGCGAATTGCTCCAGTATGGCCCCACGGCCGAGTTGTTTCATGCCCCGCAGAGCATCCGCGTAGCCCGGGCCTTCAGCGACCCGCCCATGAATCTCGTGCCGGCCGAGGCAGTGAACGGCGGTGCGCGCGTTGGCGGTGGTGCGGTATGGCCACTGGCCTTGCCGGCCAACGCACCGGGCCAGCTTGTGCTCGGTGTGCGCGCCGGCGGCCTGCGCGATCAGGCCCGGCCATTCGACGTGACACTGACTGGCCGCGTCGAGCTGGCAGAAATCGCCGGCTCCGACACCTTTGTCCATGTCCACACCGCGGTGGGCAACCTTGTGGCCCAGCTTCCCGGTGTGCATGACTGTCCGCTGGGTGCACCCATCACGCTCTACCTGAACCCCGAGAGCCTGTTTGTCTTTGATGCCGCAGGCCCGCTGGTGCGGGCCCCGGCCCGACCCGGAAAGGTCGCCTGATGGCCCGCATCGAACTCGACCTGGCTCATGCCTACAGGGCCAACCCCCAGCGCGACGAGGATTACGCCCTGCTGCCGCTGAAGATGACCTTCGAGGACGGCGGTGCCTATGCCCTGTTGGGTCCGTCGGGCTGTGGCAAGACCACCATGCTCAACATCATGTCGGGGCTGCTGCAGCCCTCGCAGGGCTGGGTGAAATTCGATGGCCATGATGTCACCCGCATGAGCCCGCAGCAGCGCAACATCGCTCAGGTGTTCCAATTCCCGGTCATCTACGACACCATGACCGTAGCGCAGAACCTGGCCTTTCCACTGAAGAACCGAAAGGTACAGGCCAGCGAGATCAAGGCGCGTGTGGGCCGCATCGCCGAGATGCTGGAAATGAGCCACCAACTCGACATGCGCGCAGCCGGACTGAGCGCGGATCAAAAACAGAAGATCTCGCTGGGTCGCGGGCTCGTGCGCTCCGATGTGTCTGCCATTTTGTTCGACGAACCGTTGACCGTGATCGACCCGCACCTGAAATGGCAACTTCGCCGCAAGCTCAAACAAATCCACCACGAGCTCAAGCTCACCCTGATCTACGTCACGCACGACCAGGTGGAGGCACTCACTTTCGCCAATGAGGTGGTGGTCATGTCGCGCGGCAAGGCGGTGCAGGTGGGGCCGGCCGAGGCCCTGTTCGAGCGGCCGGCCCATACTTTTGTGGGCCACTTCATCGGTTCGCCCGGGATGAACTTTCTGCCCGCCCGAATCGAAACAGGAAAGTTGCTGGTGCTGAACCAGGTGCTTGAGGTGCCTGCCGGTCGCACGCTGCCAGTCGGTCCGATCACGCTGGGTATCCGACCAGAGTATCTGTCTTTATCGACTGAAGGTTGCGCGGGTAGCCTTGCAGCCCAGGTGCTGCGGGTGCAAGACATCGGCACCTGTCAAATGGTCACCTGCCAAATGGATGTATACATTCTGAAAGTCCGTCTCTCACCAGCATCCGCTGTGCCGCAACCTGGCGACACTGTCCACTTGCAGGTGCTGGGCGAGCACACATGCTTCTATCAAAACGAGGTTCTCGTGTCATGAGTGCCACCACCAAACCCGTCAATCAGAAAGCCTGGTTTCTGGTGCTGCCCGTCGTTGTGTGCGTGGCGTTCTCTGCCATCTTGCCACTGATGACGGTTGTCAATTACTCGGTCCAGGACATCCTGTCGCCAGATCGCCGAGTCTTTGTCGGCACCGAATGGTTTGCCGCCGTGATGCGGGACGAGGATCTCCACGGCGCTTTGTGGCGGCAGATACAGTTCTCGCTCGCGGTGCTGCTGATCGAGATCCCTCTGGGCATCGCACTGGCTTTGTCCATGCCAGCACAGGGCTGGAAGGCCTCGGCGGTACTGGTGATCGTGGCACTGTCTCTGCTGATCCCATGGAACGTTGTGGGCACCATCTGGCAAATCTTCGGTCGGGCCGACATCGGCATGCTGGGGTATTACCTGCAGCAGGCAGGCTTTGACTACAGCTACACCGGCAAGGCTTCGCACGCTTGGTGGACCGTGTTGGTCATGGACGTGTGGCACTGGACACCCTTGGTGGCCTTACTGGCCTATGCCGGCCTGCGAAGCATCCCCGATGCCTATTACCAAGCCGCCAGCATCGACGGCGCAAGCAAGTGGGCCGTGTTCCGCTATATCCAGTTGCCCAAGATGCGAGGGGTGCTGATGATTGCGGTGCTGCTGCGTTTTATGGACAGCTTCATGATCTACACCGAGCCTTTCGTACTCACCGGAGGAGGGCCTGGCAGTGCCACCACGTTCCTGTCGCAGTACCTGACCACCAAGGCAGTGGGGCAGTTCGACGTCGGCCCGGCAGCCGCCTTCTCCCTGATCTATTTTTTCATCATCCTGCTGTTTTGCTTCGTGCTCTACAACTGGATGCAGAGCCTGGGCGCATCCCAGAAGGAGGCGACTCATGGTTAAGCGGCGATTCAAGAAGAGGACCTTGTTCCTCATCGCCTACCTGGTGTTTGCGCTGCTGCCCATCTATTGGATGGTCAACATGAGTTTCAAGACAAATCAGGAGATCCTTTCTTCATTCACCCTTTGGCCTAACGAGTTCACCTGGGCCAACTACCAGACCATCTTCACCGACCCTTCCTGGTACTCTGGTTACATCAACAGCCTGATTTATGTGGCCATCAACACGGTGATCTCACTCACCGTGGCCCTGCCGGCAGCCTATGCGTTCTCGCGCTACCGCTTTCTGGGTGACAAGCACGTGTTCTTCTGGTTGCTCACCAATAGGATGACGCCTCCGGCCGTATTCCTGCTGCCGTTCTTTCAGCTCTACACCACCATGGGGCTGATGGACACCCACATCGCCGTGGCCATGGCACACCTGCTGTTCAATGTGCCGCTGGCCGTATGGATTCTGGAAGGGTTCATGAGCGGCATCCCACGCGAGATCGATGAAACCGCCTATGTGGACGGCTACAGCTTCCCCCGCTTTTTCTTCACCATCTTCCTGCCCTTGATCAAGGCGGGTGTGGGTGTAGCCGCCTTCTTCTGCTTCATGTTCAGCTGGGTCGAGCTGCTGCTGGCTCGCACGCTGACCAGCGTCAACGCCAAACCTATCGTGGCCACCATGACCCGTACCGTGAGCGCCAGTGGCATGGACTGGGCGACGCTGGCCGCCGCCGGGACTCTCACCATCGTGCCTGGCGCGATTGTGATCTGGTTCGTGCGCAACTACATCGCAAAAGGTTTCGCTATGGGACGTGTGTAAGGGATTCGCAGCGCAAAGGAACAGAAATGACCGAGATCCGTGATTTTTCAGACAGTACACCGCGAAGCCTGCGCCCCCAGAGCACAGGCAGCGACCGTTGCCTGAGGGATGTTGCAGCAGGCGCACAAGGGGCGTGCCGTGTTTGACTGGATGGTGTGGACCACACCCGTAGCCATTTTTTTCACTTGCATTGTGCTCATGCTGGTCGGCATGACGGTGTGGGAAATCAAGTCTCCGACGATAGAACGCAAGGGCTTCCTGCCCTTGGTCACCACGCGTGGTGACCGCCTGTTCATCGGCTTGCTCGGCTCGGCCTACATCCATTTGGCTTTTGTCGGCTTGGCCGGCCGCATCGCCCAAGGCTTGTCGCTGGAGCAGGAACCCAGCATCTGGTTCGCCTTCGGCATCGCTTCCATCTGGATGGTGCTGGTCATGCGCAAGGGTTGACGCCGCTGCAACCACTTTTCTGCCCTTTTCGAATTCGGCCCATTGCTTCCCCGGGGCCGGGTCATTTCATCTGAACCACCGGGGAAGCACATCGATTGAGGAGAAGACATGAAATTGCGACACACCACCTTGGCACTGGCAGCCCTGCTGGCCTTGGGTGCTCAGGTAGCCTGGGCCAATGAGACAGCTGCCAAGCGTTGGATTGACAATGAATTCCAGCCCTCCACCTTGTCCAAAGAACAGCAAATGGGGGAAATGAAGTGGTTCATCGATGCCGCCAAAAAGCTCAAGGCCAAGGGCGTCAAAGAGATTTCGGTGGTCTCTGAAACCATCACCACCCACGAGTACGAGAGCAAGACTCTGGCCAAAGCCTTCGAGGAAATCACCGGCATCAAGGTCAAGCACGACCTGATTCAGGAAGGCGACGTGGTCGAAAAGCTCCAGACCTCCATGCAATCGGGCAAGTCGATCTACGACGGCTGGATCAGTGACAGTGATCTGATCGGTACGCACTACCGCTACGGCAAGGTCATGAACCTGACTGACTACATGGCTGGCAAAGGCAAGGAGTGGACCAACCCGGGCCTGGACCTGAAGGATTTCATTGGCCTGAGCTTCACCACCGGACCCGACAAAAAACTCTACCAGCTGCCCACCCAGCAGTTTGCTAACCTGTATTGGTTCCGTGCCGACCTGTTCGAGCGCAAGGACCTGAAAGACAGATTCAAGGCCAAATACGGCTACGACCTTGGCGTGCCCTTGAACTGGAGCGCCTATGAGGACATCGCCGACTTCTTCTCCAACGATGTGAAAAACATCGACGGCAAGCCGATCTACGGCCACATGGACTACGGCAAGAAAGACCCATCGTTGGGCTGGCGTTTCACCGACGCCTGGCTGTCCATGGCCGGTACCGCGGATGTGGGCATTCCCAACGGCAAACCAGTGGACGAATGGGGCATCCGCGCTTCGGGCGACGGCTGCACCCCGCAGGGTGCCTCGGTGTCCCGAGGTGGTGCCACCAACTCACCAGCCGCTGTTTACGCGCTCACCAAGTACATCGACTGGATGAAGAAGTTCGCGCCCAAGGAAGCCACCGGCATGACTTTTGGTGAAGCCGGCCCCGTGCCGGCCCAGGGCCAGATCGCGCAACAGATTTTCTGGTACACCGCCTTCACCGCCGACATGACCAAGCCGGGTCTGCCAGTGGTCAACGCAGACGGCACCCCCAAGTGGCGCATGGCCCCCGGCCCGAATGGCCCGTACTGGAAGCAGGGCATGCAAAACGGCTACCAGGACGTGGGCAGTTGGACGTTCTTTGCCAATCACGACGAGAACCGTACGGCGGCTGCCTGGCTGTACGCTCAGTTCGTGACCGCCAAGACCACCTCGCTGAAGAAAACCATCGTCGGCCTCACCCCCATTCGCGAGTCCGATATCCAGTCCAAAGCCATGACCGACATGGCGCCTAAGCTGGGTGGCCTGGTCGAGTTCTACCGCAGCCCGGCCCGCGTGGCCTGGACGCCCACTGGCACCAACGTGCCCGACTACCCACGCCTGGCCCAACTCTGGTGGCAGAATGTGGCCGAGGCGGTCACTGGTGAGAAAACACCACAACAGGCCATGGACAATCTGGCAGAGCAGATGGACCAGGTCATGGCCCGCCTGGAGCGCTCCGGCATGGCACGTTGCGCCCCCAAACTCAATCCGAAGGGCGATCCCAACAAGTACCTCAGCGACAAGGCGGCTCCCTGGAAGAAGCTGGCCAACGAGAAGCCCAGGGGACAAACCATTGCTTACGACCAGTTGCTCAATGCCTGGAAGAACGGCAAGGTGCGCTGACCCCCTTGTTGAGCCTGTTGCAAACCGCCCCTCGCTGAGCCCAGTGCGAGGGGCCATCTCCAGCTTTCATGAAACGCGCAGCATTACTTGAATCACTGTCCCGCCAGTCGGTGTACGACCTGGCCGTTGTTGGGGGAGGTGCCACCGGGCTCGGGGTGGCTCTCGATGCAGTGCTGCGCGGTTTTTCTGTCGTGTTGCTGGAGTCGCACGATTTCGGCAGCGGCACGTCTTCGCGCTCCACCAAGCTGTTGCACGGCGGTGTGCGCTATCTCGCCCAGGGCAACCTCTCCCTGGTTCGCGAGGCACTTGCCGAGCGTGGCACCGTTTTGCGGTTGGCACCCCATCTGGCACAGCCTCTGTCTTTCGTGATGCCAGCCTACCACTGGTGGCAGTCTCCGTTTTACGGTATCGGACTCAAGCTTTATGACCTTCTGGCCGGCGCTGCAGGTCTCGGTCGTACCGAACTCCTAAGCCGCGAACGCACCTTGGCATCGCTGCCCGGCGTGAACCCACAAAACCTGCTCGGAGGTGTCCGGTATTGGGATGGTCAGTTTGATGACGCCCGACTGGTGCTTGCCCTGGGTCGCACCGCTGAAGCGGCGGGGGCGGTGTTGATGAATTACAGCAAGGTCACGGCAGTGCGCAGGCAAGCCGATTCGGCTGCAGCCCGTTTTGAGCTGGATGTGCGCGATCATTTCTCGGGCGAAGTCCGCACCGTGGCCGCCCGGTGTGTCGTCAACGCCACGGGCGTGTGGGTAGACGAATTGCGCGCCGCCACCCAGGGACAAGTTCCGCAGACCCTTGTGCATCGCATGGTCAGTCCCAGTCAGGGTGTGCATGTGGTGGTGGACCAGACCTTCCTGGGGGGTGACACGGCGCTGTTGGTTCCTAAGACGCGCGATGGACGTGTTTTGTTTGCAGTGCCATGGCTGGGCAAGCTTGTGCTGGGCACCACCGACACCCCGCGCCAGGACCTGCCCAGAGATCCGGAGCCCTTCCAGGAAGAACTGGATTTCATCCTGTCAGAGGCCAGTCTGGCCCTGAATCGGCCCGTGGGACGTGAGGATGTGCGCAGCGTCTGGGTGGGATTGCGCCCACTGGTCGCTCCTGCGCGCCAGGCCGAGGGGGCCACCAAAACACTGTCGCGTGAACACACCATCGTGACCGGTCCCAACGGCCTGGTCACGGTCACCGGAGGCAAGTGGACAACCTATCGCGCCATGGCAGAAGACGTACTGGAGCGTTGTTTCGATGAGCGGTTACTGCCGCGCAAACCGGGCGGCTTGACCGAACACCATGCCCTCTTGGGCGCTGGTTCGGGCCAGCCCATATCGCTGCATGTCGCACCCGGACTGCATCTGTATGGCACAGAGGCTCAGCGTGTGACGGCCTGCCCCGGGGCCGAGACCGAACTCGGCATGGGACTCACGGAGGCCATGGTGCGATTTGCCGTTCGGGAGGAGTTTGCACAGACTGTTGAAGATGTGCTGGCACGCCGCTGGCGTTCGCTGTTTCTGGACGCCGCTGCCGCTGCCGCCATGGCACCTTCAGTCGCCTCTATCTTGCTGGATGAGGGCTGTGCCAACCCGGAACTCGACGCCTTCCTGTCCCTGTGCAGACGCAGCAAGCTGTCCAGTGCAGTTGGGTGTGCCTCCTGAAACACTGTCCCTTTGATATTCCTTGCCGAGGGTGTCCTAAATTTTGTGTAAACGGTCAAATGGCAGGAAACTGCCGAACATCCAGAAAGATGAACCATGACCGTAAGCAACGAATTGATCGACCAGCTGCTCGCTGGCTATAAAAAACCTGAAGACCTCATCGGCGAGAACGGCCTGCTCAAGCAGCTGACCAAGCGCCTTGTGGAGCGCGCTTTGGAAGCCGAGATGACCGAGCACTTGGGTCACACCAAGAATGCCAGCGTGGCCAACGCCGCTGGCAATGCCCGCAACGGCAAAAGCAAAAAGACCCTCAAAGGCGACTTTGGCGAGCTGCCCATTGATATCCCCCGTGATCGCCACGCCAGCTTTGAGCCGCAGATCGTGCCCAAGCACCAGACGCGCTGGACGGGTTTTGATGACAAGATTTTGTCCCTGTATGCCCGAGGCATGACGGTACGTGAGATTCAGGGGCATCTCCAGGAAATGTATGGCACCGAGGTGTCGCCCACGCTGATCTCATCGGTTACGGATGCCGTCATGGACGAGGTCAAGGCTTGGCAGGCGCGTCCACTGGATGCGCTGTACCCGATCGTTTACCTGGACTGCATCCACGTCAAAACCCGTGACTCAGGCGTGGTGCGCAACAAGGCCGTATATCTGGCCTTGGGCATCAACATGGCGGGCGAGAAGGAAATCCTGGGGCTGTGGATTGCCCAGACCGAAGGGGCCAAGTTCTGGCTGCAGGTGGTCACGGAGCTCAAGAACCGGGGCGTGGCTGACATCTTCATCGCCTGCGTGGATGGCTTGAAGGGCTTTCCCGAGGCAATAGAGGCTGTATATCCGCAAACGGCGGTGCAGCTGTGTCTGGTGCACATGGTGCGCCACAGCCTGAACTATGTGAGCTGGAAGATGCGCAAAGTGGTGGCCGCAGACCTGAAGACCATCTACAGCAGCGCAACTGCGGATGATGCCGTGCTGCGGCTGCAGGAATTCGAAGAAAAATGGGGCGCTGACTACCCGACCATTGTGAAATCGTGGTGCAGCAACTGGGAGCGGATCGTGCCGTTCTTTGAATATCCTCCAGAGATTCGGCGGATCATTTACACGACCAACGCCATCGAGTCGGTGAACATGAGTCTGCGCAAGGTGACCAAGAGCCGGGGCTCGTTCTCCAGCGATGAGGCATTGCTGAAATTGTTCTACCTGGCGCTGAACAACATCAGCAAGAAGTGGACGATGCCGCTCAGAGATTGGAAAGCCGCATTGACCCGGTTTACCATTCAGTTCGAAGGCAGGATGCCCAATGACTGATCTCAGCCCCGTTTACACAAAATGCCGTACACCCTTCGGTGTGGCACACGACAGCTTGGCATCTCTGGGCGCAGCGTGCGACGTGGTCGTGTCGGTGGTGGTGAATGCCGCCCAGACCGAAGCCGTGTTGTTTGGCGACGGCACCACCCCCGGTTGCGCCGCCAGCATGAAGCCCGGCAGCGTGTTCGTGATGTGCTCCACTGTCGACCCGAATTGGTCGGTGGCTTTGGAAGCGCGCCTCGAAGCCATGGGCCTGCGTTATGTGGATGCGCCGATTTCGGGCGGTGCCGCCAAAGCCGCATCTGGCCAGATGACGATGATGACGGCGGCCAAGCCCGAGGCCTATGCCGTGGCCGAGCCATTTTTGAACGCGATGGCCGCCAAGGTCTACAAGCTGGGCGACAGCGCGGGCGCAGGCAGCAAGGTCAAGATCATCAACCAGCTTTTGGCGGGCGTGCACATTGCGGCGGCGGCCGAGGCCATGGCGCTGGGCCTGCGCGAGGGCGTGGACCCAGCCGCTTTGTACGAGGTGATCACCAACAGCGCAGGCAACAGCTGGATGTTTGAAAACCGCATGGCCCATGTGCTGGCGGCCGACTACACGCCGCTGTCGGCCGTGGACATTTTTGTGAAAGATTTGGGGCTGGTGCTGGACATGGCGCGCGCCAGCAAGTTCCCGCTGCCGCTGTCGAGCACCGCGCACCAGATGTTCATGCAGGCCAGCACCGCTGGCTTTGCCAAGGAAGACGACAGCGCGGTGATCAAGATTTTTCCGGGCATTGAACTGCCGAAAGGCAAGTCATGAAGATCAAACTGGGTTGCATTGCAGACGACTTCACCGGTGCCACCGACCTGGCCAACAACCTGGTGCGTTCGGGCATGCGGGTGGTGCAAACCATTGGCGTGCCCACAGTGCCATTGGCGGCCGACGTTCATGTCGTGGTGGTGGCGCTCAAGTCGCGCACCATTCCGGCCGCCGAGGCCATCGCGCAATCGTTGCAAGCCTTGAAGTGGCTGCAGGCCCAAGGGGCGCAGCAGATCTATTTCAAATACTGCTCCACTTTTGACAGCACACCCGAAGGCAACATCGGCCCGGTGACCGAGGCGCTGATGGACGCGCTGCGCACCGATTTCACCATCGCGACCCCGGCTTTCCCAGACAACGGCCGCACCGTGTTCAAGGGCTATTTGTTTGCGGGCAGCGTGCTGCTCAACGAGAGCGGCATGCAAAACCACCCGCTCACGCCCATGCAGGATGCGAACCTGGTGCGCGTGATGCAAGCGCAAACCCAGCGCCCCGTGGGTTTGATCGATTACAAAACGGTGGCGCAAGGTGAAGCCGCGATCCGCGCACGCATCGCCGAGTTGCGCAGCCAGGGCGTGGGCGTGGCCGTGGTGGACGCCACCAGCAACGCCGACCTGTTGTTGCTGGGTCCGGCTTTGAAAGAGATGCCATTGGTGACGGCAGGCTCGGGCGTGGCCATTGGCCTGCCCGCCAACTTTGGGCTGCAGCCTTCGTTGCAAGCGAGCCAGTTGCCTGCGGCATCGGGCCTGCAAGCCGTGGTGTCGGGCAGCTGCTCGCTGGCCACCAACGCGCAGGTGGCGCACTTCAAAGCCACCGGTCGGCCCGCACGGGCCATTGACCCCGCCAGCCTGATGAACGGGCAAAGCGATACCGTGGTTCAACAGGTGCTGGCCTGGGCCGCGCCGCTTTTGAAAGACGGCCCGGTGTTGGTGTACTCGACCGCCGAGCCCGATGCCGTCAAAGCCGTACAGGCACAACTGGGCGTGGCCGAAGCAGGTGCTTGGGTTGAAAACGCACTGGCCGCCGTGGCGCGTGGCCTGGTGGGCTTGGGCGTGCGTCAGTTGGTGGTGGCGGGTGGCGAAACCTCGGGCGCTTGTGTGCAAGCCTTGGGCATCGCACAGCTGCAAATTGGCCCGCAGATCGACCCCGGCGTGCCGTGGTGCCATGCGCCTTCAGCCCACGGTGGTGTGCACATCGCGCTCAAGTCGGGCAACTTCGGCACCGAAGACTTTTTCAGCAAGGCTTTTGGCGCGTTGGCCTGAATGACCTGAATGGCCTGGGCGTGACCGTTCAGGCCGCTTCTTTGTAAAAGAACCCGCCATGCACACCGCGAGGTGCCAAGGGGGCGACGGCGCGGCCAATAGCGCCAATGTGCTCAGGCGTGGTGCCGCAGCAGCCGCCCACGATGTTGACCAGGCCTTCAGCGGCAAACTCGTGCAACAGGCGACTGGTGACTTCTGGCGTTTCGTCAAAGCCGGTGTCGCTCATGGGGTTGGGCAGGCCAGCGTTGGGGTAGCAGCTGATGAACGTATCGCCCGCCACTTTGTTCAGCTCTTGAATGTAGGGGCGCATCAGCGTCGCACCCAAAGCGCAGTTCAGGCCAATGGCCAAGGGCTGCGCGTGGCGCACGCTGTGCCAAAAGGCGGTCACGGTTTGGCCACTCAAGATGCGGCCCGAGGCATCGGTGACGGTGCCGCTGATGATGAGCGGCAGGCGCTGGCCGCTGGCTTCAAAGAACTCTTCGATGGCAAACAGCGCGGCTTTGGCGTTGAGGGTGTCAAAAATGGTTTCGACCAGCAGCACATCCGAGCCGCCTTCGACCAGCGCTTGAACCTGCTCGTAATAAGCGGCGCGCAGTTCTTCAAAGGTCACATTGCGCGCTCCCGCGTCGTTCACGTCGGGGCTGATGCTGGCGGTCTTGGGCGTGGGGCCCAAAGCGCCCACCACATAGCGCGGCTTGTCGGGGGTAGAAAACTTGTCGCAAGCGGCGCGGGCGATTTTTGCGGATTGCAGGTTCATCTCACGGGCCAGGTGCTGCATGTCGTAGTCGGCCTGGGCCACGGTGGTCGCGCCAAAGGTGTTGGTTTCGATCAGGTCGGCCCCGGCGGCGAGATACCCTTCGTGAATGTCGCGGATCACGTCGGGCCGGGTCAGGCTCAGCAGCTCGTTGTTGCCCTTGACGTCTTTGGGGAAATCCTTGAAACGCTCGCCCCGGTAGTCGGCTTCAGACAATTTAAAGCGCTGGATCATTGTGCCCATGGCCCCGTCGAGGATGGCGATGCGGTTCTTCAGGATCTCGGGCAGCGCTTGGGCGCGGGTGTAGGTCAGGGGTTTCATGGGGGTATTGTAAAAGTTGGGGTTTCAGGTTTTATGAAACCGCGCAAAACCCGCTGCCCGCAACTGGCAAGCCGGGCACTGCCCGCCCTCACCCACCCACACCACACCCGCAAAAATGCTCCACCAATAGCGGACAATCAAGCCTTCAAAAAGCCGTCAAACCCCAGTGTCCCCCCACCTCCCCATCCTGCGCGAAGTTTTTGGCTACGACGCCTTTCGCGGCCCGCAGCAAGCCATCATTGACCATGTGGCCGCAGGCGGCGATGCGCTGGTGCTCATGCCCACGGGCGGGGGCAAATCGCTGTGCTACCAAATTCCGGCCATTGCGCGCCAACGCGCTGGCCAGGGCATCACGGTGGTGGTGTCGCCCCTGATCGCGCTGATGCACGACCAAGTGGGCGCGTTGCACGAAGCGGGTGTCAGCGCCGCCTTCCTCAACTCCACCCTCACCAGCGAAGAAGCCAGCGACACCGAACGGCGGCTGATGCGTGGCGACATCACCTTGCTGTATGCCGCGCCCGAACGGGTGACCACCTCGCGCTTTTTGGCGCAAATGGACTCGCTGCAAGAGCGCGGGCTGCTGAGCCTGTTTGCGATTGACGAAGCGCATTGCGTGAGCCAGTGGGGCCACGACTTCCGGCCCGAATACCGGGGCCTGACGGTGCTGCACGAACGCTATCCCGGCGTGCCGCGTGTGGCGCTGACTGCCACGGCCGATGCGCTGACGCGGGCCGACATCGTCGAGCGGCTGCAGCTGGAAAGCGCCGAGCTGTTCATCAGCAGCTTTGACCGCCCCAACATCCGTTACACCATCGTCGAAAAAAAAGAAGCCAGCACCCAACTGCTGCGCTTCATTGAGCGCGAGCATCCCGAAGAAGCGGGTGTGGTGTATTGCCAGTCGCGCAAACGGGTGGAAGAGATTGCGGCCATGCTGTGCGAAGCCGGTGTGCGGGCGCTGCCCTACCACGCGGGACTGCCCGCCGACATGCGCCAGCGCCACCAAAACGAGTTTTTGCGCGAAGAGGGGGTGGTGATGGTGGCCACCATCGCGTTCGGCATGGGCATCGACAAACCCGATGTGCGCTTTGTGGCGCACCTGGACATGCCCAAAAACATCGAAGGCTATTACCAAGAGACCGGGCGCGCCGGGCGCGATGGCTTGGCGTCGGACGCGTGGATGGCCTATGGCCTGCAAGACGTGGTGAACCAGCGCCGCATGATCGACGAAAGCCCGGCAGGCGAAGAGTTCAAGCAGGTCATGCGCGGCAAGCTCGACGCGCTGCTGGCCCTGGCCGAGGCCACCGACTGCCGACGCGTGCGCCTGTTGGGCTACTTTGGCGAAACCTACCAAGGCCAAACCGAGAGCAGCCAAGGCGTTTACATGCCCTACTGCGGCAACTGCGACAACTGCCTGAACCCGCCCGAAGTGTGGGACGGCACCGATGCGGCGCGCAAACTGCTGTCCACTGTGTACCGCTGCCACCAGGCCAGCGGCCACAGCTTTGGCGCAGCGCACACCATGGACATCGTGCGCGGCAAGAAAACCGAAAAAGTGGCGCAACGCGGCCACGAGAGCATCAGCACCTTTGGCCTGGGGGCCGAGTACAGCGAACAGCAACTGCGCGCCGTGATGCGCCAACTGATCGCCATTGGCGCGCTGCATGTTCACACCGAAGAAGGCTTCAGCACCCTGCACCTGACCGAAGGCTCGCGCGCCGTGCTGAAAGGCGATGTGCCGGTGCAGCTGCGCGAGAGCACCAGCCAGCGCGCCGACAAACGCACACGCAGCCGCAGCGCCCCATCCCCCGCCGCCGCCAACCTGGGCCAAGACGCGATGGTGCGCTACATCAACCTCAAGGCCTGGCGCGCCGAAGTGGCCAAAGAACACAACCTGCCCGCGTATGTGATCTTTCATGATGCGACGCTGGCCGCCATTGCCGAGGCCGCACCCCAAAGCCTGGCGCAGCTGCAAGGCATCAGCGGCTTGGGCGTCAAGAAGCTCGAAGCCTACGGCCCGCAGGTGTTGCGGGTGTGCAATGGGGTGGGTTGATCAGGCATTCACCTGAATCGCCCCACGCCGAATCTGGTCCCGCTCCGCGTAGCGGCTTCGTCCAACCCTTCCATCGAGGGGGACGCTTTCCGGCCTACGGCCTCCAAACGCCTCTCATCTCAAACGTTGGACGAGCCCGGTTCTGGGCGGTGGTTTTTGCCCTACAGAAAATATCTTTTTTGTTTTGCCTGCGCACTTGAGCTTTCACTTGGCTCAAGCGATACGACGGCGGTGCGCCTTGTGCCATTGCGGCACTTTTTGGGCAGTGTGTGGGGCAAGTATCTGGGGAATGTGACGATGGCCAGCATGATCCATCTGGGCCATTTTTTAAAACTCCCAAAACCAAGAACCGCCGGGTTCAATGCTCGGGGAAGTGACACAAAGGATGCTGAACTATCCTTTGGTGCTCATTTATTTCCATTTAAAAAGTTTAAAGGTAACGGAGCTTTGGAATGAGGTGCTTTTACTGATAATGTATTCGCAATATACTTCGGGTCTTTCACGCCTCAAAAAAAGCATATGTTCAGCAACGCTATGCCCACGCCACCAGGTTTTTACACCTCTCATGCCCTGCTTGCCGCGC
Source organism: Limnohabitans sp. (assembly GCF_023910625.1). Taxonomy (NCBI): domain Bacteria; kingdom Pseudomonadati; phylum Pseudomonadota; class Betaproteobacteria; order Burkholderiales; family Comamonadaceae; genus Limnohabitans; species Limnohabitans sp. Next base: position 2,054,823 of record NZ_JAAVVW010000003.1, read on the forward strand.
GGCCTCGTTGGATCGCTCTAGGGGTCTCTGCCTTGTGTGCCGGATTGGCCGGGGCGCAAACAGCCGCGCAGCCTGCCATCCCAGCCCTCGCGACGGTCGAAGTGGTCGGGCGCACTGCTTCTGGGGCCTACCATGCCGAAGAAGCCGTGGGGGCCAAGACAGAGCTGCCGCTGCGTGAATTGCCGCAGTCGGTGCGCATCATCACGCGCCAGGCTATCGACGACCTTGGTGCCACCAAGCTGGACGATTTGCTGGACTACGTGGGCGGCGTTTCCAGGCAGAATAATTTTGGTGGTCTCTGGGACAACATCGCTATCCGTGGTTTGCCCGGCAACGAGGACACCGGCATGGCCACGCTGCTCAATGGCTTCTCGTCCAACCGAGGCTTCAATGCGCCACGTGATCTGGCTGGCGTCGAGCGTATCGAATTCCTGAAGGGAACGGCCGCCGCGCTGTACGGCAGCAGTGAACCCGGCGGGACACTCAACATCGTGTCCAAACGCCCTTTGTGGCGCTCAGCAAATTCCGTTGAAGGTTATGTGGGCAGCTATGGCCTCAAGCGTAGCGCTTTTGACAGCACGGGTCCGATAGGCGAGAACTTTGCGTACCGGCTCAATGTGGCCGTCGAGGATCGTGACAGTTTTCGTGACCTTGTGCATGCCAAGCGGGAGGTTGTGGCCCCGGCCTTCACCTGGAGGCTCAACCGTGACACAAAGCTCGAATACTCCGGTGAAATGCTTCGCCACAAGACTCCCCTGGACCGTGGCGTGGTGGCCGTCAACAATCAGCTCGGTGCGATTCCGCGTAACCGCTTCCTGGGCGAGCCAGCCGACGGCAGCGTCGAGGTGACCAACAACACGCACCAGCTGATCCTTTCACATCAATGGAACAACACGTGGCGCAGCCGCTTCGGGCTGTCCCACCGGGAAACCTCGCTTAAAGGCCATTCGACCGAACCAACGTTGCTGCAGGCCAATGGTGATCTAAGGCGTCAACGTCGCTTCAGGGACTACGATTCGAGCGACATCGCCCTACAAGCCGAGCTCAATGGCAACCTGCTGATCGGATCGTTCGCACACGAGCTTCTGATTGGGATGGAGGCCTACCGATTCGACATGGATTCGGTCATGCTGCGCGTCGATCCCACAGTGGGCAGTCCCTACGCGATCAACATCTACCAGCCAGTGTATGGCCAAGCCCAGCCAACGCCTGTTGCCAACACCGGTACCGTTGATACCTTTGAACAACAACGCAACACGGCACTCTATGTGCAGGATGCCATCAAGCTGGCACCTCAATGGCGCCTCATCGCAGGCATCCGCATGGACAATTACCGTCAATCTCTGCTGAACCGCAGGACCGGTGTAAGCACCCATCAAGACCCATCGTCCACTTCACCGCGTTTGGGTCTGAGCTGGTTGCCGACCAATCAATGGACGCTCTTCGCGAATGCGGGGCGCTCGTTCCGGTCGAACGTCGGCGCGGATGTCCGTCAGGTCGGGTTTGAGCCGGAAAAGGGCCGGTCGCTGGAACTGGGCAGCAAATGGGAGGGCGCAGACAAGCGCATCGGCGTGACGGCTGCGCTGTTTGACATCCGCAAGCGCAATGTCTTGACCTCTGACCCCCTCAACACCGGGTTCTCGATCGCCGCCGGTGAGGTCAGCAGTCGGGGGGCAGAGCTGGACGCCGCCGGCCAAGTCACGCGGCACTGGCGCGTGAATGCAAGCCTGGTGCTCAATGATGTCAAGGTCAGCAAGGACAATACGCTCGCAGTTGGCGGACGCTTGCTGAATGTGCCTCGAATCAACAGCAGTGTGCTCGCCGTCTATGAAGACACACTGGATGGTGGCCAGCGCTATGGCATCGGCGGCGGCGTGACACACATGGGCGAGCGGCTGGGTCAGGCCATGACGCAGTCTGAAGCAAATGCGGGCACGCAGGCCTTTGAATTGCCGGCCTACACGACGGTCAAGCTTGTGGGCTACTTGCGTCTGAGCAAGACCTTGCGCTTCACGCTAGATATTCACAATTTGTTCGACAAAACCTTTTACACGAGTTCCTACAGCCGCGTGTGGGTGACGCCAGGTACGGCGCGGACCATCACGGTCGGTATGCAGGCCAAATTCTGAGCATGTCAGATCTGATGCTGGAGACCTCCTCCACGAGTTCAGTGCCAGTGATCGAGATCCGCGATGCCGTCGCGGGCTACGGTGCAGCGATGATCCTGCGCGGTCTCTCGCTCGTCATCCTGCCTGGAGAAATTCATGTGCTGCTGGGCACCAACGGCGCGGGCAAAACCACGACGCTCAATCTGCTGCTGGGTTTTTTGAAAGTTCGCAGCGGCCAAGTCCGCGTGCAGGGTCTGGATCCGGCCGTCGAACCCGTTGCGGCTCGGCGTCTGCTCGCTTACATCCCGGAGAACGTGGCGCTGTACGAGCACCTGAGTGCGCGTGAAAACATCGCCTATCTGCTGGATCTGGCCGATCAGCCGACGGATGCACAGGCTATCGGAGACGCGCTTTGCGCTGCGGGACTGGACAGGAGCACGCACGATCGGCGCGTCTTGGGCTTTTCCAAGGGCATGAGGCAGAAGGTCGCCATAGCGCTGGCGCTGGCCCGCAAAGTGTCGGTGCTGCTGCTGGACGAGCCGACCTCAGGGCTCGATCCGCAAGCGGCGGCGGAATTCACGCGTCTGATGGGCGTGCTGCGCAATCAGGGTGTCGCGATCCTCATGGTCACGCATGACCTGCTGGGCGCAGCCGACGTGGCCGACAGCATCGGCTTCTTGCGTGATGGACGGTTAGTCGAGCAGGTGGCGGCGACTGCGGGGCCACACCGCTTCGATGTGCCTGCCTTGCACCGCCACTATGCCAGCGTGGAGATGGCAGGATGAGCAAGACGATCAGGATTGCGCGGGAAGAGTGGCGTCTGTTGTGGCGCGACCGCGTGGCCATGATCGGGGTAGCTCTGCTGCTCATCTTGACGGCGATTGCGGCCTTCACCGCCTGGGAACAGCGCAGCGCGGCCAATCAGGACAGGATGCGCTACCAGTCGCAGGCGGATCGCGAGTTCGAGATGCAACCCGACCGGCACCCGCACCGCATGGTGCACTACGGCACGTTCGCCTTCAGACCCATCCAGCCGTTGGCGGCCTTCGACGCCGGTATCGACCCCTACACCGGCCACACGCTCTATCTGGAAGGCCATCGCCAGAACAGCGCCAACTTCGCAGACGTGCGTCAGTCCTCGCTCATGCTGCGCTTCGGCCAGCTGAACCCCGCTTTCGTGCTGCAGGTGCTCGCCCCCTTGCTGCTCATCTTCATGGGCCATGCGGCTGTGGCCCGCGAGCGCGAAGCCGGGACCTTGCGGATGTTGCTGGCGCAGGGACTGCGCCCCGGGCAGCTCGTAGCGGGCAAGTTGCTGGCGCTGATCGGCGTTTGTGCATTGATGCTGGTCCCCGCCGCACTGGCGCTGGCCTGGATAGCAACGACCAAGACCTCGCCGATCAGCCTGGTTCTGGTGATGCTGTTCGCATATGGTATCTGGCTGGTCCTTTGGGCCGTGGCGGTGGTGGGTGTTTCCGCCTTTGCCGCGCGCAGCCGGGATGCCCTGATCGCACTGCTCGCGCTCTGGGCGCTGACCGTGGTGCTGGTGCCGCGACTTGCGTCCGAAGTTGTGGCGTATGCAATGCCCCTGCCCACGCGCATCGAAACCGACATCGCAGTGGGCCGCGACCTGGCTGCGATGGGCGACAGCCACAACCCCGACGACCCCTACTTCAGCGAGTTCCGCAATAAGGTGTTGGCGCAGTTCGGCGTCAGTCGTGTTGAGGATCTGCCGGTGAACTACAAAGGTGTGCTGGGCATGGAGGGCGAGCGCCTGACAAGTGATCTTTTCAACCGCTATGCCGAGCGTAGCTTCGCGCTCCAGGAGGCACAGTTGCAGCGTGTCGACGCCTTCTCGCTGACCAGCCCCGTGCTCGCCTTGCGTCGCATTTCCATGATCGCGGCGGGTACCGACTTGCACGCCTACCGCCGCTTCCTCGAACAGGCGGAGAGCCATCGCTATGAACTCGTGCAGCGACTCAACCGCATGCAGGCCGAGAAGCTGAACTTTGCGACCGACAAAGGCAGCCTGTCTGGTCGAATCAGCAATGAAAACTGGCACAACATCGCCGAGTTTCGTTTTGAGCCCGAGACGGCGTCCGCCGCCCTGCGACGCGCAACTCCCATGGCTGGCGTGCTGCTGGCGTGGCTAGCGGCACTTGTCGCACTGATTCTTATGTCTACGCGGCGGTTGGCTGCTGGTTTGCGATGAGCTGGCTCGCTCATGAATGGCGGCTCCTGAGTCGCTCGCGACTGGCACTCATCAGCTTAATGCTGTTGATGAGCTTGTCAGCACTGGCCGTGGTATCGGGCCTTTTGGAGCTGTCCCGCCAAGAACAGACGATTGCACGACTAGCCGAATTACAGGCAAAAGAACTCGCGGCACAACAACCCAAATTGACGCAGAAAGGCGATGCAGGAACGGTGGCCTACTATGCCTCCTTGGTTACTTGGGATGAGCCTGCGCCTGCGGCCTTCTTGGCCCTGGGTCTTCGAGATACGGCGCCCTATGTTTTGCGCGTGCGTGCGCTCGCGCTGCAGGCACAGTTGCACGAGGGCGAGGTGTTCAACCCCGAACTTGCGCTGGCCGGGCGCTTTGATTTCGCCTTTGTGCTGGTCTATCTGGCACCGCTGTTCCTGATTGCGCTGCTCTACGACCTCGTCTCGGGCGAGCGGCATGCGGGCCGACTGGCGACACTGATTGCCTTGACAGGCGGCGGACGCTGCCTCTGGTTGCGCCGCGCCGCCCTGCGTGCCGTGTGCGTGTTCGTCGCCCTGGCGCTACCCCTGCTGGCCGGCGCATGGGCAAGCAAAATGCCGGCTGTGTCTATGGTCACGGCCTTAGGCACCGTACTGGGGTACCTGTTATTTTGGACCGGGTTGTCGCTCGCGGTCGCCGCCCGAAGGGCCAGCTCGGTCAACAACGCCACTGCCTTGATGAGCTGCTGGGCAATGCTGACACTGGTGTTACCCACCATCGGCCATGCCGTGCTGGCGCAGGCCGTTCCGGTCCGTCAGGGCGTAGATCTGATGCTGGCACAGCGCCAGGAGGTGCATGGCGCTTGGGATTTGCCTCGCGAGGAGACGATGCAGCGCTTTTTCCGCACCCATCCTGAATGGCAGAAGACCGCGCCGTTGCCGTCAGGCTTTCATTGGAAGTGGTACTTCGCCTTCCAGCATCTGGGTGACGAAAGCGTCGCCAAACAAGTGGCCGCTTACCGCGCTGGCCTGCTGGCGCGCCAGCGCTGGACCGAACGCCTCGGCTGGCTGCTGCCCGGCGTGGGCGTGCAGGCTGTCTTACACCGCGTGGCCTCGACAGACCTCCACGCGCAGCTTGACTACCAGGACCAGGTTGCCAGATTTCACACGCGGCTGCGTTCGTTCTATTACCCGTATCTGTTCAACGAGACCCGATTCGATGCGCAAGATTTCGAGCTGCTGCCCCGTTTCCAGTCGAGGGGGGCTGACACCAAACCCTTAGGTGGCTCCCTCCTGGCGCTCGCCCTGCTCGCCCTTGCCGCAACACTGTGGGGCGTGCGCGCATCCAGAAACGCAGCCGCAAGCGCAATCCACCAACAAGGTGTGAACTGAGACTTCACGCGATGCATGCCCAGTTGCCTCATGGCCACCGATCCAGTAGCGGCCCCACATAAGCTTTGCCCAAGTCGTGCCCGCCTTTGGGCGCCACCGTGACGGGAATACCTGTCAATTGACCAAAGGCCTGAACATTGGCCAGAATGCTTTGCCAGTCTTCTTCGCCCACAAAGGGTGTACGGAGTTATGTGTAAACGGGGCTGCGATCAGTCCGACGGGTCATTAGTCGTCCCTGAGTGGATGGTCGGGGGTGTTGGTACAGACGGGGATGATTACCCCACCACCGGTTTCAAGCTGCATTTCTATCAACTTTGGTTTAAGTGTATTGATTGGCTATACTTGTATAGCAACCACATCAAGGGAAGAAGCCATGCTTGCCATCCGCCTGCCCGAAAACATCGAAGCACGCTTGGCCGAACTGGCTCAAGAGACCGGGCTGACCAAGACCGCGCTGGTCCGCGAAGCGATCCTTGAACACATCGACGACTTGGAAGACTATTTCCTGGCCGAGGCCCGCGCGCGCAAGAACCGCAAAACCATTTCGCTGGAAGATGTGGAGCGCGAGCTTGGCCTGGAAAATTGAATTTGACCCAGACGCCCTCAAGGATCTGCGCAAACTCGACAAAGCCATTCAAATCCGTTTGGTGGGTTTTCTGCGCACACGCCTGAGCAGCTTGACCAACCCACGCAACATTGGCGAGGCCCTGTCGGGTCAGCGCTTGGGCAGTTACTGGAAATATCGTGTGGGCGATTGGCGCATCATCTGTGACATCCAGGACCAGAAAATTCTGGTGCGCGTGCTGTGCATCGGTAGTCGGCGTGAGGTCTATCGATAGGTTTTGAGAGCATAAACGGTGGAATTGGCAATCTGCCCTTCAATTGGTCCCACTTCTCCAATTGAACGAGCGTTGAATGCTTGCACGGGTGCTTATGCGACTATCCTGCTGTTTGTTGATCGAGCCAAGGGTTCAAAAGCGCCACGCCGGTCGCTTCAAAATCCGGCACGTTGCGTGTCACTACAGTGAATTTGTGCTCGAGGGCTGTTGCCGCAATCATCGCGTCCCGGTCTGAGCACGGGTTGGGGATGTGCAGCGCCGCACAGACGGGTGCGGTGCTTTCTGCAAATGGCAAAATGCGGCCCGCAAAAGCGGTGCGAACGCCACCCAACCAATGGCGCAAAGCGCTGCCTTGAGGAGGCGTTTTGCGCTCCAACGCTTGAATACCCAATTCCAGCTCGAGCAGTGTGATGGCTGACAAAAAAAACTGGTTGCTGGGCTGCCCAGCCGCCCATTGGCGCACCGCCATGGAAGGTTTGGGCTTGCCTTGGCGCAGCTCGGAAATGACGTTGGTATCCAGAACGAACATGGATCGCCTTCAGTCCAGGGTCGCGGCCTGAATCTGAATCCCCAGTTTGGGCGGATCGAAATCGAAGCTTTCACCGCCCGGTATGCCGTCCATCACCTCCAGCAAAGACGGTGCTGCCTTACCGGCCATGCGGTAGTAGTCATCGATTTTGAGCAATGCAAACGCGGGGCGACCCCGGTCGGTGATGAACACGGGACCATCCACTGCAGCGCGTTTGGCGGCCGACACGTCTCGTGTGAAGTCGCGGCTTGAAAACGTGTGAATGCTCATGTGTGGCCCTTCAGGATTTAATGTTTGTATGTTACGACAATCGCTTGACTTGTCAATGATCAGGGCTTGATGTGCTGGATGCCGTTCGAAGGCGTGAAGCGTAAATCCTGCGAATGCGCTTTCGCCGATTGATTTCGGCTCAAAAAGAAAGTGTTGTGCGCCGAATATGGCGTGTCTACAATGTAGATACATAACAGGAGAATGTCATGGAAGCTGTGATTCGCAAATGGGGCAATAGCCCTGCATTGCGCCTGCCAAGCGCAGTCATGAAGTCGGCCGCATTCGACTTGGAGCAGCACGTCATCATCACGGCAACGAAAGGTCGAATCGTCATCGAGCCCGCTGCCCAGCCTGAGTACAAATTGGAAGACCTGTTGGCAGGCATGACCGACGAGAACGCCCATGGTGTGGTGGACTTTGGCGGGCCAGTTGGGCAGGAAGCTCTCTGATGGTCACGCGAACCTATGTGCCCGAAGCCGGTGACATCGTTTGGCTGGAATTTGACCCGCAAGCCGGGCATGAACAGGCAGGCCACCGTCCCGCCTTGGTGCTAAGCCCTGCGGCATACAACGCCAAAAAAGGCTTGATGGTGTGCTGCCCCCTGTCTACCCAAATCAAAGGCTACCCCTTTGAAGTCCAGACCTTGATCGACGGTAAACCGGGTGTTGTGCTGTCAGACCAAGTCAAATCATTGGACTGGCGCCTTCGGCAAGCCAAAAAGAAAGACGCGGTTCCCGAAGAAGTGCTTCAGGATGTCCGCGCCAAGATCAAGGCCTTGCTGCAAATTGGCTGACTTATCTGCTTTGCCAGCAGCATCCGCACCGAGAAATAAGTGAACCTCTGCCGGGTGTCACGCGCCACGACCTACCGGGATCTGACGGCGCTGTGCGAGATGGGGATATTGGTGCAGATGGGGACGGGGCGGGGGACGCGATACAAACTTGAGGATTTGTTGGCTGGCATCACCGATGAGAACGCCCATGGCGAAGTGGATTTTGGGTGACCAGCTAGTAGGAATGCGCTTTGATCTTTTAGCGCACCGATGTACAGCGCCACTTCACATGTTCCTAGGCGACCACTTATTGCTCCGGCCCTTTGAAGTTTAAGCAGCATATCGAACCCGACGGTCCTGGAAGTAGTCAATAACCCGCTCGGTTGTTTTCTCCAACATCAACATATGTTCGTTGGCAGCTTCGCGTAATTTGGCTTTGGTTCGCACTGGAACGCGCTTGCCCATCTCCTGCTTCAAGTCCGCGTTCAGCCGCTCTTCTGGGTTCAGTTGCGGGCTGTAGCTGGGCAGGTAAAAAAGCTCGATCTGTTCTTTGCGCTCAGCTACCCACGCCTTGACCAGTTTGCTGTGGTGCACGCGCAAGTTGTCCAGGATCAGGAAGACTTTTTTGCTCGCATCTTTGATCAAGGCCTGCAAAAACTCAATCAGCTTTTCTGCATCAAATGCCTCATCAATGATCATCCACCTTGTCTTGCCCTGATTGGTCACCGTGGCAATCATCGACAGCTTTTGGCGCGTGCCACCCACCGCCATGGTCACGGGTGTTTTGCCTGCAGGGGCATAGCTCCTGCCGCGCACATCAGTGTTGACCAGTGCGGTCTCATCACCCCAGTGAATTTCGCCCCCTTCAGCTCTGGCGCGCTGCTCTATGGCGGGGTATTCACCCTCAAGCCAGGCCTGCACAGCAGCCGGGCTTTGTTCGTAGGCGCGTTTGATCGGCTTTTGCGGCGTAAAACCCCAGCGCGCGAGGTACTTGCCAATGCTGCGCACCTGCAGCTTGATGCCAAATTCTTGCTCAATGAGTTGCCCCACCGCAGCTCGACTCCAAAGGCTGAAGTCCATCTTCAACTGCTCAGGTCGTTTGTCGATGATCATGCGCTGGATGGCATCTTCTTGGGCTGAGCTGAGCACGCGTCCGTCGCCTTTAATCCGTCCGCGAGGAGTAGGCCGCACGTTTGCCCAACCGCCGGCCTCGAACAGATCAATCGTTGATCGCACTGTCGGATGACTCAGTCCAGTCATCGCCACAATTTGCATCACCTTGATGCCCTTCTTGTGCAACCGAATGACTTGCTTGCGCCGCTCGTGCAGTTGCTCCAGTGTTTGGTATCTTGCGTCTTCTTTTTCCATGATCTGAACATGGGGTCAATCACCTGGAATTCAAGACTTCAATGGGCCGAATCTATAGGCGTAACACGAGTGAAGACCGGTTCAAGTCGAGGCTTGTGCGTCAGAATTTAGGCGTTTTTCACTAAGCTCGATGCCATCCGTGAGTGCCGCCAGTTCCTCAACAGAGGTCAATTCACCACGTGCGAGCTCAACCAGTTCTGATGGTAATTTTTTTGTAGACTTGACACCAAGATCACGAAGCATCTCGGCTTGGCGGATCACGTTACCTTTACCTGTGGTAAGGCGTTTGTGGGCATCGTCGTAAGACTCCTTTGCTTGTTTCAGACGGGCTCCTACCTGTTCAAGATCTTTCACGAAGTCAACCAACCTGTCGTAGAGCTCTGCTCCACGTTTGGCGATATCTTGCGCATTGCGGCTCTGCTGCTCTTGTCGCCACAGATGTGCCACGGTTCGAACAACAAAAAGCAGTGTGGATGGGCTGACCAAAAGAACATTTCGATCCCAAGCGTCCATGAAAAGTCGCTCATCATTTGAGATAGCGAGCATAAAAGCGGGTTCTATAGGGACAAACATGAGAACAAAGTCCAAACTACTGCCATAGAGCTTCTCGTAGCTCTTGGTAGATAGACCTAGGACATGTTTGCGAACCGAATCCATGTGTTTGCGGGCAGATTGCAGTCGATCTTCCTCCGTATCTGAGATGGTATATTCTTCGTAAGCATTCAGGCTGACCTTGGAGTCCACCACCAACTTGCGCTGCTCAGGAAGCATGATGACCACGTCCGGTTGCGCTCGACTACCATCTTCTCGGGTCTGACTGTCCTGGACGATGTACTCCATCCCCTTACGCAGGCCAGAAACCTCTAAGACCCGCTCAAGAACGAGCTCGCCCCAGTTGCCCTGTGCCTTGGTGTTCCCCTTCAATGCATTCGTCAGGTTTTTGGCTTCTTGGCTGAGCGCCTGGTTAAGAGAGGCTAGCTGACGAACTTGCTCTGCCATGGCGGATCGGTCTTTGCTCTCCTGCACATAGACTTCTTCGACTTTGCCCTTGAATTCGTGGATCTGTTGGCGCAGCGGATCGAGCAGTTGCCCGAGATTGGTCTGATTCTGTTCAGAAAATTTCTTGGATTTTTCCTCCAAGATGTCATTCGCTACGTTCTTGAACTGCTCGGATAGCGTGTTCTTGGCAGCTTCAAGTAATGCCAGTTTTTCTTGTGAAGACTTGAGCTCAGCCTGCAGTTGAGTGCTCAGTTGTGTGACCTCTGCTGTCAGTCGATTCACGCTCGACTCCGCATCCGAGCGAGCCAGCTTGGCCTGTCGTAATTCCTCTTCCAATGCAGGTATGCGCAAGGATTGTTCTTCCAATGCGGCGCGGCGTTCGCTGGACGATGCCTGAGCTGCCAAGGCAGCCTTGAGGCTTTGTCCGGAGTTGAACAATTCTTCTTCCAACGGCTTGATCCGAGAGGCTTGCTCTTCCAGGGTTGCCTTCTGACCGGTCAGGTTGTTAACGTCAATGACGGCCTGGGCCAATAGGCTACGCAATTGGACGAGGTCGTTTTCTAGGCCGCTTGCCTTTTCTGAATTTGATTGTGCGAGAGAGCCCTTCTCCGACGCTTCAGCAGAAACACGACGAAGTTCCTCGGTCTTGCTTTGCAGCTGCATGCGGACATTCGCCAGTTCATCTTCGAGCGGCTTTACCCTGGATGCCTGCTCTTCCAATGTGGCCCTGATGCCCGTCATTGTCTTTACATCCGCAGTCACCAGCCTTAACTGAGACATAGTCTCGTTCAACCGGTTTTCCAAGGCTTCTGCTCGCTGTGAGTTTGACTGGGCCAGACTTGCTTTCTCCGATGCCTCTGCGGTGATTCGGCGCAACTCTTCAGCCTGGTGGCTCAATTGTTCAGAAGTCGAATTGAGGCTTTTTTCCAAGCTCTCAACTCGGACGACTCGCTCCGACAATCTTGAAACTTCGTCTCTTGCTTGATTGAGATCTTCGCGACGACGATCAAGCTGAGCGTTCATTTCGCTGAAAGATGTAGAGTTCTTTTCTAGTGACGATTCCAGTGAATTGGAGCGCTCTCGCAGTTGAGAAAGTTCTGCTTGAGACTCAGACTGGGCCTTAAGCACTGCTGTCTCAACGGCCGAGATGCAATGGCTTTTGAACGCGAACCAAGTTGTAACTCCACCAAACACTAGGCCAAGAAAAACAGCCATTAGCAATTGCATCACTTGCGAATCCATTGAGTCTTGCCTCTATGAGTTAGCCACACCGCCATGAAGCATTTTCAAAATGACATAAAAATTTTAGAGCTCCACAACGAAGATTGTAACTTTGAATTAATTACTTTGGTTTTATTTTGTGGTGTCCCAATAGGCGGTAAAGTGATGTCGAACGGGGTCAAGTAGTGCAGGTAATCCGCGCTCGCAGGCCAGACCCAAATAAGCCGCAGCGCGGGTGGTGCCGACATAGATGTATTTGTCGAACAGTTCGGGCTGAAGTTCTGCCAGGCGGTCAACGCCCAAGAAGAAAACTGCCTCGAACTCCAGGCCCTTGATGTGCTTAATGTCGAATACTCGCACGCTGCTCTCTTGACCTACCGCCTGCCCTTCACGACACGCCATCACAGGAATGTTGTGCTCGCTCAGCAGAGCCTCTAGGGCCTTTGCAATCGGCGCTACCTCATCTTCGCTGTTGACGAAAACGGCAATGGATGGAAGCTGCTGCACGACAATCCGCTCGATATCAACGATGCGGTCTGCGAGCCATTGAACAATCTGCGTTGCTGAGCTGTTTTCCAGCAGAACTGGCGAAACCACTTCGTTGTTCACTTCTGTAGGTAGGCTGACGTTCGGCACAGAACCATTGACTGCACGGATGATGTCTTTCGCGAGGTCATTGAGCTGCCTAGACTGGCGGTAGGCTACCGCGATCTCATAAACCTCGACGCCGGGCAAGCTCCAGGACAGCGCTTCCGGACTTCGAACACCCCATGTGGTCAGTCGCTGGTTGAAGTCACCGCAAGCGAAAACCGATCGTGTCCGTGGGTGAGCCAGCGCGTTCATGCATGCCAGTTGCAGTGGCGAAAAGTCGGTGGCCTCGTCCACCAGAATCTGATGTCGGTGACAGCTCATGACGCTCTTCAACGGCGCCCATTGCAGGCTGTCAATTGCGCGCTGGATACTCCGACGGTCGATCAACTGGTTGCCTGCTTTGAGGGTGGCCAGCAGGATGACATCCAGCTCCAGCGGGTTAACGTCACGCTGATCAAATGTTCCAGACTGGTACCAAGTTCCCGCGCCCTGCCGTTCACGGCGAAAGGCGCGATAGCGCTTGCTGACACCACTGATATACCCACGGGCCGGCGTGACAAAGCGGCGAGCAGCTGATAGAAGAATCAGCTTGTTCCCTATATCGATGAGGTCACTTTGATGAAGCACGCGGGCACCCAGCCACTCTATGATTTTGCCGCTGCGGTTGGCCTTGTTCGCCGCACGTTTAGTGGCAGCGCCACGAGCCAAGACCCTGAGCGCTTGGTAATACTCGTTGGTCGCGGCCTGTACACCAACTTTGGGTGCTTGCACATCTTCCTCGTCGTCCACGTCCACTTCTTCGGCCTCGTCCGTTTCTGTTTGCTGCAAAGTCTCTAGAAACGCGGCGAACTCGGCCACGAAGTTGCGATTTGTCTGAAGTTGTGCAATCAACCCGGCTTCGAGTCGTTTGCCGATATCTTCCCTGAACTGGGCTACAAAAGACTGAACCCTAGGCAACTCTTCTGCCAACTGGCTCAAGGTTGCTGGCCAACTTTGATGTTCGCCTAGTACCAAAGACAACAGCTTTCCTAATTCGTCAGCTTGCCTAATGTTCGATTGCTGGAGGACCTGGGCGGCAGTGGTCAGCTCCTGCAGGTAGCTTTGACCTTGCCAAACATCAAAGTCAGTGAACCACTCGACTTGGTTCTTTATCGTGGTGTCCAGCAAGCTGCTCAGGCCGGCCTTCTGGACGAAGGTCCCGCCACCGGTAGGTGTTCTGAGGATGCTGAAGGTCTGTCTGCATAGTTCTCGTCGATGGTCGTCCCAAGTCCGAAGGTTTTGATCAGACGCCGGCACCAACTCGCGGTTGAATGCTTCTTTCAGGTATTGTTTGAGCAGTTCCGTTGGCGTGAACATGAGCCAACTGCGCTCATGTGACAGGCCTTGCGCAAGCGCCACCTCCTGGACCACGCGTTGTTCGTCTTCATCGAGATACTGGATGTCTAGCTTCTGACCCAGGCGGCGAATCAGGGTTGTGGTTTTTCCCGTACCGGGTGGTCCCAGCAGAACGACCTGATGTGACAGCGGCAGACGGAAAACCTCGTCCTGAAACTTGTCAAGAATAGGCTGATCCCGTAGCCCCATTCGTGTGATTACACTTCGGCGGATGCCTTCTTCAATAGTCGCATTCTTGGCCTCCTTGGCGCGGATTTCTGCCAGGATCTTGCTTGCGCTGTGTGTCGGTTGCTCCGCTTTCAAAAGAGCCCGAAGTGAGTCAATCGTGACGCTGGGTAGGTCTTCGCGCTGTATGACCGAATAAGCATCCCACTGCCCGTTGACCTTCTCAGGACGAAGGCCTGTTTTGGAGACGACGATCCAGGCTTGGCCATCGGGAGTGAGGTACTCATCCCCTACTGGCATCGACGCTAGACGACCCCACTTAGTAAGGTAGCTGATGACTCCAAATCCGGCCATACCCTGATCCGCACGGCAGAAGAAACGGGTATGGAGTCCACCCTTTTCGTCTTCAGCAACAACACGGGAGACCACCGGCTCTTTGCTTAACCGCTGGTAGGCCGCACGATTCTGTTGATTGACTTGACCCAGGTTGCGCATCGCAGCTTCCGAGACAGAGCTAGGCACAAGCGTGTCCACACTGGGGCCATTTGGGTCTTTTAGCCAGGAGTGCGCCGCTGTGGAGACTTCTTGGAGCTTTCCGAGCACCTCTTCTGCAATCGGTGCCAAGGCGTTGTGATCTGCACTGTTCAAGCTTTACTCCTGCTTCGGGTTCAGTTTTTTTATTTGTAAGGACGACAATCAAAGCCACCACATCGGGGTCGTTACTCTTAGTAAATTCGCCCTTAGTGGCATAGGTATCGTCGAATGAAAGCAGGTTGAAGGCCGTCCACTCTATATTCTGGCGCTTAAGCAGCCATCACCGCAACTAGCGGTTTCTATGTTCAAACAATATTCTTGGACCAAATTATTACTCAGAAAGCTTTCTTTTAAGCAGGTTGTTCACTTGCCCCGGATTGGCCTTGCCCTTGCTGGCTTTCATGATCGGGCCGACCAAAGCCGTTCAATGGCCTTGGCAGTTACCCGCCTTGAACTCTTCCACGTTCTTGGGATTCGCCGCCAGGACTTCGTCGATGATCTTTTCCAGCTCGCCGGTGTCGTTCATCTGCTTGAGGCCTTTGGATTCGATGATGGCGTCAACATCGCCTTCGCCGCTACCGGAGGGGCCTTCTTTGTTCCACAGACCTTCAAACACCTGACGCGCCGCGCTGTTGCTGATGGTGTTGTCGCTGATGCGGCCGATCAGGGCGGCCAGTTGTGCAGCGCTCACAGGCGATTGTTCGATGGCCATTTCGCTGGCGTTCAAGCGGCGTGAAACTTCGCCCATGATCCAGTTGCTGGCCAGTTTGGGCTGGCCACAGGCCTTGGCGGTGGCTTCGAAGTAGGCGGCAACCGCTTTGCTTTGGGTCAGCTGCGTGGCGTCGTATTCGGGCAGTGCGTAGTCTTTGACGAAAGCGCTCGGCCATCACGCGGGGCAGCTCGGCCATTTCGCTTTTGACGCGTTCCACCCAGTCGCGGCCAATCACCAACGGTGGCAGGTCCGGGTCGGGGAAAGTAACGGTAATCGGCAGCGTCTTCCTTGGTGCGCATGGCGCGGGTCTCGCCCGTGTCGGGGTCGAACAGCACCGTGGCTTGTTGGATGGCGCGGCCGTCTTCAATTCTGTCGATCTGCCAACGCACCTCATAGTCGATGGCTTGCTGCATGAACTTGAAGCTGTTCAGGTTCTTGATTTCGCGTCGGGTGCCCAGCGGCTGGCCGGGCTTGCGCACCGAGACGTTGGCGTCGCAACGGAAAGAGCCTTCTTGCATGTTGCCGTCGCAGATGCCGATCCAGGTCACGATCTTGTGCAGCTCTTTGGCGTAGGCCACGGCTTCTTCGCTGCTGCGCATGTCGGGCTGGGTCACGATTTCCAGCAAGGGGGTGCCCGCGCGGTTCAAATCGATGCCACTTTGCCCAATGAAGTCTTCGTGCAGCGATTTGCCCGCGTCTTCTTCGAGGTGGGCGCGCTCCAGTCGTACGGTTTTGCGCACGGTCTCTTTGCCTTCTTCCAAGAAGAAGGACACCTCGCCGCCTTGCACCACCGGGATCTCGAACTGGCTGATCTGATAGCCCTTGGGCAGGTCGGGGTAGAAGTAGTTTTTGCGCGCAAAAATGCTGCGCTCGGCAATGTGGGCGTTGATGGCCAGGCCGAACTCGATGGCGCGTTCAACCGCGCCGATGTTCATCACCGGCAGTGTGCCGGGCAGGGCCATGTCCACCGCGCAGGCTTGGGTGTTGGCTTCTGCGCCAAACGCTGTCGGGGCGCGGCTGAAGATCTTGCTCTTCGTAGAAAGTTGGGCGTGTGTTTCGAAGCCGATGACGACTTCGTAGCCTTGGACGAGTTTGCTCATGGTTGGGCTCCTGCCGGGCCGCCCCAAAGGAGCCCAGCACCCCCTTGGGGGGCAGTGAATACACGAAGTGATGAACGTGGGGGCATCATTTCACCCCCTCCGGCTTGCGAAGGTGAAAATCGGTCGCTTGTTGCAGGCGGTGTGCAGCGTTCAGCAACTGGGCTTCTTTGAAGTAGTTGCCGATCAGTTGCAGGCCCACGGGCATATTGCCAGCGCCAAAGCCTGCGGGCACGCTCATGCCGGGCAAACCGGCCAAAGAGGCGGGCAGGGTGAAGATGTCGGCCAGGTAGTCGGCCACCGGGTCGCCCGCGTTCTCGCCAAACTTCCAGGCCACCGACGGGGCCACGGGGCCAGCGATGACGTCGCATGCTTTGAACGCGTTTTGGAAATCGTCGGCGATCATGCGGCGGATTTTTTGGGCTTGCAGGTAGTAGGCGTCGTAGTAGCCATGCGAGAGCACATAAGCGCCCGTCATGATGCGGCGCTTGACCTCGTTGCCAAAGCCTTCGGCGCGGGTCTTTTTGTACATGTCCACCAAGTCTGTGTAGTCCTTGGCGCGGTGGCCGAACTTCACGCCGTCAAAGCGGCTGAGGTTGGAGCTTGCTTCGGCCGGGGCAATGATGTAGTACACCGGAATCGACAACTCGGTGCGCGGCAGGCTGATGGGCACCAGCTTGGCGCCCAGCTTTTCGTATTCGCGCAAAGCACCGTCCACTGCAGCGCGCACATCGGGTGCCAGGCCTTCACCAAAGAACTCTTTGGGGATGCCAATGCGCAGGCCTTCAAGCGAGTTGTTCAACGATGCGCCGAAGTCTTCAGTCGGCATGTCCAGCGAGGTCGAGTCGCGGTCGATGTCGCCACCGCACATGGCGCTCAGCAACAGGGCGCAGTCCTCGGCGCTGCGGGCCATGGGGCCTGCTTGGTCAAGGCTCGAAGCGTAGGCGATCATGCCGTAGCGGCTGGCGCGGCCATAGGTGGGCTTGATGCCGGTGATGCCACAAAAGCTGGCGGGCTGGCGGATCGAACCGCCGGTGTCGGTGCCGGTGGCGGCGGGGGCCAGGCCTGCGGCCACAGCCGCAGCGCTGCCGCCAGACGAGCCGCCGGGCACGCGGGCCGTGTCCCAGGGGTTTTGCACCGGGCCGTAAGCCGAGTTTTCGTTGGCCGAGCCCATGGCGAATTCGTCGCAGTTGAGCTTGCCCAAAGTGACCATGCCCGCTGTGCGCAGGCGCTGCACCACGGTGGCGTCAAAGGGTGATCGGTAGTCGCTCAGGATTTTGGAGCCTGCGGTGGTGGCGAAGTCGCGGGTGACGAACACGTCTTTGTGCGCCACCGGCACGCCTTCCAGTGGTCCGGCTGTGCCGTTGGCCAGCTTGGCGTCGGAGGCTTGGGCTTGGGCCAGCGTCACTTCGCTGTCGATGTCCAAAAAGGCGTTGTGTGGGTTGCCACCCAAACGGGCCAAAAAGCCGGTGGCCACTTCCACAGCGCTGACTTGTTTGGTCTTGAGGGCCTGGGCCAGTTCGGCCACGGTCATGTCGTGCAGAGAATTCATCGTGCGGCTCACTCGATCACCTTGGGCACCAAAAACAGCCCGCGCTCGACGGCCGGGGCGCTGCGCTGGTTCAAATCGCGCTGGTTGGGTTCGCTGGCCACGTCGGGGCGCAGGCGCAGCGTGATGTCCTGGATGGCGGCCACGGGGTGGGCCATGGGGGTGATGCCGGTGGTGTCCACGGCCTGCATGGCCTGAACGATGCCGAAAAAGCCGTTGATTTGCGTGAGCATGCGCTCGCTTTCATCGGGCTGAAGCTCCAGCCGAGCCAAGTTGGCGATGCGGGCAATATCCTGTGGGGTCAGGGACATGGTTTGAAAAGAGTTGTAAAGAAGGTGTTTTTCCGGCCCAAAAGGAGCGGGGGCGCACCTGTTTCACCGGGGGATCGGGTATTATCCTGCGTTTGGTTCGTTTGGCTGTGCAGTCGTTGAGACTGCCCTGATACCGACCTGAATTGACTGCCGCGCTCACCCCAGCAAGCCTTTCGCAAGCTTGGGGCCTGACGTGTCCAAGGACCTTTGCATGTTTTCTTCTTTACGCCGTTATTTCTCCACCGACCTGGCCATTGACCTGGGCACCGCCAACACCCTGATCTTTGTGCGCAACAAAGGCATCGTCCTCGACGAGCCCTCTGTCGTGGCCATCCGTCACGAAGGTGGTCCCCAGGGCAAGAAGACCCTGCAAGCCGTGGGCCATGAAGCCAAGGCCATGCTCGGCAAAGTGCCCGGCAACATCGAAGCCATTCGCCCCATGAAGGACGGCGTGATTGCCGACTTCACAGTGACCGAGCAGATGCTCAAGCAGTTCATCCGCATGGTGCACCCCCGCAGCACCTTCCGTCCCAGCCCCCGCATCATCGTCTGTGTGCCTTGCGGCTCCACCCAGGTCGAGCGCCGGGCAATCCGCGAATCGGCTTTGGGTGCGGGCGCCTCCGAGGTGTATCTGATCGAAGAACCGATGGCCGCTGCCATCGGCGCGGGTCTGCCAGTCTCCGAAGCCTCCGGCTCGATGGTGCTGGACATTGGTGGTGGCACCACCGAAGTTGGTGTGATCTCGCTGGGGGGCATGGTTTACAAGGGCAGCGTGCGGGTGGGCGGTGACAAATTTGACGAGGCTATCATCAACTACATCCGCCGCAACTATGGCATGCTGATCGGTGAGCCCACCGCCGAGGCCATCAAGAAAAGCATCGGCTCGGCCTTCCCCGGCAGCGACGTCAAGGAAATGGAAGTCAAGGGCCGAAACCTGTCCGAGGGCGTGCCTCGCAGCTTTACCATCAGCTCCCAAGAAATCCTCGAAGCACTGACCGACCCCCTCAACCAGATCGTCTCGGCTGTCAAAAGTGCGCTGGAGCAAACCCCTCCGGAGTTGAGTGCAGACATTGCCGACCGCGGCATGGTACTGACAGGCGGCGGCGCTTTGCTGCGAGACCTGGACCGCCTGCTGGCCGAAGAGACCGGCTTGCCCGTTCTGGTGGCCGAAGACCCGCTGACTTGCGTGGCACGCGGTTGTGGCTTGGCACTGGAGCGCATGGACCAGTTCGGCAGTATTTTCACCAGCGAATAAACACGGCTTAGCCCTCGCCTCGCATCCGGAGCACTCACTGCATGGCCCTGGATACTTTTGAGCGCCATGTCCCGCCGATTTTCCGGCGGGGCTTGTCCACAACGACCAAGCTGGTTTTGCTCAGTCTGCTGTCGCTGATGTTGATGGCAGCAGACCATCGCCTTCAGATATCTCAGCCCTTGCGTGCGGGAGTGGCGCTTGCATTGTCGCCTTTGCAATGGCTGTCATTACAACCCGCCCATTTGTGGAATATGGTGAGCAACTACCTCATTGGTGTTGAGTCCGCACGCGATGCCGCTTTGTCATACGAAGCCCGAACCATTGCCCAAGCCCAACGACTGCAACAAGTCGAACAATTGCGTCTGGAAAACGCCAACCTGCGCCAATTGCATGAATTGCGGTCGAGCGTCTTTGGCCCCAGCAAAGCGGTTGAAGTTTTGTACGACACGTCCGATCCCTACTCGCGTCGCGTGGTGGTTGACCGGGGGCAGTTTGCCGGTATCGTGACAGGCTCGGCCGTTATCGATGCTGCCGGCGTGGTCGGTCAAGTCACACGGGTCTACCCTATGGTGAGTGAAGTCACCTTGCTCACCGATCGCCACCAGACCATTCCGGTCATCAATGCCCGCTCGGGCACTCGCCATGTGGCCAACGGCAGCCCCATGTTTGCGGGCGGTTCGTTGGAGCTGATGTTTGTGCCTTCGGGCACCGATATGCAAAAAGGCGACCTGCTCACCACCAGTGGCATTGATGGCATTTATCCACCGGGCTTGCATGTCGGGCGCATCTCGCAAATCGATCGTCGCGTGGATGGGTCTTTTGCGACCGTGCATGCCGAACCCACCGCCCGCGAACGCGGGCGGCACTTGTTGGTCTTGCTGCCCATCAAGGACTGGCCCGCCAGACCTGCGGCTGACACGGCCCAAGACACCATAGGCAAAACAACCAGCAAAGACGCGCAAGACAGCGGCACAGGAGCCAAACCATGATCATGCCGGCGGGACGCCCTCTGCTGTTGCCGGCAAACCCCCGGTTCATCGGGATGAGTCTGGTGCTGGCCTTGCTCTTGCACATGCTGCTGGGTTTGTGGGGACAAGATTGGCTGCCCGATGTACTGGCCGTCACCCTTGTGTTTTGGACTGTGCACCAGCCCCGCCGAGTCGGGCTGCTGCTGGCCTTTGCCATGGGACTGATGGTGGATGTGCATGAGTCTGCCTTGCTGGGGCAAAACGCCTTGTCGTATGTGGTGTTGTGCGGCTTGGCCAGTGCCTCACAAAGGCGATTGTTGTGGTTTCCGCTGGACGAGCAAGCCTTGCAGATCCTGCCCCTTTTCATTGCAGCCTCTGTCTTGGAGTGGGTTACCCGCCTGTTGGCCAACGATTCCTGGCCCTACTGGTCGATGCTGGTGGCCCCCTTTTTACAAGCTGGCCTTTGGCCCTTGATAGGTGCCATGCTGCTGGTGCCGCAACGCAGGGCTTTTGAGCGCGATGACATCCGGCCACTTTGAGCATGTCACTGCCTTTGCCCACTCTCGCGGAATTGCGCGACATCCACAAAGAGATTGAACGCTTTCACTCACGGGTTGTGATCGTTCAATGGGTGATCCTGCTTTGCTTTGCCTTGCTGGCAGCACGTCTGATTTATCTGCAGGTCATCCGGCACGATGACCTGATGGCGCAAGCCGAAAGCAACCGCACAGCCATCTTGCCCACGGTGCCACCACGCGGCAATGTTATAGACCGCAACGGCGTGGTGCTGGCCAGCAACTATTCGGCCTATACCTTGGAAATCACCCCCTCCAAAGTCAAGGATCTGGAAGCCACCATAGACGCGCTGGCAGAGCTGGTGAACATCCAGACCAAAGACCGCCGTCACTTCAAGCGTTTGCGTGAAGAGACAAAAAACTTTGCCTCCTTGCCCATTCGAAACCTGCTCACTGATGAAGAAGTTGCCCGCTTCAGTGCCCAGAGTTACCGATTTCCCGGGGTCGAAATCAAAGCCCGCCTGTTCAGACAGTACCCCTACGGCGAGCTGGCCAGCCATGTGATTGGCTACATTGGCCGCATCAACCAGCGTGACAAGGAAATGCTGGAGGAAAACGACAACATCGCCAATTACCGTGGCACAGAATACATCGGCAAACTCGGCATCGAACAAGGCTACGAACGCGAACTGCACGGCATCACCGGCGTCAATTGGGTCGAGACTTCGGCGGGCGGGCGGGCCATTCGCAATCTGTCGAGCCGACCAGCGACACCGGGCCAAAACGTGGTGTTGTCCATCGACATCCAATTGCAAAAGATGACTGAAGACCTGTTTGGCCAGCGCCGGGGGGCCTTGGTGGCGCTGGACCCCAAAACCGGCGAGGTACTTGCCTTCGTGAGCAAACCCACCTTTGATCCGAACTGGTTCGTGGATGGCATTGATGTTGAGAACTGGCAGTTGCTCAATGAATCCATCGACAAACCCTTGCTCAACCGCGCTTTGCGCGGCACCTATCCACCAGGCTCCACCTACAAACCCTTCATGGCGCTAGGCGCATTGGCCACCGGTAAACGCTCCGCCAGCACCATCATTCAAGATTCGGGCTCGTGGACCTATGGCGGTCACACGTTTCGTAGCCACGGAGACCATGGCCTGGGTGCGGTGGACATGGTCAGCTCGATCGTCTCATCGAGCAATGTTTACTACTACTCGCTGGCCAATGAAATGGGGGTTGACGTCATCCATGACTTCATGAAGCCTTTGTGGTTTGGTCAGCGCACGGGCATCGACTTGCCAGGCGAGGTGCGCGGCATCCTGCCCAGCACCACATGGAAGCGCAACTATTTCAAGAAACCCGATCAAAAACAATGGTTCAGCGGCGAGACCATTTCGCTGGGCGTCGGCCAGGGTTACAACGCATTCACCATGTTGCAACTGGCCTCGGCAACGGCCACCTTGGCCAACCGGGGTCTGCAGTTCAAGCCGCAAGTGGTCACCGCCACACAAGATGCGCTGACCCACGCACAAACGCAAGTGGCTGCACAAGCACCGATGGACCTGGGCTACAAACCCGAGCACCTGGATGTGGTGCACAAGGGCCTGGTGGGCGTCGTCACGTCGGGCACCTCGGCACGGGTGTTTGCTGGAGCGGGCTACACCAGTGCTGGCAAAACCGGCACGGCACAAGCGGTGACGATTGGGCAAAAAGACAAATACAACGCAGCCAAATTGTCTGAGTACCAGCGTGACCACTCTCTGTATATGGCCTATGCCCCAGCGGAATCCCCGACGATTGCGCTGGCTGTGGTGGTCGAAAACGCTGGCTTTGGTGCCGCTGCGGCCGCGCCCATTGCACGGCGGGTGTTTGACTACTGGTTATTGGGGCAATACCCCAGTGAAGATGACATAACTGCCACACAAAGAGGCCAGTCCTCCAGCCCGATCGGCAAACCCCGGGCCAAGAAAGATGTGCCGCTGCTGAGTCCCAAAGCCGTGCCCGCCGACAAGGCACTGGAAGCCGTCAAACCATGAGCCGCGTTTGACTCAACTGGCGTAAACCGTCTCGAAATCAGCGAAGCCTTTGACCTCGATGGGGTTACCAAACGGGTCCAAGAAAAACATGGTCCATTGCTCACCGGGCTGACCGGCAAAGCGCAGGTGGGGCTCGACCACAAATTGCATGCTGCGCGATTTCAAGCGCTCGGCCAGCTCTTGCCAATCGGCCTTTTGCAAGACCAAGCCAAAATGCGGCATGGGCACCAGGTGTTCACCCACAAGGCCCGTCAAGGTGGTTTTGAAGGGCTCGCCCAGATGCAGCGAGATCTGGTGCGAGAAAAAATCAAAGTCAACCCAAGTCTCGGTCGATCGGCCCTCTTGGCATCCGAGCACATCGCCATAAAAGCGGCGCGCTTCATCCAAGTCTGTGACGTGAAAAGCGAAATGAAAAAGACTGTGCATGCACTCCAGCATAGCAGCGCCGCAGCTCGAAGCCCTGGGTAAACACCGCGATATGCCATCGCCCACACGGTGGGGCCATGCGGCATGACAATCAGCGGCCTTGTTCCTTGCGCGTCTGGCAAACGATGCAGCGTTTGGCGGTCGGGTAGGCGCTCAGGCGTGCGGGCGGAATGGTCACGCCGCAGTCGGTGCACTGGCCATAGGTGCCCGCATCAATACGCTCAAGTGCAGCGTCGATGTCTCCCAGCTCGGCGGTTTCGTGTTCGTTGATGGCGAACTCGGTTTGCCGCTCAGAACGGATCTGGGCGCGCGACTGAAAGCTGTTGTCAAAGTGGTCCGCGGCCATGTCAGCGCGCGAGACCAGACCGCCACGCTGCTCGGCGATGCGCTGCAGCAGCTGCGTGCGCTCTTGCAAAAGACGCTCGCGGTAAATGGAGAGGCTTGGGGTGTCGGATGAAGTCATGGCTTCATCCTAGGCGCCTGGGGTGACGCGGTATTGATGTGGGTCAACCCCCGCTGCCGCATGGCATCGGCCATGGGCCGGGGTTGACGCGCCTTAAGCGCTCAAGCGCACAGACTCAGCTTTTGGCTTTCATGCGCGACATCATCAATTCCATATTGGCTTTGCGGTCCGCGTTGACCGTCTGCATGTGGGGGCGCTCGCCCATCATCTTGAGGTAGTCGCGCACAGGCAGCTCGGCCAGGAAGTCTTTGCCGTAAATCAACTTGGTGACGCCAGACACCAAGGGCAGGTGCACCACGGCGGCGCAGTCGGCCAACGTCAAGCTGTCGCCCGCGATGAAGGGAGCGAACTTGGCCAACTTGGCAAATGCAGCCACGCTCTTTTCGAGCTGCGCTGCGGTTTTCTCTTTGACCGAGTCGCTCACCTTGCCGCCAAAAAAGGCTTCGGGGTAGAGGTTGCGCGCAACCAGCTCCAAGTGCAGGTCCAGAAACAGCGCCAACTCGCGCACCTTGGCAGCGGCAAACGGGTCGGCAGGGATCAAGGGGTTTTGCGGGTACTTTTGTTCGATGTATTCCAGCATCACGGCCGACTCGCACACCGCGCCCTCTGGCGTCTTGAGGTAAGGCACTTTGCCCAAGGGGCTGGCTTGCGCATCGGTCGCGCCCACCCAAGCCAGCTCCTCGACAAAAGGCACGCCTTTTTCGAGCAAGGCCAATTTGACTTTGTTGTGGTAATTGCTGGCTGCAAAGCCGCAGAGTGTGAGCATGAGGGTCTCCGAGAAAGGGTAAAAATCACAGATTAGCCCAAGACCCGACTCGCTCAGGTCACACAGTTGACCGTTCAGCTCGGCAAGGGGTAGGCCGCGCAGGTGGCCACATGCTCGGTTGGCCATCAGGCGGTTACAAGCGCGGGCCAAATGGCCAATGCCATAATTCGTGCCATGTTCAACCTGCAATCCCTGCGCAATGCCCACCGACTCACCCGCTTCGTGCTGGTGTGGTTTGCCTTGTTTGTCGGGGCGGCGGTGGCCTCACCGCTGGTCAAGCCAGAAGCCGTGCAACTGGTTTGCAGCGCCATTGGCGGCGTGAAACTGGTGCCGGTGGATGCTGCAGGTGCTGATGTGGATGGCACGGTGGCACACACCGCGCTCGACTGCCCCGCCTGCTTGCCCCTGATCGCGCCTCCCGCGGCCGATGTACTGGCCAAGTTGCCAACGGGTGATTTGCCCCATGCTTTGCGAGCCCTGCCGGCGGCTCGCTTGGCCAGTTTGCTGGGTCAGCCCTGGCAAGCCCGCGCACCCCCCATCTTTTTCGCCTGAAACACCGCCCCTTGATGCGCTGGCGCGCTGGGGCTGAGTCGGTTTAGGCGCCCAACTGTGCCAGTGCACCCTGCTTCATAGGGTGTGCCTTGCGCACTGTCTGTGTCTCTTCATCTGTTCGATAACCACCAGGAGTGATCCATGTTCCGTCCCGCTTTGTCTGTGTCTGCCCTTTTTCTGGCCATGACCGTGTCCTTGTCGGCCCAAGCCCAAGTGACTGTGAAAGACGCCTGGGTGCGCGCCACCGTGCCCCAGCAAAAGGCCACGGGTGCCTTCATGCAGCTGCAATCGGCGCAAGACGCCAAATTGGTCTCGGCCCAATCGCCTGTGGCGGGTGTGGTCGAGGTGCATGAAATGGCCATGGACGGCGGCGTCATGCGCATGCGTGCTGTGCCCAACCTGGATTTGCCTGCGGGCAAAGCCATCGACCTCAAGCCCGGCGGCTACCACGTCATGCTGATGGACCTGAAGGCCCAAGTCAAAGACGGTGACACCGTGCCCGTGACGCTGGTGGTGGAAGGCAAAGACGGCAAGCGCCAGTCTGTGGAGTTGAAAGTGCCCGCCCGCACCGCCGCTGCACCGGCCATGAAACACGGCGAAGGCCACAAGCACAAGCACTGATCGCCCATTCACTGCTTGATACCCTCTTGATCAGCCCATGACCTGGACTTCCGCACCACTGCGCAGGCTCACCCAGTTGATACTGTGCGCGATGCTGCTGGCGGCTTTGGCTCCCACGCTCTCGCGTGCGCGAGCCTGGGGCCAGGGCAGTGCTGCGCCGTGGATGGAAATCTGTACCGCCCAGGGCACGCAAAGCCTGGGGGTAGATGTAACGCTCGACGCGCTGACTGACGAAAGGCCTCAACCCGGCAAAACCATGGTGGACCACTGCGCCTTTTGCTTGCTGGTCTGCGACCGGATGGCACCACCCAGCAGCCCCTTTGCGTGGCAGGCTCTGCCTCAGGCGCCACCTCCGTTGGCGCACTTCGATACACACCGACCTCTGTCCATTCTGCATTGGACAGTCCTCACTCGCGCCCCACCTGCCCACGCCTGATTTCAGTCGTGGCAGCTCGGGTGTTTGCCCGTCTGCTGTTGGCCAGAGCCACGCTTTCGAGCGCTCGCCCTGGCTCCAATTCAAACAGGAGCAACTTGTGAATTATTTGACCCAAATTCCGATGGACGAATCCATCGATGTACGCCGAGGACAAACCTTGTTGATTGCGGGCACCTTAGGCCCTGTGTGGCGCGTGAACCAAGGCGTGTTCAAGCTGGAACGTCCCAGTCTGGAAGGCCAAACCTTGGTGCAATTGGCTATGCCGGGTGACTTGATCGGCGTCGAAGCCTTGTGCTCAGCCCCGTATGCGTTTTCGGTCACAGCTTTGGTGAGTGGCCGAGCGCAGCCACAACAAATCGGCCACGAAGCGGCTCGCCACACGACCATGGCGCAAGGCTTTCTACAACAACAACGACAAACTTGCGACATGCACCGATTGCGCACAGGCCCCATATCGCGTCGGTTGGCATTTTTGCTCACGGTATTGGGCAGGCAAGCCGATGGACGTGTGATCGAATTGCAGCGCAAGCAATTGCCCACGCTCAAAGAAATGGCCCGCGTGGTGGACTCGACCTTCGAAACCGTCTGCCGCGAACTCAATGCTTTAGTGCCTGAGCGCCATGAGAAGCCCATTCGCATTGCAACAACTTGGGCCAATGGGTCGCCATACGCCATGGCTGCATGAAAGACGTGCCATGAATGCAATGGTTCACCTGACTTGGAAATTCATCACAAACTCAGCCATGCACGCTGGCTTGTGGATGTGCGCCCTGATCTTGTCACTCAACCTGGCACACGCCCACGACTTCAAGCAAGGTGATCTGGTGATCGACCATCCCTATGCCACGCCCAGCCTGGCTGGCACACGCAACGGTAGCGTTTATTTCAAAGGCCTGCGCAACCGGGGCGGCCAAGCCGACCGCTTGATCGCCGCCAAAAGCGCCGTGGCCGAACGTGTCGAGCTGCACCAGATGCAGATGGACGGGACCATCATGCGCATGCGTGAAGTGCCCGCCATCGAACTGCCTGCACGCACCGAAGTCAATCTGCGCCACGGTGGTGCGGGCACACACCACCTGATGCTGCAGGGTCTGAAACAGCCTTTGAAAGACGGCGACCGCTTCGACCTGGAGCTGGTCTTTGAAAAAGCCGGCACACGCAAAGTCAATGTCTGGGTGCAAACACCGCGCTCAGGCAACGCCACCCATACACATCCACACTGAAACCTTTTAGGAGTCCCCATGAAAACCCTCCTCATCACAGCCGCCGCCCTGGCACTCGCCGCATGCAGCACGGTGCCCAACGCGCCAAAAACCGCGCAGGTATCGCTCAACTTTGCAGCTCAAATCAACGGCCAGCCTTTTGCCTGCGGCCAGCGTTACGACGGCGTGGGCACCACACGTTCGAGCATCACGCCCAGTGACTTTCGCATGTATGTGAGCGAGGTGAAGTTGTTGCGCCAAGACGGCAGCGCCGTGCCGGTGCAATTGGCGCAAGACGGCATTTGGCAGCACCAAAACGTGGCCCTGATCGATTTTGAAAACGGCACCGGCCCCTGCCGCAATGGCACCACCGCCACCAACACCGCTGTGCGGGGCCAAGTACCTGCAGGTAACTATGTGGGCGTGGAACTCACCGTGGGCGTGCCCTTTGCGCAAAACCACCAGGACCCCACCGTGGCCCCCGCACCGCTCAACTCCACAGCCATGTTCTGGAACTGGCAAGGCGGCTACAAGTTCATCAAGTTTGACACCACCAGCAGCGGCATCAACGATCAACAGCCTGCTGGTGCCAATGCCATGGGGCCCGTCACGCGTTACTCGGTGCACCTGGGCAGCACCGCGTGCGCAAGCGAGAGCCGAACCCAAGCCCCCAGTGCTTGCCAAAACCCCAACCGCATGACCGTGCGCCTGAACCAATTTGACCTGGCCAAAAACACTGTGGTGGTGGACATGGGCGCTGTTTTGGCGCAGGCCAATGTGGACGTGAACGCCAAAGGCACATCGCCTGGCTGCATGAGCTTTCCCAAAGATGCCGACTGCACTCACGTGATGAACGCCCTGGGCCTGGCCTATGACGGCGTGCCCGCCAATGGGGCGCAACGCCTGTTGTCCAAGCGTTGATCGGTCATGAAACGCTTGTCTCGCCTCTTGGTGTTGTTGCCCGCTTTGGTGTTGGGCTGGGTGTTGCTGAGCGGCAGCGCCTTGCAGGCCTATCACTGGGGCCTCCCGGCCTGGGTGCCTCGCCCGGTAGAGCACGCTGACAACCCCATGAGTGCGGCCAAGGTCGAGCTGGGCCGGCACTTGTTTTATGACCAACGCCTGTCTGCCGACAACAGCATGTCGTGCGCCAGCTGCCACCATCAGGACAAAGCCTTCACCGACGGGCGGGCCTTGTCTGAAGGTGTAACGAAGGAGTTGAGTAGCAGAAGTGCGATGTCTTTGGCCAATGTGGCGTATTTGCCCGTGCTCACCTGGGCCAACCCCAACCTGACTGCGCTGGAGGTTCAAGCCTTGCTGCCCCTGTTTGGCGAACATCCGGTCGAGATGGGCATGGCGGGGCGGGAAAAAGAGCTGTTTGCACGCCTGCAAGCCGATGCGCGATACCGCGAACTGTTTGCCAAAGCCTTCCCAGCCGAGGCGCGTCAAGGGTCTGAGGCACTTTTTTCTTTGAGCACACTGACCAAGGCTCTTGCCAGTTTTCAGCGCAGCCTGCTGTCGTTTGACAGCCCATATGACCGCTACAAATACGGCGGGCAAACCCATGCGATCAGTGCCTCGGCCAAGCGCGGCGAAGCGCTGTTCTTTGGCGAAAAAATGGAGTGCTACCACTGCCACGGCAGTTTCACCTTCACCGACAACATCCGCCACAAAAAACTGCCTTTAGCCGAGCAGGGCTTTCACAACACAGGCCTGTACAACCTGGACGGCCGAGGCGCATATCCGGCCGACAACATCGGCATCAGCGAGCTGACGGGTAACCCTGACGACATGGGCCAGTTCCGCACGCCCACACTGCGTAACGTGGCACTGACCGCGCCCTACATGCACGACGGCTCGATCCCGACACTGCAGCAAGTCATTCGCGAGCACTACGCCCAAGCGGGCCGCGCAGGCAACACCCCTAAAGGACCCAACCCCATGCGCAGCTCGCTGATCGCAGGGTTTGAAGTGAGCGAGCAAGAAGTCACCGACTTGGTGGCGTTCTTGAATGCACTGACGGACAAGACATTCGTTCAAAACCCTCGGCATGCCAATCCATGGGTTTTGAATCGCTGAAATCGAGCGCGCCATGTTCATCCCTCCTTCAAATTTGTGTCGTCTCGCCCGCCTGGTGCTGGCCTGGTACGTGCTGTTTGTGGGCGTGTCGGTTTTGGCTTCAACGCTGCAGCCCAAAACCATGGAAGTGGTGTGCTCCAGCATGGGCATCATGAAACTGGTGGTGCTGGGCGAGGAGGGTGAAACCCAAGTACGCAGCAGCATGGACTGCCCACTGTGCGCCCACACCACGCCCGCCCTTCCGCCGCCCACGTTGGCCGATCTGGCCCATGTGCCCGATGCCCGTTCGCACATCGTCCAGCGTCTACCGGCTGCCATCTTGCTGGCGCGCACGGCACCGCCATTGCCCTCTCGAGGGCCGCCTGCTTTCAATTGATCTTGACTGAACCGTGCTGAACACCGCCAGGTGTTCGGCGCTTGTTGTCACTGCTGCCCTGTGTGCTGGCGGTGATGGATCGATTTGAAACTTGCCATGAAAAACACCCTTTCTCTTTCTCCTTTGTCTTTGGCCGTGCTCGGCCTTTTCGCCGGGCTGAACGGCCATGCCGTGGCCCAAACCGGCAATGCGTTGGACACCATCGTGGTGTCTGGTTCACGCTCTGAGACCAAACTGTCCGAAACGCCCGTGTCCATCGGCTCGGTCAGTCGTGCCGAATGGGATGCAGACAAGCCCAAAACCATGGGCGAGATCATCAACCGCATTCCCGGCGTGTTTTGGAACGATCTGGGCAACGAACAACACAGCATGGGCATCCGCCAACCCATCAGCACTCAGTCGGTTTACCAATACCTGGAAGACGGCATCCCGATTCGGCCTATGGGCGTGTTCAACCACAACGCGCTCAACGCCATCAACA
The DNA here is from genome assembly GCF_023910625.1 of Limnohabitans sp. NCBI lineage: Bacteria > Pseudomonadati > Pseudomonadota > Betaproteobacteria > Burkholderiales > Comamonadaceae > Limnohabitans > Limnohabitans sp. The sequence goes on from NZ_JAAVVW010000003.1 coordinate 2,085,041, forward strand.
CCAACGGCGCCAGTGGTGTCGAAGTGGTCAAAGGCGCCGCATCTTCGCTGTATGGCAGCAATGCGGTCGGTGGCGCGGTCAACTTTTTGACCCAGCGCTCTTCCCGCACCCCAACGGGCTACATGGGCATTCGCCACGACAGCACCGATGGTTTCACGCGCATCGATTCGGGAGCCAGCAACACCTGGGGCGATCTGGGCTTGCGCTTCTCGCATTACAGCTCGCAACGCGACAGCCTCAATTGGCAGCAGCACAGTGGCGGAACCAAAGACTCTTTCTCCTTGCGCGGCGATTACAACCTGAGCGCCACTTCATGGATGCGGGCTTCCTTGGTACACACGAACCTGGACTCCGACACACCGGGCAGTTTGTTTGAAAATGACTTTCGCACGAACCCCGGCAAGAGCATCAACACCTTCACGTGGCGCAAAGACAAAACCACGCGCGCCAATGTGGCCTGGGAAGGTGAAACCAGCCGTGGTGGTCTGACGACGGTCACTTTCTTTGCACGCAACAACGACCATGCCCAGCTGCCCAATTACACGATCAACTCCAGATTGCCCAGCTCGTCAAACAGTCCTTGCAATGAGACGGCATCTGACGGCGGAACAAGTTGCAGAGGAACCATCAACAACAACCATGTTCGATCCTTAGGGGTTGACATCAAACACACCCAAAAACTAGATACTCTGCGAGCGCGACTGGTGACGGGTGTCTACATAGACCGCAGCCAGAATGATTTTGTCTCCGACAACTTGGCCATCGTGCGCGATGCACTGACAGGGCGCTACATCAGTTACAGCCTGAACAGCGTCAACAACCCCAATGGCGTTCGCAACTATGGTGTGGGCATTGCCAACGATGCGGCGTTTGCACAGCTGGAGTTCAGCCCCAGTGACAAAGTTCGGGTGGTTGCAGGTGGGCGCTATGACAGCATCCGCTACGACTTCAAGAACAACTTGACGCCCGGCGCCAACTTTGGTGCATCCAACGAAGTTCGAAACTTCGCCAAGTTCAGCCCCAAGCTGGGCGCCACCTATGCACTCAACGCCAGCAGCAGCCTGTACAGCAACCTGAGCCTGGGCTTCACCCCGCCCGAGGTCAGTCAACTCTATGGGACCCAGAACATCCCCAATTTGAAGCCAGCAACCTATGACAACATGGAACTGGGCTTGCGGTCGATATGGACGTCTGGCATTCGATTGGATTCGGCCATTTATCAGCTCGACGGGAAAGACACCATCGTGTCATTCAATCGCGTCAATGAAAATGCTGGGCGTACACGCAGCCGTGGTGTTGAGTTGGCGCTCAACCAAAACATCGGCCCATTCGATTGGCGCATTGGCGTCAACTTGGCGCAGCACGAGTACTTGAACTACCGAACCAGCAGCACCGAAGACTTTTCCGGAAAAAGCATGCCTGGGGCACCTCAACAGACCGTCAATGCCCGTATCGGCTGGAAAGCCACTGCCAAAGCGCGTGTGGCCCTCCAAATGGTGCACGTTGGCAGCTACTGGATGGACGATGCCAACACCACCCGATACGCGGGACACAACGTGTTCAATCTGACAGCCACCCATTCATTGAGCGATGGCTGGGAAGTCTGGGGGCAAGTGCTCAACCTCACGGATAAGGCCTATGCCCACACAGCCAGTCGCAGTCGAGGCGCCAACACTTATGCACCAGGTGCGCCTAGAAGCATCATGGTGGGCTTGAGCAAGTCGTTCGGAAGCCGATGAGTCACTGCGGACCTGACAAGCATCCGACCCAAGGCTGGGTATTGGCCCAGGTCCGCAGGTCATTTTTTTTGTCATTGATCAAGGCTGAATTTTCATGTTGAACCCCACACGTTTGCACCCATGGCTTTTGGCATTGACCCTGTTCATGCACAGCCTGATTTCACCCGCCATGGCCCAGGAGAAGAGCCAAGCTGCCGGTCATGGACGCCACCAGCGCCCCCAACTGGCCACAGGCACGGCCATCGCGCCCGATGGTCGTTTGTGGGTGGTGGGTCTCAATGCAGAGGCGCAGCTGTTTGTGCAAAGCACACCCTTGGGTGGCACTTTGCAGTGGAGCCCGGCGCGCATTCTGGACACGGGCAAAGACCCGATTGCGGCCGATGGCGAAAGCCGTCCCAAAATTGCTTTTGGCCCGAACGGTTGGGCGGTGATCAGCTACACCATGCCTTTGGCCAAACGCTTCACGGGTTTTATCCGCATGCTGCGAAGCAACGATGGCGGAGCCACTTTCAGTGCGCCCTTCACGGTGCATCAAGACCGACAGGAAATCACCCACCGATTTGATGCAATCGCCTTTGATGGCGATGGCGTCTTGCACACGCTGTGGATCGACAAACGCGATCAACCCCCCAAAGGCTCTGCGCAAGCCTATGCCGGTGCCGCCATCTACCGCAATGCGTCCAAGGACGGTGGTCAGACTTTTGGCCCAGACACCAAAGTGGCTGACCACTCTTGCGAGTGCTGCCGCATTGGCTTGGCCCGCAGCCCACAGGGCACGATGCAGGCAACCTGGCGCCATGTGTTTGAGGGCAACACACGCGACCACGCCTTTGCCACGGTGGGCGAGCCTGCCAACCGCATCACCCGCAGCACATACGACGGCTGGCAAATCAACGCCTGTCCACACCATGGCCCTGGCTTGGCCACCGATGCCACGGCTGCATTCAACGGGTACCACACCGTCTGGTTTGGCATCCGAAAAGTCAACGGACAGGACTTGGCCGCTGTGCGTTACGCCCGATTGAATCCACGCGGAGAACCCCAGCCCAAGTCAGAGCAAGTCTTGCCCGACCCACGCGCCGAACACGCCGATGTGATGGCGCATGGCGCCAACGTGGCCGTGGTCTGGCGCAGCAGCGATGGGGCAGTGACCACGCTCAAAGCTTGGTTGTCGCAAGACGGAGGGCAAAGCTTCAAGCTCAAAACCCTGAGCCAAACAACAGGTCACAACGACCACCCCCGCTTGGCCCAAAGCGGCAGCAAGATGGTGGTGGTTTGGCGCACCACGCAGGAGACACAAGTCCATGACATCGCTTTTTAAATCCGCCGCAGCCTTTGCCTTGTTCGGTGCTTGCTTTGCTTTGCAGGCGATGGCTCAGCCCTCGGCCAATACCTCGGCACACGCACACCACGGGACGAACCACAAGGCGGGCGCCACCGTGCGCAGCGTGTTGCCGTTTGACGAAAAAACCTGGGTGCAGTTGCTGGCGCAAGGCCCAAGGCCTTCGGCCTACCTGTTCACCACCTCGTATTGCAGTACTTGCCCCGCTGCGTTTGCGGTGCTGCATGACGCGGTGCAGAACCGAGCCAACCCACCGCCTTTGAACGCGGTGATGATGGATGTGACGGGGCCACAGGCCTTGCGCCATGCCTCGCACCTCAAGGGTTTGTCGCGCATGTACGCCTTTGACGGTTTCGAGCCCGCCATCCGACAAGCGGTCGACCCCAACTGGCCCAACGTCACGCCCTATCTGGTGCTGGTGGACAGCAAAGGTCAAACCCAACGGGTGATTGGCCCGCCCTCTGCGGAGATGCTCAGCCGTTGGCTGACAACACGCTGATCCTGTTCATGCCGTTCATGCCGATCCAACGATAGATTTTTCCCTCATGAACACATAGCCAAACAGTCGTTTGCGTTTTGCAAACTCACTTCCAAAATTCTGCCCATCAGATTTTTGATGTGCATTTCTGGAGTGATTCAAATGAATAACAAAAACCGTTTCATGGGCCTGCTGGCCAGCTTGGCGCTCGCATTGGCCGTTGGGTCCGCGCAGGCGCAAGCCCCGGTGTCTTTGCTCAACGTGTCGTATGACCCAACCCGTGAGCTGTACGTCGAATTCAACCAGGCCTTTGCCAAGCACTGGAAAGCCAAGACGGGGCAGGACGTGTCGATCCGGCAGTCACACGGTGGCTCTGGCAAGCAGGCCCGCTCGGTGATCGATGGCAACGATGCCGATGTGGTCACGCTGGCTCTGGCGGGTGATGTGGATGCCCTGCATACCAACGGCAAGCTCATTCCCAAAGACTGGCAAAAGCGTTTGCCGCACAACAGCTCGCCCTACACCTCCACCATCGTGCTGGTGGTGCGCGCGGGCAACCCCAAGGGCGTCAAGGATTGGGATGATTTGGTGCGCCCAGACATCAAGGTCATCACCCCCAACCCCAAAACTTCGGGCGGTGCGCGCTGGAATTATTTGGCCGCCTGGGAGTTCGCCAAACGCCAATACGGCAGCGATGCCAGGGCCCAAGCCTTTGTGGCCAATCTCTACAAAAACGTGCCGGTGCTGGACACCGGGGCACGCGGCTCGTCGGTGACTTTTGCGCAGCGCAACCAAGGCGATGTGTTCATTTCTTGGGAAAACGAGGCGCACCTGCTGGAGAAAGAATTTGGCAACCGGGTGGACATCGTCTACCCCTCGCTGTCGATCCTGGCCGAGCCGCCTGTGGCTTTGGTCGACAAAAACGTCGACCGCAAAGGCACACGCGCCGTGGCACAGGCTTATCTGGAATACCTCTACAGCGATGAGGCGCAAGAGTTGGCGGGCAAGCATTTTTACCGCCCCCGCCATGAAAAATTCTTGGCCAAGTACGCCGCCAAGCTGTCCAAAATGCAGCTGTTCACCTTGGAAAAAGCCTTTGGCAGCTGGGAGCAAGTGGGCAAAGAACACTTTGCCGATGGCGGCATCTTCGACCTGATTTACGCCCGCCCATGAACGTCTATAGGCAAATATTGACATAAGCAAACTACAAATGATTCGTTTGAGATTTAAAGAGGCGCTCCCACAATCGCGGCCATGACTGGATGAACTTGGGTCCCAAGGATCAGCCAAGCCCCTCAAAACCTGCCATGTCTGGCATTCATCAGACCGGATCACCATGAAAAAACTCACCCACATCGCATTGGCCACCACCCTGGCCTTGACCGGCTTTGCCGCCAGCGCTCAAAACTTGCTCAACGCCTCGTACGACGTGGCGCGCGAGTTCTACAAGGACTACAACGCCGCTTTTGTGGCGCACTACAAAAAGACGACCGGCAAGGACATCAAGATCGACCAGGCCCATGGCGGCTCCAGCGCGCAGGCGCGTGCGGTCAACGACGGTCTGGACGCCGATGTGGTGACCATGAACACGACCACCGATGTGGAATTTTTGGCCAGCACCGGCATCGTGGCCAAAGACTGGAGCAAGCGCTTTGCCCACAACGCAGCGCCCACCACCTCGACCATGTTGTTCCTCACGCGCAACGGCAACCCCAAGAACATCAAGGACTGGGACGACCTGATCAAGCCCGGCATCCAGGTGATCGTGGTCAACCCCAAAACCGGTGGCAACGGCCGCATGGCCTATATGGCGGCTTGGGGCTACGCCAAGAAAAAGGGCGCAAGTGATGCGCAGGCTGCCGAGTTCGTGGGCAATCTCTACAAAAACGTGCCGGTGTTGGCCAAGGGCGGGCGCGATGCGACCACCATCTTCTTGCAGCGCAACATCGGCGATGTGCTGGTGACCTTCGAGTCCGAAGTGGTCTCGGTGGACCGCGAATTTGGTGCGGGCAAGGTGGATGCGATTCACCCGTCCATCAGCATCGTGGCAGAAAACCCGGTGGCGGTGGTGGAGCGCACGGTGGCCAAAAAAGGCACGGGCGCCGTGGCCAAGGCCTACCTGGATTACCTGTACTCTGAAGAGGCCCAAGAGATCGCGGCCAAGCACGCGCTGCGTCCACGTTCGCAGGCTGTGCTCAGAAAGCACGCCCAAACCTTCAAGCCTTTGCAGCTTTTCACGGTAGACGAAGTGTTTGGCTCCTTTGCCGAAGCGCAGCGGGTGCACTTCAACGACGGCGGCCAGTTCGACAAGATTTACACCGTCAAATAAGTTCCCGCCATGACCGCATTGCCCATCGCGGCGCCTGCCAAACGGTGGGTGCCCGCCAGGGTGTTGCCCGGGTTCAACCTGACCCTCGGCTTCACCCTGTTTTACCTGTGCTTGATCGTGCTGATTCCGCTCTCAGCCCTGGTCTTCAAAACCTTCACCCTGAGCTGGGACCAGTTCTGGGTGGCCGTGACGAGCCCGCGCGTGATGGCGTCTTACCGGCTGACCTTTGGCGCGTCGCTGATCGCCGCATTGGTCAATGTGTTTTTTGGCCTGCTGGTGGCCTGGGTGCTGGTGCGTTATGACTTCTTTGGCAAAAAGATCGTCGATGCCTTGGTCGATTTGCCCTTTGCGCTGCCCACCGCAGTGGCGGGCATTTCGCTGACGGCTTTGCTGGCGGGCAATGGCTGGGTTGGCCAGTTCCTGGAGCCTTGGGGCATTCAGCTGGCCTTCAACCCCAACGGGGTGGTGATTGCACTCATCTTCATTGGCTTGCCCTTTGTGGTGCGCACGGTGCAGCCGGTGCTGGAAGACACCGAAAAAGAACTCGAAGAAGCGGCCACTTGCCTGGGCGCCACGCGCTGGCAAACCTTCAGCCGAGTCATTTTCCCGAGCATTGCGCCTGCGTTACTGACCGGCTTTGCCATGGCTTTTGCGCGGGCCATTGGTGAGTACGGCTCGGTCATTTTCATCGCCGGCAACATGCCCATGGTGTCCGAGATCACGCCGCTGATCATCATCGGCAAGCTGGAGCAATACGACTACGCGGGTGCCACAGCGGTGGCCTTGGTGATGTTGGTCATCTCGTTCATGTTGCTCTTGGTCATCAACGCTTTGCAAACCTGGCAACGCCGCCGTTCGGGAGCTTCGTCATGAGCCCATCCCTCACCGCCAACAAAGTCCAGGCAGGCACCACCGAGGCCCGCTGGATTCGCCGCAGCCTGATTGGCCTGGCGCTGTTGTTCATGTTTTTGTTTTTGGTCTTGCCCTTGGCGGCGGTGTTCACCGAAGCCCTGCGCAAAGGTCTGGATGCTTATCTGGAGGCGCTCAAGGAGCCCGATGCCTGGTCTGCGATTCGCCTGACGCTGATCGTGGCGGCCGTGGCGGTGCCGCTCAATTTGGTGTTTGGCGTGGCGGCGGCCTGGGCCATTGCCAAGTACGAGTTCAAGGGCAAGTCGCTGTTGACCACGTTGGTGGACTTGCCGTTTTCGGTGTCGCCCGTGGTGGCAGGCTTGGTCTATGTGCTGGTGTTTGGGGCCCATGGCTGGTTTGGCCCTTGGTTGCAAGCCAACGACATCAAGATCGTGTTCGCGGTGCCGGGCATCATCTTGGCCACCGTGTTTGTCACCTTTCCCTTCATTGCACGCGAGTTGATTCCGCTCATGCAAGCTCAAGGCAGCGAAGAAGAGCAGGCGGCCATCGTGTTGGGTGCCACGGGTTGGCAAACCTTTTGGCGGGTCACTTTGCCCAACATCAAATGGGGCCTGTTGTACGGCGTCATCTTGTGCAACGCACGCGCCATGGGCGAGTTCGGTGCGGTGTCGGTGGTGTCGGGCCACATCCGGGGGCAGACCAACACCATGCCTTTGCATGTGGAGATCCTCTACAACGAATACCAGTCGGTGGCTGCTTTTGCCGTGGCATCGCTGCTGGCTTTGCTGGCCCTGGTCACCCTGGCCATCAAGTCCTTTATTGAATGGCGTCACGCCCAAGAAATGCAAGCCTCGGCCAACACCCCGCCTGAGCAGCCATCCCACTGACATCCCCTTGAGATTCTGGTTAGAAACATGAGCATCGAAATCCGCAACGTCCACAAACAGTTTGGTGACTTCACCGCGCTGAACAACGTCAGCCTCGACATCGAGTCGGGCGAACTCGTCGCCTTGCTGGGGCCATCGGGCTGCGGCAAAACCACGCTGCTGCGCATCATCGCGGGGTTGGAGACGGCCGACCAGGGCACGATCGCCTTCAGTGGCGAAGACACCACCCATGTGCATGTGCGCGAGCGCCAGGTGGGTTTTGTGTTCCAGCACTACGCGCTGTTCCGCCACATGACGGTGTTCGAAAACGTGGCCTTTGGCCTGCGCGTCAAGCCGCGCAATCAGCGTCCGAGCGAATCCTGAAATCAAACGCAAGGTGCATGAGCTCTTGGGTTTGGTGCAACTCGATTGGCTGGCCGACCGCTACCCCTCGCAGTTGTCGGGCGGTCAAGCGCCAACGCATTGCAGCTGGCCCGCGCGCTGGCCGGTCGAGCCCAAGGTGCTGCTGCTGGACGAGCCCTTTGGCGCGCTGGACGCCAAGGTGCGCAAGGAGCTGCGCCGCTGGTTGCGCCGCCTGCACGACGAGTTGCATGTGACCAGCATCTTTGTCACGCACGACCAGGAAGAAGCCCTGGAGGTGGCCGACCGCGTGGTGCTGATGAACAAGGGCAACATCGAACAGATCGGCTCGCCCCAACAGGTGTGGGACCACCCGGCCAGCCCATTTGTGTATGGCTTTTTGGGCGATGTGAACCTGTTCCATGGCCGCGCCCACGAAGGCGAGATGCTGATTGGCGCCGACCAACACGCCATCCGCCTGGAAAGCCCCGAGCACGGCCAAGTGCAAGACGCCAAAGCCTTTGCCTATGTGCGCCCGCACGACCTGGATGTGACGCGTTACACATCGGGCACCGCCCACACCGGCATCGTGGCCAAGCTGACCCGTGCCATCGTGGTGGGGCCTGTGGCACGGCTGGAGTTGGAGCCGGTGGAGGCGGGCATGTTTGGCAAGGATGCGGTGATCGAAGCGCAGTTGTCGGCATCGCAATACCGCCAGCAAGACTTCAAGGAAGGGGAGACTTTGGTCTTGACACCGCGCAAGGCACGGGTGTTTGTGGAGGGCTGAAGTCTCTTGGGTTAAGCTTTGCAGATCACTTTCAAGGATCTGCCATGAGCGAACCTTCTGCCTTCGGCTTTGGCCAATTCGTACCGGGTTTTGATTTTTTACAAAACCTGTCCAAAACCGCATCGGCCGCCCAGCCCACAGCGGCTGCTGGCATCCCCGGCATGGCCAGCTGGGTCGCGCCCACGCTGAGCATCGAAGACATCGACAAACGCATCCAAGAATTGAAGTCGGTGCTGTTTTGGTTGGAGCAAAACACCACCGCACTCAAAGCCACCATCCAGGCCATGGAGGTGCAAAAAATGACCTTGACCACCTTGCAAAGCATGAACGTCAACATGGCCGATTTGGCCAAGGCGTTCACAGCCAAGCCCCCGGTCAGTGAGCCTGCACCAGCCGCACCCGCCGACACCGCCAGCGCATCCAAGTCTTCGCTGTTCAGCCCCAAGCCTTCGCCAGAAGCGGCCACACAAGAGCCCACGCCAAGCGAAGCGCCAGCGGAAGAAACCAGCCAGACCCGCGAAGCCAAGACCGCCGAATCGGCGAGTCAGCCTGCCGTGGACCCGATGCAATGGTGGGGCGCGTTGACACAGCAGTTTCAGACCATTGCCTCCGCCGCTTTGAAGGATGTGGCTGGCGAGGCCATGAAAGCTGGCATGAGCGCCTCCAACGCCAAGGCGAAAAAGACGGCCAGCGCCAAGCCCCCCAAGACTGCGACCAGCAAACAAGGCAAAGCCGCCCGCAAACCCAACGCAGCATCGGACACAAGTCAAAGCCCACGCCGGGGCCTCAGCGCGAAGATCGCATCTGCGAAACCCACAAGACCCGCTGTGGGCACCAAAACCACCCAAGCCGCCAAGACCGTCCCGGGCAAACAGCCAGCCATCAAGTCGGCCAATCAGGCCACGCGAAAAACCGCTTTGAAATAAGTTATCTATGAAGTTGTTTCCCTGTGGCCATGCCACGCACCCACAGTGGCGCATGGCGGCAGCCCTCGTGCTGGCCCAGTTGCAGTCTCAAATGGCTTTGCCGGACTACGCGAGCCAACCTCGTCTGGGGCTGCTGTACATCACCGACCATTTCGCACCAGACGCACAAGACTTGCTCGTCCATCTGCGTCAGGGCTTGCCAGGAGTGACCGACTGGGCGGGCACCGTTGGCATTGGCGTGGCTGTGAACAACGCCGAGTACTTTGACGAACCCGCGATGGCACTCATGCTGTGCGACCTGGCACCCGAGCAATACCGGGTGTTTTCCGGGGTGTCCCCCTTGCCCGCGGACTGGGCCAATGCCGCCTTGGTGCACGCCGACCCCCACACGCCCGAGTTGACCGAATTGATCGGCGAGATGGCAGCGCGCACCCGGCAAGGCTATTTGTTTGGTGGCCTCAGCGCCAGCCGTTCGCGCAGCATGCAATTTGCGGTGCGGGCCGATGATGCAGGTGACCCCATGGCGCACGGTGGTGTGCTCGAAGGGGGCTTGAGCGGCGTCGCCTTTTCACCCCAAGTAAAGCTGTTGTCCCGGGTCACGCAAGGCTGCCAGCCCATCGCACCCGAGCGCGAAATCACCCAAGCCGAAGGCCATGTGGTGCTGCAACTGGCGGGCGAACCTGCACTCGATGTGATGCTGGCCGATTTGGGCATCAGCCTGAGCGAGCCCCAAAAGGCCATCGCAGTGGTGCGCTCGACCCTGGTTGGGCTGAGCGCGGCTGGGCAATCGGGGGTGGGACGCACAGGCCACCTGGGTCACGATGTGCGCGTGCGCCACATCATTGGCCTGGACCCGCTGCGCCACGGTGTGGCCATTGCTGAACACCTGCAAGCGGGTATGCGCCTGGCTTTTTGTCGCAGGGATGTGCAGGCAGCGCGTGCCGACTTGGTGCGCGTGTGTGCCGAGATTCGCGAAGAGCTCGAGCCGGAGTCACTCTCCATCGAGGCCATCAACGCCTTGAGCGATGACCCATCGCCCACCATGCCCCCAGCGGGCCAGCGCATCGCTGGTGCGGTCTATGTGAGTTGCACAGGTCGCGGCGGTCCGCACTTTGGTGGTCCAAATGCCGAATTGCAGATCATTCGGCACGCGCTGGGAGACGTGCCCTTGGTGGGCTTTTTTGCGGCCGGCGAGATCGGGCGACAGCAACTGTATGGCTACACCGGGGTGTTGACGGTCTTCACCACAGATTGAACGTCAGCCACCTGCACCGACCCTCAAGCCTGCGGCCATTTGCGCCGCCCAACCTCGTGGATCATGTGCTTCTTGAAGGCCTGCGCCAGAGGCGATAGCCTTTTGCTGGCCGGATAAACGATGTGCCAAGCCGATGAAACGGGAAAACCCTTCATGTCGATCACACTCACGCCGTTTTCCTTTTTTAGCCCGTGCAAGGCATGGCGCGACACCACCCCCAAACCCAAACCACCGGCCACCGACTCCTTGACGGCTTCATTGCTGCCCAACTCCAGACGCACGTCCGGGCGAAATTTCATTTTTCGGAAGTATTGATCAGCCGCCATGCGGGTGCCCGAGCCTTTTTCGCGAACGATGAAGCGACGCTGCGCCAATTCGTGCAAAGGCACCTGGGCACGCTTGGCCAAAGGGTCTGAGCTGGGCGCTATCACCACAATCGGATTGGGCATGAAGGCCTCATCCCCCAAATCCATGTCTTTGGGGGGCATCGACATGATGTAAAGGTCGTCGAGGTTTTCACGCAATCGTTGCACCACCCCGTCGCGGTTGAGGATTTCCAGCGATACATCAATGGCCGGATGCTTGTTGCAAAAACTGCCGATCAGATGCGGCATGAAGTAATTGGCCGTGCTGACCACTGCCACGCGCAACTTGCCCCGCGACAAACCCTTGGCGGCATCAACGTTTTGCTCAAAGGCATCCCAGGTTTGCGCCATGGCGCGGCCTGTGACAGCCAACTCTTTGCCTGCATCGGTCAGGTAAATCTTTTTACCGATCACTTCATACAAAGCCAGCCCCACCGACAAGCTCAATTCCTTGAGTTGCATGGAGGCGGTCGGTTGGGTCACATGCATCACTTTGGCCGCTGCACTCACGCTGCCGGTTTCAGCCAAAGCCAGGAACAAACGCAACTGGCGGAAAGTCACATTCATTGAATTTGACCTATACATGCATATTGAAGAATCGATTTTACAAGATTGAAACAAATTTCTATGATCACTTGAAGGAATAACGAATGCAAAATCTGATCGATCCCGCCATCCTCTTTTTCATCTTTGGTGTACTGGCTGGCACCGTCAAGTCCAACCTTGAAATCCCCCCTGCCATTTCCCGCTTTCTGTCCTTGTACCTGTTGATGGCCCTGGGTCTGAAGGGCGGCTTCGCGCTGTCCCAGTCGGGTCTGACCGCCAGTGTGGGGGTGAGCCTGGTGGCAGCCGTGGCACTGGCGACCCTCATCCCCCTGATGGGCTATGCCATCTTGCGGCGCTTCGTGTCTGGCTTTGATGCGGCTGCGGTGGCGGCCACTTATGGCTCTGTAAGTGCGGTGACTTTTGTAACGGCAGTGCAGTACCTGGAAAACCAGGATATCGCTTACGGCGGTCACATGGCCGCTGCCATGGCTTTGATGGAGTCTCCTGCCATCATCTTGGCGGTGGTATTTGCCAACTCGCTGCGACAAAAGGCAGCCAAAGGCGCATTGATCTCCAACGCAGGTGAGGCTGCCCCCAAAGCCGGTGTATCGGTGGGCAAGATCCTGCACGAGTCCTTCACAGACGGGGCACAACTGCTGCTCTTGGGGGCCATGGCAATTGGCATGGTCACGGGCGATGCCGGCAAAGCGGCGATGCAGCCCTTCTCGGTAGACCTGTTCAAGGGCATGCTGGCCTTCTTCTTGCTGGACATGGGTTTGATGGCCGCGCGCAATCTGCCGCAGGTCAAAGGCAAGTCTCCGGTTTTGATTGCCTATGCCGTGATCGGCCCGCTGAGCCATGCCGCATTGGCTTTGGGCTTGGCATTTGTGCTGAATTTGTCTGCTGGCAATGGTGCCCTGCTCATGGTGCTGGCTGCAAGTGCATCCTATATTGCGGTGCCGGCTGTGCTGCGCTATGCGCTGCCCGAAGCGAACCCTTCGCTGTATTTCGGTCTGAGCCTGGGCATCACCTTCCCTTTGAACATTGTGTTCGGAATTCCCGTTTATGTGGCGATTGCCCAGCGGGTTCTGATGTGAGGCTTGCATGGACAGCACCGATCGGAACGCAGTTCAAGCACGCCGCGTGGCGTTTCTCACGCAACACGGCAAACAAGATCTGGTACGGGGGCCTTTGGCTGCGGCTTTGGGTTGTGAGCTGGTTCACACCGATGCTTACAACACCGACCAACTGGGCACCTTCACCCGTGAAGTCGCCCGCCCGGGCTCACAACTTGATGCAGCCCGACGCAAAGCCAAACTTGGCATGGCCTTGACCGGTGCCCCGGTCGGCATCGCCAGCGAAGGCTCATTCGGGTCAGACCCCTTTGGGGGTTTCATGCCCTGGAACACCGAGCTGTTACTCTGGTTAGACCCCAGCCAGAATCTTGAAGTCACCGGACTCGCGCAAGGCCCAGCACAAAGCCTGCACAGATGCGTCAACAGTCTGGACGAGTTGATGGCATTTGCCCAACAAGCCAGATTTCCCGCGCATCATCTGGTGCTGCGGCCCGACCATCAGGACCACCCCGACATCATCAAAAACATCCAAGATGAGCCCTCGCTGCTGCAGGCCTTTGTGCAAGTTCAGGGCCGTTCGAGCAGTGGCAGGGTTTTCGTGGAAAACGACCTGCGGGCATTTTGCAACCCCACACGACAAGACCTCATCCGCCAAGCCTGCGACGACTTGATTCGCAAACTGCAGTCCCAATGCCCACAGTGCCAAAGTCCAGGGTTCTGGGTCAAGTCGCGTGTTGCAGGGCTGCCGTGCCGGGTCTGTGGTCAGAAGACGCGCCTGCCCATTGGCGAGATTTGGCACTGCACGCAATGCCAGCACGAGGAACAACGCGCCACACCGACGCCGCCCTGGGCCGACCCCAGCCGCTGCGATTTTTGCAACCCCTGAATATGGCTCGGTCTGTCAGGGGGCTGCCCGAACCGGGCGCATGTGCCCCCGGCCTCCTTGGCGCTGCGCCCAAACCGGCAAGACCCATTGACTAATAGCCTGCTGGTTTTGGGGGCCACGGTGGTCACTCGCAAAGGCCAAGCCCCAAAAGCAGGGCGTTGATCATCCCATGACCCGTCGCCAGAGCATCAATAGGGCTTCACGCTCCTCAATCGCTTGGTTCATGGGAACATCGGTGGGCTCTTCGTTCAGGCGGGCATGGTGCTGGATTCGCCTCATTTCCCGATAAGCGTTGGCTGACGACTCACCCATGCCCAAGGGCAGCAAGCCTGCTTTTTCAGCCCGTTGCAGCAAGGCAATGTTGCCCACGTTGTCAGCCAGCTCTGGGTGGGCGGCGGTATGCAGCAACACCAGGTATTGGACTGCAAATTCGGCATCCACCATGCCGCCCGGGCTGTGTTTCACATCAAAACGATTGGTCTTGACCGGGTGACCCTGTCGCACGCGCTCGCGCATGGCCACGATTTCGGCTTTGAGGCTGACCGCGTCGCGCGGGGCGCTGATGACGGCGTGGCGCACGGCGTCAAAGCGGGGGGCCAGGCTGGGCCAGCCCATGACAAAACGGGCGCGCGTCATGGCCTGGTGCTCCCAGGTCCAAGCGGTGTTGCTGCCGCGTTGTTGCTGGTAGTCGGCATAGGCTTCAAAGCGGGTGACCAGCAGACCCGAGTTGCCGTTGGGGCGCAGGGCGGTATCGATTTCGTACACATCACCTTCGGCGGTTTTGACCGTCATCCAGTTGATCATTTTGCGCACGTAGCTGGCATAGATTTCCTGGGCGCGTTCATCTTCGTCGTCATACACAAACACGATGTCCAGGTCGCTGCCATAGCCCAATTCTTTGCCACCCAATTTGCCGTAGCCGATGATGGCCATCGCTGGTTCGTCGCGGTGGCGGTTTTTCAGGCGGTCCCAGCACCAGCGGGCCGTCACGCGCAACACCGCATCCGCCAGGGCGCTCAGGTCGTCGGCCACTTGCTCCACCGTGAGCACGCCTTCCACATCGCGGGCCAAGGTTCGGAACTGCTCGGCGTGGTGGGCGCGACGCAGCAGGTTCATCAGGCTTTCTTCGTCGTCTTCGCCCGTGCGCTGCAGGGCGGCCCGCCGCGCTTGGAGCTCCGCTTCAAACTCGGCAGCGTCAAAGCGGGTGTCAAACAAGTTGCCCCCGGCCAGCTCGTCGATCACGCCCGGATGCTGCAACAAATACCGTGCAGGCCACTTGGCCGCGCCAAGCAAACGCAACAGGCGTTCGTAAACCGAAGGACGCTCCAGCATCAGGGCCAAGTAACTTTCGCGGCGCAGCAAGGGCTCGATCCAGTCGGCCATGCGCAGCACGGCCACTTCGCTGATGCGGCCTTCGCCCAGCCACTGGGCGGTGCGCTGGAGCAAACGCATCAGCCGCCCACGCGCGTCATCGCGCAAGGCCAGCACGCGCGGGTTGTCAACCCACTGGGCCAGTCGAACGCGCACCGGGCCTATGAAATCGCTGAGCACCGACTCCAACTCGGCGTGTTCGCGGCCATGGCCGCTCTTGCCATTTTTGCCGTTGCAGGTTTTGCAATCTCGGTCGCCGCCGAGCAAGGTGTCGAACTCCTGCGCCACGACTTCACGGTGCGCGTCCAGCGCGCTCAAGAAGCTGCACGTGCTGGCATGCCCCAGCGTCTGCGCGATCCAGGCCAAATCATCGTCGCGGGTGGGCAGCACATGGGTTTGCTGGTCGTCCAGGTACTGGATGCGGTGCTCTACCTGACGCAAGAACACATAGGCCGCGCTCAGGGCGTCGGCGGTGGCCTGCGGCATGAGGCCGGCTTTGGCCACGCGCTGCAAGGCGTCCAGGGTGGGGCGGGTGCGCAATTCAGGAAACTGCCCACCGCGCACCACTTGGAGCAATTGCACCGTGAACTCGATCTCGCGGATGCCCCCGCGTGACAGCTTCACATCGTTGGCACGTTCCGGATGGCCTGCGCTGCGCTTGGCAGCATGGTCGCGGATTTGCTGGTGCAGCGTGCGCAGCGACTCGAACACGTTGTAATCGAGGTAACGGCGAAACACAAAGGGCAGCACCACCGCCCGCAGCGCCTGGGCCGAACCATTGAGCATGGCCGTGCGGGGCGCGACCACGCGGCTTTTCATCCAGGCAAAACGTTCCCATTCGCGCCCCTGCACCAGCAAATACTCTTCCAACGCGCCCAGCGAGACCACGCTGGGCCCCGAGTTGCCGTTGGGGCGCAGCGCCAAATCGACCCGGAACACAAAGCCGTGTTCGGTGGTGTCACCCATCAGCGCGTACATGCGCTTGACGGCGCGGGTGAAGTACTCCTGACACGACACTTTGTTGCGGCCTTCGCTGTTGCCCAGCGTCTCGCCGTCTTCGTCATAGACATAAATCAAATCGATGTCGCTCGACACGTTCAGCTCGCGCGCACCCAGCTTGCCCATGCCCACGATCCACATCTCAGCGCGCTGGCCGCTGGCTTGGGTGGGTGCGCCATGCAAAGCATCCAGATCGGCCATGACTTGCTGCCAGGCAATGTCGAGTGTGACTTCGGCCAGCCAGGTCATGCTTTGGGTCACCTGGTCAAGGGCCAGCCGACCCGAGCAGTCGAGGTGTGCCAGGCGCTCCAGGGTAAGTTGGCGCAAGACCCTCAGCGCCGCACTGGTGTTCAAATGGGCCGCTGTCAGGGCTTGAAATGCCAGATGCAGGGTCTCACGGGTCGGTATTCCTGGGGCCATCAATGGCAAAAAATCAGCATAACGGCGGTGCAAACGCTGAACAAAGCGGGCATACAGGTGCACAGCGGTGTCGCCCACAGCCGGGGCGTCAAGCACTTGCGGGGGCTTTGCAGGGGCTGAGCTTTGCATCGATCGACTGCGGGTCATAATTCCTGCTGACTTTCTCATTTGTATGTTTGTGCCACATCCACCCGATTTACCCTCCAGCAAACCCCGTCTGCAGCAGTGGCTGGACAGACTGGTTTGGCTGTTTGCATGGGGGTTGCTGATCGCCGGTCTGATGCTGGCTTTGGCTTGGGCAAGCTTGCATTTTTGGATTGTGCCGCGAATCGATGAGTTTCGCCCCGGGCTCGAACGCCTTGCCCGGCAATCATTGGGTGTACCCGTGCGCATTGGCAGTTTGTCTGCTCAAAGTACCGGATGGGTGCCCTCTTTTGAATTGCGTGACATTGAATTGCTCGACGAACAGGGTCGCTCGGGTTTGCGTTTGCCCAAGGTGCTCATCGCCTTGAGCCTGCAATCGGCCATGGGTTTGAAACTGGACCAATTGGTGCTGGACGCCCCCGAATTGGCGGTCCGGCAAACCGCTGAAGGCCATTGGCAAGTGGCGGGCATGGATTGGGGATCGACACTGCAAGGTGACACCGCAGCTGCCGATTGGCTGTTTTCTCAACGCGAAATCATCGTTCGCGGCGGGGTGCTGCGCTGGCATGCCTCCCCATCGCTCGATCAGGGGGACGAACCATCCAAGGCGCTGCAATTGCAGGACGTGGACTTGGTGATCCGCAACTCTGCACGAAAGCACAGCGTGCGCCTGGATGCCACGCCACCGGTTGGCTGGGGTGAGCGCTTTGTCCTGATGGGCCAATTCAGGCGCAAACTTTTGTCCACCCACGCTGGCCGCCATGCGGACTGGTCGGGACAAGCTTATGCCTTCTTCCCGCAGGCCGATTTGGCCCAATTGCGCGCAGCCGCACCCACGCAATGGACACGCACATGGGGTCCTGTCCAGGGCGAAGGCGTTCTTCGACTTTGGGCCGATGTTGACCAAGGACAATGGCGCGGCGCTGTGGCCGACCTGAGTCTGGTCGGCTTTCGCGCGCGCCTGAATGAGCAAGAATTGCCGCTGGCTTTTGAACGGCTGTCAGGGCGGGTGGGGGTTCAAATCCATGAAGACGGGTTTTTGGCCAGCACGCAAGGTCTGTCCTTCGTCAACGACGAGGGGCTGCACTGGCCCGGTGGCAACGTGTCTCTGGACTACACCCGGGCCGTGGGCTCCCGGCCCGCACGGGGTGTTTTACAGGCAGACCAACTGGACTTGCACGCCTTGCGCGAGCTGACATTGCGCTTGCCGCAAGCCGCTGCCGTTCACCCCGCTTTGCAGACGCGCGACATTGCCGGGCTGGTGCGCCACTTGCACCTGCGCTGGCAAGGCGATTGGCCACAGCCCGAAACCTACGAGGCCAAAGCCAGCATTCAGGGGCTGCGTTGGCAACCCGATGCTGCGGACCCGACCCCAGCCACCGGCAAGCCGAGAGCCCATTGGCCCGGTTTTCGCGGTGCCGATGTGAATCTGAACTGGCGTCACGATGGCGGACAGATCGGGGTGCAAATGAGCCACGACAGCGCACTGTGGCTGCCGGGCATCTTGTCACCCGCAGAAGTGCCGATTCAAAGCCTGCAGGCAAATGTCCGCTGGGAACGCTTGACAAACGCACAGGGCGGCGGTTGGCGGGTCCCCCAATGGGATCTCAAAATGACCAATGCCGACCTGCGTGGAGAATGGCGCGGGCATTGGCAAAGTCTGACCGAAGGACCAGGCAAACTGTCGCTGGACGGAACCCTGGAAAAAGCCGACGCGGCTGCGGTCTATCGGTATTTGCCCCTTGGCCTGCCTGCTTCGGTTCGGGATTACTTGCGGGATGCGCTGGTCAAAGGCAGCTACAACAATGTGAGCGTCAAAATCAAGGGTGATTTGGCGAAATTGCCTTTTGCCAACCCCCAGGATGGTGAGTTTCGCTTTTCGGGTAGCGTCAAAGACATCCTCTTTGACATGGTGCCAGCGTCCATCCTGCCAGCAGGCAGCCCAAGTTGGCCTCGTTTGCACGGGCTGCAAGGCCAACTGACTTTTGATCGTTTGGGCTTGCGACTCAAGGACATCAGCACCCGCGCTGGGGAAGGCGCCAACGCCGTGGTGCTGACCTCGCCCATGTTGGAAATCGCCGACATGACCCACCAGCCTCTGCTGCGGGTGCGCGCAGAAAGCCAAAGCAAATCCCCCGACGTCCTGCGGCTGATTCAGCAATCAGCCCTGAGCCCCTTGCTGTCCAATGCGCTGCAAGGAGCGCAAGTGCGAGGCGACATGCAAACACGCTTTGAATTGCGTTTGCCTTTGCTCAACCTGGCGCAATCCAGGGTGCACGGTCAGGTGGTGTTCAACAACAACGATTTGCGCCTGCTCCCCGACACGCCTTGGCTGGAAAAACTGCAAGGCCAACTGCAGTTTCATGAGGCGGGGTTTGTCGTGCAGCGAATGCGGGCCCAACTGTGGGGCGGGCCCGTTGTCATCGAAGGGGGCATGCGACCTTCCAAAACAGCACCTGCGCCCACCGTCGAGTTTCAGGCCCGTGGAAGCGTGAGCGCCGAGGGCCTGCGAACGGCCAAGGAGTTCTATCCACTGGACTGGTTGGCACAGCATGCTCAAGGCAGCACCACCTACAGCGCGCGCCTGGGGTGGCGAGAAGGGCAGCCCGACCTGGTCGTGCAAAGCAGTCTCGAAGGCTTGGCCGTGAACATGCCGGCTCCCCTGGGCAAACCTGCCAAAAGCGCCAGCGCGCTGCACATCCGGATGCGAGCGCGCTCGGACCGTTCCGGGCCGCAAGACCATATTCAAATCAATCTCGCAGACAACACGCGCATCGAATACGTGCGCAGTTTATCGGGCAAAGTCCCCACGGTTTTGCGTGGGATTTGGGGCGTTGGCATTGCCCCCAACCAGATGCCCGCCTTGCCCGATTCGGGGGTCAGCGCAAATGTGGTCATGGATCGCCTGGATGTTGACGAATGGCTGGCCCTGATGCCCGACTCCAAAGCAGTGGGCACAGGCCCGAGCCCACGCCCCACCCCCGGCAATGACACGCCCCCGGTCTGGCAAACCTACTTGCCCACACGAATGGGGCTGAAGGCCCAAACCTTGACCTTGAGTGACCGCAGTTTGCACCAGGTGACAGTCGGAGGAACCCGCGATGGCACCCTATGGCGCACCAACATTGATGCCAGGGAAATGTCCGGCAATTTGACATACCAGCAGTCTTTGAATGGTCAACCTGGGCTGCTTTTTGCCCGTTTGAGTCGGCTGAACCTGCCTCCGGCAGAGTTGGCAGAAGTCGAAACCCTGCTTGAAGCGCCGCCGACACAGCTGCCCGCTCTGGACATCGTGGTGGACGCTTTGACCTTGCGCGGCATTCAAATGGGCCGGGTCGAAATTGAAGCAATCAACCAGGAAACCTCCAAAACCCGATCCGCCACCGGGTCCGAATGGCAGCTCAAAAAATTCAACATCCTTTTGCCAGAAGCACAGATGAAAAGCACGGGCCGATGGTCGAGCGTCAATGAGGGCAGCCCCCTTCGCAAAACCGCAATGGACTTTGTGCTGGATGTCCAAGATGCGGGCGCCCTGCTGAATCGACTGGGCACGCCCAATGCCTTGCGTGGCGGTGTAGGCCAACTGTCCGGAACCATCCATTGGCAAGGCTCGCCCCTGGCCCTGGATTACCCCAGCATGAATGGTCAAATGGAAGTCCGCATGGGTCGCGGTCAATTCCTCAAAGCAGATGCTGGCGCAGCCAAATTGCTGGGTGTACTGAGTCTGCAAGCGCTGCCACGGCGATTGTTGCTGGATTTCAGGGATGTCTTTGCTGAGGGCTTCGCTTTTGACTCGCTGCGAGGCGATGTCACGATCAGCAAAGGCATGGCGCAAACACGCAATCTGCAGATCAAGGGCGTGAACGCATTGGTCTTGTTGGAAGGAGAAGCCGGTCTTTCCCAAGAAACCCAAAACCTGAGGGTCAAAATTTTGCCCCTTGTCGACACAGGCACCACCTCGCTGTTGGCGGGCATGGCCCTGAACCCTGCCGTGGGGCTGACCGCATTTGTCGCGCAGTGGCTCCTGAAAAACCCCCTGGCGCGCGCTTCAAGCCAAGAATTCTTGATCGACGGCAACTGGGACAACCCCCGCGTCACGCGCATCGACAAACGCCCATGACATCCAACGCATTGACGCCCCGGCTGCAAGCTCTGCAACAACGCGCCACCGCCTGGTGGCACACTTTTGAAGAGACTTTGCCCGGCGGGCGTGGCAGGGGCTCTTTGTGGCTTGCCCTGATCGCCCTGGTGTTGGCGTTGTTGATCGTCCTGGTCTGGTTGGCAGGGCGTTACGAAACGAGTCAATTGCAAGCCAATTTGGATCGCGATACGGCAGACGCCGTGAATGATTTGCGGCGTCAAATGACCCGTCAATCGCAAAGCCTGCAAGGCTTGCAATCGAACACACCGGCCGATCTTTTCTGGGGCATTGAGGCTCCGGCCCTTTTGCGCGAACACCGGGAATGGCTGCGCCTGGAGTCGCTCGACTACGAGCTGAAACTCGAAAACCAGGTAGATACCCCCTTTCGCAAACCGATTTCTGATCGCGCCGTGCGCACCGACTCACTCAACGAAACCGCACAGGCGTGTGCAAAGGCGCGCCATATCAACGGGCCAAGCTATTCCAGCACCTATTTTTTGCCGCAAAGCGATGGCATCGGTTTTGAGGTTATGAAAATGTGTTTGCCCCAGACACGAGACGGTGTTTTGATCGGCTTCACCATCGTGACCTATGGTTTGCAAGAACTGCTCAGTGAGATTCTGGGCAACAGCTTTGGGCAGCGCAACGAACTTTCTTTCACCGAACCCGATGGAACACGTCTGGCCATTACGGGCAGTCAAAATCGATCCCTGCGGGTCTTCACTTCTCAACAATTGGTAGACCTGCCAGGCAACACCCTGGTTTTTCGCATGGACGGGCGACACAGCGAGCCCAATCCATTTGCCAATGTCTTGACCGCCTTGGTCACAGCCATGTCCTTTGCCCTGATCACGGTGATGATTTTGCTGGCCAAAGACTCGCGCCGCCGCCTGAAAGCTGAGCGCGACTTGGCCGAAGCCCTGGCTTTTCGCAAAGCCATGGAAGACTCACTGGTCACCGGCCTTCGGGCGCGCGACCTGGGGGGGCGCATCACCTATGTCAACCCTGCTTTTTGTCAAATGGTCGGCTTTGAAGCCGACATGATCACAGGAAGAAATGCGCCCATGCCTTATTGGCCACCCGAGATGGTGGACGAGTACAAGCAACGCCAAGCCATTCGGCTGGCAGGCAATGTCCCGCCCCGCGAGGGTTTTGAGTCGGTGTTCATGCGACAGGACGGCACACGTTTTCCGGTGCTCATCATCGAAGCGCCCTTGATCAGCATGCAAGGCCAACAAACCGGCTGGATGGGTGCCGTGATTGACATCAGCGAGCAGCGCCGCATCGAAGAAATCTCACGATCAAGCCAAGAGCGCCTGCAGGCGACCGCTCGCCTGGCCACGGTTGGTGAAATGGCATCACTGCTGAGCCACGAGCTGAACCAGCCTCTGGCCGCCATTTCGAGTTATGCGAACGGCTCGCTCAACCTGCTCAAAGACCCGCAAGCCAAAGCCAAAACCCTGGATGATGTGCACATGGCACTGCGACGCATTGCCGAGCAAGCCGAACGGGCCGGGCGCGTGATCAACAGCGTGCACGATTTCGTGCGCCGCCGGGATCAGGCGCGCGAACCCTTGACGCCACGTGCACTGTTCGATGCCGTGGCCCCATTGGTCCAACTGCAAGCACGCAAATTGCAAGTGATTGTTCAGACACAGATCGACCCACATCTGCCGGAGGTGATCTGTGACCGCACCATGGTCGAGCAGGTTTTATTGAACCTGGCACGCAACGGCATGCAAGCCATGGACAAACCAGGATGCAGCGATCGGAGGCTGCTGATCAAAGCCCGCCGCGCTGCGTGCAATGCCGATCAAGCCTGGGTAGAGTTTTCTGTGACCGATGTCGGTGAAGGCATCAGCGAATCGGTGTCACAGCAACTGTTCACGCCTTTTTTCACCACCAAAAGCGAAGGCATGGGGCTGGGTTTGAGCCTGTGCCGGACCGTGGTGGAACAACACGGCGGCCATCTGAAGTTTGAAGCGCTGATGCCCAAAGGCACCGTTTTCCGCTTTACCTTGCCCGCCAAGACACCCCTCATTTTGGATAAGATCCACACATGAATTTCACCGACACGCCCACCGTTTTCATTGTGGACGACGATGCCAGCGTTCGCGAAGGCATGGCTTGGCTTTTGCGCACCCGACGTTTGTTCAGCGAGTCGTTTGAAAGTGCCGAGTCTTTCCTGAAGATGCTGGAAAACAATTTTCAGATCATCGGTAGCGCCCCCCCGGCTGAATACACCGGGCCCCGGCATGCCGCCTGCATTTTGCTGGACGTGCGGATGCCTTCGATGAGTGGTTTGGCGCTTTTTGAACATCTGCTGAACAAAGGCTACGCCCATGCTTGGCCCGTGATTTTCCTGACCGGTCATGCCGACGTGCCCACCGCTGTAGACAGCGTCAAGCGGGGCGCATTTGACTTCTGTGAAAAACCCTTCTCGGACAACGCCCTGGTCGATCGGGTGGAGCAGGCGCTGATTTTGTCGCATGAACGTTTGAACGCCCGAACTGAGCAGCAGCGCTTGCAGTCGCAGCTTATGGAGCTGACCGATCGAGAGCGCGCTGTCATGCATCTGGTGGTGGAGGGCATACCCAACAAGCTGATTGCGGACCAACTTGACATCAGCGTGCGCACGGTTGAGGTGCACCGTGCGCGCGTGTTTTACAAAATGGACGTGAAATCGGCAGTGGAACTGGCCAATCTGATGAGGGCATTGTCGTGATCCCGCGTCACGCCGCGCATCCCGGCTCGGCCTCAGCACAGCCTCAACCCCATCGGCGCGCCATGCTGATGGCTTTGGGCGTCGGCCTGACTGGGCTTTTGACAGCCTGCGCTGCCCCACCTGTGGCGCGCCCGGTCAGCCCACTTAACCGACCTGTCGGCCCTTACAACACAGTGCGCAATGACCTGGCCTTGTTTGCTTTGTCTTTGCTCGACACACCTTACCGATGGGGCGGGCGGGGTCCGGCGACCGGATTTGATTGTTCTGGCCTGGTGGCCCACGTTTACCGGGAAGGTGGTGGTATCTCTGTCCAAGGCACCGCCGCCGAGCTGGGACGCAAATCAAGGCCCATTACGCGATCCGCCTTGTTGCCCGGAGATCTGGTTTTTTTCAATACCCTTGGGGCACGCCACTCGCACGTGGGGGTTTATGTGGGTGATGGGCGCTTTGTTCACGCCAGCAATCCCCGCACGGGCGTGCGCGTGGATCACCTGAATCATCGCTATTACGCCCAACGCTTTGAAGGGGCACACACTTTGCTGGACTGAAGGCCTGTGCTTAGGTTTTTGTGTCGTCCGAAGGAGAACCTGTGGGCTTCGAAGCACTCGGGGGCAATTCACCTTTGTTGCGGCCGTAAAACATGGTCCACCAGACAATTGCCAGCAAAATGACCAACGCCAGCAACGCTTCCAACAAAATCAGACCCATGCAAGCACCCCGTTTTTTGTCCCGCCGACCGCCATGGTCAGGCTGGTTGTTCGCCGCGATTGTAGGCACCTTCGCTGGCTGCTCAGTGACGCCCGTCCGGCATGACCCCGTTGCGGCAAGCCCATCGTCACCGGGTCCCGTCATCCGGGACATCACCCCGCAATTGCCCGCCCTCCTGCTGCGCGAGCAAAGCCGCTGGGTGCCTGTTCAGTGGTCAGACCTGCCGGGGCTGGACACCGATGCCATCAACGAAGCCTGGCCCGCCTGGCTGCAAAGCTGTCAACGGCCCGGCCCCGATTGGAAAGCCCTTTGCCCGGAGATCGCCCAACTGGCCCATGCGCCTGTGGCACAGCAACGCCGCTGGATGCGTGACAAATTGCAACCATACCGCGTCGAATCCCACGAACAACGTCAGCAGGGCCTATTGACCGGATACTACGAGCCGGCACTGACGGGCTCTCGCCGACCTCAAGGGGCCTTCAAGGTCCCCCTGTTTGCTCCACCGGCTCAATTGGGGCAGCGCAAACCCTGGTTCAGCCGCCAGGAAATCGACACCCTGCCTGCCGCCCGCGCTGCCTTGCGGGGCAAAGAGCTGCTGTATTTGGCCGACCCGGTGGACGCGATGGTGCTGCACATCCAGGGCTCGGGCCTGGTGAACGTGACCGAGCCCGACGGCCGCCAGCGCTGGGTGCGCATGGCTTATGCGGCCACCAACGACCAGCCCTACAAAAGCATTGGCCGCTGGCTGCTGGACCAAAACCTGATCCGCGATGCCAGTTGGCCCGGCATCAAGGCCTGGATCGACCGCAACCCCTCACGCGTCAACGAGTTGTTGTGGCAAAACCCGCGTGTGGTGTTCTTCCGCGAAGAGGCCTTGCCCGTGGGCAGCGTGCCGCCCGGCCCCAAAGGCGCACAAGGCGTGCCGCTCACGGCCGAGCGCTCGATTGCGGTGGACCGCCGCAGCATCCCCTACGGCACCCCGGTGTGGATGAAGTCCACCGGACCGCAAACGTCTTTTGACCGCCTGGTGCTGGCCCAAGACACCGGCACCGCCATTGTGGGCGCGGTGCGGGCCGACTATTACGCGGGATCAGGACCCGTGGCTGGCGAATTGGCAGGGCGGCTCAAGCAGCCCCTGCAAATGTGGGCCCTGTGGCCACGCTGACCAGGATGCCCTTGACCGGATGACTTTGACCTGCCGCCCCGGCTGCGCCGCTTGCTGCACCGCCCCTTCCATCTCCTCGCCCATCCCTGGCATGCCCCAAGGCAAACCCGCGGGCGTGCCTTGCGTGCATCTTGACGAACAACTGCGCTGCAAAATTTTTGGTCAGCCCGAACGGCCCGCGGTGTGTGGGCAACTTCAAGCGTCGGTGGAGATGTGCGGGGCTGTGGCCGATGGCGGGGTGCACGCCCGGGCTTGGCTCATGCGGCTGGAAGATTTGACGCGGCCCGGGTGATGGAAATGAAATATCGATGAATTTACTGGTTTGTATGGACCTCCATCATTCTTCAACCTTATCGCCGTTGCTCAGTCCTGAAGCCAGATGCATATGTCCACTTGATCGCAAGAACTATCTTTTATATAGTGGAATGAGCGTAGCTGCCACTTGTTAATGCGAATAGTTGCTTAGGAAAAATACCTTATAGGTCTTGATGTATTGTAAAAATACTGTATATTTATACAACCGATTGATCATGTCGTCTATATGTCGCATCCCGGATGATCGTAAGGCCGTTTTATAAACAAATGAGGATGAGAAGCGTACCAGTCTTTCATGGCCCTCATCGGTGTTTTGCTTTTAAGCGCTGACTGGGGTAACTGATGGTTGTACAGAGCCACGTAACGCATGAGCGTTTGCTCCAAATCTTCACCGCTGGTGAATCGGTGTGTCTTGAGCACGTCAGCGATACGCCCGTTGAAGCGCTCGACCATGCCATTGGTGCGCGGCGTGCGTGGTTTGGTCAGGCGGTGTTCAATGTTCAAGGCTTGGCACAGTTGATCAAACTCATGGTTGCCCGTGGCCTGGCGCTCACGGCTGGCAAACAACCTGTCAGTGAACTCCTTGCCGTTGTCGGTCAGAATTTTCTGCATCTTGATCGGGCACGCCTTGTGCAGGGCATTGAGAAACGCTCGGGCTGCCGCTGCCGTCTTGTGGCTCTTGATCTGCACAAACACCCAGCGTGTGGCGCGGTCGATGGCCACAAACAGATAGCGCCTGCTGGTCTCGTCGGGCATCTGGGGCAGGTATTTGACATCGATGTGGATGAACCCCGGCTCATAGCTTTTGAAGGCTTTATGAGGCTCAGTGGGCTCTTTGGGCCTGAGCGCGTTGAGGTTGCCAACGCCGTGGCGACGCAAGCAACGGTCCAGACCCGAGCGTGTGGCCTGGGGGCAAAGAAACTCGCGGGTGACGGCCAGCAAGATCATCCAGGGGCAACAGCAGCGTCTTTCTGAGTTCGACCACGATCTGTTCTTGCGCCGGTGTGAGCGTGGTTTGAAGCTTGTGCGGGGTGTGGGACGCGTCATGAAAGCTGTCTCGACCCTTCCACTTGTAAACAGTGCCTTCACTCACGCCGAAGCGCAACGCCAAAGTGGCAGCAGTCTCCGTGCTGGCCGCCATCTCCGCACGGGTGGCGGGCGTAGTACGTGCGTTTTTGTGCAAGGCTATCATCATGACAAGGCTCCCGGGTGGACTGCTGAGGTGACGCAAAGATTGTCTATCAACTGCCGCATGACCTCTCTGGCCATGAACAGCGGATACCGTTTTGAGTCAATGCAATCATCCGGGATGCGACATCTATAGAAGCTTGATCAAGAATAGTTTGAACATCCACACATCAGAATTGCAATGAGAGACTTCATCGACTTATTTTGTGGCGCAGGTGGGTTATCACTTGGTTTAGAAGCTGCGGGCCTGAACTGCGTCGCCGCTGTAGAAATGAACCGTGACGCATGCGACACTTTCGCTCTGCAGCATTCGAAAGCTACAGTCCACAACATGCCAATTCAAGGATTGAACTTCAAACAATATAGAGGAGTTTCCCTGCTTGCGGGCGGCCCGCCATGCCAACCTTTTTCAGCTGGTGGTAAAGGCCTAGCATCTGAAGATTCACGTGACATGATTCCGCAATTTATACGCGCAGTTGAAGAAGCACAACCGGCAATGTTTCTCATGGAAAATGTTCCTGGTCTTGCTAGTCCAAGTCACAAAGACTACTTAGAGTATTCATTAGATAATTTTGAAGAACTTGGTTATAAAGTTTATGTTCAAGTTCTTAATGCCGCAGAGTATGGTGTACCGCAGAAGCGTCGTCGCTTAATCGTTGTTGGCGTCAAAAATGAATTGCCAGATTTTCACTTTCCTGCGCCAACTCATGGACCCAATCATTGTAAACCCTTCATTACAGCAGGTGAAACTCTTTCAAAAGTTGGTTCTATTGAATTAATAAATGAATCTAAGGTTGTATTTGCCAAACGGCCAGATTTAAGACCAAGTCCTTATGACGGACATCTCTTCAACGGTGGTGGTCGTGCTATCGACTTGTCCGCACCATCTCATACGATCCTAGCTTCAGCTGGCGGAAACAAGACTCACTTTCTTGATCTACAAAGTGAGGTGCCCGAATACCACAAACATCTGATGAACGGAGGAAGGCCGCGAGTTGGATGCCTTAATGGGGGACGCCGTCTTTCAGTTCAGGAATCAGCTGCTTTGCAGACCTTTCCTGATGGAATGCGTTTTTTAGGTTCGCGTAGTTCTCAATACGCTCAAATTGGTAATGCCGTTCCCCCCGAACTTGGCAAAGCACTTGGAAAATCCTTATTAAAAACTCTCATGAGTTGACCGCTTACTTCTCACTGAGTTCAAGTTCATCAATAAGCATAACAAACTGATTAACAACCTCTACCTTTGGTTGATAACGATCAAGTAACTCGTAAAGCCGATTTATAGCGCTAGCGCGACCTTGCCTCGTTAATGCGCTAACGAGGCTTGAAGCAAATGAATTAACTTCAAGAACTGATAAATCCAAAGAAAGTTCTTTCAGTCTATTTATTAATGAATCACTAGCTGCATTAACACCGGTAGCAACAATCGTTAATCTACTCAGATCATTGTCTCGAATAGTTTTTTCTGCTCCAATTAATTTCTCTGTCCAATCGTTAGCGGTGACCTCTAAAGCTTCGACGACGCGATTACCCAAAAGTATCTGAATATCACCTGCTGATCTACTGCTCTTATCTGATGCATTCAAATTTTTTGTTTCTACACGAAATGTCGCTAAGCCTTGTTGTTCAATAACAGCATGAAGGAGCGCTGCTATGGAATATTGCTCGTACGCACCGGAAGAAGGGGTTGCGTATAACCGAGATAAAAGTCCACTAACGCGCCCAAAAGTGAGAGCCCCTCTGTTGAGAGCAGGCATTCCAAGAATAGGCCTTGCATTTGCGGCTATTTGTAAGCAACAAAAATGAAAAGCATCCTGGATTTCTTCAAACGATCGATCTGGATTTGAACCCCAAAGTAAAATCGAATCAAAATATTCATCATTGCCTCTGGCAAGCTGATCTGTGTTTTTACCAATATTTTGAAATGCATCCTTTACCGCACGTATATGTTTACTTGAAAGAAATTCTCCGAACCACTTTGAAACACCCCGACCACCCTCTTGCCGAATTTGTATGTTCACTGTTGATCCAACTGCGAGCCAAAAAGCAAACTGAATAACAAGTGCATCGCGATAACTTATATTACTGCTAATTAGAACTTTGTTTACTTGCGATTCTATAGCTTCCGGCGCATTTAAACTATTACTCCATGAAGCTTTCCCTAAAAGAAGATCTTCGAAAGTTTTACATATTAATTCTTTTGCTCTTTCAGAGGTACGCGGTATCCCTGCAGATAGTTTTAATTTTTTAGAAGTCGAATTAATCATAATTAATTTTGTTTTGAAAAAGCTATTGAAAATTTGAAATACTTTTCTTAATAACTGTCTAAAATGTCATTGTCTCATGCCCCAAAATTGAACCCACACTTTACCTGAAAAAGCCTCCAATATAGTTAATTTTATACCGATCCACAGGT
The DNA here is from genome assembly GCF_023910625.1 of Limnohabitans sp. Classification (NCBI taxonomy): domain Bacteria; kingdom Pseudomonadati; phylum Pseudomonadota; class Betaproteobacteria; order Burkholderiales; family Comamonadaceae; genus Limnohabitans; species Limnohabitans sp. The sequence goes on from NZ_JAAVVW010000003.1 coordinate 2,114,458, forward strand.
AACCAAGCCATGAGCGAATGCGGACACACTTGAGTGACTATGGTCAAACGTGCTTCCCAAGGTCGGAAATATTGACCCTGAAAAATGAAGCGCTCTTCAGTCACCAACAAGTCATCCCCCCACCCCGCTTACCGCTAAGCTGAACCCCTTTTGCTGACCTGCTGAGCACAGTCATGGCGTTAGACATTCCTTCCTTAAAAGACAGCGTTCACCCCGACGAGTGGCAGCTGCGCCTGGACTTGGCCGCGTGTTACCGGCTGGTGGCCCTGTACGGCTGGAGCGACTTGGTGTTCACCCACATCAGCGCCAAACTGCCCGAGTCGGTGGCTGGTCAAGACCACCAATTTCTGATCAACCCCTACGGCCTGATGTTCGATGAGATCACCGCATCCAGCCTGGTCAAGGTGGACATGCAGTGCAACAAACTGCACGACAGCCCTTTCCCGGTGAACCCGGCCGGCTTTGTGATCCACAGCGCGGTGCACGAGGCGCGGCCCGATGCCGGCTGTGTGTTGCACACCCACACCCGGGCCGGGGTGGCCGTGAGCGCGCAGGCACACGGCGTGCTGCCCATCAGCCAGCAAAGCACGTTTGTGCTGGCCTCGTTGGCCTACCACGGCTACGAAGGCGTGGCCATTCGGGACGACGAAAAGCTGCGTCTGCAGGCCAACTTGGGCGAGGCCAATTACCTGATGCTGCGCAACCACGGCCTGCTCACCGTGGGCAAAACCATCGCCGATGCGTTTTTGTCGATGTACACGTTTGAGAATACCTGCCGCATCCAGGTTGATGCGCTGGCTGGGCAGGCGGGCCCCAAAGACCTGACGGCGGTGGACCCGCAAATCATCAACGGCGTGGCCACGGCCATGCGCGTGCAAACGGGCGGCTTGGGGGGTGCTTTTGTGTGGCCTTCGCTGCTGCGCAAACTGCAGCGAGAGAGCCCGGACTTCACTCTTTGAATTTAAGGCTTCCAGCGCTTGAGCAGTAAGGCATTGGCCATGACGCTGACCGAACTGAGCGCCATGGCCGCGCCCGCCATGACGGGGCTCAGGTAGCCCATGGCCGCCAGCGGAATACCGGCCACGTTGTAGGCAAACGCCCAAAACAGGTTTTGCCGGATCTTGGCCACGGTGCGGGCCGAGATGTCGAGCGCAGCACCGACCAAGCCCACATCGCCACGCATCAGGGTGATACCTGCGGCGTGCATGGCCACATCGGTGCCCGTGCCCATGGCCATGCCCACGTCGGCCGCGGCCAGTGCCGGGGCGTCGTTGACTCCGTCGCCCACCATGGCCACGATGCGCCCGCCAGCGCGCAGTTTTTGCACTTGGGCGGCTTTGTCGCCGGGCAACACCTCGGCCAGCACTTCCCCGTTTTCTGGTCGCAGGCCCAAACGACGGGCCATGGCTTCGGCGGCGGCCCGATTGTCGCCAGAAATCATGACCAACTGCAGGCCGCGCGCCCGCAAGGCGGCCAATGCTTGGGCGGCCTCCGCTTTGGGCTGGTCGCCAAAAGCAAGCAACAACAAGCCATGCACGCCGCTTGACCTGCGTTCGGCCAGCGCCGACAAGGTGGCGCCTTGTGCTTGCAGGCGAGCGATCTGCACAGACCACAAAGTCGGGTCAAGACCCTCCTGGTGCAACCAACGCAAGCTGCCCAGCAGCAAGCCACGGCCCCCTACTGTGGCTTGCACGCCCCGCCCGGGCACAGCCGTCAAATCAGTGGGGCTGGCCAAGGACAGGCTTTGCGCTTGGGCGGCAACCAGCACAGCACGGGCCAGCGGGTGTTCGCTGCCGCTTTGCACGCTGGCTGCCCACGCCAGCATGGTGGCCGCATCGCATTCGGGAGCGGGCACTTGCTCGATCAGGCGCGGCTGGCCCACGGTGAGTGTGCCGGTTTTGTCAAACGCCACGGTGTTCACGCGGTGGGCGTTTTCCAAAGCTTGGGCGTCCTTGATCAAAACGCCATGGCGCGCAGCAACCCCGGTGCCCACCATGATGGCCACAGGCGTGGCCAAGCCCAGCGCGCAGGGGCAAGCGATGACCAACACCGCCACAGCTTGGATGAGCGCGGCTTCAAACCCCGCGCCCAGCAACATCCACACGCCCAACGTGACCAGCGCCAGCAACATCACCACCGGCACAAACACCGCGGCCACTTGGTCTACCAGGCGCTGAATGGGCGCTTTGCCCGCTTGGGCATCTTCGACCAGGCGAATGATGTGCGACAGCACGGTTTCGTGGCCCACGGCAGTCACGCGCATCAGCACACGACCATCGCCATTGATGGCACCGCCTGTCAACTTGGCACCCACACTTTTGGAAACGGGCAAAGGTTCGCCTGTGAGCATGGATTCGTCCATCTGGGTTTGGCCCTTGACCAGCTCGCCGTCGAGCGGACAGCGTTCTCCGGGGCGCACCACGATCAAGTCCCCTTTGAGGACTTCATCCACCGGTACGTCAATTTCACCCTCTTCACTGAGCCAATGCACGCGGTCCGGACGCAAGGCGTGCAGGGCGCGAATGGCTTCTGTGGTTTGCCGTTTGGCGCGTCTCTCCAACCACTTGCCGAGCAACACCAAAGTGATGACCACCGCCGAGCCTTCAAAGTAAAGGTGCGGCACATGGCCTTCGTGCGCGGTAAGCCACAACCACACCGACAAAGCCCAACCTGCCGTGGTGCCAATGGACACCAGCAAATCCATGTTGCCGGTGCGTGCCTTGAGGGCGTGCCAGCCAGCCTTGTAAAAGCGTGCGCCCAAAATGAACTGAACCGGCGTGGCCAAGACAAACTGCAACCAGGCTGGCAACATCCAGTGCTGGCCCCACAAGTCGCCCAGCATGGGCAAAACCAACGGGCCCGACAGCACCAAGCCCCAAGCCACAGGGGCAAAACCGGTCCACGGCGAAGCATTTTGGGTATCGTCTTGGGCAGTGGCTGCTTGTCGGGCTTCATAACCTGCATCGCGGATGGCACGCCGCAAATGCGCTTGTGTCAGTTGGGGGTCGCTGACCTCAATACGCGCCGATTCAGTGGCCAAATTGACACTGACGGAGCTGACACCCGGCACTTTTTTCAACGCTTTTTCGACCCGGCTCACGCATGAGGCGCAGGTCATCCCGTCAATGCCGATGTCATGGGTCTGGGATTTGGTTTTGATCTGTGTCATGGTCGGAGCGGCTCGATGGACTATGCTTTGCAAAGCGCAAACTCTTTTGGCCCAAAGGAAACATCATGAACCAATTTTTCACTGTTGAGGGTATGACTTGTGGTCACTGTGAAAAAGCCGTGACCAAAGCCTTGCTGGCTTTGGATGCCCAAGCCAAAGTTGTGATCGACCGCACTCAAAATCTGGTGCAAGTCGATTCAAAACAAAGCCGCCAAGCCCTGGCCCAAGCGATCGCCGATGAAGGTTATCGTGTGACAACGTGAACTGTTTCACTCTTCTTTACAAATCACTGCAAAGAATGCACTTGCCCTACACATGGGCAGATCAGAATTGTTCATCTCATCAACCCAAGGATGTCTTATGAAATCAATTTGCACCTCTTTCATTGCCGCTTCTTTGTTAGCGGGTCTGTCTGGTCTGGCTATGGCGCAAACCCCAACCGAAGCACTCACCCCGGGGCCTCGCGGCGAACGCATGGAACAAATGCACGCCAAAATGAGCGCTCGCCATGCCAAGCACCTGGCTGAACTCAAAGGCAAACTGAACCTGCAAGCTTCGCAAGATGGCGCCTGGAACAATTTTGCCCAGTCCATGCAAAAGCCTGAACGCATGGCACGCCCCGATCGAGTCAGCATGGAAAAAATGAGCACCCCCGAACGGCTAGAGCGCATGCAAGCCATGAAAGCCGAACGGGATGCACACATGCAAAAACGCATCAATGGCACCAAGGCTTTTTATGCAAGCCTGAGTGCTGAGCAACAACAGATCTTTGATAAAGAAACTGCCCAGGCCATGGGTCGCACGGGTGGCGACATGCACCGCATGCAACACGGTGGTGGACATCACGGCAGGCATTGATCGAGGGTGTACGGCATTTTGTGTAAACGGGGCTGCGATCAGTCATTGGGCATCCTGCCTTCGAACTGAATGGTAAACCGGGTCAATGCGGCTTTCCAATCTCTGAGCGGCATCGTCCACTTCTTGCTGATGTTGTTCAGCGCCAGGTAGAACAATTTCAGCAATGCCTCATCGCTGGGGAACGAGCCCCGGCTCTTGGTCACCTTGCGCAGACTCATGTTCACCGACTCGATGGCGTTGGTCGTGTAAATGATCCGCCGAATCTCTGGAGGATATTCAAAGAACGGCACGATCCGCTCCCAGTTGCTGCACCACGATTTCACAATGGTCGGGTAGTCAGCGCCCCATTTTTCTTCGAATTCCTGCAGCCGCAGCACGGCATCATCCGCAGTTGCGCTGCTGTAGATGGTCTTCAGGTCTGCGGCCACCACTTTGCGCATCTTCCAGCTCACATAGTTCAGGCTGTGGCGCACCATGTGCACCAGACACAGCTGCACCGCCGTTTGCGGATATACAGCCTCTATTGCCTCGGGAAAGCCCTTCAAGCCATCCACGCAGGCGATGAAGATGTCAGCCACGCCCCGGTTCTTGAGCTCCGTGACCACCTGCAGCCAGAACTTGGCCCCTTCGGTCTGGGCAATCCACAGCCCCAGGATTTCCTTCTCGCCCGCCATGTTGATGCCCAAGGCCAGATATACGGCCTTGTTGCGCACCACGCCTGAGTCACGGGTTTTGACGTGGATGCAGTCCAGGTAAACGATCGGGTACAGCGCATCCAGTGGACGCGCCTGCCAAGCCTTGACCTCGTCCATGACGGCATCCGTAACCGATGAGATCAGCGTGGGCGACACCTCGGTGCCATACATTTCCTGGAGATGCCCCTGAATCTCACGTACCGTCATGCCTCGGGCATACAGGGACAAAATCTTGTCATCAAAACCTGTCCAGCGCGTCTGGTGCTTGGGCACGATCTGCGGCTCAAAGCTGGCGTGGCGATCACGGGGGATATCAATGGGCAGCTCGCCAAAGTCGCCTTTGAGGGTCTTTTTGCTTTTGCCGTTGCGGGCATTGCCAGCGGCGTTGGCCACGCTGGCATTCTTGGTGTGACCCAAGTGCTCGGTCATCTCGGCTTCCAAAGCGCGCTCCACAAGGCGCTTGGTCAGCTGCTTGAGCAGGCCGTTCTCGCCGATGAGGTCTTCAGGTTTTTTATAGCCAGCGAGCAGCTGGTCGATCAATTCGTTGCTGACGGTCATGGTTCATCTTTCTGGATGTTCGGCAGTTTCCTGCCATTTGACCGTTTACACAAAATTTAGGACACCCTCCATTGATCAGGTTTTTTCAATCTGCCAAGGGCTGCTTCGGCAGCCTTTTGTGCGTTTGATGCATGTCAATTTTTAAAAATCGTACAGCGTTAAGCTTGTTGCCATGACCTCCAGCGCCTCTCCACCCCCTTCGTCACCCCAAACCCCTCCCGCGCGTCACCGTGTCCGGTTGCGATTGCCCGAGATATTGCCCATCACCTGGCAACACCCTTTTGAATGGTTGTGGTTGGGCCTGAAGGACATTTGGCATTCACCCTGGTTGAGCCTGATGCATGGCCTGGTGTTGGCATTGGGCGGTGGCTTGATCACTTGGCTGGCACACGACAGATTTTGGTTTTTGGCCAGTGCGGTGTCGGGGTTTTTGGTGGTGGCCCCGGTGTTGGCCACCAGTTTGTATGCCATGAGTCGCGCCATTGAGCGCAAAGAGCGCGTTGACCCCGGTTTGCTGTTCAAAACCTGGACACGCTGGCAAACCCAGCGGTTCAATGAACCGACAAGCTATTGGTGTTTGGTTCGTTTTGGTTTGTTGCTGGGCTTTACCGGAACAGGTTGGGTTTTGACTTCTTCCGCCCTGATCACCTTGCTGACACCTGCTCCCATCCACACCCCCACGGATTTCATCCACCATGTCGTGCTCAGCCCAGACCACCATGTGTTTGAGTTGTGGTTGGCTTTGGGAGGGTTGATGGCGGCCCCGGTTTTTGCATCCAGCGTGGTGGCCATGCCTTTGATGTTGGACCGCAAGGTCAACACCTTGCAAGCGGTGCTGATCAGTTGGAAAACGGTGCTGACCCACCCTGTTCCCATGGCTTTATGGGCCTTGCTGATCATGGGGTTCAGCCTTTTGGGTGTGTTGATGCTGTTTGTGGGGTTGGTGTTGATCGTTCCCATGCTGGGCCATGCGTCCTGGCACGCCTACCGAGATTTGGTGGACACCACCTCCCTTCCCGAACGCTTGTCCGGTCAGGATAAGCTGTGATGTGGGGTTTTACCGAAGAACAGTTTGCCTGGTTTGGCCTGACAGTGGGCATAACAGCGTTCATGCTGTACATGCTGTTCATTGTGGTGCAACTGGCCTGGGAATCGAAAGCCGGAAAATTTGGCACTTTTGTTATTTTTACGGGTCTGGCTTTTGGCATGTTGGGTTTTTTGGTCAAAGCCGTGATCCAGTACTGGATTGACAAATAAAGCTTCTAAACAAGTCTGTGGATAAGAAATGCAAAAACCCTAAGTTATCCACAGTTTGATCAATTTTTAAAAAGTTGTTCATTTTGCTGCGACAGCACAAAAGCAGAGTCACACACAAGCTAAAAAGCAGGCCAAGTGCTTGTCATGCAAAGGAAAAACCACCTTGTCCACAACAAAGGGCTGTCCTTACTACTACCACTATTCATTGATATATAGAGAAAGAAAGATAACAAGGCAAGGATGCACTGGTAAGATTTGCCCCTTTCCAACCCCAGCGGCACCATGGCGATTGTTCAAGAAGACGCTTCTTCCAACTGTTACGACATCAAAAGTGCAGATTTGTCCTTGGTGGCCTTGATCCTCAAATCCACCGACATCTCGCTGTTGGTTGCGGCTTTGAAACGGCAAATGGACGCAAGTCCGGGGTTTTTTGAGCAAGATCCTTTGTTGATCGATGTCAGCCAGCTCGAAAGCGAGTTCAAAGCGGCAGATTTGCAAACCTTGATGGAGGTCTTGCGAGAGCATGCATTGGTTCCTCTGGCCATCAAAGGGGCCAAGGATGCATTTTTGGAGCATGCCAAGGGTCTTGGCCTGGTGGATGCTTCCGATGCCCGCATTCGGCGTTCTGTTCAGTTGGCCGAGGTGTCTGCATCCATGGATCATGTTCGACCCGCTGCCTCATCTGTTGCCGTAGAAGCCATGGTGGTCGACAAGCCTTTGCGTTCAGGCCAACAGGTTTATGCCAAGGGGCGAGACTTGATTGTGTTGGCGATGGTCAATGCGGGCGCTGAGGTCATTGCCGATGGGCACATTCATGTGTATGGTTCTTTGCGTGGAAAAGCAATTGCTGGAGCCAGGGGCAATACCCAAGCCAAAATTTTTGCTTTGGTCATGGAACCTGAGCTCATTTCCATTGCCGGTGTTTACCGGACCAGTGAAAATCCCTTGTCCAATGAGGTGTTGGGCAAAACAGCCCAGGTCAGTTTGCAATCGGACCCCGAAGGGGACAAGTTGCTGATCAAGCCTTTGAATCTTTGAATTTTTTCATTTTCATTTTGTCCAAGAAAGTTTATCCATGGCAAAAATCGTTGTTGTGACCTCTGGCAAAGGCGGCGTGGGTAAAACCACGACCAGCGCCAGTTTCGCCACGGGCTTGGCCCTCAAAGGTTTCAAGACTGCTGTCATTGACTTTGATGTGGGCCTGCGCAATCTGGACCTGATCATGGGCTGCGAACGCCGCGTGGTGTATGACCTGATCAACGTGATCCAGGGCGAAGCCAACTTGAACCAAGCCCTCATCAAAGACAAACAATGTGACAACTTGTTTGTGTTGGCGGCTTCTCAAACCCGCGACAAAGATGCCTTGTCTCAAGAAGGCGTTGAAAAGGTTTTGAATGACCTGAGTGGCATGGGTTTCGAGTACATCGTGTGTGACTCGCCTGCCGGCATCGAGACTGGTGCATTGATGGCCATGCACTTTGCCGACGAGGCCTTGGTGGTGACCAACCCGGAAGTGTCTTCGGTGCGTGACTCAGACCGCATCCTGGGCATGTTGGGCAGCAAAACCAAACGTGCGATTGACGGCGCAGACCCGATCAAAGAGCACCTCTTGATCACCCGCTACAACCCCAACCGGGTTGAAGAAGGGCAGATGCTGTCGCTGCAAGACATTCAGGACATCTTGCGCATCAAGTTGTTGGGCGTCATTCCTGAAAGCGAAAATGTGTTGCAAGCTTCCAACCAAGGCACACCTGCGATCCACATGGTCAACAGCGATGTCTCCGAGGCATACAAAGACGTGATCGATCGTTTCTTGGGCGAAGACAAGCCCATGCGTTTCACCGAAGCTGAAAAACCCGGTTTCTTCAAACGTTTGTTTGGAGGCAAGTGAACCATGTCGTTTCTTTCCTTCCTGTTGGGCGAAAAGAAGAAAACTGCCGGCATGGCCAAAGAGCGCCTGCAAATCATCCTGGCACACGAGCGCAGTGGCCGCAATGCCGCTGAGCCCGATTACCTGCCTGATTTGCAGCGTGAACTGGTGGCGGTGATCAGCAAGTACATCAAGATCAACCCCAACGACATCAAAGTCAATTTGGAGCGTCAGGACAACCTTGAGGTGCTGGAAGTCAAAATCGAATTGCCCGACTCACGCTGAGTCCTGTTGTTGCGGCTTTTTTGAGCCGTTACTTGCTTGTCTCTGATGCGGTGTTTCAAAATGCCATGGCCCCTTGATCAGGGCCATGGTTTTTTTATGGTTGGTCCAAAGATGCCCACAAGGAGCGTGCTGCGCGAATATTGCGTTCTTTGACATGCCCATAGCCTTTGATGTTCTCTGGCACCTGGGCCACTTTGACCGCATGGGCATGGGTTTGCTCTGACAGTTGCGTCAAGTTGCGTTCGATGTGTGCCATGTATTCGCGGATCAGGGCGCGTTCGGTCTGCCGTTCTTCGGTTTTGCCAAAAAAATCGAGTTTGGTGCCGCGCAAACCCTTGAGTTTGGCCAAAAGTTTGAAGCCCGTGAGCATGACGGGGCCGAACTTTCTTTTGACCAATTCACCTTGGCTGTTGCGTTTGGACCAAAGCGGCGGGGCCAAGTGGTAGTGCACCTTGAAGTCGCCCTCAAAACTGTTTTGAAGACGTTCCATGAAACCCGTTTGTGTGTGCAAACGGGCCACTTCGTATTCGTCTTTGTAGGCCATCAGGCGGTACAGTTGACGCGCCACCGTTTCGCTCAAGAGTGTTTTACCCAAAGGCGCTTCGGTGGTTTGCACACGGCCCACGATGCTTTGGTAAAGCTGGGCATAAGCCGCGTCTTGGTAATCGGTCAGTCGTGCCATGCGGTCAGCGATCAGGTCGTCCAAAGATTCACGTTTTTTGAACTGGATCACTTGCACGGGCTGCAGGGTTTGCATCAGTGCGTCGATTTGATGCGCTGCGTGACGGCCCCACTCGAAAGCGGCCAAGTTGTTTTTGACCTGCACATCATTGAGCTCAATGGCCCGCACCAAAGACTCGCGATGCAAGGGCACCCAGCCCATTTGCCAGGCGTAGCCCAGCAGCATCGGGTTCACATAAATGGTGTCGCCCATGAGTTGTTTGGCCAGGGCATCGGCATCAAAAGCGCCAACGCCCGACACACCAACTTGCGCCGTAATTTCGGCCACACATTGGTCAACCGGGTTTTGCCAATTGCCATTTTTCACAAAAGCAGCGGTGGGTGTGCTGTTGCTGTTCAGGGCCACATGGGTGCGACCTGCACGCATGCGCACCGTGGTTTCTTTGGAAGCACTGACGATGGGGTCGCAACCAATGATCAGGTCGGCAGCAGCCATGCTGACGCGTGTGGTTCGGATCTCATCTTGGGTGTTGGCCACCAAGATGTGGCTCCAAGTGGCGCCGCCTTTTTGGGCCAGACCTGCCGAGTCTTGGGTGACGATGCCTTTGCCCTCTATGTGCGCGGCCATGCCGAGCAGCTGGCCAATGGTGATGACACCTGTGCCCCCCACGCCCGCCACCACCATGCCCCACGGCTGGTCGATGAGGGGCAGTTTGGGCTCGGGCAATGCACCCAACGCGGCAGGGTCTGGGGCTGCACGGGTCGCGGTGGCTTTCTTTTTGAAGGTGCCGCCTTCCACCGTGACAAAGCTCGGGCAAAAGCCCTTGAGGCAACTGGTGTCCTTGTTGCAGGTGCTTTGGTTGATGGTGCGTTTGCGCCCCAAAGGCGTTTCAAGCGGTTCGACCGACAGGCAGTTGGACTGCACGCCACAGTCGCCGCACCCCTCACACACCTCTTCGTTGATCATCACCCGAACAGCAGGGTCGACCAGGGTGCCGCGCTTGCGGCGGCGGCGTTTTTCAGTGGCGCAGGTTTGGTCATAAATGATGATGGTGGTGCCTTTGATCTCGCGCATTTCGCGCTGAATGCGGTCAAGTTCGTCGCGGTGGAACACGCGCACACCTTCGACCAAAGCCACGCCATCGTATTTATCGGGTTCGTCAGTGACCACCACAATGCGTTGCGCACCTTCGGCTTTCATGCTCATGGCGATTTGCACCACGCTGTGGCCTTCGGCTCGTTCACCGACGGGCTGCCCCCCGGTCATGGCGACGGCGTCGTTGTACAAAATTTTGTAAGTGATGTTCACACCCGAAGCCACGCTCTGGCGCACCGCCAAAATACCACTGTGAAAGTAAGTGCCGTCGCCGATGTTGGCAAAGATGTGTTGGTCGGTGCAGAAGGGTTGTTGGCCGCTCCATGGCACACCTTCGCCGCCCATCTGGGTGAAGCCATCGGTGCTGCGGTCCATCCAGATGGTCATGAAGTGGCAGCCGATGCCCGCCATGGCGCGTGAGCCTTCGGGCACCTTGGTGGACGTGTTGTGTGGGCAGCCCGAACAAAACCAGGGCTGGCGTTCTGCTACCGCCCCAGGGGACCGGGTCTTCATCAGCGCGTCTTTGCCCTCCAGGATGGCCAAGTGTGCGTCGATGCGTGCGGTGGCGTCGGCGTCGATGCCTAGCTTTTTCAGGCGCTTGGCGATGGCGCGGGCGATGATGGCGGGCGTCAGGTCTGCGTTGGCACGCAGCAAGGTGCGCTCGGTCGGGTTGGGAATGGACCATTCGCCGCCCGAGGTGTCGCCATCGGCTTCGTCGAATTTGCCCACGATGGTGGGGCGCACATCGTCGCGCCAGTTGTACAGCTCTTCCTTGAGTTGGTATTCGATGACTTGGCGTTTTTCTTCCACCACCAAAATCTCGCGCAGACCGGTGGCAAATTCGCGGGTGGTGTGTGATTCGAGGGGCCAGACCACGCCCACTTTGTGCACCCGGATGCCCAAGCGCTGACAGGTGGCGTCATCCAGTCCCAGATCGAGCAGGGCCTGGCGTGTGTCGTTGAAAGCTTTGCCACTGGCAATCAGGCCGAACCGATCGTTGGGGCCTTGAATGACGTTGTGGTTGAGTTTGTTGGCGCGGATGTAGGCCAGGGCGGCGTACCATTTGTAATCAAACAGTCGCGCTTCTTGCTCCAGTGCGGTGTCGGGCCAGCGGATGTGCACGCCGCCAGGCGGCATCACGAATTCGGGCAGCACGATCTGCACACGCTCGGGGTCGATGTGGGCGGTGGCACTGGACTCGACGATTTCCTGAATTGTTTTCATGCCCGACCAAATGCCGGCAAAGCGGCTCAGCGCAATGGCGTGCAGACCTTGGTCGAGGATGTCTTGCACACTGGCCGGGAAAAACACGGGCAGGCCGCAGGCCTTGAAGATGTGGTCGCTCTGGTGGGCGGCGGTGGAGCTTTTCGCCACATGGTCATCGCCCGCCACGGCCAGCACGCCGCCCCAAGGCGTGGTGCCGGCCATGTTGGCGTGTTTGAACACGTCTGAGCAGCGGTCCACGCCGGGGCCTTTGCCGTACCAGATGCCGAACACGCCGTCGAACTTGTGGGTGCCCGGGGGCGCAAAACCCAGTTGTTGTGTGCCCCACAAGGCGGTGGCAGCCAGCTCTTCGTTCACGCCAGGCTGGAACACGATGTGCTGGGCCTTCAGGTGGTCTTTGGCTTTCCACAGTGACTGGTCGTAGCTGCCCAAGGGCGAGCCCCGGTAACCGCTGATGAAGCCCGCCGTGTTTTTGCCTTGCAGCGCGTCGCGTTGGCGCTGCAGCATGGGCAGCTTGACCAGGGCCTGCACGCCACTCATGAAAGCGCGGCCGACATCGAGGCTGTATTTGTCGTCCAGCGTCACCGTCTCAAGGGCCTGGCGAATCGAATCGGGCAAGGGGGCGTTCATGTTCTGTCCTGCATCTGAATGTGAAATCACAGTGTAGGCCGATGCCCTGGACAAGTGCTTGCTTTAGGGGGCAGGATTTGCCCTATGATTTGAAAGAACCTTGCTCAAAAGGAGATATTTTGGAAACACTGGATAAATTTGACTGGGCGATATTGAACGAACTGCAATGTGATGGCCGATTGACCAATGCCGAGTTGGCGCAGCGCGTGGGTTTGTCTGCCGCGCCGTGTTGGCGGCGGGTGAGGGCGCTGGAGGAGTCGGGCGTCATCAAGGGCTACCGTGCCGAGATTGACCGCCAGAAAGTGGGGCTGGATGTGTTTGCCTTTGTGCGCTTGGATGCCGAGCGCAACCGGGGAGATGTGACGCGCCAATTGGAAGAAGCGATTCGCAATATCCCGGAGGTCATTTCTTGCCATTACATCAGTGGTGCCGGCACCTTTGAGCTGCAAGTCGTCAGCAAGGACCTGAACACCTTCAGCCAGTTTGCGCGGGATGTCTTGCTCAACCTGCCCAACGTGAAAGATCTGCACACCAGTTTTTCGTTGGGCGAGGTCAAGGCCTCGGGGGCCTTGCCTTTGCGTGTGAGCAGATGACGATCAGGGGTACAGGCCGCGCAATTCGCGCGCCTGCAAAATCCTCGTGCAAGACACGATGAAGGTGGCCGTGCGCAGGCTGACCCGGTGCTCGTCCGCGACCTGCCAGATAGCCGCAAATGCCTCGCGCATGATGCGCACCAGGCGGGTGTTGATGTCGTCTTCGCTCCAGAAGAAGCTTGAGAAATCCTGCACCCATTCGAAGTAACTCACCGTCACACCGCCAGCGTTGGCGATCACATCAGGCACGACCAGAATGCCCCGCTCGTGCAAGATGTCGTCTGCTTCGGGTGTGGTGGGACCGTTGGCCCCTTCAATGACCATGCGGGCCTTGATCTGCCCGGCGTTGGAGGCGGTGATTTGTTGCTCCAGCGCAGCCGGGATCAGGATGTCGCAATCCACGCCCCAGAACTGCGCGTCGGGCAGGGTTTCAGCCATCGCAAAGCCCTTGACGCTGCCGTGTTCGCTGACATGTTTGAGCAGGGCCGGCACATCCAGGCCCGAGGCCCTGTAGAGCGTTCCGCCATGGTCCTGCACCGCCACGACGGTGGCACCGGCCTGGGCAAACAGTTTGGCGGCGATGCCGCCCACATTGCCAAAGCCTTGCACGGCAATTTTGGCTTTTGTGATGTCCAGGCCAATGTGCTGAGCGGCTTCTTGGCCCACGGTGTAAACGCCGCGTCCGGTGGCCTCGCGTCGGCCCAATGAGCCGCCCAGAGCAAGGGGTTTGCCTGTGACCACGCCCGAGGCGGTGGCGCCTTCGTTCATGGAATAGGTGTCCATCATCCAGGCCATGATTTGCTCGTTGGTGTTCACGTCCGGGGCGGGGATGTCTTTGGTCGGGCCGATGATGATGCCGATCTCGCTGGTGTAGCGGCGGGTCAGGCGTTCCAGCTCGCCCCGAGACAGGGTTTTGGGGTTGACCCGTATGCCGCCCTTGGCCCCGCCAAAAGGCAGGTTGACGGCCGCGTTTTTCACCGACATCCAGGCCGACAGCGCCATGACTTCAGACAGCGTCACATCCTGGTGAAAGCGCACGCCGCCTTTGCCGGGTCCACGGCTGGTGTTGTGTTGCACGCGGTAGCCTTCAAAGTGGGCCATGGTGCCGTTGTCCAGTTCAATCGGCACGTCCACGATCAGGGCGCGCTTGGGGCGCTTGAGGGTTTCGACCCAGCGCGACAAGCTGCCCAGATAGGGCGTGACCCGGTCGACTTGCTGCAGATAGATGCCCCAGGGGCCGGGGTGTTCGGGGTTCAGGTAAGAGGGCAGAGCGTGCTGGCTTGTGGCCTTGGCGCTTGCGGCGGAGTTGGACATGTGTGCTTGCCTTTCTTGTCGCTGACGACTTGTCAGTGCGCTGGATCTTAGGTTCAAGCAGGGCTGCCGTCCAAGGCTGCTTTACTCTTACCTTATGCGCGTAACGCATAAGGCTGCCGGTCTGGCCGTGGTGGTTTTTGCGGGTGTCCGCGGTGGATGCCACGGACAACGCCCCGCCTGTAAAATCATCAAATTCAGCCGACCCCGTGGCAGGGCGGCTCCGTGGCGCAGGCGGCGCCCATTTTTGGCCTTCAAAGGGCAGACTTTCATGCTTTACCCTCAAGAATTCGACGTGATCGTGGTCGGTGGCGGCCATGCCGGAACCGAAGCGGCGCTGGCCTCGGCCCGCATGGGCTGCAAAACGCTTTTGCTCAGCCACAACATCGAGACGCTGGGGCAGATGAGCTGTAACCCCAGCATCGGCGGCATTGGCAAGGGCCATTTGGTCAAAGAGGTCGATGCCTTGGGTGGTGCCATGGCCTTGGCCACCGACGAAGGCGGCATCCAGTTCCGCATCCTCAACAGCTCCAAAGGTCCGGCCGTGCGCGCGACCCGCGCCCAGGCCGACCGTTTTTTGTACAAAGCCGCCATCCGACGAATGCTGGAGAACCAGCCCAACCTGTGGCTGTTTCAGCAAGCGGTGGACGACCTGATGGTGGAGGGGGACCGCGTGGTGGGCGCTGTCACGCAGGTGGGCATCCGCTTTCGCTCGCGCACGGTGGTGTTGACTGCTGGCACGTTTTTGGACGGCAAGATCCATGTGGGCTTGCAAAACTACGCGGCGGGTCGTGCGGGCGATCCCCCGGCTGTCAGCCTGTCGGCGCGCCTGAAGGAGCTGAGGCTGCCGCAAGGGCGTCTGAAGACCGGCACGCCGCCGCGCCTGGATGGCCGCACCATCGATTTTTCAAAGTGCTCCGAGCAACCGGGCGATGGTGTGCCTGGCGGCATGAACCCCGAGGGCGGGGTGCCGGTGTTCAGCTTCATGGGCCAAGCCAGCATGCACCCCCAGCAGGTGCCGTGCTGGATCACCCACACCAACGAACGCACGCACGACATCATCCGCTCGGGCTTTGACCGCAGCCCCATGTTCACCGGCAAGATCGAGGGCGTGGGCCCGCGCTATTGCCCGAGCGTGGAAGACAAGATCAACCGCTTTGCTGACAAAGACAGCCACCAGATTTTTCTGGAGCCTGAAGGCCTGACCACCCACGAGTACTACCCCAACGGCATCTCGACCAGCTTGCCGTTCGACATCCAGTACGAGCTGGTGCGCTCGATGAAGGGGCTGGAGAACTGCCACATCCTGCGGCCCGGTTACGCCATCGAATACGACTACTTTGATCCCCGCGCCCTGAAGAACAGCTTCGAGACGCGGCAGATCAATGGCCTGTTCTTTGCGGGGCAGATCAACGGCACAACCGGTTATGAAGAAGCGGCTGCCCAGGGCTTGTTTGCCGGCATCAACGCCGCGCTGCAATGCCGGGGCGAAGCCGCCTGGTTACCTGCCCGCGACCAAGCTTATTTGGGTGTGTTGGTCGATGACCTGGTCACGCAAGGCGTGACCGAGCCTTACCGCATGTTCACCAGCCGGGCCGAGTTCCGCTTGCAGCTGCGCGAAGACAATGCCGACGCGCGCTTGACCGAAGTGGGACGACAAATGGGCTTGGTGGACGACGCCCGTTGGGACGCTTTCAGCCGCAAGCTCGATGCTGTTTCACGTGAAACAGAGCGACTGAAAGCCACCTGGGTGAATCCGCGCAACTTGCCTGCGGCCGAGTCTGAGCGGGTATTGGGCAAAGCCATTGAGCATGAGCACAACCTGTTTGACCTGTTGCGAAGACCCAATGTGACCTATCCAGTCCTCATGACTTTGGATGGTGGCCGCATGGCCAGCGCCGATGTTTCACGTGAAACGCTGGGCGACTTGAGTGCCCCAGTGATCGAGCAGGTGGAAATTGCGGCCAAGTATTCCGGCTACATCGACCGCCAAAAGGGCGAGGTGGAGCGGGCTGCTTTTTACGAACACCTGCGCCTGCCCGAAAGCCTGGACTACCTGCAGGTCTCGGCCTTGTCGATCGAGGCGCGCCAGAAGCTGGCGAAACACCGCCCTGAAACTCTGGGACAAGCTTCGCGCATCTCGGGTATCACACCGGCCAGCGTGTCACTGCTCTTGATTCACCTGAAGAAGGGCGGGTTCAAAGGCTTCATGCAAACCGCAGAGGAAGGCGTGCAGGCATGAGTGTGAATTTGGAGGCGGGCCTGCGTTCCGGCGTGCAGGCTTTGGGCTTGAGCTTGTCTGACGAACAAATCCAGCGCCTGCTGGCCTATGCGGCGCTGATTCAGAAATGGAACAAGGTCTACAACCTGACCGCTTTGCGCGACCCGGCCGACATGCTGACGCACCACCTGTTGGACAGCCTCACGGCCATTGCGCCTTTGTCCCGGCACATCCAAGGTCAGCCGATCCATGTTTTGGATGTGGGTTCAGGCGGTGGTTTGCCCGGCGTGGTGCTGGCCATTTGCATGCCCGAGCTGAATGTGACCTGCGTGGACACCGTGGCCAAGAAAGCCGCCTTTGTGCAGCAAGTGGCCGTGAGCCTGAAGCTGCCCAACTTGCGCGGCTTGCATGCACGGGTCGAATCCCTGACCGATCCTTATCAGATCATTTGCTCCAGGGCCTTTGCGTCCTTGCCTGACTTCGTGACCTGGTCGCGCTCGGCCTTGGCCGAAGGCGGCGTGTGGATGGCCATGAAGGGCAAACACCCGCAGGGCGAAATCGACGCCTTGCCTGACGATGTGAAAGTGTTTCACGTGGAACCTTTGACGGTCCCGGGGCTGGATGTGGAGCGTTGCATGGTGTGGATGCGGCCCAAGATGGTGTGAAAGAGGGTGCGCTTCACGTGAAACACCCCGTTGTGCGTGGATCGTTCTGAGCGCATCACTTACACTCGCCACATTCCCCTGAAAGTGCATCCATGTTTGGTATCTCCGATTACGGCGCATTTGTTGCGGCCATTGTGGTGTTTCTGGCCATTCCCGGCCCTGGCAATCTGGCCCTCATCACCTCCACCAGCAAGGGCGGCGTGGCCGGGGGACTCATGGCCACGTTGGGGGTCATCGCAGGGGACCAGGTGTTGATGTGGATGGCTGTGGCCGGGGTGGC
The DNA here is from genome assembly GCF_023910625.1 of Limnohabitans sp. Lineage (NCBI taxonomy): Bacteria > Pseudomonadati > Pseudomonadota > Betaproteobacteria > Burkholderiales > Comamonadaceae > Limnohabitans > Limnohabitans sp. The sequence goes on from NZ_JAAVVW010000003.1 coordinate 2,131,851, forward strand.
CACGGTGCTGGCGACTTACCCGGCGGCATTTGTGGCTGTGCAGTGGGTGGGTGCTTTGTATTTGGCTTGGTTGGGTTGGATGATGTTGATGGCCAAGCCGGGCGACGCCCCCGTGTTGAACATTCGCCCGCGCCAGTATTTTCAGCAAGCCTTGGCCATCACCTTGCTCAACCCCAAGGCGATTGTTTTTTACATGGCGTTCTTCCCCTTGTTCGTGGACCCACAAACCCATCGGGGATGGATCAGCTTTGCCGTGATGGCCGCAACCATTGCTGTTCTGACATTTCTGTATGGTTTGGGCATGACCTTGCTGACATTCCACCTGGCCTCGCGCATGCGTGCAAACCCCCGCATTGGACGCTGGCTGGAAAAGCTGGCGGGCATTTTTCTCATTGGTTTTGGCCTCAAGTTGGCCATTTCCAAATAAATTGGACGACTCACCACCATGGCCAAAATCATCTGCATTGCCAACCAAAAAGGCGGTGTCGGCAAAACCACCACCACGGTCAATCTCGCTGCAGGCCTGGCCAAAGTCGGGCAGCGGGTGCTGTTGGTGGACTTGGACCCTCAGGGCAATGCGACCATGGGTTCGGGCATCGACAAACGAGAGGTCGAACTCAGCGTTTATGACGTCTTGCTCGAGTCGGCCACAGTCAAAGAGGCGGTGGTCAAGGCCGACAAATGCGGCTACGACATGCTCAGCGCCAACCGTGAATTGGCGGGGGCGGAAGTGGAGCTGGTGCAGCTGGAGCACCGCGACCAGCGCCTGAGAAATGCCTTGGCCGCAGCAGATGCCGATTACGATTTCGTGTTGATCGACTGCCCACCGTCGCTGTCCATGCTCACGCTCAACGGCCTGTGCTCGGCCCATGGCGTGATCGTGCCGATGCAGTGCGAGTACTTCGCGCTGGAGGGGTTGACCGATCTGGTCAACACCATCAAGCAGGTGCATGCCAACCTGAACAAGGACCTGAAAATCATCGGCTTGCTGCGCGTCATGTTTGACCCGCGCATCACCCTGCAGGTGCAGGTCAGCGATCAGCTCAAGGCGCACTTTGGCAACAAGGTGTTTGACACGGTGATTCCGCGCAATGTCCGCCTGGCCGAAGCCCCCAGCTATGGTTTGCCCGGTGTGGTGTTTGACCCGTCGGCCAAGGGCAGTCAGGCTTATGTCGATTTCGCCCGTGAGTTGGTGCAGCGCGCACCATCGCTCTGAATGCCCGCCACAGTCTTGATTTTGCCGGGCTGGCAGGGCAGCGGTCCGGACCATTGGCAAATGCGCTGGGCGCGTTTGCATGCGTACACCGTGGTCGAACAAAACGATTGGCTCAACCCTCTGCGTGGTGACTGGATGGCCCGCTTGGACGAAGCCGTCATCGATGCGCCTGGCCCTGTGGTGCTGGCGGCGCACAGTTTGGGCTGTATTTTGGTGGCGGCTTGGGCTGCGGTGTCGCGGCACACCGACCGCGTGCAAGGGGCTTTGTTGGTGGCACCCGGTGACACCGAAGTACCGCACATGCGGGATCGACTGCCCGGTTGGTCGCCAGTGGTGCGCCAGCGCATGCCTTTCCAAAGTGTTTTGGTGGGCAGCCTGGACGACCCGTATTGTTCGTCAGAACGCGCCCAAGGTATGGCCCAAGACTGGGGTGCCCAGTGGTTAAACCTGGGTCAAGCGGGGCACATCAACGCCGAATCTTCTTTGGGCGATTGGTCGCAAGGCCATGCCCTTTTGCAAACACTCTTGAAGGAATGACCATGGTCACCAAAAAACCCAAAGGTCTTGGCCGAGGACTTGAGGCCCTGTTGGGCCCAACGGTCGAAGATGGACCGGACACCGCGTCTTACGCCGAAAGTGGCTTGCCCACCCAACTCAAGCTCGACCAGATGGTGCCGGGCATGTACCAGCCGCGCACCCGCATGGACGAAGGTGCCCTGTACGAACTGGCCGAGTCGATCAAGGCGCAGGGCATCATGCAGCCGATCCTGGTCCGTCAACTCACCGACGGCCCGAACGCCGGCAAATACGAGATCATTGCGGGTGAACGCCGCTTCAGGGCCTCGCGTTTGGCGGGCTTGGATGCTGTCCCTGTTTTGGTGCGCGATGTGCCCAACGAGGCCGCAGCCGCCATGGCCCTCATCGAGAACATCCAGCGCGAAGACCTCAATCCGCTGGAAGAGGCGCAGGGTTTGCAGCGCTTGATCAAAGAGTTCGGGCTCACCCACGAAGCGGCGGCTCAGGCGGTTGGCCGTTCGCGCAGCGCGGGCAGCAACTTGCTTCGCTTGCTCAATTTGACAGAGCCCGTGCAGGCCATGCTGATGGCGGGAGATCTCGACATGGGCCATGCCCGGGCCCTGTTGTCCCTGGACAGGGCGGCGCAAATTACCGCAGCCAACCAGATCAGCGCGCGCAAGATGTCCGTCAGGGAGGCGGAAAGCCTGGTCAAAAAACTGGGCGCAGAGTTCAATTTGTTGACGCAAAAGCCAAAAAAGGAAAAATCACGGGACATTCGCCGCATTGAAGAGGAGCTCTCAGACCTCTTGACGGCAGAGGTGGAGGTTCGGGTGAAAAAACGTGTCAAGCGCTTGGGTCGGATGGAGGAGTTGGGTGAGTTGAGCATTCAGTTTGGCTCGCTGGACGAGCTCAATGGCTTGATCGACAAGCTGCGGGGATAAGACCTGTGTCAAGGCGGCTGTTTGGATGGCTCAATAACTGGTGGCGGACCTTGTTCTGGCCAGAGGGTTTTTTGCGTCTGGAGTCGCTCACCATCTATTTGATGTTGGTGTGCGTGACCACCTTTTGTGGGTTTTTGTTCACGCCCATACCGGCGGTGGCGCAGGCCAATTTGGTGGTTTCCGCTTTGGCGTTAAGCCTGTTTGCCGTGGTCCGTATCCGGGCGCTTTTTGGCTTTCTGGTGCATGCCGTCACTGCGCTTTGTGTGCTGCTCACGTTGTACACGGCCACACAGACGGGCGGCATCAATTCCACGGCCGTGATTTGGCTCAATGTTCTGTCTGTCCCCGTGTTGTTGTTCTTGGGTCGCCCGGCCTCGATGGTGTGGATGGGCGTCATGCTGCTGTCCATTGCAGGCTTGGCCTGGTTGACCAGGGTCGGCTGGATGAGCAGCCACATCCAGGTGTCCTCATCGGTGGTGACCTGGGCTTTTTTGAACCATATGCTGGCGTTGTTGAACCTGATCCTGGGGGTTCGCATTTATGAACACTTGCACAATGTGCAATTGCGAAAACTCAATCAGCGCAATGAGGAGCTGGAGGCCATGCATCAGGCCTTGATTCGGGCGCAGGCGCACAAGGACGAATTTGTGGCCGCTGTTGGCCATGAGTTGCGCACCCCGATGAATGTGATTTTGGGTTTCAACGGCGTATTGCAGCGAGAGTTGTCTGATTGTCCTGAGCAACTGTTGGTGGTGGGCCACATCCGTCGCTCGACCGAGCATTTGTTGAAGGTGGTCAACGACATCCTGGATTTTTCGCAGTTGCAGGCGGGCAGGTTGCGCCTGAACCCCTCGGACTTTGTCTTGCAATCCCTGCTGGATCAGTTGCAAGAGCGCCATGGCGACAAGGCCACAGCCAAAGGCGTGGCGCTGCATTTTGTGCTGGACGCTGCATTGCCCACGCGGGTGCATGGCGACCGCCATCGACTGCTGCAGACCCTGAACAACCTGGTCGACAACGCCATCAAATTCACAAGCCATGGCAGAGTGACGGTCGGGGTCAAAGCGCAAGGCGACCGCCTGCTTTTTGAGGTGCAGGACGGTGGTCGGGGCATTCCCGTGGAGCTGCAGGCGCACATCTTCCGGCGGTTTGAACACGCCGATGTTCAGACCAACCGCACCTATGGGGGCGCGGGCCTGGGTTTGACGATCTGCGAAAAACTGGTGACCTTGCACGGTGGGCGCATTGGGGTAGACAGCCAGGAGGGGTGCGGGGCACGCTTTTGGTTCGATGTTCCTTTGCAAGCGGCGCAATCCACGGACGCGACCTGCAGCCCTGAAGACGACACCTTGGCGGATGAGCCGCTGCAAATTCTGGTGGTCGACGACAGCAAGGTGAATCTGATGGTGGCGCAGTTGATATTGCAAAAATGCTGGCCGAATGCACACATCACCATGGCCGACAACGGCGCCCAAGCACTCACTTTGATCGATCAACAGTTGTTCGATGTGGCCCTGATTGACATGATCATGCCGGACATGGATGGCCTGCAGGTCACACAGCAAATTCGTCGGCACTTTCCGGCCATTGCAGCCCAAATGCCCATATTGGCCCTCACGGCCAACACCAACCCGGTCGACCGGGAGCGCTGCTTGGCAGCAGGCATGCAAGAGGTGTTGCAAAAGCCCATCGAGATGGGGGTGTTGATGGCCACGGTGGGCCAATATGTGCGTCGCGCACGGGAGGGCAAGCTGTGAATTGGCTGGCCAGCCTGCGCCAGGGCGCGCCCCGCCTGGTGAGCCATTTGCCTGTGCGTTACCAAGACGGCAAGATGCCGTATTTCTTCTTCTTCATGTGCATAACGATCGTGGTGTTGTTGATTTTCGTCGCGATCAGTCCCTACCCGTTTGCCTCCGTGATCTTCGGCTCTTTGGCGGCTTGTTTGCTGCTGCTGCTGTGGTTGGTCAACAAGGGCTTTTCTTTGAACGGGGCCGTTCATGTGGGTACTGGCCTTGGCGCGCTGGTTCTGTTTTATGGGGCTTGGGTCTCCGGGGGGGTTTATTCACCCCGATTGGGGTGGATGTTGATTTTGCCTTTGACCCCTTTTTATGTGATCAACCGCAGGGCGGGGTTTTTCTGGATGTCGGTGGTGCTGGTGTTGCAGGTCGTCATGGCGGTTTCCAACCATTTGGGCTGGATTCAGGCGTTCGAGACGGGCATCAAGCATGTGCCGTCGTCGTATTTGACCTACACCTTTGTGACCTGTGTGTTGATGGTGGTGCCCTTGATTTATGACCACATGTACCGCGAGGCCCTTGAAAAAAGCCGCAATCACCAACTGGAGCTCGAGGCCAAACGAGAGGAGCTGGAGCACACCTCGGCCATGCGGGAGCATTTCATTGCCACTGTAAGCCACGAGCTGCGCACCCCCATGAATGCCATCCTGGGCTTCAACGCCTTGTTGTTGTCCCGCGTGCAAGACAAGCCCGAGGCCCTCAAGGTGCTCAACCACACACGCCAGTCGGCCGACCACCTGATGACGGTGATCAACGACATCCTCGATTACTCGCAATTGCAAACCGGGCAACTGGTCATTCAGCCAGAAACCTTCGAGTTGCGGCCCTTGGCCGAGCGCGCTTTTGAGATGTTCAAGCCACGTGTGGACAGCATGAATTTGAGCTACCGTTTGGTGCAGGATGACAACTTGCCCGTTTGGGTCACCACCGATCGCCACCGCTTGATGCAGGTGTTGGTGAACTTGTTGGGCAATGCGCTCAAGTTCACGCATCAGGGTTCGGTCGTGTTGGGGGTGCACTGGACCGACGCGGGGGTGGAGTTTTCGGTGCAGGACACGGGCATTGGCATTGCCAAAGAGCAGCAAGACCAGATTTTCAGGCGTTTTACGCAAGCCGAAAAAGACACGCAAACCATTTATGGCGGCAATGGTCTGGGTTTGGCAATTTCCCAAAAAGTGGCGCAACTGCTGGGTGGCAACATCGGGTTTGAAAGCGTGGCAGGACAAGGCTCACGCTTTTGGTTGCGTTTGCCCTTGTTGCCAGTGGCAGCGCCCGCCCAGACACTTGAACAGCACCAGCCCCTGCACAGTGCCGGGCGGGCCTGGACTTTTCTGGTGGCCGATGACCACCCGCTGAACCGTTTGTTGCTCAAGCAAGTGCTGCAAAACGCTTGGCCTCTGAGCATCGTGCTGGAGGCTGTGGATGGGCAAAAGACTTTGGAGCTGTTGCGCGAACAGGCGGTTGACATGGTGTTCATGGACATGGTCATGCCCGTCATGGACGGCATTGACGCCACCCTGCTGATTCGTCAGGAGCCTGAGGCGCGCATCCGGCAAGTGCCGGTGCTGGGTTTGACGGCCAATGTCAATCCTGTAGACCTGGGGCGTTTCAAGGCGGCAGGGCTGAGTGACTTGATGCTCAAGCCTTTCGAGCCCGAACAGTTTTGCCGTCGAATTGAGCTGCTGTTGTTGGCGTGAGGTACTGCTGCATGAGCCTTTGGCGTGATGTCTCGGTCTCAACCCTGGTGGCTGGCTTTGTTGCCGTGTTGGTCGGGTTCAGCAGTTCTGTGGCCGTTGTGTTTTCGGCCGCGCAAGCCTTGGGGGCCACCCCTGAACAACTGGTGTCCTGGATGTGGGCCTTGGGCATTGGCATGGGCGTGACCAGTTTGGGTTTGAGCCTGTGGTACCGGCAACCCGTGCTGACGGCCTGGTCAACACCCGGTGCGGCGGTATTGGCCGTGAGCCAAGGCGTGAGCTTGCCGGAGGCCACGGGGGCTTTCTTGGTGTGTGCGTTGCTGATCATGCTGGCAGGCTACAGCGGTTGGTTTGAACGCTTGATGTCTAAAATTCCTTTGGCTTTGGCCAGTGCTTTGTTGGCCGGGGTGTTGGCCCGCTTTGCGCTGGACGCCGTGGGGGCCGTGGCGCATGCGCCGGTGTTGGTGCTGGCCATGACCCTGACCTATCTGCTGGGTCGGCGCTGGTGGCCGCGCTGGTCGGTGCCCGTGGTGTTGTTGGTGGGCATGGGGGTGGCGGCACTGCAAGGCCAGCTGCAGCTGGCCAGTGTGGCCTGGACTTGGGCGGTGCCCGTGTGGGTGAGCCCAGCTTGGAGTGGTGCCGCCATGGTCAGCGTGGCCCTGCCGCTTTTTGTGGTGACCATGGCTTCGCAAAACCTGCCGGGTGTGGCGGCGCAGCGGGCTTCGGGTTATGACACGCCGATCTCTCCCGTGGTGGGGGCGACTGGTTTGGCCAGCTTGGTCTTGGCCCCTTTTGGCGGCTACGCCCTCAATTTGGCCGCGATCACGGCGGCGATCTGCATGGGCAAAGAAGCCCATTCCGACACCAGCCGCCGTTACACCGCTTCGGTTGCGGCGGGCTTGTTGTACATCGCTTTGGGTTTGGCGGGGGGCACCATCGTCAGCCTGATGGCTGCGTTTCCGCAGGCGCTGGTTTTGGCGGTGGCTGGCTTGGCTTTGCTCGGCACCATGGCCTCGGGTTTGGCGGTGGCCGTCAAAGACGAGCAGCACCGTGAGGCTGCGCTGCTCACATTCTTGGTGACGCTCTCGGGGGTGACGCTGATGGGCGTGGGTTCGGCCTTTTGGGGCGTGGTGGTCGGCGGTTTGGCGCAGTGGTTGTGGACACGACGTCAAGCAGCATCACATTGAAAAAATCTTCCCCGGGTTCATGATGTTGTGCGGGTCCAGCGCCCGCTTGATGGTGCGCATCATGTCCACCGCGCCTTCGCCGGTTTCGGTGCGCAAGAAGTCCATCTTGTGCAGGCCAATGCCGTGCTCGCCGGTGCAGGTGCCCCCTAAGCGCAGGGCGCGGCTGACCAATTGTTGGTTGAGCGCTTCGGCGGTTTCGCACTCTTGCGGGTTGTTCGGGTCGATCAAATAGCCAAAGTGGAAGTTGCCATCGCCCACATGGCCGACCAAAAAGTAAGGCAGGCCGCTGGCATCGGTTTCGGTGATGGAGTCGAGCAGGCAATCGGCCAGGCGGCTGATCGGCACGCAGGTGTCGGTGCTGATGGCGCGGCAGCCGGGTTTGCTCTGGATGGCCGCAAAGTAGGCGTTGTGCCGTGCCGTCCACAGGCGGGTGCGCTCTTCGGGGGTGGTGGCCCATTCAAACGAATTGCCGCCAAACTCGCTGGCGATTTCTTGCACCGTCTCGGCTTGTTCTTTCACGCCCGCAGGCGAGCCGTGAAACTCCATCAACAACAGGGGCTCTTCGCGCAGACTCAGTTTGGCATGCGTGTTGACCATGCGCACCGTGTTGTGGTCGATCAGCTCCACCCGGGCGATCGGCACGCCCAGTTGAATGGTCTGGATCACGGTGCGCACCGCGGCTTCGATGCTGGGGAAAGAGCAAATGGCCGCCGAGATGGCTTCGGGCAAGGGATACAGGCGCACGGTGACCTCGGTGATCACGCCCAGCGTGCCTTCGCTGCCCACCATCAGGCGGGTCAGGTCGTAGCCGGCGCTCGATTTTTTGGCGCGCGTGCCGGTGCGGATCACTTCGCCTGCTGCGGTGACCACTTCAAGGGCCAACACATTTTCGCGCATGGTGCCGTAACGCACGGCGTTGGTGCCGCTGGCCCGCGTGGCGCTCATGCCGCCAAGGGTGGCGTCGGCACCCGGATCGATCGGGAAAAACAGGCCGGTGGACTTGATCTCTTCGTTGAGCTGCTTGCGCGTCACGCCCGGCTGCACCGTCACCGTCAGGTCTTCGGCGTTGATGGTCAACACCTTGTTCATGCGCATCAAGTCAATGCTGATGCCGCCTTGCACCGCCAACAAATGGCCTTCGAGCGAAGAGCCCACGCCAAATGGAATCACCGGCACCTTGTGCTCGGCGCACAACTTGACAGCGTCTGCCACATCCTGCGTGTTTTCGGCAAACACCACGGCGGCAGGGGGCGGCACATGGGTGAAGGCCGACTCGTCGCGGCCATGCTGCTCGCGCACCACCAGCGCGGTCGAGCAGTTGCCGCTAAAGCGGGCTTTGAGCGCGGTCAAAAAGGCCTCGGGCACCGCGCGTTGCGTGATTTCGGGGGCCAGGTGGGCGGCAGAGGTTGGGGCGTTCATGGGTGTCTCCTCAAACATTGGCCTCGTTATGGACCAATTGGAAAAGAGATTATGTCGTCAACGGCTTGGTTGCGTACTTCTCACCATGGATTTGAATGCATCCAAGAGCAAGGCAGGATCAGCCCCTTTGTGGTTGGCGCTCAATTGCAAAAGATTCAATTTGGCGCGTGGGTAGTTGGCTTTGGCTGCTTTTTGTAGCAATGACAAGGCTTCTTTGTTGCGGCCAGCGCCATGCCAACTCTCAGCAAGCAAGGTTTGTGCAATCGGGAAACCCTCATCAGCACCCATTTGAAACCAGTGTCTGGCCAAGGTATTGTTGCCGCCTGTTCGTGATACGGCACCTGTTTTTGAGTTCAGGGTTTTGCCGACACCTTGTTCGTAAAGCATCCCCAGTGTGGTCATGGCGATCACATTGCCCGCTTGGGCCAACTGAGTCATTTCAGGAATCTCATCTTCAGTCATATGGCGCACACGCTGCTGAATTTGCCAATCCATTTCACTCCATTGCGCATCGGTCATTCCCATGAACCAAAGTTGCGGCTGCTGGCGGGTCGCCAATCGGTCAGAGCGCTTCTTGCCGGGTGTGCCCCCGCTTTGGCGTGGGCTTGCACTGGCCACCACTTGGGTATCGGGGGGGGGCAAAAAATAATAGTTTTGCGTGATGGACGACTCGTACCAAGGAATTTGATCGTCCCGTGTGGTGTTGCGCACCAGGGTGTTGACCTTTTTGAACACGTCCTCCAGGGTCAGCCCAGACTCCAAAAGTGTGCTGGCCAGGGCCGCGGTGTAAACGCTGTTCGATTCGCGACCATCGGCGGCCAATTGGCCGGGTTGGGTCGAATAGGCCAGCAAAGTGCCGCGAGGCGCTTGCACTTTGGCCAGTCCCATGGGGCCAGTGCTGCGGTAGCGTACAGGCGGCGGCGGTTGAAACGGATTGTCTCGGCACGCATCGAGCACCACGATATTGACCGCCGAGCGTGCTGCGCCCAGCTCATCCAACATGCGTCGCAGAGGATAGGCCCGCTGCTGCACGCTTTGCTCGCTGCTCAGTTGAATGTCCACGGGCATCAAATAGCTGGCTCCCCCAATTTGGACGCCATGACCTGCGTAGAACAACAAAGCCGTTGCACCCGCTGGCAACTCGCGTGCAAAGCGGGCCACCTGTTCGGCCATTTGCTCACGCGTGACATCCAGCGAGGTTTGCACCTCGAAACCCAGACGCGTAAGCGTTTGTGTCATCAACCGTGCATCGTTGGCAGGGTTCTTTAGAGAACGATTGAAGCCTTGGTATTGGCTGTTGCCAATCACCAGCGCGTGTTTGGCTGTTTGATTGCGTTGCACATCGGGGAGAACAGGAGGCTTGACCTCTTGTGCACCCAAATGCCCTGCCAGCAACAAAAGGGCCACGCACAGCAAGCGTTTCATCGCTGACAAGTTCCGGGTGGCTGAACTTGTGAGGCAAACGCTTGCTCAACCCAAGGGTTGTTGCGCAGCAAAGTCAAGGTTTGAGCCATGGGGGTATCTAGCGGTGCACGCAGCCAAACTTCGCCATCTTCGTTGGGGCCATGAACCAGGTTCAATTGCAAGCTTCTGAGCAGTTGCACTTGAGCCGACCAAGGCATGTTCGGTTTGAACACGGCTCGCACGCCTGGCAGATCGTTACAGGGCGGACGCTCGCCCCGGAATTGGGGTGAAGTGGTCAGCATTTCACCCGGCCGCTGCCATAACGATGGTGTGCTGAGTGCCAAGCCCACCCCCAGTACGCCTCCACCCAATACATTCAGCCAAGGCCGCCACCAGGCCGTTGTGGCGCTGCCCGTGGGTGGTCTGTCAATTGGCCTGATGCTTGGCGCATCTGTTGTGGTCCCTTGTTTGTTGCCCCCTTGGAGCTCATCCCGCAAGCGTTGCAGACGCACATCCTCTGGTGTGAGCCATTGCGCGGTTTGGCTCAACGCCATTTGGCGTTGAACTTCATTGACATCACGTAGAAGTTCAGGATGGGCATCAAGACATGCCTGCATCCATTGCGCATCTTGAACTGAAAGTGTGCCGTTGGACCAAAAGGGTAAGTCCTCGGCAAAACGTTGCTCATCTGACGGAGAAAGCTGGGGGGTCATCGCATCTCCTTTTTCTGCCAGCGCAGCATGCAATCGGTCACCTGAAGCCGGGCTTTGTGCAGGCGTGATTTCACAGTCCCTTCGGGACACTTTTGTACCTGCGCAATCTCGGCGGCACTTTTGTCTTCGACAAACGCCATTCGGTAGGCGATTTGTTGCTCCAACGGCAAGGCACTGCTGCAGCGCTTCAGCGCTTGCTCTTGTTGGCGTTTGATCACGATAGACAGAGGATCTGCTTCAGTGTCTGCCTCGTTGTCTGCAGACGGCACTGTCTCTGGCAGCAGTTGTTGGCGGCGGCCTTTTTTGCGCCAAATGTCGTTGACTTTGTTCTTGGCCAGAGAGAACAGCCAGGTGCTGAAACGAGCTTCCTCTAAAAAACCCTGAGGATTTTTAAACACATCGACCAGCACGTCATGGGTGATCTCTTCCGCGTCAGCCGGGTTGTTGTGCAAACGCATGACGCAGCGGTGAAGTTGCGGTGCATAAAACCGGTACAGCTGCTCGAACGCTGCTGGGTCATCTGGCCCGATTCGGTGCAGCAAGTCTTTCAAGACCTCGGAAGGCAAGTCAATCATGGGTGTGGAGGATGGCGCAATGCGGCGATTCTAGGACTTTATGAAAAATAAAGTGAACCAATTCAAGTTGGATGACGACTAAGGAATGTCATCAACAACTTTGGAAGGCATTGACATGAAACACACGAACGTTTTGAATGTTTTGGCTCTGTGGATTGCAGCGGGTGCGAGCCAAGCCCAGGCTCCTGCGACCTGGACATCTCCATTGATGGAGGGGACGTGTGCCAACGGCGCGCCTTACAAACTGCAGTCCTACCGGGTGGAGCATTCTGAAAAACCCGCTGTCGGATACGCCTATGAGGGACCGCTGGGGCAAGGCACGGTCTTGAGCAGCGTGTCTGTGGAGCAAGCCAAACGGCATGTTTGCAAAGAGACGAGTGCTGGCCGTTGGTTGTCCGATGATGGCGACGACCAGTAAAAAATCCAAACCCATCAAAACTTGGTACTAAAATTTGTACCTCAATGAGTTATAAACAATGAATGAACACGGCTGAAATGCCGTGTTCGTGATGATCGCGATGGGTACATTCAAAACAAATTGCTGCTATGCATGTCACCCTGAGGCAATGATTAACGCAAGCGGTCACGAGGCTGACAAACAGTTGTACTCCATGAATGGCGTCAATTTCAAGAACGGCATGAAAAAGCTGATTGAGTGGGCGCGTGGCATGCCGGAGTCCATGAATATCCCAGTGTTAATTTGATCAATAGTAAAAGGAAAAAAATGAGCAAGTCTGTTTCAGAAGAAACTCAAAAAAATCGAGAAAAAATGTTTTTTGGGTGGTTTGGGGCTGTCATGTTATGTATTCCAATCGCTGGCATGCTGTTTGGGATGGTATTTTTGCCAATATTAACTGTACAAATTTTTACGAAATCAAACCAACGGGGAAAAGATTTTACAACTCTGCTGCTTGGTGTTGGCGCATATTTTTTACCGTTAGGCATTTTTATGTTGTTGGCGGCAAAAGACATCATGAACCTATTCGGCTCTGTAGTTCTTCTGGCTCTACAGGTGTTTTTGACGCACTTCTTTTTGACAAAATTCAATCATTTAGGTGACTCTAAATAATCTGATTTTTAAAACTGGAGGATGATTCAAGAAAATCAGCGAGATGTTCGGCGGCTTACCAAGCCGTATTGCCCTTCTTATTTGAATTCGAAAATTAAAAAAGGCGGAGTTTCACATGATTTTTTGCGGGCGTGCTAATGAACTTAGTGATTTGAGTTCACGCTGGAAACTTGCCGGTGATATCAGGCCGGTTATTTGCCGTTTTTCGGCAAGGTGAGGCTTGCTAATGAACGCCCGCAAAAGTCAGCTCAACGACGGGCTGGTGTGATCAGTTGACTCATGAAACAAATGAGGGTAAGCCAGAATGGCTGCTGAGGTCGTGGCAATTGTTTGAGAATGAAGGGCATCATATATTAGACCACCTGCAATGTACACCGTACATGCAAGCTAATTTTATGACTTTTATGGCGGGTCAACCATTAACCAATATTATGCCGTTAACGCGGGCTTTGGAGAGTATTTGTGTTTAAATGTTTCAATCACTTTGGAATTACAAAAAATGAAATATCTTTCATAAAAAAATCACTTCTATTGGCTATTATATTCGTCTTTATATCGATTATTGGTGTGGCACTGGTGTCTATTTACTTGGTTTATGCCGAACCTGGTAAAGAAGTTGGCCTCAACCCTTGGCCATGGAATTTGGATGGTCAAACGATTGGCAATTTGTTCATTTTTGCATTTGCAAGCGCTGTTGCTTACGCCGGCGCACTAGTTGTAATTAAAATATCAGAACGACAAGCTGAGCTTACCGAGCAGTCAACCCCTGAGTATGAACACGCTTTGAAAGTGAGCGAAAGTATCATTGAGGGGCTACAAATAATCTCCTTGCGACTAAAGATGTTACAGGTTTTTTATCGGGCCAATCGTTTCGATGACAAGGCTTGGAGTGCTCCTGTAAATAAAACAGTTGTTGATGTGTTGGACGGCTGTCAGGAAGAGCTCGTTAAGCCATGGGTTAATCACTTGTCGCAATATATGAGTCATGCGAATGATAGGGGAACTGGCCGAATTAATTTAACTGCGGTTACTACAGCCTTTTATGAGGCTTGTATAGATTTTAATGCGTTTCTAACAAATGATAAAAATTTGACATCCAACCGCAAACAGATCGAAATTTACGTTGCCGATGTAATAGATAAGGCACAAAAGCTTATTGAGTCAACGATCAATATCGCTAAAGGTATAGTGATTCCCTCGGAAGTAAAATACAAGTTAATTCATCAGGCGCTAGCACAAATTAATTATGAGGATTTGAAAATATCTCAGAATCTTTCGTCCGTTGCAAATAAATCTTCGCAACACGCATCTCGCAAAATCAAAAATAATGAATTGAAAAAAAGGCTTTCAGCAGCATTTGAATTGACAAGCAAATCCGATGTATCTGCAGAATGGCTATATTACATTGAGCATGAATTTATGGACATGGGAACTTTTGAAGCTATTCGCGATGTATTTGATGAGATTTCCAAATCAAATGAGCGCTTATTCGATTCCTTTTATTGTGATGTAAGTAAAATAGAAATAAAAAACTTACATCGAAAAATAATTAATTCTAAAGACACCCAAGAGTTATTTTTAATATATATTGCAGGAGATCAAGATCCGCGGTTTCTATTTGCTAATTTAGATGCATTAGACCGTTGCGTTATTGTTTTTGAAGATTTTCCTGATCCTCCGTGGCTCGCCAATTTCAAGGACTCAGAAATTTATAATCAGTTTAGTAAATGTTTTGAATTTACCCCGGCGGTGCCTAACTGCATCGATAGCCATGACATCTCAAATGGTTCTGTTGAATGGGGTGAAGTCCTCTCTAGGTTGCGTAAAGCCTCTAAGGTTGGCGGGTTAGGGCCGAATCGATTCTTTTCTGAGAATGATAAAAAAGAGATGGGGTTTGACCATCTTGTTGATGAGCTTATGGAAAAGCCAAGTCAGTGTAGAAATCATTGGATATTCATGAATCGCTTGCCCAAGCCTACGAACGTCGAAAAATGCGAGCTTCATAGCAAAATCATGGCCGGGTGGTTGAGTCACATTCCCGCGATGTGTACGCGTGGGGATGGGGAGCGCAACACATGCTGGTGGGTCGGCACCTGAAAGACGACGCCGAGATATTTAGCAAATGGAACTCTGAAAGTACTGGTAGGCAAAATTCGATGCAATTGAATAGATTTATATTCGAATGGCAACTATTACAAACTGAACCTGACCGATAAAAATCAATATCGTTGCATGCAAACCATCTGCCAATGGTAAGAACAGGCGTACGGCAAAGGGATGCACCGACAACCAGAAGAGCTGATGCGTTATTACCGAAAAAATCCATCCACGAGCGCGATATCCTCTCGCCAGCAGACACCCTTACTGGCCTTCGGTACGTCGGCAGCATGATCGTGAGTCCTGATTTGCGGCAAGAGAAGCCGGCCAGGGCGGCGCTGGCTTTTGCCAGTTTGTGTGGCGCCGTACCAGAAGTCTTCAAAAACCACGGCCCGTTCCCGGCGCGTTTGCTTGGGGTAGGATCATCAGAAATCGGATGCAAGCTCATGAAGAAATGGGGTTTTGTATCCGTTGCGCCAGACGAACAAGCCATCGATTTGCGGCCAAGAATGGAAAAAATCATGCTGACTCAAGAGGATGCGAACATTTTTGACTTGGGCCGTAAGACTTAAGCTAAGGCCGCATCCCGATCTCAGTCGCACGATCGACACCGAATACAGAAAGACTCCATGGGCAACCGACTCACACAAATCGCCACCCGCACCGGGGACAACGGCACCACGGGCCTCGGCAACAACCAGCGCGTGTCTAAAAACAGCCTGCGCGTGCACGCCATGGGCGAGGTGGACGAACTCAACTCCAACATCGGCGTCTTGTTGTGCGAAGACATGCCTGCCGACGTGCGCGAGGTGCTGGTGGAAGTGCAGCACCAGCTGTTCAATTTGGGCGGTGAGCTGTCGATCCCCGGCTTTGAGCTGCTCAAGGAAGAAGCGGTGGCGTCCTTGGACGTGGCCCTTGAAAAGTACAACGCCCAGTTGCCCAAGCTCGAAGAGTTCATCTTGCCCGCGGGCACCCGTGGCGCTGCGCAAGCCCATGTGTGCCGCACCGTGGCCCGCCGCGCAGAGCGCGCTTGCGTGGCGCTGGGCAACGAAGAAGCCCTGAATGACACCCCGCGCCAATACCTCAACCGCCTGTCCGACCTGATGTTTGTGCTGGCCCGCGTGCTCAACCGCATGAATGGTGGCGACGATGTGTACTGGAAAAGTCAGCGCATGAACAAAGAAACGTCGGCCTGAAAACGTGCGCAGGCTTTTGCACACCTTGGGGTGGGCTGTGTTGAGCCTGAGCGCGCTCAGCCCCGCTGTGGCTGCGCCGTCGTCGGTGGTGCTCAGTTGCGCCGTGGCCTACCTGCCGCAGCGCAGCACCTGGGTGCGCGAGGTGCGCATCGATTGGGACAAAAAAGCCATCCGCAGTTTGCGCATCGATGGCGTGGAGCCCCATGGTTTTTCACTCATTCCCCAGGGCGTGATGACGGCGCTCGACAACGAACGCATTCAGATTGACTTGGTCGCGCGCCAATGGCAAAGCGATTTTCGGGGCCATGCCACCGGCCAGGGCCGTTGCGAAACCGTGCCCGGCTGAGCGCAGCGCGGCCTGTCACCTAGGTGCATGTTTCAGGGTTCTTGCGCGTGACAGCGCAGCGCAGGCGCTGCTACGCTGCAAACCATGAACAATGTGACACGCCCTTCTATTCCTGCGCCTCATTTGCCCCAAATTCGGTTGTACCAAAACTGGCTGCGCGATGAGCGCGGCCTGAGTTTTGCCACCTACAACGACCTGTGGCGTTGGTCGGTGACCGAGCTGGACGCGTTCTGGCAAAGCATTTGGGATTACTTCGACTTTCAGTCGCCCACGCCGCCCACGGCGGTGTTGGCCAACAACGTGATGCCCGGAGCCAAGTGGTTCCCTGGGGCCCAGACCAATTACGCGCACCAAGTGCTGCGGCATGTGCAGCCCGCGCACGACGCAGGGTTTTTGGCCGTCATCAGCCACAACGAAAAAGGCTTGCGTCGCGAAATGACCTGGCCCGAACTGCGCCGCCAAGTGGCGGCCATGGCGCTGCACCTGCAAGCCCAGGGTGTGCAGCCGGGCGATCGGGTTGCCGCCTACATGCCCAACATCCCCGAGGCGATGGTGGCGTTCTTGGCCACGGCCAGCATTGGTGGCGTGTGGAGCATCTGCGCGCCCGACATGGGTACCAACGCTGTGCTGGACCGCTTCAAGCAGATTGAGCCCAAAGTGCTGGTGGCTGTGGATGGCGTGAGCTACGGCGGACGCGACTTTGACCGCATGGGTGTGGTGCAGGAGCTGCGCGATGCCTTGCCCAGCGTGCAGCATGTGATCATTCACGAAAACTTGGGCACCCTCGACTTGGCCCATTGCGCCGTGGGTGCCAGCGTGCAGATGTCAACCCTCACGGCGCGTGACGATGCCGCCGTGCAGGCTTTTGTGCCCCTGTGGCTTCCATTTGACTACCCGCTGTGGATTGTTTATTCGAGCGGTACCACCGGATTGCCCAAGCCCATCGTGCATGGCCATGGTGGCACGGTGATCGTGGCGCTGGCCAACAAGATCTTGCATAACGACATCGGCTGCAGTTACCACCCCAACAGCTGGGGCGAGCGCTTTCACTGGTACAGCTCCACCGGCTGGGTCATGTGGAACGCACAGGTGGCAGGCCTGCTCAATGGCGTGACTTGCGTGATCTATGACGGCAACCCCGGCGGCAGCAAAGACAAGCCGGACTGGGGCATTTTGTGGCGCATGGCGGCTGAAGAAAAGGTCACGTTCTTTGGTGCGGGTGCTGCTTTCTTTGCCAACTGCCAGAAGGCCGGCGTGGACATTGAGCGCTGTGGTGATTTGTCGCGGGTGCGGGCCTTGGGCACCACCGGATCGCCCTTGTCGCCCGAAACCCAAAGTTGGGGTGTGGACCAATTCAAGGCCATTGGCACCGACATTTGGTGGTGCAACATCTCGGGCGGCACCGACTTTGCGGGCGCCTTTGTGGGTGGCCACCGCGAGCTGCCGCAAGAGCCCGGCGTGATGCAGTGCAGAGAACTGGGCTGCGCGGTCGAGGCCTGGAACGAAGCGGGCGAGCCGGTCAAAGGCGAAGTGGGTGAGCTGGTCTGCACCCAGCCCATCCCGTCCATGCCGCTGTACTTTTGGGGCGACCAGAACAACGCGCGTTATCTGGCCAGTTACTTCGAGATGTACCCTGCAGGCCATGGACGCCAACCCGGCGGCGGCGACGGCCCGGCCAGCATGGGCGGCGTCTGGCGTCATGGCGATTGGCTGCGCATTGGTAACGGAAATCCGGAGAAAAAAGGCGAGGGCGAAGGCTGCGTGATCTTTGGCCGCAGCGACGCCACCATCAACCGCTACGGCCTGCGCATGGGCACCAGCGAGCTTTACAGCGCGGTGGAGGCCCTGCCCGAAGTCA
Source organism: Limnohabitans sp. (assembly GCF_023910625.1). NCBI lineage: Bacteria > Pseudomonadati > Pseudomonadota > Betaproteobacteria > Burkholderiales > Comamonadaceae > Limnohabitans > Limnohabitans sp. Next base: position 2,149,878 of record NZ_JAAVVW010000003.1, read on the forward strand.
TGGATTCGATGGTGGTGGATTTGGAATACCTGGGCAAAGAAAGCTACATGCCGCTCTTTGTGGTGTTGCGCCCCGGCACAACGCTCGACGATGCGCTCAAGGCCAAGCTCAACAGCGCCATCAAGGTGGCGCTCAGCCCGCGCTTTATTCCGAATGAGATCTTCCAGGTGGCCGAGATCCCGCGCACCCTGTCCGGTAAAAAACAGGAGCTTCCGATCAAAAAACTCATGCTCGGCCAGCCACTGGAAAAGGTCGTCAACAGGGACGCCATGGCCAACCCGTGGTGCTTGGATTGGTATGTGGAGTTGGCCAAGCAGCATTTGGCTAAGGCATGAACTGGCCAAGGGGCACACATAGTCTGTAACCATTCATGAAAAAACCATTAAACAAGAGAAAATTTCTAAAAATCATTGAATGACAACAGCTTAGAACGCCCGTATCATCGGCGTATTTATTCAGTTATTCATTCAATGACCGACGCCGAAAACCTGATTGCAGCCCTGCGACGCCATAACGGCCAGGCCAGCAGCCCCGAGTTGCAGGCACGGCTGGGCGTGAGCCAGCCTACGGCCTCACGCCTGCTGGCCCCCTTGTTGGCGTCGGGCCAGGTGATCAAGGTAGGAGCTGCTCGTGCGCAGCGCTATTTGCTGCCGCGTGATGTGCCTGGTGTTGGGCGGCAGGTGCTCATTCATCAGGTGCTGCCCAGTGGCGAGCTGCAACTCTTTGGCACGCTCTACCCGCTGGTTGGTGGTGGGTTCTGGATGGAAGAAGCCGACAAGGTCCATGGCCAAAGCGCGTTTCACCCCAGCCTGCCCTGGTTTTTGATGGACACCCGACCCCAAGGTTTTTTGGGCCGCGCCTTTGCGCAGGTGCATGCTGAGCTGGCCTTGCCCCCCCACTTGGCGCACTGGAGCGACGACCACATCCTGCTGGCGTTGGTGCGCGCAGGCGAAGACTTGCCCGGAAATTTGCTGGTGGGCGCTGCGTCGCTCGACCGTTATTTGGCCTTGCCCCCCAACCGCAGCGCGGCTCCGTTGGTGACCGACTCGGCGCGCGACTACCCGCATTTGGCATTGCAGGCTTTGGGCAGTGCCGCCCCGGGCTCCAGCGCGGGGGGCGAGCAGCCCAAGTTTGGCGCGGTAAAGGACGGCTTGCCCGTGCTGGTCAAGTTCTCGCCCGCAGGCGACGCCCCGGCCGACCAGCGCTGGCGCGACCTGCTGGTGTGCGAGGCCCTGGCCCTGCAAACCTTGCAAACCGCAGGCATTGCCGCCGCGCAGACCGACATCGTGCAGGCCGGTGGTCGCGTCTTTTTGCAAAGCCGCCGCTTTGACCGCACGGTGCAGGGGCGCATGGGCATGGTGTCTTTGGAGATGTACGACGCGCACTACATCGGCATCGGATCGCAATGGGCGGCCACCGCCATGCAGACTGGGCGAGCAGGCGCAGAAAAATTGAGCGTCACCGACATCCAGACGCTGTGCCTGCTCGATGCCTTTGGCGCCCTGATCGCCAACACCGACCGCCACCACGGCAATGTGTCGCTGCTGCTGCACCAACACCGCTGGCAACTGGCCCCCGCCTACGACATGCTGCCCATGTTTTACGCCCCGGTGGCGGGCGAGGTGGTCGAACGCGATTGGGCCAGTCAGCTGCCACGCCCCAATGCCCACACCCTGAGCGTCTGGCCGCAGGCGAAGGCGCTTGCCTTGCAGTTCTGGCAAAGCGCAGCGGCAGATGCCCGGATCAGTGAGGACTTCCGAGTTGTGGCGCGAGTGAACAGGTGCTTGGTGTCTCAGGCATGAAACGCTACATTGGTGTGAACAAGAAACACGCGCCGATGGACGCATCAAGGAGGCTTTCAATGACCGATCACGAGATACAGCTTTTTGAATCCATCCATGTCCGTTCGCATTGGGATGAGGCGCAAGAGAAATGGTATTTCTCGGTGGTCGATGTGGTTCGGGTGTTGACGGATTCCACCAACCCGACGGATTACCTCAAAAAATTACGCAAGCGAGATGCAGAGCTGGGGAGCTACCTGGGGACAAATTGTCCCCAGGTCGCCATGCCCAGTGCCTCTGGGGTGATGCGCAGAACCCTGGCCGCCGATGTGCCCACACTCTTGCGCCTGATCCAGTCCATCCCTTCGCCCAAGGCAGAGCCCTTCAAACAATGGCTAGCCAAGGTGGGCTACGAGCGCATGCAGGAAATCGCCGATCCGGCGCAAAGCCTGGACCGCGCCCGCGAAAACTGGCAAAAAATGGGGCGCAGCGATAAGTGGATTCAGCAGCGCATGACCGGGCAGGAAACCCGCAACAAGCTGACCGATTACTGGCAGACACACGGCGTGCAAGGCTCGGATCAGTTTGCCCTGCTGACCAACCTGATTCACCAGGAATGGGCGGGCGTCAGCGTCAAGGAACATAAGGCGCTTAAAACCCTGAAAACCCAAAACCTGCGCGATCACATGAGTGAGGCTGAGTTGATATTCACGGCGCTGGCGGAGTTGTCCACCCGCCAGATTGCGCAGAAAGAACAGGCGCAAGGCTTGAGCGAAAACGCCAAAGCGGGTGTCGCGGGCGGGCGTGTGGCCAAACGTGCCAAGGAAGACCTAGAGCAACTGACGGGGCAGCTTGTGGTGACCGGGAGCAATTTTCTGCCGCCACCATCTGGGAAAAAACGGGTTCGTTGAGCGAGAAAACCAGCGCACCCAGTTGGTCGAATGCACACTCTCCGGCGAAAAACCGCACCGCGCTTTGCAACGGTTTGCGAAGGAAAAAGCCCCGGTATAAGCGGTGCAGGTGATGCGCGATGCGCGGCACCGCTACACGCTGGGCGACATCCAGATTGCGAGGGCTGGGGATTATTTGAATAGCCTGGCGACATAAAAACGATGGGAAGATCATGAAGACCCGCCTCATACACACGACCGACGAAGCAGATGCCCTGATGGCTGAGCTTTCAAAATCTGCGGATCATGCCGTCGAACAGCTGCAAAGCTTGATGCAGCATCAAGGGGGTCTTCAGGTGCTTGAGAACATCAAATTTCGACCTATCGGTCGTGATCCCCTAGATGCCGGAAGGCCCTTGAACCTCATCGAGCAGGTCAACCAGACTTTTACTTATTTGGCATCGGTCAAGGCGGTCAAAAAACTCATGGCCTTGCACCCATCGCTTGCTCCATTTACCGTGAATCTCGGCACAGCTCCAGGCTCGGACATTGCAAGCGCAAACGGCGAATTGGCCGCGGAAGTTTTTGCTGCTGTGAGCACGACGAGCAACAGAAAGCTGGTGAAAGACCGTCAAAAAGTCAGTCAAACATTCGCAACGTTCAAATATGTGTTCTTCATGTGCCCAGGTATAGGGCCAGGACGACAGCCTAACCTGGAGCGCGAGATGGGTGTAGAGGTGTGGTCTGTGGGCGAGTGGAAATGATGTGCGCCAGCAAAAACGGCGTGCCGCTTTAGCAGGCACGCCGTTTCGTTTTGAGCTTCAACCGAATCAGTTCTTGTGCAACTCAGCGTTCAACTCGCCCCAGCTCTTGTTGCGCGGGATCGCGTGCAACGCGCCCGACTGTGAGTCGCGGCGGAACAAGATGCCGTTTTTGCCGGACAACTCTTTGGCCTTCATGACCGAGCCGTCGGGCATTTGGACGCGGCTGCCGCCGGTGATGTAGCAACCGGCTTCGACGATGCAGTCGTCGCCCAGCGAGATGCCGATGCCGGCGTTGGCGCCCAGCAGGCAACGCTTGCCGACCTTGATGACTTCTTTGCCGCCGCCCGACAGCGTGCCCATGATGGAGGCGCCGCCGCCGATGTCGCTGGCGTCATCGACCACCACGCCTGCGCTGATGCGGCCTTCGACCATGCTGGCGCCCAAGGTGCCGGCGTTGAAGTTGCAAAAGCCTTCGTGCATCACGGTGGTGCCACTGGCCAGGTGCGCGCCCAGACGCACGCGGTCGGCGTTGGCAATGCGCACGCCCGATGGGATCACGTAGTCGGTCATTTGCGGGAACTTGTCCAGGCCCTTGATCTCAAGCACGCGGCCAGTGCCACGGGCTTTCAACCGGGCGGCGGGCACATCGGCCAGCGCGCAGGGGCCAAAGTTGGTCCAGGCCACGTTGGGCAGCAGACCAAAGATGCCGGTCACGTTGGCACCGTGCGGCAACACCAGGCGGTGGCTCAGCAGGTGCAGGCGCAGGTAGGCGTCGTGCGTGTCGGCGGGCGCGTCGGCCAGGCTTTTGATCTCGGTGCGCACGGCGACCACGGTGGCGTTGCGCACGCTGCAGGCGACCAGGGCTTGGGCCACGTCAGCGCCCAGTGCGGCGACGGCTTCGGCCAGGGTCAGGCGGGTGCTGCCGCTGGCGGCGACGTCGGCAGCCAGTTCGGGGGCCGGGAACCAGGTGTCCAGCACGGTGCCGTCAGCGGCGATGGTGGCCAGGCCCGTGGCGCGTGCGCCGGTGGTTTGGAATGTGCTCATGTTTTGCTCCGCAAAAGAAGGCCCGCCATGCTGGCGGGCCGTTGAAAATGGGAAGGGGTGATTATCGGGGATGTGTCATCGAGCGCATTGACTGCGCTCAATCGCTGTCTGTGCTGACCGGTTACCGTGGTCAACCGTGTTGCAGCGCGGACCTGAATTGGCAGGATAAAAACCCTGGGAACAAATGGATAGGAAATCCAACAGCATGGGCACAAGAATGGCATCGGGGTGGGGTGTTGCCGCCGACCGAAAACTGACCATCTAAACCTAGGAGTGCCGACTCAAAATTGACCAGGGTGTTCAACTGCTCTGCTGAATATTTCAGCAGGAGCGCAAGAAAGTGATCACCATGGAAATGATAGGCAAGGTCAGGCGCATGAAGTTGCGCGAGCAACTCTCCCACAGCGAGATAGCCAAGCGCACGGGTTTGTCGCGCAACACGGTCAAAAAATGGCTCAAGACGTCGCAGTGGCCCTGGGACTGGCCTGATAGGCTGCACGGCTCACAGCGCGCACTGGCCAGTGCTGCGCTGCTGATTCACGCAAGCCCTGAGCAGCTACAGCACAACCTCTTTGCCGTCACCGAACCACGCGTAGCCCTGAAAAAATGCAGCGCGCACGGCTTTGCCGCATACGAGCGCCCAGGCGAACTCAGCGGCTCGGCCCTGCTGTGCCACCCGGCAGCCCTAGCCCCTTATGCGCAGGCCGTGGTGACGCAGGCGCTGCAAGAAGGTCTGTGCTACTTGGAGCTGCGCGGCAGCCCGCACAAATACCGGCCACTCGACCCAACGGGCTTTTTGCGCGATTTGTCCACCGAACTGGACCGTGCGCTGGCGGCTGCGCCGCCCATGCAGACGGGGAGCGTGGGCGTAGCCAGCAGCGCCCCGTTGCGCATCGGCTTTGTATGGATAGTGGACCGCCGCCAGCCCCAGCAAGTGCCCACCGTGGTGCAAGCTGCAGTGGCGGCACGCGCGTAACTACCCGATTTTTTACTGGGCCTGGACTTGGCGGGCGATGAAGGTACCCACAACCCCGCCGCGCTGGCCACTGGCTTTGCCCCGGCTTTTGCCGAGTGCCTACCCTTGACCATCCACGCCGGTGAAGGCGAAGCCGCGCAGAACATCTGGCAAGCCGCCTACCACCTGCACGCAGACCGCATTGGCCACGGCCTGACGCTGGCCGAGCATCCACAGCTTGCCGCGCGCTTTCGCAATCGCGGCATCTGCTTGGAGCTGTGCCCCAGCTCCAACCGCGAAGTGGTGGGCTTTTTTGACCCCGCCTACCCCGCCACCGACGGCCTGCCTCGCTACCCGCTGCGCCGCTTCATACAGCAGGGCCTGCCGCTGACGCTGTGCACCGACAACCCTGGCATCTCGCGCACCAGCTTGGCCGACGAATACCTGGCCGCTGCACGCATGAGCGAAGGCGGCTTAACTCTTTGGGAAACACTGGCGCTTACGCGCCAAGCCTTCCTGCACGCCTTTTTGCCCGCCGCCGATCGCGAGGCGCTGCTCAAGCGCATGGACGAGCAGGTGTTTGTGCTGCACAGCCGAGGCACGGTGCCAAGCTCGGGCCCCTCAGACATTGGCGTAGCGCAACTTCGCTCGGCCTCTGGCGCATGAAGGCCTCGCGCCCCGAAGCGTAAACCGCATTTCACACGACACATGGCCACCTGGTTCATCAGCCGCCACCCCGGTGCCAAAGCCTGGGCCGCAGAGCAAGGCCTGCACATCGACCAACACCTGGCGCATCTGGACACAGCGCTCATCCAGTACGGCGACACCGTCATCGGCACCCTGCCCGTGCACCTGGCCGCTGCCGTCTGCAGCCAAGGCGCACGGTATTTCAACCTCAGCCTGGACCTGCCCGCCGACTGGCGTGGGCGCGAACTCAGCGCCTACGAACTGCGCCAATGCCAAGCACGACTCGAGTGCTTTGAGATTCAAATGATCCCAGCTTCATTCGCCGAGGCACTGCCATGAACCATCCGGCCATGGCAACCGACGCCGTGAACACACGGCGCTTACGAAGGACCGTTCAATTGACGCCGCTTTTGACAAACAAGCGCATCCAGGCATCGCGGGGACTGAGTATTTGCATATCGCCTTGGGCACCCCAACCCAAGACCCGCCGATCCCCTGTCACAAACACCACGGCCCCCGCCTCTTGGGCAGCCCGCACCAAACGCACATCGTTGTCGTCGGCCGGCTCATCCACATCTGGCGCACAAGCTGCCACAGACCAAATCGCATCAAACATGGCCTGTGACTGTGGCAAATGGGGAAACTTGCGCCAGAGCACCTCATGCGCCTCAGCCTGCACCAGGCGCGTTGTCAACAGCCAATTGCGCTGGGCCGACTCAGTCAAGATTTCTGCACACAAACCTGCAAACACCGTGGCCGACAGCCACACATTGGTGTCCAGAAACACCTTCACGACACGTCTCGCAAAATGTCATCCTCGGTCAGCCAGCCCGCCTGCCGCGCTGCGGGGCCCAGTTCGGAATGCGCCGCTTGCAAGGCCGTACGCAAGCGATAACCCCGCAAGGACTCGGCCAGCAACTCCCGCACCACCTCGCTCTTGGTCTTGCCCGTTTGCTCGCAAGCCAGCTGCAAATCGCGCTCTTCGCGCTCGGTCAAACGCACGGTCAACGTACTCATTTCAGTCCTTTCAGCGCACCCCCATGAATGCGTATGACATCGTAATACATCCATCCACTCTCAGCAAGCTCCTATGAACCTATTTCCGGCAGTTGACATTGCGTAAACCGGCTGCAAGCTAGACTAGATGCCAATTTCAATGGATTTATTGGAGTCACCAAATGGGTGAAGCAAAAAGGCGTCAACTTGCTGTCCAAACGCAGGCACTGGAGGCCATGGTCGTGGATACGCCGGGCGGGCGAATTCATGTGAAGTAGGACCATGGTGCCAGCGCCACACCGAATGCACAGTTGACCTTCTTCTCCGAGTTCTTGGCCACCACGGGTGTGTACAGCTCCTGGGTCGATAGCTGCCCATTGACCTACACAAGCCCCAATGCACCCAGCAAACAGGATATCTTGGGCACATGGCTGCTGGCGATACTGGCAGGGCACAACCGCTACGCCCACATCACCGTGCTGCGCGACGACATCAAGCCGATGTTCGGAAAACAAAGCGGAGCTGAGGTCAGCTACAACCCACACAAACCCGGGCGCCCGAGCCACGCACTGCACACATACTGGGTTGGCAACCTGCGCTTGGTGCTGGACGTCGTTGTCTGCCCCGGCAAAGAGCACAGCGCAGCCAAAGCGCGGCCTGGTCTGATCGGCGTACTGGAAAAGCTCACGCCCCAGCAGCGTCCGACCTTGGTCCGAGGCGACTGCGGCTTTGGCAACGAACCCTTTATCACCGAGCTGGAGGAGCGAGCCCAGCCCTACCTGTTCAAGCTGCGTCAAACTGTGGGTGTCAAGAAATTATTGGCACGCCAATTCGCGCGTGATGACTGGAGCACACCCGGCCCCAGCGAGCAAGGCTGGAGCGCAGTCGAAGATACCCTCAAACTCTCGGGCTGGGACAAATCACGTCGGGTAGTGATCTTGCGGCGTGCCGTCAAAGCCGATTTGGCGCTGAGTCGAAAGACCAAGAACGAGCCGGGCGAGCAGATTGAGTTGCTGATGCCGGACAAGGATGTTCAGGTTTGGGAATACGCGGTGTTGGTGACAAACAGCGCCTACGCATTGGACGCGTTCGGTCAACTCTATCGGGACCGGGCTGACTGCGAGAACGGATTTGACGAGCTCAAAAATCAGTGGGGATGGGGTGGCTTCACGACCCAGGACATTGAGCGCTGCCAGACCAGTGCTCGCGCTGTAGCGCTGGTGTACAACTGGTGGTCCTGGTATTGCCGGGCGGCCAAGCCGGGTGCACGCATGGAAGCCATAACCAGCCGAGCGTTATTGCTTGCCAGTGTGGGGCGCGCTGTCAAACATGCGGGACAGACAACGCTGTATCTGACACCCATGCATGCTGCCAAGGACAAGTTGCTCGCGCTCATTGCCAACATTCGTGCGGCTTTAAGTCATGTCAGGGATGTTGCGGAGCAGTTGCCTTTTACGGATCGATGGAGGACATTTCTGGACTACGTGGTGGCCAAAATCACGCGCCCACTGCCACCTTGGCTACCGTCAGCCCAACTTACAGCGGCAGGGTAACTGCCGGATTTAGGATCATCGAACGTCTGCGCGAACTCATCGACGAACGCGCCGACGACGTGCGCATCTACCCGCTGACCGAAAACACGCGCATCTGGGGCCTGGGGACACAATTCAATGACGACGGCAATACGCTGTGCGACGATTTCATGGATAAACTCAGAGCGGTGGACCACGACACCGAACCCAGCACGGCAGAAGACGACAAAAGGCTCAACTTTTCATGACCCAAATTCCTTGGCAACCCAGCACGCAAGTAATGGATGCCATTGGATTTTTTGGACCGAGGAGCCAAACCCAAGCCCCGAAAATCAGGGGATTAAGACCTGTTAGTGCGAGCATGTTTACTTGGTTAATCGCCGCCCCCAGGTTCTTGGTTGTATCGAAGCGACAACTAGTCTGACACAGGGGGGCACCAGCTTACGCAGGTGTGGGGGCTTCATTTGCGGTTGACCAGCACAATGCCCACCGCCACCAGCGTCAAGGACAGGGTCAGGGTGAGTGTGACGGTTTCGCCCAGCCAGAGCATGCCGAACAACAGCGCGAACAGCGGTGTCAGAAAAACAAAGGCCGAAATTTTGGTGGCCGGGTAGTGGCCCAGCATCCACATCCAGGCCAGGTAAGTGGCAAAGGCACCGACCACGGTCTGCACCACCACCGAGGCCATGGCAAAGCTGCTCCAGGGGTTGTCCCAGGGCTCGCCCATCCCGTGCGACAGCAGGGCCAGCACCGCGGTGCTGACGGCCAGTTGGTAGAACAGCAGCTTTTCCGCCGACAGCCGCGTGAGGTTGGTGGCCCGGATGGCCACGGTGGTCAGCCCCCACAAGGCCCCGGCTGTCAGTCCCATCAGATCGCCCGTGGCATTGCCACTGCCAAAGCCTTCGCGCAACGCGAACACCATAGCGGCAAAAGCGCAGGCCAAGCCCAGCCATTGCACTGGCCGCAGCCGTTCGGTGCGGATGAACCAAGGCAACAGGGCTGCCACCCAGAAGGGCGAGGTGTACAAAAACACCGTCAGTCGTGATGCCGAGGTGTGCTGCAGCCCGATGTAGAGAAAGGCAAATTCAAGCGCAAACAGGCAGCCTACCAGCAGACCTGCCCACAGGCTGCCATCGCGTGCAAACAGATGCACCCCGCGCCACTGGCACCACACCCACAACAGCAGTGTGGCACCCAGGCTGCGCACCGCCGACTGGAACACCGGGGGCAACTCGGCCACTGTGGCTTTCACCATGACCTGTTGAAACCCCCAAAACAAACAGCACAACAGCAAGATCCCGACCGCCAGGGGGTCCAAGTGGTCTTTGCGGGGACGGCTTGAGGTATTCATGGGTCGATTGTGCCGCCATCCAGCTCGGCACGCTGTCACCTTGCACGGCGGCATGGGCGGTTAACATGTCTGACAACAGCCAGCGGCTGACGCCCGCTCTTCTCCTTTTGTAATCCTGATCGACCGCTTCATGGCCTTTTCAGTCCGAACCCGTATGGATGTGTCTCGTCGAGACCTGCACCGCATGGCTTTGGCCGCAGCCTTGGCCCCCTGGATGGCGTGGGGTGTTCAGGCGCAAGGGGCAGCCCCGCGATGGCAGGTCAATCCCTTCAGTTTGGGGGTGGCCAGTGGTCAGCCCCAGCCGGGCAGTGTGGTGCTGTGGACGCGCTTGCTCATCCACGAAGCCGATGCCGCATGGCGAACACCGGGCCCAACAGTGGTGTGCGAGTTGTATGCCGACGAGGCTTTGCGCCAGCCGGTTCGGCAATGGCGACTGGTGGCAGACCCCCAACGTGGCCACAGCCTGCATGTGCTGGCCGATGGGCTGCAAGCCGGGCGTCCCTATTGGTACCGTTTTGTCAGCGGTCAGGCCGTGAGTGCGGTGGGCCGAACCCGCACAAGCCCCGCACTGAACGAGCCGGTGCGCCGCTTGCGACTGGCTTTGGCGTCTTGCCAGCATTACGAACAAGGGCACTTTGCAGCGCACCGCCACATGGCAGCGCAAGACCTGGACCTGGTGCTGTTTCTGGGTGACTACATCTATGAAAGCAGCAACAAGAATTTCAAGATCCGCGCCCACGAAAGCGGCATGCCCTTTTCGTTGGCCGAGTACCGCGCACGCCATGCGCTGTACAAATCCGACCCCGACTTGCAGGCCTGCCATGCGGCGCATCCCTGGCAAATGACCTGGGACGACCATGAGGTGGTGAACGACTACGCCAATGACCTGGACCGCAATTTCACCGAACCGGCCGTGTTTTTGAAGCGGCGTGCGGCGGCCTACCAAGCGTATTTTGAGCACATGCCCTTGCGCATCGGGCCTGATGCGGCGCAGCCCAGTCAGATGCGCATCCATGACCGCATGGCTTGGGGCACCCTGGCCGATCTGTGGACCTTGGACTGCAGGCAATACCGGGACCACCAGGCCTGTCCGGATCCGATGCGGGGTGGGGGGCGTGTGGTCATGGGTTGTGAGGCATTGAACGATCCGGCCCGCAGCATGCTCGGCGCCGCGCAAGAGCAGTGGCTGACCGCGGGCCTCACCCAAACACAGCGTCGCTGGAAATTGCTGGCGCAGTCCACCTTGATGGCCAGCAGTGGCCTGTCTACGCCCTTGGGCCGCAGCGCCTTCACCGACGGTTGGGACGGTTATCCGCAAGCGCGCTCGCGCCTGTTGCAGACCTTGGCTGATGCGCGGCTCAAGGATGTGGTCATGCTGGGCGGCGATGTGCACGCCAATGTGGCGGCGCAGCTGCGTTTGCACGCGGGCGATGAGCGCTCGCCCGTCCTGGCCAGCGAATTGGTGACCACGTCTGTATCGTCCAGAGGCATGTCCAAAACGCTGATGGCACAAATTCAGGGCGAGAACCCGGACCTGCGCCATGCCCGTTCAGACGAACGGGGTTACACCTTCATTGACCTACGGCCTGAGCGACTGGATGCGCAGTTTTTGACCACCCCGCACCCGGTTGCGCCCCATGCCGGACTGAGCGTTCAGGCCCGATGGGCCGTGCACCAGGGCGTAGCCGGCGTCGGGCCGGGTGCATGAAGTGACCTGAAGGTATGCAAGGGTAACCATTGAGTCACTTTTAAGGCGGCGCGGATAAAATGCGGTCATGCAAACCAAAACCCTTCCAGCACCCAAAAAATCGTTCAAAGTCCAGATGCTCGCAGCCCGTGAGGCAGCAATCATCCAGTCGGTCAACCGTTTGTTGGCCGAAAAAGGCTTTGATGCGATGACGGTGGACGAAGTGGCGGCCGAAGTGGGCATTGCCAAAGCCAGTTTGTACAAACATTTCACCAGCAAGGAAGAGCTGGCCTGTGCCGCCATGGTCACGGCCATGCGCCGGGCGCAAGAAGTCATTCAGGCCACGGACCCCAGCTTGTCACCGCTGGACAAACTGAAGTCCGTGACGCGCTGGACCATGACGCTCAAGCTGCAAGGCCAGATGCCTTCTTTGCCCAGCCAGAACTCCAGCCTGCGCGCCACCCTGATGGCCAGCAAGGACTATATGGATGGTCTGATGGAGGTCAGTGACGCATTGGGCGGCTGGATCGAAGAGGCCCAGGCTTTGGGCCAAATCAACCAGGGTTTGCCCGCTGTGGCGGTCCTCTATACCTTGTTTGCCCGGGCCTGCGACCCGGTGCTGGAGTTTCTGAAAATGGGCCAGCAGCACACCGATGCGCAGATCCTCGACCAGGTGATGAGCACCTGCTTCGAAGGATTGAATGCCCGCTGAAGTATCGGCCTCAACGCACCAGCAGCACGGGCACTTTGCTGTTGGCCAACACCTGCGTGGCGACCGAGCCCATCACCAGGTTGCCCAGCGTGCCATGGCCGTGTGAGCCCATCACCAGCAGATCGAATTTGCCGGTATCGGCGGTCTTGGCGATGGTTTCACCCGCATGGCCCACTTTGGCCATGGTCTTGGCGTCGATGCCGTGGCGCAACAAAAACTTGGTCACAGGGCCCAGCACTTTTTCGGCTTCTTCGCGCTGGAAAGACTCGGCCATCTCCTTGCCCACGGCAGCGCGTGCACGCGGGGGCAATTGAGGATTGACCGTCAGCAAGGTGTATTGGTTGCTGGTGCTGAAGAGTTCATCGTGCGTGGTCAGGTAAGCGAGCATTTTTTTGGTGTATTCGCTGCCATCAACGGCCAATAGAATTTTCATGAAGATCTCCTGTGAGGTATCAGACAAGGTTTGACTCTAACCCGCGTCTTGGCAGCAAGTCTTGACTTGGGTCATGAAAAAGCGAGTCTGCCTGCTCGCAGCAGATGTTTGTGGTTTGACGCTCGGATGCGCCTGGCCTTCAGACGGCCAGCAGACAGTGGGCCTTGAACTGCAGTTGCTCGTTTTTGGCCGCATAACCCAGCGGGTTGGCCACCACGCGGCAGCCGTGTTGGGTGTAGTCGCTGGGGCAGTGCAGGTGGCCGTGCAACCAAAGCCTTGCCAGGGGCAGCAAGTGGTCCAGCGCATTGCAAAACCCCGCCGTGCCCGGCACCCGGCCATAGCGCGGGTCGGCACTGTGCAGGCTGGGGGCAAAGTGCGTCACCACCACGGTGTGACCGGCAAACGGGGTGTTCAACGCTTGCTGGAGCCAGTCCTGACACTGCAGCGCTTGCTCGCGCAGGCCTTCGGCCAACCAGGCTTGGCCCTGGCGCGTGGTGGCGGCCTTGCGAAGGTAATGGTTGGCGGCGCGAAAAGCTTTGTCGCGGGCCTTGAGCTGGCGCGTGTACGGGCTGTTGGGGTGGTGGAGCTGGGCTGGAAATTTGGCCGGTGTCGGTTCTGGCAAAGTCTGCCCCGCCAGTGGCCCCAGCGCGTCAAAGTCGCTCCACAGCGTCGTGCCCACAAAGCGAACCGCGCCCATCTCTACCACTTTGCGCTCCAGCCAGGTGATGCCCAGCCGGGCACAACTGTCCTGCAGGCGGGCGTGGGCCTCATCAAAGTCCAAGCCGTCGTATTCGTGGTTGCCGGGCACAAACAACACGGGCGTGGGCCAGCCGTGCAGCGGCGAAAAGCGCTGCAGGCCAAAGTCGGCATCGCCTGCTGCGGCCAGCGCCGAGTTGCTTTGGTAAGAGCCAATGTCACCGGCCAGCACCAGCACATCGGCGCCAGGGGCTGGGCTGGGCATGAAACCGGGGTTGGATTCCAGGTGCAAGTCCGATAGAAGTTGGATGTTCATGGCTTGGCCTCGGTGCCAAAAGCTGCCTGGGCCACTTGCAGCAACTGGCGGCGCAGCCATTGGTGGGCGCTGTCGTGTTGCAGGCGGCGGTGCCACAGCGCTTCGACGTGCACAGGCGGCACATCGAGTGGCAAATCGCGCAACGCCAGCTGCTCGCCCATGCCCGTGGTGGGCACAAAGTGGCGCGGCAGCACCGTCAGCAAGTCGGAGTTGACCACCACCTGACCAGCGGTGAAGAACTGGTTGACGGTGAACACGATGCGTCTCTGGCGTCCGATCGAGGTCAGGGCCTCGTCGACAAAACCATGGGGGCGACCGGAAAAGCTCACCAGCAAATGCCGCGCGGCGCAATAGCTTTCCAGCGTCATGGGCTGCTCGGCCAGAGGGTGGCTGCGTCGCATCACACACACGTACTCACCCGTGTACAGGCGCTGGTGCTCAAATGCGACAGCTTCACCGGCCTGGGCGCGTCCCGTCAAATCGGTCAGCACCGCAGGAAAGTAGCCCAGCGCGATGTCGGCCGTCCCGTCGGCCAGCATGCTGCGCGGATCGCGCGTGGTCAGGGGCACCACGCGCAAGGACACACCGGGAGCCTGCAACTCCAGCTGTCGGGCCAGCCCGCCCATCAGTTCGGCCGCTGTGGCGTCGGCCATGGCCAGCACAAAGGTGCTGTTGGCTTGCTGGGGCTCGAAAGCGCTGGGCACGATGGTCGCCTGCAATTGGCGCAGGGCCTCGCGCACGCTGGGCCACAGCGCCAGCGCCCGGGGTGTGGGCTCCATGCCGTGACCGTGGCGGCGCAACAGTTCATCGCCCAAGGCCTCGCGCAAACGCCGCAAGGCATTGCTCACGGCGGGCTGTGTCAGGGCCAGGTTGTGTGCAGCGCGAGTCAGGCTGCGTTCGGCCATGACTTCGTCAAACACCCGCAGCAGGTTCAGGTCCAGAGTGTGGAAGGTGCTGGGAGGCATGGGGTTCATGGCGAGCGGCTAACTATCACGATTATGAATGGTTGAGATCATGAATATAAAGTTGAGTCGCATCAGTAAAAACCCTAGTATTCGGTCTTGATTTAAGTCATGCGCACTGTCTGATCACACCCACTCCATCTCAGGGAAAACAAAATGAAATCCGTCGCCCCCACCGTGCCAAGCCCATCGCGGCGCGAGCCTGTGGTTGCAACATCGACCGCAGCATCCACCCGATTGCTGGCCACGGTCCTGCTGGCCGCAGGCGTTTGCGCTGTGTGTGTCGTGACCGATAGCTTGATGCAAGGTTGGGCCGATGCCCATTTGCTGTCTGCCAACATGGTGTTGTGGGGGCTTGCGGTCTTGGCCATCGTGCTTTTGCGTGGCTTGACCCGCGCTTTGGCGCACAAGCTGATGGTTCGGCTGGATGCCTGGTCGGCGCAGTTGGCCCATCGTCGTGCCGAGCAGCGCCTGTGGGAGATGGTCCAAAACGACCCGCGAATGAGGCGCGATCTGGAAGTGGCCATGGGCCGAGCAGCCGCCAAGCACACGGTGGTGCGCCATCCGGAAAATCGCATCTTCCAGCGAGCAGCCCATTGGCTGCGCCATCGTCTTAGATGCATGGGAGGCGCTTGGAGGGGTGTCAGCCGCCGTGTTCAGCGCCGTGATGCCAAGTAAATGCCGGGCAAGATCAAGGCCGCGCCCATGGCATGGTGCCACCCCATCGTCTCGCCCAAGACCAGCCAGGCGGCCAACCCGCCATACAAAGGCCCCAGGTACAAACTGGCTGCGACCCGGCTGGCACCCAAGACCTTTTGGCAAAAGCCATAGGCCCAATACGCCCCAATCCCTGGCAACAAGCCTGCGGCCACCACCAAAAGGGTGGCCTGCGGGGTCCAAGCGGGTGTGTCGGCTTGAACGAACTCCCAAGCGGCCAAGGGCAGCAGCACCAGCATGCCCCCCATGCAAATGGCGGCCAAACGCGCGGTGGAGCCCAGCGGTGTGGGCCACTTTTTTTGCAGCAAGGCAAATGCCGCCCAGGCCACCATGGCCAACACGATCCAGCCGTCCCCTGCGACCCATTGCACTTGGCCCAAGGCCAGCCACTGGCCTTTGACCACCACATGGAACACGCCCGCCATGGCGATCACCACGCCCAGGCCTTGTCGCCACGAAAACCGTTCGCCCAACCAGACCACAGCGCCCAGCGCGATCAGCACGGGTGAAGCGGCGTAAATGAGAGCGATGTTCATGGCCGTGGTGGTTTGCGCGCCTTGGTAAACCCAAGCCCCGCAAATCAACATGCCCAAGGCCCCCAACACCAAGTAACGACCCGCATCGCGCAGCGTGCTGTGCCGTTCGCGCCACAGTTCGCTGCGCGCAAAAAACGCCAGAATCACCCCTGCCAAAGCCCAGCGGCCCAAGGCCAGCATGTGCGGCTCCACCACGCCGGGGGCGGAGCGCGCCACGATGTAATTGACCGACCACAAGGCGGGTGTGACCCACATCAGCCACAGAGCAATGCGGGTGCGGGATTCAGCGGTTTGAAACAAAGACATGGCCCCGATTGTGCAGGCCAAAAAAAAACCGCCCCGGTTTGTGGTGGCCGGTGCGGTTGGAGACTCGGACGCCGGAGGGGCGCAGATCCTGATTTTCAAGCCAGACGCGACTGCAGCGCCGCTTTGGTGTCCAACAAGGCCTGGGGCAGGTGGTAGCTCAGCTGCGCAAAGTGCTCGTCGTGCAGCTTGAATTCGGCTTGCCAGGCGGCACGGTCGATGTTGGTGACGGCCTTGAACTGCTCAGCGCTGAACGCGATGCCATTCCAGTTGATTTCGCTGTAAGTGGGCGCAATGCCGAACATGGTCTCTTCGCCCTGGGCCTTGCCCTCCAAGCGGTCGATCATCCACTTGAGCACGCGCATGTTGTCGCCGTAGCCGGGCCAGACGAACGAGCCGTCTTCGCCTTTGCGGAACCAGTTCACGCAGTACATCGCGGGCAGCTTGTGGCCAGCGGCTGTGGCCTTGGCACCGGTATCGAGCCAGTGCTGGAAGTAGTCGCTCATGTTGTAGCCGCAAAACGGCAGCATGGCGAACGGGTCGCGGCGCACCACGCCTTGTGCGCCAAAGGCGGCGGCAGTGGTCTCAGACCCCATGGTCGCGGCCATGTAGACGCCCTCGGTCCAGTTGCGCGCTTCGGTCACCAGCGGCACGGTGGTCGAGCGGCGGCCGCCGAACATGAAGGCGTCGATGGGCACGCCTGCAGCGTCGTCCCAAGCGGGGTCCAGAGCGGGGTTGTTGGTCGCAGCCACGGTGAAGCGGGCGTTGGGGTGAGCGGCTTTGGCACCGGTTTCTTTGGCGATCTGGGGGGTCCAGTCCTTGCCTTGCCAGTCGATCAAATGGTCGGGCAGCTTGCCGGTGTCTTTTTCCATGCCTTCCCACCACACGTCGCCGTCGTCGGTGAGGGCCACGTTGGTGAAGATCACGTCCTTGTGCAGGCTCAGCATGCAGTTGGGGTTGGTTTTCATGTTGGTGCCGGGGGCCACGCCAAAGTAACCGGCTTCGGGGTTGATGGCGACCATCTTGCCGTCGGTGTGCGGCTTGACCCAGGCGATGTCGTCGCCAATGGTGGTGACTTTCCAGCCTTCAAAGGCCGCAGGCGGCACCAGCATCGAGAAGTTGGTTTTGCCGCAGGCGCTGGGGAAAGCCGCAGCCACGTGGTATTTTTTGCCTTGCGGGTTGGTCACACCCAAAATCAGCATGTGCTCGGCCAACCATCCTTGGCGACCGGAGGGGCCCCCTGCGGCTTCCCGGCCCATGTTGGAGGCAATGCGCAGCGCAAAGCACTTCTTGCCCAAGAGCGCGTTGCCGCCGTAGCCTGAACCATAAGACCAGATTTCGCGGGTCTCTGGGAAGTGGACGATGTACTTGGTGCTGGGGTTGCAAGGCCAAGAGGTTTTGTCTTTCTCGCCAGCGGCCAAAGGCGCGCCCACGGTGTGCATGCAAGGCACAAACTCACCATCGGTGCCCAGCACGTCGTACACGGCTTTGCCCATGCGGGTCATGATTTTCTGGTTGACGACCACATAGGCGCTGTCGCTCAACTCGATGCCGATGTGGCTGATGTGCGAGCCCAAGGGGCCCATCGAGAACGGCACCACGTACATGGTGCGGCCCGCCATGCAGCCGTCAAACAGCGGGTTGAGGGTGGCGCGCATTTGCGCAGGTTCCATCCAGTTGTTGGTGGGGCCAGCGTCTTCTTTTTGGGCCGAGCAGATGTAGGTGCGGTCTTCCACGCGGGCCACGTCCGACGGGTCGGAGCAAGCCAGGTAAGAGTTGGCGCGTTTGGCGGGGTTGAGCTTTTTGAAGGTGCCCGCAGCGACCAGTTCAGCGCACAGGCGGTCGTATTCCTCTTGCGAGCCGTCGCACCAGTAAATGTTGGCGGGCTTGCACAGGGCGGCCATTTCGGCGACCCAGGCGATCAGTTTGGCGTTCTTGACGTAATGGGGCGTATTGAGGGCCAGGCCCTGCATCACGGGGGAGTTCATGGGAAGTGCTCCAAGTTTAAAATTCGTTTTTTCAAAACCTCTGCGCAGGGGCTTTGAAAAAACGGCTGTGGGGCTGAGATACTGGGCATTGGCCATCGGCAGGTCTCAGCAGGGTCTCGATTTTAGGGAGACTGCCCCTTTCTTGCTTGCCAGATCGGCTCAAAACCCCGTTAAATCTATGCAAAATAATCATCAAAGTATGCGAGGCGATGGATTGCCCTTGAGGCATCAGCGGCGGCGTTGTCTGGGCTTGATGGGGGCGCTGTCGGGGGCCTTGCTTGGCCCTTCTTGGGCTTTGGCGCAAACCCGGATCAAGGTGGCTGCGGCCAGCAACCTGAAGTTTGTACTTGCTGACTTGGTGGTTCTCTACAAGCAGCAAACAGGTGTTCAGGTGGACGTCAACTTGGGCGCATCCGGCAATTTGGCGCGTCAAATCTTGCAAGGCTTGCCGGTGGAGCAATTCATTTCAGCAGACGAGGCCTGGGTGGCTGAGCTGGTCAAAGCGGGCCGAACGGTGGATGCGGGACAACGCTATGCCACTGGCCAGTTGGCCTTGGTGGTGCCCAAAAATTCAGCATTGCCACTGAGCCAAGGCTTGGTCGCTGTGGTGCACGCCTTGAAGCCGAATGACAAATTCGCCATCGCCAACCCGGCGCTGGCGCCCTATGGGGTGGCGGCAGAGGAGGCTTTGCAAAGGGCGGGTGTGCGGCCTCTGGCGGCCTCGCAAAAGGTGTTGGGGGACAACATTGGCCAGGCCACACAGTTTGTGGCCACGGGTGCAGCGCAAGCTGGCATCACCGCGCTGGCATTGGCCAATGCCCCCGAAATCGCCAGCGCATTGCAGGTCTTGCCTTTGCCTGTGCATTTGCATTCACCCCTGCACCAGCGCATGGTGTTGTTGCAAGGCGCCAGTGCGGCGGCCGCGAATTGGCATCGGTTTTTGCTCAGCCCGGCAGCCCAAGCGGTGTTTGTGCGCCACGGATATGCCTTGCCGCAATAATCAAAACCCCGCACAAGCATTCTTCACCCCATGGATTGGTCTGCCCTTCACGTTTCGCTGACCCTGGCGGCTCTCACCACCTTGGCTTTGCTGCCAGTGGGCTTGGCCCTGGCCCGTTGGCTGGCCGTGACAGCCTGGGCGGGGCGGCCCGTGGTCGAGGCTTTGTTGCTGCTGCCCCTTTTGCTGCCCCCCACCGTGATCGGTTTTTATTTTTTGGTGGCTTTTGGACAAGGCAGCACCTTGGGCGCTTGGCTGGCAGCCTCGGGCATTACGGCTGGTGTTCACCCTCGAAGGCCTGTTGCTGGTGAGCGTGCTGGTCAATTTGCCGTTCATGGTGCAACCGATTCAACGCGCCTTTGCAGCGGTGCCGCACAGCCTGCGCGAGGCGGCCTGGGTCTCGGGCTTGTCCACTTGGCAGACTTTTTGGCGCATTGAGTTGCCCCTGGCTTGGCCCGGGTTGCTGGCCGGCATGGCGCTCACCGTGGCGCACACGCTGGGCGAATTTGGCGTGGTGCTCATGGTGGGCGGCAACATCGAAGGCGAGACACGCACCCTGTCGGTGTCGCTGTACGACAAGGTGCAGGGCATGGACTTGCAATCGGCCCATGTGATGGCGCTGGCGCTGGTGGGCGTGTCTTTGCTGGCGCTCACGCTGGTGCTGGCCTTTGACCGGGTGGGCCAGCGCGGTCGCGCCTTGCAGGAGCGCTGATGCAAGGCTTGCAAGTGCAACTGCGCTCGGCCAGCCCGATTCGGTTGGAGGCCGAATTTGACTGCGGCGCGGGCGAGTTGGTGGCCCTGGTCGGGCCGTCGGGCAGTGGCAAAACCAGCATGCTGCGCGCCATTGCCGGGCTGTGGACGCCCGCCGATGTGCAGGGCCACATTCGGGTGGCGGGCCAGGCCTGGCTGGACACGGCAGCGGGCGTGCAGCTCAGCCCGCAGCAGCGCCGGGCGGGGCTGGTGTTCCAGCATTACGCGCTGTTTCCGCACATGACGGCGCAGGCCAATGTGGCGCTGGCCGCTGGGCCGGGTTGGTCGAGCGCCGATGTGCAGACTTTGCTGGCCCGCTTGGGGCTGGCTTTGCTCAGCGAGCGCAGGCCCTCGCAACTGTCTGGCGGTCAGCAGCAGCGCGTGGCGTTGGCGCGGGCGCTGGTGCGTGTCATGCCCAGGCCCACAGCGGACGCCACCCCAACACCCCAAGCTTTGCCCGGTGTGTTGTTGTTGGACGAGCCGTTTTCTGCGGTGGATGCACCCACACGCCAGACGCTGTACCGCGAGCTGGCCGCATTGCGCCAAAAGGTATCGGTGCCCATGCTGCTGGTGACGCACGACCTGGCAGAAGCCCGCCGCCTGGCCGACCGGGTGGTGATCGTGGACGCGGGCCAGACCCTGCAAACGGGCGAACCCGCCCGCGTAGTTTGCCAGCCCGCGCAACGCCCGGGTGGCCGAACTGGTGGGCATTCAAAACCATTTTGAGGGGCGCTTTTACAAGGACCACGCCGACTGGGGGCGCTTGCGCTGGACCGATGCGGCAGTCATCAGGCACCGGTCTGGACTTGGCGGTGTTACGACAAAAACAAGATCGACGACGGCACCCCCTGTGACTTGGGTGCTGAACGGGGAACAGGTGGACGTGATGGCCGATGGCGAGGAGCCCAGCCTTGCGTCGCCTGGCCACACCCGCCTGCGCTGCCAGTTGCTGGAGGTCTTGTCGCTGGGAGAGATCAGTTTGTGCACGCTCAGGCCCGAAGCCTTGCCCAGCCAAACCATCACCCTGAACCTGACCAGCCGATTGCTGCGGCGTTTGCAGGTTGGCTCGGGAGCCTGGGTTCAGCTGCAGATCGCGCCAGAGGCCCTGCACATCATGCCGGTGCGGACAAAATAAAACCCGCAAAGCGGTTGCTGTTGACCAACGATGGACGTATATCTCTTGCCCAGCTGCATTGGGTTGATGAACAGGACGCCGGGCAACAGCCTGAAGGAGTGAAGCATGGATTTGAAATGGCTTGAAGACTTGGTGGCCATTGGCAAAACGGGCAACTTGGCTCGGGCCGCCGACCTGCGACACGTCACTCCCCCGGCGTTTGGTCGGCGTGTTCGCGCGCTGGAGGCCTGGGCAGGCATGCCGCTGGTGGATCGCGAACACAAACCCCTGCAATTGACCGAGGCCGGTCTGCAACTCATGAAGCGGGCCCAGGAAAGTCTGCAAGGCTTGCACGATGTTCGCGAAGAGCTCCAGCGCAACCGCCAAACCGACGAGGTTCTGAAACTGGCTACGGGCCGAACCTTGGCGCGCTCCTGGGTGGCCGACTGGCTGGTCCTTATCGGACAGACCGTCAATCCCAAGCGGCTTGAGGTCAGGACCGGCGGCTTGGCCGACACGCTGGTCTGGCTCGAAGAGGGGCGGGTCGATCTGCTGGTGGCCTATCACCATCCAGCCATTGCGCAACGCCCCCGAGGGCGCGGCTTCTTGCAAAAGGTGCTGGCCCAGGACAAGCTGGTGCCAGTTCGGCAGCGGCGCCTGCACCCAAGAAGCAAGGCAATCAACGCCCTGCCCTTGCTGGCGTATGCACCCAGCTTGGCCCTGGCGGGTCTGGTCGAAGACCATCTGGAGCGCTGCCCTTGCCCGGACAGCTTGCAAAGGGTGCTTGAATGTGATTCGGCAGATGCCTTGATGGAATACGCGATCAAGGGCATGGGTGTTTGCTGGTTGCCCTGGTCCTTGGTCGCCACGGCTTGTCAAGAAGGGCTGCTGGAGGTGTGTTGGGATCGCAGCATGGAAATTCCTTTCGAGGTGCGCTTGGTCCGTATGCGGCGAATGCTGGGCCCCATCGCGGAACAGGTCTGGCAGACCACCCCCGTTCTGTGATGCCAAAAAAGCAAGTCATATTGCTCAACTGGCCATGTAAGACGGCTTTGCTTGAACACAATGACTTTTTCTTCAATTCATGAAAGAGCCTGCAATGAACACCCAAGTCGTGCGACACATCCTCGGCCTTCTGGCCTGCACCCTGGCTGCCGTCAGCCCATTGGCCCATGCCCAGACCGGTAACTACCCCTCCAAGCCCATCACCATCGTGGTCGGTTATCCGCCGGGCGGCAGCACCGACCTGACCGGGCGCGTGGTGGCCGCCGCCCTGGCCAAGAGCCTGAACGCCACGGTTGTGGTCGAGAACATCGGTGGTGCCGGCGGCGCCATCGGCGCGCAAAAGGTGCTCAATGCCGCCCCCGACGGCTACACCTTGCTGGTGGGCGCTAACAACGAAGTGGCCATCAACCGCTTGGTGTCGCCCTCCATCAAATACAGCTGGCAGGATTTCAGCCCCATCGGCCTGATCGCCACGCAGCCCCTGGTGCTGGTCACATCACCCAAGATGGGCGTGAAAAACACCGATGAGTTCATCAAACTGGCCAAATCCAACCCGGGCCGCTTCAGCTATGGCAGCTCGGGCGTGGGCACTTCACTGCACCTGGCCGGTGAAATGGTCAAGGAACAGGCGGGCATCTTCATGACGCACATTCCTTACCGCGGTGTGGCCCCGCTGGCCATTGACCTGATCGGCAACAACCTGGAGTTCGGCGTGTTCGTGCTCTCCAGTGGTCTGCCCCACATCCGCAGCGGCAAGGTGGTGGCCCTGGGCACCACCGAAAAGAACCGATCGAAGGTCACGCCCGAGATTCCCGCATTGGCCGAGCATCCGCTCCTTAAGAACACCGACATCAGCACCTGGTTTGTGTTGATGGGCCCTGGCAAGCTGCCAGAACCGGTTGCCGCCAAACTGAAAAAAGGTCTGGCCGATGCCCTGCAAAACCCCGAGGTGCGCAGCAAGCTTGAAGCCTCCGGCTCGGCCGTGGCCCAAGGCGTGGTGGACATGAACAAGTTCCTGCGCGAAGAGACGGCCAAGTACCAGCGCATCGTTGACTTTGCCAAGATCCGCGAATGACACCGCTTCAATTCGATCTGCCCTGTCCCGACATCTCGATGTGGCGCCAGGGCAATACCGGCACCGAAGGCGTTTGGCATTTCGATTCGGGACAACCCGGTCGGCACGTCCTGATCAGCGCCCTCATCCACGGCAACGAACTGTGTGGCGCTTGGGCGCTCAAGGGCCTGCTGGAGGCGGGTGTTCGCCCTGCGGTGGGTCAGCTGACCCTGGTGTTTGCCAACCTGCGTGCATTCGAGCGCTTTGACGAGGCGAACCATGATGCATCGCGTTTTGTCGACGAAGACATGAACCGCCAATGGATGGACGAGCGCATCGCCGAACCTCGCACGCTCGAGCGCCAGCGCGTGGCCGAGCTCGCCCCTTGGGTGCAAAAAGCCGACTGGGTGCTGGACCTGCATTCCATGCACGAACCTGGCGCGCCGCTGCTGCTGACCGGTATGCATCCACGCAACCTGCAACTGGCACGCGAGCTGGCCAATCCGGTCCACATCGTGGTCGATGCCGGTCACAAGGACGGTGTGCGCATGCGCGATTACGGTCGCCTTGGCCTGTCCGATGACCAGGCACCCGAGACGCGCTCATTGCTGATCGAATGCGGTTTTCATGGCGACTTGGCCAGCCGCGATGTGGCGCGCGACCTGTGTATCCGCTTCCTGGACGTGTCGGGTGTGCTTTCGGCTTCTGCCTTGCAGGCTGCATTGCCCGGCTGGAGACAGGCCGACGCCCCGCAACAGTGGGCCCTCGAAGTCACCGGACCGGTGGTGGCGCGCAGCGAAAAGTTCCGTTTCACCGAGCCGTTCAAGGGACTGGAATGCATCCCCAAGGCGGGCACGGTGATTGGCGACAACGATGGCGAGCCCGTCACCACGCCTTATGACGACTGCGTGCTGGTCATGCCCTCTGTGCGACAGGCCCGGGCTGGCGTGACCGTGGTGCGTTTCGCAAGGCGGCGGCCGTTGTAGCCAAGCCAACTCCCCAGGCCAGCCGCTGGCTGTGCTGGGGCGCTGCACATCATGCCAGTGCGGACAAAATAAAACCCGCAAAGCGCGCGCTGTTGCGGGTGGGTGGGGTGCTGCCTGAGCGGCGCACCGGGGAGCGGCAAAGCCTCAGGCCATGGCCACGGCAATGAAGGCCAACAAGAAAATCAGCAAGGCACCCGCGGCCGGAATGACCACGGGAATGTGTTTGACTACGTTCTCAACGGGGTCGTCAGAAGTGTGTGCGTCGTTGTGATTGGACATGGAGGGCCTCAGTACAGGAATGGCGGTATTGTAGCCAAGCCAGGCTGGCGGGGCGCTGACAACCGGGGTCACATCAGTGCAGCCTGTAAAGGGCTTGCGGAACAGATAGGGGATCCAACCGCATGAGGGCGATTATGGTCCAGGTTTTGGGCATCACAGGCCTTCAGGCTGGGTCTGCCTGAAGGCCTGTTCAGGGCCAGTTGTTCCCGCCGACTACGGTTTGACCAGTTTGACGACTTGGTTGCGACGTTCTTTGAGCGGCATGTTCATTTGGCACTCACTGGTCAAATTCAAATCGGCACCCCTGATCAAATGGACATCGGCGCCAACAGCCATGACTTTGCCTGCGCGCAGCACCTGCGTTTTGACCAGCGCGTCCTGGCCACCCTTCAGGGCGCAGGCGGATTTTTGGGGGTGCCCATCCACGCCGTCAAGGACGAGCGCATGGCTTCTTCCACCGACATGTCCAGCACCTGCACCCAATCGCGGGGCACAAACACGGTGTAGCCACCAATCATGTAGCCCATGGGCAGGTACACCGCCACGTGTTGCTGGGTGGTCGCATCCAGGGGTAAATCGGTCAGGCTTTGGCGCGTGACCAAGCCGATGATGGACAAGTCGCTGTCTGGTTTTTTCAGCAACACGACTTGTTGCGCGTCGCGCTCATTGGGCGAGAAGTAATCAGCAAAGCTTTTCAGCGACGAGTAGATGCTTTTGACCAGGGGCAAGTTGGTAAAGGGCAACTCCACCCACCCCAGCATCCCGCTTCATGAAGGGCTGCGACACCAAGAAGCCCAGCACCAGAATCAAGGCGGTCCCCAGCACAATGCCCAGACCCGGCAGGTAAAAATCCCCCGTAAACGGGCTCAGCACGCGCATCGCCAAGCCTTCGACCCAGGTGACGAACAGGTACAGCGCATAGACCGTCAGACCGACGGGCAAAAAGGTGATCAGACCCCGGAAAAAATAGGCATAGAGGCGGTTCATGCCTGACATTGTGACCGGGTGACCAAAAACCGACATCGCAGGGGATAGACGAGTCTCCGGGAACTGCTGCATGATGCGCAGCTTATGACCACATCGATACTTGTTTTGGGTGGGGGCATGGTGGGCACCTGCACCGCCTTGCATTTGCAGCAGCGCGGCTATGACGTGACGCTGTTGGACCGGCGTACACCAGGCCAGGAAACGTCCATGGGCAATGCGGGCCTGATCCAGCGCGAGGCGGTCGAGCCTTATGCCTTTCCGCGTGAGCCGGGCTTTTTGCTGGACGCGGCCCTGGGTCGCGGTGCCCAAGTGCATTGGCACGCCCAAGGGCTGTGGCAAATGGGCAGAGCATTGCTGCGCTACTTGCACCACTCGCATCCCCAGCGACACGCCCACGCCACCCAAGCCTACAGCCGCCTGATCGCCCATGCGACCGATGAGCACGGTGTGTTGGTCAAGGCTGCGGGTGCGCAGGATTTGGTGACGCGTGAAGGATTTCGCTTCGTGTTCCGCACGGCCGAGGCCTTCGACGCGGCGGCGCAGCGGGCCGAAGATTTGGTTTTGCGTTTTGGTGTGCGCTCCCAAGCCGAAAACACCGCCCAGTTGGCGCTGGCCGAGCCGGCCTTGCAAAAACCCTTGGCCGGCGCGGTGCACTGGCTGGACCCGTGGGCAGTGAACGACCCGGGGGCTTTGGTGCAACGCTATGCCGACCTGTTTGTGGCGCGTGGCGGTCGTTTGCTGGTGGGCGACGCGGCCAGTTTGCAGGCGCAAGGCGCGGCCTGGTCGGTGCGCACGACCGAAGGCACGGTGCACGCCCAGCAATCGGTGCTGGCCCTGGGGCCGTGGTCTGACGGCTTGATCCGCACGCTGGGTTACCGCTTTCCACTGTTCATCAAGCGCGGTTACCACCAGCACTACACATCATCCGCACAACTGCGTCGGCCCATTCTGGACGTCGAGCGCGGCTATGTGCTGGCCCCCATGCAGCGTGGCTTGCGCCTGACCACAGGTGCTGAATTTGCGCCCATCGATGCCCCGCCCACGCCGGTGCAACTGGCCAAGGCCGAGATCTTGGCGCGTGAGTTGATCGACCTGGGCCAGCCTCTGCCCGAGCCGCCCTGGCTGGGCGCTCGCCCATGCGTTGCCGACATGCTGCCCGTGATGGGCCCCGCGCCGCGTCACCCGGGGCTGTGGTTCAACTTTGGCCATGCGCACCAGGGCTTCACCATGGGCCCGGTGGCAGGTCGCTTGCTGGCCGAAATGGTGAGCGGTGAGCCGCCTTGTGTGGACCCAACGCCCTATTCGCCACGGCGGTTTGGGTGAAGGTGCTGGCGTGCCGCCAGTCAAGATCAGTTGAAAGTCGGCGCCACCGGCCAACACTTTGCCACTCATGCAGGCGCAGTTCACAGTGCCGCCGGTGATGGCAATCATGCGGCGCAAACCGGCGGGCGTATGGCCCACCTCCACAGGCGCCGCTATGGCCACAGCCAGGTCGCACGGGTGTCCGAGTCTTGGTGTGGCCAGGGTTTTGACCATGGGCTGCCTTTACACTTTGCGCTCATTATCAGGTCACCCTCATGCTCTCCACCCAAGACAAAACCCGCATCGACGACACCCGCATTGCTTCGGTGCGCCCGCTCATGACCCCGGCATTGCTTGAAGAGCGCCTGCCCGCATCGCCCGCCCACCTGGCGCTGGTCGAGCGTTCGCGGCAAGACATCTCGAACGTGTTGCAAGGCCAGGACGACCGTGTGGTGATCGTGGTCGGGCCGTGCTCCATCCACGACCACGACCAGGCCATCGCGTACGCCAAGCTGCTCAAGGCCGAGGCCGACAAACACGCCCAGGATTTGCAAATCGTGATGCGCGTTTATTTTGAGAAGCCCCGCACCACCGTGGGCTGGAAGGGCTACATCAACGACCCGCACCTGGATGGCAGCTTCGCCATGAACCAGGGCCTGGAGATGGCGCGCAAGCTGCTGCTGGGCATACTCGATGTCGGCCTGCCCGTGGCCACCGAGTTTTTGGACTTGCTCAGCCCGCAGTACATCAGCGATCTGGTCACTTGGGGCGCGATCGGTGCGCGCACCACAGAGAGTCAGAGCCACCGGCAACTGGCCAGTGGTTTGTCGTGCCCGGTGGGCTTCAAGAACGGCACCGACGGTGGCGTCAAAGTGGCCGCAGACGCAGTGGTGGCAGCCAAAGCCCCACATGCTTTCATGGGCATGACCAAGATGGGGCAGGCGGCGATTTTCGAAACCCGTGGCAACCAGGACGTGCACATCATCTTGCGCGGCGGCAAAGCGCCCAACTATTCGGCTGCCGACGTGGATGCCGCCTGCAAAGCCTTGCAGGCATCGGGCATTGCGCCGCAAGTCATGGTGGACGTGTCGCACGCCAACAGCAGCAAACAGCACGCCAAGCAGATCGAGGTGGCGCGCGACGTGGCCGCGCAAGTGGCGGGCGGGGACCGCCGCATCATGGGCTTGATGATCGAGAGCCACCTGAACGAAGGCCGGCAAGACCTGAAAGAAGGCCAGCCATTGGCACACGGCGTGTCCATCACCGACGCCTGCATCAGCTTTGCGCAAACCGTGCCGGTGCTGGGTGCGCTGGCGCAGGCGGTGCAAAAACGGCGGATTGTTCAGTCGTAAATGCAGTCACAATATTTCTTTTGTACTCATTTCATCCGCCTCCAAGGTTATTTGCTCCAATATGTCACCCTCAAAAATCACCTATGACTCGTCCCCTGTCACAACGGGGCACGGCGTCAAAGAGGAGCAGATTGAAGAAAGAGCTGACGCCACTGCTGACCAAACGCGCCCAAGGGCGCGAGATTTCTGGACTCAGCGCGTATGAGCAGTAAGAAAGCCCCCATGGCATCCCAGCGCGCCCCTGTATCCGCCGCGGGCGGTGACTTTGAGGCGCTGGTGTCCGCCATCGTCCACATCCATGAACAAACCCAGGCGTTTTCCACCAAAGCGGTCAACGTCGCGCTGACCTTGCGCAATTGGCTCATTGGCTACCGGATTGAGGTGTATGAGCGCCAGGGCTTAGACCGTGCGACCTATGGCGACAAGTTGATGGACACCCTGGCCAAGCGGCTGGTCAAACAGGGCTGGGCCCGTTGCGACCGCCGCGAGCTCTATCGGTTTCGTCAGCTCTACCTCACGTATCCGCAGATTGTGGAGTCGCTGACTCCACAATCCTTGTTGCTGCCCGAACTGGGGCAGCTCCTGGCGCTGGCGTCGCCCCCGACTGCCCAGATTCGGGAGTCAGTGACTCCACAATTGCCACCGGCCCACCCTGAACTGATTTTTCGGCTCTCTTTCACCCATCTCGCCGAACTGATCCAACTCGCAGACGACACCCAGCGCCGCTTCTACGAAGTCGAATGCATGCGCGGCAACTGGTCGGTGCGGGAACTGCGCCGCCAGATCGACAGCCTGTATTACGAGCGCAGCGGCCTCTCCAAAGACAAAGCCCAGCTCTCGGCCCTGGCCCATGCCACGGCGGACACGCTGCAACCCGCCCATGTCATCCGCGACCCCTACGTCTTTGAGTTCCTGGGCCTGCGCTCGCGCGATGTCATGGCCGAATCCGATCTGGAAGACCTGAACAACCAGGTTTTCGTCTCTCGCTACGCTGTGGAGTTGCCCCGTAAGGAAGAAATGGAGCACTTCATCACGCAAATCAACCGGGAGGTCGGCCCGTGAAAATCGCCGCCCATGCCCACGAAAACCACCGGGTCGAGTTCAAGCGCGAACTCACGCCCGAGCTGGACCTGGAAAAAGAAGTGGTCGCCTTCCTCAACAGCCACGAGGGCGGGTTTATCTACATCGGTATCGACAAAAACGGACAGCGCGTGGGCGTGGTCGATGTGGACGGCGACATGCTCAAGGTCAAAGACCGCATCAAAAACAACATCAACCCATCGGCCATGGGATTGTTTGACGTGCTGGACGAGACTGGCCCCACAGGCGTGCACTGCATCAAAATCATCGTGGCCAGCGGCAGCGAAAAGCCCTATGCCAAAAAGAAATACGGGCTGAGCGAAAAAGGCTGCTTCATGCGCGTGGGCAGCGCCACCGAACCCATGCCCACCGCCATGATTGAGCGGCTCTTTGCCAACCGCACCCGCAACTCGATTGGCAAAATCAAAGCCCACCGCCAAGCCCTGAGCTTTGAGCAACTGCGCATTTACTACGAAGAAAAGCGCAAGCCCCTTGGGCGGCAATTCAAAGCCAATCTGGAGCTGACCACCGACGACGGCGCGCTCAACTACGCCGCCTATCTGCTGGCCGACGAAAACAACACCTCCATCAAAGTGGCCAAATACCGTGGCCTTAATCGTGTGCACCTGATCGAGAACAACGAATACGGCCACTGCTCGCTCATCAAAGCCACCAAGGCCGTGCTCGACAAGCTGGAGATAGAAAACAAAACCGCCAGCACCATCACCGCCAAAGAACGCATTGACCGCCGCCTGTGGAACGCCGTGGCCCTGCGCGAAGCCGTGATCAACGCCATCGTGCACAACGACTACAGCCGCGAAGCGCCGCCCAAGTTTGAAATCTTTGCCGACCGCATCGAAATCACCTCTGCCTGCGCCTTGCCCGAGGGCTTGACCCCGGCTGAGTTTTTTGAGGGCTACTCCATCCCCCGCAACAAAGAACTGATGCGCGTCTTTCGCGACTTGGAACTGGTGGAACACCTCGGCTCGGGCCTGCCCCGCATCACCGAGTTTTATGGCCCCGAGTGCTTTCGCTTCACCGAGAACTTCTTGCGCATCACCTTTGCGGCCAGTGGGCCGGTGTATGAGGAAGAAGTGACCGAACAAGTCGAGGCCCCAGTCACCCAAGAGCCAGAGTCACGGCTAGAGTCACGGCTAGAGTCACGGCTAGAGTCACGGCTAGAGTTAAAGTTGGCGGCCAAAGTCATATTGCTGCTCAATGACTCAGCGCTGGGCAAGCTGGCACTGGCGCAAGGGCTGGGGCACCAAGTCGTGTCTGGCGAACTGAACAAGCAAATTCGCCGCTTGCTCGGCAGCGGCCTGATTGAATACACCCTGCCCGACAAACCCAACAGCCGCTTGCAGCAATACTGCCTGACCGCACAAGGAAAGGCCTTGTTGAAATGAACTTATCTTTCCCTCTCTTGCGTAACAATTCGAACGCTATTTACGGCGAATTCGCCACAATTAAAAAACCAAGCTGCGAGCTTTTCGGTTTGAGTTCGCTTGAGCGGTGAACCAAAGACGAAACCACAAAAGGTCAACCATGGACGCCTCCCAAATACAGGCTGAGTACTTTGACAAAGGCAAGCGCCAGAACCAGCTGAGCGAAGCGCACATTGCCAAGATCATCGACACCTACAAGAACCGCACTGAAGAGGCGAGGTATTCACGCCGGGTGGAGATGAGCGAGATCGAGAGGAACGATTTCAACCTCAATATCTCGCGCTACATCAGCACGGCGGTGGCAGACGCGGAGATCGACTTATCGGCCACGCACGCCGAATTGGTGAAGATTGAAAACGATATTGTCGAAGCTAAAGCCAAGCACAACGCGTTTTTGAAAGAGCTGGGCTTGAACCCGCTGCCTTGAGAGGCCGACCCTCAAGGCTCGTGTTGCGCCAGGTACAGCTGCGTAGGCAGCTCGTCGGGCCGAAAAATCGGCGAGGTGCGCACGCTCTCCATGTCAATGCCAAAGCGCAAAGCCTCGGACAGGCCGCTCAGGTCATCGGCCAGGGCGGTCAGCAAATCATCCAGAGACAGTAAGCCCATCAAGCGGCCGTCGGGCGCTGTGACGAACACCCGCCGCACACCGTGGTGGTGCATGGCCTGGATGGCTTCATGCACCGTGGCCTATGCCTGGCACCCGCACCAGGTGCACGCTGCTGTAGGCTCCCACAGTCTGCTCGTTCGCAGTGCGGCCTTGCGCCAACAGATTCACCACCAGATCGCGGTCGGTCACCACGCCGACCACGCGTGTGGGGTCTTCGGGATCGGTCAGAGCCAGTGCGCCCACATGGTGGGTGCGCATCATCTCGGCAGCTTTGTGCACCGATGCCTCGGCGCTCAGGGTGAGGATGTCGCGTTGGCAAAGCTCGGACAGGGTCATGAAAAACGCTCCTGAAAATGACAGCAGCCCACCTTAGTTGGTCGGGCGGTGTTTTTCAGTGCGTTGCAGCACCGGTCAGCAGGCTCAGCTTGCCAGACCCACAAACACGTTTTGTACGTCGTCGTTGTTGTCGATCGCACCCAAAAAGGCTTCGACTTCTTCGAGTTGCTCGGCGCTCAGGTTGGCCGGGTCCACCGGGTTTTTGGGTTTGTAGCCCAGTTTGGCCGACACCACGCTGAAGCCGTGTCCGGGCAGGGCGCGGCTGACCAGGTCCAGGTCGACGGCTTCGGTGATGAACAGCGTCATGCCGTCTTCGTCGGCGGGCTCAAAGTCTTGTGCGCCGGCCTCGATGGCGGCCAGCTCGGGGTCGGCACCGGCCTGGGTGGGTTCGGCCTCGATCATGCCCACATGTTCAAAGTCCCAAGAGACCGAGCCCGATGTGCCTTGTTGGCCTTTGCGAAACAGCACGCGCATGTCGGACGCTGTGCGGTTGACGTTGTCGGTCAACACCTCGATCATTACCGGCACCTGATGGGGGGCAAAGCCTTCGTAAATCACGCGGTCAAAGCTGACCGCATCGCCCAGCAGGCCTGCGCCCTTTTTGATGGCGCGCTCCAGCGTTTCCTTGGGCATGGACACCTTGCGGGCCTGCTCGACCACCAAACGCAGGCGCGAGTTGGCGGCTGGGTCGGCGCCGTTGCGCGCCGCGATCATGATGTCCTTGGCCAAGCGGCCAAACAATTTGCCTCTGGCGTCAGCGGCTTGTGCTTTGCCTTTGGCTTTCCATTGCGCGCCCATGGGGTTTTCCTTGTGTGGGGGTCAGAGCGCGAAGTTTAAGCGCATGACGGTCGCCAGCGTTGACTGTGCTTGGCTCTCACCGCTTACAAGGGCGCTTGTCTGTGTCACACTGGCGCGCATGGAATCCTCACTCGAACAAGCCCGACAGGCGTTTTTGGATGGCGTTGAGCTGTTTGAACGCCAGCAATTTGAGAGGGCTGCATCTTTTTTTGAGCGGGCTTTGCAGTTGGCGCCGGGCAGGCCGTCTGTGCTGATGAACTTGGGCGCAAGCTGGGTGCAGTTGGGCCACTTTGAACGGGCGGACGAGTGCCTGCGCCAAGCCCTGGCGGCCGATGACCAGCAGTGCGATGCCTGGGTGGCTTGGGGTGTGACCCAAATGGCCTTGGGCGATTGGCCGCAAGCGCTGCATTGCCACGAGCAAGCCCGTGCTTTGGGTGCCGATGGGGCCGGGTTTTGTTTGCGCTGGGGCCAATGTCTGGCGCGCGCAGGTCGTTTGCCGCAAGCCCTGCAGGCCTTTGGTCAGGCGCTGGCGCATGACCCTGGCCTGGCCGAAGCCTGGAGTCAGCGTGCTCACGTGTTCCGAGACACCGGCCAGACCGAGCAGGCCATCGCCGATTACCAGCGTGCTTTGCAATTGGGGGCTGAGCCTGAGCTGCACCGCTATTACCTGGCCGCGCTGAGCCCGCAGCAGCCCGTGGTGAATGCGCCCCTGGCCTATGTTGAAAAGCTGTTTGACCAATACGCCGAAGACTTTGAGGCGCACCTGGTGGCTCAGTTGGGTTACCAAGGGCATAGCGTGTTGTTGCAGCAGTTGCCTGTCGAGCCAACGCGGCGTTTCGAGCGGGTATGGGACTTGGGTTGTGGCACAGGTTTGTGCGGGCCTTTGGTCCGACACCGTGCCGACCACTTGACGGGGGTGGACCTGTCTTCGGCGATGGTGGCCAAAGCGCAAAGCCTGGGTGTTTACGACAGCCTGCATGCTCAGGAGCTGGTGACCTTCTTGCAGCAAAACACGACGCAGGCTGATCTGGTGTTGGCCGCTGATGTGTTCATTTATGTGGGCTGGCTCGAGGCCGCCTTCGAAGCCTTGAGTCCCCGGATGCAGCCGGGTGGGTGGCTGGCGTTCACCGTAGAAGAGTCCGAGCCCGGTTTGGCGGTGCAGCTCCACAGTTCATTGCGCTATGCACACGGACTGGATTACTTGCAAAAGTTGGCTGCCCAGCATGGTTGGCGATGGGTCAAGGCGCACCGCGCATCCTTGCGGCTGGACCAGGCCCAACCCCTCATGGGCGTGTTTGTTTATATGCAAAAGATCGAATAGTCGTTTGAATTGACCTCACCCGTGCTGCCCAACTGCAGCCCAGGCCCGGCACCTGCGCCATCAAATCGGGGAGAATCCGGGCTTGTTTGAACTTTCATCCCCCAAGCCATGACCGAAGCCACTGCCACTGCACCTGCCACTGCCGCCCGCCCTACATTGCCCGACCGCTTGGCCATTGATGTCCGCAGCCCGCACCATGTGCGCGCCGTGTT
The DNA here is from genome assembly GCF_023910625.1 of Limnohabitans sp. Lineage (NCBI taxonomy): Bacteria > Pseudomonadati > Pseudomonadota > Betaproteobacteria > Burkholderiales > Comamonadaceae > Limnohabitans > Limnohabitans sp. Next base: position 2,183,853 of record NZ_JAAVVW010000003.1, read on the forward strand.
TGAACACGACATCGGCATCCGCTTCAATGGCAAGGACCGCAACGACGTCGAGGAGTACTGCATCAGCGAAGGCTGGGTGCGCGTGCCCGCGGGCAAGACGCTGGACCGCAAAGGCCAGCCCTTGCTGATCAAAATCAAAGGCACGGTCGAAGCGTTTTACCGCTGAATCCGCGCATGACCGAAGCGGTACGCAAGCTCCCGCTCGAAGGCCTGCGCGTCGTCGAGTTCACCCACATGGTCATGGGCCCCACCTGCGGCATGGTGTTGGCCGACATGGGGGCCGAGGTCATCAAGGTCGAGCCCATCGAGGGCGACCGCACACGGCATTTGCTGGGTTCGGGTGCGGGCTTCTTCCCCATGTTCAACCGCAACAAAAAGAGCATCCAGCTCAATTTGCAAAACTCCGAGGGGGCCGAGATGGCGCGCCGCCTGTGCGCCACGGCCGATGTGGTGGCCGAAAATTTCAAGCCCGGCTCCATGGCCAAGTACGGTCTGGACTACGCCAGCCTGTCAGCCGCCAACCCCAAGATCATTTACGCCAGCCTCAAAGGCTTTTTGCCCGGGCCGTATGACCACCGCACCGCACTCGACGAAGTGGTGCAGATGATGGGTGGCCTGGCCTACATGACGGGCCGCCCCGGCGACCCGCTGCGCGCAGGCACCAGCGTGAACGACATCATGGGCGGCATGTTCGGCGCGATTGGTGTGCTGGGCGCACTCATTCAGCGCGGCATCACCGGGCGCGGACAAGAGATCCAGTCGGCGCTGTTTGAGAACAACGTGTTTCTGGTCGGCCAGCACATGCTGCAGTTCGCCATCACTGGCAAAGCGGCCGAGCCCATGCCCAACCGCATCTCGGCCTGGGCGGTGTACGACGTGTTCACCGTCAAGAACGGCGAGCAGATCTTTTTGGCGGCAGTGAGCGACGCGCAGTGGGCCGTCTTTTGTGATGTGCTGGGTTTTGCCGACCTCAAGGCCGACCCTCGATTCAGCGACAACAACACACGCGTGACCTTCCGTGCCGAATTGTTGCCCGATCTGCGCAGCCGCCTGGAGGCCTTCAGCGCCCCCGAGTTGACCGCGATTTTCGAAAAAGCCGGCCTGCCCTTTGCACCCATCGTCAAGCCTGAAGAGTTGTTTGACGACCCGCACCTCAATGCCACTGGCGGTTTGGCCGATGTGCGCCTGACCGATGGCCCCAAGGCGGGGCAGACCGCCCGTGCGGCCTTGTTCCCGTTCACCATGGACGGGCAACGCTTGGGCGTGCGCCGCCAGCCGCCCACGCAAGGTGAAAACACCGATGAGCTGCTGCAAGGCCTGGGCTTGAGTGCGGCAGAGATTGCCCGCTTGCGCAGCATCCAAGTGGTCGCTTGATGTTTTTGGGCCATGGCCACATGGCCCCAACCATCGCAGCTTGCAATGGGGCAGGGTTACAGGGCAGGGTTTCAGCGCTTGACACCCGCAGCGCAAGCGACGACCATCAGCCCATGGTCATCCAGGTATTGATTTTCGGCATCCACCTCGCCCGCAGCACGCGGGGCAAGCCCTGCGCACCGCCGCAGGGTTTTTAAACATCCCCCCCGTTTCGTTTGACCGATTTCAATTCGGGCCATGCTCATCTTGCAGCGTGGCCCCGTTCACTGCTGGAGATTTTCATGACCGATTTGTTTGACAACCCCATGGGCCTGTGTGGCTTCGAGTTCGTCGAGTTTGCATCCCCCACCCCCCACACCCTGGAGCCGCTGTTCGAGCAGATGGGCTTCTCGCTGGTGGCCAAGCACCGATCCAAAGACGTGGTGCTCTACCGCCAGGGCGACATCAACTTCATCGTCAACCGCGAGCCCAAAAGCCTGGCGGGGTACTTTGCCGCCGAGCACGGCCCTTGCTCCTGCGCGCTGGCGTTTCGCGTCAAGGACTCGCACAAGGCGTATGCGCGAGCCCTCGAACTGGGCGCACAACCGGTGGACGTGCCCACCGGCCCCATGGAGCTGCGCCTGCCCGCCATCAAAGGCATTGGCGGCGCGCCCTTGTATTTGATCGACCGATTTGAAGACGGCAAAAGCATCTACGACATCGACTTTGAATTCATCGACGGTGTGGACCGCCACCCGCCGGGCCACGGCCTCAAGCTCATCGACCACATGACGCACAACGTCTACAAAGGGCGCATGGCGTACTGGAGCGGCTTTTATGAAAAGCTGTTCAACTTTAAAGAGATCCGCTACTTTGACATCAAGGGCGAATACACAGGCCTGACCAGCCAGGCCATGATGGCGCCGGACGGCATGATCCGCATCCCGCTGAACGAAGAGTCGGGCAAGACCGGCGGGCAGATCGAAGAATTTTTGATGCAGTTCAATGGCGAAGGCATCCAGCACATTGCGCTGCTGACCGACGACCTTTTGAAGAGCGTGGACGCGCTGCAGATGGCGGGTATCCCGCTCATGACCGCGCCCAACGACATCTATTACGAAATGCTCGAAGAGCGCTTGCCGGGCCATGGCGAGCCGGTGGCCGAATTGCAGGCGCGCGGCATTTTGATGGACGGCTCCACCGCCAATGGCGAGAAGCGCCTGCTGCTGCAAATCTTCAGCCAAACCCTGCTGGGCCCGGTGTTCTTTGAATTCATCCAGCGCAAAGCCGACGAAGGCTTTGGCGAAGGCAACTTCAAAGCGCTGTTTGAAAGCCTGGAGCGCGACCAGATTCGGCGCGGGGCGATTCAGGTTGAGTGAGGGTTTGGTTGTGGGGTGTGCATCGGCCGATCAGCCCTCAGCATCTTGTTTGGGCGTTCGGATTGATATGCCGGCGGCATAGAGGAGTTCATAAAAATGTGGGATCAGCACCGTTTACAGGACTTTTAGCGGCACGACAACAAGTCCCCAAGCTTGTACCGCGTCCCCCGCCCCGTGCCCGTCTGCACCAACACCCCCATCTCGCACAACGCCGTGAGTTCGCGGTAGGCCGTGGCACGTGACACGCGGCACAGGTTGACGTATTTCTCGGTGCTGATGCCGTTGGCAAAGCCGTCTGGCCCCACGTCATACAACTTGTTGATCGCCTTGGTTTGTGTGGGCGTGAGTTGCGGGTGTTGCTCGCGCAGCTCTGTCCAGAAGCGGGTTTTGCGCAGGGCCGTTTGCATGTGGTCCCAAGTCGCATCTGCGGCTTTGTGCACGCAGCCCACAAACCATTGCACCCAGGGCGTCACATCCATGTTGGCTTGGCCGGTGGCTGCTTGCAGTTGGGCGTAGTAGCCCGCCCTGTCGAGCCACATTTGCTGCGACAAGCTCCACAGGCGTTTATCGGTTTTGAGGTCTTGCGCCAGCGCCATTTCGACCAAGGCCCGTCCCACTCGGCCATTGCCGTCTTCAAACGGGTGAATGGCTTCAAGCCACAGGTGTGCCAACGCCGCACGCACCAAGCCGTCGGTCTGGCTCTGGTTGTTGTTGAACCAGTCGATCAGCCCTGTCATCTGCGCCGGCACATCCGCCGAATCGGGCGCTTGGTAGTGGACGATGTCGGGCTTGCCCAAGCGGGGCGTGACGATCTGCATGGGCTCGGCATGGTCGCGGTAGGCACCTGTGCGGATCTTTTGAATACCGCTGCGCCCATTGGGAAACAAGGCGGCTTGCCAGCCATGCAGGATGTCGTGCGTCAAAGGCTGATGGCTTTGTTCAATGGCCGCTTGCAGCAGATCCAGTGTGGCTTCAGTGCGTGCGTCACGCGCCAGCGGTTTTGCATCTTGAAGTCCCAAGCGCCGGGCGGCTGAGGCCCGCACCGAGTTGATTTGTAGAATTTCGCCTTCAATCTGGGCGGTGGCGATGGCCTCGTCGGCCCAACCTTGCAGTTGCAAGTCGCCCAAGTCCATCCGTTGAAGATGGCTGGCCAAGCCCATGGCCCGCCCTTGCGCGTAGCGCGCAGCCGCCAGCATGGGTTGCAGCGCGGCCAGATCGACCTGAAATTCAGGCCATTGGGGGGATTGCCAGAGGAACATGAAGCGTATTTTATGGATTTACGCTTCACGAGTGAAGCGTAAATGGCATTTTTGCGCTTCACCCCGCCGTCAAAACCTCGTCATTCCTGGTTCAAAGGCACGATTTCCTGCTCGATCGCGCCAAACAGGCTCTCGCCGTCCTTGCCCTTCATCTCGATGCGGATGGTGTCGCCGAACTTCATGAATTCGGTGGAGGGCTTGCCGTCCAGGATGGTTTCGATGGCGCGTTTTTCGGCGATGCAGCTGTAGCCTTTGGGCCACTCGGGTTTGCCGTTGACATCCACGCTCTTGTTGCTCACGGTGCCGCTGCCCACGATGGAGCCTGCACGCACGTTGCGGGTTTTGCAGATGTGGGCAATCAACTGGCCAAAGTGAAAAGTCATCTCGGGGCCCGCTTCGCACATGCCGACTTTGCGGCCGTTCCAGGTGGATTGCAGCGTCAGGTGCACACGGCCGCCTTGCCAGGTGTCGCCCAGCTCGTCGGGCGTGACGGCCACCGGGCTGAAGGCGGTGGCAGGTTTGCTTTGGAAGAAGCCAAAACCTTTGGCCAATTCGTTCGGGATCAGGTTGCGCAGGCTCACATCGTTGGCCAGCATGATCAGGCGCACGCCTTCGATGGCTTCGTCTGCGTCGGCTTGCATCGGCACATCGCCGGTGATGACAGCGATCTCGGCTTCAAAGTCGATGCCAAACGCTTCGCTGGCGCACACCACCGGGTCGCGAGGGCCGATGAAGTCATCGCTGCCGCCCTGGTACATCAAGGGGTCGGTGTAAAAACTGGCGGGCACTTCAGAGTTGCGCGCCGCACGGACCAGTTCCACATGGTTGATGTAAGCTGAGCCATCAGCCCATTGGTAGGCGCGGGGCAGGGGGGCCATGCATTGCGCCGGGTCAAACGGGAAAGCATGGCGGGCTTTGCCCTGGTTGACTGTGGTGTACAGGTCTTCGAGCTGTGGGGCCAAAAAGTTCCAGTCGTCCAGCACTTGCTGCAACTTGCTGGCGATGCCGGTCGCATAATGTGCGGTGTTCAGGTCGCGCGAAACCACCACCAGTTGTCCGTCGCGTGAGCCGTCTTTGTAGGTCGCCAATTTCATGATGTGTGCCTGTTTGTACCGTGATCCAAAGCCGTGCGCAGCAAGGCCGAATTGCGCGTTAAATTACGCATTGTTAAACTCGTTTAACTAAACGAAACCTGATTCTAGAGCATATGGCCTATTCCAGCACCACCGAAATGACCCCGGAAGGTGACAAAGCACGTGCAGGCATCCAGTCGGTGGAGGTGGGTTTTGCCTTGCTGGACGTGCTGGCTCAGGCTTTGGGGCCCCTGATGTTGCGCGATCTTGCCAGCGCTGCAGGCATGAGTGCTGCCAAAGCACACCGTTACCTCGTGAGCTTTCAGCGTCTGAATTTGGTGGTGCAGGATGCCACCGCCCGCTACGAACTCGGCCCAGCCACTTTGCGTCTGGGTTTGGCCACTTTGTCGCGCATGGATGCGGTCAAACTGGCGCGTCAGCGCTTGCCAGCCTTGATGGATCAAACGGGTCACACCTTGGCGCTCGCGGTCTGGGGTAATCGGGGGCCGACCTTGGTGCATTGGCAAGAAAGCCCGTCGGCCATGCCTGTCAGTTTGCGCTTGGGCGATGTGATGCCCTTGTTGTCATCGGCCACTGGTCGGTGTTTTGCGGCTTTCATTGGCCGGGACAACTCGGTTGACAAGGCCCAGCCGATGATTGAGGCCGAGCTGGCGCTGGCCCGCAAACTCGGGCGCAGCGACTTGCCCACTACGCCAGCCCAAGTGCAGCAGGTGTTGACCGAAACTCGCGCACAAGGCTTGGGCCGTGTTGTCAATGTCTTGTTGCCCGGTATTTCTGGCTTTTGTGCGCCTGTCTTCGATGCGGATGGCCATTTGGCTTTGGGGGTGGTCTCGCTGGGCTCGTCTGCCATTTTCGACGCAGACTGGACGGGCGAGGTGGCCCAGGCCTTGCGGGGCTTTGCCCACCAACTGTCGCGGGATCTGGGGTGGTCCCCGGCCTGAGACAGGCCTGACCACGCACAGCACCCAATTCCGCACAAAGTCCGCTCATGCCGGCGCCCACCATGCTCTTTTTTGCAAGCGATACCAGCGGACCAACTGCGGGGGCATTGTGGCGGTGGGGCCTGCTTGTGCTGGCGCTGCACGTGGCTTTGTGGATGACGATGGCGGGCAGTTCGGTCTGGCAGTGGGGCGGGCCTCAGTCTTTGCGTGTAAGCCCATTGCAAACCCGGTGGCTGGCCCCCCAGCCCGTGGCTCAACAGGCAGCATGGGCACCACTGCCCTCACCTGCAAGTCCTCAACCGCGTCTGGCCACGGTGGCAAAAACCGCTGTGGCCGAGCCCGCGTCTTTGGCTAAAGTTGGCTTGGGGCCAGAAGGGGCTAGCCAAGACGCCGAGAACTTGGACAAGCATGTCTCCAAGGCCCATACCCCAGGAATTGAATCGTCTGCGACAGATGCTGTCCCAATTCAAGCCAGCGAGAACGCCCAAGATGAAACGGTGGCGCAGGTGCCGCAAGTTCATGCACCTGCACCCGAAAAAGCGGCGGGGACCGCTGAGGCGACCCTGACTTTGCCGCAGTTGGGTTTGGCGTCCTTGCCTGCATCGGCCTTGCTCAACTACCGTTTAACCGGACAGGAAAAAGGCATTCCCTACCAGGCCACAGGCGAGTTGCGCTGGCAGCACAATATGGATGCATACGCCATGAGCTTATCGATCAAGGCTTTCTTGCTGGGCTCTAGGCATTGGCGAAGCCGGGGTCAGATCACGGCCCGGGGTTTGGCCCCGTTGCGGTTCTCTGACAGTTGGCGCAGCGAGCGAGCCGCGCACTTTGACCGCGCCCAGAACCAGATTGTGTTCAGCAGCAACGCACCCTCTGCCCCTTTGCAGCCCGGTGCCCAGGACCAGATCAGCTTGTATCCGCAATTGGCGGCCGTCATGGCCCAAGAGGGTGGACGGTTGCTGCCCGGGGCGCGTTTGCAAGTACAAACCGCGACCGTGCGCGATGCCTTGCCTTGGCTATTGACATTCGAAAAGCAAGAGCCATTGCAGTTGGATGGACACACCATGTTGACCACCAAGTGGGTGTGTCAGCCGCGCAACCGCTTTGATGCTCAAGTGGAGTTTTGGGTCGCAGCGGCAAATGACTGGTTACCGGTTCGCATACGCATCACCCAGGTCAGTGGCAATTTCATTGATCTGGAGCTGACGACGCGCGAGGCCTTACCCGCATTGCCGACCGTCGCTAACCCCGGGTGAAAAACCACACCCTCTTGAAGTTGTTGCAGACAGTCCCATTTGCAGAACACAAAATAAGAGAGAATGAGACCATGAACTTGCTGTACGAATCCGATACCTTTGCGGTTATGCACGTTTTGGTCAATGCACCGTGCCAAGCTGCACCCCCCTGCAGCCAACCCGTGCTGGAGCGACATGGTTTCGAAATCGTGGACAAGCGTTCGGGCAAAGAGGTTTACCTGGACGGCTCTTGGGCCGAAATGTTCCAGCAACAAATCCAGGCTTGGCAGCAGCACACACCCACCCAGGAAGAAGTCGAAGACACCCTTGAGGGCTATACCGGTTTGGCCCAGCAGCCGGTCTTGGTGCACTGAAAAGCGCCTGCTCGCTCAGGCGGCTTTCTCCGCTTTTGCCATCCAGCCGAACAGCGGCCCGACGATCAGCAGCACCGCGACCAAACGACAGACCTGAAATGCCGTGACCACGGGCACACCCAATTGCAACACCTTGGCTGTGATGGCCATTTCGGTGATGCCACCCGGCGCCGTGCCCAGGATCATGGTGGCCGGATGCAGCCCCGTGCCCCAGGCCAAGGCGGCCCCAAACAACACCGAGACCGCCATCATCAGCGTGGAGCCCCAGGCAACAGAGGCCAGCCAGCGTGGGGCGGTGGTCACGAAATCACGCCTGAACCGGATGCCCAAGCTCACCCCGATGACCAGTTGAGCGGCATTGGTCAGCTCATTGGGTACGGCAGACCACTCCTGACCCGCCAATGTCAGCGCCATCGAGGCCAGCAGTGAACCCATGAACCACGGGTTGGTGCGGCCCATCTTCACCATCACCCAGCCCCCCGCAGCCGACACCAAGCCCAGCCAGAAGAGCCCTGGCCATTGCGCCAGACGAGGGCCGGGCAACAGGGAGGCGTCGACCGTCAAGCCCCACTGGTGTTGCGCCCATTGCATGCCAAAAGGCACGGCCAGCACCACCATCACCAAGCGCATGCTGTGTGCGGCCGCCACCAGATCGGTGCGTGCCCCATAGCGCTCGGACAGCAAAGTCATCTCGGACGCGCCACCGATAGAGCCGGAGAAATACGTCGTGGCCAACAAGGCGCGGGATGGCAAATGGGCCAATTCAGCGCGGTGTCGTCGCTGCAACCACAGGCCAAACAAGGCCCCCAGCGCCAAGGCCCACAGCACCGCCAACACAATGGCCCACCATTGCGCCAGGATCAATGCACTGACTTGTGGGGTGAAATACAGCCCCAGCGCAGTCCCGATCACCCATTGCCCTGTATTGCGCAGCAGATTGGAGCTGTGCGTGGGGCCGCCTGCCATCGAGGCCAAGGCCGTCACCAGCAAAGGCCCCAGCATCCAGGGAATAGGCGTGTCCAGCCAAACGCACAGATGGGCCGCCGCCAGCGCCAACAGCAAGGTCAGCGCTGTCCGAAGCCCTGCCAGGCCGCCTTTATGCATGCCGCCGGATGCTGTCAGCGACCGTCTGCACGATCTGGTCGATGTGCGCGTCTTCCACGATGTAGGGTGGGCAAATGACGATGTTTTCGCCGGCCGGACGCACCCACACACCGTGGTGGAAGCAGTCCATGAAGATGTTGTAAGCCCGCTTGCCAGGCGAGCCCGCGATGCTGGCCAACTCAACGGCCCCGGCCAGGCCCAGTGTGCGGATGCCGATCACATTGGGCAAGCCCTTCATGGCGCTGTGCATCGCGTCGCCCAGCTTCTGGCCTTGCTGGCCCGCACGGGCAAACAGGTTTTCTTCCTTCATCAGGTCCAGGGTGGCAATGGCCGCCGCACAGGCCACGGGGTGGCCGGAATAGGTGTAACCGTGGAAGAACTCGATGGCGTGGTCTGGCGCGTTGGCGTTCATCATCGCGTCGTAAATAAAGTCGCGGCAGATCACCCCGCCCAGCGGGATCACGCCATTGGTCACCGCTTTGGCAAAGTTCAGCATGTCAGGTACCACGCCGTAGTAGTCGGCGCCAAAGTTCACGCCCAAGCGGCCAAAGCCGGTGATCACCTCGTCAAAAATCAGCAAGATGCCATGCTTGTCGCAAATCTCGCGCAGGCGCTTCACATAACCTTGGGGCGGGATGTACCAGCCCGCGCTGCCCGCAATCGGCTCCACGATCACGGCCGCCACGTTGCTCGGGTCGTGCAGCACCAAGATGCGGTTTTCCAGCTCAAGCAGCGGGTCTTCGGCCCACACGGGTTCTTCGTGGTGGATGTAGGCGTGGTTCACCGGGTCGTGGATGAAGCGCATGTGGTCCACACGCGGCAGCAACTGCGCGCCGTACACCTTGCGGTTGGCGGGCAAGCCCCCCACGCTCATGCCGCCAAAGTTGACGCCGTGGTAACCCTTTTCGCGGCCAATGAACACGTTGCGGTGGCCTTCGCCCCGGGCGCGGTGGTAGGCCAGTGCCACTTTCAGGGCGGTGTCGGCCGCCTCAGAGCCTGAGTTGCAAAACAGCACCTTGTTCAGGTCGCCGGGGGCCATGTCGGCAATCATCTGCGCCGCCTTGAAAGCCTTGTCGTTGCTGGCCTGAAACGCCGTGGCGTAGTCCAGCGTGTCCAACTGCTTTTTGATGGCCTCATTGATCGGGCGGCGGTTGTGCCCCGCGCCTACGCACCAGAGGCTGGAGATGCCGTCAATGATTTTTTTGCCGTCGTGCGTGGTGAAGTGCATGCCCTCGGCACCCACGAACACGCGGGGGTCCTGTTTGAAAGTGCGGTTGGGCGTGAAGGGCAACCACTGGTTGTCCATGTTCAGGTCGGTTGTGGCCATGGGAAAAAACTCCTGATTGTTGGCATCTGTCTGGGGTGCAGTTTAAGCCTGTCACCGCCTGGTTATCCCTTGGCGTCTGGCTTGCTGTTCAGTGACCGATAACTTGCGCCCTTGATGTGCAAGAAGACGTTTTCTTTACAATAAGCCACTTTCCGGGGCTTTTGCCCGGAAAAGCGCCGCAGCGAGCCTTGTCTGCCTCCACAACATGACCTCCACCTACACCCTGACCCTCTCTTGCCCCGACCGCAATGGCATCGTGCATGCCGTGTCGGGTTTTTTGCTGGGGCGCGGGGGCAACATCGAAGAAGCAGCCCAGTACAACGACCACGACACGGGTCTGTTTTTCATGCGGGTGCAATTCGCCTGCACTCAGGCAGACGGCGCGGCACTGAACGCCCAATGGGCCGCATTTGCACAGACCTTTGACATGAAGTGGGACCTGCACGCCACCGCCCAGCCCATGCGCACCGTGATCATGGTCAGCAAGGAAGGCCACTGCCTGAACGACCTTCTGTTCCGCTGGAAGAGTGGCCTGCTGCCGCTCGACGTCCGCGCCATCGTGAGCAACCACCGCGAGTTCTACCAACTGGCCGCCAGCTACAACGTACCGTTTCACCACATCCCGGTGACCAAGGACAACAAGGCGCAGACCGAAGCCAAGCAGTACGAGATCATCCAGGCCGAGGGGGCCGAGCTGGTGGTGCTGGCGCGTTACATGCAAATCTTGTCAGACGACCTGTGCCGCAAATTGGCTGGTCGTGCCATCAACATCCACCACTCGTTTTTACCCAGTTTCAAAGGGGCTAAACCCTACTACCAAGCGCACGACCGGGGCGTTAAACTGATCGGTGCGACTGCCCATTACGTGACGGCCGATCTGGACGAGGGACCGATCATCGAGCAGGACGTGGCCCGCGTGGACCACAGCAAGACGGTGGAAGACCTGACGGCCATGGGCCGTGACACCGAAAGCCAAGTGCTGGCGCGCGCCGTCAAGTGGCACAGTGAGCACCGCGTGCTGATCAACGGCCACAAAACCGTGATTTTCAAATAAACGTCTGCGCAGGCCAAATCATTTGCAACGCCCTCAATCGACAGACCATGACCGTCAACTCCCGCATCCCACCCATCCAGTGCCTCTTGACTTTTGAGGCACTTGCGCGCTTGCGCAGCGTGTCTCAGGCGGCAGAAGAGCTGTGCGTCACGCCCAGCGCCGTGAGCCACCGGGTCAAGCAACTGGAACAGATCATCGGCACCAAGATGTTTGGCCGGACCGATTTTTCGCTCACCTCCGAAGGCATCGAATACCTCTCCCATGTGCGTGAAGGCCTGGTGTCGTTGCAGCGCTTTCCGTTGACCGGGGCAACACCCGGGCGGCGCAAGCTGCGGCTGGCCGTGCCGCCGACCTTCTCGCGCGCCATCCTGATGCCGCGCCTGAAGCATTTCTTCGAAGCCTACCCGGAGATCGATATCACGCTCCAGGTCAGCATTCCGCTGCTGGACGTGGTGGCCGAAGACGCCGACCTGACCGTGCGTTTTGGCACCGGGCGTTATGCCGACGTGGAGCACACGTGCCTGATCAAGGATGAGGTCACCCTCATGGCCTCGCCCAGTTGGGTTCGGGAAAACGGCCCGTTCAACTCCCCCGAAGACCTCGATGGGCTGCCGCTGCTGCGCAGCCCGCTGGAGCCCTGGCGCACCTGGTTTGCCGCCCACGACCAGGACTGGCCCGAGCCTACCGAAGGCTCCTCCTTCAACGATATGGGCCTGATGTGCGATGCGGCCTCCCAGGGCCTGGGCGTGGGCCTGGTTCGGCTCAAGCTGGCCTCACCCTGGCTGGAGTCTGGCCAGTTGGTTCGCCTTTACGCGCGCAGCGTGCCCAGCCCGCACGCCCACTACCTGTGCTGGCGCGCAGGCGCCATGGAGCGCTGGGAATGCGCCACCTTTGCCGCCTGGCTCAAGAGCGCCCTGAACTGATCCGTGCCGTCTTTCACGCCGCAATCAAACCTGATTCGATGCACAGGGTAGCGGGTACGCGTACAGTAAGGCCCCATGAACAGTCCTATCCCTTTTGACACCGCCGCTGCCGCCGAGCGCGCCGCCTTGCAGCAGCGGGTGGTGCAGTCCCTGGGCCGCGTGCTGCCCGCCGACTGCATCCTTTACACCCCCGAAGACACCACGCCCTATGAATGCGACGGCCTGACCGCCTACCGCGAGCGACCGCTGGTGGTGGCTTTGCCCGAGACCGAGGTGCAGGTGCAGGCCGTGCTCAAAGCCTGCCATGCACTGAAAGTGCCGGTGGTGGCACGCGGCGCAGGCACCGGTCTTTCGGGTGGCGCCATGCCGCACCGCATGGGCGTGACGCTGTCAATGGCGCGCTTCAACCAGATCAAAACCGTGGACCCTGTGAGCCGCACGGCGCTGGTGCAGTGCGGCGTGCGCAACCTGGCCATCAGCGAAGCGGCTGCACCCTACGGCCTGTACTACGCACCCGACCCATCCAGCCAAATCGCCTGCACGATCGGCGGCAACGTGGCCGAAAACTCAGGCGGGGTGCACTGCCTCAAATACGGCCTGACGGTGCACAACGTGCTCAAAGTGCGCGGTTTCACGGTCGAAGGTGACCCGATTGAATTTGGCAGCGATGCGCTGGATACGTCGGGCTACGACCTGCTGGCCGTGCTGGTGGGCAGCGAGGGCATGCTGGCGGTGACGACCGAAGTCACCGTCAAGCTGGTGCCCAAGCCGCAACTGGCGCGCTGCATCATGGCCAGCTTTGACGACGTGCGCAAAGCCGGCGACGCGGTGGCGGCCGTCATTGCAGCAGGCATCATCCCGGCGGGGCTGGAGATGATGGACGGACCCATGACGATCGCGGTCGAAGACTTTGTGCATGCAGGCTACGACCTGAGCGCGGCGGCCATTTTGCTGTGCGAGAGCGACGGCACTCCCGAAGAGGTCGAAGAGGAAGTCGGCCGCATGAGCGCGGTGCTGCGCGACTGCGGGGCCACGGCCATTTCGGTCAGCCGCGACGAAGCCCAGCGCCTCAAATTCTGGAGCGGCCGCAAAAACGCTTTCCCGGCCTCGGGCCGCATCAGCCCCGATTACATGTGCATGGACTCGACCATCCCGCGCAAGCGCTTGGCCGACATCCTGCAAGCCATCTCCGAGATGGAAGTCAAATACGGCCTGAAATGTCTGAACGTGTTCCATGCAGGCGACGGCAACCTGCACCCGCTGATCCTGTTTGATGCGAACGACGCCGACCAACTGCGCCGCTGCGAGCTGTTTGGTGCCGACATCCTGGAAACCAGCGTGGCCATGGGTGGCACGGTGACCGGCGAGCATGGCGTGGGCATCGAGAAGGTCAACAGCATGTGTGTGCAATTCAGCCCGGAAGAAAACGAACAGATGTTCGCCGTCAAACGCGCCTTCGACCCGCAAGGCCTGCTCAACCCCGGCAAGGTCATCCCCACGCTCAACCGCTGCGCCGAATACGGCCGCATGCTGGTGCGGGCGGGGGCGATCAAGCACGCGGATCTGCCCAGGTTTTAAGTGGGCAAGGTCTGCGCCATTTGTGCGTGGGCAGCGGCGCTTTCCTGAGGGGTAACCGGTCAAGTCCGGGACCATTTAAACTGGTTTGACTTCAGACACAGAGAGACCCGGTCATGAACTTCGAACCCCTGATCGAGCTGACCCGCAACGGCACCCAGGAATGCGTGCACATGGGTGCACTGGCCGTGACCGATACCGAGGGCCGCGTGCTGGCGCAAGTGGGCAACCCGCTTTGGCTGTGCTTCACCCGCTCCACCCTCAAAGCCATGCAGGCCTTGCCGCTGATCCAGTCGGGCGGGGTGGCGCATTTTGGCTTCACCCCTTCAGAACTCGCCATGATGTGCGCCAGCCACAACGGGCAAGAGATGCATGTCGAGCAGGTGTCGTCCATCTTGCGCAAAAGCGGCAGCAGCACGCGCCAGATGCGCTGCGGCTGCCATGTGCCTTATCGCTTCACGTTTTTTGACCAACCCATGCCCGAAGGCTTTGCTTACGACGAGCGGCACCACAACTGCAGCGGCAAGCACAGCGGCTTTTTGGCCTATTGCGTGCAGCACGGCCTGCCCACCGACAGCTACACCGAGGTGGACCACCCATTGCAGCAGCAAGTGCGCCAAGCCGTGGCGCACTTGGCGGGGTTGAGCGAAGAAGAGCTGGCGCTGGGCATTGACGGTTGCTCGGCCCCCAACTACGCCATGCCCTTGTCGCGCTTGGCCCGCAGCTATGCCCGATTGGCGCAGCCCGAGTCGGACGGCCTGTACGGCGAGAGCCTGCAACAGTTGGGCCAAGCCATGAGCACCCACCCCGAATTGGTCTCAGGCACGGGCCGCAACGACGCCGACTTCATGCGCGCTGGCCGGGGCGACTGGGTCACCAAGGTGGGCGCCGACGGCGTGCAGGTGGTGGGCAGCCGCTCTCGGGGCCAGGCTCTGGCCATCAAGATCATGGACGGTAACAAAGCCGCGTTGTTTGCCGCCACCGTGGAGGCCTTGGACCAACTGGGTTGGTTAGACGATGCGCAGCGCTCCGCACTGAACCCGTGGCGTGCGCAGGTGCTGCTGAATGTGGCGGGTGCGCCGGTGGGCGAGCGGCGCAGCGTGTTCAAGTTGCAAACCGCACAGCGTAGCTGAGGCGATGCATGCGCAGCGCTTCGGGGTGCTCAGCGTTGGCCAAAAATCGCCGTGCCTACCCGCACCAGCGTACTGCCCTCGGCAATGGCAGCGCGCATGTCGGCGCTCATGCCCATCGACAAGGTGTCCAGCGGCAGGCCCTGCGCGCGCAATTGCTCGAACAGGTCTTTGGTCTGACGGTGCACGGCGCGCATCTGTGCATCGTTTTGAGCCGGCTCGGGAATGGTCATCAGGCCGCGCAGCCGCAAACGCGGCAAAACCGCCACGGCCTGCGCCAGCGCAGGCAGCTCTTGCGGGCTCACCCCCGACTTGGTGTCGCCCCCATCCACATTGACCTGGATGCACACCTGCAAAGGCGGCAACTCGGTCGGGCGCTGCTCCGACAGGCGCTGGGCGATTTTGAGGCGGTCGATGCTGTGTACCCAGTCAAAGCGCTCGGCCACCAGGCGCGTTTTGTTGCTCTGGATCGGGCCGATGCAGTGCCACACCAGCGGCAAATCGCGCAATGCCGTGATCTTGTCCACCGCTTCCTGGATGTAGTTTTCGCCAAAGTCGTTTTGTCCGACTGCATGGGCCGCTCGCACAGCCTCGGCACCCCAGGTTTTGGACACAGCCACCAACTGCACACTGCCCGGTGCGCGTGCGGCGGATTGGCAAGCCGAGGTGATTTCGGCGCGTACCTGGGCGATGTTGTCGGCAATTGAAGTCTTCATGGCCTCAAGCGTACCAAACCCCCTGTGTTACCCAGTGCTCAGCCTAAAGCACCCGGTGAACGCCAGAACACCGACAGACTGCTAAATTAGCCTTTCTATTCACTGCAAATAGAGACAGCCATGAGCCAAATTGCCGCCAAAACCTACGATGCCGCCCCTGCCAAAAAAGTTGCTTTTTTGGCAGGGGCGTGATGGGCTACCCCATGGCGGGCCATTTGGCCCGTGCCGGTCACCACGTCACCGTGTACAACCGCAGTGCGGCCAAGGCCGCGGCTTGGGCCGCCGAATGCCCCGGCAACGCCACCGCCCCGACCCCGCGTGAAGCGGCAGCGGGTGCCGATATCGTGCATGCCTGCGTAGGCAACGACGCCGATTTGCGCAGCGTGGTGCTGGGCAAAGACGGTGCTTTTGCCGGCATGAAGCCCGGTGCGATCTTTGTGGACCACACCACGGCCTCGGCCGAAGTGGCCCGTGAGTTGTATGCCCAAGCCCGGAAAATGGGCCTGCATTTTGTCGATGCACCGGTCTCTGGCGGTCAGGCGGGTGCGCAAAACGGCATGCTCACCGTGATGTGTGGCGGCGATAGTTGGTGAGGGAAGGCAACAGCGGTTTGGCCAACGCTGCGGGGCAGGGCTGCGCCTGGTGCTGCCCAAAAATGCGCAAACCGAAAAATCTCGGGCGACAGGCCCAGAGCAAGCTCCCAAGTAGACCCAAGTGCGCAGGTTTGTGATGCCCCAACCCCGTGGCATACTTGTGCTCATGCGGTTGAATTTCCTATCCGTCACAGGCACCGACGTGTTGACCCAAGCCAAAGGCAACATCGAATTTGACGCGGTCAGCTTCACCTACCCTAATGCCCAAGGCCCTGCCCTGAAAAACGTCAGCTTGCACATCCCCGCGGGCAAGACGGTGGCGCTGGTGGGCCGATCGGGCAGCGGCAAGTCCACGCTCTCCAGCCTGATTCCTCGGTTTTTTGACGTCACTGCGGGTCAGATTCGTTTGGACGGCCAGGGCATTGACCGGTACACCCTGAGCAGCCTGCGCGAGCAGATTGCGCTGGTGAACCAGCACGTGGTGCTGTTTGACGGCACGATCGCCGACAACATCGCCTACGGCGCTTTGGCCAACGCCAGCCCAGAGGCCATCGCCCAAGCGGCCGATGCCGCCCAAGTGAGCGAATTCACCCGTCACCTGCCCGATGGGCTGAACACCCTGGTGGGCGAAAACGGTTTGTTGCTCTCGGGCGGCCAGCGCCAGCGCATCGCGATCGCACGGGCCATCCTCAAAGACGCGCCGATTTTGATTCTGGACGAGGCCACCTCAGCGCTGGACACCGAGTCGGAGCGGCACATCTAGCGCGCCTTGGACCACCTGATGAAGAACCGAACCACCCTGATCATCGCGCACCGCTTGTCGACCATCGAAAACGCCGACGAGATCGTGGTGATGGAACAAGGCCAAGTGCTGGAGCGCGGCCGCCACGACCAACTGCTGGCCCGGGGTGGGCACTACGCGGCTTTGCACCGGTTGCAGTTCGAGTCGCATTGAGCGCATGAGCTTGCCGGTCCAAGCATGCCGGCTCAGATCAACTGGGCAAATGAATGCCGATGTTCGAGAGCCCATTAATCAATGGATTGTGTGATGTTGGAGTTCTTCCCCGCAGAGAAACGGGCTCGGTATCGTCCAATTGGTTTTGGATGGCTTCGATCATGGCCGTTACGTCATTGATGGGCGTGAACATGACGCCGTGGAATTCACCCGCGTAATGGCCTTGATCGGAACCCTCTTCCGAAACCACCCTCAAGCCCAACGACAGGCACTCAGAGATCCTGGTGGTCTCTAGAAGTGCGTTTTCGTAGTAGTGAATGTTGACCACCACTTTGGCTGAAGACAGAATAGGCCACAGGTCTTCGCCGTACAAACCATTCACAACTTTTAGCTTGAAACGCTGTGCAATCGCGTTCAAAAAACCCTGCCGCCTTTTGACTTTGTCATCCCCATAAAAAACCACATCGTAGGCCTTGGATCGCCCGACATGGGACTTGTAAATCGGGGACTCGATCGGCCGAATGGGCACATGTACCAGGTTGGCCATGGGGAACCGCAGCGACGAGAGGTATTCAATATTGACTTTGGAATACTCAATCACTGCCAATGAGTTGTACAACCCCCCCAGATACTCCCGGGTGAACCAGCGCTGGGATACGGTTTGTTCCATTTGGACCGCGATCCTTTTCTTGGGCGGCGGAAGAACCGAAAACACTTGAGGGCAAATGACGAAATACAGGTCGGCATCAAAGTCGGGGGGCGATTGCTTGCTGATAGAAACCACGACCGACGGGTTAGTCTCCAGCAGCGACTTGAGGTAGCAAGCCACAAAATACGTGGCCTCAGGGCTGATGATGACGATGGAACGGGTTTTGGAAAAATCAAAACCCTCAATGAAAGCGGCCCTGGCGCTCACCCAATCAGACAAGGGGTACGGGTTGTTCAAAACTCCATCGTACCAAGGCTGAAAATACGCTCGGAATAACTTCAAATCATCGATTTTAAAAAAATAGAAGAATTTTCTCAATCGATAATCACCACCGAACAATAAAGACTGCAGCCAAGATCTGGGTTTTCCGTTCTTTCGAAAAAAAATAAATTTCAACATGGACAATGCTTAATACCTTAATTATTAGCTGTCGCATCCCGGATGATTGCATTGACTCAAAACGGTATCCGCTGTTCATGGCCAGAGAGGTCATGCGGCAGTTGATAGACAATCTTTGCGTCACCTCAGCAGTCCACCCGGGAGCCTTGTCATGATGATAGCCTTGCACAAAAACGCACGTACTACGCCCGCCACCCGTGCGGAGATGGCGGCCAGCACGGAGACTGCTGCCACTTTGGCGTTGCGCTTCGGCGTGAGTGAAGGCACTGTTTACAAGTGGAAGGGTCGAGACAGCTTTCATGACGCGTCCCACACCCCGCACAAGCTTCAAACCACGCTCACACCGGCGCAAGAACAGATCGTGGTCGAACTCAGAAAGACGCTGCTGTTGCCCCTGGATGATTTGCTGGCCGTCACCCGCGAGTTTCTTTGCCCCCAGGCCACACGCTCGGGTCTGGACCGTTGCTTGCGTCGCCACGGCGTTGGCAACCTCAACGCGCTCAGGCCCAAAGAGCCCACTGAGCCTCATAAAGCCTTCAAAAGCTATGAGCCGGGGTTCATCCACATCGATGTCAAATACCTGCCCCAGATGCCCGACGAGACCAGCAGGCGCTATCTGTTTGTGGCCATCGACCGCGCCACACGCTGGGTGTTTGTGCAGATCAAGAGCCACAAGACGGCAGCGGCAGCCCGAGCGTTTCTCAATGCCCTGCACAAGGCGTGCCCGATCAAGATGCAGAAAATTCTGACCGACAACGGCAAGGAGTTCACTGACAGGTTGTTTGCCAGCCGTGAGCGCCAGGCCACGGGCAACCATGAGTTTGATCAACTGTGCCAAGCCTTGAACATTGAACACCGCCTGACCAAACCACGCACGCCGCGCACCAATGGCATGGTCGAGCGCTTCAACGGGCGTATCGCTGATGTGCTCAAGACACACCGATTCACCAGCGGTGAAGATTTGGAGCAAACGCTCATGCGTTACGTGGCTCTGTACAACCATCAGTTACCCCAGTCAGCGCTCAAAAGCAAAACACCGATGAGGGCCATGAAAGACTGGTACGCTTCTCATCCTCATTTGTTTATAAAACGGCCTTACGATCATCCGGGATGCGACAAGCCGAATTCAGCGGCACAAGGTGCGAATCAACAACGCGCAGCCGATAGAGGGGATATCGAGCATCAATGACCTGCAAGCGCAGGTGCTGGAGAGTTTGAAGATCAAAAAACCGACGCAAGACGCCCAGATGACCCTTTTGTAGTGGCAAGTTTGAAGCTGGCCCTATATGAATCAACAACTTACGTCAGTTGGTGTCGAACTCGGGTGCCCAAAAATGCGCAAACCGAAAAATCTCGGGCGACAGGCCCAGAGCAAGCTCCCAAGTAGACCCAAGTGCGCAGGCTTGTGATGCCCCAACCCCGTGGCATACTTGTGCTCATGCGGTTGAATTTCCTATCCGTATCCGTAATTTCCTATCCGTAGCCATGAGCCAGATTGCCGCCAAAACCTACGAAGCCACGCCTGCCCGAAAAGTTGCCTTTTTGGGTCTGGGCGTCATGGGCTACCCCATGGCAGGCCACCTGGCCCGTGCTGGCCACACTGTCACGGTGTACAACCGCAGCGCCGCCAAAGCCGTGGCCTGGCTGGCCGAATGTCCCGGCAACGCCACTGCCCCCTCCCCGCGCGAAGCGGCTGCCGGGGCTGACATCGTGTTTGCCTGCGTGGGCAACGACGCCGATCTGCGCAGTGTGGTGCTGGGTCAGGACGGTGCATTTGCTGGCATGAAGCCCGGTGCGATCTTTGTGGACCACACCACGGCCTCGGCCGAAGTGGCCCGTGAGTTGTATGCCCAAGCCCGGAAAATGGGCCTGCATTTTGTCGATGCACCGGTCTCTGGCGGTCAGGCGGGTGCGCAAAACGGCATGCTCACCGTGATGTGTGGCGGCGATACAGCGGCGTTTGACAACGTCAAACCTGCGGCCATGGCGTTTGCGCGTGCCTTCACCTTGCTGGGCGCATCGGGCTCGGGCCAGTTGGCCAAGATGGTCAACCAGATCTGCATTGCGGGCTTGGTGCAAGGCTTGTCCGAAGCCATCGCCTTTGGCCAGCAAGCGGGCCTCAACATGCACCAGGTGCTGGATGTGATTGGCAAGGGCGCTGCGCAAAGCTGGCAACTCGACAACCGGGGCAAGACCATGGCCGACGACAAATTTGAATTCGGTTTTGCCGTCGATTGGATGCGCAAGGATTTGGGCCTGGTGCTGGACGAGGCCAAACGCAACGGCGCTCGCCTGCCCGTGACCGCGCTGGTGGACCAGTTTTATGCCGATGTACAGAAAATGGGCGGCGGCCGCTGGGACACGTCCAGCTTGATCCGCCGTTTGCGCTGATCGGTGATGGCACCCCTCACAGCGCAGGGGGCGGCAACAAAAAACGAACCTCGGGCCGTTTTTGATGGGCCTTACCCGCTTCAGCGCGTGGTGGTCGGCTGGCTCAAGCGCTTGAGTTCTTCTTCGGTGATTTCGTCAAATACCCGAACCACTTTGACCACCCCTCCCATGGAGCGCACGATGTCGCTCGCCCGCTTGGCTTCGCGGCTGGTCACGCGGCCCATCAGGTACACGATGCCGCGCTCGGTGACCACTTTCACGGCGTTGGCCTGCAGGTCTTTGGCGTCAATGAAAGCGGCCTTGACGCGGCTGGTGAGCACCACGTCTTTGGAGCGCTGGGTCAGTGAGCTGGCAGGCATCAGGGCCAAATCATTCACCACCGACTGAACGTTTTCCTGGCTTTGAGCTATCTTTTCGATGCGCTCTTTTTCGCTGCCCGTGGTCACCTCGCCGGTGAGCAAGACCTTGCGGTTGAAACTCGTGACATTCAAATGCACCCGATCCCCCATTTCTTGCCGAACGACCGTGGCGATCTTGATCTCGATGGCCTGGTCTTCGACCTGGGCACCCGAGGTGCGGCGATCGGTGATCATGATGCCCGTGGCGACGGCACCGCCCAAAACCAGGGGCGCACAGCCAGAGAGGCTGGTCAGCGCCACGGCCAGGACAGCACCAGAGACCATCAGGGATTGAAGATTGCGTTTCATTTAAATAGGCTCCTCTTCACCCAGCAACTGGGTGTCAATTCCATCACACATACAGTGCAGCACCAAGTGCTGCACCTCAGAAATTCGTGCAGCCCGCTCGTGAGGCACACACACATGCACATCGGTCTCGCGCAATTGGCGAGCCAAGGCACCACCCAGGTTTCCGGTCAGCGCCAGGACGCTCATTTCCCGCTCGTGTGCAGCCTGTACCGCTTGAACCAAGTCGGGTTCGCTGCCATCACTGCTGATCAACACCAGTACATCCCCAGCTTGGCCCAGCGCCAGCACTTGTTTGGTCAGGGCCAGCCCATCGCTCCAGCGGGTGGCCATCAAGGCATCGGATGACAGGCACAGGGCAGCCAGACCCGGACGGTCCCGCTCAAAGCCGCCCACCAGAAGATTCACCAGATATTGGGCCAGGGCGGTGGAAGGCCCCATCGCGCCCACCAGCACCTTGCCGCCGCCCGTGACCGAAGCCAAAACTGCCTGCACGGCCGCATCCACAGGCTTGGCCAAGGTTTCGGCCACCTGGTAGTGCAAATCTGCACTGTCAATGAAGTGTTGTTGGATTCGAAGATCTAGCATGCGCTGGCGATGATAACCGCGACATCTCCCCGCACTGGCCAAGAAGATGGCAAATCCCGCACCAAGAGGGCTTGTTTTGCCACTTTTGCTGGAGGTCAGCCCGCGTCAAAAGCCCCTTGTAGCCATTGCGGGCCATTGGCTTCGATGGTAACCACATCAAAACGCGCCGGTGGCAATTGACGCCAGCGCAGCAAATAGTGCTGGGCTGCAAGAATGATGCGCCGCTGTTTTTGATAGCCGATGCTGGCAGCCGCGCCGCCATGGTCGCTGCGGCTGCGTTGACGAACCTCGACGAACACCACCGTGCCATCGGTAGACTGCATGATCAGGTCAATTTCGCCGCCCCCGCGCCCGGGCGTCCGATAATTGCGCTGCAACAGCCGCAAGCCGCGCATTTGCAAATACGCTAATGCTTCGTCTTCGCCCGCATCACCCCGGGATTTTGTGGTCTGGTTCAGCTTGTCTTTTTTGAGGAATTGCATTGACGCCGTCTCCTTTGTCTGCTTCGTTTGCCAAAGCCCTGGAGGCGGCACACGAGGCTGCCGGATCGCAAAACCATCCGGTGGGCACACTGTATGTCGTTGCCACCCCCATTGGCAACCTCGCTGACATCAGTTTGCGAGCCTTACACTTGCTGACCCTAGTGGATGTCGTGGCCTGTGAAGACACCCGCCATACCCAGCAGTTGTTACGCGCCTATGGCTTGGACCGTCCGGGTTCACAGCTTTTGGCGGTGCACCAGCACAACGAAGCCGAAGCCGCACAACACGTCCTGGTCCGGCTGGCCCAAGGCGAGCGGGTGGCCTACGTCAGCGATGCGGGCACCCCGGCCATCAGCGACCCGGGGGCCCGTCTGGTGGCCGTCGTGCGGCAAGCCGGTTTCCGTGTGCTGCCTTTACCGGGGCCCAGCAGTGTGACCACTGCCCTCAGTGCCTCGGGCATGACGGGTGATCAAGGCTTTGTGTTTGCGGGCTTTTTGTCCAGTAAAACGGCCGAGCGGCAGCATGCAGTCCAGGGTTTTTTGCAAGAGACCCGGGCCGTTGTGTTGCTGGAGGCGCCCCACCGCATGGAGGCTTTGGCTCAGGATTTGGCGGTGCTGGGTTCGCGCCTTGTCACCGTGGGGCGCGAACTCACCAAGCAGTTTGAACAAATTGAAACATTGACGGCGCAAGACTTGTCGGCCTGGCTGGCCCAAAAGCCCGCGCACCAACGCGGCGAATTTGTTCTGGTGCTGCATGATGCGCCCATCGTCGCTTCTGTGGGCAATGGGCTGCGCGTGTTGCAATTGTTGTTGCCCGAATTGCCCCTCAAGACCGCAGTCAAGCTGGCCGCCGAGATCTCGGGTGAGCCCAAAAATCAGCTCTATGAACAGGCGCTGAGCCTGAAAAACAAGGAGGCTTCCTGAGCCGATGCTGCAAATGGTTTTACCAATGCACCCCAAAAGCCTCGCGCAAGGCGTGCAGCTCATGTCCGGGCAAAGGCGGCGTGTGTGATTGCAAGACCATCAATCGGGCTGTTTCCTCCAACTCTTCGAGGGTGGCCATGGCGGCTGCCGGGGTGTCGTGCCACACATTGGGCCCCAGACGCGGAAGCATCACGGCACGGATGGGCGTGCCTCGAGAGGCATACAGCCCGATGAGCTCGCCCACTTCCTGCGCTGCAGCCGGACTGCCCGGGCGGTGGTAAGCAGTGAGCGGGACATGGCCGACCTTCATCACAAAATAAGGCGTGATGGGCGGCAACAACTCGGGCCCCCGGGCATTCAGGCTCAGTGCCACGCAATGCGTGCTGTGGGTGTGAATCACGCAGCGTGTTGAGGGGGCGTGCAGACAGGCGGCGGCATAAATTTGACGGTGCAGGGAGATGGTCTTGCTGGCCTTGTCACCGCTGAGCTGCTGGCCTTGCAAGTCCATTCTGGCCAATCGGGCCGGGTCCAGCCAACCCAAACAGGCATCGGTGGGGGTGATCAAAAAGCCATCGTCCAGGCGCACGCTGATGTTGCCCGCTGTGGCGTGCACATACCCACGCTCAAAAAGACTTCGCCCGATGCGGCATATTTCTTCACGGGCTTGGGATTCGTTCATGCTGTGACTCCGGTGCTGGCCGCCATTGTAGAAAGGATGAGCGTTCTGGCTTGAAGATGGGGCGGTGACAGCCCGCACTGAACTGAGCCTCAGGGGTCAAGCTTCCAGTAACCGGCGCTGTAACTCAGTCACCTCTTGGGGGCTCAAGCCAATGGCCCCATGCAAATACTCGTGCATGCCCCCATGTTGGGACTCCACGGTTTCAAAGGCTGCCTGCAAAAACTCGGGCTGCACTTGCCACAGCACTTTCATCACATGCGCATGTCCTTGGCCCTCCAGCCGTGCGTCTCTTTTGTACAGTTGATTGGTCAACAGGTAGTCATGCTCGATGGTGCTTCGGTCCACGCCCAGTGCAGAAAGCAGCAGCGCTGCGGCAAAGCCGGTGCGGTCTTTGCCGGCGGTGCAGTGAAAGACTTGTGGTGTGGGTTGTTCCACCAAATGCTTCAAGAAGCGCCCGAAAGTTGGTGCATTGCGATTGACGAAATCGCGGTAGGTCTCGCGCATCAGCTCCACCGTCTCGTCTGTGGTGGGCACGATGCCTTGCGCGATCAGGCTCTGCATGCGGGCAATCACGGTGGGCTCGATCGTCAACGCCACCCGTTGCACCCCGGCTATTCCGTAGGGGGTGGCGGCGCATTCGGCCGTGCCCCGAAAGTCTAGGCTGTAACCTACGCCCAGCAACTGCAGGCGGGCCACATCGCCCCCGGTGAGCCCGGCCAGATGGTCGGATCGAAACACCTGCCCCCGTCGAACGCGCTGACCTCGTGAGTTCAGGTAACCGCCGATATCGCGGAAATTGGAGGCCCCTTCCAACAAGGGGGCAGCGGGCGCAGTGAGGGGGCTTTCAAAGGTGGAATTCATGCAGAGCATTGTCGCGGCCAGTCTCGCCATTGGCTGTTGCTGCTGTGACATGGCCCCGGCATCGCAAGGCGAAGAGCAGGTATGGCACGCCGTTTGCTTGGGGTGTTCATGGACTTCGACGCATACCCCCTCCCCGCCATGCGCCCCAGCGAGACCCCGGCCTGGCGCGACCCTTTGGGCCTGATGCTCGCATCTACAGGGGAAGGGGTTTTTGGTGTCGATCTGGACGGCCTGTGCGTCTTCATCAACCCGGCCGGTGCCCGCATGATCGGCCTGCAGCCCGAGCAGGTGCTGGGCCAAAACATGCATGTGCTGACGCACCACGCCCATGCCGATGGCACGCATTACCCCTTGGACGACTGCCCGATTTACAACGCCTTTCGCCAAGGCCAGCCCTGCCGCATCGACAGCGAGGTGTTTTGGCGCGCTGACGGCAGCAGCTTTCCGGTGGAGTATTCGAGCTACCCGGTGTTTGACCAGGGCCAAGTGCGCGGTGCGGTGGTCACCTTTGTCGACATCACCGAACGCAAGCGGGCCGAACACGCTTTGCACCAGGCCAAAAACGAACTGGAGCTGCGCGTGGCCGAACGCACGCAGGCGCTGGAAACCGCCTTGCAACAACTGCGCGAACTGGCCGCCTGGTCCGAGGCGGTGCGCGAAGAAGAGCGCACCCGCATCGCGCGTGAAGTGCACGACGAGTTGGGCAGCTTGCTGGTGGCCCTGAAGATGGATGTGGGCTGGCTGGACAAGCGCTTGTCTGAGCAAGAGCAGCGTGCGGCCGTGGAGGCCCCAGGCCAGCGCGACAACATGCGCGGAAAAATGCGAGAAAAGTGCCAGAACATGAGCCGCTTGATCGAAAACGCGGTGGTCAATGTGGGCCGCATCATCACCGACCTGCGCCCCAGCATCCTGGACCACCAGGGCCTGTGGGGTGCTTTGGAGTGGCAGGCGCAGGAGTTTGTGCAGTCGGCAGAACAGCAACTCAAGTGGTGCATGGAAGTCAACGAGCAGCGGGAGTTGCCTGAGCCCATGGCCATGGCGGTGTTTCGCATCTTCCAGGAGATGCTCAGCAACGTGGGCCGCCACGCCCGGGCGCGCACGGTGGACGTGGACATCGTGGAGCGCGAGGGCTGGTTGCACTTGTCGGTGGAAGACGATGGCTGCGGTGCTTTGCCACAGGTGTTTGAGTCGCCGCAGGCTTACGGCATCCTGGGCATGCGCGAGCGGGCGCGCCACTTTGGTGGCGTGATCGACATCGACAGCCAACCCGGCAGGGGCACGCGCATGCGCTTGTCCATGCCCTTGGCTGCCCACGAGGTGGCCGCATGAACGCCGCCGTGCGTGTGCTGCTGGGCGACGACCACAAGATCGTGCGCGAGGGCCTGAAGATGGTGCTGGCCGACGACCCCGCACTGCAGGTCGTGGCCGAGGCCGACACCGGTCCCGGCGTGCTGGACGAGGTGCACAGGCTGCAGGGCTTGCAGGGCCTCGATGTGGTCTTGCTCGACATCGCCTTGCCGGGCATGGACGGTCTGAATGTGCTGCAAGCGCTGCGGCGGGACTGGCCGGGTCTGCCCGTGCTGATGCTCAGTACCTACCCCGAAAAACAATACGCGGTGCGCTGCATTCAGCTCGGAGCCTCGGGTTATCTGAACAAAAGCACCGACCCGGATGAACTGATGGCCGCGCTGCGCCGCGTGGCCGCAGGCGGCATGCACGTCACGCGGGCCACCGCCGAGGCCTTGGCCAGCTTGGTCAGCCAAGGACGCACCAAAACCGGGATCGACATGCTGTCGCACCGCGAACACCAGGTCTATCTTTTGTTGATCCAGGGACACACCGTGAGCGAAATTGGTGCACAACTGAGTCTGGCCCCCAACACGGTGAGCACTTACCGTGCACGCATCCTGGAAAAGACCGGCACCAAGAACGATGTGGAGTTGGCTTTGTATGCGCAAAGCATCGTCGGGCGCTATTGACCTGGTTCGACCTGCCCGGGATTTGTAGGGCCAGCCCTACGCCGCATCGACAAGCGGCTTGCTAAATGAAGAAGCACGCCCCCAATGGCGCATGGGCAAGGTTTTCTGGCCCGCAGCTTGCATAGACCTGAGCATCTCCAACAAAGCGAGGTTGCCATGTCTGAATATTTCGACCCGTACAACGCCGACCGTCCCCTGATGCTCAAGTGCAGCTGCGGCCGTGACCATTCACCCGCCGACCACCATGCGGCTGTTGCAGCCGATGCGGCTGCAGCCCAGTTGCGTGCGCGTTCAGAGACCGCCGAGTTCGAGGCCTACAGCCAGGAGTTCATCGAGGCCACACTGGTCAAGTCGCTGTTTCCACACGACGAAGAGCGCCGCCTGTTCTTGCGCGCAGTGGGCAAAAAGACCGCCATGGCCGCCATTGCCAGCGTGCTGCCTGTGGCCAGCTTGCAGGCCTTGGCGCAAAGCAAAGGCCCTTTGGAAAAAACCAACCTCAAGATCGGCTTCATCCCGATCACCTGCGCCACGCCACTCATCATGGCCGATCCGCTGGGCTTTTACCAAAAGCAGGGCCTGAATGTCGAAGTGACCAAGACCGCCGGTTGGGCGCTGATTCGCGACAAGATGATCAACAAGGAGTACGACGCCACGCACTTCCTGTCGCCCATGCCCTTGGCCATCAGCATGGGTTTGGGCGCCAACGCCACGCCCATGAATGTGGCGACCATCCAGAACATCAACGGCCAAGCCATCACGCTGGCTGTCAAGCACAAGAACAACCGCGACCCGAAAAACTGGAAGGGCTTCAAGTTTGCAGTGCCTTTCGATTATTCGATGCACAACTTTTTGCTGCGCTATTACTTGGCCGAAAACGGCATCAACCCCGACACCGATGTGCAAATTCGCGTGGTACCACCCCCAGAGATGGTGGCCAACTTGCGCTCGGGCAACATCGACGGTTTCCTCGGACCCGATCCCTTCAACCAGCGGGCGGTGTTCGACGAAGTCGGTTTCATCCACATCCTGACCAAAGAGCTGTGGGACGGGCACCCCTGCTGCGCCTTTGGCACCAGCACCGAGTTCATCCAGAAGAACCCCAACACCTTCGCAGCGCTCTACCGCGCGGTGCTCACGGCCGCAGCCATGGCCCGCAAGCCCGAAAACCGGGAACTGATCGCCAAGGTGATTTCACCCGCGCAGTACCTGAACCAGCCCGAGGCTGTGATTGCCCAAGTGCTGACCGGCAAGTTTGCCGACGGTTTGGGCAAGGTGCAAAACGTGCCCGGTCGCGCGGACTTTGACCCCATGCCCTGGCAAAGCATGGCGGTGTGGATGCTCACGCAAATGAAGCGCTGGGGTTATGTCAAAGGCGATGTGAACTACAAGCAAATCGCCGAGAAAGTGTTCCTCATCACCGATGCGCGCAAGCACATGAAAGAGCTGGGCCACAGCTTTGCAGCCACCACGCCTTACCCCAAGCACAAGATCATGGGCAAAGAGTTTGACCCGGCCAAGCCCGAGGAGTACATCAAGAGCTTCGCGATCAACAAGATGGGTTAAGGCACATGAAAACCACGCACCTCAATTTGCGCGCGGCCATGGTCTCGCTGCTCATGTTCTTGGTCTTTCTGGGGGCCTGGCAGCTCTCGGCCACTGCCCCAACGGTGGCCGGCGCCTCCAAGGCGGGCATGACGGCCGAAGAGATCGAATACCAAAAGATGATGGGCAAAGACCCGGGGGCGGTCAAAACCACGGGGTTTCCGCCACCGCTTGAAGTGGGCAAGGCCATGCTGGGCCACCTGGCCGATCCGTTTTATGACAAAGGCCCCAACGACAAAGGCATCGGCATCCAACTCGCGCATTCTCTGGGCCGGGTGGCCCTGGGCTTCTTCTTGGCCGTGTTGGTGGCCTTGCCGGTGGGTTTCATGATCGGCATGTCGCCACTCATGCGCAAGGCGTTTGACCCCTTCATCCAGGTGCTCAAACCCATCAGCCCCTTGGCCTGGATGCCGCTGGCGCTGTACACCCTGAAAGACTCGGAAGTCAGCGGCATCTTCGTCATCTTCATCTGCTCGGTCTGGCCCATGCTGATCAACACGGCCTTTGGCGTGGCCGCCGTCAAACGTGAATGGCTCAACGTGGCCAGCACGCTGGAGGTGCGTCCGCTGCGCAAAGCCTTCTTGGTGATCCTGCCCGCTGCTGCCCCGACCATCGTCACCGGCATGCGCATCAGCATGGGCATCGCCTGGCTGGTGATCGTGGCCGCCGAGATGCTGGTGGGCGGCACGGGTGTGGGCTACTTTGTGTGGAACGAGTGGAACAACCTGTCTCTGGTGAACGTGATCTTTGCGGTGCTGGTGATTGGCGTGGTGGGCATGTTGCTGGACCTGGCGTTTGCCCAATTGCAAAAGGCGGTGACCTATGTGGAGTGAAGCCACCGAACGCGAGCTGATCGCGCCTTTGTCATCCGACACCCATGCATTCCAACCCAAGGCCAAAGCCATGAACGCTTTCCTCAAAATCGAAAAACTGGGCAAGGCCTACCAAAGCGACAAGCCGGTGTTTTCGGACGTGACCTTCACCATCGACAAAGGCGAGTTCGTCTGCATCATCGGCCACTCGGGCTGTGGCAAAACCACCATCTTGAATGTGCTGGCGGGTCTGGACACGGCCAGCACGGGCCACGCCTTCATGGACGGTCGCGAGATCGCAGGCCCGAGCCTGGAGCGTGGTGTGGTCTTCCAAAGCCATGCGCTCATGCCTTGGCTCACAGTGCGGCAAAACATCGCGTTTGCTGTGCGGTCCAAGTGGCCCGAATGGAAAACGCCGCAAGTGAACGTGCATGTGGAAAAGCACGTCGGCATGGTGGGCCTGTTGCACGCCATCGACAAAAAACCCAGCCAACTGTCGGGCGGCATGAAGCAGCGTGTGGGCATTGCCCGAGCCTTCGCCATCCAGCCCAAGATGCTGCTGCTCGACGAACCCTTTGGAGCCCTCGACGCACTCACACGGGGCACGATTCAGGACGAACTGATGGCCATCGTGCGCCAAACACAGCAAACCGTTTTCATGATCACCCACGACGTGGACGAAGCGATTTTGCTGTCGGACCGCATCTTGCTCATGAGCAACGGCAACGAATCGGGCGGCAGCTATGTGCCAGGGGGCCTGGCCGAAGTGGTGGTCAACCCGCTGCCACGCGAACGCACACGCGCCCAGTTGCACCACTTGCCCGGTTATTACGACATGCGCAACCACATCGTCGATTTTTTGGTGTCACGCGCCAAAGCCCATTGATTCTTTCTTTTTCACCAACCCCCCAAGAGGTCTCTCATGAACCGTTTAGACATCACCGAAAAAATCATCACAGCCAAAGTGTCCAAGGGCATCAAGTGGAGCGACGTCGCCGACAAGGTCGGCTTGTCCAAAGAGTGGGTCACCGCCGGGTGCCTCGGCCAAATGACCTTTGATGCCAAGCAAGCCAAAATCATCGGAAAAATCTTTGGCCTGACCGCCGAAGAAATCAAATGGCTGCAAGTGGTGCCCTACAAAGGCTCTCTGCCCAGCCAAGTGCCCACCGACCCGCTGATTTATCGCTGGTACGAAATCGTCAGCGTGTATGGCACCACCATCAAAGAACTCATCCACGAAGAGTTCGGCGACGGCATCATGAGCGCCATCGACTTCAGCATGGACATCGTGCGCCAGCCCGACCCCAAGGGCGACCGCGTGAACGTGGTGCTGTCGGGCAAGTTCTTGCCTTACAAGCAGTACTGACAGGGCGCGGGTAGGTGCAGCTTGACCGCGTCGGCAAGGCTGCCCCCTTAAAAACAAGGGTCTTTTTGCTTTGTACGCGGTTAAAATCCCAGCTTCCTCAAGGAGCGTTGCAGCCCGCCGCCTAATAGGCGCAGCAGGTCAGGCTTGGGGCCGTTCAATGTCTGAATGATCTTGCACAACGACGCTCACCTGATGATCCAAGGTGAGCCCGTGTCTGTTGTCGCGTCTGAAATCGTGTCTGTCCCCCCCATGAAGTTGTCCGGTCTGGAGCCTGTCTCCATCGGCACCGGGTCGCTGTTCGTCAACGTGGGCGAACGCACCAACGTGACCGGCTCCAAGGCCTTTGCCCGCATGATCCTGAACGGCCAGTACGAAGAGGCCTTGGCTGTGGCGCGGCAGCAGGTCGAAAACGGCGCGCAGGTGATCGACGTGAACATGGACGAAGCCATGCTCGACAGCCAAGCGGCCATGGTGCGTTTCTTGAACCTGATGGCCTGGTGAGCCCGACATCGCCCGCGTGCCGGTGATGGTGGACTCGTCCAAATGGTCGGTGATCGAAGCCGGTCTGCGCTGCATCCAGGGCAAGGGCATCGTCAACTCGATCAGCATGAAAGAAGGCTTGGACGAGTTCAAACGCCAAGCCAAGCTGGTCAAGCGCTACGGCGCTGCTGCGGTGGTGATGGCGTTTGACGAAAAAGGCCAAGCCGACACCTACGCACGCAAGATCGAGATTTGCGAGCGCGCTTACCGCGTGTTGGTGGACGAGGTGGGCTTCCCGCCGGAAGACATCATCTTCGACCCGAACATTTTTGCCATCGCCACTGGCATCGAAGAGCACGACAACTACGCCGTGGACTTCATCGAAGCCACGCGCTGGATCAAACAGAACCTGCCCGGCGCCAAGGTCAGCGGCGGCGTGTCCAACGTGTCTTTCAGCTTTCGGGGCAACGACCCGGTGCGCGAAGCCATCCACACCGTGTTCCTGTACCACGCCATCCAGGCGGGCATGGACATGGGCATCGTCAACGCAGGCATGGTCGGCGTATACGACGACCTGGAGCCCACGCTGCGCGAACGGGTGGAAGACGTGGTGCTGAACCGCCGCCCTGATGCGGGCGAGCGTTTGGTGGAGGTGGCCGACAGCGCCAAGGGAGCGGCCAAAGACGAGAGCGCCAAACTGGCTTGGCGCGGCACGCCCGAGGCCCCCGTCGGCGTGGCGCAGCGCCTGTCACATTCCTTGGTGCACGGCATCACCGACTTCATCAACGACGACACCGAAGAGGCGTACCAAGAGATTTTGGCCAAAGGCGGCCGTCCGCTGCACGTGATCGAAGGCCCGCTCATGGACGGCATGAACGTGGTGGGCGATTTGTTCGGCCAGGGCAAGATGTTCTTGCCGCAGGTGGTCAAGAGCGCGCGCGTGATGAAGCAAGCCGTGGCGCATTTGCTGCCCTACATCGAAGCCGAAAAACTCGCGCAAGAAGCGGCCGGTCAAGACGTCAAAGCCAAGGGCAAGATCGTGATCGCCACCGTCAAGGGTGATGTGCACGACATCGGCAAGAACATCGTCACCGTGGTCTTGCAATGCAACAACTTTGAAGTGGTCAACATGGGCGTGATGGTGCCCTGCCACGAAATTTTGGCCAAAGCGAAAGCCGAGAACGCCGACATCATTGGCCTCTCAGGCTTGATCACGCCGAGCTTGGAAGAGATGCAGTACGTGGCGGGCGAGATGGAAAAAGACCCCTACTTCCGCGAGCGCCAAATGCCGCTGTTGATTCGGTGGTGCGACCTGCAGCCGCGTGCACACCGCCGTGAAGATTGCCCCCCACTACAGCGGCCCGGTGGTCTATGTGCCCGACGCCTCGCGCAGCGTGAGCGTGGCGCAGGGCTTGTTGTCCGAGCAAGCCGCGAACTACATCGCCGAGCTGAATGCCGACTATGACAAGGTGCGCGAGCAGCACGCCAACAAAAAACAAACCCCGATGTGGACGCTGGCGCAGGCCCGCGCCAACAAGACGCCCATCGACTGGGCTCAAGGCGTGCCCACTCCCCCGAAGTTCATTGGCCGCCGCGTGTTCAAGAACTACGACCTGGCCGAGATCGCGCAATACATCGACTGGGGCCCCTTCTTCCAGACCTGGGATTTGGCCGGACCTTTCCCCGCTATCCTGGATGATGAGATCGTAGGCGAGCAGGCGCGCAAGGTGTATGCCGACGGCCAGGCGATGCTGAAAAAAATCATCGAAGGCCGCTGGGTCACAGCCAATGCTGTGTTGGGCCTCTTCCCTGCCAACAGCGTCAATGACGACGACATCGCTCTTTATTCAGACGCCTCGCGCAGCCAGGTCGCCATGACGTGGCGCGGCCTGCGTCAGCAGACCGAAAAACACATGATCGATGGTGTCATGCGCCCCAGCCGCTGCTTGGCCGACTTTGTCGCGCCCGTGGGCGTGGCTCCCGATCACGTGGGCCTTTTCGCCGTCACCGCGGGCATCGGCGCCGACAAGCGCGCAGAGGCTTTCGAAGCCGCGCACGACGACTACAGCGCCATCATGCTCAAGTCATTGGCCGACCGCTTGGCCGAAGCGCTGGCCGAATGCCTGCACAAAAAAGTGCGCACCGACCTGTGGGGTTACGTGTCAACCGAGGCGCTGAGCAACGAAGAGTTGATCGCTGAAAAATACCAAGGCATCCGCCCCGCGCCCGGCTACCCCGCCTGCCCCGACCACAGCGCCAAACAAGCGATGTTCGATGTGCTGCAATGCCAAGACATTGGCATGGGCCTGACCGAGAGCCTGGCCATGACGCCTGCGGCCAGCGTGAGCGGTTTTTACATCGCGCACCCCGAGGCGCAGTACTTCAACGTCGGGCAAAGTGGGCGACGACCAGGTGCAAGACCTCGCGCAGCGCAGCGGGGTTGAGGTGAAAGACCTGCAACGCCTGTTGGCCCCTAACCTCTGAACACCATGCTCAATTTTTGGACGTCCTGCGGTCACCAGCACCTCTCGCGCAACGAGCGGGGCTGGATGAGCGCCACGCCCGACTATTGGCGTTTGTGGTTGGAGCGCCCAGAGTTGGCTTTGGTGGAGGAGTCTTGCAAGGCTGAGAAGCGCATTGCACCAGGCGCTGCTGGATGCACCTTTGATGCAGGTGACGCCCGCGCAACTCAAGGCTTTCAAGGACGACGATGCGCGTGAAAACTACGAGCTGTTTTTGCGTTTTCGGGATGACGTAAAAAGCGCCGGTTCGCTGGAAGCGGCCTACATGGCTTGGCAAAAATCCGGCAACATCCAAATGCCGCCGCTCTTCATTGATGTGGTGGTGCAGGCCATTGTGTGCAACGTGCTGGCCGAGGTGCAAGACGCGTGGGTATGGCGTGCTGCTGAGCTGCTGTTTCGCCGCCAGCGCATCACCATCGAAGGGGGCCGTGTGCTGTCGGGCGACAGCGACACCCTGGACAGCCTGAAAGCCACCGGGGGTTTGGGTGAGATGGGCCGCTTGTTGATGGAAGGCGGCGCGCCCCTCAAGGCGGTCGATGTGAAGGTGCTGCACCCGGACAACGCTGAACGCTACTTCGCACAGCGCGAGGGCCTGGGCCGTTACGCCTTTTTGCTCGACATGACGCATGAACTGCAAAACGAATTGCCGCACGGCCTGATCTTGAGCATGGTCAACGCCCGCTCGGGCCTGAAAGCCTTGTCCAGCGTCTTGGCCTTGTGGGTGCAGCACTTTTTGGGTGTGTCGGTCAGCATCGAGCCGGTGCAAAAGGTGGACGATCCGGCTTGGCGCTGGCATGTGGGGCTGGACGTGACGGCTACTGCTTTGCTCAATGACCTCTACCAAGGCGTTGAGTTGGACGCCAAGCGCCAGCAGCAACTCATCAGCCTGTTCAAGCTGCGTTTTGCCAATCCGGATGACATGCGCGCTGATGTGCGGGGCAAGGTGGTTTACCTGGGCCTGGCCATGAACGAGCAGGGTTTACTCAAGCTCAAGCCGCAAAACCTGTTGCTCAATTTGCCCTTAACCCTCTCTGCCTGAACTTGCTTCGCTCAAGTTTTGCGCTCTTTAAACGACCCAGGGCATGAAAGTGGTTGGCCAAAAGCTTTACCAGATGAAGCCAAATATCAAGAGCAAACCGCTGTTATGAAGGCGGCCAATCTGACGTGAACCGAAAAATCCGGTGGGTACACCCGGTCCGTGTCGATCCATCTTTTTGTTGAAATCGTTGCAATCGGTCAATGCCATGGCTTTGAAACCCGATACTGAGCCACTTGCGCGCCGCCGAAGAAAGCCACACCCATGTTTGACCACCATGTTTGACCGCCACGCCCAAACCCTGTTGCGCCCCGCGCTGAACGCCGCCGCACGCGGCTTGGTGCGCGCAGGCATCAGCGCCGACGCGCTGACCTGGCTGGGCTTTGCCATCGGCATGGCCGCCGCCGTGGCCATTGCGCTTGCAAGCGTGGTGGTGGGGCTTGGCGCTGCTGCTGGCCTCGCGCTTGCTCGACGGCCTGGACGGCAGCGTGGCCCGCCTGACCCAGCCCACCGACGCGGGCGGCTTCCTGGACATCGCAGCTCGACTTCGTGTTCTACGCCGCCATCCCCCTGGCCTTTGCGGTGGCCCACCCCGCCACCAACGCCCTGCCCGCCGCAGCCCTGCTGGCCAGCTTCATCGGCACCGGCAGCAGCTTTTTGGCATTCGCCGCACTGGCCGAAAAACGGGCCTGACGGACACCGCTTTGCCGGGCAAAAGCTTCTACTTCTTGGGCGGCCTGACCGAAGCCACTGAGACCATCACCGTCTTTGCCGCCATGTGCGTGTGGCCTGAACACTTTGCGGTGTTGGCTTATGGGTTTGCTGGCTTTGTGTGCCATCACCACGGGGATGCGGGTTTGGTGGGGGTATCGGCGGTTGGGGTGAAGCTGACGCGAAAGTTCAGCGCTGCGTCGCAACTTTGGGCGTCCGTTTTAAGGGAACATGAGACGTAGTCGCCTCAAGGCGCTCAGCCAGCCAGACCTTGATCACGGACTGCCTCGTCACCCCCAGTTTGCTGGCTTCGCGGTCCAGCGAGTCAATCATCCATGTTGGAAAATCAACATTCACCCGCTTCTGCTCCTGCAGCACGCGCCTGGATTTGGACAAGTCCAAAGAAGCC
The DNA here is from genome assembly GCF_023910625.1 of Limnohabitans sp. Classification (NCBI taxonomy): domain Bacteria; kingdom Pseudomonadati; phylum Pseudomonadota; class Betaproteobacteria; order Burkholderiales; family Comamonadaceae; genus Limnohabitans; species Limnohabitans sp. Next base: position 2,219,518 of record NZ_JAAVVW010000003.1, read on the forward strand.
GTGATGTCGGCCCCATCTTCAAACGCTTGTTCGAACTTTTTAGCTTTCATAAAGTGCCACCTCTTCTGTGCGTGCGCGACGCACGGATATCAATCGGATATGGGCTCCCCGGTAGGTGATGACTGCCGACCAATGCTTCCCATCCATGACGCCAATCACCAAATAACGCGGTTCGTCATCTGTTTTTGCCGGAATTTCCAACAGCATTGGGTCATTCCACAGCACCTGAGCTTGGACGAAATCAATGCCATGCTTGGTGCGATTGGAATCACTCTTTGCGGCGTCAAACTCAAAGGACATCATGGTATAGAAAATATACCTTAATTGCCATCCAACGAGAAGCCGCCTGAGCACTATGCGCTGTGTGTCTATGGCGTGAACCACAAGAAATACGCAGGCGAAAGCCATCATCCCCAACAGCACAGGTGCGGCCAAGGCCGTAGCCGTGGCCATTGCGCTGCAAGCGTGGTGGTGGGGCTTGGCGCTGCTGCTGGCCTCGCGCTTGCTCGACGGCCTGGACGGCAGCGTGGCCCGCCTGACCCAGCCCACCGACGCGGGCGGCTTTCTGGACATCGCACTCGACTTCGTGTTCTACGCCGCCATCCCCCTGGCCTTTGCGGTGGCCCACCCCGCCACCAACGCCCTGCCCGCCGCAGCCCTGCTGGCCAGCTTCATCGGCACCGGCAGCAGCTTTTTGGCCTTCGCCGCACTGGCCGAAAAACGCGGCCTGACGGACACCGCCTTGCCGGGCAAAAGCTTTTACTTCTTGGGCGGCCTGACCGAAGCCACCGAAACCATCACCGTGTTTGCCGCCATGTGCATCTGGCCTGAAAACTTTGCGGTGTTGGCTTATGGGTTTGCTGCTTTGTGTGCCATCACCACGGGGATGCGGGTTTGGTGGGGGTATCGGAGGTTGGGGTGAAGTTACGCCGTAACTTAGCCCCTAACGCCTTTCTTCAGCGGCCAAAGCGTGCTGGCGTGGCTTTTGCGTTTTTTGCAAAAGGCATGACAGTACGATTTGGTCCGTCTGTAAGAATTTGTTAGGCTGAACGCACACTTTAGTTCAGCTGGCCTTGCTGCATAATCTCATTGATGAACTTGCCAGCTTCTTGCAATGACGCGTTGCTATTCAAACCATATGCACCAGAGAAGTGAGGAATGACGACCAATTTTCGCCAGCCCTGCGTGAAATGGAACAATCTCTTTTGATGTCCATTGATGTCGAGAATCTTTTCACGAAGCTCAACTTCTTGGCCAAATACTGCTTTCGAGAAATCACTTCGACAACTGATTCCAACGCCGATGATCACTCTGGGTTGATATTCATCAATCCAGTTTCTTATCGTTGGAAGACGGTGCTCATGGCACCACCGAATATATTCGTTCTTGTCTGGGGTGCCGGTCGCTTTCACCGCTCGCTCTGGCCACGACGAAACATCATGGCAAGCAAAGGGATATAGATTGCCCTTAAAGAACCCAGATCGCCCCTTTACAAAAGGTTGATGGGTTGTAGCAAACTCCAAGAATCTATCGACCATATAACCATGCATCGAAGCGAGGAGCTTGAACGCCTTTTTGTTGTAGGGCCATCGGAGCTGCATTTCGATGGAATAGCTATCGTCCTCTGGACCTACGCCGGAAGCTTCTTCATGCCTACTATTGAAGGTGCCGTGCTCAATGCCTAAGACCCAAATAGAGGGCGTCGCAGGACTTCCTGCGGCAACCTCATCGCTATCGCATCCAGCAAACTTGCTAAGCGCCTCCTCGGCGAAAGATTCAGCAATCATAGACAAGGCCACATTTACCAGAGCCGCAAAACGAGCTGACCGGCAACGACTAATATTGAAGCGTTCCCGATTTCAAAAGTATTAGACAAATTTGCGCCAGACTTAGGCTTTGCCTTTTGCCCATCCACGATCCAGGTGTTCGAAAGCGAAGCCCCGGATTTTGGCTTTAGGTCCTTGCCGTCCCAAGTCCATGTATTGGATAGACTCGCTCCCGATTTCGGCTTTATCTCTTTTCCGTCGAAAATCCACGTATTCGAGAGTGACGCGCCGGACTTTGGCTTGAGTTCTCTTCCATCACAAACCCATCCGGAAGGCAGCTCAATTTTGTTAGCCATATGTATTCCTTATGCTGAGGATTAAGGTCAGTGCTACGAGAAGCCTAACGTTCGAGTTAAGCCGCCCGCGGAGGCGGGCGCTGTAAGCCTGGTTCGCGATGATACACCAGGTGCCGCGGACCAGGCTTACAGCGCCTGCCGTAGCGGGTCGGCTTGAACGAGGGGTTAGGCCTCACTGCGCACGATCCTCCGGCCCTACAGCAGACACTTCAGCCTTGGACCGACTTCTTCGAAGCCGTTTCTGAGATAGAACGAAACGGTACGATTCCAATGTGTACCGGCTGGGGCACCTACCTCCAATCTTCGCCACTCCCTTGCGCGAGCAAATCTCATCGCTTCCTTAAGCAACTCAGGCCCTACACCCTCCGAACGCGCCGGGGGGCTGACGAACAACTCCGAGATTTCTCCGAATCTCCCACCAGCATAGATCGATGCGCACTCATGCAACGTTAGGACACCAACCGCATGACCCAGTTCATCCTCGGCAACAAAAGCCCACACCCCACGGTCCTTATTGAGAAGGAGCACGGTGGAAGCGCGGACTTTATCAATCGTCGGGGGATTCGCAGTTGGGGGTGTCAATTCCGAGAGCAACGCGTGCACAAGCTCGGCCACAACGCCGACTTCGGAACTCTGCGCTTGCCGTAGCGGGTCAGGTTGAGCGAGGGGTTAGGCCGCACCGCCGTGGCGCCGTTGAAGACTTTGAACATGTTCAACATCAGTTTTGGCTGAGATGGCAAGTCTCGCCGTCTCCAAGCGGCCGACGCAGAACTGAAGGCGGTTGAGCGACATGACTTCGATGCGCTGTTCCTTCAAGAAGTCCACGAGTTGGGTGACACTGAAAACGCCTGGCGGAATCTCGGTCTTGAACTCAGCTTCGCCAGTGAATGCGACGACCGACGTCACCGCTGTTGGTGGGAGGAAGTCGATCAGGTCCTGAACCGCTCGGACATGGCGAATGTTCTGGAAGATTGGGTTCTGGAACCTGAACTTCCTCTTGAACAAAACTTGAGTCCACTGCGCGTGCTTCGGATTGGCAAAGATCCAGCCCTTGTAGTCCTTGGTCTCAATGACAAAGATGCCGAACCTCGAGACCAAGATGTGATCGATCTGGGTTGTACCGTCCTTGAGCTGGAGGGTCACATGATTCATCAAGTGGTAGTCCGGAGGCTGAAAGCTGGTTCGGATGACCTTGGCCAATAGCGCTTCACCTCGGTTCTGAAACCGTGCGGCGCGGAAGCGACCAAGTAGGTAGCCAACCGAGAGTGCAAGGACTATGTAGAGGAGGGTGGTCACGTGGGTTCTGTGTGCGGCCTAACGTGCGAGTTAACCGGAGCAGTGGGGTATGACGACGTTTGGGGCAGAATGAAATGGAGCCCCAAACGGCGGCATGCCCCACTGCTCCCGGTTGAACGAATGGTTAGGCCTCATTGAACGGGCGGCTGCGCTACGGACTTGGATCATTTCAATGCTGTCTCTTCGTTTACTTAACGGCTCAAGGGCGAAGCGCATAACTCGATTGCGCCGCCTTTCGTTTGTCCGAGTCCTCCGCGCGAGGGATGCTCCCAAGCCTTTTCAAAGCACTTCGTAGCATTCAGAGCATTGGTTGTACCCTTGCACAGTTTCACAGCTTGGCCACGATTCAGGCCAAGTCCGCCTCGATCAGGGTGTTCCCAAGCCTTTTCAAAGCATTGGGTAACCTCAGAAGCATTCGTTGTTGCGGCGCATAAGTCGGTCGCCAGTCCTCGGGGTAGACCTAGCCCTCCATCATCAGGATGCTTCCATGCCTTCTCAAAGCACTTGGTGGCCTCGTTCGAAAACGCCGGCAGGCTGGCATAGATTGAGGTTGTAAGTACGAAGATCAGTTCACGCTTCATTGATCGGCGCGCCCTTTCAGATTTCGTTCGGACTGGCATGTCCGACAGCAGAGATCGTGGACGAGTTCAAGCGCATCAATTGCATGGTTGGCGCTCCGCCTACTTCTTCTTAGTCTGTGCGAGTGCTGATCCAGCAGCTGACTTTGAGGCTGCACCGGTTCTCCCATCTCTCAAAACAGCCGAGGCAGCCTTAGCCGCTCTTGCTGAAGTTGCCTTTGGTGGAGAAACCTGAGATAGAGAACTGCCTGCAGCACTCTTTGACGCCTTGCCGGTCGAAGTACTGGAAAGAACGCTCGAAGCCTTTCGAGCAACACGTGAGCTAGTCACTTTTGTAGCCATAGTTGACTCCCAAAATCAGTTGATTGAAGGTGCAGTATCGCTGATGCGGTGGATTAATTTGGGCTACGGGGCTTAGTGGTTGCTTTTTCGTGGTGGCGCACCACATCAATTCCATGAGGCCTAACGCAGAGTTAACCGGGCGACGACGGGTGGACGCCTTACCCGCGAGGCGCAGGGTAGACAGAGCGCGCCTCGCGGGCAAGGTAGCCAGCCGTTGGCGCTCCGGTAGAACGACCGTTAGGCTTCACATCAGCTTCTCTAGCTTGGCCGAAATGATCCCTAAGATGATTGATCCGACTGCGCCAAGGGTAAGTTGTAGCCATGCTCGCGGCTTTGCAGACGATGCCTCAGCGATTAGCTTTTCATCGCCTTTATTCAGCTTTAAGTAGGAGAGAACTGGATAAGTGTCGATTGCCACTTCGATGAACTCAGCAAAGAATCGAGTAAGTGACAAGACGATGTACGAGCCGCCGACCAGTATGACGATGAAACGCGCTATGGCTTGCGGTGATGCGCTCTGCCCAAGAACTGTCGGTATGGCCTGTAGCGCGAACCCGACGATAATCGCGGATACTGCAAGTCGGGCAACCTCCGGAATTCGGTGTGAGTGTTGTCGAAGAAGTTGAAGTAGTTGCGATTTCGGAGTGGACTTGCACCCTGCAATCCACTCGTCAAACGCTTCAAGAAAACCGCGAGCGACTACGTAGTCTGCGTAGTCAACAGTAACTTCGGCAGCACTTCCTGCCATGTAGCCGATGAATCGGCCGCGCATGAAGGGCGGCGCTTCCTCTTCCATTTGCTTGATAGCAGCTACCCGCGAAGTAAGTCGTGCGGTTACTACATACTCCTGCGGGCGCTCCAGTCCAGCCGGGATGATCGAGAAGTTGTACTTGAAGACGACATTGACGGAGGGACTTGTAGCGTTTCCGTTGTAGAGGCGGAAACGCTCAAACGACGTGAAGACTTCCTTTCGCTCTTTCTCGTGGAAGACGGAGACAGACTCATTTCGTGCCACTACGTGATGGACATCGCAGAGCTGCGAAACCTTGTGATGCAGTTGCTCGAGGTCGGAGAATTCAACAAGGATGTTCTCTGAGTACCGCTTGCGAATCTGCTCTGTTCTTCCGGTCACCTGATGGTAGATGTCCTGATAGACCTTCAGAGGCACTTGTGTGTGGGACTGGCCGACGCGGACTGCGCGACCGTTCCCAGCGTCTTCGTGTTCGATGATTTCACTCATACCAAAATGGTCTCCTTGTGAAGCCTAACGTAGAAGTCACCGGCGCTGCGCGGCTTTATCGCGTAGCGTCCGTGTGGACTGCCGGGTTATGCCTTGCCTAAGCAATGCGTACATTTTGAAACCGGACTGACTGCAAATACGGTATGGCATTGAGCCATGCCCCCTGAACGTTGTCACACGCTTCCTGCAGCGCTAAGAACAACATAAGCAAGATTCCAGAGTTTGAATCGCAAATGACATGGGTGCCCGCAACTGGCGGTTGTTGCGTGTTTAGAGTCATCGGCGAGTTGTCCAGCTTAACGAAACCTTTCTGCAAGAGAAACACACCATCCAGCGCCGTTCCAGGCACCGATACGCGATTGCCTGAGTTCCATATCGGTAGCGGTATGTTCTGACTTGTGTGCGAATTCTGTAACCATGAATGAACGGTGTTCATTTGAGCTGGACCAGTGTAGGCCACAACGAAATTCAATATGCGTGGAGGAATCCAGCCAGTGCTAAAGCTAGTGTTGATATTCGGCGTAAGGCTCTTGGCTGCGTGTGCCGCCTTCACGGATTGATCGATAGCAGCCTGATCAAGAACTGACTTGACTTCAATGGTTGCAACGACTGATTCGATCATGAATCCGTTGATCCCGCCTCCGAAGTCCAGCTTCGGATAGTTGGTCTTATAAATGACAATGTCGAATTGGTTGCGGGACGCACGCGGCTGCGAATTGGCGTCAATTATTTCACCTGTACCGATTGCTACGTTTGCGCTGAGGTGCCCCTCAAGGAATTTCTTTATGAAGGCTTCTCTTGGAGTACCTCGATGCAGCGTATGTCCGGCGTTGGCCGGTATTTGGGAGATGTGGATGAGGGATGTCTCCACAGCATCCATGTGTGACTTCAGCATCGGGAGTCCTTAGGCATAACGTGATGTAGATCGCAAAACCTGGTTGATACACCCGGCCCGTGTCGATACATCTTTTTGTTGAAATCGTTGCAAGCGGCTCACGCCATGGGGTTAAGGCCAAGCACTGTATGTGCATGCAGGTATAAATTTACTGCCCAAACCCGGCATCTAACCCCTTACACCGCACCATCCAGCACAGCAGGTCCGAAACGCCACACTATACCCAAAAAAATACAAAAATTTAGCTATAAATCACCTTTGAGCATAAACCCCCATGCGCCCCCTCAACCCCACCCCAACCCCCAACCAAAGCTGGGCATAATCATTCACGCCCCCGCTGGCCACCCCGCCCAAACGCCCCTCCGGCAAACCGCCAAAAACAACAATCAGCCCCCGCACAGATGACTGCCAACGCCTTCCACAACATCGCGCAAATTGAAACCAGCCTGTGGGAAGCCGCCGATCAGCTCCGTGCCAACTCCAACCTCACGGCCACCGAATATTCCATGCCGGTGTTGGGCGTGATTTTTTTGCGGCACGCCACCAACCGTTACCAGACCGCGCTGCAAGCCATTGAGGCCGCGCAGGCGGCGGGCACCATGCCAAAGCGTCCCTTGGTCAAAGGCGACTTCATCAAGCGCCGCGCTTTGATGCTGCCCGAGGCCGCACGCTACGACACCTTGCTCAACCTGCCTTCGGGGGCCAGTCTGGGCGGTGCACTGGTCGCGGCCGTGCATGCGATCGTGGCCGACTTGGCTTGCGTCTCGGGTTGTATGTTCGTGCAGAGCAGCCACTTCATCTGAAAAATAGTGTCTGCGTGCTACATTGATCCCATGTTGTTCAGCACACGTTTCAATTTGCCTGTTGTATTGACCATGCACGCCCGCAAACGGTTGCTTGATCGTGCTATTTCCATCGAGGAGCTGATGCAAGTGATTGACACTGGTGAAACACGGTTCAAAGACCCAACCCATCTGTGGGCGTATAAAAATCTCCCTGGGCGAACTGATAATTTGGTCTGTGCGGTGCTGGTCCTCTAAGACGCCGTGGTCGTTAAAACCGTCATGCACGAATTTGTATTGGAGGATTAACCCATGAAAACCACCTACTACGACCAAGATGACATCTTGGTGATTCATCTCTCGGATAAACCCATTGCACGCGAGGTGTCGCAGGACTGGAACACGCATGTCAGCTACGCAGCTGATGGCACAGCCGTAGAAGTTGTCGTGTTGGACGCCAGAGCCAACGGCGCACTCCCGGTAGAAATCCTCCACGGCCAAGCCGCCTGATTGACTATCCCCCCATACCTGTCAATGCCCGAGCCACCCTACACGCCGCAAGACAAAGTGGACGTGGCGCAATTGGTTTACCAGCACATTCGGCAGCAGAGCTTGCGGGCATAGGCAAGCGGGTTTCAATTCAACGGGAATGTGGCTTTTATGTAGGCGATTGCGGTGAATATGCCGCTTATTCACCGCAATATTTGCGGTGAAAGATGGATGTCAACGCCTCGATAAGTCGGATTGCACGACACTATGACTTGCAAGGGTGACACTTTGAGCGACATAATGCCCCTAAATACTGTCGCTCTTAGTCACGCTTTCCCACTTAAGTGAGACAAATGACCCCTTAACAGGCCACCCCATGCCCCGCATCACCCCCGCCGACGAATTGCAACTGATCGAATCCATCGTGGCCGCGCACCCCGGTGGGATTGGCATTGCCGAGATCGAGGCGGCCATGGCACAGCGACAAGGCGGGTCGCTGAACCGTCGCACTTTGCAACGCCGCTTGCTCAAACTCATCGATGCGCAGCGGATCGCGTCTGAGGGGCAGAGCATTGCGCTGGTTTACAAGCCGGTGGCGCATGCTTGGGCGCAGCTTGCGGGCAGTAGCGGTGGTGGGGGCGTCATTACTCCTGAGGGCGTGGCCGAGGCGGAGCCCGATCTGCCGGTCTCGCCAGCGGGGGCCAGCATCCGTGATCGGGTCCGGCAGCCGTTGATGCACCGCCGCCCGGTGGGTTATCGGCGCGAGTTTCTAGAGGCGTATCAGCCGCGTGTCACGTTTTATTTGCCAGCTGCGCTGCGCAGCCAGCTGCACGAGATGGGCCGCACGCCCGCCAACGAACGACCCGCAGGCACCTACGCCCGCGACATCTTGAGCCGGTTGCTGGTGGATTTGTCGTGGGCTTCATCGCGGCTGGAGGGCAACACCTACAGCCGCCTGGACACGCAAAACCTGATCGAGCATGGACAGGCCGCGAAGGGCAAGGACGCCATCGAAACGCAGATGATCCTGAACCACAAAGCCGCCATCGAGATGCTGATCGAGGACACCGATGAGGTGGGCTTTGATGCCTTCACGTTCAAAAATCTGCATGCCGTGTTGTCGCAAGACTTGATGCGCGACCCGCAGGCCAGTGGCCGTCTGCGTCGGCGCTCGGTGGAGATTTCGGGCACGGTGTTTCACCCCGTCGCCATGCCCCAGGTGATTGAAGATTGTTTTGAGCTGTTGCTGAGCAAAGCCGCCGCCATTCCCGATCCGTTTGAGCAGGCGTTTTTCCTCATGGTGCAGCTGCCGTATTTGCAGCCTTTTGAAGATGTGAACAAACGCGTGTCGCGCATTGGCGCCAACTTGCCGCTGATCCAGCACAACCTGTGCCCCTTGTCGTTCATCGACGTGCCCGAGCGGGCGTACATCGAAGGCACTTTGGGCGTGTATGAATTCAACGAGGTCGATTTGTTGCGCGACGTGTTTGTGTGGGCGTATGAACGCTCTTGCCAGCGTTATCTGGCCATCACCCAAACCATGGTGGAGCCGAACCCCCTCAAAATCAAATACCGCGAAGCGCTGATTCAGGCCGTGCAGGCGGTGGTCAAGGGCCTGCAAGCGCCCAGCCCAGAGGTGCTGGCCACCGTGGTGGCGCGCATGCAGGTACCCGCAGCAGACCAGGACGCGTTCACCCGCATGCTGGCCGAGGCGCTGCACCAGTTGCACGAAGGCAGCGTGGCCCGCTACCGGCTGCGTCGCTCTGAATACCTGGCTTGGAAGTTGGCTTGCTCGGGTGGTGGCGATCACCTGTAACTTTTTGCCGCGCCGCAACGAACTGCAAGATGATCGGCGTTATGGTTCACTGTTGTTGATGGCGCCGATTTCGCCCCACTCGCCACGCCATTGCCCATTTTGGAGTTCCCCTTTCATGCGCCTTCGTCAAATTGTGTTGCTGCTCTTGCTGGCGCTGGCCATCGGTGCCTTTGTCGCGCTGGACCTGGGGCGCTACTTGAGCTTTGAGCAGCTCAAATCCAGCCAAGCCAGTTTTGCCTATCTGCATGCCGAGCAGCCGCTCACGGTGGCGGCGGTGTATTTCCTCGTCTATGTGCTGGCGACCGCGCTGTCCATTCCGGGGGCCGTGATCATCACCTTGGCCGGTGGGGCCATTTTTGGCTTGTGGCAGGGTTTGTTGATCGTGTCGTTTGCGTCCACCGTGGGCGCGACCTTGGCGTTTTTGGCATCGCGCTTTTTGTTGCGCGACTGGGTGGAGGCGCGCTTTGGTCAGCGCCTGGCCGACATCAACACGGGTGTGAACCGCGAGGGCGGTTTTTACCTCTTCACTTTGCGGCTGATCCCGGTCGTGCCTTTCTTCTTGATCAACCTGCTCATGGGCCTCACGCGCATGAAGGTGTGGACGTATTACTGGGTCAGCCAAATCGGCATGCTGGCGGGCACGGCGGTGTATGTGAACGCGGGCACGCAGTTGGCGCAACTCGAATCGCTGCAGGGCATTTTGAGCCCCGCGCTTTTGGGCAGCTTTGTGCTGCTGGGCATCTTCCCGCTGATCGCGCGCCGCATTGTGGCTGCGGTGCAAAAGCGCAAGGTCTATGCCCGTTGGGCCGACCAGCGTCCCCCAACTTTTGACCGCAATCTGATCGTCATCGGTGGCGGCGCGGGCGGTTTGGTCAGCGCCTACATCGCGGCAGCCGTCAAGGCCAAGGTCACGTTGATTGAGGCGCACAAGATGGGCGGCGATTGCTTGAACTATGGCTGTGTGCCGAGCAAAGCGCTGATCAAAAGCGCCAAGCTGGCCCACCAAATGCGCCACGCGTCGAACTACGGCCTGAGCGATGCGGCCCCGAGCTTCAGCTTCAAGGCGGTGATGCAGCGCGTGCACGACGTGATCAAAGCCATCGAGCCGCACGACAGCATTGAGCGTTACACCGGTTTGGGTGTGGAGGTGCTGCAGGGTTACGGCAGATTAGTGAACCCGTGGACGGTGGAGGTGGCGTTGAACGACGGTACAACCCAACGCTTGACGGCCCGCAGCATCGTGATCGCTGCCGGTGCCCGCCCCTTCGTGCCGCCCCTGCCCGGCTTGGGCGATGTGGGTTACGTGACCAGCGACACGCTGTGGGACGAATTTGCGAAGCTTGATGAAGTGCCTAAACGTTTGGTGGTGCTGGGCGGTGGGCCGATTGGTTGCGAGCTGGCACAAAGCTTTGCGCGACTGGGCTCGCACGTCACCCAAGTGGAAATGGGCGCACGCATCATGCTGCGCGAAGACGAGGAGGTGAGCGAACTCGCCCAAGCCTCACTGGAGGCCGACGGCGTGCAAGTGCTCACCGGCCACAAGGCGCTGCGCGGCGAGAGGGTTGACGGCGAAAAGACCCTGGTGGTGGAGCACGCCGGTGCAGAAAAACGCATCGTGTTTGACCAGTTGCTGTGCGCCGTGGGCCGCGTGGCGCGTTTGCAAGGGTATGGCCTTGAGGACTTGGGCATCCCCACGCACCGCACCGTGCAGACCAACTGAGTACCTGCAAACCCTCTACCCCAACATCTACGCCGCAGGCGATGTGGCGGGCCCGTTCCAGTTCACCCACACCGCCGCGCACCAAGCGTGGTACGCCGCCGTGAACGCGCTGTTTGGCGAGTGGAAGCTGTTCAAGGCCGATTATTCGGTGATTCCTTGGGCGACTTTCATCGACCCCGAGGTGGCGCGGGTGGGCCTGAACGAGCAAGAAGCCAAAGAGCAGAACATCCCGTATGAAGTCACCAAGTACGGCATCGACGATCTGGACCGCGCCATCGCAGACAGCGAGGCCCACGGTTTTGTGAAAGTGCTCACCGTGCCGGGCAAAGACAAGATTTTAGGCGTGACCATCGTGGGCGCACACGCGGCAGATGTGCTGGCCGAGTACGTGCTGGCCATGAAGCATGGTCTGGGGTTAACCAAGATTCTGGGCACCATCCACACCTACCCCACCATGAGCGAGGCCAACAAATTCGCCGCAGGTGAATGGAAACGCGCCCATGCGCCGCAAAAGTTGCTGGCTTGGGTGAAGAAATACCATGATTGGCGGCGTGGATGAACCCGTTTTCTAAACCCCCCCACACACTGCTGGCGATGGGTTTGGCCTTTGTTGCTGTGTCTGCTGTGGCGCAAAGCCTCACGCCCTTGGTGCCCGTCGATGGCACAGCCGCCAGTCCATGGCGATTTGTGGGCTTTCCCAAATCCAAGGCCGACATCCCGCCCACCCGCTTCGAGTTGGCCGAGGTGCAAGGCGAGCGGGCGTTGAAGGTCAGTACACGCGCTTCATATGGCACCTGGGTGCACGATCTGCCCAATGCCAATCCAGGCCGATTGCAATGGCGCTGGCGGTTGGACCAACCGCTCACGGGCGGCAAAGGCGCGCTGCTGGGCCAGTGGCAAACCGAGAGCCGCGATGTGGCTGCTGACTTTTCCAGCTTGTTTGCAGATGAAATCCCGACGGGTGCTGCGGTTCCGCAAGTGAGGGCGGTGTTGATCGGCGCGGACAGTGACAACACCGGGGCAGAAAGTGTGGCTTGGCTCAAGTCATTGACTTGGACCCATTGAGGTGACAGGGGGCGCACCATCAGGGTCAGCGCGTTCGATCAGGCGAGACGCGCCTCGGCTTTAAGCCGACGTATGCCCATACAACTGGCTCAACAGCGACAGGCCGTCGGCATATTGGGCGGCGCTGCGCTTTTCTTCCTGACGTATGCGCCATTTGCGCAAGGGTTGGCCATCGCGCAATTGTTGCAGCAGATAAGGCAACCACCGACGTGCTTGCTGCGCAGACACCAAAGGGTGGCCAGCAGCACTGGCCGGGCAGGCGCGGTGCGCGTTGACAAACTGTGCCACCACATTCAGATTGTCCGAATCATCGGGGTTATGGGCCACGATCTTGAAACCAGCGGTTTCAAGCAAGTTGCGCAAGGTCTTGCCAGTGAAGTACAAGGTGTGCGCCCTGAAAAACATGTAATGCGGCGAACACAAGCGCAGGGCGTTGGGCACCTCGATGTAAAGCAGGCCTGCGGGCTTGAGTTTTTCGCCTATGGTGCGCAAGGCTGAGACGGGTTCTGGCAAATGCTCAAGCACATGAAACATGGAAATCAGGTCCAAAGAACCTGCTGCCTCACTGGCCAGACCTTGTTGCAAGGTGACGTTGTTGACCTCAATACCCAGCATGTGCCGGGCGTAGCTGGCATAACCCGCGTGGGGTTCAATGCCCTTGGCCTGAAAGCCCAGGGTGTGCATCAGATAAACGAACTCGCCACTGCTGGAGCCAATGTCCAGACTGCGTCGGGCATGGGTGTTTTGGGCGGGGTCCAGTCCCAAGCTGTTTTGGCGCAACCATTGTCAACGCCATTGGGCATTGCGGCTTCCCTCGATACCAACATTTTGGTGCGCTACATCGTCAAGGACGATGATCGCCAGTCGATGGTTGTCGCAAAAGTCTTTGAGCATCACATTCGTAAGTCAGAAAGCTTGTGGGTACCAGTCACAGTCATGCTTGAGCTGGAATGGGTTTTGCGCTCAAGGTACAAATTCTCCAAAACGGATGTCATCCGAACAATGTCCGGATTGCTAAACACTTTCGAGCTTGAGTTTGAATCGGAGGGCGCGATAGAGCAAGCGCTTTCCAGTTACGAGGACGGCATCGCCGACTTCGCGGAGTGTTTGCATCTGGCGCTGGCCCGCAAGGGCAATGCACTTCCGTTCCTCACCCTTGACGAAAAGGCTTCAAAGGCATCCGGTGCGAGGCTACCCGAAATCCTGATTTTTTTACGCCCATAGCAATACTGAATCAGCTCAATTTGTTGTAATTGCCTCGTTAGCGTGGTGTAATTGCACCATGAAAACACAAATCGTCTCTGCCAACACCACCCCCCGCAGCGCTGCGCTCTCGGCCCTGTGGGCCATGCTGGACGCGCCAGACACCAACGAATCGCTGCCAGATTCCACACGCGTTATGGTGGGCGCACGTCTGGCCAGTCTTTCCAGCGTTGGGGCCTGCAAGCTCCTCAAACGCGGCATTTCCAGTCAAGCCATTGGGCCGCTGGGCGATTACCTTGGGCTGGGCAAAGGGGTGATTGCAGAGTACCTTGATCTGGACCGCAGCACCGCCAACCGCCGTGCTGCCAAAGGGCAACTGCTGCCCATCCATTCGGCTGAAAGCGTGTTGCGTTTACTGGAACTTGGGCAAATGGCCACCGACACCTTTGAGACGGAAGAAGAAGCCTCAGCTTGGCTGCGACGCCCTCACCCCATGCTGGATGGCGACAGCCCGCTGGAGTTGGCCAAAACCAGTTACGGTGCACAGCGCGTGAAAGACATTCTGATTGCCATCCGATACGGCGGTGTCGTTTGACCACGGTCTGGCGCATTGGCTTTTGCGAAAACCCCACACTGCCCACCTCTGCTGTCCTCTCCACGCTGGGTTTTGGATCGACCTTGGGCAATGGCCGATGGCATGTCAAGGGTGCGCAGCAAGTGGTTTATGCAGCTTCTAACCGCGCGCTCTGCCAGTTGGAAAAACGCGTTCACAGCAACGGTGCCCATCCAAAAAACCAGGCCTTGATGCAACTGGAAATCCCAGATGACAGCCTCCTTATGGCAGCGAGCGATTTGGGACTGCCCGCCGACTGGCAAAGCAATGAGGCGGCAACACAAGCTTTTGGCTTGGCCTGGCTTGAATCGATGGCCAGCCTGGGGCTCTGGGTGCCCTCCTTTATTGAGCCGTCAGAGATGAATCTGTTGATCAACCCAGCGCACCCCGATTACCGCAGAATATTGCTCGAAATTGAGCGCTACCCCTTCAGGTTTGACCCCCGCTTGTTTTAGCGCAGCGGTCCAAAGCATAAGAAGAATAAGTTCAAAGCCGCCAACCCTCTATGTTTGGAGGCTTCTTCATTTGCAGCGCAAAGTGTTTTACTTCTTGCCAGGCGGCAAATCCGTGCAGCTAACATGCGCCACTTCCGCCGCCATGCCAAGGCTTTCGCCAAGAGTTGGGTGTGGGTGGATAGTTTTGCCGATATCGCACCTTAGGCCCCTTGCTGCCTTTCCGCAAACGTCTGCTTTGGATGGGTTGGCTTGATCGCTCTGAGCGACACAGTTTTCGATAACCGCGTTCAGAGCTTCCACGGGGCTGGCGAGAGCCCCGATCTGCACGCATCCAGGAAAGCACGGACACGCCTGGGCATGCCGAGTCTCGTCTTTGTAAGCGCAAGCACCGGCGCATCGTGCATTCGCCATTGGGGAAGAAGTTCGACCAGCTTGCCGCTCGCAATCAGTGGCCCCACTTGCCACTCTGATCGAACCATGACCCCGAGGCCGTTGAGAGCCCAACTCGTGATCATCGCGCCGTCGTTTGATGACAGCGGCCCAAGGATCCGCACGCTGACAGGCTTGCTTTGGCCGGTCTTAAAAAACGACCACCGCACCAAGTCCTCGTCGTTCTCGGTTATCGGCAGGCACGGCAACTGCGCGAGTTGGCTGGGGTGAGTTAAGGTCCCTGCAAGACGGCGTGCGAGATCCGGGCTGGCACAAAGGACCCTCCGATTCGGCGCCAGCAAGTGTTGCACCCAGGTCGAGTCCCGCAGACCACCAATGTGAATGACGACATCGTTTGTGGTCGCTTCGCGCAAGGGGTTGTCCGACAAACGAACATTGATGGTCACTCCGCCGTTGGCGCGGTGGAAGTCGCGGACGATGGTCGCGAGATGTTCCCGTCCAAAGCCGAAAGGCGCCGACACGCGCAGTGAGCCCGCCAGCGGCCCCTTGTCACCGGCGACCACCTCCGCCAGCCCCTCAATGCGTAAGAGGACCGCGCTCGCCTCATCGCGCAACCGCTCCCCCTCCTCCGTAAGTCGGACGCCGCGCGAACCACGAACGGCCAAGCTGACGCCGAGATCCGCTTCCAGGCGTTTCAGGCGGCTGGTAAGAGCGGGCGGTGTCACGCCCAAGATCCGGGCTGTGGCGGCCAGCGATCCTGTACCTCCCAAGGCGTGGAATAAACGTAGGTCTTCAAGATCAGGCATTCACCCATTATAAATGCTGGAAAAACTCACCGTTAACCAAAACGGGGATATGACAACTCATACTGACGTCTTCGTTACACATACAGCCACCATGACCGCACTTAACAATCTGCAAACTCCGGCAGCCATCATCGACACGGTACGCATGCAGCGAAACATTCATCGCATGCAGCGGCGTATGGACGAACTTGGCGTGCGCTTTCGTCCTCACGTGAAGACAACAAAGTGCCTGCCTGTGGTGCGTGCGCAGATCGCCGCAGGCGCCCAGGGCATTACCGTCTCGACCTTGAAGGAAGCGCAGCAGTTCTTCGAAGCCGGGTTGACAGACATCCTGTACGCCGTTGGTATCGTCGCGACGAAGTTGGGCGCGGCGCATGACCTCCGCAAACAGGGCTGCGAACTCAAGCTGATCACGGACAGCCTAGAAGGCGCACGAACGATCGCGACGTTCGCGCGTCAGCACGCGGCCATCTTCGAGGTCTGGATCGAGATCGATTCTGATGGCCACCGTTCCGGTGTCAAGCCGGAGGACGATGTGCTGATCGAGATCGCGCGGGCGCTCGTCGACGGAGGCGCAAAACTGGGGGGCGTGATGACGCATGCGGGGTCGAGCTACGAGTGCAGCGACCGAACGAGCCTAGTCGCCATCGCCGAACAGGAACGGGCAGGCGCCGTCCGCGCGGCCGAGCGTATCCGTGCTGCAGGCCTGGCCTGTCCGGGCGTCAGCATCGGCTCCACCCCCACCGCGCTGGAGGCCAAGCGACTCGACGGTGTGACCGAAGTGCGCGCGGGGGTCTATGTCTTCCAGGATCTCGTGATGCACAACGTCGGTGTCTGCTCGACCGACGACCTCGCGTTGAGCGTGCTGACCACGGTCATCGGCCACCAAGTGGAGAAGGGGTGGGCGATCGTGGATGCCGGCTGGATGGCCATGAGCCGCGATCGCGGAACGCAGAAGCAACGCCGCGACTTCGGCTATGGCCAGGTTTGCATGCAGGAAGGCGAACTCCTGCCCGGCTTCATCCTTGGCAGCGCGAACCAGGAGCACGGCATTGTGTCTCGATCAGGCGAGCCGGACGCCGACATTGCACGGCGCTTCCCCGTTGGGACACGGCTGCGCATTCTTCCGAACCATGCCTGCGCGACCGGCGCACAGTATCCGCACTACCAGGCGCTGCTCCCGGATGGCCGCACGGAGGAGTGGTCGCGGTTCTTCGGCTGGTAACGCGGATCTCGCGCGAACCGCATCAAGCCACCGTGATGTTTGTTAACCCAACAACCGATCGCCCGATTTGCGTCATGGACGGGAACGCAATAACCACTGTGCGTACTGACGCTGCCGGTGCCGTGAGCCTGCAGCTGTTAGATCGCCCAGTGAACACGTGACAACACACGAGTCCCGCCACCAACCTCAAATAAGGAGTTTTTCTCATGAAGAAGTCGATGATTGTTCTAGCCGCTGCTTTTGCAGCGACAGCGGCCCAGGCCGACACCCTCAAGAAAATCAAGGACACCGGCTCGGTGACCATGGGCGTCCGCGAGTCATCCGGGGCATTGAGCTACACCTTGGGCAACGACCGCTACGCCGGCTACCATGTCGAGATCTGCCAGCGCGCGCTGAGCGACATCCAAAAGCAGCTCGGCATGGCCAAGCTGGACGTCAAGTACCAGCCTGTGACATCGCAAAACCGCATTCCCCTGGTGCAAAACGGCACGGTGGACATCGAGTGTGGCTCCACCACGAACAATGCGACGCGTCAGAAGGACGTCGCGTTCGCGGTGACCACGTTCGTCGACGAAGTTCGCATTGCAGTGCGCAGGGACTCTGGCATCAACGGCATTGGTGATCTGGCAGGCAAGCGCGTGGCCACCACCACCGGCACCACTTCGGTGCAGACGCTGCGCAAACACCAGCGCGCCAACGGCGTCAACTTTATCGAGGTGTTTGGCAAAGACCACTCGGATAGCTTCCTGTTGCTCGAATCAGGCCGTGCAGACGCGTTCGTGATTGACGGCGCTACCCTCGCTGGCAACATCGCTCGCTCCAAGGCGCCGGCCGACTTCAAGATCGTCGGCGAAGTGCTGTCGGTCGAGCCAATCGCCATCATGATGCGTCGGGACGATCCCGCGTTAAAGAAGGCTGTGGACGACAGCATCAAGGGCATGATTTCTTCGGGCGAGATCAATAAGCTCTATGACAAGTGGTTCATGCAGCCGATCCCACCAGGCAACACCAAGGTAGGCCTCGCCATGAGCGAATCGACCAAGCAGGCCCTGGCCAGCCCGAACGACAAACCGATGGAAAAGTACGTCGTGAAGTGATCGGTCGCGAACGCATTGTGATCGGGTGACCGCACCCGCGCTCCGCCAGGTGTTCGCACTCTCCAAGAGCGTGGGCCGCGCTCCTTCTTTGTCGGCACCTTGGCCGACGGTCGAACCAGCAACAATCAACAAGCGTCGTGAGAACGACTGGAGACCGCCTTGAGCAGCACGTGGGATTGGCAGGTGTTCCTGCAAGACACCGGGGGAGGACAGACCTACCTCCAGTGGATGATGTCGGCCTGGGGCTGGACGCTGTCGGTGGCGTCGCTCGCGCTCATCGTGGCGCTATTCTTCGGTTCCTTGGTGGGCATCTTGCGAACCACGCCCAACAGGTGGTTCGTCGCGATCGGCACAGTGTGGACGGAGCTGTTCCGCAACATTCCGCTGCTGGTACAGATCTTTCTCTGGTACCACGTATTGCCGTCGATCTTCCTGACGCTGCGCGGCGTGCCGTCGTTCATCCTGGTGGTGTTCGCGCTCGGCTTCTTCACGTCCGCTCGCATTTCTGAGCAGGTCCGCGCCGGTATCCAGGCGTTACCCCAAGGTCAGCGCTATGCTGGTCTGGCCGTCGGGCTGACTTTGCCGCAGACCTACCGCTACGTGCTCTTGCCGATGGCGTTTCGCATCGTCATTCCGCCGCTGACGTCGGAGTCGATGAACATCGTTAAGAACTCATCGGTGGCGTTTGCCGTGAGCATCATGGAGCTGACCTTCTTCGCACTGCAGGTGCAGGAAGAAACGTCGCGCGGAATTGAGGTCTATCTCGCGGTCACCGGCCTGTATTTCATCTCCGCGTTCACCATCAACCGGCTCGCGCTGTTCATCGAGAACCGCGTGCAGGTGCCCGGCATTCTCGGGGGCGCGAAATGAATCTTGATTTCTCGTTCTTCACCTGGGACACGATCTCGAGCTTTGTGCTCAAGGGTCTTTGGTTCTCGTTCCAGCTAACGATCGTGGCCACCATTGGCGGCATCATTCTCGGCACCTTGCTGGCCCTGATGCGGCTTTCGGGCAAGCCGTTCCTGGTGCTGCCGGCCGCTGCCTATGTCAACACCATGCGGTCGATTCCGCTGCTGATGGTGATCTTGTGGTTCTTCCTGCTGATTCCGTTGCTGATCGGTCGCCCGATGGGAGCCGAGGTGTCGGCGCTAATCACCTTCACGCTGTTCGAAGCGGCCTACTTCTCCGAGATCATGCGAGCTGGCATCCAGTCGGTGCCCAAGGGGCAGGTGCATGCGGGTTATGCGGTGGGCATGACCTATCCGCAGTGCATGCAGCTGATCGTGTTGCCGCAGGCGTTTCGCAACATGCTGCCGGTGCTGCTGACCCAGAGCATCATTTTGTTCCAGGACACGTCGCTGGTCTATGCGATCGGCGCCTACGACCTGCTCAAGGGCATGGAGATTGCCGGCCGCAACTTCAACCGGCCGGTGGAGACCTACCTGGTGGCTGCGGTCGTGTACTTCATCATCTGTTTCAGTCTGTCGATGCTGGTGCGTCGTCTGCAGAAGAAGATCCAGATCATCCGTTGAGTCGAGAGCAAAATGATTGAAATCAAGAACGTTTCCAAGTGGTACGGCAGCTTCCAGGTGCTGACCGACAACACCACCATGATCAAGAAGGGTGACGTGGTGGTGGTCTGCGGTCCGTCGGGCTCCGGCAAGTCCACGCTGATCAAGACCGTCAACGCGCTCGAACCGTTCCAGATGGGCGATATCATCGTCGACGGCATTTCGGTCTCGAACCCTAAGACCGACCTACCGAAGCTGCGGGCTCGGGTGGGCATGGTGTTCCAGCACTTCGAGCTCTTTCCCCACCTCACCGTCACCGAAAACCTGACGCTGGCTCAGATCAAGGTGCTGGGCCGCAGCGCCGAAGAGGCCAAGACGCGTGGGTTGAAGATGCTCGATCGCGTCGGGCTGGTGGTGCACAAGGACAAGTACCCGGGGCAACTGTCCGGCGGCCAGCAGCAGCGCGTGGCGATTGCCCGCGCGCTCAGCATGGACCCGATCGTCATGTTGTTCGACGAGCCGACCTCGGCGCTCGACCCGGAGATGGTGGGCGAAGTGCTCGACGTGATGGTGCAACTCGCCCAAGAAGGCATGACGATGATGTGCGTTACCCACGAGATGGGGTTCGCGCGCAAGGTCAGCCACCGCGTCGTCTTCATGGACGCCGGCAAGATCATCGAGGACTGCACACGCGATGAGTTCTTCGGCAATCCCGATGCGCGGACACCGCGTGCCAAGGACTTTCTGTCGAAGATTCTCCAGCACTGAGTGTGGTGGCTGACCAAGAACACGGCCAACCTGGTGACGCTGTCAGCGCTGAGCAATATGTGGATGGCGCGCAGGCGGCTTTTGGATATGGCCCAGGGATGAACGCGCCCGCAAACGGCCAAAGAGATGTGAAGAGGGTCGAAATCTACCTTCAAACACCTTGCAAAGCGCGGGAATTTCCGTCATTTGAAAAGCTGCGTGTCAGCGCCCGTTTCGGCGGGTGATGCGTAGACCTTCCCTCAACGTGCCTGAAGAGTTTTTTTATGAGGAGTTTCTAGTATGAACGGAGTCTTGACGAGGTCTGCTATCCATAGCACCAACAGCGAATCTATCTGTCCACCTGGCGGGCATTACGCTCACGTATGCACAGCAGCCGGAGTTGTGTATATATCAGGTCAGCTCCCAATCGAACCAGATGGGACGCCAATGACAGGTCAATCATTTGAGATGCAGGTACGTCGCGTACTTACCAACATCGATTCCTGTCTGGCCTGTGTTGGGCTGGATACCAACAGCCTAGTCCAAGTACGTGTCTACCTCACTGACATTAAGAACTGGCCACAATTCAATCAGATGTATGCGGAATGGCTGGGAAATCATCGGCCAGCGCGAGCTGTGGCGGGAGTGTCCGAACTACATTTCGGACTTGAGGTTGAAGTTGAATCGGTCGCGTTGGCTCGGGACTCCCTGATGGCCAGTCCAAATTCCCCCACCCGTGGCCACCCCAAATTCCCCCAGGCAGCGCAGCCAAAGCTCGGGACTCCCTGATGGCCAGTCCAAATTCCCCCACCCGTGGCCAGTCCAAATTCCCCCAGGCAGCGCAGCCAAATTATGACGCTTCAGGGTTGATGGCCAGTCGAGCTGCCGCCTCCTTGGCCTGTAGCTCTTGCCCTCAAACTCCAGCATCACGCAGCGGTGCATCAACCTGTCCAGGATCGTGCTGGCCATCGTCACATCCCCCAGATACTTGCCCCAGTCCTGCACCACCCGGTTCGATGTCACCACCATGGCTCGCCTGAGTTTGTAGCGCTGGTGAACAATGGCCTGCAAGACTTCTGCCGCCTCCGCCGTGATCCGCCTGGCCAGAAACAAATCGTCCACGATCAGCAAATCCGGCTTGACCCACTCTTTGAGCATGTTCGCCCTGTCTTGGCTGCTCGCCAGCGCATACCGCGCAAACTCGGTGTCCGCCTCCAAATACCGCACGTCATAGCCTTGCAGCGTGGCCTGGTACGCCAGCGCCTTGGCCACATGGCTCTTGCCCGTGCCCGGTTTGCCCACAATCAGTGCATTGGCCCCTTGGGTGATGAACTTCAAGGTGTGCAAATCAAAGCACGCAGCGCGGGGTATCTTGGGGTTAAAGCGCCAGTCCAAGTCCGCCAATGAGGCCTTCTCATCGAGCCCTGAGCGCTTGTAGCGGCGCTCCATCAGGACGGAGCTGCGCCGTTCTATCTCGTCTTGCAGCAAGGCGGCAAAGGTCTCCAAAAACGGCTCCTGGCTGGCCTGGGCCTGCATCGCCCGGGTGCTCAGCGTTTGCTGCATCCCCGACAGGCGCAACTGGCGTAAAGCGTTGTCGATTTCGGTCATGTTCATGATTGAGCGCCTTGTTCACCTTGGGCCGCATCCATGGCCCGGCTCACCGCCGCACTGGCCATCATGGCCGCATGTGTGAACAAATCCGCATACTCGTCGGTCTGGCGAATGAGCTCATGCTGCTGGGCCAGCAGGCCATCTTCGAGGGAGTCACCGTCATCACCATCAGAGCCATGGTTTGACCCCTCGTCCATGCTCGCCATCGCGCTGGCAAACAAACGCTCGCTCAAAGTCTTGACATGTTTGTATTTGTAGACCCCTTGCTCCAAGGCCTGGGCGCAGGCGCTGTCAATGCAGACAGCCGGATAGCGTTTGGTCAATCCCACGATGCCCCAGAGCTTCCTTTGGCCCACCCGACCCTCGGCTGCAAACATCAGCTCACACAGGCGGCTGGCGTGCTGACCGATTTCTTTGGCCTGGCGCAGGATCAACCGCGTCTCTCGCGATGGGTTGAACACCCGCTCGTCTGCGGGCAGCACCACCGAGCCGGGCCGCTCGGCCTTGGCGTGGGTGCGCAGCAACGCGCCTTGCAGATCCCGAATCTCAATGCGTCGCTCAAAGATGCGCACGAGCACGATGGAGCCGATGGCCGCAGGGCGGGCCGCGTAGCTGCTGTGGTCGACCCGCACGCAGCTGTCATCGCACACGGTGCGCACCCCTTGGGTGAAGTACTGCATGCCCTGCAGGGGCAAGGGTTTGAGGTGCGCACGTTCGGCCTCGAACATGGCCTGCACCTGTTGGCGCTCGGTGCCGTGGATGCGCTTGGAGGCCCAGTTCGTCTCCCAATGCTCCAGGTGCTCGTTCTGGGCCTCGATTGACTCAAAGCGTTTGCCCTTCAAGGCGGTGGCCTGGGTGTGGCCGATGGCGTGCTCCACCGTGCCCTTGCGGTTGGGGTCGCGCACGCGGGCAGGGTCGGCCACCACGCCGTAGTACTCGAGCATGGCCGCATACACCAGGTTGAGTTCAGGCTCGTACAAATCGGGCTTGAGCACGCCCTCCTTGAGGTTGTCGAGCACCACGTACTGGGGGCAGCCGCCAAAGTAGCGAAACGCTTGCTCGTGCAATTGGGCCCATACCTGCTGGCTGGACTTCCAGACCACCCGGCGGAAACTGCGCCGGGAGTGGCGCAGTGTGGCCACAAACAGACGTGGCTTCTTGTAGCGATCGGTGCCGGGCACCAAGGTCGGTGCGCCTTCGCCGTAATCGACTTGCATCTCCTCGCCGGGCAAAAAGGACAGGCGGTCAAACTGCTCGGGTGCCTTCTTGCGCAAGGCACGCACAAAGCGTTTGACGGAGTTGTAGGCCCCTGAATAGCCGTGGTCATCGACCAGGTCTTGGAAGATGGCGGTGGCGTTGCGGCGAAGGCGCAGTTGGGCCTCAATGAAGTCGCGGTGGACTTCGCACAGGCTAGAGGAAGTGCAAACGAGAGCCGGTGGCCAGGGTGGGGGAATTTGAGTGGCCACAGCCTCAGAGCCGGTGGCCACCCCGGGGGAATTTGAAAGATCGGCAAGCCAGCGCTGGTGGTAGCTGCGAATGGTTTTGCGGTCGATGCCGGTGATGCGGGCAATCTCACGCTGTGGGGTGTTGCGCTCGAGCAGTGTGATCACCGTGGCGCGTTGGTTGGGTTTCAAGACATTCACTCCTTGGCCTTCCTTCGAGGAAGGCCAGAACATGCGTCCTGCCCACAGGTGCCGACGGTGTCGGCGTTGAGACCCTGTCCCCGATCAATTCAGGTGGAGGAGTTTGAGGTGGCCATAAGTGGGGGAATTTGGGTGGCCATCAGGGACTGGCCAGACCTTGTTGCAAGGTGACGTTGTTGACCTCAATACCCAGCATGTGCCGGGCGTAGCTGGCATAACCCGCGTGGGGTTCAATGCCCTTGGCCTGAAAGCCCAGGGTGTGCATCAGATAAACGAACTCGCCACTGCTGGAGCCAATGTCCAGACTGCGTCGGGCATGGGTGTTTTGGGCGGGGTCCAGTCCCAAGCTGTTTTGGCGCAACCATTGTCAACGCCATTGGGCATTGCGGCCCGCCCGCAAGACATGGCGCAGGGCGGGTTGCACTGCAGATTTGTAGGCTTGCCGATATTGCGTTGCATACCATTCGGCCAATTCTTGATCAGTGGGCAGCGGGTCAATATGGCCCAGACCGCAATCGCTGCAGGAAACGGTGATCAACCTCTCACCCGTTTTGCCGTCTTGATCGGCAATGATTTGAGCCGACTGGCTGCCGCAACAGGGACAGGCCGTATGGGCAATCAGTGGTGTGCCTGTGTCGGTTTTGGATGGGGGACTGTTCTGCATTGCGGCATTGTGAGTTGACCCAATGACCTCTTTTGGAAGGGTTTTTGTGTATGCCAAGCGCTTGCATGCACCTGCCAAAGACCAGGAAGACGACGACCTGATCAATGCGGAAATGGCGCAATGTCGGGTGTGGCGTTGTCGGGCAGGGCACGGCGCGTGGTGTTCATCACCATCGCCAGCAAGCTGTAGTAGCCGCAGTGCGCCGTCATGTCGATGATGCCTTGGTCACCCAATATTTTTTGTGCGGCGGACCAGGTCACGTCGCTGACCGACTGGTTGTGCAGCAGTTCCTGCAAAAAGTCGTACACCACGGTCTCTTCTGCCGACATATCCGGCGGGCGGCGGCCCTCGGCAATCGCATCACAGGTCTCTGCGCTCACCCCCGCTTTGATGGCGATGGGCTTGTGGATGTGCCACTCGACAGGTTGCGACCAATGGCGCGCCACCACCAGCACCGCGAATTCCGAGTTGCGCAAACCGACGCTGTTGTCATAGCGCAGGTACTCCCCCACTTTTTGCAAGCGGCGCATCAGCTCGGGGCTGCGCATCAGGGGCACAAAGGGTCCTGAGAGTTTGCCGCGTGGTCCGTTGATCAACTCATCCACCGCCGTGCGCTGGGCGTCGGTCATTTGCTCTCGGGGAATTTCGGGCAGGCGGTCGATTTTGCTGGAGCTCATCGGCTTGTTTCTTGGGTTGAAAAATCAAACCCCAATCTATCACCGGACCGGGCTGCTCTCAGTCCTGTGCGGGATAGCCCGGTGGTGCCACCGTCGCCCCCTGAATCTGGTGGCGCGTAAAGGCTTGCGCCACCCAGCCCGATTGCTTGGCTTCTTCAACAAAGTCGTTCAGGCACTGGCGTGCTTGCTCGCTGCGTGGCGCGGGCATGCCCATTGCCTGGTGGATGACCATGAAGCGACCCGGTAACAGCCGCAAGCCCGTCAGGCGTTGTGTGTCGGCTTGCAATTGCTGCTTTACGCCAGCGGCTACTTCGAGTTGCTGCGCCATGAAGACATCGACCACTGCTGGGGAGCTGGGAGCGCGCACCAAGGAGGCTTGTTGCAGGTGGCGCGTCAGGTATAGATCGTAGGCACTGCCTGCGCCTACGGTGACACGTTGGCCAGGCTGATCCACCTGTTCATTGCTTTGCAAGGGCGAGTCGCTGCGCACCAAGTAGGCGCCTTCGATTTGGACATAAGGCGGCGAAAAATACAGCCCCTGCCCACGCACGGGATCGATGGCAAAAAACCCGATGTCGGCTTCGTCGGCTCGCACACACTGCACTGACTCGTCGGCTTTTTTGAAAACGCGCCACTCAATGTCCAAGCCCAACTGGGCCGCCAACCTGCGTGACAGATCGGCTGAAATGCCCGAGGGATCACCCGCAGCATCAAGACCAGCGAGCACCGGGTTGCCCAGGTTAATGGCTACGCGCAAGACGCCGTGGGGCGCGACCAGAGCGGCCAAAGTGCTTGCAGATGAAGGGTCCATAGGGGTCGGAGAAACAAGGACAAGAGAATGACCGGCTATTTTAAAAAACAAGCCATGCAGCAGGCTGACAATTGCGTGGCCGCGCTGGCGTTTGGGCTCAAGACCTGGCGCAATACCATTCAGTCGGGCTGGGTGTGGCGGGTTCCATGCCAGATGCTTGGTCTTCATCAGCATCAAGAAGCCTTCTCTTGGCTGAGGGGCGGGTGTTGGCTCAAGTGTGGACCACGCAAGGCGGGCTTCGGTTGGTGTGCTGGACGGCGGCTACGATGGGCAGCGAGAGTCAGAGGCCTTCAGGTTTTCAGAACCACCGGCTCCAGCGCATCGGCTTGTGCGGTGATGCGGCCAATGATGGCGGCGTGCGCGTAGCCTGCGTCTTTCAAGGCCTGCACGCAGGCTGCCGCTTGTGCAGCAGGCACGCTGGCCAGCAGGCCACCAGCGGTTTGCGGGTCAAACAGCAGCGGGTAGCGCGGGTCTTGCATAAAGTCTTCGGCATTGCGCAGGGCGCGGCGCAAACGCACATTGGCAGGCTGCAGCGAGCTGACAATGCCAGCCTTGATGCATTCCACCGCACCGTCGAGCAGCGGCAGCTGACTC
The DNA here is from genome assembly GCF_023910625.1 of Limnohabitans sp. NCBI lineage: Bacteria > Pseudomonadati > Pseudomonadota > Betaproteobacteria > Burkholderiales > Comamonadaceae > Limnohabitans > Limnohabitans sp. Next base: position 2,245,910 of record NZ_JAAVVW010000003.1, read on the forward strand.
AGTTGCAATTCGGCATCTACGCCTGAGGGGCGCGTCATTTCCACCAAATGGCCCAGCAGGCCAAAACCCGTCAGGTCGGTACAAGCGGTGGCACCGTGGCTGCGCAAAATTTGTGCGCCCGCCTGGTTGGGTTGCACCATCGATGACAGTGCGGCCGCGATCCAGCGACCCTTGGCGGCGGCGCGGGCGTGTGCGGCAAACAAGGTGCCAGTGCCAACGGGTTTGGTCAGTAACAGCGCATCGCCCGGCTGCATGCCGCCTTTGCGCATCACGCCGCTCATCTGCTCGTCGATCAGGCCGTTGATGGCAAAGCCCAGCGCCAATTCGGCCCCCTCGCCAGTGTGCCCGCCCACCAGAGCGCAACCGGCGGCGTTCAGTATTTCCATGGCTCCGCCCATCATTTGCTTGAGCAGGTCTTCTACTTTGCTTTCAAGGCCCGGTGGCACCGTGACCACCGCCGTGGCGGTCTGTGGCTCGGCACCCATGGCGAAAATATCGCCCAGCGCATGGTTGGCCGCCACTTTGCCAAACAGGTAGGGGTCATCGATGAAGGACCGGAAAAAGTCAACCGTGTGCACCATGGCCATGCCCGGTGGCACGCGCACCACAGCCGCGTCGTCGGGCGAATGCAGGCCGATCAAGACATCGGATCGGTCCACCGGTTGCAATTGCCCCAAGGCGCGCGATAACACGTTGGCCCCCACTTTGGCCCCGCAGCCGCCGCAGCGCATGGCGATGGCCGAGATGGCTTGCAGCGACTCTTCAGAGGTCAAGTTCAGGCGTATGGTGGGAGCCTTGCCAGGGAACAGGATGTCTTTGAGCAGTTGCCCCATGGCTCGCACAGCCGCATGCAGTCTGGCTGCGGCTGAGATGTCACCCGCGTGAGGCATGGCGGGCCAATCGGTGTAGCGGCCCATGAACTTGCGATCGATTCGGTCTTTCCACCGCCACACCCATTCACCACCAAAACCCAAGGCACCGCGAGACCCGACGGCATATCGGTTGCCCGTCGATATCAGCGCCAGCCAATGCCGTTGGGGGGTATAGGCTTTCAGCTTTTGTGCCCGCAAGCTTCGGCGCAAGTTGTCTGCCAGCGGCTTGGCCATGCGCACGGCAAAGACACCGGCTTTTTCGAGGGGGCGCTCGACAAACGAGGCCACGTCTCCGGCCGCAAAAATCAAGGGGTCATTCAAACTCTGTAGCTGCGGGCGCACCAGGATAAAGCCTTGTTTGTCCAGCGAAAGCCCCGTGCCTTGCAGCCAGGCGGGTCCTCCCGCTTGTGTGACCCACATGGTTTCGTCGGCATCAAAGGTTCGTCCATCGCGTGTGTGAATGCAGCCAGGCAATACTTGCACCACTTCAGCATGCAGGTGTACTTCGACATTGCGCTCGAGCATCACCTGGGCAAAACGTGCACGCACGCCCGGGTTGTGGGTGGGCAAAATGGATTCGCCTGAGGTCAAGAGTACAAATTTCAGGTCTTCGGGGTTGCGCCCAAGGGCTTTGAGCTCCAAGCGCAAGCGGTATTGCATTGATAAGACCAGCTCGACTCCGCCAGCGCCACCACCCACAACGGCAATCGTCATGCGGCCCCGGTGCAAAGGCCAATGTCGCGCTTGGTTCAGCAGGGCCACCCAGCGTTGATTGAATTGAGCGATCGGTTTAACGGGGATGGCCAGGGCTTGCGCGCCTTCGATGTTTTGCACCCGGGGTGTGGAGCCCGTGTTGATGGACAACAGGTCGTAGGCCACGGGTGGGCGGTGTGCACAAATGACCCGTCGGTTCTGGCGGTCAATGCCCACCACTTCATCGCGGAAAAAGCGTGCCCCGGCAAATGCGCAAAGTTGCCACAAGTCGATGTGCACTTCGTCAAAGCTGTAGTGACCCGAAATATAGCCCGGCAGCATGCCCGAATAGGGGGTGTCGATGTCGGTGCAGATGACGGTGATGCGAACCCCTGGCTCGGGTTTCATGGCGAACATGCGCAGCACGCCCACGTGGCTATGGCCACCGCCGACCAGCACCAGGTCGCGCAGCACGGGTTGGGTGATAGATTGCATTCTCGGGGTGTCCAGGGTGGGGCTTGCACTCAGGGGTGCAGGTGGGTTTGGCTTGCAGCCATGTCTCGAGTGTGCCACCAGTTGAGAAGGGACTTGGTGTCCCTGATGGGTCTGATGTAAGGTATCGACTTCAGAACAGACCGACGCCTGATCAGGAAACCCCGCCATGCATCCTACTTTGCCACTTCTGAAGTTGACCGATTTTCCGGCCATCCGTCGTAAAACCCTCGACACCTTCGCTGTGGCTTTTCGCTGCACCGTGGCCTGACCTATGTCTGTGTGGAAGGCCCGCGTCTGGGCACTCAGGCCGAGAGCCATTTTTTGCGTCAGGCGGGCTGCCACCTGGTGGGCATGACCAATGTGCCCGAAGTCTTTTTGGCGCGTGAAGCGCAGCTGGCCTACGCCACCGTGGGTCTGGTCACCGATTACGACTGCTGGCTGGAGGACCCCGGCGCAGCATGTCAGTGTGTCCGGTATTTTTGAGCTGTATGGCAAAACACTGGTCAAGGCCGCACAAGTGCTCGATGCCTTGCTGACGGCCCCTTTGCCGGTGCCGGATGCGGACAGCCGACAAGCCCTGGTCAGTGCCATGCTCACTTCCGATGCCGCTTTGTCACCCGAGCAGACCCAGTGGCTGGCGGTTTTGCGACGCTGAGGCCCTCAACGGGCGATGAGGTCTTGCACCCAGCGGTGCAAGGCGGCGCGTTCGGCCTGCGGTTCAAACAAGGGTGCGCGCAAAGCGCATTGACCTTGAAGCTGTGCCATCAGTACCGGACCGCCGGTGGTGTCGCGGCAAGCCAGTAGACGCTCGGCCAAGCCTTGCGCGTCCCCGGGCTCGAATACGCCGGCGTAACCCTCACCCAGCAGACCCATGTTGCCGTCGATGCGCGAGACCAGCACCGGTGTGCCGCTGCAAATGGCTTCCATCACCACATGTGCACCGCCTTCCATGCGGCTGGTGTGTACCAACAAGTGGGCACGCTGGATGCGCTGCAGGGTCTGGCGGTGCGGCAAGGCACCCAGCCAGCGGTAATGCGGGCATTGTGCCTGTGTCGCTTGCGCGGCCTGGCCCAGCGTGGCATCGAGGGGTGCGCCGATGTGGTCGATCAGGATGCCGCTGTTGGCAGGCAACAAGCGGGCCGCTGCCATCAAGGTCAGGGGGTCTTTTTCGTCACGCAAGTGGCCCACCATCACCACGCGCAGGTGGCGTGCCGTTTTGGCCTGGCTTTGGCGGGTGCCCGTCGATTGGTAAATCACTCGGGTCTTGACTTGCAGCTCTGGCGACAGTCGGTGAATGCCCAAGCCTTGCAGCACCACCAGTGACGACACCAAATGCAAAGATTGCTGAGCCACTGCGTCGTGGGCAATGTCGCGATAAAGGTCGGTACCCGTGAGGACCAGGCCCAAACCACGCCCACCGCGTTGAGCATGCCAAGCCAGCAAGGCGTCGGCCGAGCGGCGGGCGTGCAAGGCCAACATCACCTCGTCGGCATGCGCCAGAGCATCGGGCCATTGCTGCACGATGCGCACGCTGTGTGGCCACAACAGGCGTTGCCAGCGGCGCGCTGTGTGCCAGTTGCCGTTGTTGGCTGAGGCCAAGGCTGGGCTGACAATCACAATGCGCAAAGATTTCATCACGGATTTATAACCGAGTATGCCGATCCGCTGTCTGGAGCCGTGACATTCGTAACCCGGCGTCAGCAGTACCCATGTCATACTTTGTGGGCAGATTGCACTCGATCATGAATCGACCCATGGCCATGATTCGGCTTTCAATATCCCTGTTTTGATTCGGATAAAACTGAATGAATCAAAACCTCGTTCTGTTTTTTGTAGAATATAGACCGTTCATGCAATTCACACTTACTCAGGACCATCCCATGATCCTTCCCGCGGTTGTTGGCGGCCTATCGCGCTACAGGGCATCAGGCCCCAGCGTGGCAGCACTTTGCGTGCTGGGCGCCCTTTTGTGCACAAGCCACTTGACCAGCCTCGCTGCCAATGCGCCCTCCGCTTTGGCGCCCGGTCAGGGCGTCAGCCCAGCGGTTGTCCAGGAGTTCGATACGGACCGCCTGGAGGCCCTGCTGCTGCAATTCAACCCCCTTCTCAAGGCCACAGCCCAGTCTGTGGATGCGGCCCGGGCTTCTGTGACATCGGCGGGCGCTTTGCTCAACCCGCGTGTGGACTGGTCAAGAGGCCCATGGCAGCCGCAGGGTGCCAGCGCTGCCTCCAGCCAAAGCTGGACCTTGACCCAGCCCATTGAAAACCCCCAAATCCGGCGTGCGCGCATTGACAGCGCCAAGGCGGGCGAAAAAAGCGCCGAGCAGCAATTGGCTTTGCTGCGCAATGATCTGTTGGCGCAATTGCGGATGCGGATTTTTGAAGCCATGCTGCATCAGGGTGAAGCCGAGGCCGCGGCCGAGTCGCTGACTTTGTTGGAGCAAGTTCAACAAAGGGTTCGCGTGCGCGTGAGCAGTGGCGAGGCGCCACGCTACGAGCTGATCAAGGCAGACTCCGAGGTCATTAACGCCCGCGAGCGCCAGCAAACAGCCGCTTTGCGCGCAGACAAAACGCTGCTCGAGATCAGCCGGCTTGTGGCTGGTCAGTTGCCCGCCCGCTGGAAACTCAAGCCACCGACTGCCGCCGAGCGGGCCATGACGCTGACCCTGGAGCAGTTGCAAGCCAGTGCCAACCAGTTCAACCCGGAGATTCTGACCCTCAAGCATGAGTTCGACCGTGCCCAGTCCCGTTTGGTTGCCGTGCGCGCCAGTGTGTTGCCATCGGTCGACCTGCGCTATTCACAGATGACCGACCCGCAGGTTCGCCAATCCCAGTGGGGTATCGGCGTTCAAATTCCCTTGTTGGACCAGCGCAGCGGCCCCATCGCCGAGGCGGTGGCCGAACTCGAGCGCGCCCGTCTGCGTTACGAGGGGCGACAAGCCGAAATGACCCAGCAGGTGTTGTTGGCCTGGCGGTCCCTGGAGATGTCCCGTTTGCGTGTAGACGCCCTGAGTCAGGGCGTTGTCCGCGAAGCCGAATCGGCATTGCGCGTGGCCGAAGCGGCTTATCGCTTTGGCGAGCGAGGCATCTTGGACGTGCTGGATGCACAGCGGGTTTTGCGCAGCGTTCGCGCCGACCTCTTGCAGGCCCGTTTCCAGTTGCAAGTGGCCCGCATCACCTTGCTTCAGCTCAGTGGTCGTTACGCTTCAGATTCCAACCTTTCCCAAAAATGAAACCCATGCACTTCCCGATCAATCACCCCTTGCGCTCACAAGTACTTTTACTCACCACCCTTGTGGCTGCTCTGTTGCTGGTGGGCTGCGGACAGCAGTCTGACCCAGTTGCTACGCCAGTGGCCAAGCCTGCGGCAGACCCATTGCAAATCAAGGTCGAGCCTTCCATGGCGAGCCGCTTCAAAGTGGGCGAGGTGGTCATGAGCACCATCGTGCCCATCAAAGAAGTCCCTGGCCGAATTGAAGCCAATGAACGTCAAGTCACACGAATTGGTGCTTCGGTCACAGGGCGCGTGACCGAGCTGCTGGTGGAGGTGGGGGATCGTATTCGAGTTGGTCAGCCTTTGGCGCGTATTGCCAGCCCCGAATTGACACAGGCCCAAATGGGATTCTTGCGTGCTTACTCAAACGCGGGTCTGGCCGAGCGGGCTGTAGATCGCGCGCGACAGCTTTTTCAGGCCGATGTGATTGGTGCTGCTGAACTGCAGCGCCGCGAATCCGAACTGTCTGTGACCCGTGCAGAACTGCGTGCCTTGGGTGATCAACTCAAGTTGTTGGGTATTTCAGGCGCTTCCCTGGAGGCGCTGCGTGACCAGGGTGCATTGCAGTCGCATGCCCCGGTGCTGGCGACGCAATCGGGCGTCTTGCTCGAGCGCAAAATCAGCAACGGTCAGGTGGTGCAGCCCGGCGACCATCTGTTTACTGTGGCCGATCTGGCCAATGTTTGGGTTGGGGGCGCTTTGCCTGAGCAAACCGCTCGTTCGGTGCGAATCGGTCAGCAAGTCGACATCGAAGTGCCTGCTTTGGCTAACCGGCAGTTGTCCGGAAAAATCATTTATGTCGGCGACGCGGTCTCACCCGAGACACGCACGGTGCCGTTTCGCACCCAGGTAGACAACCTCAGTCGCGATTTGAAACCTCAAATGCTGGTCACCATGAGCATTCGGGGAGAGGCCACCAGTGAATTGGTGGTGCCCCAAGAGGCGGTCATCCGCGAAAGCGACCGAGACCATGTGTACCTCAAGATTGCAGAGGGCACTTACCGTTTCACACCGGTTGAACTGGCCCCGGCCCACCACGACTTGCGGCCCGTGATCAAGGGACTCAAGCTGGGCGACCAAGTGGTCATTGATGGCGCATTCCATTTGCACAACGAGCGCAAGCGCGCCGAACTTCAGTAATAAGGACCTGCCATGCTGAAGTCATTGATCCGTGCCGCTTTGTCCCAGCGCTTGCTGGTGCTGGTGGTAGCGATTGTTTTGCTGGGATTTGGCGGTCGGGCGGCCATGCGCCTGTCTGTCGATGCGTTTCCCGATGTGACCAACGTGCAGGTCCAGGTGGCCACCGAGGTGCCTGGCCGCTCTCCGGAAGAGGTGGAACGTTTTGTCACCATGCCCCTCGAAGTGGCCATGACCGGATTGCCGGGCCTGACCGAGATGCGAGCCCTCAATCGTGCAGGTTTGTCCTTGGTGACCTTGGTCTTCACTGACAAAACCGACGTTTACTTTGCGCGCCAATTGGTGATGGAGCGCTTGCTCGAAGTCACCCCGCGCATGCCCGAGGGGGTGGTGCCGGTTTTGGGCCCGGTGTCCACCGGCTTGGGCGAGGTTTACCAATACACCTTGGTACACCCGGATGATGGCGACCGCCAACTCTCCGACAGCGAACTGATGGAGCGCCGCGTCATCCAGGATTGGGTGCTGCGCCCCATGTTGCGCTCGATCCCGGGTGTGGCCGAGATCAACTCGATGGGCGGCCTGGAGCGCCAATTCCAGGTGCTGGTCAACCCAGACCGGCTGCGCCACTACCGTTTGTCGCTGCGTGAGGTGCTCGAGTCGATTGAGCGCAACAACGCCAACTCGGGGGGCGGTCTGCTGCGCTCCTCGGCCGAGCAGTACCTGATCCGTGGCGTGGGCCTGATCCAGACGGCCGACGACATCGGCAACATCATCTTGAAAGAGTCGGGTGATGTGCCGGTGTTCGTGCGCGATGTGGCGCAAGTTCAAATCGGTGCTGCCGTGCGCCAAGGCGCCATTGTGCGCAATGGTGAGACCGAGGCCGTGGCCGGTATCGTGATGATGCTGCGCGGCGCCAACGCCAAAGAGGTGGTGGGCCGGGTCAAGACCAAGGTCAATGAAATCAACCAAAAGGGCATGCTGCCCGGTGGCCTGCAGATCGAAGCTTTCTACGACCGCACCGAGTTGGTCGATTCGGCCTTGTGGATGGTGACCAAGGTGCTGCTGGAAGGCATTGTTTTCATCATCATCATTTTGTTGTTGTTCTTGGGCGATGTGCGCTCTAGTCTGGTGGTGGTGGCCACGATTGTCATCACGCCCTTGGTCACCTTCATGATGATGAACCATTTGGGCCTCTCGGCCAACCTCATGTCGCTCGGGGGCTTGGCCATCGCGATTGGCCTGATGGTGGACGGCACGGTGGTGGTGGTTGAAAACGTCTTCCACAAATTGGGCCAAGCCGGATCCAGCCGGGAGTCCAGGCTGCGAACCATCCTGGAGGCCACCAGTGAAATCGCCAAGCCCACGGTGTATGGCATGTCCATCATCATCTTGGTGTTCCTGCCCCTGATGACCTTGACGGGCATGGAAGGCAAGATGTTTGCGCCTTTGGCCCTGACCATTGCGATCGCATTGGCCGTGTCCTTGGTGGTGTCGCTGTTTTTGTCGCCGGTGCTGTGCAGCTATGTGCTGCGTGGCGGCAGCGACCACGACACCAAGCCGATCGCCTTTTTGAAGCGCCATTACCTGACGGTTTTGCATGTGGCCTTGGGCGCTGAAAAGAAGACGATCGCGATTGCTGTGGTCTTGTTGGTCGGCTCTTTGTCTTTGTTTCCGCTGCTTGGCAAAAGCTTCATCCCCACCATGAAAGAGGGCAACATCGTTCCTCAATTGATTCGTGTGCCCAGCATTGCTTTGGACGAGTCGCTCAAGGTGGAATTTGAGGCGATGAAAATCGTCTCGCAAGTGCCAGGCGTCAAATCGGTGGTGGCCAAATTGGGCCGAGGTGAATCATTGGCCGACCCTGTCGGCCCCAACGAATCCGATCCGATCGTGGTGATTGACCGCGAAGCCGGTCGCACCCAGACCGAGATCGAAGAAGACATTCGCAAAGCGCTCGCGGTGTTGCCTGGGGTGCAGGTCATCATGAACCAGCCCATCGCACAACGGGTGGACGAAATGGTGACCGGTGTGCGCTCGCAATTGGCCATCAAGGTGTTTGGCGATGATTTGGCCGAGCTCAAGCGCATCTCCGAAGAGGTCGCTCGCATCACCAGCACCGTGCCTGGCGCCATTGACTTGCGTGTGGAACGCTTGTCGGGGCAGCAGACCTTGACCATTGAAATTGACCGGCAATCGATCGCCCGGTATGGCATCAATGTCTCGGATGTCAACGACTTGATCGAAACCGCGTTTGGCGGCAACGAGGTGGGACAGTTGTATGAAGGGCAAAGGCGCTTTGCCATTGTGGTGCGGTACCCGAGCGAGTACCGCAATTCGATTCAAGCCATCCGCAACACCACCTTGAAAACCAGCGACGGCACCCTGGTGCCCTTGTCGGCCGTGGCCAGCATCGAACTGCTGGACAGTCCTCCCACCATCAGCCGTGAATTTGGCAAACGCCGTGTGGTGGTGGGTGCTAACGTCAGTGGCCGGGATTTGGGGGGCTTTGTGCAAGAAGTCCAGCGGCGCGTGGATGCCGAGTTGACTTTGCCCGATGGCTACTACTTGTCTTGGGGTGGACAGTTTGAAAACATGGAGCGCGCCATGGCCACACTGACGGTCATTGTGCCGCTCACCATTGCTGCGATTTTCTTCTTGCTCTTCATGCTGTTCAACTCGGTACGGTTGGCTTCTTTGATCATTTTGGTTTTGCCGTTTGCATCGATCGGTGGTGTCATTGCCCTGTTTGTTTCGGGCGAATACATCAGCGTACCGGCCTCGGTCGGCTTCATTGCCTTGTGGGGCATTGCGGTGCTCAATGGTGTGGTGCTGGTCAGCTCGATTCGCAAATTGCGCGAAGACGGCATGGCGGTTGCTGCAGCGGTTCGCGAGGGTTGCGTGCAACGCTTCAGACCAGTGCTCATGACGGCAACTGTGGCGATGCTGGCATTGGTCCCCTTCCTGTTTGCCACAGGCCCCGGATCAGAAGTTCAACGTCCTTTGGCCGTGGTGGTCATCGGGGGTCTGATTTCTTCTACTTTACTGACTTTGGTCGTCTTGCCCGCTCTTTACAGGTGGTTTGATGATGTGCCACAAGAAGCTTGAAACTGGAGTTCATGTATGAAAGAAGTACGCGCCATCATTCGCCCCAATCGCCGAGAGCGTTTGCGAGAAGCTTTGCGGGCAATCCCTAATTTTCCCGGAGTGTCTATGTTCAGTGCGCAGGGCTTCACAGCCCCGGCCTCTGTCGATAAACGCAGTGTGCGTGACGAGTTGACCGACTTCACAGAGAAGTACATGGTCTGTGTCCTATGCCCCGATGACATGGTGGAAACCATACGGAATGTCATCATCAAATCGTGCACCACCGGTCAAATCGGCGATGGCTTGGTCTGGGTGTTGGATGTGGCCACAGTTCATCGCATTCGCAACGGCGAGCCCATGGCCTGAGAGCTGCCAACTTGGAGAGCCTGAACCCACCGCATTCGGTGGGTTTTTTGCTCAGGTTGAGATCAACAACCCCCCACACAAGAGCTTTGGGGTGCGATCTGCCTTGACGGTTGAACGGGAGTTGTTCAAGTTCCTGCCGCAACCGGCTGCCCTCATCCAACTACTTGGTGGGTGTTTTTCAGATTCGGCACTGCCTGTCAAAAAATTTCAGGGTGTAATGCACCTTTCTTGTCAATGTCCGATCACCATGAACCTGAACGTTATCGCCCATCTTCGTACCAAAGCATGCTTGGGCTTGCTGGCCTTGTTTGCCATGACCCACGCCAGTGCCCAAACCACGCTGCGCGTGACCACCATCCCCGAAGAAGCGGCCACCGAGCAGGTGCGCAAGTTCACGCCCTTGGCTAATTACCTGGAAAAGCAGCTGGGCATGAAGGTGCAATTCACCCCCGTGACCGATTACCCCGCTGCCGTAGAGTCTTTGGTGAACAAAAAGGTGGACCTCGTCTGGTTCGGTGGCTTCACCTTTGTGCAAGCGAGCATCCGCTCGGGCGGCAAGATCGTGCCCATCGCCCAGCGCGAAGAAGACACGCGCTTTCAGTCGGTGTTCATCGCCAAGACCAACTCGGGCATCAAATCTTTGGCCGACATGAAGGGCAAGCAAGTGTCGTTCGGCTCGCAAAGCAGCACCTCGGGCCACCTGATGCCGCGCAGCTTTTTGCTGCAAGCCAACATCGACCCTGAAAAAGACTTCAAACGCATCGCCTACAGCGGTGCGCACGACGCCACCATTGCTTCTGTCGTTAGCGGCAAGGTCGATGCCGCGGCGCTGGACATCACGGTTTGGCGCAAGTTTGTTGCTGAGAACAAGGTCAACACGCAAGACGTGAACGTGTTCTTCACCACCGCGCCTTACTTCAATTACAACTGGTCGGTTCATGCCGACATGCCCGCCGATGTGCGCGAAAAAATCAAGGCCGCCTTGTTGGCCCTGAACCCCGCCAACCCCGAGCACGCTGAGATCTTGAAGCTCAACCGCTCGACCCGCTACATCTCCACCACGCCCGAGAACTACAAGGGCCTGGAGTCGGCCGCTCGCAGCGCAGGTCTGCTGTAAAAGCCTGAGCTGCACTGCGGTGAAGATCGAACTCTCGGCCCTGGAGGCGCGGCACCCGGCAGCCTTGGCGGGCGCGCCAGCGGCCTTGCGGGCTTTGAACCTGCGCTTTAGCGCAGGCGAGCAAGTGGCCATCATTGGCCCATCGGGCGCAGGCAAGACCACCTTGCTGCAGGTGCTGGCCTGTGCGCAGCGGCCCACCCAAGGCAGCTTGCAGTTGTCGGACGTGAACCCTTGGACACAATCGGCGGGCGCGCTGCGCCGTTTGCGCGGCCAGTTGTTTCTGGCCCCGCAGGTGCCGCCGTTGCCGCCGCGCCAACGCGTGGTGACCTCGGTGCTGGCCGGGCGTTTGCCCAGCATGGGCTTGTGGGCCAGTTTGCGCTCGCTGTTTTACCCGGCCGACATTCCTTCCGCCTACGAAGCTTTGGTGCACTTTGATTTGGGCGACAAATTGTTCGAACGGGTGGACCATTTGTCGGGTGGTGAGCGCCAGCGCGTGGGCCTGGCACGCGCCCTGCTGGCCCCTGCCAGCCTGTGGCTGATCGACGAGCCTTTGTCAGCACTTGACCCGATGCGCGCCCGCATGGCCATGACGGCCTTGGTGGGCTTGGCCGCCGAACGCCAAGTGACGCTGGTGGCCACCTTGCACCAAGTGGACATGGCCTTGGCGCACTTTCCGCGCATCATTGGGCTGCGCGATGGTCAGATGGAGTTTGACTTGCCTTCTGCACAAGTCAGCCGCGAGCACTTGGCCCACCTGTATGACCAGTACGAACACGAGCTGCGCGGCGAAGCGCCGATGCACTTGGACGAGCCGGCCTCGGCAGCGACTGCGCCAGCTGTGATGCATTGCCGCTGACGCGGCCTGCGACCTGACCTCTGATCCCTGACCCTTCACACACGCTCGAACGCGACATGTCTGCCACCGTTTCCCGAATGCCCGACCCGCAGCCTGCTGGTTTGCCGCCGGCCAGCTCGCGCTCGGGTGCGCCTGTGCGAGACCCGGCTTTTTTGTCTCGGGTGTTTTGGCTGAGCCTGGCGCTGGTCTTGCTCTGGCCGCTCGGCGTGGCCACCGAGTTCCGTCCGTGGGTGCTGTGGGCGCCCGAGAACCGCAAGGTCACGGCCGATTTTGTGGCCAGCTTTTGGCCGCTGGTGCACAACGCCGAATTCATGGACATGGTGGTGCGCGAAACCTGGCGCACCGTGGCCATGGCCACCGCAGGCGTCACGCTGGCGCTGGTGCTGGCCGTGCCTTTGGGCCTGATGGCCACCCGGGTGTTGTCGCTGTCGGCCTTGTCGGGCCGCATGGACCGCTGGCCTGCGGTGGTGCGTTGGTGCGTGCGGGCCACTTTGATCGTGCTGCGCAGCGTGCCCGAGCTGGTGTGGGCACTGGTGTTTGTGCGCGTGGTGGGCTTGGGGCCCACGGCGGGTGTGCTGGCCATTGCGCTGACCTACGGCGGCATGCTGGGCAAGGTGTATGCCGAAATTTTGGAAAGTGGCGAAAGCCACGCCACCCAAACCCTGATGCGCAACGGCAGTGGCCGCCTGCAGGCCTTTGTGTACGCCTTGCTGCCCAGCCACGCCGCTGAGTTGGCCTCTTACACGGTGTACCGCTGGGAATGCGCCATCCGATCATCCGTGGTGCTGGGCTTTGTGGGCGCGGGTGGCTTGGGCCAGCAACTGGACAACTCGATGAAGATGTTCAATGGCGGCGAAGTGGCCACCTTGCTGCTGGTGTTCATTGCCTTGGTGGCGCTGGCCGACCGGGTGAGCGCGTGGTTGCGAAAGGCTTTGGCATGAAACCCACGCCTTCGAACCCGGCCTCTGCCTTGGTCAACCGTGTTTCGCGTGAGGCGGCCAACCCGCCCTACAAATTACCCCCGCCCTTGTTTGACGCCCGCTGCCGCGCCTGCTGGTTCTCAGCGGCCTTGCTGGTGTTGGTGGTGGCCAGCTTTGTGTCGCTCGACTTGGATTGGTCGGCCTTTGCATCGATGGAAGCGGCGCGCAGCATGGGCCGCTTTGTGGCCGAGTTTTTCCCGCCCGATCTGTCGCCCGTGTTTGTCAACAAAGTGGCTTGGGCCGCTTGGGAAACCCTGGCCATGTCGGCGCTGGGCACCGTGATGGCCGCGGCGCTCGGCCTGGCGCTGGCAGTGCCCGCCAGCCGCATGTCCGCCCAAGACCCGGCTTGGCTGCGCAGTCCCACGCGCTGGTTGCTCAATGCCCTGCGCGCCATTCCTGAATTGGTGTGGGCCGCATTGCTGTTGATCTCTGCGGGCTTGGGCCCCATGGCGGGCACCTTGGCGCTGGCGCTGCACACCAGCGGCGTGCTGGGGCGGCTGTTTGCCGAGGCCATGGAGAACATCCCCACTGGCCCCGGTGACGCCTTGCGCACCCAAGGCGTGGGGCCGCTGCGCGTTTTCTTTTACGCCACTTTGCCCCAGGTCTTGCCGCAGCTCATGAGCTACACGCTCTACCGCTGGGAAAACAACATCCGCGCCGCCGCCGTGCTGGGCGTGGTGGGCGCGGGGGGCTTGGGCCAAATGCTGTCCTTCCACATGGGCCTGTTCCACATGAACAAAACCGCGACCATTTTGGGCGCGATGCTGCTCATGGTGGCGTGCGTGGATGCGCTGAGCTTTGCAGCCAGACGCTGGTTGACACGGTAATGCGCTGAACTGTCTGCGTCTTGAGTTTGTAGGAGCCCACCCCGTGGGCGATGACCGCTGGCCTGCAGCGATGTTCGTTTTGTTGCTGACCTCAACCGGCCGTGACCTCAAGACACCAAGCTCAATGCCAACCACACCACGGTGCCCCACATCATCAAGGCCACACCCGCATCGAGTGCGCGCCAAACGTGCAGCGAGTTCAGACGCCGACCCAGCCAAAAGGCGGCCACGCCCAAGCTCATGAACCACAACAAAGAGCCAGCGGCCGCGCCCAAGCCAAAGGTGGTGCTGCCTTGTCCATAGGCCAGCGAAGCGGTGCCGATCAACACCGCCGTGTCCAACCAGGCATGCGGGTTGAGCCATGAAAAGGCCAGCGCCGACAGCAAGGCCTGACGGCGTGTGACGGGGGCCGCCTGCACACGCCCTGCGCGAGCCCCCGCCTCAGCCTTGGCCTCTTCGGGCTGGTTCAGCACCAAGGCTGTAGGGTGCAAAAACCGCTGAAACGCTTGCCAGCCATAGACAGTCAAAAACAACATGCCCGCACCGACCAAGGCGCCGTGCAATTTGTCTGATAGGCCGCCCAGCTGAGCGAGGCTGAGCACGCCCAGACCAATCAGCGCGATGTCGGCCACCGCGCACACCGCCACCGTCAACCACAGGTGCTGGCGCTGCAGGCCCATGCGCAACACATGGGCGTTTTGGGGGCCGATGGCCATGATCAAGGAGATGCTGAGCACCATGCCGGCGGTGAAAGTGGGAAGGCTGAAAACCATGACAAATCTCCTGAGGGGCGGCTGCGAATGGGCTGGAGTGTGCGCCAGACAGGCATTCAATTAAATGATGTTGAATTAAACTCACATCACTCAATATTTTTTAACTCAATCATGCTCGACGCCCGTCAACTTGAAGCCCTGGCCGCCGTGGTCGAACACGGCGGCTTTGGCGCGGCGGCGCAAGCCTTGTCCATCACGCTGGCGGCGGTGTCTTTGCGCATCAAGGCACTCGAAGAAAGCCTGGGCCAGCGCTTGCTGGTGCGTGGCAAGCAGGTGCGGGCCACCCCCGCCGGACAGGCCTTGCTGGCCCACATCAAGCAAGTGCGCATGATGGAAGCCGATGTGCTGGGCGGGCTGCAGGGCACGTCCAGCCACAGTGGGGCACGCAAGGTAGTGCGTTGGCAGTCGCTCAGCGTGGCCATCAACGCCGATTCGGTGGACAGCTGGTTTTTGCCGGGCGTGGCCGCGATGCTGTTGCGCCACCATGTGCTGCTCGACATCATGATCGACGACCAGGACCACACGCACGACGCACTCAAATGCGGCGATGTCATGGGCTGCGTGACCACCTTGGCCGAGCCGATGCGCGGCTGCGTGGCCGAGCCCTTAGGGCTCATGCGTTACCGCTGTGTGGCCACCCCGGAGGTGCTCAAGCGCTGCCGCACCAGCGCCGGTGCGGTGACGGTGCACAAACTGCTGACCCAACCGGCCGTGATTTTTAACCGCAAGGACGCCTTGCAAGACACGTTTTTGGTCCAACACTTTGGCCTGCAGCAACCCCATTACCCGCGCCACTTTGCCCCTGCCGTGGGAGCGTTTGAGACCGCCATCGAGCTGGGCCTGGGCTGGGGCATGGTGCCCGAGCAGCACCTCGCCCAACGCCCGACGCTGCAAGAACTGCTGCCGGGCGCCACGGTGGATGTGGCCCTGTATTGGCAGCACTGGGCCCGCGAGGCCCCGTCAGCGCAGCGCCTGACCCAGGCGGTCAAGGCCGCAGCGGCGCTGCATTTGCGTCAGGCGTGAGACGTGAGGATGTTTTCGGCCATCACCGGCTACCTGACCTCGAACCTGAACGGCTCTTAAAGGCTGTGAGCCGTCATCCAACCACTTTAATTGACGGGCAAAAAACGCCCCAAAGCGGTAAAAACCGGCTCAGCTAAGCAGTCGTTCAGGAACGGTGGGACTAAATGCCACCCCGATCAAGCCCCGCAGCGACGAGCTCTGACGCTTGTATTGAGTCCAGTGGCATCGTCAGTCTTAGGCTCTCACGGTACTGCTCTGCAGGCGCGGCGTGGGTCACTTCAACTACTGCATCGTAGTTTGCTCGGATCACAGCCTCGATTTCCTTGAGGTCAGCCTGGAAAAACTCCTTGCGCCCATTGACCTTGTTGAGCCGTCCGGCCGCGAAATGTGCGTGGAGCTTAGCCTCCAGAGCCGGCGCGTTGTCTGAGAAAACAAGCGCATGAACATCGAATCGGAATGGTACTGAAGCGTCGCCCAATTCGTCCACACGCTCAATGGGCTCGAGGCGCCGGGTCATACCGATCTTGTAGACCCCCTGACCAAACGCGCCGATGTTTGAGATCACGTAGACGTAGCCGGCACGTGCATTTTGCTCACGGTAGTCAAGCTGCTTTTCCTCTTCGTCCAGCTTGCTGTTTTGGGTACTGATCTCATCGATGCGGACTTGCAGATCTTCGTATTCCTGCTGATTGGTGGCCTCCGCTAAACGTAGCTGCAGCCTTTGTAGAGCCCTGATGAAGTGGCTACGATCCTTCTCGATCTTGGCGCGCGCTTCCCGGATTTCTTTCTCGAGTTTTTCCTGCTCCCGCTGGTCTTCCCGCGCCTGCCGCGCAACCTCCTTTTCCTCCTGCCGTTTCATCTGGTACTCGTGCGCAAGATTAAGCTCCTTAAGCTTGTCCTCCAAGACAACGTCTTTCCACCAAACACCGACATTCTTCAAAAGTTTGTTGCAGGTCTCAAACGACTTGCGGATGCGCTCCTCCATCCTCTCCACGTTGTTGAATTTCACTTTGTCGACGCAATACTCACTCTCGCTGTTGAAGGCTCGAAGCGCCAACTTGAGAGCATCCTTTCGCAGCTTCTTCCATTCAGCTTTTGTTAGCTGAACAGCCTGGTTGTCCCAGGCATCGACTTCTGCACTCAAACCCCTCGCGGTCTGCTTCTGAACCTCTCGGATCGCATCCAGCCGCTCCTTGTACTCGGCGCTGTTTGTGAATTGATACTTGGGGTGATACAGCGAAAAAGTTTCCAGCTCGACGGTATCCTCAGCTACCAGAATCTGCTTTCGTACTTCTTGAAGCGTTGAATCAGCCGCCTGGAGTTCTGCCAGAGCCGCGTCGACATTGGACTTAGCCTCCGCCAGCATCGACTCCTGATCCTGAATCTTTTTCTGGACAGCCAAAAGATCTAGCAGCCCTATTTCCAGCGCTTTTCTTTCCAATTGGTCAAACTTTGTCTGCAACGACTGCAGATCTGCTTGAGATCGTTTGTGTTGATCCTGAAGTTCAGCCTCAAGCCGTGCCGCGTTGGCCTTGTGTTGAGGACCTTTGAAGTAGTCGCCGAGTGCCATAACTGATACATAAGAGATTTAACTTTCTGAAGTTTATGGCAACAAAATGACTCTTCCGTCTACCTGGGTATGAACAAGCAAGAAAAAGTGCACTTATTCCCCCGAAGACGCTAATCGGGCAAAAGAACCATAGCGGCAGCTTTGGGTGAAAAGGCGGAGTGTCGCTTCTTGGCCGACTGCTGTCCTACAGCTCGTCTGACACGATGACTACTTCCGCTGCAATCTGGTCAGCTAGCAGTTTGCCAGTTCCAGTCTGATTGAGGACGCCCGTACGATGAGAAGCGAGGGGCAACTCTCAGGCACCGCACACGAGGTCTTGCTTGTTGATATCGTTCTTCATTTTTATTCATAATGGACAATACCTATCTATTTTGTCCATAATGGCAAAATGTCTAGCAAGCCACCCATTGTTTTCCCTCAAGAGCAAACACTGCTCACGGCCTTGGGCGAGCGCCTGCGGCTGGCGCGTTTGCGCCGCAAACTGAGCACGGCCGTGGTGGCGCAGCGGGCAGGCATGTCACGCACTTCGGTCTACAAGGTCGAGGCCGGCGATGCGGGTGCCACTTTGGGCACTTATCTGCGCGTGCTGGCGGTGCTTGGGCTGCAGGCAGATTTCAACGCCTTGGCCGCCGACGACAAAGTGGGGCGCAAGTTGCAGGATTTGGCTTTGGCCCCATCGCCTGCAGCGCGACGCCAGCGCCGTGCCAGCGTGCTCTCCACCGACGCTGCCAACAGCACTTCTGAGGGGCCGCCATGACGGGGCAATTCGATGGGCTAGAGGTCTGGTTGGATTGCGATTTGGGGCCCGGTTGTCTGGTGGGCCACTTGGCGCATGACCGAGGGCAGCTTCGCTTTCATTACGACAAAGATTGGCTGAACGATCCGAGAGCTTTTGCGCTGGACCCTGATTTGTCTTTGGACGCGCATCCTTTTTTCCCCAAGCCGGAGCTGGGCAACTTTGGCGTCTTTCTCGACTCATCCCCCGACCGCTGGGGACAAACGCTGATGAAACGGCGCGAGGCCTTGCTGGCCAAGGACCAAAAGCGTCCGGCCAAAACACTTTATGCGTGGGATTTCCTGATCGGCGTGCAGGATGTCACGCGGCAGGGGGCGTTGCGCTTTCGCCCATCCGGCACGCAAGCGTTTTTGGGCAACGATCCTTTTGCAGCGCCACCCGTGACCACGCTGCGCGAACTGGAGCAGGTGGCTTGGCAACTGACCCATAAGCGCATTGACGATCTCGATGCTTTGCGCAAATGGTTAACCGTTCTGGTGGCACCGGGTGCTTCGTTGGGGGGTGCCCGTCCCAAGGCCAATTTCACAGAGCTGGACGGCTCTCTTTGGATTGGCAAATTTCCGGCGCGTGATGATGACCGTGATGTCGGGGCTTGGGAGTTCGCCACACATCAAATGGCCCAACGTGCAGGCATCGATGTCCCTGCTGCAAAGCTGTTGCGCCTGGGTGGTGAGTTTCATACTTTTTGTGTGCAGCGCTTCGACCGTGTCGGTGGCCAGCGGCGGTTTTATGCGTCGGCCATGACGCTGCTGCGAAAAGACCAAAGCGAGGGCTGCAGTTATCTGGAATTGGCGCAGTTTCTGCGGGCCAGTGGCGATGCAGCGACGGTTCAATCAGATCTGGCTCAGCTGTTCAGGCGCGTGGTTTTTAATGTGGCGGTCGGCAATCGGGACGACCATTTGCGCAATCACGGCTTTGTGCTGAGCTCAACGGGCTGGCGATTGGCACCCGCGTTTGATGTGAACCCGAACATCGACAAAGCCGAGCATGTGCTGAACATTGACGATATGGACAACCGTCCTGACTTGCAAACCGCGTTGAGCACTGCTGCTTTTTACGGCTTGACGGCCGCGCAAGGGCGGCACATCGTTGACGAGGTGATGGATGTCGTGGGCACTTGGCGCGATGTCGCTCAACAAGCCCGCATTCCTCGGGCCGATATCGAATTGACGGCCGCTGCGTTCAGTGCGCATGAGGCTTGGCAAGGCCATTGAACGGGTTGCTCTCAGCACGATCGGCACTACGCCCATCAGTTGGTCAAATCGTGGTCGGCGGAAACAATGTCTAGCTTCCAGGCACATCCGATGACCCCAGCCAATTTGGCTTGGGCTTGCTTGCTGATCAATTAACCCGCAGCACCTCAAATTGCTGTCGGATTGGAGCGACCTCTATCCACACCTCATCACCCTCGTATTTACCCAGCATGGCCCTCCCCAAAGGGGCTTCGCTGCTGATGACCTGAATGAGCTGTGCGCCACTGACCAACTTCATGCTGCCCCCATCCGGCCCTAGAAAGAGCAGTTGCTGCTTATCGGCGGAATCGACCAGGCAGACGAGCGCGCCGAGCTGTATACCTTTGCTGGAGTCATAGGGGCGCGGGCGGAAATGGCGCCAATTGGCCATCGCCTGGCGAATGTCTTCAGCGCGCCGAGCCTGGCCGGTGGCCAGGTAGGCGGCTTCGAGTCCCAATGTGTCGTATTTGTTTTCGGCAATGTTTTCTTCGTGAGTCGCCGTCTCATGGGCCGCACGCACTGCCTGTTCGGCCAGCAGAAGGTCTTCGGCGAGCCGCTCCAGCACCTGCTTCTGTAGTAAGAGTTTGTCCATGATCAAAGGTAGGCATCTCGAAAAGCAGAGGGGAAGGGCTAGATTATGAAATGCCTTACCAGCCTTAGATGCTTGTGTTGCCACAACCGCATCGTCCGCTTATGGCCGGCAGCTGCAGTTCAGCTTATTGATGATCAATGTCTGCAACCGCTGCACTACCGACGTTGGCCCTGTAAACCTGACCGGCTCTTCGGGCTCGACTGCGCCTGTCAAACATGAGCGGTTTGTCATGTCATGGACTCTTACGAGAGCCGTTATCCCCAGCTCGCATGGACAGCAAGCGCTTGTCTGGCAGCTTCAAATGATTGCTACCCCACAAGCGGGATGGATCAGCGCCAAGGCTCAGTGCTTGGCAGCGAGTGCTTGGCGTTTGCGCCTGGCCAATATCCGGGCTGAGTTGAGGCCGGTGAGGAGCATGATGGGCCACAAGAACGTGCAAACCATGGCCCACAACACGCGGCTGCCCAGAGTGGAGCCTCCTTCGGTCGTCTCGACCTGGTGAGGCCCCTCGCTGAAGATGTGCCTGTAAGAAAACGTCGAGAGACCGAATACAGCGCCAAACAAAAGGAACAGATAGATGTAGAGGTTCACGGCAATCTCCTGATGCGAACAGTCAGGGCCGTCTGGATGGGCGGTTTGCCTGACCTCAAGCCGACATACTAAACCAAAGTAATGCAAAAATTACAATTTGATGTGTAATTAAACTTTTACACATTGAGGGTTGATGCGTTCGCAAACGGTGAGCGAGGTTCATCTTGGGCCGATTATTGGGGTGATGCAGCTGACGGTCGGTTGAGATGGCGATATGCAAACCGATGATCAGCCCGATGACAGAAAAAAAGGGTCTGTGCGGGTTGAGGGGCTCTGGCACTGCTCAATCAAAATCGGTTGAGGCGGTCATTTGACAATGGCGGCATCGCAATCGCTGTAATGGATCTACTGTGACCGGCCAAGAGGGGCCATCAACGCTTTTGCCAGGACATTTCGTCTCGACGACCAGCGCCGAGTTTGGGCGATGAAACTCAAACGCTTCGGATCGGAACTCCCCGCAATTGCTGCAAACCATTGTCGTCCCGCGGACGCGGGTAACGCGTCGGATCGATCCGGTGAAGCAGCCAAGCTTGACGGCTTTGGGCGGCGCGCACGTTGCGGGCCTTCACATGGCCAAAGCCTCGCATGGACAGCGGCAGCGCCATGATGTCGCGCATCAACGCTTGATTTTTTGTGTTGACCAAGGGCAACAACTCTTGCACCAGTTGGATTTGGGCATCAATCAGATGACGTTCCATGCGCCGCTCGTGCGTGTAGCCAAACGGGTCCCATATCGTGCCGCGCAACACCTTTGCCTTGGCCAGAAGCCCCAACACTGGGCGCATCCAGGCACCCAAGGTGACTTTGCGTGGTGCTTTTCCATCTGATTCTTTAAACAGCGCGGGCGGTGACATGTGAAAGGCCAGCCGGTAATCGCCCTCAAACTGCGCATCGAGTTGCGCTTGGAAGGCCTTGTCACTGAACAACCTGGCAACTTCGTATTCATCCTTGTAGCTCATCAATTTGTGCAGGCTACGCGCCACCGTCATGCTCAAGGTGTCATCTGACAAGCCGGCTGCTTGTATGGCCCGATGAACATCATTCATCAAGCGTGTGTAGCGTTGAGCCCAGCCATCGTTCTGATAGGCCGCTAGATGGTGGCTGGCCTGTTCGATGTAGCTGTGCAGGTCTTCTTGTGTGGGATTTGCTGTCGCGGACACGCTCAATGCCATGGGATCTGCAGC
The DNA here is from genome assembly GCF_023910625.1 of Limnohabitans sp. Lineage (NCBI taxonomy): Bacteria > Pseudomonadati > Pseudomonadota > Betaproteobacteria > Burkholderiales > Comamonadaceae > Limnohabitans > Limnohabitans sp. The sequence continues at coordinate 2,267,372 of NZ_JAAVVW010000003.1, forward strand.
GGCCAGTCGACCAACGGTGAAGGCTAGTAAGTTGGCTTCCACGGCGACGTTGTTCAAACGGATGGCCTGCTCCAGCGCCGCCAAGCTGACAGGCACTAGCCCACGCTGCCAGGCATAACCCATTGCCAAGATGTTGGCGGCCAGTGTGTCGCCCAGTACCTGCTCAGCCAGTGCCTGAGCATCAAAGGTTTCTACCTGCGCATTGCCTGCAGAAAAGCGTATTTTTTCTACCAACAAGTTGGTTTGCACTTGCGCATCCGGGTTGCGCACAGCATCGGCAACAGGTGTTTCATGCACATTCACCAGCACGCGTGTACGCCCATGGCGAATCGTTTGAAGTGCTTCAGGAGAAGCAGCCACCACCGCATCGCATGCCAGCAAGGCATCCGCTTGTTGGGTATCGATGCGCACTTGGTTGAGCAGTTCTCGTGTGGGAGCTATGCGTACAAAACTGAGCACAGAGCCACCTTTTTGGGCAAAGCCCATGAAGTCAAGCACGCTGGCGTGCTGCCCTTGCAGGTGCGCTGCCATGGCAATGACTGCGCCCACCGTCACCACGCCGGTGCCGCCCACGCCAGTGATCAGCAAGTCCCAGGGGCTATCGGTGCTGCGAGGATGGATGTCAGGCAAGCGTGCAGCGTGTGCCATGAACTGCTGTCGCGCCTGCGGTGATGCGCCCGTCTTGCGACGCAAACGACCACCGATCACGCTGACAAAACTCGGGCAAAAACCATTGGCACAAGAGTAATCCTTGTTGCAATGCGTCTGGTCGATCTTGCGCTTGCGACCCCATGGCGTCTCCTGCGGCAGCACAGCTACGCAATTGCTTTGCACACCGCAGTCACCACAGCCTTCACATACCCCTTCGTGGATCATCAGGCGACGCGCTGGATCGCTCAGCTCACCTTTCTTGCGGCGTCGACGTTTTTCGGCGGCGCAGGTCTGCTCATAAATCAGCACTGAAACACCCGTCAATTCGCGCAAATTGCGTTGTACCATGTCCAATTCTTCACGCGGATGAAATGTGGCGATTGACGGAAAACGGCTTTTGACGGCGTTAAATTTTGTGATGTCATCGCTCACGATCGCCACCGCCGCAACGCCTTCGCTCTCAACCTGGCGCGCAATGGCATCTACGCTGATGACACCATCGACGGGTTGCCCGCCTGTCATCGCCACCGCATCGTTGAACAAAATTTTGTATGTGATGCGGCACTTGGCCGCAACCGCTTGCCGAATGGCGAGGTAGCCCGAGTGGTAATACGTACCGTCGCCCAGATTCTGGAAGACATGCGGCGTGCGAGTAAAGCGCGAGTGCGAGACCCAGTCCACACCTTCGCCTCCCATCTGGATCAGGCCAGCGGTGTCGCGTTCCATCCAGTTGGCCATGAAGTGGCAGCCAATGCCTGCGCGCGCGGTGGAGCCTTCGGGCACTTTTGTTGATGTGTTGTGTGGGCAGCCAGCACAAAAGTATGGCAGCCGCTTGACCGCATCGCTGGCGTTACTCAGCATGTCTGCGGGCACGAAGTCGAGCACCTTCAGATGCGAAATATTCAGCGCCACTAACGTGTGCTGTTGTAACCAGTCAGCCACTTGCACGATCAGACGAGAGGGGCGCAATTCGCCCAACGCTGACAAGAGCGCCTGACCTTGTGCATCGCGTTTGCCCACGATGACAGGCCGCGAAGGCGCGTTGTAAAACAGATCGCGCAATTGTTGCTCGACGATGGGCGCTTTTTCTTCGATCACCAGAATCTCCCGAAGGCCTTGTGCAAAGGCATGCATACGGGTGGTTTCGATCGGGAAGGTCAAGCCTAACTTGATCACGCGCACACCAGCAGCAGCCAGTGAGGCTTCGCTCAGGCCCAATCGCCGGAACACTTCCATCAAATCATGGTGGGCCTTGCCCGCTGTGACAATACCAATGTGGGCCTGCGGGCTGACGATCACCTGGCGGTCAATGCTGTTCACTTGTGCGAAGGCGACCACCGCGCTCAGCTTGTCGTGTAGGCGCGATTCGAGACGCAAAGACGGCAAATCAGGCCAGCGGTAATGCAGGCCATCGGCAGGTGCAACATGTCCCGTCAGGTCTTGTACTTCTTGTGGTCGCTTCCAAAGACCCAGCTGCGCGTTGATGGCGTCCAGATCCACCGTTGTGCTGCTTTCCACCACTTCTGACAACGCGGTCAGGCCCACCCAGGCACCCGAATAACGTGATAAGGCAAAGCCATACAAGCCAAAGCTCACCAGCTCCGTGACATCAGCTGGCGAGACCACTGGCATGTGCCACGATTGAAACACCTGGTCGCTCTGATGCGGCATGGACGAGGACACGCAGCCATGGTCATCGCCCGCCACCACCAACACACCACCGTGCGGTGACGAGCCGTAGGCGTTGCCGTGTTTGAGAGCATCCCCTGCGCGGTCCACCCCCGGGCCTTTGCCGTACCACAGACCGAATACACCATCGACCGTGCGCTCTGGGTCGGATTCCACGCGCTGCGTCCCCAGCACCTGAGTGGCTCCCAGCTCTTCGTTGATGGCAGGCACAAACTCGATACCCGCATTCTTGAACTGTTCACCTTGTTTCCAGATGACCTGATCAACCATGCCCAGTGGCGAGCCCCTGTAGCCGCTGATGAAACCTCGGGTGTTCCATTGCTGGCTTTCGTCGTAACGGCGCTGCATCAGCACCAACCGCACCAGCGCCTGCGTGCCCGACAAAAAGACCACACCCTGCGACGCCCAGACGTTGTCCATGAGCTGGTAATCGCGCAAAACCGCAGGATTGGCGGCATGGGTCAGGGGGTTGTTGATCATGGGTGCCTCCGTATTTGTGGAGCAAGAATAGACCCTCTATTTGCGAATAAAAACCTTATTCAGACCGTTCCAGCATCCAAGTGAGAATGAAATTCTCAAAATCAATACAATTAAAGAATGAAAGACGTTTATAGCTTGAAAATCCTCGAATCCTTGCTACAGGATTCGCGTATGACCGTGCAGCAAATCTCAGAGCGGGTAGGTCTGTCCACCACGCCATGCTGGAAACGCATCAAGGAGATGGAGAGCCAAGGCGTCATCACCGGCTACACCGTTCAGGTGGACCGCAAAAAGGTAGGGCTGAATTTGATGGTGATGGCCGATATCAACCTATCCCAGCACACTGAAAAAACAGTGGCCGAATTTGAGGCGGCTGTGCAGGCTTCGCCTCACATCGTGCACTGTTATTCCACCACGGGCCAATCAGACTATGTGTTGACCATCATGGCGCAAGATATCGAGGCGTATGAACACTTCCTGATGAAAACTTTGTTTAAGCTGCCCGCAGTGGCGCATGTGCGTTCGAGCATCGTGTTGCGGGATATCAAACAGGTTTCAGTGCTGCCGCTTTGAACAAGTCATTGCTTTAGATTTCGGGTAATGGCCGTTTCCTGGCTGGTGCACGGCGGGTCGCTATTAACGCAAACAAGTTGACGTCTCGGGAAATATGACCGAGCCGCTTTGGGTCGCAAGCCGAAGTAGTGCCAACCGACCCACACTCACTTCGCCATCGAACAATGCCCGCCACTGGTGGCCTGGCCTGAACCCGCCGCGATCAACGGGGGTTCATTGCGCAGGTCCACCGGGGCCGAGACCATGAAGTCCCAACTCAAAAAGGCAGCCAGGCCGAGCCAGAAAACCGCTTGTAATTGGTGCGTGGTGCTCATGCGGCCTCCTTCAAAATTGGTAATGGCGGCGCACGCGCACACCGATCAACGTGCCTGCAAAAGCCAGGGGCACCCAGATCCAGCCGTGCAAGCTGCCAGTAGAGATGCCGCTGAGCATGGCGCCGATGTTGCAGCCAAAGGCCAAGCGCGAGCTGTAGCCCATGACGAACCCGGCAATCAGGCCAATCACCCATTGCTGGGTGGTCAAAGGCGTGCTGTTGGAGGCGGCTTTGGCCGAGACCCACAACGCACCGCCCAAGATGCCGATGTTGGTGATGGTGGTCACGTCCATGAACACGGTTTGTGTCAGGCGTTGCGCATTGCCCGCCTGGCCCCAAAAGGCATTGGCCGTGGGGTCAAAAGCGCCCAGCGCCACCGACACCTTGGCGGCCCACAGGCCAAAGCCGTACACCACGCCCCAGGGCTGGCCCGCCAGCAACAAGTTGAGTGTGGCCAGCACCGCCAGCGCCACGGCACCCCAAAGCCAGCGTTTGTCCAGCCAGGTTTGGCCCGCGCCCACCCACAGGCGCACCGCCACCAGCACGGCGGCCAGCAAAGCCAGCGTCAGGGCCAGCGCGCCGCCTGTGCCGTACGCGGCTGAAAAACTGACCGGGGCCATTTGGCCCAGCGACAGCCAGCTGTCCAGGTGCACCGATCCCAAAAAACTGCCCAGTGCAAACAGCGGCAAGATGCCCATGTTGAGGGGCACGCCCAAACCGGCTTTGTACAAAGTGCCCGAACCGCAGCCGTCGGCAATTTGCATGGTCAGCCCGAACACGAACGCACCCACCAGCAAGCTCACGCTGGGTGGCCCCAAAGCGGCTTGCAATTCAGAAAACTGCCCCAGCAGCGGCAGCGCCGCCAGGCTGGCCAGGGCCAGCAGCAGCACCTGCCCGGCAACGCCCTGGGGGTTGCGCTGCTCAATGAGTTGTCGCCAGCCGGTGGTGAAGCCAAAGCGCGCCCCCGCCAAAGCCGCGCCCATGCCCACGCCCACCAGCATCAGCACCGCCTGGCGGACGGACACGGACAGGGCTAAAAAGATGAAAAAAGCGGCCAGCAAGGCCGCTAAAGGAAGGCGTTTCATGATCCGAGTTTATTTGAAGGTTTTCTCAGCCCAGAACTTGGCGTCGATCAAGAGCTGCTTGGGGCGGCTGGGCACGTTGGCCATGGGCAGGCCGTTGGGGTCTTTCGACCATTCGACCATGGAGCCGGCGTAAAGCTTCACGTTTTTCTGGCCCAGCACTTCGGACATGGCAAACCAGTTGGTCGCCGCCCAGTGGCCGGTGTTGCAAAACGACACGGTCTCTTTGGCCGGATCGATGGGGCTGGACGCGGCCACTTTTTGGGCTTGGTCGGTGCTCACAAAGGTGGAGGTGCCGGGGGCAAACCATTTGTCGTGCTCGACGTTCACCGCGCCTTGCAAGGTGCCAGGCACGCTGGCCGCCACATGGCGGGTGTCGCCCTTGAAGAAGTCGGCCGGACGGGCGTCGATCAGGGCGGCATCGCCCGACTTCACGCGGGCCACCAGCTCTTCTTTGGTGGCCACCAAGCTTTTGTCGATTTGCGGCTGGAAGCTGCTGGCAGCGACTTGCACGGCCGTGTTGTTTTGCGGCAGGCCCGCCGTGGTCCAAGCCCGAACGCCGCCGTTGAGCACCGACAGCTCTTTGAGGCCCAGCACTTTGAGGGTCCAGTAGACGCGAGCAGAAGCGCCGAAGTCGGTGGCGTCTGCACCGCTGGACACCACCACCGCGTGGGTGCTGGGCGTGAGGCCCAGGCTTTGCACCAAGGTGGTCAACTTGGGCAGGCCAGGCAACTCGCCGGGGTTATTGGCCGGGCCGCGCCAGGTGCCATAGGGCGCATTCACCGCGCCAGGGATGTGGTTGGCGGCATACGATTTGGGGTCGCGGATATCGATCACGCGCACGTTGGCGTCGGACAACTTGGCTTGCAACTCGGCAGGGCTGAGCAGGGGCTGAGCTGCCAGGGCGTTGGCGCTGAAGCTGGCGGCCGACAAGGCCAGGACCAAAGCACAGAAGTGTTTCATGGGGTCGTTTCCTGAAAGAGAAGAGCAGAAGATGGCGCGATTGTGGTCAGCCTCCTCAGACATGGGAACGATTTTTTAGTTAGGTTTATATGCCGAAATGGATATAACGCCGCGTCGATGCAGGTTTCAGTGACGCGCCGTGCGGGCAAAACTTTGCGCTGCCCACAACGCGGCCGTGCCCAGCAAACTGGCCAGCAACAGCCACCACAGCGCCAGGGTGTAGCCGTGCTCTGGCGACCAAAGCAGGCCCAGCGTCAAGGGCGCAGCAGCGCGGGCCAGCGCAATCGGCACACCCAGTAAACCATTGAGCTGCCCGACATGCTGGCGGCTGACGTACTGCGCCATGGCCGTGCCCTTGACGATGGTGTTCATGCCATTGCCCAGGCCGTACAGCAGCACAAACACCAGCGAGGCGAGTGGGCTGAGCCCGCCAATCAGCAAAGCCAGCACGCCCGCCGGGACCAAAGTGGGAATCCAGCGGTTGGCGGCGTGAACGTCCCAATAACGCTCAAACACAAACAGCACCAAGCGCCCCAGCACTTGAATCACCCCGATGGCCGCCGGGATGGCAATCACCCAGGTGGGGGACAAGCCCGACTCTTGCAGCAAGGCGATCATGTGCGCGGGCAGTGCCGCAGTGACCGACATGGTGAGCACCATGAACAGCGCCAACAGCCAAAATGGCGCGTGGCGCAGGTGTTCGCGCACCGAGGCGGGTTGCACCGCGTCATGCGCAGCGGACTCGAGCGCCTTGAGCGGCGCGCCTTGCAGCAACCAGGCATGCAGTGGCGCGCAAACCAAGAACTGCAGCGCCGCCAGCGCCCACAGGGCTTGGCGCCAACCCCACAAATCCATCCACCAGGCAAACAACGGAATGAACACCGTGCTGGCCAGCCCGCCCAAGAAGGTGAGTGTGATGATGGCGCGCCGAAAGTCCTGCGGAAAGCGGCGTGTGACCAACGCAAACACGGGTGTGTAAAGCGTGGCCGCCATGCCCAGGCCCAGCCAGATCCAGGCGGCATAAAACCCCGCCACCGTGGTGACGAAACTGTGCCCCACCAGGCCCACGCCAATCCACAAGGAACCCAGCGTCATGACCCAACGCTCGCGCCCCGCATCGATCCAGCGCCCCACCCCATAGGCCATCAAACCTTCGGCCAGCAGTGCCAGGCTGAAAGCCAGCGAGGATTCGGCCCGGCTCATGCCCAGCTCGGCTTCCAGGGGCGTCATCAACAGTGAGAAGGTGTAAAAAACACTGCCCCAGGTGATGAGCTGGGGCAACGACAGCCAGATGCTGAAATGGCCCTGGCGGGTGACGCTCGCTGCTGATGGATCTGCGTGTGGCATGGCCGGATTATCCGTGCCTGGCTCACTGCTCCTTGAGTACCCGCCGGTACTGCAATGCTTCGGCCACATGCGTGGTGGCAATGGTGTCGCTGCCCGCCAAGTCGGCGATGGTGCGGGCGACTTTGAGGCTGCGGTGTACGCTGCGGCCACTCCAGCCGAGTTTGACGGCGGCTTTTTGCAGCAAGGCGGTGGCGTTGTCGTCCAAGCGCGCTTGTGCGTCAATGGCCTGACCTTGCAGGTCGGCGTTGGCGCAACCTTGGCGGGCCAGGGCGCGTTCGCGGGCGACCTGGCTGCGGGCCGCGATGGCGGTGGTGCTTTCACCGGGTGGGGCGTTCAGCAGGTCTTGCGCGGGTAGGCTGGGCACTTCGATGTGCAGGTCGATGCGGTCCAGCAGCGGGCCACTCAGCTTGCCTTGGTAGCGGCTGACCTGGTCGGGTGAGCAGCGGCAGGCCCGTGTGGCGCTGCCCAAATAGCCGCAAGGGCAGGGGTTCATGGCCGCGATCAACTGAAAGCGCGCCGGAAACTCGGCCCGCCGAGCGGCGCGGGCGATGGTGATGGTGCCCGTCTCCAGAGGTTCGCGCAGGGCCTCCAGCGCCGCACGCGGAAATTCGGGCAGCTCGTCCAGAAACAGCACACCGTGGTGCGCCAGTGAGATCTCGCCTGGGCGCGGTGGCGAGCCGCCGCCCACCAAGGCCACCGCGCTGGCCGAGTGGTGCGGCTGACCCGTGGGGCGTTGTGCCCAGCGCGTCAGGTCAAAACGCCCCGCCAGGCTGGCAATGGCTGCCGATTCCAAGGCGTCTTCGATGGCCATGGGCGGCAGCAAACCCGCAAAGCGCTGGGCCAGCATGGACTTGCCCGAACCCGGCGGGCCGACCATGAGCAGCGAATGGCCTCCGGCAGCGGCGATCTCCAGCACCCGTTTGATGCCGGCTTGGCCTTTCACATCGGCCAGGTCGGCATACCGTGGAGGGGTGTTCGGAGTGCTCGGTGCCATGCGGGCCCAGCCATCGCCGGGCTCTGGAAGAGCTTCGTTGGAGGGGGGCAAAAACTGTTGCACCACATCGAGCAGATGCCGTGCCCTGAACACTTCGGCATCGGGCACCAGCGCCGCTTCTTCGGCGCTGCCGGGTGGCAAGACCAGCCGCGTTCGAACTTGCTGCTGGCGCAGCACCAGGCTCATGGCCAGTGCGCCGCGCACTGGGCGCAGCTCACCCGACAGCGACAGCTCGCCTGCAAACTCGTAGCCCGCCAGTTTGCTGGCATCGATCTGCCCGCTGGCCGCCAAAATGCCCAGTGCGATCGGTAAGTCCAACCGACCCGAATCCTTGGGCAGGTCGGCTGGAGCCAGGTTCACGGTGATGCGTTTGTTGTGCGGAAAGTCCAGCCCGCTGTTTTGCAAGGCAGAGCGCACCCGTTCGCGGGCTTCTTTGACTTCGACATCGGCCAAGCCCACCAGGGTAAAGCTGGGCAGACCATTGGCCAAGTGCACTTCGACGGTGACGGGTGGTGCCTGCAGACCGATCAGGGCGCGACTTCGCACCAAACTGAGACTCATAAACCCTCCTTGCCCTGTTTTGGTGCAATTTTGCGTGTCCTGTGGCGCAGTCCCGGCGCAAAGAACTTGTTGGAATGCCATTCAAGCATGCACGGGTGAGGAATGCATGGGGAAAACCCCGAACGTTGACGCTGGGGTGGATTGGCACGGTCCGTGCTTGAATGGCTTGTCCTTTTTTGCTTACAGGAGCTTTCCATGAAAAACATCCTCGTACCTTCTTTGCTGACTTTGTCCTTGTTGTTGCTCACCGGTGCAGCCCGGGCGCAGGCCGGCGAGAGCACCTTGTCGTTCAATGCAGGGGTGGTTTCTGACTACCGTTACCGTGGTATTTCCCAGTCTCGACTGGAGCCGGCAGTGCAAGGCGGTTTTGATTACGCCCAAAAGAGCGGTTTGTATGCAGGCGCCTGGGCTTCGACCATCAAGTGGATCAAGGATTCGGGCGGCGATGCCAACGTTGAAGTTGACTTGTACGGTGGTTACAAGGGTGCCGTGGGCGATGTGTCTTATGACGCGGGTTTTTTGCGTTATGAATACAGCGGCAACAAATTGGGCAATGTCCCTGGATTTGCCAATGCCAACACCAACGAAGTTTATGGTGGCCTGACTTACGGGGTATTCACGGCCAAGTACTCCCATGCCATTTCCAATTTGTTTGGTAATCCAAACAGCAAAAACAGCTATTACCTTGACCTGAGTGCGGCCCTTGATTTGGGCAATGGATTGACTTTAACGCCCCATGTGGGTTACCAGAGCGTTCAGAACATTGCCAACGCTTCATACACCGATTACGCCTTGACCCTCGTCAAAGATATTGAAAATGGTTTAACTGCATCGGCAGCCTTTGTGGGTACAGATGCAAACAGGAACGTTTATTCTTTCAGAGGCAAGTACAACGGCAAAGACGCATTGGTCGTTGGCCTGAAGTACACCTTCTGATTTCACCCATTCCAACCAAGGAGCCATCATGAAACTGGTGACCGCCATCATCAAACCCTTCAAGCTGGACGAAGTGCGTGAAGCACTGTCGGGCATCGGCGTGCAGGGCATCACTGTGACCGAAGTCAAAGGCTTTGGTCGTCAAAAAGGCCACACCGAGCTGTACCGTGGCGCTGAATACGTCGTCGACTTTTTACCCAAGGTGAAGATCGAAGCGGCCGTCTCTGACGAGTTGGTCGAGCGTGTGATCGAAGCCATTGAATCCGGTGCCCGCACCGGCAAGATCGGCGACGGCAAGATTTTTGTTTACGACCTCGAACAAGTGGTTCGCATCCGCACCGGTGAGACCGGTGGCGAAGCCCTTTGATCGATCAGAAAGAGAGTCATTGATGAAAAAGCTATTCGCAACTCTGGCCTTGGGCTTGAGCCTGGGCTTGGGCCTGTTCGGTGCGACCTCTGTTGCCACCGCACAGACTGCCCCTGCTGCCGTTACAGCTCCTGCCGCAGAAGCCAAACCGGAAGCGGCACCCGCCGCGGCAGCGGCCGAAGCCGCGCCAGCGGCGGTGCCCAACAAGGGCGACATTGCCTGGATGATGGTGGCCACCATTTTGGTGATCATGATGGTCATTCCGGGGCTGGCCCTGTTCTACGGCGGCTTGGTCCGCAGCAAAAACATGCTGTCGGTGCTGATGCAAGTGGTAGTCACCTTCTCGATGATCACCGTGTTGTGGTTCATTTATGGCTACAGCCTGGCGTTCACCGAGGGCAATGCCTTCATCGGCGGTTTTGACCGCCTGTTCATGAAAGGCATTTGGGACAACGCAGCAGGCACCTTTGCCAACGCAGCCACCTTCAGCAAAGGGGTGGTCATTCCTGAAATCTCGTTCGCCGCTTTCCAGGCCACGTTCGCAGGCATCACTTGCGCGCTGATCGTGGGTGCATTCGCTGAGCGCATCAAGTTCTCTGCCGTGCTGGCCTTCATGGTGCTGTGGTTCACCTTCAGCTACCTGCCTGTCGCCCACATGGTCTGGTTCTGGATGGGTCCTGACGCCTACACCGCCAAAGAAGTCGCCGACGAAATGACATCCAAAGCCGGTCTGATCTGGCAGTGGGGCGCGCTGGACTTCGCTGGCGGCACCGTGGTGCACATCAACGCCGCTGTGGCTGGCTTGGTTGGTGCCTTCATGGTGGGCAAGCGCGTGGGTTATGGCCGTGAAGCCATGGCCCCACACAGCCTGACTTTGACCATGGTGGGCGCGTCCTTGCTGTGGGTGGGTTGGTTCGGCTTCAACGCGGGCTCGGCTCTCGAAGCCAACGGTTTCGCAGCGCTGGCCTTCATCAACACCTTGGTCGCCACAGCCGGTGCTGTGCTGGCCTGGTGTGTGGGTGAAGCCATGATGCGCGGCAAAGCCTCCATGCTGGGTGCGGCCTCGGGTGCTGTGGCCGGTTTGGTGGCCATCACGCCAGCCGCAGGCAACGTCGGCATCGGCGGTGGTTTGGTGATCGGCATCGTGGCGGGCTTTGCATGCTTGTGGGGTGTGAACGGTCTGAAAAAGATGCTCGGTGCGGACGACTCGCTGGACGTGTTCGGTGTGCACGGTGTGGGCGGTATCGTCGGCGCCTTGTTGACCGGCGTGTTCAACTCGCCCGCTTTGGGTGGCCCCAGCGCCGTGGGCGACTGGGTCACGGTGGCCATGATCGCGCCCGACGCTTACTCCATCGCTGGGCAAGTGTGGACCCAGGCCAAGGCTGTGCTGCTGACCATCGTCTGGTCGGGCGTGGTCTCGGTGGTCGCCTTCAAGATCGTTGACCTGACCATTGGTCTGCGTGTCACCGAAGAAGAAGAGCGCGAAGGTCTGGACATTGCATCGCACGGCGAGTCGGCCTACCACGGCTAAAAGCCAGCCAAGACAAGTTTCATTGCAAGCGGTGGCGCAAGCCGCCCTTTCATCTGCCCGCAGCGCTCAGGTTCTGCGGGCTGTTTCTTTGGGTGTGCGGTTTCGGTGGCGATTGATCGAGGTACGTTCCTTGTTGGGGTAGTCGAACGCGCCATACGCTCGGGCACAATGGATTTCATGCACGCATCTGACTTGTCTTCACCCACTTGGGCCGCCATCACCACAGAGCCCAATGGCTTGGGCGAATCGCCGTTTTGGCACCCGCAAGAGCAGCACTTGTATTGGGTGGACATTCCCGGGCAGCGCATTGGCCGTGTGGCGGTGCAGGGTTTGCAGACCCAAGGGCCGGTGGCGTATTGGCCCTTGGCGCAAGAGCCCGGCTGCATCGCGCCGGTGCAAGGGGGCGGCCTGGTCATGGCCCTGCGTGATGGCATTTACTTGGCGCGCGAGTGGGGTGGCTCATTGCTCCAGCTGGCCGCCGCACCTTATGACACGGCCAAGCTGCGTTTCAACGATGGCAAGTGCGATGCTCAAGGCCGATTTTGGGCCGGCAGTTTGTATGAGCCCAAAGACCAGGCGCTGGGCGTGCTTTACATGCTGGATGGCCAAGGGCTGCACGCCATGGTGGGCGGTGAGAAAGACGGTGGGAACCATGGCGTGGTGACGGCTAACGGCTTGGCTTGGTCGCCCGACGGCCGCACCGCCTACTGGGCCGACACCGCTGCGCACCAGGTGCGGGCGTTTGACGTGGATGCGGCCACCGGCCAACTGAGCGCGGGGCGTGTGTTCCACCAAATGACGCCCAAGCCCGCTGGCTGGGTTTGGGGCAGCGCTGCGCCCTACGGCGGACGACCCGACGGCGCGGCGGTGGATGCTGAGGGCTGCTATTGGTCCGCCCAATACGAGGGCGGACGATTGCTGCGCATCGCACCCAGTGGCCAGGTGCTGGCCGAAGTGCCCACCCCGGCGCTTTGCCCCACCATGCCCTGCTTTGGCGGCGCGGACATGAAAACCCTGTTCATCACCACATCGCGCCAAGGTCGCAGTGAGGCCGAGCTGGCGCAGTACCCCGGTTCTGGGTGCGTATGGGCGATGCGGGTGGAGGTGGCGGGGTTGCCGGTGAATGGTTTTAAGGTTCAGACCTACAAAAAACTGGCGGATTGGGGTATTGAGCCCTTGCCTGCGCGCGGTACTCAAATCACCAATGAACTCATTGATCGCCTGCGTGATGCGGAAGGGATTTGAAATCGTTTGATTTTTCCTCAATCCCCATCAATTTCCCACAACCCCAACGTTCAAAAAATTCACACAGCCCCATAAGGCTGGGGGTTACCATCTTGGCCCATGGAAGCTGAACTCAATACCCTCATCGACGCCGTGCGTCAGGCCGCTGCGGATGGCCGCACTTTGCGCTTGCGCGGTGGTGGCAGCAAAGATTTTTGGGGCCAGAGCCTCACGGACGAGGTGCTGGACACCCGGGCCTACCAGGGCATCGTGAGTTACGAGCCCAGCGAATTGGTGGTCACGGCCCGATGCGGCACGCCGCTGGCCGAGCTGGAAGCCGCTTTGGCCGAGAAGGGGCAGTGCCTGGCGTTTGAGCCGCCGCACTTTGGCCCCGGCGCTACGGTGGGCGGCATGGTGGCCGCAGGCCTGAGCGGCCCGGCCCGCGCTACCGCTGGCGCTGTGCGCGACTTTGTTTTGGGTGCGCGCTTCATCAACGGTTTGGGTGAGCACCTGACCTTTGGCGGTCAGGTCATGAAAAACGTGGCCGGCTACGACGTGAGCCGCCTCATGGCGGGCAGCTGGGGCACCCTGGGCCTGATCACCGAGGTCAGTCTGAAAGTCTTGCCCGTGGCACCGGCCGAGGCCACGCTGATGATCGCGGGTTTGGCCCAAGGTCCGGCGTTGGATTTGCTCCACCGCTGGGGCGGCCAGCCCCTGCCCCTGAATGCCAGTGCTTGGGTGCGCGACACCACCGCCCAACCGGTGGCCGACTATTTGTTTGTGCGCCTGCGCGGTGCGGTGGCGGCGGTGCAGTCGGCCACCGGCAAGATGGCGGCCGATGCCATGGCTTTGGGCGAGCAAGTGCAAGCCATGGACAATGCCGAAGCCGCGCAAGACTGGCGCGCCAGCGCCGAGCAGTCGCTGGCCTTCTTTGATGCACCTAACCCCGACGCTTGCCTGTGGCGTCTGTCGGTGCCGCAAACCGCGCCGGTTTTGGATTTGCCCTACGCCACCTACATTGAATGGCAAGGCGCGCAGCGCTGGCTGTGGGCGCCTGCCACGGCGGCTGTGGCCTTGCGCGAACTGGCTCAATCTGTCGGTGGTCATGCCACCTTGTTCCGCGCCAGTGCCGCCCATGCCGAAGTGGACAAAGCTGTTGGCGTGAACTCCCCGCTGGATACCGTGCAGCAACGCGTTCAGCAGCAACTGCAAAAACAGTTCGACCCGAAAGGCGTGTTCGCCACCGGTCGAATGCACCCCCTCTGAGGCGAATCGTCATGCAAACCAATCTCGCCCCCGAATACCAAAACACCCCCGACGGCTTGGCGGCCGAAGCCATTTTGCGCAAGTGCGTGCACTGCGGCTTTTGCACCGCCACTTGCCCCACCTACCAACTGCTGGGCGACGAGCTGGATGGCCCGCGTGGCCGCATCTATTTGATGAAGGCGGTGCTCGAAGGTGAAACGCCCACCCGCAAAACCCAGATGCACTTGGATCGGTGCCTGACCTGCCGCAACTGCGAAAGCACATGCCCCAGCGGCGTGCAATACGGCCACTTGGTGGACATCGGCCGCAAGCTGGTGGACGCCAAAGTCGAACGCCCCGCTGGAGAAAAACTGGTGCGCTGGGCGCTCAAAGAGGGCTTGCCGTCGCCCCTGTTTGCCCCCGCCATGAAGATGGGCCAAATGGTGCGAGGCCTGCTGCCTGACAGCCTGAAAGCCAAAGTGCCTGCGCCGCAAAACGCCGGTGCCTGGCCCACCCGCACGCATGCGCGCAAGGTGCTGATGCTGGCCGGTTGCGTGCAGCCGAGCATGAGCCCCAACATCAACACCGCCACCGCCCGCGTGCTGGATGCTGCAGGTATTCAGGCGGTGACCGCCCCCAAGGCCGGTTGCTGCGGCGCGGTCAAGTTCCACCTGAACGACCACGACGGCGGCAAAGACCACATGCGCGCCAACATCGACGCCTGGTGGCCGCTGGTGGAGAGCGGCGACGTCGAAGCCATCGTCATGAACGCCTCGGGCTGCGGCGTCATGGTCAAGGACTACGGCCATGTGCTCAAAGACGACCCGCACTACGCCGACAAAGCCGCCCGCATCGGTGCCCTGACACGCGACCTGAGCGAATTGCTGCCCGAGCTGGTGCCGCTGCTCAAAGACAAGCTCAAACCTGAAGCTCTGCAAGCCGCAGGCCTGCAGGCCTACCACCCGCCTTGCACGCTGCAACACGGCCAGCAACTCAAGGGTGGCGTCGAAAAGCACTTGGGCGATTTGGGCTTCCAGATCAAGGTCACGGCCAATGAATCGCACCTGTGCTGCGGCTCAGCCGGCACCTACAGCGTGCTCAACCCGGATCTGTCCAAACAACTGCGCGACCGCAAGCTGGGCCACCTGAACGCGCTGGAGCCGCAAGGCGTGATCAGCGCCAACATTGGCTGCATCACCCACCTGCAAAGCGGCAGCGGCTTGCCTGTGCGGCATTGGGTGGAGTTGTTGGACGAGGCGCTGCTGGCCGGGTGAAGATCCCATTGAGGTAAAACAAAATTGACATGATTGGATTTCATGGTAAACTTTGTCTTATGTCGAAGCCTGCTCAAGCCACAGAAATTCTGCCTGCTGCGGTTGCCCGCGCACTGAAAGACCTGGGCGAAAACTTGGCCCTGGCCCGCCAGCGCCGCAATGAAAGCCAGCGTGCCTGGGCCAGCCGCCTGTCGGTTTCGGTGCCTACGCTCATTCGCATGGAAAAAGGCGACCCGTCAGTCGGCATGGGCGTCTACGCCACGGCCCTTTGGCTCATGGGCCGACATGCCGCCTTGCCTGAGGTGGCGGCACCTGCACAAGATTTGAATGCTTTGGAGCAAGACATTGAGGCCGTACGCCAGCGCAGTAAACGCTTGTCGCGTAAACCGAAGCAAGTGCTGTGATTCCATTTCAAGAGGGACCCCATCGTTTCCAATACCGTGTTGCGGCGATCGTGATGGATTCAGGTCAGCTTTTGTTGCATCGGGTATCAGGTGATGCTTTTTGGACATTGCCCGGTGGTCGGGTGAATGTGGGTGAGTCAGCACAAGCAGCGCTTTGTCGGGAGTTTGAAGAGGAGCTTGGTACAAGCATTGAGTGTGGCCACCTCGCTTGTGTCGGAGAAAACTTCTTCCGTCATGACCAAGCAAGTCACCATGAAATTGGTTTGTATTTTTACGCCGGGCTACCCGCTGACTCAAGTTACAACGACAAGCGCATGACGTTCAAAGGCGTAGAGACCAACAGGCAGCTTGAGTTCAAGTGGTTTGAAACCCAGCAGTTGCACCATGTGGACATGCGACCCCAAGTGGCACGAGACGGCCTGGCCACAATGACATTGCCACACCACTTTGTGCAGCACCTTTGAGGGTGAGTGAGGCCACCCTGTGATTGCGAACGCACAATTTCGCAAGCCTAACCAGTCCATTGAAGTGCACCGACTGCGTGCGTTTCGTTTGTTAGCCCATCACCCCGCCAGAACCCCAGCGATATCGCCCACGGAAATCACCTCAACCCCATCGGCGAAAGGCCAGCGCTGCTGCACGGGGGCGACGATGTAGGTTTTGTCGGGTTGCACGTCTTGCAGGGATTGCCAGAAGCCTTTGGTGACTTTGGGCGCGACGCTGAACTTGATTTCGAAACCGATTTTTCGCTGCCCGGTTTCCACCACCACATCCAGTTCGGCACCCACCGCTGTTCTGTAAAACGACAAGCTGGCCCCAGTGGGCAAGTGGGCGGCAATCTGGTCGATGACGAAGCCTTCCCAGGACGCACCTGTCATGGGGTGGCCTTGCAGGTCGTCCGGATTGCTCAAACCCAGCAGGCTGTGCAGCAGACCGCTGTCGCGAACATAAACCTTGGGAGCCTTGACCAAACGCTTGCCTAGGTTGGCGTGGTAGGGCTCGAGTTTTCTGACCAGCAAGGCACCCACCATGTGATCTAGCCAGCGACTGACTGTGGGGGCGCTCACGTCCAGAGAGTTGGCGATGGCCGATGCATTGAACAGTTGGCCATGAACATGTGCCAGCATGCGCCAAAAACGGCGCAGACTTTCGGCATCTACGCGCAAGCCCAGAGCGGGCAAATCGGTGTGCAGCAGGTGGCGGATGAACGCATCACGCCAGGCCCAAGAGGCGTGCGAGTCAACGGCGGTGAAGCTGGGCGGAAAGCCGCCGCGCACCCACAAGTCCTGCACGGTGCTGAGGTCGGAGCCGACTTCGTTGACGAGGAGCGGGAACATGTCAATCAGACTCAGCCTTCCGGCCAAGGATTGGGATTGGCGCAGCAATTCAAACGAAGCCGAGCCCAGCAAGACGAAACGCCCGGGGCGACGGATGCGGTCGATTTCACCGCGCAACACCGAAAACAACTGCGGTGCATTTTGAACTTCGTCCAGGATCACGAGCCGGTTTGCGTGGGCTTGCAGAAACAGCGGGCCCTCGCCCAGGCGTGCCTGATCTTGTGGGGATTCCAGGTCCAGATATAGGGCATTTGGATGGGTTTCCAGCAGAGCACGGGCCAAGGTGGTTTTGCCAATCTGGCGCGGCCCCAAAATGGCAACAGCCGGGCTCCAAGTGAGGTGTGAGGCCAGTGTGTTTTGGGCGATGCGTTTAAACATCCTTGTATTTTAAATATACGATATTCAAAATACAAGGATAAATCGACTTTCTACAAGCATCTGGCCCAAACTCGCCTGAAATCCCGCGCAGAGCCAAAGCCGCAGACCTCGGCCAGTTGCTCCTGGGTCAGTGCCGGGTTGTGCGCCATCAACTCTTGCGCACGCGCCATGCGCAGTTGCTGCTGGTAGTCCAGCACGCTGATGCCGGTGTACTGCATGAAAAGGCGTGACAAATGCCGGGGGCTCACGAAGGCCACATCAGCCAGCTCGGGCAGTGACCATCGGCGGGCCGGGTCTTGGACAAGACTTGTCGTGAGGGCGTCTTGTGCGCGGTGCACCGCCGGGTGCATGTGGTTGCGGTGCGCCAGCCAAGGAGAAAGCTGTGGGTCGTTGGGGCCGCGCCGTGTGTACATCACCAAGCGCCGCGCCACTTGCGCTGCCAGTGCGGCATTGGCCACTTGTTCAACGATGTAAAGCGCCAGATCGATGCCGGTGGTGATGCCTGCGCTGGTCAGCACACGGCCGTCATCCACAAAAATCCGGTCGGCTTGCACTTGTGCGGTGGGGGCCAAGGCTTGCAAATCATCAAGGAGCGTGTGGTGTGTGGTGCAGCGCAGGCCGTCGAGTTGGCCCGCCATGGCCAGCAGCAAAGCACCCGAGCAAATGCTGGCCAGTCGTGTGTCGGGCAGCACCGCGGATTGCAGCCATTGCACCACTTGCTGTGCTGCTGGAGTGGCGTAGTCTTCTTGCTCGTGGCTGTTGCCGGTGATCAGCACCAGGGAGTTCGGTGGCAGACGCTGGGGCAGAGGCTCAATGTCGGCCAGTTGCGTGCCCAGCGATGTTTTCACGCCAGAGCACGGTCCGCAGGTGTGCATGACAAGCGGTGCGCCCATGTCGCGAGCCATGCGCAGCGCTTCGGCAGGACCTGCATAGTCGAGTAACAGCACGCCGGGTGTGAGGACCAAGTATATGGTCAGCGGGGTGGTCATTTCCGAGATCAAGCCAGTGGAAGGCAGCCCTGCGGTTTGAACACCCGTTCGGTCGATGCAGGGTTGTTGAGCAGCTTGGCCGCAGGGCGCACCGGGCGGCGCACCAGTTCGCCACCGCAATTGGGGCAGATGCCCTGCAAGCGCGTGTCTGCACACTCGACGCAAAAGGTGCATTCAAAAGAGCAAATCCGCGCTTCCAGCGCCTCAGGCGGCAGGTCGCGGTTGCAGCATTCGCAGTTGGGGCGCAGTTGGAGCATGGGGTTTCCTGGTGGGCGATTCAAAGGCTGGACAGACAAGTATCCACGTTCACGATGCGCGCAAAGCGGTCAGCCAAGACCAACTCGGTGCGCGTGGTGATGTCTTGGGTGCTGAAAGTCTGGCCGGTGCCTTTGTGCGTCATCGGGAAAGTCAGCGTCGCTTCGGACACAAAGTCCACCGCGTAGCCCAGGTCCGAGGCCACACGGGCCGTGGTCTCGCAACATTGCTCGGTGCGGATGCCGCTGATGATGAGCCGCTGCACGCCTTGACGGCGCAGCCAGTTGTCGAGCCCGGTGTCGGTGAAGGCGTTGTGCACATGCTTGTCAAAGCGTGCGGCGGGCTCGCCCGGCAGCCAGTCCATGGCACGGATCAGGCCCGACTCGGCACGAAAAGGCGCATCGTCGTCGATGTGAAAAATGTGCACCACCGGTACATCCGCTGCGCGACAACCTGCTTCCAGTTTCAACAGCGCTTGTTGAAATGGCGCGAGTTGTCCAGACGACCAATACGGCATGCGCAAGAATGACTGCTGCACATCGATGATGAGCAGAGCGGATTTTTGGTGTGTGTGTTGGCTGGTCATGGTGCGCTGGTGTGGGCGTTGAACATGTGTCCATTGTGCGAATCAGACACAACGATGCACAGGGCTGGGCGAGACCAGAAGGGGACGAAAAAGGACAGCTGAGAGGTGGATTGAGTTAATTAATTGGTATGCTTTTATGTCATTTTTAAGCATTCACACGTTCAGGAGATTCACCATGTTCCCACTTGAAATTTGGGCTGCCTATACCGCAGCATGTTTGTTGCTTATGTTGTCCCCTGGCCCGGACAACTTGCTGGCGATTGGGCGTGGCCTCAGTCAAGGTAAAAGTGCAGCGATTGTTTCGGGTGTCTCTTCGGGTGCCGGAATTTTGTTTCACGTTGCTGCGGCGACTTTTGGACTGACCTTGCTTATGCAGACATCGGCTCTGGCGTTTTGGGTGGTCAAGCTGACCGGGGCCGTCTATTTGATCTGGTTGGGGGCCAAGGTCTTGCGGTCGCGCAATCTGATCAGTTTTGCGTCGACAGCCAAACAGCCTTTGTCCACGATCTTTGCGACTGGTTTTTTGTCAGCGGCGCTCAACCCCAAACCGGGTCTTTTTGTGCTGGCCTTCATTCCTCAGTTTGTCAGTCTTGATCGTGGTTCGGTCACGATTCAGATGCTGGTTTATGGTTGCTGGTTCGCATTTCTGACAGCGGTAGGCTTTGCTTTGATGGGCATTTTCTCGTCACGTCTGTCGTCTTGGCTGCGCCAGAAACCGCGGGTTGTCGCTGGGCTCAATGTGGGGGCTGGATTGACGTTTGTGGCTTCAGGCTTGTCAGTAGCAGTACTCAAACAAAAATGAAAAAATTGCCAATTGGCTAATTGGGCGGTTGAGCTCAGAGACCAAGAGCCGTTCGATCGGTTGCGTTAACGCCGAGCAAATTCCCTCAGCTTGTGCGCAATACCTGCATCAATTCAACCAGCCCAATCGCTTGCGCGCCATAACGCATCGGAAAGCGTTCGGTGCCGGGATAAACCACATAGCGCTGGTCGATATTCAGGTCTGCGCAGGCGATGTCGAAGCCCTTGCTCAGGGTGGGCGCGGTGGATCGTTTGATTTCGATGGCCATCCACGGCTGGCCTGCACGCTCAATCAAGAGGTCGATCTCGGCCCCCGTATGGGTGCGGTAGCTGTAAGCCGTGCATTGCGGGTGGGTGGCGGCCATCAGGTTATCGATGCAAAAGCCCTCATAACTGGGGCCGCACACAGGGTGACCTGCCAAGTCATGCAAGCTACCCAGGCCTAGCAAAGCGTGCACCAGCCCGCTGTCGCGTACATACACCTTGGGCGCTTTGACCAGGCGTTTGCCCACATTGCCGCTCCAGGGCCGCAGGCGGCGTACCAGCTGTAAGTCCACCAGCAAGTCGATGTAGCGTTCCACTGCCGGGCTGCTCACGCCCAAGCCACGGGCCAAACGACTTTGTTGTAACAAGGCTCCTTGCTGGTGCGCCAACATGGTCCACAGACGGCCCACGGTTTCGGCTGGCAGGCGCGGCGCAAACATGGGCACGTCGCGTTGCAAGTAGCTGCGCACAAAGTCTTCGCGCCAGCGAAGGCTGGCCGCATCGCTGGCGGCCAGCAAGCTGTCCGGAAAACCGCCGCGCAGCCACAACGTGTCCAGATCGGCGGCGGACCATTCGAGTCCGTGAACAGGGCCAATCTCCAGATAGGCCACGCGCCCAGCCAGCGTTTCACTGCTTTGCTGCATCAAGTCCAGCGAGGCCGATCCCAGCAGCAAGAAATGGCCAAAGCGCTGGCCTGCACGGCGGCGCTCGTCGATGATGCCGCGCAGGACTTCAAACAGGCCCGGCATGCGGTGGATTTCATCGAGGATGACCAATTTGCCGCCTTGGGCGCGCAAAAATGCGTCGGCGTCTTGCAGCCGCAAACGGTCTGCCGGACGTTCCAGATCGAGGTAAGTTGAGCCAGCTGGCCAGGTGTCGGCCAGCGTGAGCGCCAAGGTGGTTTTGCCCACCTGACGCGGTCCGAGCAGCACCACCGCTGGGGCTTCGTGCAGGCGCTCAGACAGTGTGGTGAGGGTTTGTCGGTCAATCATCTTTGAAATTTTAACGTGTGGCGTTAGTATTTCAATGTTTAATGGGTTAATCCTGGGTCGCCGACCTGAATTGCCAGCACCATAAATCCTTTTCCCCATCCGGCAAGGCCCGCGCCCGAGCACGCCAAAACGACCACCCGGGTAGGATTCAACGCTGGACGGCAGACCGCGCTGGCACAGCGCACACAAAGGATAAGACGATGGCGATACCTTGGTTGATGGCGCTCAAAGTGATTCCCTGGGGCGATGTGATCGAACACGCGCCTTCGGTCCTCAAAGCTGCGCGCAAACTGATGGACCGTCAGCCCCCTCAGCCCCCGGGCTCAGCAGGCACCCCCGCCACACAAACCCCGGTGAGTGCCGTGCCCAGTTTGGGCGAGCTCAAGAACGCCTTGATTGCCGCACAAGGCCAGATCGACCGCCAAGCCCAGACCCAGCGCGAATTGACCGAAACCCTGGCCGAGTTGGCCGAGCAAAACGCACGCTTGGTCAGCACCGTGGAAGTGCTGCGCCTGCGCACGCGGTTGCTGGTGTGGGGTGGGGCGGCTGTGTTGCTGTGGTTGGCGGTGCTCACTTGGTGGACTTGAGCCAAGAAGCCTGAACGGGCTTGTGGCCCATCATGCAACGGCATCGGACTATTGATCAGGCCCGATGAAGTTTGAATGGCCCATGTTGTTGTTGGCCATGCGGGTATCTTTGTCTTTGCAGGAGCCCACAGGGGTGGGCTCCTGCAAAATAAGCTGTTCCATGAACAGGGTTAACGACTTCAATGGGCCGGATCAATAGTCTTGCAGTCCCAGGCGCTGGGTACTGATCCCGTCGCCTGATATCAAACCACCATCGATCAGATATCAAAACGCCACCAAAACACCATCAACTGGCCGCCAACGCCGCCTCAATGTCCTTGGCCATCTTCTCGGGTGAGTCTTGCGGTGCATAGCGCTTGATCACACGCCCATCGCGCCCCACCAGAAACTTGGTGAAGTTCCACTTGATGGCCTTGCTGCCTAAAATGCCGGGGGCTTCGGCGGTGAGCCATTGGTACAGGGGGTGGGCGTCAGCGCCATTGACCTTGACCTTCCGCATCATCTGAAAGCTCACGCCGTAGTTCTTTTGGCAGAAGTTGGCAATTTGCGCGTCATCACCCGGGTCTTGGCTGGCGAATTGGTTACACGGAAAGCCCAGCACGGCCAGGCCTTGGTCGGCGTAGGTTTTGTGCAGCTTTTCCAGCCCGGTGAACTGCGGCGTGAAGCCGCATGCGCTGGCGGTGGTGACGATCAGCATCACTTGGCCCTTGTAGCGCGACAGGGGCACGGGTTGGTGGTCGATGCTTTGGGCTTCGAGGTCGTACAAGCTCATGGGGTTGGTTCCGTTGGGTGTGGACAGATGGACATCATGCCAGTGACGGACCCTGGCTGGGCAGGGCGGTTCAGTGGGCCTTGTGGCCAGGCCCCACGATGGACAGCAAAGCCGCCAGCAAGATCAGGGCCCCGCCGATCAGGGTGCGGCTGTCCCAGTTGGAGGCGCCCAGCAAGACCGACGACACGCTGGCAAACAGCACTTCGGACAGCATGACCAGCGCGGTGGTGTGGGCGGCCAGTCGGGCCGCGCCGTATTGCAGCGCCAGGTTGCCCAACAGGAACGAGATGCACAGCAAGGCCACCAGAGGCAGCCAGCTCCAAGTGGGGGCCGCGCCGATGGCCACGACGCCCGTGGCCAAACCGACAAAGGCCGCCAGCGTGGCCATGACCGCGCCGCCGCCAAACATGGCCAGGGTGCGCGATGAGCTGGGGCTGTCCTTGAGCTTGAGCAGCAAGGCGTTGGTGATGGCAAACGTCAGGCCCCCCATCAGCGCCAGCCCATCGGCCAGGCTTTCGGGCACGGGCCAGGGCGTCTCGGGGGTTTTGAGAACGATGAACAAACCGGCCAGCGCCAGCACCAAGCGCAGCAAGGCCATGGGGGTGGGCTTTTCACCCAGCAGCCACCAAGCCACCAGCACCGACCAGGCGGGCATCAAATAAAACAGCAGTACCACGCGCACCACGTCGCCCACCGTGACGGCCCAGTTGAAGCCGACATTGGTTAGGCCCGAGGCCAGCAGCAGGAGCCACAGCCCGGGGTGGCCGCGCCAGCTTTGCAACTGGCCGCGGCGCCACAGCCACAAGGCGATGGACACAAAGACAAAGGCGTAAACCAGTGCCGTGGCCCACAGCGGGTGCAGGCCCTGGGCTTCAAGTTGTTTGAAGGGCCACCAGCACACGCCCCAGACAAAGGCGTTGAACAGGAGCCCGGCGACCGCCAGGCTTTTGGGGGATGTGTCGCCCATGCGTGGGCAGCTTAAGAGACGTCGCCAGAGGCTTTGGCTGCCAGGGTGGCCTGGCGCTTTCGCCACCAGCGCCAGCCCAACCAGACGATGCCAATGCCCAGCAGGGCAAAAATGCCGTGCTGGAACTGGCGCAGCACGTTGAACATCCAGTCCCAGTTTTGCGCGCCAAAGTAACCCAGGTAGACCCAAATGGGCACGCTGATCAGTGCAGCAAAGCCGTCCATGAAAAACCAGGTGGAAAAGCTGACGCGTCGGCTCATGCCCGCTGAGAAGAAGACCGGCGTGCGCAAACCGGGCAAAAAGCGGGCCACGAACATGACCCATTTGCCGTATTTCTCAAAAGCCTCTTGCGCTCTGGCAAAGCGCTCGGGTGTCAGGATTTTGCGAAAACCGGGCAGCTTGCAAATACGCTCGCCATACAGACGGCCCAGGGTGAACATCAACCCATCACCAACCATCACACCCGCCATGCCCACGGCAAACATGGTGTGCACATCGGCATGCCCCAGGCCTGCAATCACCCCGCCCGTGACCAGGGTCACATCTTCCGGGATGGGCACACCAAAACCGCAAATGAGCAGCATCACGAATACGGCAAGGTAGCCGTACTCGGTGAAGATGGGCATCAAAAACTCAAAAACTTCCATGGATTTCAAAGTTTGATTGCTTAAAACCCCCCTAGCGAAATGCAAGGGCTCAGCAGGCTGCGCGCCAGTGTAAAGCATTTACAAGTCCTTTCTTGAGACGGGTCAGGCGGGTGTTTCAGAGCAGCTGAACAGGCATTCGTTCGAGTTGACGCCGCATTCGACGCCCCGTTTTTGCTGGCGCACTTTCGGGTATTCTTGCGATTTCACGCCTGACCATGCCCCGCCCGATTCAAGCCACCATCCACACCGCGGCCTTGCGCCACAACCTGGCCTTGGCACGCCAAGCCGCGCCCGATGCCCAGGTGTGGGCGGTGGTCAAGGCCAATGCCTATGGGCACGGCATTGAGCGGGTGTTTGAAGGTCTGCGCGGAGCCGACGGCTTTGCCTTGCTGGACTTGAGTGAAGCCGAGCGTGTCAGGGCTTTGGGCTGGCGTGGCCCCATTTTGTTGCTCGAAGGCGCTTTTGAGGCGCGCGACCTGGAGTTGTGCTCGCGCCTGCACTTGTGGCACACGGTGCATTGCGACGAGCAAATCGACATGCTGGCGTTGCACAAGACGCACGAGCCGCACCGCGTGTTCCTCAAGATGAATTCGGGCATGAACCGGTTGGGCTTTGCACCGCAGCGATACCGCTCGGCCTGGACGCGGCTCAATGCCTTGCCGCAGGTGGACGAAATCTCGCTCATGACTCATTTCAGCGACGCCGACGGCCCCAAAGGCATTGCCGAGCAGATGGCCCGATTTGAAGAAGCCTCCCGGGACTTGCCTGGTGAGCGCAGTGTAAGCAACAGCGCCGCCACCTTGCGCCATGCGCAAGATGCCGCAGTGAGAGCGGACTGGATTCGGCCCGGCATTGCTGTTTACGGCAGCTCGCCCGACTTTCCAGAACACAGCGTTGCCGATTGGGGTCTGCAACCCGCCATGAGCTTGCATGCCCGCATCATCGCGGTGCAGCAGTTGCAGGCTGGCGACAGCGTGGGTTATGGCTCCAGTTTTGTGGCCGATGGCCCCATGCGCATCGGCGTGGTGGCCTGTGGCTATGCCGACGGTTACCCGCGCATTTGCCCCACAGGCACGCCCGTGCTGGTGGACGGTGCACGGGGCCGCACCGTGGGCCGCGTGAGCATGGACATGCTGACGGTGGACCTGAGTCCATTTCCCGATGCGGGCGTGGGCAGCCAGGTCACGCTCTGGGGACAAGCCGAAGGGGGTGCGTTGCTGGACATTGACGATGTGGCGCAAGCGGCAGGCACTGTGGGCTATGAGCTCATGTGTGCACTGGCTGCGCGTGTGCCGGTGCTGGTGGTCTGAGGCCCCATCCCTAAGTTCCAGGGGCCCTGTCGCCTGCGTGCAGGCCGTCAGGCCAAATGCCATTAGAGTAATCATGGCCTTGAGAAGTTGTTTTCCGGGGCGATCTCATCACAGGAGACACCGATTGCTTCAGATTCCCAAAAAAGACGCATTGGCCGCTTTGTATCTGTGCATGGCCCGCATCCGGGCTTTTGAAAATGCCGCAGAAATCCTGAGCCAGGGCGGCGTCAGCGCTTACAACAAAACCGCAGACGGCAGCGCCAAAGTGCGCGGCCCTTTGCACCTGTCCACCGGGCAAGAAGGCGTGGCCGCTGGCGTGTGCGCCCACCTCACTCCGCGCGACTACCTGACCTCCACCCACCGTGGCCACGGCCACACCCTGGCCAAGGGGGCGGATCTCGGCCGCATGATGTGCGAGCTGTACGGCAAAGCCACAGGTTTTAACGGGGGCAAGGGTGGCTCCATGCACATCGCCGATTTTTCGGTCGGCATGTTGGGGGCCAATGGCGTGGTGGCGGCGGGTCTGCCCATTGCCGTGGGCGCAGCACACGCCCAGAAATTGCAGGGTCGCAGCGACATCACCGTTTGCTTTTTTGGCGACGGTGCCACCAACCGGGGGCCTTTTCTGGAGGCCCTCAACTGGGCGCAGGTGCACCAGTTGCCGGTGCTGTTTGTGTGTGAAGACAACCGCTGGAGCGCCACCACCGCCAGCGGCCCGATGATTGCCGGCCCCGGCGCTTCGGCGCGCAGCGAAAGTCTGGGCATTGCAGCCCACCTGGTCGACGGCAACGATGTGTGGGCTGTTCACGAAAAAGCCGCCGAGCTGGTGCAGACCGTTCGCTCGGGCCACGGGCCGCGCCTGTTGCATGCGCTCACCTACCGTGTCAAAGGCCATGTGTCGGTGGACCTGGCCGCGTACCGGGACCCCCGGGAAGTCGAAGCAGCCCTGAAAAACGACCCCATCCAGAACGCCCGCCGCGCGCTGCTGGCGCTGGGAAGCAGCGATGCCGCGTGCGACCAGATGGACCAGCAAGCCCAGGCCGAAGTGCAGTCCGCCATGCAGTCAGCGGACCAAGCGCCCTGGCCCAGCGTGTCTGCCGCTTACACCGACATCCAGACCACAGGAGCAGGGCAATGGTTTTGAACACGATGAGCTACAGCCAGGCCGCCGTGCTGGCCGTGCAGCGCGAAATGGAAGCCGACGAGCGCGTGGTGGTGATGGGTGAAGACGTGGGGCGGGGCGGTATCTTTGGCCAGTACAAAGGCTTGCAACAGACCTTTGGCACGCACCGCATCATCGACACCCCCATCAGCGAAGCGGCCATCATGGGCGGCGGCGTGGGCATGGCGCTGGCGGGCATGCGCCCGGTGGTGGAGATGCGCGTGGTCGACTTTACCCTTTGCGGCATGGACGAAATCATCAACCAGGCCGCCAAGAACCGATACATGTTTGGCGGCCAGGGCCGTGTGCCTTTGGTGGCCCGCATGCCCATTGGCATCTGGGACGCTTCGGCGGCGCAGCATTCGCAGTCGCTTGAAGCCTGGTTTGCCCACATCCCCGGCTTGGTGGTCGTGTGTCCGGGCTCGGTGCAAGACAACTATTCTTTGCTGCGCGCGGCCATGCAGTGCGGTGACCCTGTGGTCTACATGGAGCACAAGACCCTGTGGGGCTTGGAAGGGCCAGTGGACGAAAGCGTGCAAGTGCCACTGGGCCAGGCCGCTGTCTTGCGTGCGGGTGATCGTTTGACGATGGTCAGCTGGAGTCGCCAGATGCAGGTGTGCCAAGTGGCTTGCGATCAATTGGCGGCTTTGGGTATTCAGGTCGAGCTGATTGATTTGCGCACCCTGTGGCCTTGGGATCGGGACACGGTGCTCAAGTCTGCGGCCAAAACAGGCCATCTGCTGGTGGTGCACGAAGCGATTCAGGCCGCAGGCTTTGGCGCTGAAATCGCCGCCACCGTGGCCGAAACCTTGGGCGTGCGCGTCAAGCGCTTGGGCGCGCCGCGCATCCCGGTGGGTTACGCCCCTGTTCTGGAAGCGGTGGCCCGCGTGTCGGCTGAGCAGATCGTAGCGGCAGCGCAGAACTGCCTGAAGCCCGTCACTCAGTGAGGATGTTGCCCCATGCGATCTGCTTGCACCTGCACTTTGCGGGCTTTTTCATGGGGTAATCCCTGTGTCCCCGGGGCGCTTTGGGGCCTGATCGGGCGGCATGTGGCCAATAACGCCATGGTAAAGTGAATTTGAAATTTGGCTTGAGACCTATGACCCATTTGCACGAGCAGGCCCCCGCCGAAGTGGCCGCTGCTGAATCCGATGAAGAAACCGCCGTTCCTCTGAAAATCGAAGACTGGCTCACGGTGATCGTGATGGCTCTGCTCTCGCTCATCACCTTTGCCAATGTGCTGGTGCGCTATTTCACCGACCAGTCCTTTGCCTGGACGGAAGAGTTTTCGGTGTTTTTGATGATCGTGCTGGCGCTGGTGGCGGGCTCGGCCTCGGTGGCCCGCAACCGGCAAATCCGCATTGAATACTTTGCCGACAGCGGTTCAGAAAAACGCCAGCGGGCGTTGGCCCGCTTTGGTGCGCTGATGGTGTTTGTGCTGTTTGCGCTGATCGCGGTGCTCAGCGTGCGCGTGGTCTGGGACGATTTCCGCTTTGGCGAGACCTCACCGGGCATTGGCGTGCCGCAGTGGTGGTACACCATCTGGTTGCCGGTTTTGTCGGTGGCCATTGCCGGGCGTGCTTTGGGCTTGTTCATACGCCGGGGGCGTCAGCCATGATCCCGACCCTCCTGTTTGTGGCCTTTGTGGTCATGATGCTCATGGGCGTGCCCATTGGCGCGGCTTTGGGTTTGGCCGGTGCTGCTTGCATTGCCTTGGCCAACTCGGACGCGCAGTGGTTTGGCCTGCTGGCTGTGCCGCAAAACTTTTACGCCGGTCTGGGCAAGTACCCGCTGCTGGCCATTCCCATGTTTGTGCTGGTGGGCTCCATCTTTGACCGCTCGGGTGTGGCGCTTCGGCTGGTCAATTTTGCTGTGGCCATCGTGGGCCGTGGCCCGGGCATGCTGCCTTTGGTGGCGATTGTGGTGGCCATGTTCCTGGGTGGTATTTCGGGTTCGGGCCCGGCCAATGCGGCAGCGGTGGGTGCGGTGATGATCGCGGCCATGTCGCGCGCG
Source organism: Limnohabitans sp. (assembly GCF_023910625.1). NCBI lineage: Bacteria > Pseudomonadati > Pseudomonadota > Betaproteobacteria > Burkholderiales > Comamonadaceae > Limnohabitans > Limnohabitans sp. The sequence continues at coordinate 2,296,066 of NZ_JAAVVW010000003.1, forward strand.
GGCTATCCGGCACCATTTTCGGCCAGTGTGGTGGGTGCAGCAGCGGCCACGGACATTTTGATTCCGCCTTCGGTGGCCTTCATCGTGTATTCGGTGCTGGTGCCCGGCGCCTCGGTGCCCGCGCTGTTTGCGGCGGGCATGATCCCGGGCATTCTGGCGGGCTTGGCCTTGATCGTGCCCACCGTGTGGATGGCCCGCAAGCACAAGATGGGTGCGCTGGAGGCGAGCTTGCCACGCCCCGAATTGTGGACAAGCTTTGTGCAAGCCGTTTGGGGCTTGGCAGCGCCGGTCTTGATTTTGGGCGGCATGCGGGCCGGTTGGTTCACGCCGACCGAGGCGGCGGTGGTGGCGGTGTTTTATGGCCTGTTTGTGGGCATGGTGATTTACCGCACGATCAAGGTGCGCGACCTGTTTGTCATCTTGCGCGAATCGGGCGAGTTGTCGGCGGTGATCTTGCTGGTGGTGTCGCTGGCAGGTATTTTTGCCTTTTCGCTGTCCACGCTGGGGGTGATCGACCCGGTGACGAACGCCATCGTCAACTCGGGCTTGGGCGAATACGGCGTGCTGGCGCTGCTCATCTTGATGCTCATCACTGTGGGCATGTTCCTTGACGGTGTGTCGATCTTCTTGATCTTTGTGCCACTCCTGTGGCCTATCGTGCAGTACTACAAATGGGACCCGGTCTGGTTTGGTGTGATCCTCACGCTCAAAGTGGCGCTGGGTCAGTTCACGCCGCCGCTGGCCGTGAACCTGATGGTGTCTTGTCGCATCGCCGGGGTGCGCATGGAAGAAACCGTGCGCTGGGTCGGCTGGATGCTGTTTTCGATGTTCCTGGTCATGCTGGCGGTGATCGCTTGGCCCGAGCTGGCCCTGTGGCTGCCGCGTTATTTGGGTTATTGATGTTCATTTTTTCAACAAGGAGAGAACCATGAAACTTCGTCGTCATTTGCTCAGCCTGCTGGCTGTGGCCGCTGGCTTGGGTGCCTTCACCGCTCCGGTGGTGGCTGCTGAATACAAAGCCGAGTACCGCATGTCGCTGGTGTTGGGACCTCCCACACCTTGGGGCCAGGCTGGCAAGATGTGGGCCGACACGGTCAGGGAGCGCACCCAGGGTCGCATCAACATCAAGCTCTACCCCGGCGTGTCGCTGATCCAGGGTGACCAGACCCGCGAATTCAGTGCATTGCGCCAGGGCGTGATCGACATGGCCGTGGGCTCGACCATCAACTGGTCGCCTCAGGTCAAAGAACTGAACCTGTTTTCGCTGCCATTTTTGATGCCCGACTACGCGGCCATTGACGCGTTGACGCAAGGCAGCGTGGGCCAGAAGATTTTCCAGACCCTGGACAAGTCGGGCGTGGTGCCTTTGGCTTGGGGTGAAAACGGCTTCCGTGAACTCACCAACTCCAAGCGCCCCATCAAGTCGCCAGCCGATTTGAAAGGCATGAAAATCCGTGTGGTGGGCTCGCCCATTTACTCGGACATGTTCTCGGCCATGGGGGCCAACCCCACGCAAATGAGCTGGGCCGATGCGCAGCCTGCGCTGTCCAGCGGCGCCGTGGACGGTCAGGAAAATCCGCTGTTCTTGTTCACCGTGCTGAAAATGCACACCGTGGGTCAGAAATTCGTGACCACTTGGGGCTATGTGGCAGACCCGCTGATCTTTGTGGTCAACAAGGACATCTGGGCGTCGTGGACACCCGCTGACCAGGCCATCGTGCGCCAGGCCGCTGTGGACGCAGGCAAAGCCGAAATCGCCATTGCCCGTAAAGGCTTGGTTGAAGCCGACAAGCCAGTCCTCAAGGACATCGCCGCCATGGGCGTGACGGTGACATCGCTCACCGCCGACGAGCGCGATGCCTTCGTCAAAATCACCCGCCCGGTGTACGAGAAGTGGAAAAACACCGTGGGCCCTGCCCTGGTGAAAGAAGCCGAAGCCGCTGTTGCTGCACGCAAGAAGTGATGTCTGACGTGGCCAGCCAAGCGCTGCTGGCCACATGCGCACCTTCAGGTGGCCGGCATCCTCAGAGTGCGTTGGCCCCTCCCCGTGATCCTGTGGCCTTCTTGCTGCGAACGAGACACGGGATGGCATCTGCTGGCGCCACAATCTATGCATGCTTCATCAGACTCACCTACACCGTCATGACCGACGTGCCTTGCTCGTAGCGCTCGTATTGGTGGTTATCTGGGGGGGCAACTTCACCCTGCAAAAGTACCTTCTTGAGCTGCTCACGCCGGGGGGCTTTTTGTGGGCGCGCTACCTGATCATGCCTGTGTGTGCGTTGTTGATGCTGCGCTGGCGCTTTGGCCATTGGCTGCCCCCTTTGCCCCGCAAGGACTTGATGCACATGGTTTGGCTGGGCTTCATTGGTCATTCCTTGCATGTGGGTTTGGTCACTTATGGCGTGCACTGGTCCACGGCGTTTTCCAGTTCGGTGATTTTGGCCTGCGGACCGATTTTGACCTTGTTGATCCTGCGGTATCAGGGCCTTGAGCGGCTGACTGCGGCGCAAATGTCCGGTGTGGCCTTGGCTTTTGGCGGGGTGTTGATGTTCTTGTCCGACAAGTTGCTGGGCGGCCATTGGCGGGCCGGTGGGGGAGATTTGATTTTGCTGCTTGCCGCGAGCCTGTTTTCCTATTACACCGTGGCCGTCAAGCCCTTGATGGAGCGACATGGTCCGGTGTTGACCATGGGCTATGCCACCTTGTTGGGGGGCTTGCCGGTGTTGCTGCTGTCGGTGCCAGCTGGACTGGATGCAAATTGGTCGGCTTTGGGTTTTTGGGCCTGGGTGGGCTTGTTTTGGTCCATTTTGGTTTCGGCTTTCATTGGCTGGTTGGCCTGGGGCTGGATCAACAACGTGCGTGGGGTGGCCCGCACTGCGCCCTTGATGTATTTGATGCCCCCCGTAGCGGGCCTGTTTGCTTGGGCGCTGTCGGGGGAGCACTACTCCTGGATCAAGCTCGCCGGAGCGGGTGTCACTCTGCTGGGCGTGGCGATGGCGCAGTACGCTGGGCAAATCAAGTGGCGCTTGCGCTGAAGCGATGGGCCAGCCGAGCACTCGCCGGCTTGTGGCTCCTGCGATCTGTTGTCAGGCCCTGAACCAGGTGTCGTAAGCGGTTTTGCAAATCAAGGCCAGCACCACCAGGATGAACACTTGCCGCACAAAGCCCGCACCGTGTTTCAGCGCCAGCCGGGTGCCGATCAGGCTGCCGATGATGTTAGACACCGCCATGACCAGCGCCAGGTGCCACCATACATGGCCCTGGATGGCAAACAGCATGAGCGCAGAAAAGTTGGTGGCCACATTGATCAGCTTGGCCGAAGCCGAGGCGTTCAAAAAGTCGTAGCCCATCAGCCGTACATAGGCAAATACCAAGAAGCTGCCCGTGCCAGGACCGAAAAATCCGTCGTAAAAGCCGATCGTCAATCCGATGGCGGCACCCACCCAGGCCTCTTGTGCCCCGCTATAGCGTGGCGCGTGGTTGCGGCCCATGTCTTTTTTGGCCAGGGTGTAGATCAGCAACACGGCCAACATCACCGGTAAGGCTTTGCGAAACAGTGCGGGGTCGACCTGTGTGACCACCCAGGCCCCGATCAAGGAGCCCAACAGACCCGCCCCAGCCGCAGGCAGCAAGGCGCGCCAGGGCATGACCACTTTGCGGCTGTACTGCACCGTGGCAAAAGCGGTGCCCCAGATGGAGGCGCTTTTGTTGGTGCCAAACAAAGTGGCGGGGGCTGCCCCCGGAAAGGTGGCAAACAAGACGGGAAGCAAAATCAGACCGCCGCCGCCCACGATGGAGTCCACCAGTCCGGCCAACAATGAGGCCAGCGTGACAATCAATAATTCCATACAAAGTATTGTGTCACTGCTAGGGCGGCTGAACTGTCGCGCAGTCGCAAGTTGACGGGTAAAAAAAAGCGCCGCAGAGGCGACGCTTTGAAAGATACACCTCGTTTGGGTGTTGGGTGATGTTCGAATTCTTCGGGTTTCGAGTTGTCTCCTCAGCCCTCAGGATGCAAAGACTGCATTGCATCGAGTTCATGGACTGTAATGGGTGATGCCCCTGTTTATTCTCAGGGGTTTCCCGACCGGGGGAAATCCCTGCCCGTGGGCAGCTGCAATCGGTGTTCAGGCCTCGCGAGCTGCGTCGCTCAAGATCAATCGAGCCGCTTTTTCTGCAACCATCAGGGTAGGGCTGTTGGTGTTGCCACTGGTGATGGTGGGCATGACACCGGCGTCGACCACGCGCAAGCCGGCCACGCCGCGCACTTGCAAGCGCGCATTCACCACCGCCATCGGGTCGTCGTCGCGCCCCATGCGGGTGGTGCCCACCGGGTGAAAGATGGTGCTGGCAATGTCGCCGGCCAGTTTGGCCAGCTCTTCGTCGCTTTGGTACTGCACGCCGGGTTTGAACTCTTCGGGCGCAAAAGCCCTCATCGCGTCTTGCGCCATGATGCGGCGCGTCACGCGCAGGCTGTCAGCGGCCACCTTGCGGTCTTCGGCGGTGGCCAGGTAATTGGGCGCGATGGCGGGGGCGTCTTCAAAGTGGGGTGTCTTGATCTGCACTGTGCCCCGACTGGTGGGGTTGAGGTTGCACACGCTGGCCGTGATGGCCGGGAAGCTGTGCAGCGGCCCACCAAACGCGTCCAGACTCAGGGGCTGTACGTGGTATTGGATGTTGGGCCAGGCCCGGCCCGGATCGCTGCGGGTGAAGGCCCCCAGCTGGCTGGGTGCCATGCTCATGGGGCCGGTGCGCTTGAAGGCGTATTCCAGGCCGATCATGGCCTTGCCCCACAGGCTGCTGGCCAAGGTGTTCAGGGTCTTGGCGTTTTGGACCTTGTAGACCGAGCGGATCTGCAAATGGTCTTGCAAGTTGGCCCCCACCCCGGGCAAATCGACCTGCACCGGCACGCCTTTGGACCGCAGCAGATCGGCCGGGCCAATGCCCGAGAGCTGCAAAATCTGCACCGAGCCGATGCTGCCCGCGCTCAAGATCACCTCGGCCCGGGCACTCACGCTCACGGCTTGTCCCTGGCGCACCAAGTTCGCGCCCACGCATCGCATGCTGCCATCGGGCCGGGGGGCCAGTTGCAAAGCTTGCACCTGAGTTTCGGTCCAGACCGTCAGATTGGGGCGCTGCTGGGCGGGACGCAAAAACGCCTTCGAGGCATTCCAGCGCCAGCCGTCTTTTTGGTTCACCTCAAAGTAGCCCACGCCCTCGTTGTTGCCGGTGTTGAAGTCCGGCGTGGCCGGGATGCCGGCCTGCACCGCGGCTTGGGCAAAGGCGTCCAGCACCTCCCAGCGCAGGCGCTGCTTTTCGATGCGCCATTCGCCCCCATGGCCGTGCAGCGCGGCAAATTCGGCAGGCGCTGCGGCGTCCAGTTTGTGGTGGTTTTCGTGCGCCTTGAAAGCGGGCAGGCAGTTGCGCCAAAGCCACTGCTCGTCGCCTGTGATCTGCGCCCAATGGTCGAAGTCACGCGACTGGCCGCGCATGTAAATCATGCCGTTGATGCTGGAACACCCACCCAGCACTTTGCCACGCGGGTAGCGCAAGCTGCGCCCATTCAGACCCTCGGTCGGTTCGGTCTGGTACAGCCAGTCGGTGCGCGGGTTGCCGATGCAGTACAGGTAACCCACCGGAATGTGCACCCAGTGGTAATTGTCCTTTTGGCCCGCCTCCACCAGCAAGACCCGCTTGCTGGGGTCGGCGCTCAGGCGGTTGGCCAGCAAACAGCCCGCAGTGCCCGCGCCGACGATCATGAAGTCGAAGCTGTTGTTGCTCATGGTTTTACCCGGTCTCCTGCACAGCCGATTGTGCCTGTGGATTCTTGCAGGTCGGGGCTCACAAGCGCATCATTTGGCGGTGGGCATCACAAACTCAGCACCCTTGCCGATGCTCTCGGGCCAGCGCTGCATGATGGACTTTTGCTTGGTGTAAAAACGCACGCCTTCTTCACCATAAGCGTGCATGTCGCCAAACAGCGAACGCTTCCAGCCGCCAAAGCCGTGCCAGGCCATGGGCACGGGAATAGGCACGTTGATGCCCACCATGCCCACCTGAATGCGGCGCGCAAACTCGCGCGCCACGTTGCCGTCGCGGGTGAAACAGCTCACACCGTTGCCGAACTCGTGGTCGTTGATGATTTGCACCGCCGTGCCAAAGTCGGGCACGCGCACGCAGGACAAAACGGGGCCGAAGATTTCTTCCTTGTAGATCTTCATGTCGGTGGTCACGTGGTCGAACAGCGTGCCGCCCAGCCAGAAGCCGTGGTCACAACCGGCACCGGCTTTCGCGCCGTCAAACTCGCGACCGTCAACCAGCAGCTTGGCGCCTTCGGTCACACCGGCGTCGATGAAGCCTTTGATGCGCTGACGCGCCGCGTCGGTCACGATGGGGCCCATCTCAGCGGCCAGGTTTTCACCGTTGAGCACTTGCAGCGCTTGGGTGCGCTCAATCAGCTTGGGCAAAATTTTGCCGGCCACATCGCCCACCAGCACGGCCACCGAAATCGCCATGCAGCGCTCGCCCGCCGAGCCATAGCCCGCGCCAATCAGCGCGTCCACGGTCTGGTCGATGTCGGCGTCGGGCATGACCACCAGGTGGTTTTTGGCACCGCCCAGGGCTTGCACGCGCTTGCCGTGGTGCGCACCGGTTTCGTAGATGTAGTTGGCGATCGGGGTGGAGCCGACAAAACTGATGGCCTTCACATCGGGGTGCTCCAGCAACGCGTCCACGGCTTCTTTGTCGCCTTGCACCACGTTGAACACGCCGTCGGGCAGACCGGCTTTTTTCAGCAACTCGGCCATGAACAGCGACGCGCTGGGGTCGGTCGGGCTGGGCTTCAAGATGAAGGTGTTGCCCGCCGCAATCGCCACCGGGAACATCCACATGGGCACCATCACCGGGAAGTTGAACGGCGTGATGCCCGCCACCACGCCCAGCGGCTGGCGCAAGGTCCAGTTGTCGATGCCAGTCGACACCTGGTCGGTGAAGTCGCCCTTGAGCAGCTGCGGGATGCCGGTGGCAAATTCCACGATGTCGATCCCGCGCGAGACTTCGCCCTGCGCATCGGTGAACACCTTGCCGTGCTCGGCGGTGATCATGTGGGCCAGCTCGTCTTTGTGGGTGTTCAGCAGTTCGAGGAACTTGAACATCACCCGGGCGCGTCGCAGCGGCGGCGTGTCGGCCCAGGCGGGAAACGCCGCTTGCGCAGCGGCCACGGCCTTGGCGACTTCAGCGCTGTTGGCCAAGGCCACGTGGCCGGTCACGCCACCGGTGGCGGGGTTGGTGACGGGCTGGCTGCGGCCCGAAGCGCCTGCGGCGACTTGGCCGCCGATGTAATGACCGATGCGGGTGATGCTCATGGGGTGCTCCTTGTGGCTTGCGCCTGTTGCTCGTGAATGTGTGTCTTGTGTAGGAGCCCACCCTGTGGGCGATGATGGCTGGCCACAGCGTCAAACAATCGCCCACAGGGGTGGGCTCCTACAAAAAATCAGCGCCTTTATTGCAGCTCTTGCCCATCAAAAGCACTGAAAGTGCATTGAGTGTAGGCACCTCCGCACCCCCTCACAAGCCCGTAAAGCTGAATTGATTGTTCAAAATAGTGAACAATACTTATATGGAAGAGCAAAAAATCAACACCCTTTGGACCCACCTGCACTGGCTGAGCGTGTTGGCGCAGCAAGGCAGCTACACGGCCGCTGCCGCTCGGTTGGGTGTGAGCAAGGCCGCCATGAGCCAACGCATCGCCGAGCTGGAGCGTGCCGCCAAAGTCACCCTGGTGCAGCGCACCACCCGCAGCCTGCGCCTGACCGAGGCGGGCCAAAGACTGGTCGACGAGACCCGCGCATCAAACGACTGCGCTACTTCATGCAGCGCGACAGCGCGGTGCTGGGCATGGTGCTGCGCATCTTTCTGCGGGGCATTGCACAAACGCTGCAAGTCAACAGTCCGGGTGCGGCCAATGCAGACAACGCAGCACTGCACATCGGCGCAATCGCCTTCATCCACCGCTTCGGCTCCAGCCTGAACGGGCATGTGCACTTCCACGTCTGCGCAGTCGATGGCGTGTTTGAGGAAGTGGCGGGCGAGGGCGGTGCTGCCGCTCAAGCTCAAGCCCGTGCGCAAGCCTGTGCGCCGGGTGTCATCTTCCACCCGGCCACTGGCGTAGATGCGGATACCGTGGTCCAAGTGCAGGCCAACTTGCACCGACTCATCCTGCGCGCCTTCGTAGGCCGTGGCTTGCTGGAGAGTTTCGAGGCCCAAGAGATGCTGGCCTACCGGCACAGCGGCTTTTCGGTGGCGCGGCGCAAAGGTCGACGAGATCACCCTCACGCCGCTGGAGCTGATTGATCGCATGGCCGCCTTGGTGCCGCCACCGCGCACGCATAGCCACCGGTATTTCGGCGTGCTGGCACCGAACTCACCCTTGAGGCCTGCTGTCACGGCGCTGGCACAAGATGCAGTGGTACAACCGGCGCAGGTGCAAGCTGAGCCAGCCAGCACAGGGGCGGTCGCGGGCGCAGCGGCACCTGAGGCAGGCAACCCACTCCTAACCCAGGCCGAGCCGACCCAGCCGGTGCAGCCTAAGCGCCCAGCGCACTACCTGTGGGCGGTGCTGATTGCCCGCATCTACGAGGTGTTCCCGCTGGTATGCCCCATCTGTGGCGGGCAAATGCGCATCATCGCCTTCATCACCTACAGCGCTGACATCCGGCTAATACTGGAGCACATCGGGGTGGAGACAGAGCCACCGCGCATCACTCCGGCACGCGGGCCGCCGCTGTGGGACGGGTGCGATGCGCCCATGGGCGAGGGTGTCGAGGTTGAGCCAGATTGGGACGAAGCGGCCCAACCGGCGCCGGACTTTGAGGTCGATCAGCGCATCAGTTGATGAGGGAAGGCAACAGCGGTTTTGTCAACGCTGCGGGGCAGGGCTGCGCCTGGTGCTGCCCAAAAATGCGCAAACCGAAAATCTCGGGCGACAGGCCTTGAACAAGCGCTCAGACAGACCCAGGTTGAAGGCCTGTGATGTCCAAAACATGGGTCATAATCGCCCTCATGCGGTTGGATTTCCTATCCGCCGGGTTGGCTTGCTTCGAGACCCTTGACCCGCGACCGGTCGGTCTGGTCTGACCAGCTTTTGCGGGGGTTCGTATCTTGCGGGTTCAATAGCTTTCATGGCAAGATTTCATGGGTTGGCATTATTTTGTCCAAAATTTAGGGGGAGGGTTTGATGTCTTCTAGTACGAATATGACAGCCTTCGTTACTGGCGGCGGCTCCGGTATCGGAAAGGCTTTATCGTTTGCCTTGTCAGCACGAGGGATAACCGTGTGTGTATCCGACCTAAACCTGAATGCAGCGCAGGCCGTTGCAGTGGAATGTGGTCCTCGTGCCACCGCTATTGCACTCGACGTGTGTGATGCAGATGCGGTCAAAGTGGGTATTGAAAATTTTGCTGCTGGCAATGGAAGGCTGGACTACATTTTCAACAATGCTGGAATCGGGATTGCCGGCGAAGCCAACGACATCCCGCTTGACGCGTGGAGACGTATCGTTGATATCAACTTGTACGGCGTTCTACATGGCGTGCTCGCCGCGTACCCGATCATGTTGAAACAGGGTTATGGACACATCGTCAATACAGCGTCGCTGGCGGGTTTGGGACCGGCGCCACTCTTTGCGCCTTACGCATTGACCAAACATGCAGTTGTCGGGTTGAGTACCAGTTTACGCATTGAAGCGGCATCGAAAGGCGTGCGCGTGAGCGTGGTTTGCCCAGCCGCTGTTGAAACCCCGCTACTGGACAGCGATAATCCTGCTGAATTCAAGATCGGTTCAGCACCGGATTCTCGACGCTTTTTGACGGCGTTGGCCGGACCACCTTACTCAGTGGAGAAGTGCGTTCAGGAAATCATGGAGGCAGTAGACAAAAACAAGAGCGTTATCGTGTTGCCAGCTCGGGCACGTATGGCATGGCGCATGGGAAGGTGGTTTCCGGCACTCGTTGAAATGCTCAGTCGTTCCGCGCTGGCGAATGAAAGAAAAGCAATCAAGTAGTCGATGAACAGCACTCTCGAGCGATGCGTTCAGGGTGGCTGGAACGCGCAACTCAATGTCGGTGTTCAGCCCACTGTTGCCATCCAACTTGGTTGGGTGTATTTCCGCGATGCGCACGTACCCGACAGTTGTCGCCCGCGTAAAATGCGCAAACCGAAAATCTCGGGCGACTGGCCTTGAACAAGCGCTCAGACAGACCCAGGCTGAAGGCCTGTGATGCCCAAAACCTGGGCCATAATTGTCCTCATGTGGTTGGATTTCCTATCCGTCGTGCCTCGACGTGGCGGGTGTGCGATGAAGTATTCCGGCTAGTTTTTTGCAGTAACTTTTCTCAACATTGTTTCAATCTGATAAGGACGACGAATATGAAGCTTTCAACAATTTCTATTGGAACCGCTGCTGCTGTCATGAGCATCTGTGCAAGCTCGGTGGCATCCGCCCAATCGGCAACTTATGTCGTGGAACCAACGCATACTTTTGTGACGTGGGCGGCGAAGCATTTTGGGACATCCACCTCGCACGGCCGCTTCGACAAAAAGAGCGGCACCATCACCATCGACCGTAGCGCCAAGACCGGCAAAGCCGAAATCACCATCGATATGAAGTCGATGAATACAGGTGTGGCGGCGTTTGACAAACACTTGACGAGCGACGATTTTTTTGCCGCTGAGAAATTTCCTGAAGCCAAGTTTGTTGGTACCAGCTTCAAGTTTGACGGCGACAAGGTGACGGAAGTCGCTGGTACATTGACGCTGCGCGGCAAAACCAACCCCGTCACGCTCAAATCGAATGGTTTTGGCTGTTATATCAGCCCATTTGTGAAACGTGAAGTGTGCGGCGGTGATTTTGAAACAACCATCACACGCAGCCAATACGACATGAGCTATGGCCTGCCAGGAATCCCTGATGCCATTCGTTTGAATATCCAAGTAGAAGCAATCAAGCAAGACTAATCATTTGCATCGCCAACTCAAAATGATTTGCGGGTGACTGGTGGCACACCAGCCATCGTCGCCCGAGTTTTGACAAAGCCCGATCCGGCAACGGTTCGGGCTTTGCGCTTTGTGCGCCCAGCATGGGCGCGCACCTGCGGGTGCATGTCCCGCTGCGAGCTGGTCACAGTGAGCAAAGTCAAGCGCAACTGCGTGAGGGCGACCGAGCGTGGGAAGGAAGCGTGGAGCGTAAATCGCGAGCCGATGAACAAGAACCGCATAGAAGGCGCTGCCAAGCAGGGCGAGTGGGCAAAGAACCGCAAAGCTCTTGTGACCAAGGCGAGGTGGCGTAGATGCGGCGGTTGTGCGATGAAGGTGTGCGACCCTTACCTGGGGAGATCTCGCCTTGCGTCTGAAAGGGCGACGGCTTTGCCGGAGTGAGAAGTCAGCACAGGTCGTAGTAGTGCAAGCCCGAAACCTGAATGGGAGGTGCGGCCAGCACGAAGGACCGAACGAGAGTGAGTGAGCGAGGACAAGAAGATGTCAAAGGCCATGCGTCAGATGCCGGGGCAACCTGGGCGGGCAAGCGTAGCAAGCGGTGAAGCCGCCAGTGATCTTGCCAGCGGCGAAGCCTGCGGCCCGCCTCTTGAGCACCCGCGCACAGGGTCGGCAAAGCAGCTGGCAGGCACTGGTGGCCTGCTGGAGGCGGCGCTGACGAGACAGAACCAGCAGGCGGCGTGGAAGTGGGTCAAGGCCAACAAGGGTGCAGCAGGGGTGGACGGGCTCAGCATTGAGCAAACGGCCCAATTGCTGCGCCAAAGCTGGCCAGACATTCGCCAAGCGCTGCTGGCAGGACGCTACCGGCCCAGCCCGGTACGCAAGGTGATGATTCCCAAACCGGACGGCAGCCAGCGAGAGCTGGGCATCCCGACGGTGACAGATCGACTGATCCAGCAGGCCCTTTTACAGGTGCTGCGACCGCTGATCGACTCCACCTTCAGCGACCACAGCCACGGGTTTAGACCGGGCAGGCGTGCACACGATGCGGTCAAGGCCGCACGGGCGTACGTCCAATCGGGCAAACGCGTGGTGGTGGACGTGGACCTGGCCAAGTTCTTTGACCGGGTCAACCACGACATCCTGATCGACAGGCTCAAAAGGCGCATCGACGACGCTGGAGTCATCCGGCTGATTCGGGCTTACTTGAACGCTGGGATCATGGATGGCGGGGTGGTGGTCGATCGCCATCTGGGCACGCCGCAAGGCGGACCGCTCAGCCCGCTGTTGGCCAACGTGCTGCTAGACGAAGTGGGCAAGGCGTTGGAGGCGCGCAGCTACTGCTTCGCGCGCTACGCCGACGATTGCAACGTTTACGTGGGCAGCAAGCAGGCGGGCGAGAGGGTGATGGGCTACCTCAGGAAGCTGTACACGGGCTTGAAGCTTCAGATCAACGAAGCCAAGAGTGCCGTAGCCAGCGCCCTTGGGCGCAAGTTCCTGGGGTATGCGTTGTGGATGGCCAAGGGCAAAGAAGTCAAATGTGCGGTGGCCTACAAGGCACTGGACAACTTCAAGGCTCGCATCCGGCAACTCACGTGCCGCTCGGGCGGGTGCAGCATGGCGCAGGTGGTGGAGAAACTGCGGCCCTACCTGCTGGGCTGGAAGGCGTACTTCGGGATGGCGCAAACAACCAGGGTCTGGCGCGAGCTGGACGAGTGGCTGCGCCACCGACTGCGGGCCATCCAGCTCAAGCACTGGAAACGGCCCAGGGCGATCTATCGGGAATTGAAGGCATTGGGAGCGAAGGAGAATGTGGCGCGGCAAGTGGCGGTGAACAGCCGTCGCTGGTGGCGCAACAGTGACCGAGCACTACGAGAGCTGGCTTGAGTTGGCCAGCGCGGGCCAGTTCGACGGGCAGGGCGACCACCACAGCCCCAAATCCTATGTGCGCAAAGCCTTCGAGAAATATCTGGAGTGCGGCATCTTTGCGCACGGCTTTGCCCGCGCCCGCTGCGGTGACTGCGGGCACGACTTTCTTGTCGCCTTCTCCTGCAAGGGCCGGGGCGTCTGCCCATCCTGCAATGCGCGGCTCATGGCAGAGACGGCGGCACACCTCACCGACCACGTCTTCCCCCGCCTGCCGGTGCGCCAGTGGGTGCTGTCGGTGCCTTTGAACAGATCGAGCAAAGCTTTGCCCAGGTGCGTGACTTGGCCGAACAGCCCAGCGGTTTGCTGCGCGTGACCGCCCCTGTGGCGCTGGCCCGCCAGCAACTGGTGCCGCTGTTCGCCGCTTTCTTGCAAGACTTTCCGGATGTGCGCATTGAGCTGGACTTGTCCGGCCGCCTGAGCGCCTTGGCCACGGAAGGCTACCACTTGGCCATCCGCCACACCGCCCGCCCGCCCGACACCCATGTGGCTTGGGCACTGTGCGCCACCGAATCGGTGCTGGTGGCCACCCGTGCTTACATGGGCCAACATGGTGATCCGCAAAGCCCCGCCGAGCTGCAAGCCCACAACTGCCTGCATTACCCCCGCTCGCAAGACACCCCGGCGTGGACTTTCGAGCCGCGCCAGCCTTCAGACGTGGGCGAGCGCATCACCGTGCCCGTGAGTGGCAATTTCGCCGCCAACAACAGCGAAGCCTTGCGCGAAGCGGCCTTGACCGGCGCAGGCGTTGCCCTCCTGCCCGACTTCAGCGCCCAAGCCGAGTTGCGCAAGGGTCACTTGGTGCGGGTGCTGCCCGACTGGAAACCCGTAGGCGCTTTTGCCGAAACCATCTACGCGATCCGACCGTATGCGCCGCATGTGCCCCGGGCAGTGACGACGTTGGTCGCGCATTTGAGGTCAAGTTTGGAGGGCGGTTTCGGCGTCTGAACCTTTCAGTCAAGGCGCAGTTCAGCGACCGGCTAGCACCGGAAACAGCTTGTGCAGCCCGTCGGCCATCACCTCCACCGCCAGCGCAGCCAAAATCAAACCCATCAGCCGCGTCATGACGTTGATACCGGTTTTGCCCAAAATGCGGGCAATCGGGGTGGCCAGCGAGAAACACAGCGCGGTGGCCAGGGCGATGACCACGCCGTAGCCCACTAGGGTGGCCAGTTGGGCAAAGTCTTTGGCTTTTTCGGCGTAAATCACCACGGTGGACATGGTGGCCGGGCCGGTGAGCAGGGGAATGGTCAGCGGCACCACGGCGATGCTGGCACCGACAGCTGCTTTGGCTTCGGCATCGTGCACCTCGTCGGCGTTGGCGCGGGCTTCGGCGGGCTGGGCGTTGAGCATCGACAAAGCCGCTGTGAGCAGCAGCATGCCGCCGCCGACCTGAAAGCTGGCCAGCGAGATGCCAAAAAACTCCAGAATTTGCAGGCCCAGCAAGGCGCTGGCTGCGATCACCACAAAGGCGGAAAAGGACGACACCCAAATCGTTCGCTTGCGCTGTGCCGGGCTGAAGCCTTGTGTGTAGTGGATGAAAAAAGGAACGATGGCCAAGGGGTTGACGATGGCCAGCAGGGTGATGAGCGGTTTGAAGTCCATCGCGCCATTGTGCCCCTTCGGGCGGCGGTTCAGGCCGCTGGGGTGCGGCGTCGGAACATGCTCCAGCCTTCCATGTGCAGCACCTTGTCGCCATGCTGGTTGAACATTTCCCACAGGTTGCGCGTCATGCCGACATCGGGGCGCTTGCTCATGGGTTTGGTCTCGAGCACCGTGCTTTGCAGGCGCAGGGTGTCGTTCGGGTAGACCGGTTTGAGCCATTTGAGACCTTCAATGCCGGGTGAGCCCAGGCTGGAGGTCTCTTGCAAGAAGTTGGTCACCATCAGCCGCATGGCCATGGCGCAGGTGTGCCAGCCACTGGCTGACAGTGCGCCAAAGACCGAGGCTTTGGCCGCTTCGTCGTCCAGGTGAAAGGGTTGCGGGTCAAACTGGTTGGCAAAAGCGATGATCTCTTCGCGGGTGGGCGTGATGCTGCCCATGTCGCGCACCTGGCCCACTTGCATGTCTTCCCAGTAATACTTGATCTGCGCCATCAACGGCCTCCCGAAATGTCCAGAAAACTCATGGTGGTGTAGCTGGCACTGTCCGAAAGCAGCCACACAATGCCCTGCGCCACTTCTTCGGCTGTGCCGCCGCGTTGGGCAGGCACCAGGTGCTGCAGATCTTTGACCCGGTTGGGCAAGCCGCCCGAGGCGTGGATCTCGGTCTCGATCAGGCCCGGACGCACGGCGTTGACGCGAACGCCCTCGGCGGCAACTTCTTTGGCCAAACCGATGGTGAAAGCATCGATGGCGCCCTTGGCGGCGGCGTAATCCACGTATTGGCCCGGTGAGCCCAGGCGCGATGCGGCGCTCGACACGTTGACGATGCTGCCGCCTTCACCGCCATGGCGGGTGCTCATGCGGCGCACGGCTTCGCGGGCGCAGATCATGCTGCCGATCACGTTGATGTCGAACATGCGCTTCCAGCGGGCCACGCTCATTTCATCGACGCGTGCCGTCACGTCCACCACGCCTGCGTTGTTGACCAGCCCGGTCAGGCGGCCGAATTTGGCGTCGATGTGCTCGAACATGCGCAGCACCTGCGCTTCGTCGGCCACGTCGGCTTGCACCGACATGGCTTGCCCGCCCGAGGCGCGGATCTGGCGCACTACTTCGTCGGCCGCCAGCGAGTTGGCGGTGTAGTTCACTGCGATAGCCCAGTCGCTTTGTGCCGCCAACAAGGCGGTGGCCGCCCCGATGCCCCGGCTGCCGCCGGTCACCAACAAGACTTTGTTCATGGAGTGTCTCCTGCAAAAAATGGTGAGAACGGTTAAAACCTTGTCTCGTTCAAAGATTACACAACACACAAGGAGACAGCATGGGTCGCACAGTGGACTATTACTTCGCCCCCCAAAGCCCCTGGGCTTATTTGGGCCACCAGCGCCTGGCCGACATGGTGCTGCGCCACGGGGCCACGGTGCGGGTGATGCCGATCGATTTGGGGGGCAAGGTGTTCCCGATTTCGGGTGGCTTGCCCTTGGGGCAGCGTGCCCCGCAGCGCCAGGCGTATCGGCTGTTGGAGTTGCAGCGTTTCAGCCAGCACCTGAATCTGCCCCTGAACATCAAGCCCAAGTATTTCCCTGTCGGTGGCGACGACTCGGCCCGTCTGATCATTGCCACCGATCTGGCCCAAGGCCCGCAGGCGGCCATGCAGATCACGGGCGCGATTTTGGCGGCTTGCTGGGCGCAAGAGCGCAACATGGCCGACGACAAGGTGCTGGCCGAACTGTTGCAAGAGCAGAACTTGCCAGTCAGCTTGATGACGCAGTCACGCAGCCAGGCGGTGCAGGTGCGTTACGAGACCTATACCCAGGCGGCGATAGACGCGGGCGTGTTTGGCGCGCCCAGCTATGTCGTCGGTGGCGAGTTGTTCTGGGGCCAGGACCGCCTCGATTTTGTCGAGCGCGCACTGGCACGCTGACACGCATTTTTCACTGAAAGGAAGACACATGGGAACGATGATCGAACTGAAGTCGGCCGACGGCACGTTGGTGCCCGCCTACGAAGCACGCCCTGCAGGCACACCCAAGGGGGCTGTGGTGGTGATTCAGGAAATTTTTGGCGTCAATAGCCACATCCGCCAAGTGGCCGATGGCTATGCGGCAGAGGGTTACCTGGCTGTGGCCCCGGCCGCCTTCCACCGCGTCAAGCTGGGGGTGGAGCTGGGGTACACCGATGCCGACATGGGCGAAGGCTTTGGTTACAAAACGGCGGTGGAGGCTTTGCCCGCGCCCGGCGTGCTGCAAGACATTCAGGCGGCCGTTGACCATGGGGCCCAGGCTTCAGGGGGCAAGGTGGGCATCGTGGGTTATTGCTGGGGCGGCTTGCTGACTTGGCGTGCGGCCTGCACTTTGTCCGGCCTCAGCGCGGCGGCACCGTATTACGGTGGCGGTGTGACCACAGAAGCCGAAAGCGTCCGCCAGCCTCGCGTGCCTGTCATGGCGCATTTTGCGGAAGAAGACAAATGGATCCCGTTGGATTCTGTCGCGACTTTCAAAAACGCACATCCGCAAGTGCAGGTGTTCACCTATGCCGCACACCACGGCTTCAACTGCGACCAGCGCGCTTCATGGCATGCGCCTTCGGCCCAGCTGGCGCGTGAGCGCACGCTGGCGTTTTTCAAGCAGCACCTGGCTTGAACTGCCCAGCCCATGGAGGGCTCATTTTGGCAACGCTGGATCGCGATCATTTTCCCGTTCGGGCCAGGTAGCGTTTACGCCAAAACACCAGGCCCATGATCAAGGCAATTGTGATCATGCTGCCTAAGGTCCACCAGAAGGCGCTGGCCTTGTGCAGCCAGGGCATGAATTCAAAGTTCATGCCAAAAATGCCCGCAATCAGGTTCAGCGGTAAAAAGATGGCGGTCAGCGCTGTCAGGGTGCGCATGGTGTCGTTGGTTCGGTTGCTTTGAACGTTGAAGTGCATCTGCACGGCGCTTTCGGTGTTGTGCTCCAGCCGGCGCACATGCTGCACCACCCGCTCAATGTGCTCCAGCACGTCTCGGCTGCGGATTTTGAGCAGTTCATGTTCGCCTTGTGCGGCTGCGTCTTCGGCCACGCGCCAATTGTCCAGCGATTCCGTCCAGCTTTGCACGGCGGTGTGTTGGTCCTCGCACAGGGCTTCAATCTGGTGCAGTGCCATGCGTGCGTGCAGCAGGGCATCCCAGCGGTTGAAGCGGGTGCGCGGGTGCAGCAGCTCGCCTTGCCAGTGGTCGAGTTGACGGCTCAATTCGCGACGCAAATGGAGGTAGCCATCGACCATGTGGCTGACGATGCGCAGCATCATGTCGGCCGGACTCTGGGGCACGCCACGTGCGCCGGACGAGCGCGGGTCCGCCGAATCCGGATTGTGTGTGCTGGCCAGAAGGCGACTGGCGTAGGCTTCTCGCACGGCGCAGTCGGCTGGGTGCACGCTGACCAGCACCCTGTCAAAGACGGCAAAACCCACGGGGCTGGTGTCGATGCGTTGCAGCACGGGTGGGCCAGGGCGCTTGCCAGTTTGCAGGTTCAGACCCTTGTCCGGGCTGGTCACGGTGCTTTCCGGGCGCTGGGCCAGTCGACGGAACACCATCAGGTCGTAATGCGAGCTGTAATCAAAACGCGAGGGCAACTGGGCATTCAGCAGGTCTGAAACATGCAGGTCTACCAGGGTCTGACCGGTGAGTTGCTCAAGGCTGCGCTGGATCGCCCCCAGCTCACTCTGGAAGTCCTCGCGGGAGCAAGCGATCCAGACATAGCCCTGATCGGGCAGCTGCTCCGGTAAGGTCAGTCCGGCCTGAACGTGTGCGCCCGCGACGCTGAAAACCCGCATGAAGGCGTTCAACTTTTGCGAATCAGGCGGGCTGCTTCGCGGGCAAAGTAAGTCAGCACGCCATCGGCACCGGCCCGCTTGAAGGCCAGCAGGCTTTCCATCATCACCAAGTCATGGTCGAGCCAGCCGTTTTGTGCGGCCGCTTTGAGCATGGCGTATTCGCCCGACACCTGATAAGCGAAGGTCGGCACCTTGAATTCGTCTTTGACGCGGCGCACGATGTCCAAATACGGCATGCCGGGCTTGACCATGACCATGTCTGCGCCTTCGGCCAGGTCCATGGCCACTTCGCGCAGGGCTTCGTCGCTGTTGCCGGGGTCCATCTGGTAGACCTTTTTGTTGCTCTTGCCCAGGTTGCCGGCAGAGCCGACCGCGTCACGGAAGGGGCCATAAAAGGCGCTGGCGTACTTGGCGCTGTAGGCCATGATGCGCGTGTGGATCAGGCCGCGTGCTTCGAGCGCTTGGCGGATCGCGCCGATGCGCCCGTCCATCATGTCGCTGGGCGCGACCATGTCCACGCCGGCTTCGGCTTGGGTCAGGGCTTGCTGCACCAGCACGGCGGTGGTTTCGTCGTTCATGATGTAGCCGGTTTCGTCCAGCAGGCCATCTTGGCCGTGGCTGGTGAAGGGGTCGAGCGCCACATCGGTCATCACGCCCAGTTCGGGAAAGCGTTTTTTCAGCTCACGCACCACGCGGGGCACCAGGCCATTGGGGTTCATGGCTTCGCTGCCTGTGGGGTCCTTCAGGCTGGCGTCGATCACCGGGAACAGCGCCATGACCGGGATGCCCAGCTTGACGCAGTCTTCGGCCACGGGCAACAACAGGTCCAGACTCAGGCGCTCCACTCCGGGCATGGAGCCCACGGCCTGGCGCTGGTTTTGCCCGTCCAGCACAAAGACCGGGTAGATCAGGTCGTGCGCTGAGACCCGGTGCTCACGCACCAGGTTGCGGGTGAATTCGTCACGGCGCAAGCGGCGTGGGCGGTTGGCGGGGAAGGGGGCGACGGGGTTCATGTTGAAAATTGTGCCTGAAGTCCCTGCGGATGCCAAAAGTTGGCGACTCATCCCAGTCGCTCAGGCAAGCAGACGGATGGGGCCAGAACGGATCTGCGCCGTAAATGTCAAAAGTGTTTTTAAGTATAAATTCAACCTTGTTATCTTTTTTGATATTTGCTAAACTCGCCTTCGGGTAGCTT
Source organism: Limnohabitans sp. (assembly GCF_023910625.1). Classification (NCBI taxonomy): domain Bacteria; kingdom Pseudomonadati; phylum Pseudomonadota; class Betaproteobacteria; order Burkholderiales; family Comamonadaceae; genus Limnohabitans; species Limnohabitans sp. The sequence continues at coordinate 2,315,593 of NZ_JAAVVW010000003.1, forward strand.
GCTGCCTCCCGCTTCTCCTCCCTGAGCGGGTGCTTTGCGGCTTCATTGCGGTAAGGCTTCCTGCCCCCGGCGCATGGCCGGGGGTTTTTTTTGGTGCGTCCGGCAGGGCGCACTCACTTGGAGGTGCAAGTCCTCTACTCGCCCTGCAAGGGGAAGAGTTAGCCAATGGCAAGGGCTTCGCGGGTGACCGCGAGTCTGAAGGAAGCCGGAGGGCAAAGCGCTGGTCCGACGAACAGGAAGTGGATATGAGGCGGCGTGGCAGGGTAAGGAGTCCAAAATCTCTGAAGCCCAAAACTTGCACGGGATGCCACGACGTAGATCCAACGGACATAAGCGTGAAGGTGGGTGTGTCATACCCGGAGAGATCTGACAGAGGTGCCAGAAATGGCTACCGGCACCGAGAGGTGACGGGAGGCCCTGTCAGAAGTCAGCACAAGGCATAGTAGGTGGAAACACTGAAGGCCCGAACAAGTGGAAACGAGAGTAGGTGCGAAGTTACTCGATGTCAGTCGATGAAGCAGAAGCCCTCGCAGGAGGGGCCAGCGGCGAAGGAACCGGACGGAATCTGGGGAGTGCGCACGCGGGTGCAGAGGCTGACACGGCGTGCGGCGAACAACCGAAATCGGAGAGAGACTGGCTCATGAGCCAGGTGGTGGAGCGCACCAACATGCAGCTCGCGTACAGCCGTGTGATGAAGAATCGCGGCGCACCCGGCGTAGACGGAATGCGATGCGGGGAACTCAAAGCGTGGCTACAAGCGAACTGGGTGCGCGTGAAGCAGGACTTGCTGGCGGGCCGGTATCGGCCGCAGTCGGTGCGCCGAGTGGACATACCCAAGCCACAAGGCGGGGTCAGGACACTGGGCGTGCCGACGGTGGTGGATCGACTGATCCAGCAGGCGCTGCACCAAGTAATGCAACCGATCTTTGAGCCGACGCTCTCGGGCAGCAGCTACGGCTTCCGTCCGGGGCGAAGCGCACGACAGGCGGTTGCTCAAGCGACGGAGCACATTCGCAGCGGCAAGCGCTGGGTGATAGACATGGACTTGGAGAAATTCTTCGACCGTGTGAACCATGATGTGCTGATGGCTCGGGTGACGCGGCAGGTACAGGATCGCAAGGTGCTGCACCTGATACGGAGCTTTCTTCAGGCAGGAATGATGGCCGATGGGATAGAGACAGTCCGGGAGCAAGGGACGCCGCAAGGTGGCCCACTGTCACCGCTGCTGTCGAACATCCTGTTGACCGATCTTGACCGGGAGCTGGAGAGGCGCGGACTGTCGTTTTGCAGGTACGCGGACGACTGCAACATCTACGTGGGCAGTCAAAGGGCCGGGCAGCGGATCATGGCCGGGATCACGGCGTTTCTCACGGAGCGCTTGAAACTGAGCGTGAATGCGGCCAAGAGCGCGGTGGCCAGGCCCTGGGAGCGCAAGTTCTTGGGCTACAGCGTCACCTCGCAGCGGACCCTGAAAATCCGCATCGCCAAACCCAGCATAGACCGACTGCGACACAGCGTAGGCGAGATATGCGCACAGGGACGGGGGCGGGTTTTGCTCGACACCATCGAGAGGCTCAATTCGATTTTGCGCGGCTGGATGAATTACTTCAGTCTCACGCAAAGTCGCAGGCCAATTGAAGAACTGGATGCGTGGGTGAGGCGACGCCTGAGATGCTTGGTCTGGAGGCAATGGAAGCGACCCCATACGCGGGAATCCAAGATGCGCTCATTGGGCCTTGATGCCCAACGGGCGTGGAAATCCAGCGTTAACGGTAGAGGCCCTTGGTGGAATGCCGGGGCCAAACACATGGTTGCGGCGTTACCGCCAAAATAGAGGGTGTCCTAAATTTTGTGTAAACGGTCAAATGGCAGGAAACTGCCGAACATCAAGAAAGATGAACCATGACCGTCAGCAACGAATTGATCGACCAGCTGCTCGCTGGCTATAAAAAGCCTGAAGACCTCATCGGCGAGAACGGCCTGCTCAAGCAGCTGACCAAGCGCCTTGTGGAGCGCGCTTTGGAAGCCGAGATGACCGAGCACTTGGGTCACACCAAGAATGCCAGCGTGGCCAACGCCGCTGGCAATGCCCGCAACGGCAAAAGCAAAAAGACCCTCAAAGGCGACTTTGGCGAGCTGCCCATTGATATCCCCCGTGATCGCCACGCCAGCTTTGAGCCGCAGATCGTGCCCAAGCACCAGACGCGCTGGACGGGTTTTGATGACAAGATTTTGTCCCTGTATGCCCGAGGCATGACGGTACGTGAGATTCAGGGGCATCTCCAGGAAATGTATGGCACCGAGGTGTCGCCCACGCTGATCTCATCGGTTACGGATGCCGTCATGGACGAGGTCAAGGCTTGGCAGGCGCGTCCACTGGATGCGCTGTACCCGATCGTTTACCTGGACTGCATCCACGTCAAAACCCGTGACTCAGGCGTGGTGCGCAACAAGGCCGTATATCTGGCCTTGGGCATCAACATGGCTGGCGAGAAGGAAATCCTGGGGCTGTGGATTGCCCAGACCGAAGGGGCCAAGTTCTGGCTGCAGGTGGTCACGGAGCTCAAGAACCGGGGCGTGGCTGACATCTTCATCGCCTGCGTGGATGGCTTGAAGGGCTTTCCCGAGGCAATAGAGGCTGTATATCCGCAAACGGCGGTGCAGCTGTGTCTGGTGCACATGGTGCGCCACAGCCTGAACTATGTGAGCTGGAAGATGCGCAAAGTGGTGGCCGCAGACCTGAAGACCATCTACAGCAGCGCAACTGCGGATGATGCCGTGCTGCGGCTGCAGGAATTCGAAGAAAAATGGGGCGCTGACTACCCGACCATTGTGAAATCGTGGTGCAGCAACTGGGAGCGGATCGTGCCGTTCTTTGAATATCCTCCAGAGATTCGGCGGATCATTTACACGACCAACGCCATCGAGTCGGTGAACATGAGTCTGCGCAAGGTGACCAAGAGCCGGGGCTCGTTCCCCAGCGATGAGGCATTGCTGAAATTGTTCTACCTGGCGCTGAACAACATCAGCAAGAAGTGGACGATGCCGCTCAGAGATTGGAAAGCCGCATTGACCCGGTTTACCATTCAGTTCGAAGGCAGGATGCCCAATGACTGATCGCAGCCCCGTTTACACAAAATGCCGTACACCCTCCCAAAATACTTCACCCAACTCGGACTGGTCTCGCTGGTGGCAACCCACCAGCATCTCCAGTGCTCCACTTGAATCGCCGTATGCGGAACCGCACGTACGGTGGTGTGAGAGGGCTGAGGGGGTAACCTCTCACCCTACTCAATTCCAAGACGCACTTGTGGAGTGGCCAGCATCTCTGGCTACACTTGCCCCATGCTCTGGATCAAGGCCCTTCATATCGTTTTCATTGCCAGCTGGTTTGCTGGCTTGTTTTATTTGCCACGCATTTACGTCAACCTGGCGATGGTGCCGGCCGACTCGGCCGCCGAGCGCGATCGCCTGCTCTTGATGGCACGCAAGCTCTACCGCTTTATGACCATCCTGGCTGTTCCGGCCTTGGCGCTCGGCTTGTGGCTTTGGCTTTACTACGGCATTGGCCTGGGGCCTGGCCAGGGCTGGATGCATGCCAAGCTGCTGATCGTGCTGGCATTGTTGGGGTATCACCACAGTTGTGGTGTTTTGCTGCGTAAGTTTGAAAGCGGCCAGATGCAGCGCAGCCATGTCTGGTTCCGCTGGTTCAACGAAGCCCCGGTGCTCATGATGGTGGCGGTGGTCATTTTGGTGGTGGTCAAACCCTTTTGAGGGCGACACTGCCATGAGGGCAAGATGATTCGTCGCACATCAGCCGCTTGGCCCCTGTTCTGCATTTATGCGGTTTTAATTGTTTATGCCAGTCTCTATCCCTTTGATAACTGGCGTTTCCAGGGGGTGGTTTCTTGGTCTTTTCTGACCGAACCATGGCCGCGATACTGGACCGGCTTTGATGTGATGTCGAATGCGCTGGGCTATGCACCGCTGGGATTTTTGTTGGCGGTGAGCCTGCATCACACCCGACCCCATTGGCCGGCCATCGGTTTGGCGACCTTTTTTGCGGGCGTCCTGTCCCTGCTGCTGGAGTCTCTCCAAATGTTTCTGCCTGTGCGTGTGCCATCGAACGTGGACACCGCCTTGAACATTGCTGGCGCTTTTGCGGGTGCGGTGGTGGCGCGTGGTTTGGCATGGGTCGGGCTGGTGAACCGTTGGAGCCGTTTCAGGGACCGGTGGTTTGAATTGGAAGCCGGTGGGGCCTTGGCTTTGTTGGCGATTTGGCCTTTGGCCTTGATGTTCCCGGCTGCGGTGCCTTTTGGTTTGGGGCAGGTGCTAGAGCGCCTGGAGACCACCTGGGTTCATGTTCTTAAAGACACGCCCTGGCTGGAGTCCTGGCCGCTGCGCGATGTCGAATTCCAGCCCATGCTGCCCATCACCGAATCGGTATGCGTTGCATTGGGCTTGTTGTTGCCCTGTTTGCTGGCCTATGGCGTGGTGCAGCGAAGACCGCAGCGCTGGGCTGTGGCCGGGGTGTGCCTGACTTTGGGTCTGTTGGCCAGCGCCTTGTCGGCAGCTTTGACTTATGGGCCTGTGCATGCCTGGGGCTGGGTCAGTCCAGAGGTGCTGCGTGGTTCGGTGATGGCCTTGATCCTGGCTTTGATCCTGTCTTTGGCTTCGGCGCGAATGTGCTGGGTGCTGGCCTTGGCAGCCTTGGTCCTGCAGTTGAGTTTGCTCAATACCGCAGCGGCCGGTGTGTATTTTCCGATGACTTTGCAGACTTGGGAGCAGGGGCGGTTCATCCGTTTTCATGGCCTGATTCAATGGTTGGGCTGGTTATGGCCCTATGCCTTGCTGGTGTATCTGGTGCACAGGCTGTCCAGAGCCCAGACCGTTGGGCGGGGCTGAATGCGTGGGGCACCCCTTGCAGCCCTAGAATTGCCGAATGACCGTCCTCAAGATTCCTCCTTTTTTCAAACGTCACATTTTCTTTTGCCTGAATGAGCGAAAAAACAATGAGGCTTGCTGCGCCCAACATGACGCGCAAGCGGCTTTTGACCGATGTAAAGCCCAAGTCAAAGCCAAGGGCTTGGCCGGGCCTGGCGAAGTTCGGGTCAACAAGGCTGGCTGCCTCGATCGGTGCGCTGCTGGCCCAGTGGCCGTGGTGTATCCCGAGGGTGTCTGGTACACCTATGTCGATCAGTCGGACATTGACGAAATTGTCGAATCACACCTCAAAAACGGGCAAGTGGTTGAACGGTTGCTGACCCCTGAGCAATTGGGGCGTTGATGAACCAAGCTACACAGTCAATTTGCTTGCAAGGTGAGGCGGGCGCCATTGAAACCTTGGTGGATTTGCCCCTAGGCGAAACCGCCCAGGGCACTGCGGTCATTGCGCATCCCCACCCCTTATTTGGGGGTTCAATGCACAACAAGGTGGTACAGACATTGGCTCGCGCTTTCGTGCAGAGCGGATGGCGGGCTGTACGTTTCCAATTCAGGGGTGTGGGTGCCAGTGAAGGCGCCTACGATGAGGGCCGCGGTGAGGTCCGCGACATGCTTCAGGTGATTGAGCAAGTGGCGGCGCAAGGCCCATTGGCTCTGGCGGGGTTTTCTTTTGGGGCTTTTGTGACCAGCCACGTGATCCAGGCTCTGGGTGATCAGCGGTTGCCCCAATCCGTGGTGCTCGTGGGCACGGCGGCTTCGCGTTTTGAGGTGGCACCCTTGCCCCAGATGTTGCACGATCGCTGCCTGGTTTTGCACGGCGAACAAGACGACACGGTGCCCTTGACCAGCGTGCTGGACTGGGCCAGGCCGCAATTCTTGCCGATCACGGTGATTCCGGGAGTTGAGCATTTTTTTCATGGACAATTGCCCTTGCTCAAATCTTTGGTGATCCGCCATTTGAATAACTGAGTGGCTGATTTGACGCGCCAGCGCTCTTGCCTGACTTGCCAAAGTGCCGCTTCATCTGGGCGCTTGTTGGCACTCTGTTTTTCCATGACCCCTTTGCGCATGAATACATTTCTCACAATTCTGATCAGCGGTTTTTTTCTCGCTTTCCCTTGGTTTGCCCAGGCCCAAATGCCTCAGCCGCCCGAGGTGGCTGCCAGGGCTTATTTGTTGATGGATATCACGGCCAATCAGGTACTCGCAGCCAAGGATCCCGACTTGATGGTCGAGCCGGCCTCTTTGACCAAACTGATGACCGCCTATTTGGTTTTTGATGCGCTCAAATCCCGCAAATTGAGCTTGCAACAAACCCTGCCTGTTTCCGAGCGTGCCTGGAAAATGCCAGGATCGCGCATGTTCATTGACCCGAAGATGCAGGTGCCCGTTGAGGATCTGATCAAGGGCATGATCGTGCAGTCCGGTAACGATGCCACGGTGGCCTTGGCTGAAGGGGTGGCGGGTAGCGTCGAACGGTTTGTCCAGCTCATGAACGATCAAGCCCGTTTTCTGGGCATGAGCAACACTGCCTACAAAAATCCGGAGGGTTTGACAGCACCGGGTCACACCACTACGGCGCGTGACCTGGCCATGTTGGCCACCCGATTGATGCGTGATTTTCCGGAGTACGTGTCCTATTACGCGATCAAGAAGTACCGTTATTCGGGTACCCCTGCTGCCAATGACACCAACCGCAATTTGCTGTTGTTCAGGGATGCTGCGGTGGACGGACTCAAGACTGGCCACACCCAGGCTGCGGGTTATTGTCTGGTGGCTTCGGCCAAACGCGAGTTCCCCAATGTCGGGGTACGTCGCCTGCTCAGCGTGGTGTTGGGTGCCGAAAGCGAAAACGCGCGAGCCAATGAAAGCCAGAAACTGCTCAATTGGGGTTACGCCGCTTTTGACGCGGTCAAACTGTTTGACGCCAACCAAGCCGTGGTAACGCCTGCGGTTTGGAAAGGCAAACAGGCGGTCCTCAAGTTGGGCACCGAGCGCCCTTTGGTGGTGGCTGTGCCGTCGGGCACGGTGGCCCAATTGAAAACGCAAGTTGTTCGCCCAGACCCCTTGGTCGCTCCTTTTGTCAAGGGCCAGACTGTGGGTAGTCTCAAGGTTTTGCAGGGTGACAGGCCTTTGTTTGAGGTGCCCTTGACGGTACTCGAGCCGGTCGAGCAAGCGGGCGTTTTCGGGCGTGCCTGGGGGTCTTTGCGGCTTTGGATCAAGTAACCCACGCGATTGATTGTGGATAACTTGCCCTGCATCCTGGCTGCGGTTATACTGGCGGGCTTTTCCGCTTTTGGGGCGGGGAAGATTCTTTTGTCGAAATTCAACGTTTAGGGACGTTACAAACAATGCCAACCATCAATCAATTGGTGCGTCAGGGGCGCGAGGTCGAAACGATCAAGTCCAAAAGCCCTGCGATGCAAAACTCTCCACAACGCCGTGGCGTGTGCACCCGCGTGTACACCACGACGCCAAAAAAGCCTAACTCTGCGCTGCGTAAAGTCGCCAAAGTTCGCTTGACCAACGGTTTCGAAGTCATTTCGTACATCGGCGGTGAAGGCCACAACCTGCAGGAGCACTCCGTGGTTCTGGTGCGCGGTGGTCGTGTCAAAGACTTGCCGGGTGTGCGTTACCACATCGTCCGCGGTTCTTTGGACTTGCAAGGCGTGAAAGACCGCAAGCAGTCTCGCTCCAAGTACGGCGCGAAGAAGCCAAAAGCCAAGTAAATCCTTTCGGGTTGAAAATTTTCGGTGCTGTTTCCCGCGTGGCGCGGTGATACAGCGAAGTGACCCGAAACCCGGAATTGTCCAGGTGGGTCGAGTAAGTGAGCGGTTTTGAATAACCCTCGCGGTGTCTGAAAAGATACCAACTGAAGCAATATGAGGTGAAATATGCCACGTCGTCGCGAAGTCCCTAAACGTGAAATCCTGCCGGATCCCAAGTTCGGCAATGTCGAGTTGTCCAAGTTCATGAACGTGATCATGGAAGGTGGAAAAAAAGCTGTGGCCGAGCGCATCATTTACGGTGCCCTCGAAAACATGGAAAAGAAAACAGGCAAAGACCCTGTCGAGCTGTTCTCCATTGCCATCAACAACGTCAAGCCCATGGTGGAAGTGAAATCCCGCCGCGTGGGTGGTGCGAACTACCAGGTGCCTGTTGAAGTGCGCCCAGTTCGTCGCTTGGCCCTGTCGATGCGCTGGATCAAAGAAGCCGCTCGCAAGCGCGGTGAAAAGTCCATGGCCCTGCGCCTGGCCAACGAGTTGCTCGAGGCCAACGAAGGCCGTGGTGGTGCCATGAAAAAGCGTGACGAAGTTCACCGCATGGCCGAAGCCAACAAGGCCTTCTCGCATTTCCGCTTCTGAGGCGGCTAGTGCGTGGTTCTCATGCATCGTTGAGGCCGCCGGCTTGCTGCAAAGCATGGTCTGTGCGGCCCCACCTGGCTAGAGACCCGCTCGCTATGCCCTAGAGACGGCGTAGCGAGGTTTCATTTTTGAATCTGAATTCTCAAGAGGACCATCATGGCTCGCACCACCCCCATCGAGCGTTATCGCAACATCGGTATTTCGGCCCACATTGATGCCGGCAAGACCACCACAACCGAACGTATCCTGTTTTACACCGGCGTGAACCACAAGATTGGTGAAGTGCACGACGGCGCTGCCACCATGGATTGGATGGAGCAAGAGCAAGAGCGTGGCATCACGATCACCTCTGCCGCCACCACCTGCTTCTGGAAAGGCATGGACAGCTCCTTTGAGGAGCACCGCTTCAACATCATCGACACCCCTGGCCACGTGGACTTCACGATCGAAGTGGAGCGTTCCATGCGCGTGCTGGACGGTGCTTGCATGGTTTACTGCGCGGTGGGCGGCGTGCAGCCCCAGTCTGAAACCGTGTGGCGTCAGGCCAACAAATACAAAGTGCCCCGTTTGGCCTTTGTGAACAAGATGGACCGTACAGGTGCCAACTTCTTCAAAGTCGTTGAGCAAATGAAGCTGCGCCTGAAGGCCAACCCCGTGCCGATCGTGATCCCTATCGGTGCTGAAGACAACTTCACAGGTGTGGTTGACTTGATCAAGATGAAGGCCATCATCTGGGACGAAGCTTCCCAGGGCATGAAGTTCACCTTCGAAGACATTCCTGCCAATCTGGTGGAAACCGCCAAAGAGTGGCGCGAGAAGATGGTTGAAGCCGCTGCTGAGGCATCGGAAGACATGATGAACAAGTACCTTGAAGAGGGGGACTTGTCCGAAGAAGAAATCAAGCGAGGCATCCGTATCCGTACGTTGGCTTCCGAGATTCAGCCGATGTTCTGCGGTACCGCCTTCAAGAACAAGGGCGTGCAGCGCATGCTGGACGGTGTCATCGATTTCCTGCCTTCGCCTTTGGACGTGAAAGCCATTAAAGGCTTCGACGAAGAAGAACAAGAAATCACCCGCAAGGCCGATGACCAGGAAAAATTCTCTGCGCTGGCTTTCAAGTTGATGACCGACCCGTTTGTGGGTCAGCTGACTTTTGTGCGCGTTTACTCCGGCGTTCTGAAAAAGGGCGACACCGTTTACAACGCGGTGCGCGGCAAGAAAGAGCGCATTGGTCGTATCGTCCAGATGCACGCCAACAACCGCGAAGAAGTCGACGAAATCCGTGCCGGCGACATCGCCGCATGCGTGGGCTTGAAAGACGTGACCACGGGCGAGACTTTGTGCGATCCCAACTCGGTGATCACGCTCGAGCGCATGGTGTTCCCTGACTCGGTGATCCGCCAAGCAGTGGAGCCCAAGTCCAAAGCGGACCAGGAAAAGATGGGCATTGCCTTGTCGAGACTGGCTGCTGAAGACCCATCTTTCCGCGTACAAACCGACGAAGAATCCGGCCAGACCATCATTGGCGGACAGGGCGAACTGCACCTGGAAATCATCGTGGACCGCATGAAGCGTGAATTCGGTGTGGAGGCCAACGTGGGCAAGCCCCAAGTGGCCTACCGCGAAACCATCCGCAAGACCGTGGACGAAGCCGAAGGCAAGTTCGTGCGTCAGTCCGGTGGTAAGGGTCAATACGGTCACGTGGTGTTGAAGGTCGAGCCTCAAGAGCCGGGAAAGGGTTTCGAATTCGTGGACGCCATCAAAGGCGGTGTGGTTCCTCGTGAATACATCCCTGCGGTGGAAAAAGGCGTGATCGAAGCTCTGGGTCAAGGCGTGTTGGCGGGCTACCCAGTCGTTGACGTCAAAGTCACGCTGCACTTCGGTTCGTACCACGATGTGGACTCGAACGAAATGGCCTTCAAGATGGCCGCCATCTTTGGTTTCAAAGAAGGTTGCCGCAAAGCCCAACCCGTGATTTTGGAGCCGATGATGGCTGTGGAAGTGGAGACCCCTGAAGACTACGCCGGTAACGTGATGGGCGATCTGTCCTCACGCCGCGGTATGGTTCAAGGCATGGACGACATGGTTGGTGGTGGCAAAGCCATCAAGGCCGAAGTGCCCTTGTCCGAAATGTTTGGTTATTCGACCACGCTGCGCTCCATGTCGCAAGGTCGCGCCACCTACACGATGGAATTCAAGCACTACGCTGAAGCCCCACGTAACGTGGCCGAAGCCATCGTCGCTTCAAGGGCTAAATAAATGCATGAGTGCCCGAGCAAATTCGCCTGCGAATTTGCTCGGGTACCTCTGACTAAAAACAGTCAGATCTGAAAGTTCAGAAACTGTCTGCGATCAAGTGCCACTCTGTGCCCGTGCGGAGTGATCCAGCAACCTGATGCAAACATTAAACCAACACACGGGCATTGCTCTTTTTAAGGATTGAAAAATGGCTAAAGAAAAATTCGAACGGACCAAACCCCACGTCAACGTGGGCACCATCGGTCACGTTGACCACGGCAAGACCACCCTGACTGCCGCCATCACCACCGTGTTGGCTGCCAAGTTCGGCGGTGCTGCCAAGGCGTACGACCAGATCGACGCTGCACCCGAAGAAAAAGCCCGTGGTATCACGATCAACACCGCCCACGTTGAGTACGAGACGGCCAACCGTCACTACGCCCACGTGGACTGCCCTGGCCACGCTGACTATGTGAAGAACATGATCACCGGTGCTGCCCAGATGGACGGCGCTATTTTGGTGTGCTCCGCAGCTGACGGCCCTATGCCTCAGACCCGTGAGCACATCCTGTTGGCCCGTCAGGTGGGCGTGCCTTACATCATCGTGTTCCTGAACAAGTGCGACATGGTCGACGACGCTGAGTTGCTCGAGCTGGTCGAGATGGAAGTGCGCGAGTTGTTGTCCAAGTACGACTTCCCAGGCGACGACACCCCCATCATCCAGGGTTCTGCCAAGTTGGCCCTCGAAGGCGACAAAGGCCCATTGGGCGAAGAAGCCATCATGAAGCTGGCCGATGCGCTGGACACTTACATCCCTACGCCTGACCGCGCAGTGGACGGTGCTTTCCTGATGCCCGTGGAAGACGTGTTCTCCATCTCTGGCCGCGGCACTGTGGTGACGGGTCGCATCGAGCGCGGTATCGTCAAAGTCGGTGAAGAAATCGAAATCGTCGGTATCAAAGACACCGTCAAGACCACTTGCACGGGCGTTGAGATGTTCCGCAAGCTGCTGGACCAAGGTCAAGCGGGCGACAACGTCGGTATCTTGTTGCGCGGCACCAAGCGCGAAGATGTCGAGCGCGGCCAAGTGCTGTGCAAGCCCGGCTCGATCAAGCCGCACACCCACTTCACGGGCGAGATCTATGTTTTGTCCAAAGACGAAGGTGGCCGTCACACGCCATTCTTCAACAACTACCGCCCACAGTTTTACTTCCGTACGACGGATGTGACGGGCGCGATCGAGTTGCCAGAAGGCAAAGAGATGGTGATGCCGGGTGACAACGTGTCGATCACTGTGAAGTTGATCAACCCCATTGCGATGGAAGAAGGCCTGCGCTTTGCCATCCGCGAAGGCGGCCGCACGGTTGGCGCTGGCGTCGTTGCCAAGATCATCGCTTGATTCTTTTGTGGCGCAGCAGCGCAAAGGATTGGCCTTTGCGCTGTAGCAAGCAGAACACTCACCACAAGGAATTGACATGTCATCCAAGCAAAAAATCCGCATTCGCCTGAAGGCGTTTGACTACAAACTGATCGACCAGTCCGCTGCCGAGATTGTTGACACCGCCAAGCGCACCGGCGCGATTGTCAAGGGCCCCGTGCCTTTGCCAACCCGCATGAAGCGTTTTGACATCTTGCGTTCGCCGCACGTCAACAAGACCAGCCGTGACCAGTTGGAAATCCGCACGCACCAGCGTTTGATGGACATCGTTGACCCGACTGACAAAACAGTTGACGCCCTGATGAAGCTCGATCTGCCTGCAGGCGTGGACGTCGAAATCAAGCTGCAGTGATGCAGTATGGGATGGCTGTAAAGCCATCCGAACACTTGAAATAGAGCCCGATTTGCCAGTAATGGCGAGTCGGGCTATAATTTCAGGCTCACCTGATGAAGGTGAGATTTATTAACAGTCTTTCACACACCAAACGGGGCTGCCAATTGAAGTGGCCACGGTGGAAGTTTTGGAGAAAACAATGAGTCTTAGTAACTCCCTCGGGTTGCTGGGTCGCAAGGTGGGCATGATGCGTCTGTTCACTGATGATGGGGATTCCGTTCCTGTCACAGTGCTGGATGTGTCCAACAACCGTGTATCCCAGGTCAAAACCCAAGAGAACGATGGCTATGTCGCTTTGCAAATGACATTTGGTGCCCGCAAGGCATCGCGCGTGACCAAGCCCATCGCTGGTCACCTGGCCAAAGCCGGCGTGGAAGCCGGTGAAATCATTCAAGAATTCCGCGTGACATCTGACACAGCAGCCCAGTTCGCCGCCGGAGCCACTGTGCCTGTGGCGGCTGTGTTCGCTGTGGGCCAGAAAGTGGACGTGCAAGGCACTTCCATTGGTAAAGGCTTTACCGGCACGATCAAGCGTCACAACTTCAAATCGCAGCGCGCATCGCACGGTAACAGCCGTTCGCACAATGTGCCTGGTTCGATTTCGATGGCACAAGATCCTGGCCGTGTGTTTCCTGGCAAAAAAATGTCGGGTCACCTCGGCGATGTCACTTGCACCACGCAGAACCTGGCCGTGATCCGCGTTGACGAAGCCCGTGGCCTGTTGATGATCAAGGGTGCCATTCCCGGTTCCAAAGGCGGCTTCGTGACTGTGCGTCCAGCCGTTAAAGTTAAAGGAGCGAACTGATGCAGCTCGAACTCCTGAACGACCAAGGTCAAGCCGCCTCCAAAGTGGATGCGCCCGAGACTGTGTTCGGTCGTGAATACAACGAAGCCCTGATCCACCAAATCGTGGTGGCTTATCAGGCCAATGCCCGTCAAGGCACCCGCGCTCAAAAGGACCGTGAACAAGTTCACCACTCCACCAAGAAGCCTTTCAAGCAAAAAGGTACGGGTCGCGCTCGTGCGGGTATGACCTCCTCGCCCTTGTGGCGTGGCGGTGGTCGGATTTTCCCGAGCATGCCTGACGAAAACTTCACACAGAAGATCAACAAGAAGATGTACCGCGCGGGTATGGCTTCGATCTTCTCCCAGTTGGCCCGCGAAGGACGTCTGGCCGTGGTGGACTCTTTCAAGGTTGAGACACCCAAGACCAAGCAGCTCGCTGCCAAGTTCAAGGCCATGAGTCTGGACAACGTGCTGGTGATCGCCGACGAAGTCGACGAAAACCTGTACCTGGCATCGCGCAACCTGATCAACATCCTGATCGTTGAGCCACGTTACGCCGATCCCGTGTCTTTGGTGAACTTCAAGAAAGTCCTCGTGACCAAAGGTGCCATGGACAAACTCAAGGAGATGTTTGCATGAGCGCCGTGAAGTTTGACGAAGGTCGTCTGATGTCCGTGCTGGTCGCCCCCATCGTGTCCGAAAAGGCCACCATGGTTGCTGAAAAAACCAACACCGTGACTTTCAAAGTGCTACAGGACGCTACCAAGCCTGAAATCAAAGCCGCTGTGCAATTGATGTTCAAGGTCGAGGTCAAAGGCGTGTCTGTGGTGAATACCAAGGGCAAGACCAAGCGTTTTGGCAAGACCATTGGCCGCCGCGACAACATTCGCAAGGCTTATGTCACGCTGCAACCAGGTCAAGAGCTGAACCTGTCTGGGGAGGCCGCGTAATCATGGCTGTCATCAAGATCAAACCGACATCCCCAGGCCGTCGTGGCGTGGTGAAGGTCACGCGTGACCACCTGCACAAAGGTGAAGGCTACGCGCCGTTGCTGGAACCTCAGCACCAAAAATCGGGCCGTAACAACAACGGTCACATCACAACCCGCCACAAAGGCGGTGGTCACAAGCACCACTACCGCGTGGTCGATTTCAAGCGCGACAAGGATGCGATTCCGGCGAAAGTCGAGCGCATCGAGTACGACCCTAACCGTACTGCGCACATTGCTTTGCTGTGCTATGCCGATGGCGAGCGCCGTTACATCATTGCCCCCCGTGGCATTGAAGCCGGTGCAACCCTGATGTCGGGTGCCGAAGCACCGATCCGCGCTGGCAACACTTTGCCTATTCGCAATATCCCCGTGGGTTCGACCATCCATTGCATCGAGCTCAAGCCCGGTGCGGGTGCCCAGATCGCACGTTCGGCAGGAGCTTCGGCCACCTTGCTGGCTCGCGAGGGCATCTACGCTCAGGTGCGTATGCGCTCCGGTGAAGTTCGCAAGATCCACATCGAGTGCCGAGCAACCATCGGTGAAGTCGCCAACGAAGAACACAGCCTGCGCCAATTGGGCAAGGCCGGTGTCAAGCGCTGGATGGGTATCCGCCCAACCGTTCGTGGCGTGGCCATGAACCCCGTGGATCACCCGCACGGTGGTGGCGAAGGCCGTACCGGCGAAGGCCGTCATGCAGTAGACCCGTGGGGCAACCTCACCAAGGGCTACCGTACCCGTAACAACAAGCGCACACAGGTCATGATCGTGTCGCGTCGCAAGAAGTAAGGGTTAGAAAATGACACGCTCTCTCAAAAAGGGTCCATTCGTTGACCACCACTTGTTGGCTAAGGTTGAAAAAGCCGTCTCCACCAAAGACAAAAAGCCCGTCAAGACATGGTCACGTCGCTCCATGGTTCTGCCCGATTTTATCGGTCTGACCATCGCCGTTCACAACGGCAAGCAACACGTTCCTGTCTATGTGACCGACCAAATGGTGGGTCACAAATTGGGCGAATTCGCACTGACCCGGACATTCAAGGGTCACCCTGCGGACAAAAAAGTCCAGAAGAAATAAGGAAAGACCATGGAAACACGTGCAGTCCTCCGGGGCGTCCGTTTGTCGGTCGATAAAGGCCGCCTGGTCGCCGATTTGATTCGCGGTAAAAAAGTGGATCAAGCTCTGAACATTTTGACTTTCACGCAAAAGAAAGCTGCGGGCATCGTCAAGAAGGTTCTGGAATCCGCCATCGCCAACGCCGAGCACAACGACGGCGCTGACATCGACGAGTTGAAGGTGAAAACCATCTACGTCGAGCAAGGCGCTACGCTCAAGCGTTTCACCGCCCGCGCCAAAGGCCGTGGCAACCGCATCAGCAAGCCCACATGCCATGTGTATGTGACGGTCGGCAACTAAGCCAGGGAAGAAACATGGGACAAAAAATCCATCCTACCGGCTTCCGTTTGGCCGTGAGCCGTAACTGGTCCAGCCGTTGGTACGCCAGCAACAAAGACTTCGCCGGCATGCTGGCCGAAGACATCAAGGTGCGTGAGTACCTCAAGGCCAAGCTCAAGAATGCTGCGGTTTCCCGCGTGCTGATCGAGCGTCCATCCAAGAGTGCCCGCATCACCATCTTTTCGGCTCGTCCAGGTGTGGTGATCGGCAAAAAAGGCGAAGACATCGAGTTGCTCAAGAAAGAACTCGCTCTTCGTCTGGGTGTGCCAGTGGCCGTGAACATCGAGGAAGTGCGCAAACCCGAAATCGATGCGCAACTGATCGCTGACAGCATCACGCAACAGCTCGAAAAGCGGATCATGTTCCGCCGCGCCATGAAGCGCGCCATGCAAAACGCCATGCGTCTCGGTGCCCAGGGCATCAAGATCATGTCCGCTGGTCGTCTGAACGGCATTGAGATTGCGCGAACAGAGTGGTATCGCGAAGGTCGTGTGCCATTGCACACCCTGCGCGCTGACATCGACTACGCCACATCCGAAGCCAAGACCACTTATGGCGTCATCGGTGTCAAGGTCTGGGTCTACAAGGGTGACACCTTGGGACGCAACGATGCGCCAGCTTTGGCTGAGCCACGTGCCGAAGAAGAACGCCGCCCACGCGGTCCACGCCGTGATGCACGTCCAGGTGAGCGCCCCGCAGGCGATCGCCGAGGCGGCCCACGTCGCCCCGCTGGCACCAACACAGCACCCACCGACGGCAGCGACAAGCCCGCCGGTGCAGGTGGTGATGCCAAACCCGCCGTTAAGCGCGTACGCACAGTCGCCGCGCCAGCTGCAGCAGCTGACGGTCAATAAGGAGTAACAACATGCTGCAACCTGCTCGCAGAAAGTTCCGTAAGGAACAGAAAGGCCGCAACACCGGCATCGCTACCCGTGGTAACACGGTGGCGTTTGGTGACTTCGGCCTGAAGTCCACAGACCGTGGACGTTTGACCGCTCGCCAGATTGAATCCGCACGCCGTGCGATTTCCCGTCACGTCAAGCGTGGTGGTCGCATCTGGATTCGTGTGTTCCCCGACAAGCCGATTTCCACCAAGCCTGCTGAAGTGCGTATGGGTAACGGTAAAGGTAACCCCGAGTACTACGTGGCTGAGATCCAACCCGGTAAGGTGCTCTACGAAATCGTAGGCGTGCCCGAAGAGTTGGCACGCGAAGCCTTCAAATTGGCTGCTGCCAAGCTGCCCTTGCGCACCACGTTTGTGGCCCGCATGATTGGCCAATAATTCAGGAGAAACAAGAAATGAATGCTGCTGAATTGCGCCAAAAAGACGTTGCTGGTGTGAAAGACGAGATCAAAGCGCTGCAAAAAGCCCACTTTGGTCTGCGTATGCAAAAAGCCACGCAACAACTCGGCAACACTGGAACGATGAGCCAGACTCGCCGTGCCATTGCCCGTGCCAAAACCATCCTTGCCCAAAAGCAAGCCGCCAAGTAAGGAGTGACCATGACGGAAGCCAAAACATCCCTCAAGCGCACCTTGATTGGCAAGGTGGTCAGCGACAAGCGCGCCAAAACCGTGACCGTGCTGGTCGAGCGTCGTGTGAAACACGCGCTTTACGGCAAGATCGTGGCCAAATCGAGCAAGTACCACGCGCACGACGAAACAGGTCAATACCACCTGGGCGACACCATCGAAATCACGGAAAGCCGTCCGATTTCGAAGACCAAAAACTGGGTGGCCAGCCGCCTGGTGCAGAAAGCCGAAGCGGTCTAAGCCCAATAGCCTGACTTCTGCAAACTTCCAGAAAACGACCCACAATATTGGGTCGTTTTTTTTACCCGGCCAAGAGGCCACAACCCACTTTAGGAGAATCAGATGATCAAAGTCGGAGACAAACTGCCTGCCGCCACATTGACGGAATTTGTTGAAGTTGAGGGCAACGGTTGCAGCATTGGCCCCAATCCTGTCGATGTGGCCAAAGCCACTGCAGGCAAGACAATTGCCCTGTTTGCTCTGCCGGGCGCGTTCACCCCCACATGCTCAGCAAAACATGTGCCAGGTTATGTGGAGCACCACGAGGCACTGAAAGCCGCAGGTGTGGACGAGATCTGGTGTGTCAGTGTGAATGACGCCTTTGTGATGGGAGCATGGGCGCGTGAACAAAAGACGGGTGCCAAAGTGCGCATGCTGGGCGATGGCAGTGCAGATTTCAGCAAGGCCACTGGATTGACGTTGGACCTGACCGCGCGCGGCATGGGTCTGCGCAGCAACCGCTACTCGATGCTTGTCAAGGATGGTACGGTCACCACTCTGAACATCGAAGGCCCAGGCAAGTTCGAAGTCAGCGACGCTGCCACACTGTTGGCGCAAGCTAAAGGTTAATTCGTCAAACTGACAAAAGAGGGGCCTCGGGCCCCTTTTTTTCGTGAAGGCCGAGTCTGAATCAGAGATGACAAACCAGGCCCTGGCTGTCAATCGATGTCTACCTTTAAATAGTGTGCCCCGGCATAGGGGTTGTGATAGTAAGGCGGGATTTCTGAAAATCCCAAGTCCTCATACAAAGCACGCGCGGACTCCATATCATCCAAAGTGTCGAGCAAGACGCAGCTGTAACGGGCATGTCGCGCAGCGTCCAAGATGGCCTCGCACAGCAAACGCCCCAGACCCAGGCCCCTGAACCGGGGGCGAACAAACAGGCGCTTCATTTCAGCTGCATTGGTGTAGTCGGAAGCATCCAAGGGTCGAAGTGCACAACAGCCCGCCAATTGCCCGTCTACCCATGCCAGCAGCAAAGTACCACGGGGGTGAGCATATTCACCGGGCAGGTTGGAAACCTCATGCTCAAAATTCTGGAAACAACGCAAATCAACTGCAAGGGTGTCTGCATATTCTAGGAAAATGGCGCGTGTCATTGCCCAATCCTTATCGGAGCTGGGGGCGCACAACAACACGGAAGGATTTTCGGCAGAGGCTAGCAAGGCGGTATATACAAAGTCAAATCAACAGTTTAAGGCCCAAGTCAAGGCCTGATTGAAACCAACAGGTAAACACCGCAAGCAGACAGCACAAACAAACACAAGGCCAGCCAGCGGACAGGTCGATCGTCACGCGAAGGTGTGGCCGGTTGAGTGAAGGTTTTGTCACCGTGCACCATCGCTGGCACCAAAGACAATTTTTTCTTGACGCGGTACCAAACCAGTGCGGACAGGTGCAGGGCAATCAACAATGCAACAATCAGTTGACCCCAGTCTTTGTGCCATGTGGTGGCCAAAGTCACCCAAGCTCCAGGCACCAGGAAAGACAGGGGTCCAACGTTGCTGACTTCATCGTCGCTGATCAGCCCGGTGCCCACCTGCAGACCCAAGACAAACAAAAATCCCAGCACGGACCAAGAGCCCATGGGGTTGTGTCCTACCCAATGCTGGCTTGGAACTCGACCTTGCAGATAGGCCAAAACCAGAGAGGGCCGCAAGGACAATTGCAACCAGCGCGACCAATGACCACCCACCAGCCCCCACACCAAGCGGAACAACAAAAGTGCCAGGACGGTAAAGCCCAAACGAAAATGCCAAAGCATGGCGTTGCCACCAAGTTCGGCTGTGATGAACAAGCCCAAAACACAGATGGCCAAAGCCCCATGAAAAAGGCGGGTGGGTAAATCCCAAACACGAACAGTGAACATAAACACTTTCAAAGCTGCATAAAACCATGAATTTCTGCGATACTGGCGCGGCATAAACTGTATGCTGCTTTTTCAAACTGATTGGAGTCAAACATGAAACAAACATGGAGCCTCATCGCCACGTTGCTGGCCAGCACCCTCGCCATACCGGCACAGGCCCAATTTGCCAAAGCCGAAGACGCCATCAAATACCGCAAGGCAAGTTTAAATGTGATGGCCGCACATTTCGGCCGATTGGGGGCAATGGCCAATGGAAGGGCACCTTACGACGCCAAGGCCGCGATAGAGAATGCCGAGGTCGTTGCCGTCATGGCCAAGCTGCCCTGGGCGGCCTTTGCTCAAGGCACAGACAAGGGCGACACCCGTGCCAAACCAGAGATCTGGACAGAGGAGATCAAATTCAAAGATGCCGCAGACAAAATGCAAGCCGAGATCGTCAAAGTCAACACCGCAGCCAAAGCAGGCAACATTGACGCACTCAAGGTAGCCATGGGTCCTGCTGCTGCCTCATGCAAGGCCTGTCACGACGCCTTTCTTCGCAAAGACTGAGATCAAACACTGGTGCCAGACCACAGGGTCAGACCACTGCCGAAATGAAGCCCTGGCGCTCAGGTTTCGGCAAGTAATTTGTCGATCAATTGGTGCAACTCCGCAAAATTGGGAGTTCCCACAAAACGTTTGACAATTTTTCCACGCTTGTTGACCAAGAAGGTGGTGGGGGTGAGTTGAACCTCGCCCCAGTCACGCGCAACGCCCCCTGTGTTGTCAATGGCAACTTTGAACGGTAGCTGGCGTGTTTGGACAAAATTGACCACATAACTGGGAGGGTCGTAACGCATGGCGACAGCGACTGTTTCGTAGCCGCGGTCCTTGTATTTGTTATAAGTGGCCACCAAATCCGGCATTTCGGCAACGCAGGAGGTGCAGCTGGTGGCCCAAAAATTGACCAAGGTGACTTTGCCGTGTAACTGGTTCGAACTGAGCGTGCTGCCATCGAGCAACACAAAAGTTGATTCGGGGGCCTGCTCATTGGCGCATCCCCACAGCGCCAAACAAAGCGCCATGGCCCCCCCCCCGGTCAAAAGGCGTCGAAGGGGTGATTCCAAATGGGGTTTGTACGTGGCGGGATAGTTCATCGCAAGAGTTTAAAACGTTCCACAAAACCGTTCGCCCTAAGGACATTGGCACAAAGCCAGACATCAAATGATGCCTTTGTCGCGCAATGCCCCCTGCTGTTGAGCGCTCCAGCCCAGCACCTCTTGCAGAACTTGGGCCGTGTGTTGCCCCAACATGGGGGGTGGCAGATCCTGGCGCACCGGGGTCAAGCTCATTTTGATTGGACTGGCCACCAGCTTCAGGTTGGCTTTGATCGGGTGCACCCAATCGCTAACCATACTGCGGGCATGCACCTGCGGGTCGGTGAGCACCTCGTTCAGCGTGTTGATGGCACCACAGGGCACTTTGGCTCCTTCAAGCGTTGCCAACCAGTCCGACTTGGTGCGCGTTTTCAGCAGGGTTTCGAGCACGGGCACCAGTTCGGCACGGTGTCGCACGCGGTCGGCATTCAGCGCATAGCGCGGGTCCTGGGCCAGCTCGGGGCAGCCTGCGACCGCACAAAATTTGGCAAATTGACCATCGTTGCCGACCGCCAAAATCAGGTGGTCTCGGCTTCCTGAGGCTGATCCTGCGGGGGGCGCTGTTTCAAACACCTGGTAGGGCACGATGTTCTGATGCGCATTGCCCACGCGTCCCGGCACCTTGCCACTGACGAGGTAATTCGCCCCCAAATTGGCCAGCATGGCCACTTGTGTGTCCAACAAGGCCATGTCCACCTGCTGCCCCTGGCCAGTGCGATCAACATGGCGAAGGGCCGCCAAAATGGCCACCGTGGCATACATGCCGGTGAACAGGTCGGCCACGGCCACCCCCACTTTTTGCGGGCCGCCGCCCAAATCGTCGCGCTCACCCGTCACGCTCATCAGGCCGCCGATGCCTTGCACGGCATAGTCGTAGCCCGCCCGTTCGCGGTAAGGGCCGGTCTGGCCAAAGCCGGTCACGCTGCAATAGACCAGCTTGGGGTTCAGCGCGCTCAGGCTCGCGTAGTCAAGGCCGTACCGGGCCATGTCGCCGACTTTGAAGTTCTCTACAAACACATCGCAGTGCAGAACCAGTTCGCGGATCAGCGCTTGGCCTTCGGGCTGGGCGATGTCACACGTCACCGATCGCTTGTTGCGGTTCGCGCCCAAATAGTAGGCGGCCTCGGCGGTGTCCTGGCCTTGGGCGTCTTTCAAAAAAGGTGGCCCCCAGGTGCGGGTGTCGTCGCCCGTGCCGGGGCGCTCGATCTTGATGACGTCGGCCCCCAGGTCGGCCAAGGTCTGGGTACACCAGGGGCCTGCAAGCACGCGGGACAAGTCAAGAACGCGGATACCGTCTAATGAATTCATGGAACACATTGTCACCAAAAGACGAGCGACCTGCTGAACAGGATAATCACCCCATGCGAAACCACTCATCAGCCCTGACGACCATCTCGGCACTGACCTTAGGCCTGAGCGCCTGCAGCCCTGCACAAAACTGGCGGGACGTCTCGTTTGAAGGCAGCGCACTCAAGGTCCAATTGCCTTGTAAACCCGACCGGACCACCCGAGCCGTGCCCTTGGCCGGTGGGTCTGTCGACTTGCAAGTGGTGGGCTGCAAAAGCGAATCGTCCATGGTTGCCGTGATGACGGCCACGTTGCCCACAGGAGCCGATGCCAACGAAGCGATGGTCGTATGGCAAAAAGCCGCTTTGGACAACGCCCGCGTCGAGCGCCCCTTGGCCCCCGAACAACAGCAGACCTGGCATCGCTCGACACACCTGCCCTTGACCACGTCCATTCGGGTCCAGGTCATGGGGCTGCTGGTCAATGGTGAGCCTGTGGCCATGGATGCCGTATGGGGTGCCCTCGCCGAGGGCGATCGCCTGCGCCTGATCCACGCCGTGGTGTACGACAAAAACAAGCCCACCGAGCTGGCCAACACCTTGTTTGAGAGCTTCAAGCCATGAGCGCTGCCACCCTGCCCAAGAACGACCAGTCGAACCCTGACCACCTGCCGCGGCGCTTGGCGGTGGTGGTTTTTCTGGCGTTTGCCTTGGCTTACTTTTTCTCAGCCCTGGTGCGGGCCATCACCGCCACCTTGTCGCCAACCCTGACCACCGAGTTCAATCTGAGCGCGCAAGACCTTGGTTTGTTGGCAGGTGGCTATTTTCTGGGGTTTTCTCTGACCCAGTTGCCTCTGGGCCGTTGGTTGGACCGCAATGGTCCCAAAAAAGTGATTCTGGGCTTCCTCAGCTTCGCGGTGCTGGGCTGTCTGGCGTTTTCGTGGGCCGACAGTTTTCATGGTTTGCTGGCAGCTCGCGTGCTGTGCGGAATGGGGGTGAGCGCCTGCCTGATGGCACCGTTGACCGGCTACCGTCGCTGGTTTGACGCCAACACCCAATTGCGCACCAACTCATGGATGCTGATGACCGGCTCTTTGGGCATGCTGGCCGCCACCTTGCCGGTGCAGTGGCTCATGCCCATCTGGGGCTGGCGCGCCTTGTTTGTGATGCTGGGCGTGATGATCGCCATTGCCATGCTCTTGATTGCCCTGTTGGTGCCGGTGTGGCAAAAGGCTGCGCTGACGGCCGCTACCGCGCAGACGCCGCCCGACGACGACGGCAGTTACCTCGAAATCTGGCGCAGCGCCTATTTTTGGCGCATGACACCGATCGGCTTTTTCAGCTACGGCGGCATGGTGGCCATCCAGACTTTGTGGGCGGGCCCTTGGATGACGCAGGTGGCGGGCTGGACAGCGGCTGAGGCGGCATCCGGCTTGTTCCTCATCAACTTGGCCATGCTGGTGACCTTTTGGTTGTGGGGCTTGATCACGCCGGGCCTGGCGCGTCGGGGCATTCCCGTCGAGCGGTTGATTGCCTGGGGCTTGCCTTTGAGCTTCGGGGTCATCGCTGCGCTGGTCTGGATGGGGCCATCCATTGGTTCTGCCGCTGCGGTGGGCATGGCATTGTTGTGTGTAAGCAGCACCTTTGTGGCCTTGGCCCAGCCGGCTGTGGGTACGGCATTTCCGGCGCATCTTGCAGGGCGCGCCTTGTCTGCCTACAACCTGGTGATTTTTGCGGGCATCTTCGTAGTGCAGTGGGGCATTGGTCTGTTGGTGGATGCCGGGCGCGGCTTGGGCTTGCCCAACGCTGCCGCCTACCAGGCAGCACTGGCCTGCTTTGGGCTCACTTCTGTGCTCTCCTGGGTGTATTTCATGCTGAAAAAGCCTGCCCAAGCCTGATAATGCCCTGCTTATGATCGGCATCCTTCTCATAGCCCACGCCCCCTTGGCCAGCGCCTTGCGCCAGTGTGCGCTGCACGTTTTTCCGGACTGTGCGACGGGGGTGCTGGCGCTCGATATCCAGCCTGACGACGCCCCCGAGGACAGCCTGAAACGGGCGTGTGAGGCCATGGCCGAGCTGGGCACAGCGCAGGTCTTGCTGCTCAGTGACGTATTCGGTGCCACGCCTTGTAACGTCGCGCAACAACTCAATAACGGTCTCAGCACCCGGTTGGTGGCCGGGGCCAATTTGCCCATGCTGTTGCGCAGCGTGTGTTACCGCCACGAGAGCCTGGAGGCACTGGCGGCCCGTGCCCAAGCAGGTGGCACCCAGGGCGTGATGACCGTGGGCAGCACCGCACCCCAAAATCAATCAGGAAAGAGACATGCCCCAAGCCACCGTGACCATCAGCAATAAGCTGGGTTTGCACGCACGAGCCTCGGCCAAACTGACCAAGTTGGCAGGCAGCTTCCCATGCGAAGTCTGGATGAGCAAGGGCGAACGCCGGATCAATGCCAAAAGCATCATGGGCGTGATGATGCTGGCCGCCGGGCTGGGCAGCCAGGTGAGCCTTGAGACCTCGGGCGAGCAGGCTGACCAAGCCCTGCAGGCTCTTCTGGCGCTGATCAATGACAAATTCGGCGAAGGCGAGTAAGCCATGACCTTCAGCATCCACGGTCTGGCGGTAGCGCGTGGCATCGCCATTGGGCGCGCAGTGCTTGTGGCCTCCAGTCGGGCCGATGTGGCGCATTATTTTGTAACGCCCGACAAAATGCACGCCGAAATCGAACGTCTGCGGGTGGCCCGCGATGCTGTCGTCGATGAGCTGCAAAGGCTGCAAAAAGACCTGCCCAAAGACGCGCCCCATGAACTGGCGGCCCTGCTTGATGTTCACCTGATGCTGTTGTTGGACGAGGAAGTGACTGCCGGAGTGGTGCACTGGATCAAGGAGCGTGGTTACAACGCCGAATGGGCGTTGACCAGCCAGCTCGACGTCATCGTGCGCCAGTTCGACGAAATGGAAGACCCTTACCTGCGCGAGCGCAAAGCCGACATGGAGCAAGTCGGCGAGCGGGTGCTGCAATTTCTCAAGGGCACGGGCAGTCTGGAGGAAAAGGCTCAGCGGCCCGCGCAGCCTCAGCAAGAACTTCAGCTCGGCGACACCGATGTGCCGCTGGTGCTGGTGGCGCACGACTTGTCACCAGCGGACATGCTGCAGTTCAAGCAAAGCGTGTTTGCCGGATTTGTCACCGATGTGGGGGGCAAAACCTCGCACACCGCCATCGTCGCCCGCAGCCTGGACATCCCGGCTGTGGTGGGCGCGCGCACCGCCAGCCAATGGGTCAAGCAAGACGATTGGGTCATCATCGACGGCGATGCGGGTGTGGTCATCGTCGACCCCTCGCCCATCATCCTGGCCGACTACGGCTTCAGGCAACGCCAGGGCAGGGTTGAACGAGAGCGGCTGGTCCGCCTGCGGCACACCCCGGCAGTGACGTTGGACGGCCAAAAAATCGA
Organism: Limnohabitans sp.; assembly: GCF_023910625.1. Classification (NCBI taxonomy): domain Bacteria; kingdom Pseudomonadati; phylum Pseudomonadota; class Betaproteobacteria; order Burkholderiales; family Comamonadaceae; genus Limnohabitans; species Limnohabitans sp. The sequence continues at coordinate 2,340,762 of NZ_JAAVVW010000003.1, forward strand.
ACTTTTGGCCAACATCGAAATGCCCGAAGACACCCGGGCTGCCATTATGGCTGGGGCTGTGGGCGTGGGCTTGTTTCGCAGCGAATTCCTGTTCATGGGACGCCAGGGCCACTTGCCTGACGAAGAAGAACAATACCAAGCCTATCGGCGCGCAGTAGATGGCATGAACGGACTGCCCGTGACCATCCGCACAGTTGACGTCGGGGCCGACAAGCCGCTCGATGACACCCGCCACGATGCGGCGCACCTCAATCCGGCGCTGGGCTTGCGCGCCATCCGTTGGAGTCTGGCCGACCCGGCCATGTTCCTGACCCAGCTGCGCGCCATCTTGCGCGCTGCAGCACAAGGGCAGGTGCACCTGCTCATTCCCATGCTGGCGCATGGCAGCGAGATCCGCCAGACCCTGGCCCTGATCGAACAAGCCCGGCACGAGCTGGACCGCCGAGGGCAAGCCCATGGCCCGGTCAAACTGGGTGCGATGATCGAGATCCCGGCAGCGGCCTTGTCATTGCGCTTGTTCCTTAAACACTTTGATTTCTTATCCATCGGCACCAACGACTTGATTCAGTACACCCTGGCCATCGACCGGGCCGACGAGTCGGTGGCGCACCTGTATGACCCGCTGCACCCGGCGGTGCTGCGCCTGATTGCCGACACCATCGCCGAGTGCCGCGCGCAAGGCAAGGGGGTCTCAGTGTGTGGCGAGATGGCGGGCGATGTGGCCATGACTCGGCTGCTGCTGGGTTTGGGTCTGCGCAGTTTTTCGATGCACCCCTCGCAGATCCTGCCCGTCAAGCAGCAGGTGCTGCGATCAGACGCCACCAAGCTGGCGCTTTGGGCCCAACAGGTGCTGACCACAGACGATCCGGCCAGTCTGATGCCGCGCTAGGCCAAGCGGGTTCACCCACGGGTGATGTCCAGCAGTTCAGCCTTGGCCGATTTTGTCCTGCGTGCGGGAGTCAAAGTCGCCGGCATCGTGACGCTCGTGCAACTGGGTTTCGGGCGCGCCCATCACCCGGTTGACCATGCGGCCGCGTTGCACGGCTGGGCGCGCCGCCAGCGTGTCGGCCCATCGTTGCACATGCGTGTAGTCTTGCACTTGCAAAAACTCACCTGCTTCGTACAACAGGCCCTTGGCCAGCGCACCGTACCAAGGCCAGATGGCGATGTCGGCGATGGTGTAATCGTCGCCCGCGATGAAACGGTGCTCGGCCAGGCGGCGGTCGAGCACATCCATTTCACGTTTGACTTCCATGGCAAAGCGGTCAATCGCGTACTCGATCTTCACGGGCGCGTAGGCATAAAAATGGCCAAAGCCGCCGCCCAAATAAGGTGCACTGCCCATTTGCCAAAACAGCCACGACAGACATTCGGCGCGTTTAGTAGGGTCAGTGGGAACCAGGGTGCCGAATTTTTCAGCCAAATAAAGCAAAATCGCGCCCGATTCAAACACCCGAACGGGCTGCTCACCGCTGCAGTCCAGCAGCGCAGGAATCTTGGAGTTGGGGTTGACACCCACAAAGCCGCTGCTGAACTGTTGGCCTTCTTGAATGCGGATCAGCCAAGCGTCGTATTCAGCACCTGCCAGCCCCAAGGCCAGCAACTCCTCCAGCATGACCGTCACCTTCACACCGTTGGGCGTGCCTAGCGAGTACAACTGAAGCGGGTGTTTGCCGCGCGGGAGGTCTTGTTCGTGCGTCGCACCAGAGATGGGTCGGTTGATGTTGGCAAATCGACCGCCGTTGGCCTTGTTCCATGTCCAGACTTTGGGAGGTGTGTAAGGGCTTGAATCGGTCATGGGCGGGGTGCAAGAGGGGAGTGGGGAGTTAAGTGAAGCTGTCGGTCAGGTTTTGGCTGGCTGCATGCGCCTGCTGGTCCGCGTGGTAACTGCTGCGCACCATCGCACCCACAGCCGCGTGCGAAAAGCCCATTTCGTAGGCCTTGGCCTCGAACATCTTGAAGGTGTCGGGGTGCACGTAGCGGCGCACCGGCAGGTGGCTGTTGCTGGGGGCCAGGTACTGGCCAATGGTCAGCATCTCGATGTGGTGCGCACGCATGTCGCGCATGACGTCCAGAATTTCTTCGTCGGTCTCGCCCAGGCCGACCATCAGGCCGCTCTTGGTCGGCACATTTGGGAACAGTGCCTTGAATTTTTTCAGCAGGTTCAGTGAAAACTGGTAGTCAGAGCCGGGGCGCGCTTCCTTGTACAGGCGCGGTACGGTTTCCATGTTGTGGTTCATCACATCGGGCGGTGCGGCCTTCAGGATCTCGAGTGCGCGGTCATCGCGGCCCCGGAAGTCGGGCACCAGCACTTCGATCTGGGTGTTGGGCGAGAGTTCGCGGGTTTTGCGGATGCACTCGACAAAGTGTCCAGCGCCGCCGTCGCGCAGGTCATCGCGGTCCACGCTGGTGATGACCACGTATTGCAGCTTGAGCTGTGCAATCGTCTTGGCCAGGTTGTCCGGCTCGTCCACGTCCAGCGGGTCGGGGCGGCCATGGCCCACGTCGCAAAATGGGCAGCGGCGCGTGCATTTGTCGCCCATGATCATGAAGGTGGCCGTGCCCTTGCCAAAGCATTCGCCGATGTTGGGGCAGCTGGCCTCTTCGCACACAGTCACCAGTTTGTTGCTGCGCAAGATTTTTTTGATTTCGTCAAAGCGCGAGCTGGATGAACCCGCCTTGACGCGTATCCAGTCGGGCTTTTTCAGCACTTCGGCTTGTTCCACTTTGACCGGGATGCGCGAGAGTTTGGCCGCCGCTTTTTGCTTGGCCATGGGGTCGTAGTTTTCAACGCTTTGCGCTTCGCGGACCACGGGGCGTTCGGTGTGGGTGTTGCTCATGGGTTTCTTTCGGTCGCCGCAAGGCGGCGGGTCAGGTGCGTCAGTTCGGAGCGGTGTTTCAAAGTAGGGCGGCGAGTTGGCTCGTCAGCACCTGGGCGACTTCGTCCCAAGTGGTCTCTACCCCGATTGTAAAAAGGTCCACGGTTTTTAACCCGGCATGACCACAGGGGTTGATACGCTCAAAGGGTTGAAGGTCCATGGCCACGTTCAGGGCCGCACCGTGGTAGGTGCAATGTCGGCTGACCTTGATGCCCAGAGCGCTGATCTTGCCCAGGCCCTTGAACGGGTCGTTGGCGGGGGCCGGGCCCACCAGCGCCGCATGGCTGAAAGGATCATTCAAGCGCACATAAATGCCCGGTGCGCCTGCCACGCGGTGGCCGGTGACGCCAAAGTGGGCCAAGGTGCGGATGATGGATTCCTCGAGTTTGAAGACATATTCCTTCACGTAGTAACCGGCGCGCTGCAGGTTGACCAAGGGGTAGGCCATGACCTGCCCGGGGCCATGAAAAGTGACTTGCCCGCCCCGGTTGGTCTGCACCACTGGAATATCGCCTGGCGTCAAAAGGTGCGAGGCTTGCCCCGCCAGCCCTTGGGTGAACACGGGGGGGTGCTCACACAGCCAAAGTTCATTCGGGGTGTCAGCTGTCCTGGCCGCCGTGAAGGCCTGCATGGCCTCGTAGGTTGGCAAGTAGTCCACCCGCCCAAGCTGCCGGATGTCCATGCTCAAAGCACGATTTTGACCATCGGGTGCGAGGTCAGGGCGCGGTACAGGTCGTCGAGTTGTTCGCGGCTGGTGGCCGTGATGCTCAGTGTCACGCCCAGGTAGTTGCCGCCCTTGCTGGGGCGCAGCTCGATGCTGCGCGCGTCAAAGCCCGGGTCAAATTGCAGGGCGACTTGGCACATGGCTTCGGCAAAGCCGTCGACCATGGCACCCATGACCTTGATGGGAAAGACCGAGGGGTACTCGATCAGGGTGTCTTTGCGCGGGTCAAAGCCGGCGGGAGGGGTGGTGGAAGCGCTCATGGGGGGTGTTCCGGTTGGATCGCAAGCTTAACGCCAGACCACCACAGCCAGGACCGCCAGCCCGCCCAGGGCAAAGTTGGTGACCACCAGAGGATGAATCTGCCCAAGAGCTTTGCCTGCAGTGGGCCAGTCAGAGGTTTGCACAGCAGCTTTGAGTCGGCGAAATGGCGAAAACCAGATGTGCGCAAAGATCAGGCACATCAAAAGACCCAAACCGGACATCGCATGCCATCCTTTTGGGGCGAGCCTCATGTCGGTGACCGACAACATCCAGAAGCCACTCACCAAAATCAGGGCTATCGAGCCCCAGACCATGGCAAAAAAGCGGCTCAATACGCCGCACATGAGGCCCAGCCGATCGGGTGGGGCCATGCGGGCGATGACCACTGGGCGCAAAGCCAAAATGATCAGGGCCATGCCGCCCAGCCAGACGATGCCAGCGGCAAGGTGTAAAAATTTAATCCATTCGTACATCAGTTGGCTTCCCCATGTGCGCCAACGGCGCGAATAAAAGAGATTGTCGTTGCCGCATCCAATCCGGGCAATGTCAAGGGAATTCGGAAGGGGTCAAAAAATAAGGCGCACGGGTTTCTACGTATAATCATGGGCTTTGCAGCAATTGCTGTGTACCTAACCTCGGCGTAATTTGAGATGACCAAAATCGCCTCATCCCCTGAAACGGGTACCACCGGGCACACACCAGTTATTGCAGATGAAGGCCTTGAACCCGAATTCAAGCCCCTGACAGCAGAACAAGCCCAGGCTTGGCGCCAGCGAAATCCGGTGCCATCTCCTTGGCGGGTGTTGATCTTGCAAGTTGGTGTGGGGTGTGTGTTGGCTTTGTTGACTGGCTGGGTCACAGGGCAATCCCGTCTGGCCCTCTCGGCCGCTTGGGGTTCTGTGGCAGTGGTGATTCCGGCGGTCGTGTTTGTGCGTGCCTTGAGCCGACAAATGCGCCTGGCCCAACCCGGACCAGCTTGGATCGGTCTGATGGTGTGGGAATTGGTCAAGGTGGTCTTGACCGTGGTGCTGCTTCTGGCGGCGCCTAAAGTGGTTTCTGATCTGAGCTGGCTTGCCTTGGTGGCCGGTTTCGTGGTGACGATGAAGGTGTACTGGCTGGCCATGGCGCTGGGCTGGATGCAACGCAAATCGAAGCCGACTATTTTTTGAACTGATTGGTGATTTATGGCTGCAGAAAACGCTGGCGCGCACGCCCCAACGGCTGGAGAATACATCCAGCATCACTTGCAACACCTGCAAATGAATTTTTCTTTTGAAGGTGTCAAGCAGACAAGCATCGTTGACTTCAGTCTTTTCAATCTTGACTCAGTGGTCTTCTCCATCTTGATGGGTGTAATCGGCTGCTGGTTCTTGTGGGCAGGTGCCCGCAAGGCCACCTCGGGTGTGCCCGGGCGCTTTCAGGCTGCTGTAGAGATTCTTTCCGAGATGGTGGAAAACCAGGCCAAGAGCGTGATCCACAACCCCAAGAGCCGCAAACTCATTTCTCCTATGGCGCTGACGGTTTTCGTCTGGATTTTCCTGATGAACTTCATGGACATGATCCCTGTGGATCTGATCCCACACGCCTGGCACACAGCAGGCCCGGCTTTGGGTTTTAAGGACTACATGCGTGTGGTCGCCACGGCCGATTTGTCGACCACCTTGGGCTTGTCGACCTCGGTTTTGGTCATTTGCCTTTTCTACAACATCAAGATCAAGGGTCTGGGTGGTTGGGCGCATGAGCTGGTGGCTGCACCTTTTGGCAACCATTGGGCTTTGTGGCCGGTGAACTTCCTGATGCAGATGATTGAATATTTGGCCAAGACGGTTTCGCACGGCATGCGACTGTTTGGCAACATGTTTGCTGGTGAGTTGGTGTTCATGTTGATTGCCCTCATGGGCGGCGGTTGGGCATTGTCGACAACTGGTGTGGGCCTGGCCATTGGCCATGTCATCGCCGGTACGGTTTGGACGCTGTTCCACATCATGGTCATCACTTTGCAAGCCTTCATCTTTATGATGTTGACACTGATTTACACAGGTCAGGCGCACGACGCACATTGATGACTCTTTTTCCCCTTGTTTCTTTTTTCCACTAACTTTTAGGAGCTTCTCATGGAAAACATTCTCGGCCTGGTGGCATTGGCATGTGGTTTGATCGTTGGTCTGGGTGCTATCGGCGCTTCCATCGGCATCGCATTGATGGGCGGCAAGTTTCTCGAGTCTTCGGCTCGTCAACCTGAATTGATGAATGAACTCCAAACCAAGATGTTCATTTTGGCGGGTCTGATCGACGCTGCTTTCCTGATCGGTGTGGCCATCGCTTTGCTGTTCGCCTTTGCCAACCCCTTCGTCCTGAAGTAATCCACGCACCTCTTCCAACAGAAGAAGGACTGAACCGTGAACATTAACGCTACGCTGTTCATTCAGATGGTCGTTTTTGCGATTCTGGTGTGGTTCACGATGAAATTCGTGTGGCCCCCGATCACAAAAGCGCTAGACGAACGGGCACAAAAAATCGCTGACGGTCTCGCTGCAGCTGATAAAGCCAATGCCGAACTCACCAATGCCAATGCGCGTGTTGAGTCCGAGTTGGCCAAGTCGCGCAACGAGTCGGCTTCGCGCTTGGCTGATGCCGAGCGCCGTGCAAATGGCATCGTGGATGAAGCCAAGGCACGTGCCATCGAAGAAGGCAACAAGATCATCGCCGCTGCCAAAGCCGAAGCTGAGCAGCAGTCTGTCAAAGCCCGTGAGGCCTTGCGCGAGCAGGTCGCAGCTTTGGCAGTCAAAGGCGCCGAACAGATTCTCCGCAAGGAAGTCAATGCCGGTGTCCACGCTGATCTGCTGAGCCGCTTGAAGACCGAGCTGTAAAAAGCTCCAGCCAGAGAAGACCATGGCAGAACTTGCTACCATCGCCCGCCCTTATGCCGAAGCGCTGTTCAAGGCGCAGGCATCCGATCTTGCTGGCACGGCCGCTTGGCTGGAAGAGCTGGCTGCAGTTGCCGACAACGCGCAACTGCAGCAGTTCATCGACAGCCCCAAAGTGTCCGATGAGCAGGCATTTGAGCTGATCTCAGACGTGGTGCAAAAACATGCAAATGTGGCACTGCCCGAGGCTGGCAAGAATTTCCTGCGCCTGGTGATCGAAAACCGTCGTCTCAGTGCACTGTCTGTCGTAGCGCAGCAGTACCGGGTTCTTATGAATGCAAAAGGTGGCACTGCTGATGCGGTTGTCTACAGTGCATTTCCCATCGATGCGTCGGCCTTGGCTGACCTGTCGACCACGCTCGAAAAACGCTTTGCGCGTAAGCTCAACGTGAGCGTCGAACTGGATGCCTCCTTGATTGGTGGTGTTCGTGTGGTGGTGGGTGACGAGGTGCTCGATACCTCCGTCAAGGCCCGACTGGAACAAATGAAATCGGCCCTCACCGCTTGATGCGGGTGGAGACCGGACATATTTAAAGAAAGAAGGAAAGAGTCATGCAACTCAATCCCGCAGAAATTTCTGAACTGATCAAGAGCCGCATCGAGGGGCTGTCCGCCAGCGCCAACATCCGTAACCAAGGCACTGTGGTGTCTGTGACCGACGGTATCGTTCGAGTGCACGGCTTGTCTGATGTGATGCAGGGCGAAATGCTTGAATTCCCATCCACAGCCGATGGCATCGCCACATTCGGCTTGGCCCTGAACCTCGAGCGTGACTCAGTCGGCGCCGTGATTTTGGGCGAGTACGAGCACATCTCTGAAGGCGACACAGTCAAGTGCACTGGCCGCATTCTGGAAGTGCCCGTCGGCCCCGAGTTGATTGGCCGTGTGGTGAACGCTCTGGGTCAGCCGATTGACGGCAAAGGCCCGATCAACGCCAAGATGACTGACGTGATCGAAAAAGTCGCCCCCGGCGTGATTGCGCGTAAGTCGGTAGACCAGCCCATGCAAACCGGCCTGAAGTCGATCGACTCCATGGTGCCCGTGGGCCGTGGCCAGCGCGAATTGATCATTGGCGACCGCCAGACAGGCAAAACCGCTGTTGCGATCGACGCCATCATCAACCAAAAAGGTCAGAACATGACCTGCGTTTACGTCGCGATTGGCCAAAAAGCCTCGTCGATCAAGAACGTGGTGCGTGCTTTGGAGCAAGCTGGCGCAATGGAATACACCATTGTGGTGGCCGCTTCCGCCTCTGAATCCGCTGCGATGCAGTACGTGTCAGCCTATTCCGGCTGCACGATGGGCGAGTACTTCCGTGACCGCGGCGAAGACGCTTTGATCGTTTATGACGACCTGTCCAAGCAAGCCGTGGCTTACCGTCAGGTGTCGCTGCTGCTGCGCCGCCCTCCAGGCCGCGAAGCCTACCCTGGCGACGTGTTCTATCTCCACAGCCGTCTGCTCGAGCGCGCAGCCCGCGTCAACGCCGATTACGTCGAAGCCTTCACCAAAGGTGCCGTGACGGGCAAGACGGGTTCTTTGACGGCTCTGCCCATCATCGAAACCCAAGCCGGTGACGTGTCGGCCTTCGTGCCCACCAACGTGATTTCGATCACCGACGGTCAGATTTTCTTGGAAACCAGTTTGTTCAACGCCGGTATCCGCCCTGCGATCAACGCCGGTATCTCGGTGTCTCGCGTGGGTAGCTCGGCCCAGACCAAAGTCATCAAAGGCCAGTCCGGCGGTATCCGTACCGACTTGGCCCAGTACCGTGAATTGGCGGCGTTTGCGCAGTTCGCTTCTGACTTGGACGAGTCCACACGCAAGCAGCTGGACCGCGGTGCCCGTGTGACGGAATTGCTCAAGCAAGCCCAGTACAGCCCGCTGTCCATCAGCCTGATGGGTGCCAGCTTGTTTGCGGTGAACAAAGGCTTCATGGACGACATCGACGTCAAGAAGGTATTGGCTTTCGAGCACGGCTTGCACGCTTACTTGAAAGATTCATGCGCTGCTTTGTTGGCCAAGATCGAAAGCAGCAAAGCGTTGGACAAAGAGGCAGAAGCCGAATTGCACACCGCCGTGGCCGCTTTCAAGAAAAGCTTTGCTTAATTTCCACCTGATCAAAAGGAGCCTCTGATGGCATCGGGCAAGGAACTACGCACCAAGATCAAATCGGTGGAAAACACCAAGAAGATCACCAAGGCCATGGAGATGATTTCTGTCTCCAAAATGCGCAAAGCGCAGGAGCGTATGCGCACGGCCCGCCCTTACAGCGAGAAGATTCGCACCATTGCGAGCCATCTTGGACAGGCCAACCCTGAGTATGTGCACCCCTTCATGCAGCGCAACGACGGCAAGTCGGTGGGCTTCATTGTGGTCACCACAGACAAGGGTTTGTGTGGTGGCTTGAACACCAACTTGTTGCGTGCTGTGACAGGTCAATTGCGTGAAGCAAAAGCCCAGGGCAAAACGCCCATGGCGGTGGCCATTGGTGGCAAAGGGCTGGGTTTTCTGAACCGGGTCAATGCCAAGGTGGTGGCCCACGTGACGCAGTTGGGCGACAAACCACATTTGGACAAGTTGATTGGTCCCGTCAAAGTGTTGCTCGACGCATACGCCGCAGGCCAGGTGAGCGCGGTGTACCTGTGCTACAACAAGTTTGTCAGCACCATGGCACAAGTGCCCACCATCGATATGTTGCTGCCCTTGTCCAAAGCCGATATGCAGGCCCAGACACAAGCCGCTGGCGATGGGCATGCATGGGATTACATCTACGAGCCCGATGCCCAAACCGTCATTGACGAGTTGCTGGTGCGTTATGCAGAAGCCCTTGCCTACCAGGCGGTGGCCGAAAACATGGCTTCCGAGCATGCCGCGCGCATGGTGGCCATGAAGGCAGCTACTGACAACGCAGGCAATGTGATAGGCGAGCTCAAGCTCGTTTACAACAAGACACGTCAAGCCGCCATCACCAAAGAACTGTCGGAAATCGTCTCTGGCGCAGCCGCGATCAGCGGTTGATCCCCAGTTCAGCTAATTCAAATTATTTGGAGCGAAAAATGCAAGCCCAAGGAAAAATTGTTCAGTGTATTGGTGCCGTGGTCGACGTGGAGTTTCCACGCAACCAGATGCCCAAGGTTTATGACGCACTCAAAATGGAAGGCTCCGCGCTGACCCTAGAAGTGCAGCAGCAGCTCGGCGATGGCATTGTGCGCACCATTGCGCTCGGTTCATCCGACGGTTTGCGTCGTGGTTTGATGGTGTCCAACACCGGCAACCCCATCACCGTTCCCGTGGGCAAAGCCACACTGGGCCGCATCATGGACGTGCTCGGCTCACCCATCGACGAGCGTGGCCCCGTCAGCCAAGAACTGACCGCATCGATCCACCGCAAGGCCCCTGCATACGACGAACTGTCGCCTTCGCAAGAACTGCTGGAAACCGGCATCAAGGTGATTGATTTGGTTTGCCCGTTCGCCAAGGGCGGTAAGGTAGGCTTGTTCGGTGGTGCCGGTGTGGGCAAGACCGTGAACATGATGGAACTCATCAACAACATCGCCAAAGCGCACAGCGGCTTGTCCGTGTTCGCAGGTGTGGGTGAGCGCACCCGTGAAGGCAACGACTTTTACCACGAGATGGCGGACTCCGGCGTCGTGAACCTCGAGAAACTCGAAGAGTCAAAAGTGGCCATGGTGTACGGTCAGATGAACGAGCCACCAGGCAACCGTTTGCGCGTGGCCCTGACCGGTTTGACCATCGCCGAATCTTTCCGTGACGAAGGCAAAGATGTGTTGTTCTTCGTGGACAACATCTATCGCTACACACTGGCCGGTACCGAAGTGTCCGCCTTGTTGGGCCGTATGCCTTCTGCGGTGGGTTACCAGCCAACACTCGCCGAAGAAATGGGCCGTTTGCAAGAACGCATCACGTCGACCAAAGTCGGCTCGATCACATCGATTCAGGCCGTTTACGTACCAGCCGATGACTTGACCGACCCATCGCCTGCGACCACCTTCGCTCACTTGGACTCCACCGTGGTGTTGTCTCGTGACATCGCATCGCTCGGTATCTACCCAGCGGTCGATCCACTGGACTCCACCAGCCGCCAACTCGACCCCTTGGTCGTGGGCCAGGACCATTACGAAACCGCGCGCGCCGTGCAAGGTACTTTGCAGCGTTACCGCGAACTGCGCGACATCATCGCCATCATGGGCATGGACGACTTGGCTCCCGAAGACAAGTTGGCCGTGGCGCGCGCTCGCAAGATCCAGCGTTTCCTGTCACAACCTTTCCACGTCGCTGAAGTGTTCACCGGCTCGCCTGGCAAGTACGTCACATTGGCCGAAACCATCCGTGGTTTCAAGATGATTGTGGCTGGCGAATGCGATCACCTGCCAGAGCAAGCTTTCTACATGGTCGGCACCATCGACGAAGCTTTCGAAAAGGCCAAAAAGGCCGCTTAAAGCAGTGCCGCAGGGTGGCCGACCAGTCTCCCTGCAGCCCGCGTCAAAGCACCTTTTTAAGGAGAAAACATGAACACCATCCACGTTGATGTGGTCAGTGCCGAAGAGTCCATCTGGTCGGGTGAAGCCCGGTTTGTGGCCTTGCCCGGTGAGTCTGGCGAGCTGGGCATTTACCCACGTCACACGCCCCTGATCACCCGCATCAAGGCCGGGTCGGTTCGCATCGAGAAGGCTGACGGCGGTGAAGAATTCGTTTTCGTGGCCGGTGGCATTTTGGAAGTGCAACCTGACTGCGTGACCGTGATGTCGGACACCGCGATTCGCGGCAAAGACCTCGACGAAGAAAAAGCCAATGCGGCCAAACAATTGGCCGAAGAGGCACTGCGCAACGCCAACAGCGAAATCGACTTGGCTGTCGCGCAGTCGGAATTGGCGGTCATGGCAGCCCAATTGTCTGCCCTGCGCAAATACCGCAAAAAGTAATTCTGAAGACCTGCATTGTTGCCTCGTGAGGTGCGGCAAATCACAGAACCCGGCGCAGCAATGCTGCCGGGTTTTTTATTGGCAAAATGGAGACCACTTCAAGAGAGCAATATGAAACGCCAAAAATTGAGCGCTGCATTGGTGGGAGGGACGCCAGACGATGTCGAGCAAGCCTTTTACGATGCTTTGCACAACGCTGACCTCGAAAAACTCATGGCCTGCTGGGCAGAAGAAGATGACATCGTTTGCGTTCACCCGGGTGGTGGCCGAATGATCGGCGCTGGGGCCATCAGGGCCACCTTTGAAGCCATGTTCAACAACGGCAGCGTTCAGGCCTTTCCTGAACGGGTACACAAAATCGAATCATTGGCCAGCTCTGTGCATCACTTGGTTGAACGTGTCGAGATCATCACGCCGCAGGGTGCCAAGCATGCCTTTGTGATTGCCACCAATGTTTACCACAAGACAGCCGAAGGCTGGAAAATGGTGGCTCACCATGCCAGTCCGGGCACAGCCAATGATGCGGTGGACACGGGCGCAAAACCAATGATTTTGCACTGAGCCAATGGACTACAGAGCGCCAGCCTGGTTGCCAGGCGGACATGCGCAGACCATTTGGCCTGCACTTTATGCCCGTAAACGACTGCAAGTCCCTCGGCCAATGCAGCGAGAGCGATGGACCACGCCGGATGGCGACTTCATCGATGTAGACCATCAAGACGCCAGTGCACAAAACCGTCCCTTGCTGGTGTTGTTCCACGGTTTGGAGGGTTCGTCGAAAAGCCATTACGCACAAGCCTTCTCAGATTGGGCCAGCGAGCACGATGTGCAGCTGACCATGCCACATTTTCGGGGCTGCAGTGGTCAAATCAACTTGACCCCCAGGGCATACCACTCCGGAGACCACGAGGAGATCGATTGGGTGCTCAAGCGCTTGAGACAAGCGCATCGAAACAAGCTAGGAAAACATTTGCTGGTTGTGGGCATCTCATTGGGCGGGAATGCCTTGATGCGTTGGGCCGCTGAACATGGCCAAGAGGCTGTCAAAACCGCCGATGCCATTGCTTCAGTCTGTTCGCCGCTGGATCTGGCCTTGAGTGGAGATGCCATAGGAAAAGGGCTGAACCGATACATCTACACCCCCATGTTTCTCAAAACCATGAAACCCAAAGCCTTGGCGAAATGGACACAGTTTCCGGGCTTGTTTGACAAAGAAGCGATGTTGAACGCCAAGGACCTGTATGAATTTGACAATGTGTTCACCGCACCATTGCATGGATTCAATAACACCCAGGATTACTGGGCCAGAGCATCGGCAAAACCACTCATGCAGGCAATCCAACTGCCTGCATTGGCCCTGAATACCTGCAATGACCCCTTTGTGCCTGTCAGCAGCCTACCCCAAAAAGAAGAGGTGTCGCGCAGCGTCACCTTGTGGCAACCCTTACATGGTGGCCATGTGGGATTTGCTGCCGGTTCGTGGCCAGGCCATATCAGGCAAATGCCCAACAAAGTCGGTGAATGGCTCATGGCGGCAGTGGGAGCAACATCAGACAAGCAAGGGGTAACTGATGGATGACATTGTTCGACAGGCCATGGCCAAATGGCCCCATGTGCCCGATTGTTTTGGCTGGCTCGGACTCGATGCGCGCGGCCAATGGCGAATGCGCGATGAACGCGTGCAGGCGCAGGGTTCATTTCAGTCAGGGCGAAGCCAGGCCAAGGGTTCCGTACTGCAACACGAGAAACTCATCGGATTCATCGAGCGCAACTACGCAGGCAATGAAAAAGGCTGGTGGTTTTTTCAAAATGGCCCCCAACGGGTATACATCGAACTGGAGACGACACCATTCATTTGGCGAATCAGCGACGCATTGGAAGTACAGTCGCATACCGGAGCCCTGACCGAAGTCAAAGCCTGCTTGGTTGACGAATTGGGGCGGGCCTATTTGGAGACCAATCTGGGCTTCGGGCTGGTGCACACCATGGATGTGTCAAGACTCGCCAATGCGCTAGAGCGGCAAATATGGGCCCCCGAAGAATGTCTGTCCGGAGAACTCCCTCAAAGGTATGGCTACGCCGTCAGCCCACAATACGATCATGAAAAAAACCAGCAGCACAAGGCATAAAAAACCGACCCCAAGGATCGGTTTGATGAGAGGCCGAATTTTATTTGGCGGCTTCAGCGGCAGGTGCCTTGGGCACCTCAAATTTACCACCGGCACTGTTGGCCAAGTGAACCACAGCACGGGCAATTTCGGTGTCATTGAAGTCACCACCACCTTGAGCGCCCATGGCCCCTTTTCCCTTCAAGGCGGAATTGACCAAACCATTCAGACCCAAGCCCAATCGGGAGCTCCAAGCGGCTGCAACCGCATATTTGGGGGCGCCAGCTGCACCTGAATCGTGGCAAGCCGCACATTGGGCCTTGTAAACTTCTTCGCCGTTTTTGAGCGGACGGTTGGCATCACGCACCTCCACAACGCCCACCTTCTGAATGCGTTGAGCTGTGGCCTTTTCCATGTCAACCGCGCCCGCGGCGGGCTTGTTGTCCGATGTGACATAAAACACCAAACCAATGATGATGAAAACGGGAATAACGAAGGACGCGACACTCACCATCAGCATTTGCTTTGGGGTTTTTACCGGACCGGTATGGGCTTCGTGTTGATCGTGGCTGTTGTCGCTCATGAAATCCTCTTTGGGGCGTGGCCGCAAGGGCTGATGTGTTGATCAAAATCAACCGCTGATTATAACGGCCCACCCTTCGCCGATCTTTCAATCGGGTCAAGCCATCCTGAAGCCGTGAGATAATGAAAAGCACTCCGAGTGCGGCTGTAGCTCAGTGGATAGAGTATCGGCCTCCGAAGCCGAGGGTCGTGGGTTCGATCCCCGCCAGCCGCACCAAAGTTCGTAAGTTGTTGAATTTAAATCACTTTTCCCTATTCCGTGGATGCGAGGTGTCCCGAATAGGTGTCCCGAGTGATCAAAGTTCCACGACTCAAAGCCAATCGGCATGGTGTTTTTTGTGTCCGTGTCTACTGGCGAGACGATGCGGGCAAGCTGCGCGAGAGCCTGCACAGCCTTGGCACAAAAAGCGCAACCGTCGCCCGTATCTTGGCGCTACAGTTCAATGAAGCATATGAACGACAACGCGCCATGACCTCAAAGCCGACATTGCCCAACCTTGACGATTTGGTCAACAAATACAAACTGGACATTGGGCGCGGCATCATGGAAGCCAGCGACCCCGACGACCATGCCCTGATGATGAAGGCCATCGAAGCCTACAAGGCCATTCATGGGGCTTATCCACCCCTCCAAGAGTCCATGAACATTGGGCGCACACCTTCCCCGCGCATCGTGGCGAAGTCCATGCCGTTTAGTCAGGTGATGGACGCATATCTCGAAGAGAAGAAGCGTGACAACGCCCCCCAAACCATCGTGGAAAAAGGGCGCACTTACAAAGACTTTCTGGACATCTTCGGCGACCTTGATCTGAACCTTTACACCAAGGGCGAAATGGTTCAATGGAAAACCGCCGATCTCAAACGAGGGCTTGGAACCAATCGGATCAACAAGCGTTTGGGCCAAATGAATGACCTTTTCAAATGGAGCATTGCCCATGGTCATTACACCGCGCACCCGACCAGTCCCGTGGATGGTTTGTTTATCAGTAGCAAAGGCAAGCTGGGCGCACAGGTGGAGCATTACGAGCCGTTCAGCAATGACGAGCTGGCAGCGATTTTTTCCAGCACCTACCCCGAGGAAATGCCAAAACCAGATCATTACTGGTTGCCCATCGTGGCACTCTTCACAGGGGCAAGGCGCGAGGAAATCGCCAGCCTTAAAGCCTCAAACGTCAAAAAGGTGGACGGGGTGTCATGCTTCTTGATTGAAGGCGGTAAAACGGCGGATGCCCGCCGTGTGGTGCCTGTTCACTCCCAGTTGGAAGGCTTGGGTTTCATGAAATACGCCCAACACCTTCAAAGCATGGGGCAAGAGTTGCTATTCCCATACCTGAACGATGGCGCAAACGGCAGAGGCAAGAACGCAGGGCGGCAGTTCGCCAAATTACTGGACAAACGGCAGATCAAAGACGAGCGGAAGGTTTTTCACTCATTCAGGCACACCCTGATCACGCGATTACACGCCACAGGGGCCAACCCTGCCCATGTCATGCAGATCACGGGCCACCGTGGCGAAACCGCGCAGAGCGTCCACTTTCAGACTTACACCCATGACGTGGGGTTGAAAGCACTGGCTGACACGCTGGAAAAGTTGACGTATACTTTTGATCTAAATGCAATCAAGCTCGAAGAACCCAAATTTCTGTTCTTCCTGAATCGCTGGCAACTTCAAGAGCAACGCAAGGCCAAGACCCGCAAACCATGACACGCTTTCATATCGTCCTCATTGAACGTATATGACCCTCCCGAATTCACATTCGGGGGGTGTAGCTTAATTGGTTAAAGACGTCAGCTTATACCTGACCAAAGCCCTGGCCAGATAAGCCAGAGTGTGTGGGTTCGAGTCCCACCACCCCCACCAAAAGGAGTTATTTATGCTGAGCTTAATGATCATTGCATTATTTTTAATCTGTGGATGGTTATCTATTTATTGTTTTTTCATTTCAGATGAGCCACTTTATGTAAAAATACCAAGCCTACTCGGATTGTTAGCATCTGTAGCCGCGATCTTTTTAAAGCCTTAATTATTTAAAAACCGCTATTAACAGCACCACATGACATAGAAAACACCAAGCAAAACCAACACCTGGCTTTTCAAAATATGAGTGGTAGATAATTTTTGAAAAAAAGTTCATACATTTAATCTATCCAAAATTATAAATTTGTCAAGGGTTAAAAAATAACGCCCGAAACTTGACAAACAAATTTCAGGCGCTATCTTTATATTATTGACTGCTTGCCCCAGCCAACAAATATAAGATAAATCAAACAAAATATCTTGTCAAGTTTTAAAGGGTGCGGCGCTAAAGTCAATCGATTATGGTGCAAGCGTCCTGAGACATACAGCCCGATCCCGCCACTAATCGCCCCCCTAGGATGGGAAAATGCCCGATGGCGAAAACCTGACGGCAAATGACACAGGGGAAGTGAGAGACATGGCGTCGCGACCACGTCATTGAGAGTCTAGCTCTTGAACGCGACAACCTACACCCGCTAGACGGTGATGGTGCGGTATGCATGAAAAAACGCCAGCGTATTTTTTATGACACCCTTGAGTCCCTCTGTGGCTATTTTCGCCACAGTAGGGGATGGCTTCGCCATCGAGAGACTCAGCGGTGTCATATCCTCACTAATTGGGGCAAAGCCCCAAAATAAGTCAATAAATATATTCAGTAGATCAATGATCCATATTTTATAGATCTATAAATCTCCCTCTTTTTAAGAAAAAGTTAGAAAAAAAGAAAAAAGTGTCAGGCGAAGCCTGACCGTCCGAAGGACGGAATGGGGGCCGCGCGCGCACACGCGAGAGCGTGCATGAGCGCTCACGCTCATGAAGCGGCCAACACTGATCGCCTCACAAACACGAAGGCCGACAAAGCCCCTTTTGCTCGACCTATCAGCCGACTTTTACACCCGCCAAGGGGTAGGGCACTCCAAGACCCCTGAGCCCTGAAAACACGTTAAAAAGTGTTTTATCTAACGGGGCGAAGAATCCATTGATGCTAAAGTTAAGTTCACCTACCTGTCGCGTCCCGGATGATTGCATTGACTCAAAACGGTATCCGCTGTTCATGGCCAGAGAGGTCATGCGGCAGTTGATAGACAATCTTTGCGTCACCTCAGCAGTCCACCCGGGAGCCTTGTCATGATGATTGCCTTGCACAAAAACGCACGTACTACGCCCGCCACCCGTGCGGAGATGGCGGCCAGCACGGAGACTGCTGCCACTTTGGCGTTGCGCTTCGGCGTGAGTGAAGGCACTGTTTACAAGTGGAAGGGTCGAGTCAGCTTTCATGACGCGTCCCACACCCCGCACAAGCTTCAAACCACGCTCACACCGGCGCAAGAACAGATCGTGGTCGAACTCAGAAAGACGCTGCTGTTGCCCCTGGATGATTTGCTGGCCGTCACCCGCGAGTTTCTTTGCCCCCAGGCCACACGCTCGGGTCTGGACCGTTGCTTGCGTCGCCACGGCGTTGGCAACCTCAACGCGCTCAGGCCCAAAGAGCCCACTGAGCCTCATAAAGCCTTCAAAAGCTATGAGCCGGGGTTCATCCACATCGATGTCAAATACCTGCCCCAGATGCCCGACGAGACCAGCAGGCGCTATCTGTTTGTGGCCATCGACCGCGCCACACGCTGGGTGTTTGTGCAGATCAAGAGCCACAAGACGGCAGCGGCAGCCCGAGCGTTTCTCAATGCCCTGCACAAGGCGTGCCCGATCAAGATGCAGAAAATTCTGACCGACAACGGCAAGGAGTTCACTGACAGGTTGTTTGCCAGCCGTGAGCGCCAGGCCACGGGCAACCATGAGTTTGATCAACTGTGCCAAGCCTTGAACATTGAACACCGCCTGACCAAACCACGCACGCCGCGCACCAATGGCATGGTCGAGCGCTTCAACGGGCGTATCGCTGATGTGCTCAAGACACACCGATTCACCAGCGGTGAAGATTTGGAGCAAACGCTCATGCGTTACGTGGCTCTGTACAACCATCAGTTACCCCAGTCAGCGCTCAAAAGCAAAACACCGATGAGGGCCATGAAAGACTGGTACGCTTCTCATCCTCATTTGTTTATAAAACGGCCTTACGATCATCCGGGATGCGACACCTACCTACAGGAGTCACCACCGTGAGCGAACTCAACCAACGATTGATCAATGCAGCCTTATATGAAACCTTGACCGCCAAACAAGAAGGTTTAAACATTGCGGCTTCAACGCCAGCGCGAAGGAGTGGGGGTGGAGGTTTGGACCCAGCCATCGCCAGAGCCCGCATGAATCAAATGGCCGAACGTCTTCAACAAGCCGAAGCAGCCCTCGCCGAAGCTAATGCCGTCGTCGCCGACTGGCAATCCGCCATGGAAGCCTGGAAAGACCTCGCCATCACCCTCCGCGAAGAAATCAAAGCCTGCCCCAACCATGAAGCCCATCAATTCGGGAAAAATGATGAAGCAAGAAAAGAACATATTCATAAAAAAGAGGATGAGGAGCGTGCTAAGCGAAATCTCAAACCCAAATACAAAAAGACTTAATTTATTTTTCTCATTAAAAAACCCGCCAATCGGCGGGTTTGGTTTATAGGCCTTCGCCCTTATTTTCTCCACTGGTATTCCCAGTCCCATGCGTTGGCCCAGTAAAGGGTGGGAGGTTGTCTGCAGCGCGAGAAGCGGATCCACCTTTAGAAGTGCCTTTGTTAAGAATATCATCGACATATTTTTCAGCGCCATAGTGATTTTCCCCGTGTGTTACACGGCTACGTTCCCAGCGGTTGTAGTCAGCGCCAGAAGCTGGTCCCAAGCCATTTGCTGCCCGTGCATTGTCAAACTCGCCCCGTGTGAAAAAGGGGCGGGCATGGGGTAAAAGACAAATTTAAATTCTCGAATTCAAATACTCAAAATCTTTTGGTTCCAAATTGCGTTTTAGCAATTCAACGAGATAATTTTTTGTTTTTTCATCCGTTGTTTTACTCATGAAGTTCAACAACGCCGCACCTGCCAAAACCTTTTTTCGTGTCTCTTCGGTGCGTATCTTTTTATCATTTAATGCTTTTAATCTTTTAACAGTCGCTTCGGCTTTTTTCAATTTTTCCTCCGCTGTTTTTAACTTTTCATCGTAGACCATGAATCACCCCGCTTGACTTATTTATCAATATCCATTTAACTTAATTAAAGCCTAACCGTAAGTCAAGACCCCTTAAATCATGCCAATCAAGAATATCCTCACCCATATCTCTGACAAAAGGAAGAGCGCACTTAGAAGTTTCTCCCTTCGGGACATTGCGCTTCGCTCCATTAGAAACTTAAAAAAACCACGGAGTGGTTTTCGTCGCGGTCATGGCTACGCCCCGACACCCAAGAAAAATAATCGAACGCGCGGCGGTATAACATGGCTATTTATCATTTGAATTGTCGGATTGGGAGCAAGCAAGAAGGGCACAGCGCAGGCGCTAAATGTGCTTACATCACACGCACCGAGGCCTATTCAAAAAAATCAGATGAGTGCGCATATAGCGCGAGCGGCAACATGCCGAAATGGCCGAAGGTAGACCCACAAAAAGACCCTTCCCAATATTGGAAAGCGGCGGACATATATGAACGCGATAACGGGCGGCTTTATCGTGAATTGGAATTTGCCCTTCCCCGTGAATTGAGCCTTGATCAACAAAAAGCGCTTTGCCATGCCTTCGCCGAAAAAATCACCAACATCAAAGACGAAGGCGGCAAACTGCCTTTCACTTTTTCGATCCACACAGATCCAAAGAACAACAATCCACACTGCCACCTGATGATCTCGGAACGTGTGAACGATGGCATCAACCGCAATGCGTCCAGATGGTTCAAACGCGCAAACCCCAAAGATCCGAAGAAAGGCGGCGCGGTCAAATCTCAAGAATTGAATGGCAAACAATGGCTGAACCCCACCCGTGAAGCGTGGGCCAACATGGCCAACGAAGCCTTGAAAAACGCAGGCTCAAAAGCCACGATTGATCACCGAAGCAACGAAGCCAGAGGGATCGAAAACATACCGACCAAGCACCTGGGGGCGAAGTGTGCAGGCATGATGAAGCGCGGGGCGTATTGCGAGAGAGGCCCAAAAATTGAAATGTTTAATAAGGGGGCCAAGTTTCAAAAAGACTATTTGCCAGCGCCGCACAGCCGCGCAAAATTGCCAATGAAAGCCATGCGACAGGTTCACACGCGTATATCTTCACCCTTGAAAAAAGACGGTAAGTTGAAATCTTGGCAGGAGATGGCGGACGAGTTGTCCCAACAATTCGCGCAACTGTTCAAAACTTGGCATCAAACCGAGCTGGACAGGCTACGCAGAGAACGCGAGCGTATCGAGCAAAGCATGAACGGAATCAATTTTAGTTTTGGCCCTGCTACCAGCACCATGGCAAGGCTCAAAACGCGAGGCCCGCAGTAAGTTATGATTCAGCCACTCGGGACCCGTTCCCGAGTAAGTGTCCCGAAAAAGTGTCCCGATCCAGGGTAAAAATGCGGGAAAAGTCGATCAGGATCAACCACTTATGAGCGGCAGGGGTTTCGGCCCCGCCAGCCGCACCATATGCAAAACGACAGCCTGCCCGGTGCAAGACCGACCCGCCAAGGCCTCCAAAGCTGCTGACCGCCAGGAGGCCAGTTCGTTCTGCGTGACCAGCATCAGCAGCCGATGGCCTCGGTGCCAGCCAGGACGAGCCAGAAGGCGTTGTCGCCAGTCCTTAGTCGTCCCTGAGAAACCACTGAAACCCGCATGAATGCTAGCTTTCAGGGTCATTCCCAATGTTCAAAACTCCCACATTGATATTCAATGGAGCCTGTTTCCTGGGAGTTCTTGAGGCCCATATGTCCATCACCGCCGATTTCTTTCGCAACCGCCTCGATCAAATGATCGATCTGCGTCATCCACTGGCCGTTTTGGCCAACCGCATGCCTTGGCAAGAAATCGAAGCCTCATTGGCTCACCTCTTTGCCCGCCAGGTCCGCGCTGGCAAGAAGATCGAAGATTCGGACTTGTTTGGTGCGACCGAAGTGATTGCCGGTGCTGGCGTCTCCAAAGCTGGACGCCCGCGCTTGCCCACCCGCTTGATGGTCTCGCTGCTGTACCTCAAACACGCCTTCAACGAGAGCGACGAAGACCTCATCCAGCGCTGGGGCGAGACACCCACTTGGCAATACTTTTCTGGCAACGAATACTTTGAACACCGCTGGCCTTGCGACCCAACCCAACTGGTCAAGTTCCGCAAACTGCTGGGCGAAGGAGGCGTGGAAGAACTCTTGGCCCGCACCATTGAAGTGGCGGTCACCTTGAAACTGATTGCCAGCAAAGAACTCAGCCGCATCATTGTCGACTCCACCGTGCAAGAGAAAGCCATCGCCCACCCCACCGACAGCAAGTTGTTGGAGACCGCTCGCGTCAAACTGGTCGAAGCGGCCAAGGCAGAAGGCATCGAGCTCAAACAATCTTACGCCAAAGAAGGCCAACTGCTGGGCTACAAGGCTGGGCGCTACGCCCATGCCCGCCAGTTCAAACGCATGCGCAAAGCCATCAAACGTCAAGGCACCATCGTGGGCCGATTGCACCGCGAGATCTCACGCAAGATGACGACTTTGAGCCAAGCCGTTCAAGAGGCCTTGGGCGTGAAGGTGGGCATTGCCACCACGCTCAAAGGCACCTTGATCGTGGGCGCCAGAGCCTTCCCTGGCAATCCGTATGACGGCCACACGCTGAACGAACAAGTGGAGCAAGCCAGCATCCTCATACAAGCCCTTGGCACCAAGCCGCAAACAGCCTACGTTGACCTGGGCTATCGGGGTGTGGACAAGGACAACTTGGCTCTCGACATCAAGCACCGGGGCAAATTCAACAGCCTGACGGACGATGAGAAGCAGTCACTCAAACGAAGACAAGCGATTGAGCCGATCATCGGCCACTTGAAAGCGGACCACCGGATGAACCGGTGCCACCTCAAGGGATCAAACGGTGACAGTTTGCATGCAGTCCTGTGCGCTGCAGGCTTCAACATCCGCTGGCTGCTGCGCATGATCGCGGAAAAGGGCATCAGCCTTTTTTTGGGCCTGCTTTTGTCCACCGGTTTGGGGGAGTTGGGCCACCGATTGCGGCAGATTTTTGTAGGTCCCTCGGTCCAGTCCGGAGCAATGAACTTGGCCTTGGTCTGAAAGTGAATTTTTCAGGGACGACTCCTTAGTGCTGGCAAGTTGTCTCAAACCCCGTAACGATCTCGGTATGCCTGCACCAAAGGCAGATGTTCGCCCAAGGCGCTGTTGCTGTGGCTGGACAAAAACTCGAGCAGATCAGACAGCTGCGCGATGGTGCATACCTCCATACCCAGCGTGCCACGCACATATTGAACCGCACTGTGGGGCAGATCCCGCACCGAACCATCGGCCTGTTTTTCGGTGGCCATTTCCTGACGATCCAAGGCAATCGCGATGGCATGGGGGGTCGCACCGGCAGCCCGGATCAGGGCAATCGACTCTCGGGCGGCGGTGCCAGCGCTCATCACATCGTCCACGATCAGCACGCGGCCTTGTAGGGTCGCACCGACCAGGCAGCCGCCTTCGCCGTGGTCCTTGGCTTCCTTGCGGTTGTAGGCAAAGGGCACGTTCTTGCCCAAGCGGGCCAGCTCGATGGCCACGGCCGCGCCCAGCGGAATGCCCTTGTAGGCAGGGCCGAAGATCATGTCGAACCCGATGCCACTGGCCAGCAAGGCTTTTGCATAGAATTGCGCCAGTCGGCTCAGCTTGGCACCGTCGTCAAACAGGCCGGCGTTGAAGAAGTAAGGGCTCATGCGCCCGGCCTTGGTCTTGAATTGCCCAAAGCGCATGACGCCAGAATCGACCGCAAACTGCACAAATTCCTGAGCGAGCGCCTGCATCTCGGCGCTGCTTGCCTGTCCTGTCACCATGGGGAAATCCTTGTTCAAACTCACCAGCCTCAACCTCAACGGCATCCGTTCGGCCACGACCAAGGGGGTCGAAAGCTGGCTGGCGCAAGAAAAGCCTGATTGTATTTGCGTGCAAGAAGTCAAAGCCCAGGCCCCCGACGTGGCGGGCAAGTTTGAAGAACTCGCGGGTCTGAAGGGGCACTTTCACTTTGCCCAGAAAAAAGGCTATTCGGGCGTGGCCGTTTACACACGGCACGAACCCAGCGATGTGGTGGTCGGCTTTGACGGTGGCGAGTTTGACGCCGAAGGCCGCTATGTAGAGCTGCGCTTTGACACCCCGAAGCGCAAGATGTCCATCATCAGCAGCTACTTTCCCAGTGGCTCGTCTGGTCCGGAGCGGCAAGAGGCCAAGTTCCGCTTTCTAGAAAAGATGTACCCGCACCTGATGGCGCTCAAAGGCGAGCGCGAATTTGTGGTGTGCAGCGACATCAACATCGCCCACCAGCAGGCCGACCTGAAAAACTGGCGCAGCAACCAGAAAAACAGCGGCTTTTTGCCCGAAGAACGCGCCTGGATGACCCGGCTGACCACCGAAGGCGGCGTGGTGGATGTGTACCGCCAGCTGCAACCGCACACCACCGACGACTGTTACACCTGGTGGAGCAACCGGGGCCAAGCCTATGCCAACAACGTGGGCTGGCGGCTGGACTACCACTTGGCCACCCCCGCGCTGGCCGAAAAGGCACGCAAAGAGTCCATCTACAAGGCCGAGAAGTTTTCGGACCATGCACCGATCACGGTCGCATACGACTTCCAGTTGTAAGTTGGCGTTTCCAACACATGCAGCAAGGCCCAAAAACCGAAGACTCATCACAAAGCCGGTGCGTTCCATGTGCTTGTGAATGGCGGTGCGGTTGAATCGGTTGCGGCCAACCACCTCAGCTCTGACCGGGGCGCGGCCATGTGCGAACCCAAGGGCCGGAGCAGTGCAAACAGGGTCGAGGTGCCAAAAGAAATGCCCAAGTTCAGGGTCGCGTTCTCAGGGCGCTGATAATTCACCCATGCTGCAATACCAAACCATCCCTGTCACCCCCTTCCAGCAAAACTGCTCCTTGATCTGGGACGACCAGACGCGCCAGGCGGCTGTGGTCGACCCCGGTGGTGATCTGCACCTGATTTTGGCTGCCGTCCATGAACTCCGACTGAAGCTCGAGCAGATCTGGATCACCCATGGTCACCTGGACCACGCCTCGGGCACGGCCGACCTGGCTGAGCAACTCGGGGGCTTGCCCATCATCGGGCCGCATCCCGCAGACCAGTTCTGGATCGATGGTTTGCCGCAGGCCGCTGCGGCATATGGGTTTCCGCCCGCGCGGGTGTTCAAGCCCACGCGCTGGCTGGCCGATGGCGACACCGTCACGCTGGGGGCGCACACTTTGCAGGTGCGCCACTGCCCGGGCCATACACCCGGTCATGTGGTGTTTTATTCACCCGAAATCAAGCGCGCTTTTGTGGGCGATGTGCTGTTTGCAGGCAGCATTGGTCGGACCGATTTCCCGCAAGGCAATCACGATGATTTGATCGCGAGCATCACCGAACGTCTGTGGCCCATGGGTAATGACACGGTGTTCATTCCCGGGCACGGGCCTGAGAGCACCTTTGGGCGCGAGCGTCAAAGCAACCCCTATGTGGGCGGCACCTGAAACGCGCAGCGGCCCTCAGCCCGTGCGTGCTTGTTCGTAAAGGCGCTGCACCTTGGGCAAGTTGGCTTCAAGTTCCTGAATGCGGTTGCTGCCGCTGGGGTGTGTGGACAGGAAAGACGGGCCACCATTGCTACTGGCCGCTTGCATTTTTTGCCAAAGGCTCACGCTGGCCTCTGGTAAAAAACCACCACGGGCAGCGATTTCCAGGCCCACCAGGTCCGACTCGGTTTCGTCATCGCGGCTGTACTTCAGGGTGAGCAGCTGGGTGCCCAAGTTGGCTGCTGCATCGCCCAAAGCGCCCAAACCCAAGAGTTGCGAGGCGATGGACAGGCCCATGCTGGTGGCCTGGCTTTTGGCCAGACGCGCGCGAGCATGTTCGCGCAAGGCATGCGCCATCTCATGCCCCATGATCATTGCAGCTTCGTCGTCAGTCAGTTTCAGTTGGTCCAGGATACCGGTGTAAAAAGCGATCTTGCCACCGGGCATGCACCAGGCGTTGATTTGTTTGCTGCCAATCAAGTTGACTTGCCAGCGCCATTCGCGGGAGCGAGCATTCCACTGGGAGCTGTGCGGGATCAGTTTGTTGGCAATGGCCCTCAGGCGCATCAATTGCGGGTGATCGTCAAGGGCCAGTGCACCCTTGGCGCGGGCTTCGGACAGCACTTGTGTGTACTGCTGGCGTGCAGAGGCTTCTAGGGTCTCGGCGGGAACCAATTTGCGCAGGCCAGACGCTGAGCCCACATCTACTTGGGCCAAGGCGCCTGTGGTGCCCGCAACTGCAGTGGCGCCAGCGGCCAGCAAGAAGGCGCGGCGGGCCTGCCAACGGGGTGAGTCCGATGGTGTGGCGGCATCGGCTGTGGGGGTTTTGAGGTCGCAAATAATGCACATGGTTTGGAAATCATAACGAATGCTTTGGGTTTGCCACAGGTCAAGGGGCTTTTCGCCATGCTGTGCGGCAACCGATAATCTGCCCATGTTTGAAACTGCTGCTCCACACAACCCCTCCGCGCCCACCACCGTGCGCACCTGGCGCGAGGCGCTGCGCTTGTATTTGCAGCCCGCCAGTTTGCGCATGCTGGCGCTGGGCTTTGCCGCCGGCTTGCCGTTGCTGCTGGTGCTGGGCACGCTCAGTTTCAGGTTGCGCGAGGCGGGCATTGACCGCAGCACGATTGGCTACCTCAGTTGGGTGGGCTTGGCCTATGGTGTGAAATGGATGTGGGCGCCGCTGGTGGACCGCATGCCCATTCCTTGGCTCACGCGGCTGCTGGGGCGCAGGCGCAGCTGGTTGCTGGTGTCGCAAATCGTCATTGCTGGCGGTTTGGTGGGCATGGCGCTCAATGACCCGTCTCAGTTGCTGGGCCCGTTGGTGGCCTGTGCCTTGGCGGTGGCCATCGCATCGGCCACCCAAGACATTGCGCTGGACGCCTACCGCATCGAGTCGGCCGAGGTGAATGCCCAAGCCGCATTGGCCGCCAGTTACCAAACGGGTTACCGCTTGGCCATGATCTGGGCCGGGGCGGGGGTGTTGTGGATCGCCGCCTGGGCACAAGGCGAACAAACCACGGGCTATGCCCAGTCGGCTTGGCAAGCGGCCTACCTGGTCATGGCGCTGAGCATGCTGCCGGGCATGTGGGTGGTGCTGGCCTCGCCCGAGCCGGTGCCTGCCCCCTTTGCGCCTGCGCGCACCGTGGTCGAGTGGCTCAAGGGCGCGGTGGTCGAGCCTTTTGCCGATTTTTGGCTGCGTTACCGCTGGCAGGCGGTTTTGCTCTTGGCGCTGATCGCGGTCTACCGCATCAGCGATGTGGTCATGGGCATCATGGCCAACCCGTTTTATGTGGACATGGGTTTCACAAAAAGCGAAGTGGCCAGCGTGACCAAGCTGTACGGTGTCATCATGACTTTGGTGGGGGCGTTTGTGGGCGGTGTGCTGTCGGCGCGGCTGGGCGTGATGCGTGTGCTCATGCTGGGTGCGGCCTTGAGTGCGCTCACCAATTTGCTGTTTGTCTGGCTCAGCGGCGTGGGCCACGACGTGCAGGCGCTGGTGTGGGTCATCTCGGCCGACAACCTGGCCAGCGGCATTGCCTCTGCCGCGTTCATCGCCTATTTGTCCTCGCTCACCAACATCAGTTATTCGGCCACGCAATACGCCTTGCTCAGCTCGATGATGCTGCTGCTGCCCAAGTTCATTGCCGGTTTTTCGGGGGAATTTGTGGACGCCTACGGCTACGCCAGCTTCTTCACCGCCACGGCTTGGCTGGGCTTGCCGGTGTTGGTGCTGGTGGTGTTGACGGCGCGGGTGCATGCGCGAGTGCCACGGTGACTTGATGTAATTTTTTCTATGGCGTGGATTGAGAATGGCCGCAGGGTGAATGCTCTTGTCGGAGCCTTCAATTCAGAAACTTCGTGGCTTTGTAAATTTGCAGTTTATTGAAAGTACGTGATGCACAAGGTGTTGGTGGTGGGCGGTGCAGGCTACATTGGCAGCCACATGGTCAAACGGTTGGGCCAGTTGGGCTGCGCCGTGACCACGCTGGACAACCTGAGCAGCGGCCATCGAGATGCGGTGCTGTGTGGCGACTTCATTCACGGCGACTTGGCCAATACCGCGCTGTTGGCACGGCTGCTGCAGCCTGGTCGCTTCGATGCGGTGATGCACTTTGCCTCGTTCATTCAAGTGGGCGAATCTGTGCAAGATCCGGCCAAGTACTACGAAAACAACGTCACCAACACCCTGCACCTGTTGGGCGCCATGCGTGCTGCTCGGGTGAACCGCTTCATTTTTTCGTCCACCGCCGCCACCTTTGGTGAGCCCCAGTATTCACCCATAGATGAGCGTCATCCCCAGCAACCCATCAACCCGTATGGGCGCAGCAAGCTGATGATTGAGCAGGTGCTGGAAGACTATGACCGAGCTTACGGCTTGAAGTCGGTGTGTTTGCGATACTTCAACGCCGCCGGGGCCGACCCGGACGGCGAACTGGGCGAACGGCACGAACCCGAAACCCACCTGATCCCTTTGGTGCTGCAAGCCGCTTCTGGGCGACGTTCGCATATTTCGGTGTTTGGGCGCGACTACGACACGCCCGACGGCACCTGCATTCGCGACTACATTCACATCAACGACCTGTGTGAAGCTCATTGGCTAGCGCTGCAAAGCCTGATGCAAGGCGCTGGCAGCCAGCGGTACAACTTGGGCAACGGCCAAGGCTTCTCAGTGCAAGCGGTGATCGAGGCAGCCCAACGGGTGACTGGGCGCACCATTGCCGTGCAGGATGCTCCACTACGCGAAGGCGACCCTGCCCGGCTGGTGGCTGACGCCACCTTGGCCCGCCAACAACTGGGCTGGAGGCCCCAGTTTGCCGACCTGGACACTTTGGTGCGCCACGCTTGGGCTTGGGAACAGCGGATGGCCGGTTTGACTTAAACCGTCAAACCCATGGTGCGAATGAAATTGCTCATGTCGTTTTTCTCTTGAGCGGGGCTGTAACGAGCCCGCAGGTCTTCGATGAGGTCCAACGCCAAGGGGAATTCGGGTGCGGCATCCAGCTGATGGATTTTGCGCAAAACACTTTGAGCAAAGCCCACCACGTTGCCCGATTCAACAGCCTCGAACACCGCTGGCGACCAGTACTCTTGTGCGCCTTGCCCTGTGTAGCCAATGACTTGGTTGCCGCACAGCGCTGCTTCCAAGGGCGGTAGTGGGCAACCCTCGAAATGGCTAAACGACATGAAGATTTTTGAGCGCTGCATCAAGTCAGCTACACCCGCTTCGTTTAGCCCGTCGATGGCCTGAATACGCCAGTCCGCGGGCAGGTGGTTGCGCAAGAAAAACAGCACCTTGGACGAATGATCGGCCAACTTACGCGGCATGTAGGTGATCAGGTTTTCTTTGGGCTGGTGGGTGTTGAAACGCTGCGCGTCGACCGAATAATGGACACGCAAAATCCGCTCTTCGGTGCCGGGGAAGGCCATGGCCACACACCGACTGGCGTCATCGGATATGGTCAATACGCAGCGGGCGCCGGCATACGCTGCATTGAGAACGGCTGGGTCACCCTTGCTGATGTAGTAGCCGTTTTGTACATATATTGCATAGGTAACGCCTAGCCGCGCCAGCTGATCTCCGTACTTGCGTGCCCAAAGCTCTGGCACCACTACGAGTTCTTGCTGGGAATCAAAACAACCTTCGATACCCGACATGGAAGGCTTGCCCACCCAACGCCAATGAAACCAGCGGCGTTCCACTGGCACTGTAGTGTCGAACCACTGGACCCGAAACCTCCATGTGTTGGGGTGCATCACGACAGCGCTGTGACCTAGCGGTTGCAAGAGCTGGTTGACCAACTCAGCTTGACGGTAGATGACCTTCACGCCCCCGACGGCTTTTCTGATGGGGTGGCAGAGCCAAATGAACTTCATTTGTATACGATAAAATGTTTTTAAATTTATGGAGCTTCGTTGAATTCACTGTGATTATGCAAGCCATAGCCAAGTTCAGCTTGCCACAATGAAACAAAATCCTCGCCCGGTAATTGGTGAAGTTACGAAACCCTCGGGCATTGGCCTTGATCAGTTGGATGGCACTGTTGAAGCCTTCTGCACAGGCGTTGCTAATTCCATGCTGACTGTAGTTGAGCAGTCCTTCCTCGTGGCGGCGCAGCATCTTGACGACCTTCTTCACAGGTGCCAGACGGCTTCTCATCGCGTTGCTCGACCAGGCTTTGAAGAATCTTTTGGCAGCGCCCTTGTAGCTGTAGCTCCAGAACTGGCCGAAGTTCTCCTTGATGCGCCAGGCCCTGCTCGTCTTCAAGTTAAGCTGGTTCAAGACCCGAAACGAAACAGCCTCAGCACTTCGACCATCTGGGTATTTCCTCAACCAGGCCCACTTGCTGCCCTTCAAAGGCGAGTCACCTGTCTGGGACAGCTTGCGGTGCTCTTGCTTTCTGACCGCATCCACCGCCTCACCGAGGTACTTGGAGACGTGGAACTTGTCATGCACGATGTCTGCCTGCGGCATGCATTGCCTGGTTGCACTCATGTACGCTGGCCACATGTCCATGGCCACCGCCTTGACCGACGCGCGTTGCGCTGGAGTAAGTGTCTCCAACAGGCTCACGGCCGCCACCAGTTTCCTCTCAGGCACCAAGTCCAGTACGCGCGAGCGGTCAATGTCGGTCAGGATGCTGGCGTAGGTGTGGCCCTTCTCAGAGCTCTTCTCATCTATGCCAAGGTACGTAATCTCTTGCTCCGTACGTCGCAACATGCCGCGCTCCACGGCGCTGACCATGATGGCATTGACCGTACTCCAGGACAACCGGGTCAGCGTACAGACTGCTTGCGTAGTGGGACAGGCCTCAAGCAGCTTGATAACGAAGGCTGCCATCAAGGTGGTCACACGGCTGTAGCGCTGTGCCCATGGCACCGTCAGTTCTTCGACCGTACCGTCACTGAACTTAAGTTGGGGAATACGCGCCTTAATGATGGTCTCGAACTGGCAGGTGTCCAGGTGACGCCACTGGCGCTCGGTCCAGCCATTGATGTGCGCTCTCTTGGTGGCATCGGTGGGGTCGCCCCAGACCTGGCCTTTCTTCAAGACCACTTCAACCACCACGCGCTGGTCGGCCAAGGACAGGTCCACCTTCTTGACCGACCATGGGGCCTTCAGTCCGAGAAGATGCTCATACAGTGCGTTATCTTTCATGTTCAAGTCGGAAATAGTGAATCGCTGGATTGTCCTGCAGCAAGGGGAAAATCACAGTGCAATTGATGAAGAACCTCGGTAACTATGTTGGAGCGGCACTATTCCAAGTTGACGGCAACTATGGCGGCGGCTAAACTTTCGGTATAAATTTTAGGAAAAAAATGCTTTCAATAAAAGTTCGCAGATTTTTATTTCTTCTTTGCCCATTAATTTTTGTTGGATGTGGCTCGACTCAGTCAGCAAATACAAACATATTGAATTTTGATGGTAAGGGTGGTGTTATTTTAGTTGAAGGTGCGGCTTTGGGGCGTGAGGAACAAACAGCCAAATTTAGTTCGCACTCATATTGCTTGAGCATGCCAAATGGATATGGAATTAAAGATTTTTACTCGCAAGGCAGCGGAAGGTATAAGTTTTCTTGTGTTATCAAAACACCAGAGGAAGCGAACGCTAGTCCAGTTGCGGTGGCAGCAACTGTCACTGATACCGAAAAAAATTCAAACGACTCAAAAACACAATGTAAAGAATTTGGATTTTCAGAAGGTACCCCCAACTTCTCCAACTGTGTTCTTCAGTTGGAATTAGCAAAGAGAACGAGTGCTGAGATTGAAGAGCGCTACAGAGCAGAACAAGCTCAATACGAAAGGCAATTGGCTGCTATTGAAAGAGAGAAGGAAAGAAGACGGGGCGCTGCCTTTTTAGAGCTTGGTGCCCGTATAATGGGTGGACAACGTCCTATTGAGGCATTGGGAAGTTTGGGTACGGGAGCGCCGATTGCTCCAACTCGGCCTTCTCCAATTAATCAGACAATCACTTTGCCTAATGGGCGAATGATTAATTGTTCAACTATGGGTACTATGACAAACTGTTTTTAAGTTTAATTATGATTGGTAATGACAGACTTTATTTGGCTTTACGGGCACTAGCTACGGCAGAAGGTGATGTTAGAAAGCGAGTTTGTTTAGCTATGAATATTATTGAGCCAATAAGACAGATTGAGTTTTCAAAAAGAACCGATTTGTGGATTAGGCTTGATGAATTGAAAAAGGAAACCTCAAGCAAAGGTCCTCAGATAATTAATGGTAAGGTTCTGAAAGATGCTTATCACCACACTTGCATTAATCGTCCAAATAAAACATATAAGAAATACGCTGAAGAAATAATGGATATATGGCTTGAAACTTGTGAATAAAAAATCAACTTTACCATTATGTTTTTCTTTGATGTTTGAGAACTTACTTCTTCGTCGCTGCTTGATGAATAGCTGCAGCAGCTATTTTGGCAGCGAAAGCGTTCTGGCGGGCATTCTGTTTATCCAGTCGCATCACACATAATATGATGCTGCGGAACGAACCATTTTGCACGGCAACATAAGCGATTCAATTGGTGACAGCAAAAAAAGCCCGCACATTGGCGGGCTTTTTTACTGTTGTTTATAACGACATTTTAAATTAATAACTAAACGAGGGAAGGTTATTGATCTTACCAGTATCGCCCATAAAATTCAGCAGTGTGACAAGCTGCGGATTATCAACCAATGGTACAGCTGTGTTGTTGAGATAGCTGTCAATACAAGCAAAAGCAATGCAATCCTCCAAAAATTCTTGCCAACGGCTTGGATATTTTTCGCTATTGAAAATATCGCTGCTGAAGAAAGCATCTTCTCTTTTGATCTGTTGGTAAAGAAAAGCACACAACTGATCTTTGCCAGCACCTTTTCCGAACTTTTTATCTGGTTGAATTTTAAACTCATTAAAGTACCAGTCAATTTGCTCTTGTGTTGTGGAAACAATGGTTGTGATGCCATAGGCGAACATATTTATGGCTACAGCGGTTTTGGATTTGATTTTCATATAAATTCCTAATGTGTAAATTATTTTATATTGAGACGCCAGCAGATTAACTGCTGAGCACCTCAATGGTTTATTGATTATTTCTTATTGGCAGCTTGCTGAATAACTGCAGCAGCAGCTGTGGCCGCAGTGTCGTTCTGACGTGCCGTACGTTTAGCTAAACGCAGCACTTCAAAAATCACACTGCGAAACGAGCCGTTGTTGCCAGCAATGGAAGTGAGTAACTGTGCGTCGCTTAAAACGACATTCTCGTCAGCGGCGATTTGACGAGCCAATGGCAAAAATGCAGTGTCTGGCGGAGCGTTCATATCAATCAACACACAGCGATCCTTAACCCCAATTTCGGCCCCTCGTCGTTTAGTGTGGAATACAACATTCACAATTGGCGCCAGTAGTCGGTCCATGTGGTTTCCGACTGGGCGGCATTGAATTGATGAAGTCGAGGGTTGTACGAGTATTGGCGTCGAGAGTTTGTTCACCAGCGCGTTGGGCTTGGTGCCGCCGTGGCAGGTCGAAAAGGTTGACCTGGACACCACGCTGCGGCGTATCGACTTTGAGGTGCGTTGCTCTGCCAAACGGTTGTCGTGCCCTCACTGCGGCGCAGCCGAACAGCCTGTTCATGATCGGTTGCGCCGCTCGTGGCGTCATCTGGACTTCTTCCAGTTTGAGGCTTGGCTTCACGCCGATGTGCCGCGTGTGGCTTGCACTGGCTGCGGCAAAACCTGTCAAGCCAGTGTGCCTTGGGCACGCGAGGGCTCGGGCTTTACGGCGCTGTTTGAGGCACTCGCACTGGCGCTGTGCAAGGAGCTGCCGGTACTTCAAGCGGCCAAGCGGGCCGCACGGGGCTACAGAACCGCATCCAACTTCATCGCCATCGCCTACTTGCGCATGTCCAAGCTCAAGCACCTGCCGGCCCATCCGTTCGCACCGGCGTTGGCTAAATGAAAACGTTGCGTTCCACACTAAAAGGCATAGAGCCATAATTGGTTGGGCATTAATGGTAACGGCACTCGTGATTGCTCCGTTCAGGGATGGAGTGCTGGGGATGATGCTGGTTGTTTTAGCTGTTACTCTCAGCGAAAATCAAAGCAGAGATGTCGAGTTAGATATCGACCAATAAAGTCCAGTGCAAGGCCCCCCGCAAGCGGCCCCACATACGGGCAATAAGTTTGGGTGAGAACATCAGCACACGTAACGGCAAGGTTATGGCTGTTTGCCACACAAGTTTCCACCTCAGTTTTCGTGCCAAAGGAGCACTTGTATGCTTGGCAGCAAACAGCAGTTTTGATTGCGCATGGTGGTAGCCACGCAGGTACTCGGCCCTGTAGGGTGTATTGCCTTTAACCGAGCCGCGCGAACGGTGCAGAGCTTGCACGCTCGGCACGACTAGCATGGGCAGGCCAGCTTTGAAAAAGCGCAGGCAGAGGTCATCGTCTTCGTAGTAAAGGAAGAAGGTTTCGTCAAAAAAACCTATGGGATGGCATGCTTTCATTCGCAGCAGCATGGCTGCGCCGCACACAAAGCCCACACTCGTGGGGCCTGTGGCGCCGGGCCCTTTGGACTCCCAAAGGGTACTGGGCCAGCGGTAGTTCACCTCTTGGCGGCCTCTGGCATCGACCAGCTGAGGCGCCAGCAGGGCAGCTTCCGGGAATTGGTCAGCTGCAACCAAGAGTTGGACCAGCTGCGCTAGCGACAACTCACAGTCCGGATTGAGCAATAGTGAAAACGGTGTTTTTACCTTCGCCAAAGCCCGGTTGTTGGCCGCTCCAAACCCCAAATTTTCAGGCAGAGCCAATACATGAGACTGCGGCAGGTGCGTCAACGCCAGTTGTGCACAGCCATCGTCACTGCCGTTGTCCACCACAATAATGTGGGGGCAAGCCGCAAGGTGTCGACCTAACTCGGGCAAGCAATGGGCACTGTTGAATGTGACGATCACGATCGTCACTTCATTGAGCAGACCCTGATTGACGGCGCTCGCCGTGCCGTCTGTCATACGGCCTCAGTGGTGGTGCCCCACCACCTCCCCAGCTTTCAATTTGTAAACCGTGCCGCAATAGGGGCACTTGGCTTCACCGGTTTTGGCCACGTCCAGGTACACCTTGGGGTGGCTGTTCCAGATTTTCATGTCAGCTTTGGGGCTGGGGCAAAACACACCGCCTTGGGGGTTAAGGTCGGTGGCCAGCAGTTCAACAGCTTGGGTGCTCATGTTGGCGTTCCTCAAACCTGGGTCAGCCAGTGGGCGTACTTGGGGTTGCGGCCATTGACAATGTCAAAGAAGGCGGTTTGGATTTTTTCGGTGATCGGGCCGCGGCTGCCGACGTAGTCGCCCTTGCCCAGCTCGATCCGGTCGAGTTCGCGGATGGGCGTCACTTCAGCGGCGGTGCCGGTGAAGAAAGCCTCGTCGGCAATGTAGACCTCGTCACGGGTGATGCGCTTTTGCACGATCTCCAACCCTAAGTCTTTGGCAATGTGGAATACCGTGTTGCGGGTGATGCCGTTCAGGGCGCCAGCCGACAGGTCGGGGGTGTAAATCACACCGTTTTTGACCACGAAAATGTTTTCGCCCGCGCCTTCAGACACAAAGCCCGAAGTGTCGAGCAGCAGGGCTTCGTCGTAGCCTTCGTCGGTCACTTCCATGTTGGCCAAAATGCTGTTGGTGTAATTGCTGACCGCCTTGGCCTGCGTCATGGTGATGTTGACGTGGTGGCGGGTGTAGCTGCTGGTCTTGACGCGGATGCCGCGCTTGAGGCCTTCTTCACCCAAGTAAGCGCCCCAGGTCCAGGCGGCGACCATCAGGTGGATGGTGTTGCCTTTGGGGCTGACGCCCAGCTTTTTGTCGCCAATCCAGGTGAGAGGCCGGATGTAGCCCGACTCCAAGTTGTTCTCGCGCACCACGGCGCGCTGGGCTTCATTGAGCTGATCTTGCGTGAATGGGATGTTCATGCGCAAAATTTTGGCGCTGTTGAACAGGCGCTCGGTGTGCTCTTGCAGGCGGAAGATGGCCGTGCCTTGCTCGGTTTTGTAGGCGCGCACGCCCTCAAAAGCGCCGCAGCCGTAGTGCAGGGTGTGGCTTAGCACATGGATCTTGGCATCGCGCCAATCGACCATCTGGCCGTCCATCCAGATTTTGCCGTCACGGTCTGACATGGAGGGGATGACAACGCTCATGAAAGTGTCCTTTGAAGAAGGGGCATGGATGAATGCAAACCGGGATTTTAAGGGTTGGCCTGTTCAGGGCGCTCCAGAGACCACTCAATCAACTTACCACCCACAAAGGTACAAGTCACTCGGGATTGGCTGGCGTCGGTCCAGCGGTAAACCTCCGGTTGGGCGTCTTTATCGGTCAAAAGCTCGCCCAAAGACCGGGTCATGGCGATGACATGCATCAAAGTGACGCCTTTTTTCAGTTTGGCGTTGAGCATGACGGCGCTGGCCACATGCCCCATCGGGCTGTCCGCGGCTTTTTTCAGGATGGTCAGCAAGCGGGTGAAGTGCAGCAAGACCCACATGACCACGCCACCTGCCGCCAGTGCAATGCCCGCCCATTCAAAGGCTTGCCAGGCCCCAATGGTGAAAACAACGATGGCCAGGGGTGCTATGATTCTGTTGAAATTCATGGGGGCAGATTGTGCCTTGTCTTGCCACCGATCAATCCAACCCGCGCACCACCTGCATGGCCTCTTCGATGCGCTCCACCGGGTAGAGGGTCAGGCCTTCAAAAGCCTTGTCATTTTTCTTGGGGGCATTCGCCTTGGGCACCACCGCCACCTTGAAGCCCAGCTTGGCCGCTTCTTTCAGGCGGTCTTGCCCACGCGGCGCAGGTCGTACTTCACCCGCCAAACCCACCTCGCCAAAGGCGATGAAGCCTTTGGGCAAGGCTTTGCCGCGCAGGCTGCTGGTGATCGCCAGCATGACCGCCAAGTCGGCCGCGGGCTCGCTGATGCGCACGCCACCCACCGCGTTCACAAACACATCTTGGTCCATGCAGGCCACGCCCGCGTGGCGGTGCAGCACCGCCAGCAGCATGGCCAGGCGATCGCGGTCCAGGCCCACAGAGAGGCGCCGGGGGCTGGGTCCACCGCTGTCCACCAGCGCTTGAATTTCGACCAGCAGCGGGCGTGTGCCTTCGAGAGTGACCATCACGCAGCTGCCGGGCACGGGCTCGGCGTGTTGGCTCAAAAAGATGGCGCTCGGGTTGCTCACGCCCTTCAGGCCTTTTTCGGTCATGGCGAACACACCAATTTCATTCACCGCGCCAAAGCGGTTCTTGATGGCGCGGATCAGGCGGAAATTGGAGTGCGTGTCGCCCTCAAAGTACAGCACCGTGTCCACCATGTGCTCCAGCACGCGGGGACCAGCCAGCGCGCCTTCTTTGGTGACGTGGCCGACCAGCACGATGGTGGTGCCGGTCGACTTGGCGGTGCGCGTGAGGTGGGCCGCGCATTCGCGCACCTGCGCCACCGATCCCGGCGCGCTGGTCAGTTGGTCTGAATACACCGTCTGGATCGAGTCGATGATGGCAATGCCCGGTTGGCGCGATTGCAGCGTGTGCAAAATCTTTTCAAGCTGGATCTCGGGCAGCACCGGCACCTGCGAGTCGGGCAGGCCCAGGCGGCGTGAGCGCATGGCCACTTGTGCACCACTTTCTTCGCCCGTCACATACAAGGTGCTCATGCCGTTGCGCTGCAGCGCATCCACCGCCTGCAGCAGCAAGGTGGATTTGCCGATGCCCGGGTCGCCGCCAATCAGCACCACGCCGCCTTCGACCATGCCGCCGCCCAGCACCCGGTCGAGCTCATCGATGCCCGTAGGGTGGCGCTCAAAGTCGGCCGCTTGAATCTGGGCCAAGGGCAGCACTTCGGACGTGGGGGCCAGCGAGGCGTGCACCGAACCAAAGCGGTTTTTGCCCACAACAGGTTCAGCCGAGCCTTCGATCAGGGTGTTCCAGGCGTTGCAGCTGGGGCATTTGCCCATCCAGCGGGCGCTGGTGCCGCCGCATTCGGTGCAGGTGAATATCGATTTGTCTTTGGCCATGGAGAGAGATTGTGCCTTTCAGCTCGCAACATTCACTGCTAAGAGTTTCACTGCCAAGCGTTCACCAAGTCCCGGGTGATGTCGGCCGCGCTCAGGCTGCGCGCAGCGGCGGCGTTTTGGCCTGACCACAGGGGCGTGAAGTCGCTCAAGCCCTGCGCCTCTGCCGCTGCACGCAAAGGGGCGATGCCCGCGGTGGCCAATGGAAAAGCCGGAGCTGCGGGGTTCAATGGCCCCAGTTCGCGCATCAGGCGGTTGACGATGCCGCGCGCTGGGCGGCCACTGAACAAGCGGGTCAGGGCGGTGTGCTGCGCCTCGGGCGATTGCAAGGCCGCACGGTGCAGGGCACTGGTGGTGGCCTCGTGGCTGCACAAGTAAGCCGTGCCGACTTGCACACCTGCTGCCCCCAGCGCTTGGGCCGCAGCCACACCTTGTGCAGAACCAATGCCCCCGGCAGCGATCACGGGCAGTTGCACCGCCTGAACGATTTGGGGCAAGAGTGCGAACGTGCCCATCTGGGTGCTGAGGTCGTCGGTCAGAAACATGCCCCGGTGCCCGCCCGCCTCCAGCCCTTGGGCGACCACAGCGTCTGCGCCATGGGTTTGCAACCACAGCGCCTCTTGCACGGTGGTGGCCGACGACAGCACCCAACTGCCCCAGCTTTTGACGCGGGCCAACAAGTCGGGCGCAGGCAGGCCAAAGTGAAAGCTGACCACCGCCGGGCGAAAGGCCTCCAGCACATCGGCGCTGTCTTGGCCAAAGGGAACTCGGCCTGCGCCGCTGGGCATGCTGTTCGGGTCCATGCCCATGTCGCAGTAATAGGGCGCCAAAGCTTCTTGCCATGCGGCCTGCTGCGCAGGGTCAGCCGTTGGCGGTGTGTGGCAAAAGAAGTTGACGTTGTAGGGCCGATCGGTCGCACTGCGCAGGGCTTGCAGTTCAGTCTGCAAACCATCAGGTGTGAGCATGGCGGCCGCCAAAGACCCCAAGCCACCGGCCTCGCACACAGCGGCGGCCAGCCGGTGGTTTTGCACCCCGGCCATGGGGGCCTGGATCACGGGACCTGCAAGATCAGAAAGCAAATCGGCAAAAGACATGTGCGACTCTTTGAAAGGGAGGGCTGAAAGACCAACCCGCATCTTATGAGATGCGTGCCAGCTGGAGGCTTGCCCGATGACGGTGTGTGTCGTGCTGAGTTGGTGAAAACCCTTGTGCCCGTTTGGCGGGATTCATTTAACATGTTAAATGAATGACGGTCAAACCTTCTTTTGCCCACCGCAACCTGCCCCGGCTTTTGCTCGAAGCCCGTGAGGCGGTGATGTTCCACACCCGCCCCAGCCTGCGCGAGCATGGCTTGTCGGACCAACAATGGCGCGTGCTGCGCGTGTTGGGGGAGCATGCGCACGAGAGTGGCGGCGTTGAAACTGGCCGTGTCGCCACCGAGGCTTTTTTGCTGGGCCCCAGCCTCTCCGGCGTGTTGACCCGCATGGAGCGAGATGGCCTGATCGAGCGCCATCGCTGTCCGCAAGACGCCCGCCGCACCGTGGTGCGCGCCAGCGCAGTGGGTCTGGCCAAAGTGCAGGCCTTGTCGCAAACCATCGAAGCGCATTACTCCTGGATGGCGCAACAACTGGGCAAGTCACAGCTCACCGCCTTGTACGAACTGCTCGACAAGCTGATTGCATTGGAAGTGTCCGACGCAGACGATCCAAAAAACCCCCTGATGAATAAGGCAAGCAGATGAGCCCCATGACTCGCATGCACTGGCGACCCCAAGGCACGGTGTATGGCACTTTGCTCAACTTTCGCCGCGAGTGGGACCTGTGGGCCCCGCGCATGACGCAAGACCCGCACAAGGCCGCGCCTAATGCCCCCATTCTTTATGTGAAAAGTGCCAACACCTTCAGCCCTGCCGGACAAGACCTGCTGCTGCAAGACGGCGTGACCGAAGTCGACATCGGTGCCACGCTGGGCCTGGTGATCGGTGCCGACGCCCAGGTGGCTGGTGCCGTGCTGCTGTGCGACTGGTCGGTGCCGCACGCGAGTTACTACCGCCCGCCGGTCAAGTTCCGCTGCCGCGATGGTTTTCTGGCCTTGCCGCAGCAAGTGACGGTGGGCAAAGTGGTGGATTGGGCTGGGCTGCAGATCAACGTTCGTCGCAATGGCGAGCAGGTGCAAACCGTTGACCTGCGCGATTTGATGCGCGACCTGCCTACGCTGCTGGCCGATGTGGGCGAATTCATGACACTGCAAGCCGGTGATGTGTTGATGGTGGGCACCGATTGCCTGTCCGGCGGATCACGCCCGCGTGCTAAAGCGGGGGATCGGGTGGAGATTTTTGCGACGGGCTTCACCACAGTGACCACCAACGTGAAAGGACAGGCATGAAACACGCCCGCATCGCCTGGTCGGGCGCCATTCAGCAAGCCGTTGAGTCAGATGGCCAGTTGCTGATCACCCAAGGCCCGCACAAGGGCCATCGCGTGGGTTTTGACGAGGTCATCTGGCTGCCGCCACTGGCCCCCGTGCCGCAGCCGCGCACCGTCATCGCGCTGGGACTGAACTACGCCGACCACGCCAAAGAACTCGCCTTCAAAGCCCCCGAAGAACCGCTGGCTTTTATGAAGGGTGAGGCTTCGCTGATCGGCCACAAAGCCTTCACGAACCGCCCCGCTGATGTGAAGTACATGCATTACGAATGCGAGTTGGCGGTAGTGATCGGCCGCACAGCGCGTCATGTGAAGAAGGCCGACGCCTATGACCACGTGGGCGGTTACACCGTGGCCAACGACTACGCCATCCGCGACTACCTGGAAAACTGGTACCGCCCCAACCTGCGCGTCAAAAACCGCGACACCTGCACGCCCATCGGTCCTTGGTTGGTCGATGCCGCGGATGTTTCTAACCCGATGGCGCTCAAGTTGCAAACCACCGTCAACGGCCAAGTCACGCAAAGCGGCAACACCGCCGACATGGTGTTCGATGTTCCCACCCTGATCGAATACTTCAGCAGCTTCATGACACTCAACCCCGGCGACCTGATCCTGACGGGCACGCCAGACGGCATCGTGAACGTGAACCCGGGCGATGTGGTCGTCACCGAGATCGAAAGCATCGGGGCATTGACCAATACCCTCGTGAAAGCAAAACTATGAAAATCGACCACCTCATCCATGGCAAAAGTGTCGCAGGCAGCGACTGCTTTGAGACCATCAACCCCGCCACGCAAGAAGTGCTGGCCGAGGTCGCCTCGGGTGGCGAGGCAGAAGTGAATGCTGCTGTGGCCGCCGCCAAAGCCGCCTTTCCCAAATGGGCCGCTACCCCCGCCACAGAGCGCGCGAAGATCATGCGCAAGCTGGGCGACCTGATCACGAAGCACGTCCCTGAAATTTCGGAAACCGAGACACGCGACTGCGGTCAGACCATCAGCCAAACCGGCAAACAATTGGTGCCGCGTGCGGCCGACAACTTCCATTACTTTGCCGAGATGTGCACCCGCGTGGACGGCCACACCTACCCCACACCCACGCATCTGAACTACACGCTGTTTCACCCGGTGGGCGTGTGCGCACTGATCAGCCCCTGGAACGTGCCTTTCATGACCGCCACCTGGAAGGTCGCGCCGTGTCTCGCCTTTGGCAACACCGCCGTGCTCAAGATGAGCGAACTCTCGCCCCTGAGCGCTGCCCGCTTGGGCGA
Source organism: Limnohabitans sp. (assembly GCF_023910625.1). Classification (NCBI taxonomy): domain Bacteria; kingdom Pseudomonadati; phylum Pseudomonadota; class Betaproteobacteria; order Burkholderiales; family Comamonadaceae; genus Limnohabitans; species Limnohabitans sp. The sequence continues at coordinate 2,382,085 of NZ_JAAVVW010000003.1, forward strand.
GCTGGCACTCGAAGCCGGTGTGCCCGCTGGCGTGCTCAACCTGGTGCACGGCTATGGCAAAGAGGCGGGTGAGCCATTGGTCTCGCACCGCGATGTGCGTGCCATCAGCTTCACCGGCTCCACCGTCACCGGCAACCGCATCGTGCAAAGCGCGGGCTTGAAGAAGTTCAGCATGGAGCTGGGCGGAAAGAGCCCCTTTGTGATCTTTGAAGACGCCGACCTGGACCGCGCCCTGGATGCCGCCATCTTCATGATCTTCAGCAACAACGGCGAGCGCTGCACCGCCGGCAGCCGCATCCTGGTGCAGCAAAGCATCTACGCCGACTTTGCCGTCAAATTTGCAGAGCGCGCCAAGCGCATCACAGTCGGCGACCCGCTGGATGAAAAAACCATCGTCGGCCCGATGATCTCCAAAGCCCATCTGGCCAAGGTGCGCAGCTACATCGAACTCGGCCCCAAAGAGGGCGCGACGATGCTCTGCGGCGGTCTGGGCCAACCCGACTACGCAGCTGACTTGCCCGCGCATGTCAAAAACGGCAACTTCGTCTGGCCCACCGTGTTTGCCGACGTGGACAACCGCATGCGCATCGCGCAAGAAGAAATCTTCGGCCCTGTGGCTTGTCTGATTCCGTTCAAGGACGAGGCCGACGCGATTGCCAAGGCCAACGACATCGAATACGGCTTGAGCAGCTACGTCTGGACCGAGAACCTGGGCAAAGCGCACCGCGTGGCGGCCGCGGTGGAGGCGGGCATGTGCTTTGTGAACAGCCAAAACGTGCGCGACCTGCGTCAACCCTTTGGCGGCACCAAGGCCAGCGGCACCGGCCGCGAAGGCGGCACCTGGAGCTACGAAGTGTTTTGCGAGCCCAAAAACGTGGCGGTTTCGTTGGGCGGTCACCACATCCCGCATTGGGGTGTATGACAAATTACCGTCATCTGTCATACTTGATGTCATACATCCATTTTGAATGTGTATGACAAGGAATGAATCATGCTGTCCGTCCGCTTGCCCGAAACCGTTGAACGCGAATTGACCCAGTATTGCGCCGCACGCAAACTGAGCAAATCGCACGTCGTGCAAGAAGCCCTGGCCAAGTATTTGGTGGCGGCCAAAACGGCCTCCGGCCACAACGCGGCACCAGAGCCCGATCTGTCGTTTCTGGCGCCGGATGACCCGATCCGTCAATTCATTGGCATTGCCAAAGATGGCATGAGCACCGATGAACTGATGCGGATGACCCGTGGCGATGATTGGAATCAGCCATGATTCTGGTGGACACCAACGTGTTTGTGGATGTGATCCATCAGGACCCGATTTGGTTGGACTGGTCGCTGCGCGAGTTGAGCAAAGCCAAAAGCCAGCAGATCGTGACCAACTTTGTGGTCTATGCCGAATTGCACACCCACAACACTGCAGGGCCGCACATCGATGCGTTTTTGCAAAAGTTGGGCGTGCAAGTTCTGGATTTGACGCGGCCAGCTGCGCAATTGGCCGCCAACGTGTTCAGGTCTTACCGTCAACGCGGCGGCACCAAAACCGGCGTGCTGCCCGATTTTTTCATTGGCGCGCACGCCCAGGCCGATGGCTACAAATTGCTGACCCGCGATGCAGGCCGCTACCGCAGCTACTTCCCGGACATTGACCTGATCAGTCCCTGACCCTCCCCCACACGCACACGCATCCACAGGACACCCCATGGGACAACTCGCCCTCGCCGCCAAAATCACCCACGTACCCAGCATGTACCTGAGCGAGATCCCGGGCCCGCGTTTTGGCACGCGCCAAAGCGCCATCGATGGCCACAAGGAAATCAGCCGCCGCTGCCGGGCCATGGGCGTGGACACGCTGGTGGTGTTTGACACGCACTGGCTGGTCAACGCCAGTTACCACATCAACTGCGGCGCACACTTCAAGGGCGTGTACACCAGCAATGAGTTGCCACACTTCATCAGCAACCTGGCCTTTGAGTCGCCAGGCAATCCAGCGCTCGGGCACTTGCTGGCCCAAGTGGCCAACGAATACGGCGTGGAAACCCTGGCCCACGACGCCACCACTTTGCAGCCCGAATACGGCACGCTGGTGCCCCTGCGCTACATGAACGAAGACCAGCACTTCAAGGTGGTCTCGGTCTCTGCCTTATGCACATCGCACTACCTGAATGACAGCGCACGCCTGGGTTGGGCCATGCGCGAGGCGGTGGAAAAGCATTACGACGGCAAGGTGGCTTTTTTGGCCAGTGGCTCGCTCAGTCACCGCTTTGCGCAAAACGGCTTGGCCCCGGAATTCGCCCACAAAATTTGGAGCCCTTTCCTCGAAAAACTCGACGAGCAAGTGCTGCGCATGTGGGACCAACGCGAATGGAAAACCTTTTGCGAGATGCTGCCCGAATACGCCAGCAAAGGCCACGGCGAAGGCTTCATGCACGACACCGCCATGCTGATGGGGGCTTTGGGTTGGTCGGGTTATGACGGCGGCGTGGACATGGTGACGCCCTATTTCGGGGCCAGTGGCACAGGCCAGCTCAACGCGATTTTTGAGGTGACGCCGCAAAGCGGGCAGCACATTCCGCCTGCGCAGGCCAGCAGCGCAGCGGGTTACACGGCTGTGAGCACGAGGTTGTAACCATGCCCCATCTCGTCATCCTCTACACCGGGCAATTGGACGCCGAAGTCCAGATGACCACCTTGTGCCGCGCACTGGCGGACGCCATGCTCAACGTGAAGGACGAGCAAGGCCAACCGGTTTTTCCGACCGGCGGCACGCGCGTGCTGGCCTACCCCGCGCCGCATCATGCGGTGGCCGATGGCGGTGCGGCGGGGCGCGCAGCAGGAGGCACGGGCGACTACGCCTTCGTGTACCTGAACCTGCGCATGGGCCGGGGCCGCAGCGAGGCCACGCAGCAACGCGCCGGACAAACCCTGCTCGCAGTGGCCAAGGCCTTTTTTGCGCCCGTGATGGTGCAGCGCCACATCGGCATCACGCTGCAAATCGATGTCGGCACCGAGGTGTTTGATGCCAAGCTCAGCAACCTGCATCCGCTTTTCAACAAGGCCTGAACCATGTCCGTGTTCACCGACAACCAAATCCAGCAGCTCGCCCGCGAGCTGCACCAGTCCGAACAATCCCGTGTCCAGATCGAGCACTTTTCCAAGCGCTTCCCGGGCATGACGATCGATGACGGCTACCGCATCAACCGCGCCTGGATGCAGCTCAAGTTTGCGCAAGGGCGCACCATGATCGGCCACAAGATCGGGCTGACCAGCCGCGCCATGCAAGTGTCCAGCCAGATCGACGAGCCCGATTACGGCACGCTGCTGGATGACATGCTCTACACCTGCACGCCGGGCCAAGTGTTGAGCATTCCCTTCACCGATTTCATCGCGCCGCGTGTCGAGGTGGAGCTGGCCTTTGTCCTCAAGAAAGAACTGCGCGGCCCCAACGTGACCGTGCAACAAGTGCTTGAAGCCACCGATTACGTCACGCCCGCCATCGAGATCATCGACTCGCGCATTGAACAGTTCGACCGCCACACCCAGGTGATGCGCAAGGTCTACGACACCATCAGCGACAACGCGGCCAATGCGGGCATCGTGCTCGGGGCCAAGCGGGTCGATCCGCTGACCACCGATCTGCCTTGGTGCGGGGCGGTGCTGCGGCAAAACGGCGTGGTCGAAGAAACCGGCCTGGCCGCTGGCGTGCAAGGCCACCCCGCAGTGGGCATCGCCTGGCTGGCCAACAAATTGGCGCCTTGGGGCGAGCACCTGCAAGCGGGCGAAATCGTTTTGGCGGGCTCATTCACCAAACCGGCTTTGGCCAAGGTGGGCGATGTGTTCGATGTGGACTATGGGCCGTTGGGCAAACTGGAGTTCCGGTTTGTTTGAACACATGGCTTCGTTCAACGTCGGTGGTGGGTTGTTGGGGACGGGGTGGCGGCCCGGGCTCAGAGGCGCTTTGCTTTGCCACATCGCCCGAGCCGCCACCCCGCCCCCAACAAGCTGCAAGCCTTCTTCCCTTTAAAACGAGCAAACGTCCCATGAACACTCCCACAAACCTTTTCAAACAAGCCCTTCAAAACAAGCAGCCCCAAATCGGTCTGTGGATGGGCCTGGCCAGCGCCTACACCGCCGAAATCTGCGCCTTGGCGGGGTTTGACTGGCTGGTCATCGATGGCGAGCATGCGCCGAACGACCTGCGCAGCATTCAGGCTCAGCTGCAAACCGTGGCCGCTTACCCCGCCAGCCACCCGGTGTGCCGCGTACCTTTAGGCGAAACAGCGCTCATCAAGCAATACCTCGATTTGGGCGCGCAAAACATCCTGGTGCCCATGGTCGACACCGCTGCGCAAGCCGCGCAATTGGTGCAAGCCATGCGCTACCCACAAGACGATGGCCAAGGCGGCGTGCGCGGCATGGCCGGGGCGCGCGCTTCGCGTTGGGGCCACTACCCGGATTACTTCAAGCGCGCCAACCAAGAAGTTTGCCTGTTGGTGCAAGTCGAATCGCGTGAAGCGCTGAAGAACCTCGACGCCATTGCCGCCACGCCCGGCGTAGACGGCGTGTTCATCGGCCCGGCCGACCTCTCGGCTTCCATGGGCCATGTGGGCAACGCCGCGCACCCCGCCGTGCAAACGGCCATAGAAGACGCCATCACCCGCATCCTGAAAGCCGGCAAAGCCCCCGGCATCCTCACGCCCGACCGTCAACTGGCCGAGCATTACCTGAAGCTGGGCGCGGTGTTTGTGGCTGTGGGCTTGGACACGCAGCTTTTGATGCGACACACCACCGAGCTGGCAGCGCATTTCAAGTCGAGCTGGCCAGTCGCTGCACCCGCCAAAGGCGCAACGTATTAATTGGTGAATTGGGGTCAGATCCCAATGAATGACCCCAATTCAACCGACGCTGTGTCAAGGGCCACCATGTTACCCACTCCCCCCAGCTTTGCGGTGCTCTGGACTTTGCAGCGCGCCTGTGAAACCGATCTGGCCACCTTGGACATGGGCCAGTCCATTGCGGTGCCCGAGGCCATTGCCGGCCACTGCATCCGTGATGCTTTGCAGTTCTACCCGAACCACGGTGCGGGCGAGCGCGTTCTTCAATCGCCGGTGCGCCAAGTCAACCGGCAAGACAAAAGGTGGCGTGCATGAAGGTCTGTATATACGGCGCTGGCGCCATCGGTGGCTGGCTGGGGGTGCATCTGGCGCGCCAAGGCTGCACGCTCAGTGCAGTGGCGCGTGGGGCCACGCTGGAGGCTTTGCAGCGAGGGGGCCTGGTGTTGCGCCAGGGCGATCAGGAGATGGCAGTCTCTTTGAAAACCATCGCCAATGCGGCTGAGTTGGGCCAGCAAGACCTGGTGATCGTGGCCGTCAAAGCCCCCGCCATGGCCGATGTGGCGCGGCACATTGGCCCGCTGCTGGGGCCGCAAACGTTGGTGCTGACGGCCATGAACGGCGTGCCCTGGTGGTTTTTACAAGGCTTTGGCGGGTCGCTTGCGGGCACCACCTTGCAGTCGGTGGACCCGTGCGGTGTGATGGCCCGGCACATTCCCACAGACCAGGTGATCGGCGGTGTGGTGCATGCCAGTTGTTCGTTGGACATGCCCGGCGTGATCCGGCACCACTTTGGCAACGGCTTGATTTTGGGCGAGCCCTCTGGGGCAGATTCGCCGCGCCTGCGCGACCTGGTGGCGCTGTTGAGGCAAGCCGGTTTCAATGCCACGGCGTCGGCACAAATCCAGAAAGACGTTTGGTACAAATTGTGGGGCAACATGACGATCAACCCCATCAGCGCCTTCACCGGGGCCACGACCGATGTGATCCTGGACGACCCGCTGGTGCGCGGCTTTGTCTCCAGCGTCATGCTCGAAGCCAAGGCCATTGGTGAGCGCATCGGCATCCCGCTCGCGCAGACACCCGAAGACCGCCATGCCGTCACCCGCAAACTCGGGGCCTTTCGCACCTCGATGCTGCAGGACGTGGATGCGGGCAAACCGGTCGAACTGGACGCCTTGGTCTCAGCCGTGCGCGAGCTCGGTGGCTTGACCGGCGTGGCCACGCCCTTCACCGACGCCTTGCTGGGCTTGAGCCGAGTCCATGCCGCACGCTTGGGTCTCTACCCTCACCCTGAGCGCGGCCAACCGACAAGGCCTTGAACCCATGCGCAGCCTTGCCCCATCCCATTTGACGGGAGCCGCTTTTGCCACCTTGTTGCTGACCGCCTTCATGATGGGGGCCAACCATGTGGCGGCCCGAACCGCGTTCAACCATGGGCTGGATGTGCTGACGGCAGTGACGGTGCGCAGCATGGTGACCGCAGGGGTGGTGGCGCTGATTTTGTGGCAACAAAAGGTTGCGTTGCAGGTGTTGCCTCGACAGCGCAAATACCTGGTGGCAGTGGGCTTGCTGATCGCAGTTCAAAGCGTATGCCTGTATGCCGCTGTGGCCCGTTTGCCGGTGGCGTTGGCCTTGTTGGCTTTCAACACTTACCCGCTGACCACCGCTCTGTGGGCCCGAATTTTGTACGGCCACAAGCCTGAGCGCACCCTCTTGATGGCCATGCCCGTGATGATGCTCGGCTTGGCCTTGGCGCTGGATGTATTCGGTGCGGCTTCGGGCTTGGGAACAGCCCGGCATTGGGGGCAAATCGGCATGGGTGTGGTTTTTGCCTTGATTGCTTCGGTCGCATTCGGGCTGGCGCTGGTGTTGACCCAACACGAGACGGTAGGGGTGGATGGGCGCTTGCGCACTTTCACGTCCTTGTCCATCGTGGGTGTGCTGACGGCTTTGCTGGCCAGCACCCAAGGGGGCTTTCAGTGGCCTCAAGCCCAGCCGGGTTGGTGGGGCCTGGTGATGCTGACCTTGTTGTATGGCACGGCCTTCACCATCATGTTCACCGTTTTGCCCAAACTGGGGGTGGTGGGCAATTCGGCCATCATGAACGCAGAGCCTGTTTTTGCCTTGGTCCTGGCGTGGTTTCTTTTGGGGCAATCGATCTCGCCCGTGCAGTTGGTGGGTGCGGCGGTCGTGGTTTGCACGGTGCTTTGGTTGGGCTTGCACAAGCCCAAGCTCAACCCTGCAGGCCCTTGACCAGGGGCTGCGCCAGCTCTGGATGACGGCCGACTGTGAGGCGGCATGTTGCGACTCGAACTGCAAAGGCGCCAGGGGCAGCGAGGCCCTGACAAAAACCCCACTGCCCTGACGCGAGTCCACCAGACCCAGGGACTTGAGGCGCGACACCGCTTCTCGCACCACGGTGCGGCTGACCTGAAAGTTTTCGGCCAAACGGGCTTCCGTGGGCAATTTGGCACCAGGCTGCAAACGGCCTTGCTGGATTTCGGCACCCAGTTGCGCTGCCACCTGAACGGATAAGCGGGCACCGCTGGAGACGGGGGTGAAGTGCTGACGCATGAGCGTGCGTCCAAATTCGTTCAATCAGAGTAGCGGATTTGCGTTTTTCGGCTTGTCACCTTGGTGAGCCATGAGGGCGCTGGGTCTTTTTGAGTTACGTTTAGGTAAATTGATTTATCAATGGTAAATTACAGCTTGGGCATCACGAGATGCTCGCCGAACAATTTGGAGTGCTTCCCATGGGTGCATACGTCAACCCGATCTATCCCTACAAATCGCCTGCCGACTTGATGTCCACGCCGCCGCAGCGCAAACCGCTGATCGTCATTGGCGCGGGGCCGGTGGGCCTGGCCGCAGCCATTGATGCGCGTTTGCAGGGGCTTGAGGTGCTGGTGCTGGACGACGACAAGACCGTGTCGGTCGGCTCGCGGGCGGTGTGCTACGCCAAGCGTTCGCTCGAAATTCTGGACCGCCTGGGCATTGCCAACCAGGCCTGCGACATGGGCGTGAGCTGGAACATCGGGCGCACCTTCCTCGAAGAAGACGAGGTCTACCAGTTCAACCTGGTGCCCGAAGCGGGCCACAAACGCCCCGGCATGATCAACCTGCAGCAATACCATGTGGAGGAAATGCTGATCGCCCGCGCTCTGGAGCTGGGAGCCGACATCCGCTGGCAGCACAAGGTGACCGCCGTCACACCTCATGACGCCCACGCCACGCTGACGGTGGAAACACCAGAGGGTCCGTTCGACATCGAGGCCGACTGGCTGGTGGTGGCCGATGGCGCACGCAGCCCAATCCGCCGCCATCTGGGCCTGGACATTGAAGGCCGCGTGTTCCAGGACCGCTTTCTGATTGCCGACGTGATCATGAAAGCCGACTACCCCGCAGAGCGCTGGTTCTGGTTTGACCCGCCTTTTCACCCCAACCAAAGCGTGCTGCTGCACAAGCAGAGCAACAACGTTTGGCGCATCGACTTTCAGCTGGGCTGGGACGCCGACCCCGAGGAGGAAAAAAAGCCTGAAAAAGTCATCCCTCGCTTGCAGGCCATGCTGGGTGACGACAGGCCGTTTGAGCTGGAATGGGTCAGCATCTACACCTTCCAGTGCCGCCGCATGACGGACTTTCGCCATGGCCGTGTGCTGTTCGTGGGCGACGCGGCGCACCAGGTTTCGCCCTTTGGTGCACGCGGGGCCAACTCGGGCTTTCAGGACGCCGACGATTTGATGTGGAAACTGGGCCTGGTCATCAAAGGCCAGGCCAGCGAACAGTTGCTCGACGCCTATGCACTCGATCGCCAGTTTGCGGCCGACGAGAACATCATGAACTCGACGCGCTCGACCGACTTCATCACGCCCAAGAGCCGCACCAGCAAGACCTTCCGCAACCAAGTGCTGGCGCTGGCCAAGCACCACCCGTTTGCGCGCAAGCTGGTCAATTCGGGCCGCTTGTCCATGCCGTCTTTCCTGACCGACTCGGTGCTCAACACGCCCGATGCCGACAGTTTTGAAGGGCAGATGGTGCCCGGTGCGCCGATGGACGATGCGCCGGTGCAAGTAAACGGGCGAGACGCCTGGCTGCTCGACCAGGTGGGCAAGGGCTTTCAGGCCATGTTGTTTGCGGATGCACCGCCCAAGCCCGAAGTGCTGGCGCAGCTCAATGCCCTGGCGGGCTGCAGTCCCGCAATCCCGGGCGCGAATCCCCCAAAAAATGCCGTGGCAGTGACACCCCTCATCATCAGCCCGCGTGCGCTGGACATTCCTGGCATGAACGTCATCGTCGATGCTCAAGGCTTGGTGGCCAAGCGCTACAACGCCACGCCCGGCACCACCTACCTGCTGCGTCCGGACCAACATGTGGTGGCCCGCTGGCGCACACTGAGCATCGACCAACTGCAAGCTGCCTTGGCTCGCGCCATCGGTGCCAACATCGGCCAAGCCTGAACCGCACCAAGGATTGACATGACCACCGACATGCACACCGCCCTGAAAACGGAGCTCAACTTCCACGAACCCGGTCGCCGTTTCTTCCGCGACTTCTCACCGGGCGACGAGTTTTATGAACACCTGATCGAAGCCCACAACGGCCTGAACGACGAACAAAGCGAAGCCCTCAATGCCCGCCTGATCCTGCTGCTGGCCAACCACATTGGCGATTTGGGCGTGTTGCGAGAGGCGCTGCACGCCGCCCGTCAAACCGCCTGAGCCCACCGACAAGCCTCAACGAACACCGGAGACCCCCATGAAAATCGACCGCATTCACCACGTCGCTTACCGCTGCAAAGACGCCAAAGCCACCGTCGAATGGTATGTAAAAAACATGAACATGGATTTCGTGCTGGCCATCGCCGAAGACCTGGTGCCCTCCACCAAGGCCCCGGACCCCTACATGCATGTGTTCCTGGACGCAGGTGCAGGCAACGTGTTGGCGTTTTTTGAATTGCCCAATTCGCCCGCGATGGGTCGCGACACCAACACCCCTGAATGGGTGCAGCACATCGCCTTCAAGGTTGACAGCCTGCAAGCGCTGGAAGACGCCAAAGCCCGATTGCAAGCCAATGGCGTAGAGGTGTTGGGCCCCACCAACCACACCATTTTCAAGAGCATTTATTTCTTCGACCCCAATGGCCACCGCCTCGAACTGGCTGCCGATGTGGGCACGCCCGAGATGTACGCCAAGCTTGACGAGTGCAAATGGGAGATGCTCAACGAGTGGGCGCAAACCAAACGTGCCCCCAAACACGCGGCCTGGATGCACGAGACCGAGAAGCAAAGCTGAAGCCATGCGCGCTCAGCGCGGATGCGGTTGCTCTGACCAGAGCCAGATATGCCCAGCAGCTCAGTTGCGCTGCAACTTGTAGACCGCCGTGCCCGCCATCAGGTTAGGACACAGACGCACTTCTTGACCGTTTTGCAGGCCAAAAGCATCCACCACACGCAGCCCGTTTTTACGTGCCAAGTCGCCAAAGTCAGCGTAAGTGCCCACGCGGATATTGGGCGTGTCGTACCACTGGTAGGGCAGGCGCTTGGTCACCGGCATGCGGCCTTGCAACACGCTCAAGCGGTTGAACCAATGCGCAAAATTGGGGAAGGCCACGATACCCACACGGCCCACGCGCACCGTCTCGCGCAGCATGGTCTCGGCGTTGCGCAGGTGTTGCAGCGTGTCGATCTGCAGCACCACGTCAAACGACTGGTCGGCAAACAGGCTCAGGCCTTCGTCCAGGTTCAGCTGAATCACGTTCACGCCGCGCTGCACGCAGGCGTGCACATTGGTGTCGTCCAGCTCCACGCCGTAACCGGTACAGCCCTTGTGTTGCTGCAGATAGGCCAACAAAGCGCCATCGCCGCAACCCAAATCGAGCACGCGGGCGCCTTGCGGCACCAGGCGGGCCATGGCTTGCATGATCAAGGGGTCGCTCATGCCGCACATCCTTCGTTCAAAGTCTTCGCCATGTTGTCAAAGTAAGAACGCACCACGTTCATGTAGCGGGGGTCTTCCAGCAAGAAGGCATCATGCCCGTGCGGTGCATCGATTTCGGCATAGCTCACGTCGCGGCGGTTGTCGAGCAAGGCCTTGACCATCTCGCGGCTGCGGGCGGGCGAGAAGCGCCAATCGGTGGAAAAGCTGACCAGCAAAAATTTGCAACTGGCGCGGGCCAGCGCTTTGGACAGGTCGCCGCCGAAGGCGCGGGCCGGGTCAAAGTAATCGAGCGCCCGGGTGATCAGCAAATAGGTGTTGGCGTCGAAGTATTCGCTGAACTTGTCGCCCTGGTAGCGCAGGTAGCTTTCAATCTGAAACTCGACTTCTTGCGTAGAGTATTTGTAGCCGGTGGCGTTGTGGGTGACGGCCTCGCGCAGCTCTCGGCCAAACTTTTCGTTCATCACGTCGTCGCTCAGGTACGTGATGTGGCCAATCATGCGGGCGATGCGCAAGCCGCGCTTGGGCACCACGCCTTGCGCATAAAAGTGCCCGTTGTGAAAGTCCGGGTCGGTCACGATGGCGCGGCGGGCCACTTCGTTGAAGGCGATGTTTTCGGCGTTCAGGTTGGGCGCACTGGCCACCACCACCGCATGCTTCACGCGCTCGGGGTATTGCAGCGTCCACGACAGCGCCTGCATGCCGCCAAGACTTCCGCCCATCACGGCGGCCAGTTGATCAATGCCCAGCGCGTCCAGCAAGCGCGCTTGTGCGTTGACCCAGTCTTCCACCGTGACCACCGGGAAGTCGGCACCATAGACGCGGCCGGTGTCGGGGTTCTCATGCATGGGGCCCGTCGAGCCAAAGCAAGAACCCAGGTTGTTCACGCCAATGACAAAAAAGCGGTCGGTGTCGAGCGACTTGCCGGGGCCGATCATGTTGTCCCACCAGCCCAGGTTTTTGGGTTGGTCGGCGTACACACCCGCCACATGGTGTGAGGCGTTCAGCGCGTGACAGATCAGCACCGCGTTGGACTTATCGGCGTTGAGCGTGCCGTAGGTTTCGTAACTCAATGAATAGCTGCGAATGGACGCACCGCTTTGCAAGGGCAAAGGGGCTTCAAACAGCATGCTTTGGGATTCGGCGATCAGCATCGAATGTGTTCTGGTGTGCAAAAAAACAAAACCCGGCTTCGCAGTCAGCTGGGCCGAGTTTCTGTGAGATGAAACACACGCCATTTAGCTGAATTTCGAAACCATGCTGGTTCCGGCGCCCGCAATCGGGTTCAAATCGGCGCATGGGGCGAGTATAAGGGCGAACAGTCCCCACTTGACAGGAGCACGCATGGCAGAACTCTACGGCTCGGATGCCTACAGCCCCGCCGAAATTGCCCGCCGCATCGAGGCGGTGGGCGAGGCCAAGGCGCGCATGGCCTGGCTGCCGCTGGCTTTGCTGGGCGTGTTGGCCGGGGTCTTCATTGGTCTGGGGGCCATGCTGTTTGTGCTGGTCAAGTCCGACCCCACTTTGGGTTTTGCCGCCAGCGCGGTGCTGGGCGGGCTGGTGTTTGCCGTGGGCTTGTTCATGGTCGTGGTGGCAGGGGCCGAGCTGTTCACCGGCAACAACCTGATCGTCATGGCTTGGGCCGATGGCCGGGTCAGCACGGCGCAGGTGCTGCGCAACTGGGCCATTGTGTGCGTGGCCAACTTTGTGGGGGCCGCTGGACTGGCGCTGCTGGTCTGGGCCAGCGGCCACACCAGCCTGAACGGCGGCGCGATTGGCCACAAAGTGGTGCAGTTCGCCGTGGCCAAACAAGAGTTGCCCTTTGTCACGGCCTTGTTGCGTGGCGTGCTGTGCAATGTGCTGGTGTGCATGGCTGTTTGGATGGCCATGGGCGGGCGCAGTGTGACCGACAAGGCGGTGGCCGTGGTGCTGCCGGTGATGGCTTTTGTAGCGGCAGGTTTTGAGCACAGCATCGCCAACATGTACCTGATGCCGCTGGCCATGCTGCTGCAGCTTGATGGCCTAACGGGTCACGCCGCCATCACCTGGGGCGGCATGTTGGGCAACTTGCTGTCCGTGATTTTCGGCAATGTGCTGGGCGGCGCGGTGTTGGTGGCCGGGGTCTATCACGTCATTTACAAACGCCAGCCGCCCAACTGAAACCATCGCGCAAAGGGTGCGCTGCGACAAGGGGCCGCGCTGCCTGTTTGCAAGAACCCACGCCGAGGGTGAACGGCTTGAGACACGCCATCGATGGCCGTCGACGGTCCTTGTGGCCTTAAGCGCCCCAACCCGACAGCGCGATCACACCCAGCACGGCAAAAATCCCTGCCGAGATCAGATGCACCAGACGCAGGGGCACGCGCCGGGTGATGGCGTCGCCCAGCCACACCACCGGGGCGTTGGCCAGCATCATGCCCAGCGTGGTGCCCACCACCACGGCAAACCAGGCGTTGTACTGCGCCGCCAGCATGACGGTGGCGATTTGCGTCTTGTCGCCCATCTCGGCCAGAAAGAACGCCACCACGGTGGTCAAGAACACCCCCATGCGTGGCGCGCTGTCACCATCTTCGTCATCCAGCTTGTCGGGGATCAGCATCCAAGCTGCCATGGCGAGGAAGGATGCGCCCAACACCCAGCGCAGCACCTCGGGCCCCAGCACGGTGGTGACCCAAGTGCCTACTGCGCCTGCCAGGCCGTGGTTGGCCAGCGTGGCCACCAAAATGCCGAGCACGATGGGCCAGGGCTTGCGAAAACGGGCGGCCAGCACGAGTGACAAAAGCTGGGTTTTGTCACCCATTTCGGCCAAGGCCACGATGCCGGTTGAGACGAGGAAGGCTTCCATGTTCGAAGGGGTTCTCAGTCGAAAAAGACCGGACATCTTAACGGGCAGTCGGGGACAAATTCGCGCAGCTTGCGGGGGCTGAACATCCATTGGGCCGGCTTTTTGTTTGGATTCTCTGCAAACTGGGCGTTTCGGCACTCAAGGGGCCAAAACCATTCAAGGGCGTACAGAAAACGATCATGGCAACCCCAGCACAAAGCGCAGGTGTGCGTTTCATGGTGCTTGGGCGCTTGTGTAAAGGATGGTTTTTAAAATATGACGGGCATATTGGCGTATTCACAAAATCGGTGCGCCCCTGACCAGACGATGCGTTAGCAAAACAACAGATCTCGGTTGCAAGCCCCGTTTTGTACGGGTATTGGGGGATTTCCCCTTGTCATTTTTTTTGTTTTATCACTCATAATTCAACGGCTTCGAAGCAATTTGCAGCGAAGTCATGTTTGCGGTGATCCAATCATTTGCGCTTTCCTTCCGATGTTTTCAGGTATGTCGAATGCGTTTTCGAAGCTCCATCGCTTTTATCCCTGTGTTTTGAGGAGTCCCCTTCATGGGCAACAAACTTTACGTCGGCAACCTTCCTTACTCTGTTCGTGACGGCGATCTGGAACAAGCCTTTGGAGCTTTCGGTGCTGTCACCAGCGCCAAAGTCATGATGGAACGTGACACGGGCCGCTCCAAGGGCTTTGGTTTTGTCGAAATGGGCAGCGATGATGAAGCGCAAGCCGCCATCAACGGCATGAATGGCCAGCCTTTGGGGGGGCGCGATGTCGTGGTGAACGAAGCCCGCCCCATGGAGGCGCGCCCACCCCGCGCAGGGGGGGGAGGCTTTGGTGGCGGAGGTTACGGCGGTGGTCGCCGTGAAGGCGGTGGTGGTGGATATGGTGGCGGTCGTGAAGGCGGCGGCGGTGGATATGGCGGCGGTCGCGAAGGCGGCGGTGGTGGATATGGCGGCGGTCGCGAAGGCGGCGGCGGTGGATATGGCGGCGGTCGCCGTGAAGGCGGCGAGGGTGGTGGTGGCTTTCGCAGCCCCTACGGCTCGGGTCCTCGCGGTGGCGGGGGTCGCCGAGAAGGCGGTGGTCGAGAAGGCGGTGGCCGTGAAGGCGGCGGCTACGGTTACTGATGCACCCATGGGCTGAGGCTTCAGCCACCAGCGCACAAAGCCCTGCATTGCGGGGCTTTGTGCTTTCAGGGTTGGCGTTTTGTGGGTGCCAACACGGATTTCACCCGACCATCCAATGTGTAAAGCCCACTGCGCGTGTCAAAGTCCATGGTTTGCCCCGTCAAGACATCGGCACCCCTGACGATTTCAACGGGCACCTGTGAAGTCAGGCGCTCCTGATCCAGCCAGGCCGTCACAGCCTCCGCCTTGAGGGTCAGGTGTGGGCCTTGGGCGTCGGCCGCTCGCACAGCCAGTACCCCACCGCTCAAGATGACAGTTTGCATGGGTTCATTGGAAACCCCTTTGGGGGCTTGCGCCTGGACGCGGGTGCCCAGCTCGTTTTCGGCAAAGATCAAAACACTCCGGATGTGCAACTCTTGCTCAGCCGGAAAATGGGTGGCGCTCTGGCCGTTGACTTGACGCATCATGCGACCCGAAGCATCGAAGGATTTGACGGTGAACCTCTCCAGCCGGTAGTCCGGAGCCTGCCGCAGTTGCTTGTCAATGCGTTGGGGTTGCAGCTCTGGGATGCTGCGCACCAGCCACCAACTGCCCAAGGCCAACAAGGCAAAAAGAATCAAAGGCAGATAAATGGTGAGTCGGTCAAGTATTCGACGCAGACGCATCCAGGCACTCATGCGGAGCCACCCGGCAACTCATGGATGCCCACTTGAGCGAGCAAAGCCGCGTAATGCCCCCCTGCAACCAGCAACAGATCACAAAACGCGCGGGCGGCACCTTCGCCGCCGCGTTCGGAAGTGGTGTGATGGGCCAGTGCCTTGGCTTGTGCATGGGCATTGGCCGGTGCACAGGCAAAAGCGGCCCGCTGCATCACAGGCAGATCCGGCCAGTCATCGCCCATGGCGGCAGCCTGTGACCAGCTCAGGCCCAGTTGACTCAAGAAGTCTTCGGCGGCCGGGCGTTTGTCTTCGGTGCCAAAACGGGCATGGCTGATGCCCAGAGCCTTCAGGCGCAAGCGCAAAGGGGCAGAGTCACGCCCTGTGATGACGACCGGCGTGATGCCCGCCTTTTGCAACAGCTTCAGGCCCTGACCATCCAGCGTGTTGAAGCGCTTGAGGGTTTCGCCGGACTCTGAAAAGTACAGGCCGCCATCGGTCAAGACGCCGTCGATATCGAAAAACGCCACGCGCACGCCTTGGGCCTGTAGCAGCAATTCGGGCGGGTAGTTCAGGGCCGGGGTGATGGCTTGCATGTCAGATCACCTTGGCCCGCATCAGGTCGTTGGAGTTGATGGCACCGCACAGCAGTCCCTTTGCATCGACCACCAGGATACTCGTGATGCGGTGCAGCTCCATCATTTCAGCGGCCTCAACCGCCAGCGCATCGTGCCGGATGGTGCGCGGGTTGGGGTGCATCACCTCGCGAGCCTTGAGGTCTCGCAGGTCCACCCCTTTTTCAATCAGGCGGCGCAAATCCCCATCGGTGAACACGCCCAACACCAGACCGGCTGCATCGGTGACCGCGGTGGCTCCAAGGCCTTTGGCGCTCATCTCTCGCATCAGTATGGTGAATCCGGCATCAGGACCAACTTGTGGCACATCCTGGTCTATGCGCATGACATCGCCCACATGCGTGAGCAGCTTGCGCCCCAAAGCGCCGCCAGGGTGCGAGCGCGCAAAGTCTTCTGGCTTGAAGCCCCGGGCATCCAGCAAGGCCACCGCAAGCGCATCGCCCATGGCCAGTTGGGCCGTGGTGCTGGCAGTGGGCGCGAGGTTCAAAGGGCAGGCCTCCTTGTCGACCGAGCAATCGAGCACCACGTCAGCATGCCGAGCCAAGGACGATTGCAGACCGCCCGTCAGCGCGATCAAGGGCACCCCCTGTCGCTTGAGCACTGGCAGGATGGCCACCAGCTCTTCGCTCTCGCCACTGTTGGAGATGGCCAGCACCACATCCACCGTCTTGATCATGCCCAAATCGCCATGGCTGGCCTCACCGGGGTGCACAAACATGGCCGGGGTGCCGGTAGAGGCCAGGGTGGCCGCAATCTTGCGCCCGATGTGACCGCTTTTGCCCATGCCAGTGACCACCACCCGACCCTGAATGGTGAGCACCATGTTGACAGCTTTGACAAAGCGCTCGTCCAGACGGTCCTTGAGTTGAAGCAGCGCCGCTGCTTCAATGTCGAGGGTTTCGCGGGCAAGTTTCAGGGTGGTCGAGGGTTGGGCAAGCATGCAAGCTATTTTATCGGCTCGGTAATGTGGTGGCTTGTTAATATGCGCTTCGGCATTTCCAGGTTGCGCCGCAGGGCTGTGGGCCACTTGCGGCGGCCACCTCCCAAGACACAACAAGCGAGCCAAGACATGGACGACCTGAACGTCAACAACTACCTGAAAAGCCACATCCGCACGGTGCCCGACTGGCCTGCGCCGGGCGTGCAGTTCCGCGACATCACACCGCTGCTGCAGGACCCGCGCGTGTTTCGCGTCCTGATCGATGCCTTTGTGCACCGTTACATGCAGCCCGCCCTGCGCCCGGATGTGGTGGCGGGGCTGGATGCGCGGGGCTTTATTCTGGGCTCGGTGGTGGCCTATGAATTGGGCGTGGGCTTTGTGCCCATCCGCAAGAAAGGCAAGCTGCCCTTCAGCACCGTGGAAGAAACCTACGAGCTGGAGTACGGCAGCGCCACGGTCGAGCTGCACACCGACGCCGTCCAACCCGGGCAGCGGGTGCTGCTGATCGACGACTTGATCGCCACGGGCGGCACCATGATGGCGGGCAAAAAGCTGCTCGAAAAACTCGGAGCCAGCGTGATTGAAGGCGCAGCCATTGTGGACCTGCCCGAGCTGGGTGGCTCGCAGCGCATCGAGGGCAGCGGCCTGAAATTGTTCACGCTGGTCTCTTTCGAGGGGCATTGAATCTGCCCCGGGTGTCGCGCACGACGCAGGCAGGACTGATGCGGTTGGCTGCAGTGGCAGTTCACTTTCCGATGCAAAAACTCGAAAAAATCACCCCCAGCAAATCGTCGGCGCTGAACTCGCCCGTGATCTCATTGAGCGCGTTTTGGCCCAGCCGCAGCTCCTCGGCCAGCAGGTCGAGGTTTTGCGCTTGCGCGGCCAAATGGGCATTGGCGATTTCAAGATGCTCGCGGACGCGATGCAGGGCCTGCACATGGCGCTCGCGGGCGATGAACAAACCTTCGCTGGCTTGTTGCCAACCGGCTTGCTGCAGCAGTTGCTGGCGCAGGGCTTGCAGGCCCTCACCCGTGCGGGCCGAGAGCGTCAAGCCCGTGCGTTCTTTTGCGCTGCTCGCTGCGTCGGCTTTGTTCCACACATCGATCACGCTCACGCTGGCGGGCAATCGCGTCTTCAAGGCTGCATCGATGTCGGCATCGGCGCTGTCGTAATCGGCTTGGCCTGCACGCGTCAGGTCGTGCAAAAACAGCACGGCATCGGCCGCTTCAATCTGGCCCCAAGCGCGGGCAATGCCAATTTGCTCCACCTCGTCCACGCCCTCGCCTTCGCGCAGACCGGCGGTGTCGATCACATGCAGCGGCACGCCTTCGATCTGGATGGTTTGCTGCACCACATCACGCGTGGTGCCCGCAATCGGCGTGACGATGGCCAACTCGGCCCCGGCCAGCGCGTTGAGCAGTGAACTCTTGCCCGCATTGGGCTGGCCTGCGATCACCACCTTGATGCCCTCGCGCAGCAGCGCGCCTTGTTTGGCTTTGCCCAGCACCGTGTTCAATGCCGCTTGCAGGCGATTCAATTGGCCTTGTGCATCTGCCTTTTGCAAGAAGTCGATCTCCTCTTCCGGGAAGTCCAGCGTGGCCTCCACCAACATGCGCAGGTGGATCAGCGCATCGCGCAGCACATGAATCTCTTTGGAAAAGTCACCTGCCAAAGACCGGCTGGCGCTGCGCGCTGCGGCTTCGGTGCTGGCATCGATCAGGTCGGCAATCGCCTCGGCTTGGGCCAGGTCGATCTTGTCGTTCAGAAAGGCCCGCTCAGAAAACTCGCCCGGTTGCGCCACCCGCAAACCCGCCAGACGCGGCTGGCCTGTGGTTGGGTTGATTTCGGCGGCGGCCTGCAAACACCGCGCCACCAGCAATTGCAAAACCACGGGCCCGCCATGCGCCTGCAACTCCAGCACATCTTCGCCCGTGAACGAATGGGGGCCTACAAAATGCAGCGCCAAACCATGGTCAATCGGGCTGCCAGTGGCATCGGCAAAGGGCAAATACGTGGCCTCTCGGGCTTTCAGGCTGCGCCCGCACAGGGCCTCAATCAAGGGCGACAGATGCTTGCCCGAGACCCGCACAATGCCCACCGCCCCGCGACCGGGCGCGGTGGCAATGGCCACGATGGGTTCGAGGTGCCTGGCAAGCATGGTCGGTTAGCGCGGGTAAGGGTGTGGACGGGCCAATCCAAAAAAAGGCCGCTTGCGCGGCCTTTTTTAAGTTACTTGAACTTGGGCAGGTTGAACTGCGGCGGCACGCCCATGCGGGTGTTGATCATCCATTGCTGGGCAATCGACAAAATGTTGTTCGTGATCCAGTACAGCACCAGACCTGCCGGGAAGAAGAAAAACATGACCGAGAAAATCAGCGGCATCATCCACATCAGCTTGGCTTGCATCGGGTCCGGTGGCGCGGGATTCAGGGCCGTTTGCAGCAAGGTGGTCAAGGTCATGACCAAGGGCAAGATGAAATACGGATCGGGTGCCGACAGATCGTGGATCCAGAGCACCCAAGGCGCGTTGCGCATCTCGACGCTGGACAACAACACCCAATACAGGGCAATGAACACCGGGATCTGAACCATGATCGGGAAGCAGCCCCCCATCGGGTTGACCTTTTCCTCGCGGTAGATCTTCATCATCTCCTGCTGCATTTGCTGCGGATTGCTCTTGAGGCGTTCACGCATTTCCATGATCTTGGGGTTAATGGCCTTCATCTTGGCCATGCTGGCGTAGGCCTTGGCATTGAGCCAATAAAAAGCGATCTTGAGCAAGAGCACCAAGGCGACGATGGCCCAGCCCCAGTTTTGCAAAACACTGTGCAATTGGTCCAGCAGCCAATACAAAGGCTTGGACAGCATGGCCAGCCAGCCGTAGTCTTTCACCAGATCCAGACCGGGGGACAAGGACTCCAGCACTTTCTCTTCTTGGGGGCCGCTGAACAACTGATTGGTCAAGACCTTCGACTGGCCTGGCGCCAACTCGGCCAAGGGGGTGATCATGCCCACGGCATACAGGTTGGTATCGACTTTGCGCACAAAGTTTTCGCGCTGCACGCCATCGGGCAACAACCAGGCGCTGGCAAAGTAATGCTGCACCATGGCCACATAACCGTTGGTCGATGTCTTGTCGATCTCGGCCTTGTTCTTTTCGATGTCTCCAAAGTCCACCTTGTTGTACTTCTTGGCATCGGTGTAAATCGCGGGGCCGGTGAAAGTGAAGTAGAACGCCGACTCGCCCTCGGGCGCGTTGCCATCGCGCACCAGCTGCATGTACAGCTGCGGCGACACGCTGGCCTGACCGTTGTTGACCACCTCGTGCTTCACGTCGATCACGTAACTGCCTCGCTTGAGCGTGTAGGTCTTGACCAGCTTCACGCCATTCAGCTCGTCGGACTCAAAGCGCAAGTTCAACTCGTTTTGACCGTCTTTGAGGGTGCGCTCACCGCTGAACTTCATGGCTGTTTTGTGCGTCGGAAAGTTGCCGCCAATCAGACCCGTCTGGGCCATGTAAACGCGGCTTGCGCTTTGGTCCAGCAACACCATGTTCTTTTTGGGGTCGACCAGATCGCGGTGCTGTGTGAATTCGCTGCGCACCAAAGAGCCTCCTTCGGTGTCAAAGCTCAGCTTGAGCACATCGGTCTCGACCTCGATTTTTTCGCGAGGCGTCGGGGCCGAGGCAGCGGGTGCAGACGACGGCACCTGCCCGGGCGAAGCCGCGATGGCGACCGTGGCCGAAGGCAGGGCATTGGCGCTGCTGGCGACCGGGTTGTTGGCGGCAGCGGCATTGCCGCTGGCTGCGGATGCGACTTCCGGTTTGGGGAAGAAGGTGGCTTTTTTGCCGTTATGCAATTGCCACTGATCCCAAAGCAAAACCAGGGAAAAACCAAAAATCACCCAAAGGATGGTGCGACGGATATCGTTCATGGGGTCTTCTTTGACGACGGGGGGGATAACAAAGCAGAGAACAAGCGAGGCACCTGCACGGGAACGGGATCGTGGCCACCCTTGCACCACGGACCGCAACGCACCAAGCGGTGCAAGGTCAGGTAAGCGCCAGCAGCAGCGCCATGCGATGACAAGGCATCGAGCGCATACACCGAGCAAGTCGGCTCAAACCGGCAAGAGGACCCCAGCCAGGGGCTGAGCACCAAGCGGTAAACGCGCACCAAGCCCATCAAAAAGCGTTGAACGATCATGCGCGCACCTCTTGGCGCTTGTCCAAGTGCAAAGCGTGCACAAAAAGTTGCTCCAGCTCCTGGCGCACCGCAAGCTTGAGGTGGTCCGAGCTGGCGCTGATGAACGCCTTCCGATCAAACGTGGCGCGCAAGCGAACCACATGGACGGCCACTGGCAAATCGACGCAGAACCGTTGACTCACGTTGTAGATCTGGCGCTTGATCGCGTTTCGGGTCACCGCACGGCGGGCCCATCGCTTGGGCACCATGGCGCCCAGCCAGACATCCCGCAAATCAAAAAGGGCCTGCTCCAGTGAAGGAGCAAGCCCCAGTTGTTCGCCGGGAGTCACACAGGTGTCAGAGGGCTGAGTCAGGCTCAGGCGATGCAGCGCAAAGTGCGCAGTCCGCGAGACCGTACCGCCCGCCAGGGCAGCCTGAAACTGTGGGCGTGTTTTTAAACGCTGCACGATGGCCAAGCCCCGGATTCAACCGCCCGCAGTGTCAACAGACCACGAACAGACGGCTGAACATTCATTAGGCAGCCAGGCGCTTGCGGCCCTTGGCGCGGCGGGCATTGATCACTGCGCGGCCACCGCGTGTTTTCATGCGAACCAGAAAACCGTGGGTACGGGCGCGACGAGTTTTGGAGGGTTGGTAGGTGCGTTTCATGACTCTTCCTTTGTGCCCAGAGCCATGGATCGGCTTTGGACGAAACCGGGGATTATCGCAAACTTTCCAAACAGAACCAAACAAACTGTTTTTTCGTCCATCAGGGTGTCCCCGGGTTGATGTCGCCATGATGTGGTTTATCATGCCCTCTCGTTTTCGAATCGGTATGTGGATAAGCTCTTGATAAAGCTGCCTGTCCAGTGCCTCGTGATCAATTCTGTCCACAATAAAAAGTACTCAATGACCGAGGGAATTTCCCCTGATTTCCAGATGGATGCGGGCCACGCCCTGTGGCAGGCATGCGTTGAAGACCTTGCGCGTGAGCTGCCGGAAAACCAGTTCAATACCTGGATCAAACCGCTCACCGCGCAAGCATCGCAAGACCAGCAAACAATCACCCTGTTCGTTGCAAACCGATTCAAGCTGGACTGGATTCGGTCGCAATATGCGGGCCGGCTGGCGGCCCTGCTCGAAAAAATCCAGGGGCACCCAATCAAGATCGAGTTAGCGATCACTCCT
This sequence comes from Limnohabitans sp., assembly GCF_023910625.1. Taxonomy (NCBI): domain Bacteria; kingdom Pseudomonadati; phylum Pseudomonadota; class Betaproteobacteria; order Burkholderiales; family Comamonadaceae; genus Limnohabitans; species Limnohabitans sp. The sequence goes on from NZ_JAAVVW010000003.1 coordinate 2,404,416, forward strand.
CGTGAACGTATTGTCAGATCTGGAATGGCATCCACGCCATCATCCATGGAAATGCCCGTGCAAGCCTCTGCGGTGGCCGATGAAGGGGCCACCAGCGCCTTTCGCAGCCGACTCAACGCGTCCTTGAACTTTGACAACCTGGTCGAGGGCACAGCCAACCGCATGGCGCGTGCTGCTGCCATGCACGTCGCGGGCTCGCCGGGGCAGCTTTACAACCCCCTGTTCATCTATGGTGGTGTGGGTTTGGGCAAGACCCACCTGATGCATGCGATTGGCAACAAACTGCTGGCCGAGCGCCCGGAGGCCAAGGTTCTTTACATCCATGCTGAACAATTCGTTTCGGATGTGGTTAAAGCCTACCAGCGCAAGACTTTTGACGAATTTAAATTCCATTACCACTCGCTCGATTTGCTGCTCATCGACGACGTGCAGTTATTTGCCAACAAGGACCGCACGCAAGAAGAGTTCTTCAATGCCTTCGAAGCCCTGCTGGCCAAAAAGTCGCACATCGTGATGACCAGCGACACCTACCCCAAGGGCCTGGCCGACATACACGAGCGCCTGGTCTCGCGTTTCGATTCGGGCCTCACGGTGGCGATGGAGCCACCCGAGCTCGAAATGCGTGTGGCCATCCTGATCAACAAAGCCATCAGCGAAGGCAGCGAAATGCCCGAAGAAGTGGCGTTTTTTGTGGCCAAAAACGTGCGCTCCAATGTGCGAGAGCTCGAAGGCGCGTTACGCAAAATTCTGGCGTATTCGCGCTTTAACCAAAAGGACATCTCCATCCAACTGGCCCGCGACGCCCTGCGCGACCTGCTGTCCATCCAGAACCGCCAGATCAGCGTCGAAAACATCCAGAAAACAGTGGCCGACTACTACAAGATCAAGGTCGCCGACATGTACAGCAAAAAGCGCCCCGCCAGCATCGCCCGCCCGCGCCAGATCGCCATGTACCTGGCCAAGGAAATGACCCAAAAGAGCCTGCCCGAGATCGGTGAGCTGTTTGGCGGGCGCGACCACACCACCGTCTTGCACGCCGTCCGTAAAATCGGTGCCGAACGACTGCAAATGACCGATCTGAACCACCAACTGCACGTGCTGGAGCAGACCCTCAAGGGCTGAAACCCCATGCAAGCTGGCTTGATGCTTCAATTTCATGGGTTTGACATGTTTTCTGGTCTTTTTGAGGCCAAAAAACAGCGAAAATGCATGCTGATTTTGAAATCGGTGCCTGCCGCAAGCTGACACCAGATAAACCAACAAAGGTAGACAAATGATCGTCCTCAAGGCCACCCAAGACAAATTGCTGTCTATCCTGCAATCCGTGTCCGGCATTGTCGAACGCCGCAACACCCTTCCGGTGCTGGCAAATGTGCTGATTCGCAAGACAGGCCGCGCCGTGCAACTGACCACCAGCGACCTCGAAATCCAGATCCGCACCACCGCCGAGATGGATGGCGACCCGGGAGACTTCACCACCACCGTGGGGGCTCGCAAACTCATCGACATCCTGCGCACCATGCCTGCTGACCAGACCGTCAGTCTGGAATCCTCGCAAGCCAAGCTGATCTTGAAGGGTGGCAAGTCCAAATTCACCGTGCAGACGCTGCCCGCAGAAGACTTTCCACTGGTGCAAGAAGCCGCCAGCTTTGGCCCCGTGTTCAGCGTGCCACAAAAAACACTCAAACAGTTGCTCGGCGAAGTCTCGTTTGCCATGGCCCTGCATGACATCCGCTACTACCTCAACGGCATCCTGTTTGTGGCCGAAGGCAACCGGCTGAGCCTGGTCGCCACCGACGGCCACCGCCTGGCTTTCACCGCCGCCACGCTCGACGTGGAAGTGCCCACCAAACAAGAAGTCATCCTGCCCCGCAAGACCGTGACCGAATTGCAGCGTTTGCTTTCGGACGCCGACGGCGCGATCGAGATGCAATTTGCCAGCAACCAGGCCAAGTTCAGTTTTGACGGCATGGAATTCGTGACCAAGCTGGTCGAAGGCAAGTTCCCTGACTACAACCGCGTCATCCCCAAAGGCCACCGCAACAACCTGACCTTGGGCCGTCAGGCCTTGCTGTCTTGCTTGCAGCGCACCGCCATCCTGACCAGCGACAAATTCAAGGGTGTGCGCCTGAACCTCGACCCCGGCAGTCTGCGCGTGGCCTCCACCAACGCCGAGCAAGAAGAAGCCGTGGACGAACTCGACATCGATTACGGCGGCGACGCCATCGAAATCGGCTTCAACGTCACCTACATCATCGACGTGCTCAGCAACATGGGCCAGGACATGGTCCGCATCGATCTGGCCGATGGCAACAGCTCGGCGCTGATCACCATCCCCGACAACGACAACTTCAAGTATGTGGTGATGCCCATGCGCATTTAAGGCTCGCACCATACGCCAATAGACCCCATCGAAACCCGCGACCCCTCGCGGGTTTCGGCCATTCAAGCGACACAGAAAAACCCACATGACCGACGACATCACCCCCAGCGAAGACACCTTCACCACCGCGCAACCCAAGATCGACGCCAACCAGGCGGGCGCATCCGAAGGCTACGGCGAAGGCTCCATCCAGATTCTGGAAGGCCTGGAGGCGGTGCGCAAGCGCCCCGGCATGTACATCGGTGACACGTCAGACGGCACCGGTCTGCACCACTTGGTGTTCGAGGTGGTCGACAACTCGATCGACGAAGCACTGGCGGGCCACTGCGATGACATCGTCGTCACCATCCACACCGACAACTCGATTTCCGTCACCGACAACGGCCGTGGCATCCCCACCGGTGTCAAGATGGACGACAAGCACGAGCCCAAGCGCAGTGCGTCAGAGATCGCCTTGACCGAGCTGCACGCGGGCGGCAAGTTCAATCAAAACAGCTACAAGGTCTCGGGCGGTTTGCACGGCGTGGGCGTGTCTTGCGTCAACGCCCTGAGCAAATGGCTGCGCCTCACAGTGCGCCGCGAAGGCAAAGTGCACCAGATCGACTTTGCCAAAGGCTTTGTGCAAAACCGTTTGCTCGAGACTGTGGACGGCATCGAAATTTCGCCCATGCGCGTCACCGGTGCCACCGACAAACGGGGCACCGAAGTGCACTTTTTGCCCGACATCGAAATCTTCACGCAAAACACCGATTTCCATTACGAGATTTTGGCCAAGCGTTTGCGCGAGCTGTCCTTCTTGAACAACGGCGTGCGCATTCGCCTGAAGGACGAACGCAGCGGCAAAGAAGACGACTTTTCGGGCGCCGGTGGCGTCAAGGGCTTTGTGGACTTCATCAACGCCAACAAAAAAGTGCTGCACCCCAACGCCTTCCACGCCAACGGCGAGCGCCCTGCTGACAGCTACGGCGGCATCCCCGGCACCAGCATCGGTGTCGAAGTCGCCATGCAATGGAACGACGGCTACAACGAATCGGTGCTGTGCTTCACCAACAACATTCCACAGCGTGACGGCGGCACCCACCTCACGGGCTTGCGCGCGGCCATGACCCGCGTGATTGGCAAGTACATCGAGCAAAACGAGATCGCCAAAAAACAAAAAGTCGAAGTCAGTGGCGACGACATGCGCGAAGGCCTGTGCTGCGTGCTGAGCGTCAAAGTGCCCGAGCCCAAGTTCAGCAGCCAGACCAAAGACAAGCTGGTCTCGAGTGAAGTGCGTGCCCCGGTCGAAGACATCGTGGCCAAAGCCTTGACCGACTTTTTGGAAGAGCGCCCGAACGACGCCAAGATCATTTGCGGCAAGATCGTGGAAGCAGCCCGCGCCCGCGAAGCCGCTCGCAAAGCCCGCGAAATGACGCGCCGCAAAGGCGTGCTCGACGGCATGGGTCTGCCCGGCAAACTGGCCGACTGCCAAGAAAAAGACCCCGCCCTGTGCGAAATCTACATCGTTGAGGGCGACTCCGCAGGCGGCTCGGCCAAACAAGGCCGCGACCGCAAATTCCAAGCCATCTTGCCCCTGCGCGGCAAGATCCTGAACGTCGAAAAAGCCCGCTACGAAAAGCTGCTGACCAGCAACGAAATCGTCACGCTCATCACGGCGCTTGGCACCGGCATTGGCAAAGCCAGCGCTGAAAGCGGCAAGAGCGGCACCGACGACTTCAATGTCGACAAACTGCGTTACCACCGCATCATCATCATGACCGACGCCGACGTGGACGGCGCGCACATCCGCACCCTGCTGCTCACCTTCTTTTATCGCCAAATGCCCGACCTGGTCGAGCGCGGTCACATCTACATTGCCCAGCCACCGCTCTACAAAGTCAAAGCGGGCAAAGAAGAGCTGTACCTCAAAGACGGCCCGGCACTCGACGGCTTCTTGCTGCGCATCGCGCTCAAAGACGCCAGCATCAGCACCGGTGGGGCTGCGCCGCAAGTGCTCACAGGCGACACCCTCGAAGCCCTGGCCCGCAAACACCAAGTGGCCGAACACGTCATAGCCCGCCTGTCCAACTTCATGGACGCCGAAGCCCTGCGCGCCATGGCCGACGGCGTGTCGCTCAACCTCGACACCATGGAACAAGCCGCCGCCTGCGCCCCCGCGCTGCAAGCCAAGCTGCGCGAACTCAACACCACCGGCATCCCGGCCGAAGTGGCCGCCGAGTTTGACGTGCGCACCGACAAACCGATTCTGCGCATCAGCCGCCGCCACCACGGCAACATCAAGAGCAGCATCATCACGCAAGACTTTGTGCACGGTGCCGATTACGGCGCGCTGGCCGAAGCGGCCGAGACCTTCCGGGGCTTGCTCAGCGAAGGCGCCAAAGCCCTGCGCGGTGAAGGCGAGCGCCAGAAAGAAGAAAAAGTGGGCGACTTCCGCCAAGCCATGCATTGGCTCATCAGCGAAGCCGAACGCACCACCAGCCGCCAGCGCTATAAGGGTCTGGGCGAAATGAACCCCGCCCAACTGTGGGAAACCACCATGGACCCCACCGTGCGCCGCCTGCTGCGCGTGCAGATCGACGACGCCATCGAAGCCGACCGCGTGTTCACCATGCTCATGGGCGACGAGGTGGAGCCACGCCGCCACTTCATCGAGAGCAACGCGCTGCGGGCGGGGAACATCGATATTTGATCGATCTTGCAGCCGTACCCTTAAGCTGAGAAAAAGGGGCCCATCAGTTGTGAAACTGATGGGCCCTTTGCTTTGGCGCGCCCAATGTGGCCTTGTATGCTTGCTAAAAGTGCAGCAAAATGACTTTGACTGATTTCCTTTAAGGAAGCAACTGATTGCAAACCGCTTCCATTTAGGCTATTATTAAAATCAGATTAACCAGCCTATAGGCTAGCAATGTCTTCTGAACTGAACCAGCTTCGACTCGAACAAGTGCAGTACACCCTTTCCGGCTACGCGGACTTGGTCAAGCGGCAGCCACCGTCACGGGGATGGCTGAAGCTCATCCGAGAAGCCCTGGGTCGAACGGAACGTCAGCAGGCTCAGCGGCTGGGCATCTCAGGGGCGACGCTGCACAAGTCTGAACAGTCCGAAGCGGAGGATCGCATCTCCCTCGGACAACTGCGCAAACTCGCTGATGGACTGGATTGCGAACTGGTTTATGCACTGGTTCCCAGACGCCCGCTCACGGACGTGGTTCAGGAACGCGCTCGTGCCATCGCGATGGAAGAGGTTGGCAGCGTAGCCCACACCATGGGTCTTGAAGACCAGCGCCCCGGCGCAGAACGGCTGCGCAAACAGGTGGAACGCAGGACCGAAGAATTGCTGCGCGGCCGCTGGTCAGACCTATGGCGATAGACCTGGACGAACAAGACGGCCAGACACCCCTGGACCCCGACGAAAAGACCGGGCTCATCCCGGGGCACCTGGCCACCCAGGGGGATCTGAACGACTGGGAGCAGGAGAACATCTTGCGCGCCGTGCGCTGGCTCAAGCGGGTCAAAGCACCGCAAGTGCTCAGCGAAGGGTTTTGCCGAGAGCTGCACGAGCAGATGTTCGGGAAGACTTGGGCATGGGCGGGTACGTTTCGCAAGTCCGACAAAAACATCGGCTGCGATTGGACACAGGTTGCGGTGCAGCTCAAGAACCTGTTCGACAACACGCGTTGGTGGGTCGACAACGCCACGTTTCCTCCCGATGAAATCGCAGCACGCTTTCACCGCGACTTGGTCTGGATTCATCCCTTCCCCAATGGCAATGGCCGACATTCACGCATGATGGCTGACGCCTTGCTGCGAAGCCTTGGCCAAGCTGCGTTCACATGGGGAAGCGGCGGCAGTCTGGTTGCCGCCAACGATGTTCGGGCACGGTACCTGGCAGCACTGCGAGCTGCAGACCAAGGTGACTATCAGCTTCTGCTTGCGTTTGTCCGCAGTTGAGCGCTCAACCCATCAACCCACCCCACTTTGCAACCCAAACACCACACTCATAGGCTGGCTGCCCTGGTGTGATTGGTAGAGCACGCGGCCGTGGTAAGTGAAGGGGGCCGCTTTGCCTGCGGCCAGTTTGTTTTCGCGCACAAACAAATGGATGTCGATGTCCAAAGCGGCGTGGCGGATGATCTCTTGGCCGCGCATGCTGCTTGGGTCGGTGGCGTTCTGGCTTTGCCAGTGAAAGTGGCTGTCATCGATCCAGTGGTCCATGTACTTGTGAGCATCAGCAGTGCCTTGCAGAAGTAATTTCAGGTAACATGTACGTTTAATCGATCATTCTGTAAATAAATATCGATTTAACGAACATGAAAATCAATCAATCTGCCATGCTCATGCCGTCACAGCAAGAAGAGTGCGCCCGCTTGGGGCAACTTCTGGCGCGCCTGCGGTTGGCGCGTCAAGTCAAGCAGGCTGACGCTGCGCTGCGTGCAGGGCTGTCTCGCAACACGGCCTATCGCCTTGAAAAGGGAGAGCCCGGCATCGCGCTTGGGCAAGTTTTGCGCTACCTGCAGGCCATCTCGCCAGGCAGCACGCTGTTGGACTTGTTGTCTGAAAAAGATCCGGCGTTGCTGGCGCTCAGTGCGCGTGAAAAAACCCAGCGGGTCCGCGACCTGAGCGCGGCTGAGCGCGAAGAACTGGACTTTTAAGGGGGGACAAAATTGACCGCTAAAGCCCTGAAACTGATGGTCTTTGCCCACCTGGGGCAGAACTGGAACCCTTGTGGGCAGTTGCTCATGACAGAAGAAAACACCGAGGTACTTGCTTCGAGTTTTGCTTATGGCATGAACTACGCACGTCGGCCAGATGCACTGGAAATTGATCCCGTGAGCCTGAGCCTGAAAAAGCGCGATGACGTGTTGGGCAAGCGGCTCCTGCCTGCCAACCAATTGCCCATGTTCGGCGGTATTCGTGACGCGGCACCTGACTCATGGGGTCGTCGCGTCATCGAAGCCAAGCTCAAAGTACCCGCCAACAGCCTGCCAGAGTCTCAGTATTTGCTCCATGCAGGCAGCGACCGTGTGGGGGCGCTCGACATCAGAACCAGCATCCACGACGGCCCCAGTCATGGCCCCCATGTTTCGCACGACCTATCGCACCTGATAGATGCAGCAGACCGCATCGAGGAAGGGCTGCCCGTACCTGCGCACCTCGAAGCCATTTTTGTGGATGGCACAGGACTCGGTGGTGCGCGGCCCAAAGCCTCAGTGCGTGATGCACAAGGCGTGCTGTGGCTAGCCAAGTTTTCCAGTCAAAAAGACAGCTTCGATGTGCCCGGCGTGGAAAGTGCTGCACTCCGGCTGGCCGCAGAGGCTGGCTTGAATGTTCCCGCACTCGACATGTGCACCATCGGTGAACGCAAGATCATGCTCATTCGGCGCTTCGACCGCTACTGGCTAGCACCGGATGGTGTCGTTGGCGCGTCAGACAACTTGTTTCAAACACAACCGGGGGAAGGCCGAATGGAGCACCGATTGGGGTTTGTCAGCGGCTTGACCATGGTCGCCTGCGACGAAACCGAGTCGCGCACCAAGGCTTATACCGACCTCGCCCAAGCTGTGCGTGACCACTGCCACCCCAGTGTTATCCGAGCAGACAACGCAGAGCTTTTCAAACGCATGGTCTTCAACATCTTGGTGAGCAACGACGATGACCACCTGCGCAACCACGGCTTTTTGTGGGACCCCAGGCTGCACGGCTGGCGCTTGAGCCCCTTGTATGACGTCTTGCCCCGAGCAAGCCACGCTACCGAACGCTTCCTGCATCTGGGCGTGGGCCCGCAAGGGCGACTGGCCACCCTGGACAACGCACTGGCCGCGCATGCACGTTTCACCCTCTCCAAGGCCGAAGCCCTGCTGATGATGGCGCAGGTCTGGCAGACCGTCAGGGAGTGGAAAGTCTATTTTGAGCAATTCGGCGTCACTGACCCGGAAATCGGCAAGATCGCGCCAGCGTTCCGGCATTTGGACAAGGTGTCGACACCCGAACTGCGCAAGTCGCTGCCGTAGGTCAGGCGCAGCACCGCCAGCTCTCAGCCCATCAACCCGCCCCACTTTGCAACCCAAACACCACACTCATAGGCTGGCTGCCCTGGTGTGATTGGTAGAGCACGCGGCCGTGGTAGGTGAAGGGGGCCGCTTTGCCTGCGGCCAGTTTGTTTTCGCGCACAAACAAATGGATGTCGATGCCCAAAGCGGCGTGGCGGATGATCTCTTGGCCGCGCTTGCTGCTCGGGTCAGTGGCGTTTTGGCTTTGCCAGCGTGCGCATGTCGTCGGTGGCGGGCAAGTCTTCGTAGTCCGGGTTGTTGGCCTTCAAGATGTATTGGCCGTCACGGTTTTTGGTGACCACCCGCAGCAGGTGGCAGGGAATGTTGATATTTGAGTGGCGTGCCGACGTCTAGAAATCAAACCGCGCACGGCCATTCGACAGCGTCACCCTGTCTGCCGTGGTGTGGCAGTGCCATTGTTCATAACGGCCATCGGGTGTCACCATGGTCAAACTGCTCGGGTCAAAAACTGCTGCGCACACATGGTCGGTGGCACGCACCGACGCGTAGCGAATCCATGTCACCTCTGTCTGAGAGTCCCGAACCAGCGTGGCCAGTTTTTGGGTTTCGGTGTAGTCGCCCGGATGCATCCAGAGCGCCTGCGCCAAAACCCACGGGTGCGACAGCAAATCCAAAGCGCGACCCTGAACAGAGGCTTCGTACATCGAGTGCTCTGTGCTGATCGACTGCTTCATGAGCCCTGCGCTGTCCAGCAAAAAGCGCTGACGCCAATAGGCAACTTCTGCACAGGCGCAATATGCGTCATCAGCCCCGTACCAAATGCCCGGCGAATGGACAGCGCGAAAGCGGGAGCCCGTTTGGGGCACATACCGAAAAGGCGCAGCCAAAAGGTAGTGCAAACCGTTTGCCTGTGGTGGGAGCGGCGGCTTGCTGGTCTCCAGCATTTCTTCCAGCAACAGTTGCTCATCGGCAGAATCCACCAAGCGCATGGTGGCTGCGATGTGCTGCGTCTCCACCATTCGAAACGCAGGCATGTGCAAGTCGGCGGTGAATTCATGAACCCAATCCGGGTTCCATGAAGCCGATGACGTCAAGCCGCACCCCGCATGCCATCCAGATAAGACAGTGCAGTCACAAGGCCCTGAGGGCTTTCAATCAGCGTGGCCGGAATGCCGTTCAACGCTTTGTTGTGGCTGCGCAGCCAATCCTGCCGCTTTTGTGCATCGCCACCCACAAGAGGGTCCAAAGAGCGGAACAAACGCACCAACAGCAGCGCCAGTTGTCCCTCTTTAGACGTTGGGTCGATGCCCCGGCTGCCGTTGGCAATGCGGCTGATGGTCGGCTCACTGAACCCGATCACGCGGGCCAAAGCCGCACTCGACAGATGCAACTCTTGGGCAGCGCGCATGGTGGCTTTACCCAGCACCATGAATTTGTCGGGGGCAGTGACTGCGTTGGTTAGCATGGCGTGCTCCACTATTTCTATGGAAATAATTTACCATAAAAACAAAATATTTACATGTTTTATGAACTCATTCACCATTGACATATGTAAACTGACACTTGTCATGTTCTCAAAATTGAATTTTGGCGACATGACAGGGGTGACGTGTACTCGTCAAGAACATGACGACGCTCTCATGACCGAGATGCTCCAAGCCCTGCTGGACGAAACCCAAGGTGAAGAAAAGCATCCCGCGATGGGCTTGGTCGACATCGTGGGCGATCTGATCGAGGACTATGAAGCCAAGCAACACCCTCTGCCTGAAGTCACGGGTGTGCAAGCTCTGAAATTCCTGATGGAACAACACGGGCTGAAGCAAAGCGACCTTAGCGAGATCGGCAGTCAGGGCGTGGTGTCCGAAATCCTGACGGGCAAGCGCGAACTCAACATTCGCCAGGTGCGAGCGCTCAGCGAACGGTTCGGCGTTTCTTCCGCGACCTTTGTTTAAAAGGCGTGGAACACGCCCTCAGCTTCGCCCTGCAAACCATCGCCCACAGGGGTGGGCTCCTACACCAACAAACATCGCCACCGGCCTTCACCGCCAGCGCTCAGCCCATCAACCCGCCTCACTTTGCAACCCAAACACCACACTCATAGGCTGGCTGCCCTGGTGTGATTGGTAGACCACGCGGCCGTGGTAGGTGAAGGGGGCCGCTTTGCCTGCGGCCAGTTTGTTTTCGCGCACAAACAAATGGATGTCGATGCCCAAAGCGGCGTGGCGGATGATCTCTTGGCCGCGCTTGCTGCTCGGGTCAGTGGCGTTTTGGCTTTGCCAGTGAAAGTGGCTGTCATCGAGCCAGTGGTCCATGTACTTGTGCTCGTCGGCCTTGCCTTGCTTGTTGATCGTGACCAACAGGATGTGCGCCTTTTTGGGGGCGAGCACCACATGACCGACATTCCAATTACCCGGATTGAAGGTTTCACCAAACAGCGGCGGAATGTCTTCGCGCATGAATGGTTCACCAATGGCCAGATCGAGCGGGTCAATGATGTGGCGCAAACGGGCCAGCGTGCGCATGTCGTCGGTGGCGAGCAAGTCTTCGTAGTCCGGGTTGTTGGCCTTCAAGATGTATTGGCCGTCACGGGTTTTGGTGACCACGCGCAGCAGGTATTGGTTGTCGCCACTGTCGTCTTGCCGCTCGATGGCCACCACGCTCCCCGTGATCGAACCCGCACGGCTGGGCGTGATCAATTCGTATGATCAGAATGGAGTGTCCTGCTACAGAGCACAATAGATACGATGTCGGATATTTGATGCGTCAGTTCCACTAGCGGTCTCCAGTAACTCCAAAATATGGCGGTTAGCAGGTTTTGAAAAAACCTCCATCACTGCATTCTGATTTCTTTGATCATTTCGAAATTATCCGGCTGCGGTTTTTTCGTATGGTGCGTAAACGGTCAGCCGTGTACGCGTCTCAATCTGTTTAGCACTATGAGAAAAAGCCTATTTCCGGCCGATTCAGATCCCCTATCAGCATGCCTCGATCCAGTAGCCGATTCTGCATCTCACATGAGGTCTCCGGCAACAGGCCGCAGGAATGGCATGCAGCGAGATTGCAGTTGTCCGGACCTTGGCCGGTGCTCTCGATGCAAACAGGATCACTTGAACACCAGCGAGCGCGATCAAGTGCCCGAGCAATTGTGCGGTCGAGCTGTTCTGGCTCACCCATCCGAACGAGTCCTCCCATAGTGCCTTCCGAATCTCCTGCGGCGGTGTAAATCAGGATTCCGGACATCTGCGGTTGAGTATCTGAGAAGTAGATGCGTTCACGCAGTGAGGATGAACCATATCCGCAGTCGAACACGAGTTGGCTGATCAGAACATGTGCAAATGTGTGCATTAGAACGAGAACAGGGGATGCGTCATCAACATGAATCTGGCGCCTCGCTGCCTGAGCTTGGAGATTCCGATTAACTTGGCGAAGCCGCTCCCTGTGCAGAGCACCGAATTCCTTGTCCCAATTGGCAAGACGCTCTTCATCGAACCTGAGGAAAATTCCTTCGCCGCGGACTACAGCGGCAGGAAGCCAGTTGCGTTGAGTCCTCGAGATGAGCTTCCAGCGTTGGGCTGGCGGCATGTTTGAACTGGCGTAGATTCTGCTGAAGCCGACAAATGCCCGCGTCTCCCGCAACTTGTCGAGCAGCGCAACACGGGAGAAGTTACTGCGCACTAGGTCGGTGTAGCTCTCAATGGGCTTGCTCCGCACTAGCAGATTCACTTTTGGAAGTCCGTCCTGCCCATCCCGGCAGAAAGCGCGGTACTCCTCTGCGCGATAGGTTTTGTCCGAAACGTCCTCCGTGAGTTGTGAATCGCCCTCCGATCCAATTCCTTCACGACGTTTCAGCCATATGGTCACTGATTCCACTAGCAGTCCCGGATCGATTGACCAGTCTGGAGCAGCGGTGTTAATGAGATCAGCGAGAATTTTGGAAGAAACCTTTCCATCTGCCGCTACCTTGACCTTCTGAACCAAGGCACTGGCGGTTAGCCGTGGGTGGGTCAGTATTTCGTGCAGGATGTGCGTGTTGACCGCACCAGCGAGGACCTCCGGCTTAACCTCGGACTCCGGATGACGACGTCGCAAGATAATACCTGCTGCCTTTGGCCCCAGCGTTCCGTTTTCCGCTGCTAGTGCTCCGTTAAGGAGTTCTTGTTTGAATGTGTAATCGTCGAGTAGATCGAGCACCGGTTGGGGCAGACCATTGTCTTCAATATCCGGAACGTAGATCGAGCTACGGACATCGCCGAAGTAGAGGTTGCTTGCTCCGCGAAGCACCGCCCTCAGGTTCTGCCCACATGGATCGGTAGGGTCTTCGCCGCCATCGCCCAGTCCGAGTGCAGGGTTCTGTCCATTGCACATGATGTTCATTGCGGTGAGGGCCGACGTGCCATCGGGTTCGACGCTGAACGCACCGGCGAGCGACCTGCGTGCTACTTCGATAATTCCTGAATCATTTTGGCGCTCGGCAACGATAACCACGCCAGCAATTGACGCAGAGCCTGTGGAAATGATGCGCAGCCAGCGGTCATTCCTGATGCCATCCCAATCGGAACGATCAAGGCCAAGCCACTCGATCCACGGGAAATCTCGCAGGTGACCCGACTGGCATGCACTGACAAAACGGACTTGGACAGCTCGCCTCCTAGAATGACTCCGTCCTTTTTCTGCGCCGCTACCAATGGGCCCTAGACAATCTGGTGCAGATCGATGGTGATACTTTGCCTCGAACATACGACCGCAGCGGGGGCACGAGTGCCACAGCGGGAATCTCAGGAAAGGCAGTTTTAGGCCAAGGTTGACGGCGCTTCCCGCGCCGCCGCCTTCTACCATCCGGAAGTCTGGAGGCTGGACAAAGAAATCGACGCCGAGACGCTTCGCGAGCCTCGGTTCATCATCTACTCGGAATTCACGATGATCAGGGTTCCTCTCATCGAAGGGCCAAGCGTCTAGACCGGCGTGGATCAATGAGACTGGTCCTGGGAAGTCAACCATAGCACCGACACCGAACGGTGACACGGCCTGTGATCGTCTGATTGGGCGGGTCATGGGTTTCCCCCTGGAATGTTGTTGTAATGCATTGTGAGATCAGCCTCGCAGCTCGCATCGACATTTCGTAGTGAAGACATCGTTGCCCAGCTGCGCCCATCCCACTGGGCTAGTTCCGTTCTGCCTGCAGGATGCATCAGGGGCGGGTGTTCAGGCGACCTAGAAAAATCCCCATACTCAGCTGGATTCCAAGCCTTCCACTGGTCAAGGCGCAGCCTGAGTCGGCTCATTACGGACGTTAACTCATCAGGTGCTACGGCCTTAACTCGATCGCAGATGATCTCCTCGATCCGATTCCTCAGTGCAGTGCCAAGTGCGAGCGGAAAGGGATCTGGTGTATCAGCCTCGCGGCCTCTGTGACCGAGCTGCCGTACCAATGCGACGATCATTCCATGAAGGGCCCGGTCGATCGCCGGCGGACTGAACGGGGTGACGCTGGTCGGCTCAACTTGGGCGTAGAGTTGCTGGTGGTAAGAACGAAACCGTTCATAGTGGCTACGGTCACGGGGTTTCGTCTGTCCATAGATCACTACTACCAGACCTGGGCGCTCAAGATCCCGGCCGACGCGACTGGAGACTTGTATGTACTGTGACGTAGTCTTGGGTTGCCCAACGATCGCCATCAGAGACAGCCTTGGGACGTCCACTCCCACTTCGATGATGTTTGACGCAAGACACGCGTCTATGGGAGCCGGGTTGGGGGCTGTCGCTCCTTTTCCTTCGCGGACCGTGACTGACACCTCCAGTTGCTCCAGCAGGCGTGGAATGTGGTCGCCGCGGATGCGGCTAGTCAGCTCCTCGACGTGAAAGAGCTGGCGGATCCTTGAGTAATCGAGACCATGGCGGTTCAAGATTACCTTGAGATATTCACGTGTATCAGCGGTGAAAAGGGTTGCAGCACCACCCAGTTCTCGCAAGGAGTTGAAGAATACGAGCAGGGTCCACCATGGATCTAGATCGCATGCATCACCCTCTAGGAGGGAGGCATGTTGCATCAAGGTTGCGAAAACCCTGGCTTCAGATGTCTGTAGTGAAGTGTGTGCAGGGGCAAGCACCCCTGCATAGAGCCTCCCTGGCTTCGGCCTACCTTGCTCGTCGCATGCTTCACGCGCAAAGAATGAGTCGGCAGCATCGAGCCCTGAGGGCGGAAAAAGCATGACACCTGAACGAGCATACAGACCCACAATCTGTTCGCGGGCACGACTGATCGTTGCAGTCGATGCAACAATCTTTGGAAGTATCATTCCTCCGAGAGGATCAATGCACAGCGCCTCTATGACCGTTTCATAGGCGCCAACCATAGAACCCAGCGGCCCAGATATCAGGTGCAGCTCGTCTTGGATGATCAATGTGGGCGGGATGCCACGATGGCGGCCCGATTCATCAAGTCCGAAAATGCTCCTTGCCGCCGGTGACCAGGCCAGCATCGCGAACTTGTCTACTGTCCCGATCAGAAGATTGGGTGGCGAATCTAGCAGATCCTCATCAATCACAACAATCGGCAGAGGAGGCTTTCCGGGTCCGGGCAGACCGCCGAATTCACAGGCGGCGTCACGGCAGCGGAATACGACAGTGTCACCGGAAGGACCGTGCTCCCTCTCATAACCATACACTTGGACACTTGCCGCTTGTCGTCCACCCCTGCCTCGCCCCCGCTGTTCTGTGGAGGGTCCGTCTTGGTGGGGGCCGAACTTTGCTGCGCACCATGGGCATCTGAGCAGCACGTATGGATTCTCTGCGTCTGGATCCCTCCGCAGCTTCTGCAGCTTGGCGACTGCGTCGTCCCGCTTGTTTGGCGTAGCAGAACTGCCCACCCAAAGCCCGATACGAAATGGCCTATCTCCTAAGGCGACTACATCCTTACGTCTCAGCTGCTCCATCGCGCAAAAGAGTGTGGCGGCGCGCTGGAACTGTTGTGCGGTTAGCAGCCGCAGCGTGTAACGCATAAGTACATCGACACCGCCGTTGGAAACACCCGTTATCGCATTGAAGAAGACCGTGAAGGCGGTTAACCCAAGATATGCCTCCGTCTTACCACCGCCAGTGGGAAACCAAATGAGGTCGACTTCAGTCCTGTCGCGATGGGACGGGTCACATATTCCCCGCAACGACATGAGTAGAAATGCAATTTGGAACGGACGCCAATAGCCTTGCCTCTCGTTCGGTACCGATGGATCTAAGTCCGCGACCGGACGTGACCAAGTCAGTCTCCCGCTAGTGTCGTGCCCTGGCAGACGCAATTCTTGTCGTGCTCGTAGTTGGGCAACTAGCATGGCTTGGTTTGTCAGACTAAAAGCCTTGCGTGCTACATCTCCTATGGAGTCATGCTGCCGCAGAATCGACAGTCCATCGGCAATACGATCGGCGCATCGACGGCAATTTTCTAAGAGTTCAGTTGCTGTTGGCCGATACGGTTCTGCAATCGTAATTACCGTCGATTCAAGTGAAGAAATCCAGGCGTGATACTCCTTCAGCAGATGGTCAATGTCAGCCAATCCATCGTCATTAGGCTGAAGACCTGCCAGCAATCTCATGCTAACGCGCAGTGGTACAAGTCTGCCTTCCGGGTCTTTTATCTGGAGATCGGCACTTGTTGCGGGCGTCTCGAAAACAGGCAGGACGTCCGACCACACCGTCTTGACCCTTTTCGGACGCCCACTCATCCAGTCGGCGCCGCTGCCGTGGCCGATGGCAAATGTCCGGTTTTCCCTGTAAAGAACACGGTTGACGTTTTCGTCCGCCAACGGATCCGAAGCTTGGAAATCAGCGACCAGACTGTCCGGATACGGATCGATCCATTCACTGCTGCTTAAACCGCTAACCCGGATTCCAGCCTGAAAGAGGCACTGAGTTTCGAGCTCAGCTTCATTGACCTGCTTCTTGTTGGCAACTGAAATGGTCAGTAGCCGGTGCACCGTGCTCGGTGCTGAATGCCAAGTTCGTGAAACGACGATCAGTTCAAGTCCGAGTGCTGCGGGTCCGATCGAGCACCGCAAAGGACGGCGTGCGTTAAGAAGATCTGACGTCGCTAAGTGAATGACCGGCACTTTGCCATGCCCGTCGACAACCGGCTTTCTTAGCCAAACCTTGCGCGGCGTCGGCTTCTTACCGACACTGCTGCCCAGCTGAAGAGTAAGTGGTGCATAGACGCCGCATGGTTGTTCGATGGTTTTCTCTAGTCCAACCCGGCCGACGTTCACAAGCTCGATAGAGATTCCCTCGGGTTCTGATGCCAGATCGGCTAGGAAGCTGACGCCTATTGCCGAAGGTCGAAATGCATTGGCTAGCGTGACGTCTTCTTCTTCTGGCTCGTCTGCCGGCGCGCCGAATGAAGATGCTCGCTCAAATGGCGATTTTTCATCTCCAGACAGCAGCCCCGGGTGGGGCACCTCAGGCACATTGCTAAGTATTGCCTCCTCAGTCTCAGTCGCATTGACCACAGTCTCTTCGGTGGCGCCAAGTGGGTAAAGGATGCCTGCGCCAAACCGTTTGGTTGGGGGGTCTTGCCAGACGATTTCCTGCCCGTCCTCTTGCATTCGTGGGATCCGGTACTCTTCCCAAGTCATCGTTTGCTTATCAACTAGGGATACAGGTTTGCCGGCTGGATCCGGCCCCACGATCTCGGCCCGTAGGCGAGTTAGCATCTGCTCTCTGTTAGCAAGATTCTTATCTAGTGATGACATCAGAAATTCCCCTTAAGTGCTGCTTTGAGGCCCGCATCTACCATTGAGTCGTATCTAGAACGCAGACGCTCATGCATGAAAACATGAAGCCGAACCCTTGCTCGAGACATGCCGACATAGAGCAGTGCCTTGGACTGTTCGTCATCTACGTTTTCGATGTCAGTAAGGATGATGGCGGGAGCCTCTAGTCCCTTGAACGCATGGACACTGGTATATCTGACAGAAGCCCCGCTATCAGGCATTCCTCGATAGGAATTGAATTGCCAGTGGTCTTGTTCGCGAGGTAGCCGGGAGACGCAGGAAGATGAGTCGGAACGCATTGACAGGACGATGATCTCTGCTGGCGCAAAGGATTTCAGGAGCTTTGTAATGGTCGCGAGTAGGAGCTCACCCTGATGTGATGTGCTTCGGTAGAAGACGGGTTCGACATCTGCTGAATCGGTGGTACTGAGGATCTTGCTGTAGCCCGGTGACAATCCACATGTAATCGTAACTGCCTCCGCGATCCTAGTGGCATTCCGGCAATTGATGCGCAACCGGTATGTCGAAATACTGTCCGCGGTGCGCCTTAGCAGTCGATCAAGTCCGGAACCTGCACTGTTATCGGCGTAGATTGCCTGTCGTTCGAAGTCACCGAACAGTGCCCATTGTCCGCTTGCAAGACCACCGCGCAGCAGCAGCTCCATAACATCAAGAAATGGGTTTGACAGCAGGTCCTGCGCTTCGTCTACGAGCAGCAGATCGAAGGTCGGTGTTTTGCGATCATCGACCAGTAATGCATCGACGGCACGCCCTGGCAGCTCGATTTCCCAGAACCTGCTGTCGGCAGTTGCTGGAACATCGGCATCCGCAACTTGGCGCATGAGTCCTGAAAGGTTCCCGACATAGAAAGGAATAGATCGTGCCTTTGCTTCATCTCCGATCGCGGCGGTCTCTCTCTTAAGCCACATGGCTAGAAGACCGTTGAAACATAACAAGGCAACGCTGCGGCCATCGAAAATAGCTCTTCGAGCAGCTTCGATCGCAAGAAACGTCTTGCCCGTGCCGGCTGGCCCCTTGAATATGACTCGACGGTTGTCATCAAGGTGATCCAGTGCTTCGAATTGTTCTTCCGTGAATCTGCGTATGGCATCTTCAGCCAGTTCCACATCATTGCGGCTGGAAGCAACGTATTCGAAGTTGGGTCGCAGGAGCCGGAGCATGGATTCGAGCTGCCGTAGGGTGGGACGGCTCTGGTTGCTGTACCAGGCAGGTTTTGGATTGCGGGCCCGGCACTGGGAATGGGCAGCCTCGAGCACTTGGGTCACAACTGCCGATATCGGTTGCCTTAGAAAGTCGGTCCTTCCGATTATTTGCCAGGGTTCCCACTCGAGCGACTTTTCTAAAAAATCGATTTCGGTGAAGAGGACGGCGGAGTAGAAAAGAAGAGAACCGAGGGACCGATCTTTATGCGATAAGTATTGTCGAATCGAATGTGCGGCTTGACTCGCCTGACGGAACGGGCCTACTGTGGACGTCTTAGGTGGATCGTAGGAGTACTTCCAGAGCCCATCCTCTCTGATAACATTGCAGCCCTTCACTTCGATGCAGAGAACGCCAAGGCCTGGCGCAATGATGAGCATGTCAGCTTCACCTTCTGCACGAGCTACATGGCGACGTATGTCGAATGAGTGAAGTACCAGCCAGTCCCTAGTCATGGGATCATCCCGGAGCCTAGAAAATAACTGTCTTTCGCCCCAAGGCGCACCCGAGGAGACCAAAGGAGGAATCATCCTTGCCATTAGGTCACCTTTAGCTTTGTCAGATGGAACAAAGCAGACGTGGGCACTTTTCTTGTCATGGTGTCGATGGCAGCCACTCGAAGCAGGCCCATCCGGCCGGCTGCCACGCCCGTCAATTCAATCGCTTCGACCGTCTCGATGTGACGACGTTCGACAACGAATTTACGGACTTGGTCGAGCAGCTCCGTGCGAATGGCGACGCCAGCCTTCTGATGGTATGCCTTTAATCTTTCCATTTCCTCCCATCTTGCATCGGCATAGAACTTGGGCGCATCATCTATGTCCATGCCCTCTAGTTGCCAAATGGTCGCTATCAGGTGCTGGAATGTTTCGCGATCATGGGGCGCCATCACGGCAGCCCCCGCCCATTCCCAGAGGTACTGGGGCGATCGGAGTTTGACGCCAAGACCTTGCATCTTCACTGCTACTACGCCTTCCCCGTGTAGCTTGATAACTCGTTCGAGCTTATCTTTCCATTGAAGAGCGCTGCGGCGCAATCCTTCTTCGCCGGCCTGCTGAATCAGAGCGTCAGCAACATCGTCTAAATAGTCGCCGCTTCCAGACAGCCTCAGCATCACTAGGTCGCCCTCGTCAAGGTCCCTTACTAGGACACGGGGAAGCTTATCTTCTGCGATGTTGAAGCTGGCCCCTTTTTCGAATAGATCAGAGACCTCCACTACACGTCCAGATATAGGTAGAAAAGTGCCGCTTCCGTCCGCGAACAGGATGAACTGGGCGTCTACGGTGAGATCACTTTCCGAGGTTGGGGAAAAATTATTGTGTTGGGCGTGGATGGACGCCCAGAGCGATTCTTTTGCCCATCCATTGTCGATCTCAGTAGCCTCAATAAACACGTCTGATTCCTGCTTCTCGCGGGGATGATGAGCGGTTGACGGAAAGAAGTGGTCCTTTGGAAGATCCTTGGGGGCTGGCAAGGATGCGTGTTCTGATCGATAGCCTATTACAACGACGTCCGCAGTCAGTCCTCCATAAAGCAGGTCGAAGAGAAGGCCCCTTGGGGCAAGCCAAGGATTTCCAGGGATGATTAATCGAGCGTAAAGTGAGTCTCTTGTCTGACGCCTGCGTCGAATGAGTTTCAATGCTGCGAGGTGGAAGTCGGATTCTGAATCAACGGATGAGGGCCACCCAGGTGTAGGCGATCCGCAGACATTGGCGAGAGCAGCTGGAGGAAGGTTGCTTCGCATCGGCTCTCTAAGAACTGTCAGCACTGCGTCTCGTTTTGGATTGACTGCGCTTGAAATGAGCGACTGGACGGCGCTTATCAAGTCATCTACTGCAGTTCGGATTGCTGGCATGCTTAAGGACGCGTGCAGCAGCTTGTCTAGATGCTCGTTCACACCTAGACGCGGATCATCGAATGGCAATGCTGTGAGCATGAGCGATGTCTTCACTAGCCACGCGTGTCGTGCTGCTTCGCATTGGAGCGGATCCTCTCGGTCAACGCCTGAGAAAATCAACGAGCAGGCTTTGGCAATACTCTGGATCGGCTGAAAGTCGATGACTACTATCCGCGGTCTGGTCTCAACAGCATTTGCATGGTATGCGGTTATCAGATCTAGGGTAGTTATTGTTGCGACTGCAGCACTAGGCACTGTTGACTCCGTCTGAAATGGTTGAATCATGAGGGTGCCTTGCGCACTCATGTGGCGCCTCATGCCGTTGACTCGACCTGCATTGGCAGACCGAATATGAAGAGCTGAACGCTCATGGGCGGGGTCATGACACCATTCTTTGGCAGGTGGATACCGTCATCGACTGCATGGTCAAGATAAGTCTGGAAAAGTTGCTCCAAGTCCTCGTCGTATTCCGCTTGATCAAGCAGGACCACTACGCTACTCGCTGTGGTGTCCTTCATTCGGCGCGCCGCGGCGGCGCCGTCGAGAATTGTCATCAACCCGGGCTCATCGGGGATGCCTTCGCTGCGAGCGTGAGCTACCCTAGTCTTGCCATGCGTCCTGCCCGAAGCGTCAGCTATTGCCAAAATAGCCGAGCAGTCGGCTTGGGCAATTCCGGCCGCGTGAACGGCCAAGCCTTCGAGATCCCCCATAAAGGATGTCAACTCAGTGATGACGGTACATTCGATAGTAGGCGACCTGAACCAGCCTTTAGGAGCGCCGTTCAGAATCGCCTCGATGACCAGCTCTGCATCAGTCAGTCTGGCATCAGTGATGGTGCTCACTGTGCCGAGGGTTATTCCATAGGAAAGTGCTGCAGACTTGGCAAAGAAGCGGCTGCCCTGATGAGACTTCCTCTGCCCTTGCATGACAACCTCCAAAAATTCGCCCGTTTCAATTTGGCGAACCCCGACAACCATACCTGATCGACGAATGTACTTGCCCGACGCAGATTCACGCCAGAAGACCTTCCGGCCGGGAGCAAGATCCTTCAACTCCTCCCAGTCTAGCGAATCGTCATAAAGTCGGGCTGATGCGAATGTGGCACCCAATGCCGTGAAAGCAGCGGCCAGCCTTCTGCTTGGTAATCTCACGACGGCAACCCGTCGGCCTCTAAAGGCGGTCTGGACCCTCATCCACTGACCAAGCCATACAAGCCAGTCGATCCAAGGGGGTGGTGCAATTGACTTCACACCGTCAGAGAGGGCCAAGTTGTCGCGCTTAAGGGCTTGAATGACTTCATCGATGTTTACTTGCACAGTACAAACACTCCTCCATTTGGTTGAATTATTGACTTATTATGGTGCTCCATTCTTGTCAGAACTAAGAATGTTCATATTGCGAATTCATAGCTTTTGGCAAAGTCAACTTACATGGAGAGAGTTGGATGGACGAGAACTTGGCAATATTCCGTGATGGAGTAGTTAAACGCGCAATTGAAGAGTTCGGCGGCCGAGACCCCGAGGCTGGATTCGGCGTTGTTGCAGGGCAATTGTTGGAAGATGCTGAGGAGCTGACTGATTTCGTGGCCAGTCCATACCGCGGCACAGGGGCGAGGCGCAGGAGTCTCGGAATAGACGGATATGCGTTCGATGAGGTGGATGGCTCCTTACGTCTGGTCATTGTCGAGTTCAGCGGGGACAAGCTCCCGGTCACTCTCACGCAGACTACGGCGAAGACCATCTTCGGAAGGGTTATTGCATTTGTCGACGAAGCATTGTCAGGTAACGATGACCACCTTCCAGCAGACGAAGATCCCGCCACAGATCTGTCTGCTTTAATGCATCTGCATAGGGCAAATATCACGAGGTTGCGGATCTATCTGGCGACTGATGCGCTCATGAGCGACCATATCCGTAACTGGCCAGAGGAGACTGTAGGTGGAATTCCTGCCGAGTTCCACATCTGGGATATTGCCCGTTTTCATGACGCATTCACATCTAGTTCAGGGCGCGAGGCCTTGATAGTCAACTTCAAAAAGCTAGTTGATGATGGGGTCCCGTGTCTTAAGGCCAGCCTGAATCAGTCAGAATACAGTGGCTATCTTTGCGTTCTTCCCGGCGATGCCCTGGCTCGTATGTATGAAGAATATGGCAGTCGTCTTCTTGAAGGAAATGTCAGAAGTTTCTTGGGGAAGGCTGTGAAGGTGAACAAGGCTATTCGTGAGACCACCCTGCGTAGCCCCGAGATGTTCTTTGCTTTCAACAACGGGATCGCAGCTACCGCGACTTCGGTCGAAACCTTGCTCACCCCTGATGGCATGAGGCTTCTTTCTGCAACCGACCTGCAGATCGTGAATGGCGGACAGACCACTGCATCTCTGGCACATGCACGTCGAAAAGACGGAGCAGAGCTTGGTGGGATTTTTGTGCCAATGAAGCTTTCTGTTGTGGATGCAGGAAGATCAGATGAGATGATTCCCAAAATCTCTGAGTTTGCAAACAGGCAAACCAAGGTGTCCGACTCAGACCTTTTCTCGAATCACGCTTTTCATAGAAAGATGGAGGAGTTGTCGAGACGGATCAAGGCACCACCGAGGGCAGGATCGCAGAGACCAACGACTTGGTTCTACGAACGCGCAAAAGGCCAGTATCGCATCGAGACGACAAAGATGAGTCCGTCTGAAAAGCTTCGATTTGAAGCCGATAATCCCAGGCGTCAACTCATCACAAAGACAGATTTGGCCAAAATTGAAAACTCTTGGCGACAGATGCCACATGAGGTCAGTAAAGGCGCACAAAAGAACTTTGATGTTTACAGCCGATTTATTGTTGCCGAATGGCTGAACAATCCTCTTCAGTTCAACGATGAGTTTTTCAAGGCAGTAGCTGCACATGCGATTGTGTTCCGCGATCTGGAGCAACTCATTCCAACACAGACTGATTGGTATGACGGTGGCTATCGAGCAAACATCATTACATTCACTATTGCGAAGCTGATCCAAGTAATTTCAGAGCAGGGGGCGGGAAGGGTTTTGAACCTTCAATCCATCTGGCGGGCGCAGGCGATTTCTCCAGCACTAACCGAGCAGCTGAAGGTGATTGCAAAAAACATGTACGAAGTGATTACATCCCCTGAACAGGGGATAGAAAACATCACGGAATGGTGCAAGAAAGAACTGGCTTGGCAGCGTGCTCAACAGAAGCAGGCTCAGCTGCTGCCGGCGTTGGCAGCAGAGCTTGTGTCTCAGACAGAAGTTCAGCATCGCATGGAGGACGCCGTTGTAGTTGCACGCATTGACTCGGATATTGCTGCAATCACGGAGGTAGTGAACTACAAATATTCGAATTGGCGAAAGCTTCGTGATTGGGGAATTCAATGCAAGGAGCTGACTCCAAAGGAAGACCAACTTTTGATGTTGGCTGGCTCATCTGGTCGGGTTCCAACTTCCAAGCAAGCAGTGGCAATTCTCCTGATTCGCAAACGTCTAGAGCAGGCGGGCTACCAAGGTAGTTAGTCGCGCACAGTTTAGGCGTTGAGCGCATTTGGTTAAATTGAAATCTAAATTTGTATCTAGACGCGAAGCGAAGCATGTCGCTTCGTTCAACATTTTTTCATTTACGCGCCTGACACTATCAAGTTCACTACATGAGCAATCTGGTTAGCAAGCAGCGATGGCACCGCATTCCCGACTTGGTGGTATTGCTGAGTCCGATTTCCTTGGAAGAAATAGTTGTCCGGGAATGTCTGTAGTCTTGCCGCCTCTCTTACCGTGAGGCTGCGACATTGCCGGGGGTCAGGATGAATGAAGTAGTGGCCGTCTTTGGCGATGTGGCTAGTCACAGTCGTACTTGGTGCCTTCTGTAGCTGCACTCTAAATCGATCAGCGAACTTGCCTGATTCCCAGTTAGCATGGTCAGGGGCAAGACCTTTGAGTGAAAAATCATGGTGGCCCTTGGGTGACCGGTTGAAGGTCTTGCCGAAAACGGCGGTGAAATAGTAGCGGGCAAGGTCACTGGACATGTGTGAGCGTGCCTCATGGTTCAGCCAAACGTTGAGCCTTGGATCGGTTACCCATTTGTGAAATGTTGTCTGCCCATGAAAGGCGTTGTGGCGGGGAAATCTGAGCGCTCCTGTTGCGAGACTTCCGTTCATGCGAAGCATCCCCGCTTTAAGTTCTTCAGCCAGCGTGCCCATGCGCTGTGCAATAGCATCTTTGTAGAGCATATTGGCGTTGCTAAGAACCGCTTCACACCATCCTTTATCGCTGTCGCTTGTGCTGAGTTTGCTACGTAAAAGTGGCATTCCTGAAAATGCATCTTCAACACAAAGCGGATCAGATTCCCGTAAGAATTTTTTTCCGTCGTAGCCAAGGTCCTCTCGCACGCCTAGCAAAATCACGCGATGTCTTGCCTGTGGAATTCCAAATTTTTCTGCTTTGATAACGAATTCACTGGCATCCAGTTCTTCGGGGTCGTCACCATGCACGAATTTCGCAGGTGAAACAAGTGAGTGAATGGTGTATCGCGCACCGTCTCTTTTGCCAAGCGCTTGGCCCGGGTCCGTCAGGTCTCTGAGAATGTCGTGAAAGACGAGTTTGCCGCCCACCTTCGCTGAAAGAATACCTTTCACGTTTTCCATCACGAAAACTGCAGGTCGGCTGCGATGCAAGATGCGCAAATATTCTTTGTACAGAAAGTGACGGTGATCGTTTTCCGCTATGTAGTCCTGCTTGCCCATGTTGCGGGCGCGTCCCACAAGCGAGTAGGCCTGACAAGGGGGCCCGCCGATCAGCACAGTCTCATCTTCACGCAGTTTTGCTTGTTTAAGTAGAGCATCCAGTTGCTGGTTGTGTTCTGGATTGCCAAGCGTCAATTGGTGTGCCTCTGCGCTTGCAGCCTTCCACGCAAGTGGGAAAAGATCGCGCGGGTGCGGTGAATCCGCTGATTCGCAGAAACTGTAATAGGCATTCAGTGCCTTTTGATCGCCCTGTATCTTGCGAAAGAAGCTACGCAGAGTGAGTGTTTGGTGAGCACTGGATTCCATTTCTGCAGACAGTGCAATGTCAAAAATGGTGCCCTTCTTGTAGGTTGCAAAGCCCTCTCCAAGACCGCCTGGGCCTGCAAAGAGATCGATGATTTTGTATGTCATTTTTTGGGTATGGCGCGCAAGTCCACTCATGTTTAGATTGCCAGGAGGGCGACTTTATTTGCTGCGAAAAAATCTATCACTGCTTGAGGCGACGGCCATTAACGCAGTGATAAATTTTGGTTTTTGGTCATTATCCGACTGGGAATGGCAGATGAAAGATCCCCGGACTAGCTTCCACCATTCCGCTCTGTACGTGGTTGAAATGAAATCAGCAACTTTGTGAGTATGCAACCAAGAATAGAAAAAATTCACACAGCACAGGTTCATTAGTGGACTACGGCTTGCTTGACTTTCATGGACTTCTGGAAATAGTTGAGAGCCACCTCGTAGACCAAATCACCATGGCTCTCGAACAAGATGTGAATGCCCTCTTGCAATTTTTGGCACTCTAGGGGGGCGAAGACCTGTTCACCAGTCTCAATTGAAACAATGTCTTCAGGCTGGTCATCAGGATGAAAAAGAAGGCCTTCCAGATACAACTTGTTAAACCAGCGCTCCAAAGCGAAGCGGCTTTTGCCCGGGATTGCAGGGATGCGATTTTGCTTGTTCATGCTACCTCCAATGATCTTTTGAGTTGCGCAGCAGTTTCGTGTTGAATCCGCAGTCGCTGCTTGCACTGATTTGCGAATTTATTCATCCATTGTGTATAAAAATACAGTACATGTATAGACATACAGTTAATTTATGTGCATCTTTTTATGGGGAGTTGCGCATGAGCCACATGAACCAATCAGCAGTTGCTGGCCCGTATGTTTTTGAGCGTGGCGGACTAACAAGCGTCAATGAACTTGATGCGACAACAGCGGTTGCGCGATTTGATTTTTTGCGAGGATTGCGACAGCGAAGTGCCTGTTGATGGCGCGGGGCTGTGTACGTACTGCTTTAGTCCGATACCAGAAGACGGGGACGAATAATCTTTCTTGATGTGGGGCGTGGGCAGAGACAGTTTGTCCGACGCTCCCCGGTTTTCAATCAGAAATTGACGATCTTTTCTTGGAATTGCGGGCCATAGACTGGCATGTCTCCATCTTTTCCGCCCCAGTGGCGTCGTTCCCACGCAAGAAGGCGAGCGAGGGCAAGGTGCAGGATGGAGGCAACGGATTGAACCACGGGCACGAGGCCCGAGGAATCAAGCCCCTCCAAACAAGCTCACTAGCTTGGCCACCTCGACATTGCGCGGGTGTGAGCACCCGCAAAGAACACCCTGTTGCCCCGGATCCCTTGGCGATGAGACCGTCTCGCCTGCACTCGCTCAGCGTACCTCACCGGTGAAGGCTTTGAGGAAAAATGCCAGTGTCTTGCTGCGTGCATCCTCGGCGGCATCTGCATCGCGATAGAAGCGCACCTGTCCGCCTTTACCCTGATGGGCTGTGGGGTCGAAGATCAAACGGTCGGACCCTGCAGGCGAGTCGAATCCGTGGGTGGCACCGGGGTAGTGCTGCAGGGTCATCAATGCGCTGGCTGATGCGGGCAGGGCGTTGTAGAACAATTGAGCCGCGTCCGGCGGGCCGTAGTCGTCTTTGCCGCCCGAGACCAGCAGGACGGGGGCGCCGGTCAGCTCGGCATACACCCCAACCGTGGCGGCTTCCTTGGCAAGCTTCTCGTGCGCCCACCAGACCCCGTAGTACGCCGCGTGCGCGGCAAATGCTGGTTGACCATCTGCAAAGAAGCTGCGGTGCGTTTGCTTGGACGCAGTGCGCAGCGCCAAGTTACCACCCCACGAAAAACCCATCACGCCGATTTTCTTTGAATCCACCGCTGGGTGGCTGGCCAAAAACCGCAGAGCGCCATAAGCATGCGTCAACGTGGTGGTGTGGCCGCCCTTGAAGCGCCCGCCCTGCGGAAACATGAAGAGTTCCAGTGTCGCGATGCCTGACTTGTTCAGGGCTTGCGCGTGAAACGCGCCGCGTCCGTCTATGCCGCCGCTGCCATGCAGGATGACCACCGCTGGCACAGGCCGCTGAGCAGCTGCAGGCCATTGCAAGGTGGCGGTGACCTTCTCTTGTACAGGGAACCCGGCACCTACGGCACCTGGGAACGA
The DNA here is from genome assembly GCF_023910625.1 of Limnohabitans sp. Taxonomy (NCBI): domain Bacteria; kingdom Pseudomonadati; phylum Pseudomonadota; class Betaproteobacteria; order Burkholderiales; family Comamonadaceae; genus Limnohabitans; species Limnohabitans sp. The sequence continues at coordinate 2,431,870 of NZ_JAAVVW010000003.1, forward strand.
CACTTGCTCAGAGGCTGCCCAAACACACGCTGACAGGCACGCCATCAGCCCAATCAAGATGGATCGCATGGGATGTTTCTCCTGGGAGTTACGGTGGGTGGCGGAGAGGAAATCCGACCACTTGATCAAGATTATGGCCCGGGTTTTGGGCATCACCAGCCTCCAGGCTGAGCCTGCGTAAGCACTGGTTCAGGTCCAGTTGCCCAAAATCTGCCGATTTCCCCACTCTTGGGGGGTGCAAGGTGCAGCCTGCCTCGCAGCGGCGGTCAGCTCGCTGCTTTGGCCCTCACCAACTGATGCGCTGATCGACCTCAAAGTCGGTCAGTGCTATCGATGCCACCGCTGCGGCCCAGGTACAGGCCGATTTGCGCCGACGCATTCTGCGCGCCTTCGTGGGCCGGGGCCTGATCGAGAAGGCAGATGCCAAAGACATGCTGGCCTACCAGCACAGCGGCTTCTCGGTGGACGCTGGTGTGTGCATCGAGGCACACGACCGCGCTGCACTGGAGCGGCTGCTGAGGTACTGCGCCTGATCGCCTTGATGACCGAGGGCGTGCAGATCCGTCGGATTCTCGATCACATCGGCGTCGACTCAGAATGCCACACGGGCGGGAAATCCCGGGTTCGCTCGGGCTTCGAAGCCTTTTACTGGTGCGCGATACATCGGCTCGTGTGGTTGAATTTTTTTTACGTCATATGTGATGTCAATCTGATATATTGGTATTCAATTTTTTGACAGCCATGCCCGCTGTGAGCAAGCAAACTTCCCACGCCAAAGGCTCCCTGCTGCGTCTGTTGGGTGGCTTCGAGTTACGCGATTGCCTGGGTCGTGTCTTGCCCTTGCCCTACGACAAGGTGCGCGCCCTGCTGGCCATGCTGGCGCTGCAGACCGGGCCGCTGGCGCGGGAAACTCTGGCCGAAACCCTATGGCCCGACTCCCCACTGGAGCAGGCGCGAGCCAATTTGCGCCGAGCGCTGTTTGACTTGCGCAGGGTGCTGGCCCAACTCTGGCCCGATCAGCCCGATCTGGAGCCGCTGCTGTCCGACAAGAAACATTTGCAGCTGCGCGAGGATTTGGCCTGGCAATTAGACTGCCGGGACTTCGCCCTGGCCCAACTGGCTGCCGCCACGCCGCAACCGCAGGCGCGCCGCCAAGCCCTGCAGCAAGCTCTGAACCTCTACCGCGGTCCCTTGCTCGACGGTTTGCAGCTGCCCGAAGCGCCGGGCTTCGAAGCCTGGCTGCAACCGCGACGCGAGGCGCTGCTGCGCCAGGCTCAGCAGTTGCTGGAGACGTTGGGCCAACTGTTTGAGGACGCCGGCGAAGCCGAGGCCGCACTGGCCTGCGCCCGGCGCGCTCTGGCCCAAGACCCCTGGTGTGAACCCGCCCTGCGCCGCTGCATGCGCATGCTGGCGCCCACGTCCGCGGGCGAAGCCCTGGCCTTGTTCGAACAGTTTCGCCTGCAACTGCAGAGCGATCTACAGATCCCGCCGCAAGCGGCCACTCAGGCCCTCGCCGAGCGTCTGCGCAACAGCGCCGCCCAGACACCCCAAGCCCCGGCCGCACACGCCGAGCGCCGCCGGGTCGTCGCCCTGGCTTGTGAATGGGAAGTTTCGTCGGACGAGGCCGCCCGCGAGGCCGAGGCCCTGGCCACCGCCTTACAAGCCCGGCTGCAACAAGCCCGCGTGCTCCTTCAAGCGCGCGGTGCCCATGTGCAACGCGCAGAAGGCGGCGCGCTGCTGGCCTTTTTTGGCCACCCGCGCGCGCAAGAGCAGGCGCCACGCCTGGCCCTGGACGCCGCGCTGGAATTGGCCGCCACGGACAAAAGAAACAGCCTTGCGCCCCGCGCCCTGCGCCAGGGCCTGCATGTGGGCTGGGTGCATGCCGACCCAGAGCTGGCCTCACCCGACAGCGTGGGCGCGCTCTCGCGCCAAGCACGCAAGCTGGCCCTTCAGGCCGAAGCCAACAGCATCCATGTCAGCGCCGAGCTACAGCAGCAAAGCGAACGCCACCATCGCTTTGCAGCCACGGCAGAACCCGGCCGCGGCGCCAGCCTGCTGGGCATCCGCTCAGCCAAAGCCAGCAGCCGGATATACGCGCTCAATCCCATGGTCGGCCGCAGCGCCGAACTGGCGCTGCTTCGGCAAGAATGGCTCTTGGCTCAAGGCAGCGCGCGCACGGTCTGGGTGCAAGGCGAGCCTGGCCTGGGCAAGACCCGGCTGCTGCAGGCCTTGCACCAGCATGTGGCGGCCGCTGCGGATAACGCGCCAACGCCGATCTACGAGCTGCAGTGCCGCCCCGAGTATCGCTACACGCCTTTGGAGCCAGTGCGGGCCACGCTGCGCCGGCGCATGGGTACCGCACTGAAGGGCGATGCAGGGCAGGCAGAGGCCGCCCTCAGCGCACTGCTGCAGCAAGCCGGCCTGCCACTGGCTGGTCATGAGGCCGCGCGCGCCCTGCTGCGCCCGTTGCTGCTGCAACACCAGAACACGTCGGCCCCGGCGGAGCCTTTGCACAAGCGTGAGCTGTACACCTTGCTGTGCGAACTTTTCGAAGGCTTGGCCCAGGGTCGGCCGGAGCTCATGCTGCTGGAAGATCTGCACTGGGCCGACCCGTCGACGCTGGAGCTGCTGCAACTGCATCTCCAACGGCAACTTGAGCACCCCGCCCCGCAGCGCGCCCCGGGCCTGCTGCTGCTGAGCTCGCGCGAGGCGCCGCACGACGAAGTGCGCGCCAGCCTGGACTTGTGCCTGAATCTGCAGCCCCTGCCGCCCGAAGACATGGCCCGCCTGATCGAGCAACTCGACACCGCCCCGGCTTCGGCCGCGCAACGCCTGCAAGTGCTGCAACGCGCCGGCGGCGTGCCACTGTTTGCAGAAGAGCTGGCGCGCTCGATGCGCCTGCGCCCGTCCGACAAAGTGCCGGCCACGCTCTGGGACTTGCTGGCAGCGAGCCTGGACCGCCTGCCGCCCGAGACCAAGCACGTGGCTCAGGGCGCGGCTCTGTTGGGCAGCACCAGCTCGCCCGCCTTGCTGCAAGAGCTGCTGCAGCTGCCGGCCGGGCCACTGGCGCAGCAGCTGGCCCAGTTGCAGCGGCTCGACCTGCTGCAGAGCATTGACCTACAGCACTGGCAGTTCCGCCATGCATTGATCCGCGACGCCGCTCTGGAAACCCTCAGCACCAGCAAGCGCCGAGCCTTGCACCGGCGCGCCGCCCAGGCCTTGATGGGTCCCTTCTCCGCCCTGGCCGCTGATGCGCCCGAGGCCCTGGCCCAGCACCTGCAGGCGGCCGGCGACCCGGTGGCCGCGCACTACTGGCTGCAGGCAGCTGAGCGCGCCGCCGCTCAATCGGCCCACCAAGAAGCCCGCCACGGCTTCGAGCAAGGCCTGGCCGCCTTGCAGATGACCGGGGCCGCACCAACCCTGATCCAACGCCTGCGCCTGCCATTGCTGCTGGGCCTGGGGCGCAGCCTGTTGGCCCTGGAGGGCTACGGCTCTGCGTCCGCTCGCCAGTGCTTGCGCCAGGCGCTGCAGGCCTGCGATGAGCCTGGTGCCGCCAGCGGCCCGGGCCAACGCTTTCAGGCGCTCTGGGGCCTGTGGTTGGGCAGCCGCAGCGGCCCGGGCGAAAGCCCGGTGCTCACTCTGGCGCAAGAACTGCTGGACGTGGCCGCCGACACAAATGACGCCACTGCCGACGTGCAAGCGCGTTATGCCTTGGGCAACAACCTGTTCTTTCTCGGTCAGTTTCAAGCCTCCTGCGAGGCCCTGGCCGAGGCCGCCGCCGCCGGTGATCGCCTGCCGCCGCGCCAGCGCGCCCAATTGACCCAGCGTTTTGGCGAGCATGGCGGCATTGCCGCCCGCGCCATGCTGGGCTGGCCGCTGGCCATGTTGGGCCGCATTGACGAAGCCCTGGAACAAACCTACCTGGGCCTGCAGCAGGCACGCACGCTCGGCCATGCCCAGACCCTGGCATTTGCTTTGGGCATGGCGGGGGTGCTGCAACGCCACTTGCGCCGGCCCGAGGCCGCGCTGCCCCTCAGCATCGAGCTGCTGAGCCTCACCCAGCGTCATGGCCTGGCCCTGTGGCAGGCGGTTGGCGCACTGGTGCTGGGCTGGAGCCAGGCAGCCGGTGGCGACCCGGCCGGCCTGCTGCCCATACGCCAAGCCGCCAGCGCTTCAGCCGTGGCCATGCCAAGCACCGAAGCGACTTTTCTTTCCTTCCTGATCGAAGCGCTGCTGAACCTCGACCAGGCCGAGGAAGCCCTGGCACAGATAGACGCCTGCCTGCCCAAGGCACATGAGCGCCAAGAGCCCTACCTGCTGCCCGAACTCTGGCGCATGCGCGCCCAGGCCTTGGCAGCCCAAGGCGCGCCACGCGCCGACATCGAACAGGCGCTGGACAAAGCCATGCAGACTGCTCAAGCGATGGGTGCCGAGCTGCTTTTGCAACGCAGCACAGCTCAACGCCAGGCCTTGTCCAAGACCGCCAGCAGCGATTCAACGCAAATTCAACGCTAGGCCAGCAAGCTCTCACTCAGTTTCAGGGGGCAAATATGGACGACATCACTTTGAGGCTGCCCGCCTCGCGCCTGACGCGTATTCACGATGCGGTAGCGCAGGGCTATAACTCTCATAGCGGGATTATTGGGCGCAAGAATGACACCGTACTGCATATGCTGGCGCAACGCTTGCATGAGCTCGGCACGGGTCGCGGCGCCGATGATGCGGTGCCCTTGGACGTGCTCGACCTTGGCGTGGGCGATGGCGCCTTGCTGGCCCAGTTGCAGTGCTTGCAGCATCCGCTGCGCTTTACCGGCCTGGACATCTCGCCCGCCATGCTGGCCGCAGCAAGTGCGCGCCTGCCCCTGCGGGCCGTGCTCGCGGCGGCCCAAGATGCGGAGCACCATTTGCAGGCGCAGTCCTTTGATTGGGTGTTGGCGCACTTCATCCTGGCGTATGTGCCGCTGAGCGATGTGCTGCAACAGGCGCGCAAGCTGCTCAGGCCCGGTGGCGTTCTGTCCCTGGTCAGTTCCACCCATGTGGGGATCAGCCCATTGCTGGTGGAGAGTCGACGCTGCTTCGAGCTTTCGCCCTGGCCCTGGAAGCGTTGGGTGGGTCGTGCGATTGAGCAAGCCCTGAAGGCCAGCCATGTGCCGCGCGCGCTGGACGATATCAAGCAGGCCTGCCAGGCCCAGGGCATGCGGGTGGAGCGCAGCTATACCCTGCGCGACCCGGTTTGTTTTGAAGACGCGCAGGAGGCCTATCGCTTCTGCATCACCGAGGGCTGGGGCGTCAACATTCTGGCGCAATGCCCCCAATTGCCCGCTCCCCTGACCAAGGCGCTGTTGCTGTGGGGCATGCGCCAGTTCCGCTATCCGCTGTGCTGGCAACATACCACCGAGGTGCTCGAGATCGTCTCTGCATGACGGTTCATTCGACGGCTCCTGCTGTCGCCAAGCGCACTTTGGCCCACACGCAAAAGCTGGCGCTGGCCCTGATCGCTGTGGCCACGGCATTTCACGAGGCGGCCGCCGCCCTGCTGATCCTGATCAGCGGTGTGGTGCTGGTGCGGCGGCGTGGTGCGCTGGGGCGGCGCGAGCGCGCGGCGCTGGGCATGGCACTGTGCGCGATGGGCGCTTGGGCCCTGTTGAAGCTGTTGCAACAAGCGCTGGCTTGGTCGCCCGATTTATCGATTCGGCTCGCCTTGATGCTCAGTTGCTGCGCGTTCGGCGCAGCGCTGCTGCCCCTGTTGCATTGGCGTCAGAGCAGGCGGGACCGGGCCAGGCCAGACAGCAGCGCGCACGCCCTGGCGTGGCAGGCTCGGTTGGCAGCGCAATGGCAGGATCAGGATTGGGATGTGCCGCAGCCCATACCAGAGCTGTCTCTGCCCGATGTGGCGGGTCGTGCCAAGCTCTCTTTTGAAGAGCGCGAGTTGCTTGAGCGCCTGCAGCATCTGCGCTTGCAGATGCAGACCCTGCAGACCACGGCGACCCAGCGTCATGCTGCCGCGCTCAGCGTGGCCACCTGGTTGGACTTGTTGGCGGAAGTCTGTGCCGCCCCCGAAGATGCCGCAGCCGACCCCATGGCCATGGGTGCCGATGAGCTGGCCGCCCTCACGCGCAACCTTGACCAAGACCACAGCGTTAGCGCCATGCGTGACTGGCCCGATCCCATGCGCAAAACGCTGGATCAGATACGCTGGCTGGTGCACCGGATTGCGTGCCAGTCCGAGCGCGCGCTGGCGGCACGCAAGGCGCTGCTTGCGAAGGGCTGGCGCAGCAATGACCTGATCAGCAGCCTCAGCAGCGCCCAGCTTGATGCCTTGGCCCCGCTGCTGATTCGGCAAACGCTGTCGCCGGGCGCCTTGCTCCACCCCTTGCACGCGCCACCCGACGGGCTGTGGCTGCTGGGCGAGGGTCAGGTGGTGCTGGAGCGCCCGGTGGCTTTGCAAGACACCGCGCCGACCGAATGGGTGGAGATGGGGCGCTTAGGGTCCAAGCAGTTCACCGGTGTCGAGAGCCTGTTGCGCCAAGAACCGAGTGCATGGCGTGCGCGCTGTTCGAGCGCGGTATTGGCCTGGTACCTGCCCAGCACGGACCTGACCACTTACAAGCTTCAGACCGGCCAAGACCTGCTCACCCAAAGCCTGGCCAGCCAGACCTTGGCCTTGAGCGAACAGGTCGATCAGGCCCAGCTGCGCACATTAGCCGCTCTGCATCAGGCCCTGCAGGCTTCGCAGCACCGCTCGGCCTTTGGCACCCTGCTCACGCATCTGATCCTGCTGATCTTTGTCTACACCTCGGCGCTGGGGGCGCTGCAGCATTGGGCCAATGCCGCTGGCGCCAGCACCTGGATCAGCTCCGGGGCCCTTTTTTTGATGGCTTTGGTGGCGGGCTGGACGGTGAGGCAAACAGGCCTGCCGCTGCCAGTCTTCGGTCTGCGTCTCCAAGGCTGGCAGGCTGATGTGCGCGATGCCTTGCGCTGGAGCGTACTGGTGTGCGCGCTGTGCACCGTGCTCAAGCTGGCGTGCATCAGCTTTGTGCCTGCTTTTGCTGAGCTGCGGGTGTTTTCGCCCTGGGTCTCAGCGGCCGGGCTATGGGCCACAGTGGGCGCTTACGCGCTGTATGCGCTGTTTTCCCCAGTGCAGGAGTTCGTGGCGCGAGGCGTCATCCAGGGCTGCTTGCAGCATATGCTCAGCGGGCGGGGTGCGGCACTGCGCGCCATCTTGGTTTCTAACGCCGTGTTCTCCATCAGCCACCAGCATCTAGGCCTAGGCTATGCCTTGCTGGTGTTCGTGCCCGGCTTGTTTTGGGGTTGGCTGTATCTGCGTCACCAAACACTGGTGGGTGTCAGCGTTTCTCATCTGCTCATCGGCCTGTGGGTGACCGGCGTGCTGGATCTGGCGGCGTTCGTGCAGGCAGCCTGAGCAGCCATGCTGAAGTCTGCGGGGCTGTTGAGCGGGCTCTAGAGGGGCGCTTGATGGGACTCATGACGGGTGGGCTGTCGGGTGTCGTGCGCTTGCCAGGCCTGTGGTGGTGCGCAGTTCGATGGCCTGCCAGGGCTGTGGCTTGCGCCTTGTTGCGCATCCCGAACCGGGGTTCGCAGCATCACAGGGACTTATTCAGCCTAGCCTTAGCAAGGAGGGTGACAGCCTTCTGGCAGCTCAAAACCCCGCGCCAGGCTGAGCCAAATAGTCTGCTTCTGCAGCGCTGGAGCTTCGGCCCAAGAGGGCGTTGCGATGCGGGAAGCGACCTAACTGTTCGATCACGGCCTGGTGTTTAGGGGCGTATTCCAGCGCGCCTTCCAGACGCGGGTCGGCGCTGGTCAGCCATTGCAGCCCATGCGCCACCAGTTTGGCGGCCAGGCCGCGCACCTGCAGGGCCGGGTCTACGCCGGTGTGATGCAAGTCCAGCACCTCGCCACGCTGCAAATAGTTCAGCTCGATGGGGTGGCCGTTGACCTTGGCGTGTAAATGTCCGCGCCCATCGGCGCTGCAGCGATTCAACGCAAATTCAACGCTAGGCCAGCAAGCTCTCATTCAATTTCAGGCCCGTCGACCACGACGCGGGTCACACCGAGGAGATGGATTGATGCTTACAAAACCAAGACAACTCAGGAGACGAGCCGCCGCCTTGGCGCTGGCGGGCCTGGGCCTGCTGGCCGGCGCCAGCACGCAGGCTGCCGAGGACGTGATTGAAGGCAGCGAAGGCCTTGTTGCTAAGCCGCTGCGCTTTTCCGGCTTTGCCACTTTGGGCCTGGCCCACAACAACAACGCTACCGCTGGCGCCATCACCTCCTTTTCTCAGCTCAAGCCGGTGCAGCAAGGCTGGTCGGCCAATATGGACACGGTGCTGGGCCTGCAGTTGGAATGGCAGCCGCTGAGCGGGACCACCTTTCAAGTGCAAGGCGTGGCCCGGGCCGGTGAGAACATGCAGCCGCGCCTGCGCATCGCAGCCTTGCGCCAGCAACTGGGCCAAGGCCTGAGCCTAAATCTGGGCCGCATGCGCAGCCCGCTGTTCTTCGACTCGAGCATTGCCGAGATCGGCTATGCCAATCTGACGGTGCGCCCGGCACCGACCATCTACGCCGCGGTCAACAGCGTGGCCAGTCTGGATGGCGCCGATCTGCAATGGCGCCTCAACCTCGGCGACGCCAGCCTGCTGGCGCAAGTTTTTGGCGGCCGAAACGACTACACCCACCGCTTCAACAATTTCTCGCCCGCCATGTCGGCCGACGCCAGCCTGAGCGGCCTGCGTGGCTTCAGCCTCAGCGCCAATCTGCAAAACCTGACTGTGCGCGTCTCACGCACCGAAATTGACCTTTATGCGCTGCGCTCCGAGCAGGTCAGCCAGATCAACAGCGGCCTAAACCAGCTTAGCGGCGCACTACAGCAAATGGCGCTCAACCCCCTGCTGCCACCCACGACGCTGGCCAGCTTGAAAGCCAAGGCACAAGGCCTGGAGGCGCTACGCAATCCCTTCGACAACCGTCCCGTCTACACCAGCGTGGGTCTGGACGGCAACTGGCAGCGCTGGCGCTTGTTGGCCGAGCTGACCTCGATGGACCCGCGCAACGATCTGGTCGGCCGCGGCACCGGCTACAGCCTGACGCTGGCGCGCAGCTTCGGGGACTTCACGCCCTATTTGAGCCTGGCACAGCTCAAGCGCTCCAGCGCCAAGCTCAACACCAGCGCCCTGGCCCCCACCGGCATGGACGCTCAACTCGACGGCTCGTTGAGCCAACTCCTTCAAGGCTTTGATCGCGCCCAGCAGTTCGCCAACATCAGCAGCCGCTCTGTCGGCGTAGGCCTGCGCTGGGACTGGCGCGAGAACATGGCAATCAAGACCCAGCTCGACTTGGTGCGCACGCCTAACGCCAACACGCCCGGCCCGCTGGCCGTGCCCGCGCTGCCCTTCGACAACAAGCTCCTGCTGTTCAGCGTCACGCTGGACATGGTGTTCTGAGGAGGGGCCGGTCATGAAACTCAATCATCAACACGTTCATCGCGCTCGCTTGGCCCTGTTCTCGCTGCCCACTGTGCTGGCCTTGCTGTGCTTCACTGTGGTGCAACCAACCTTGGCCGGCAATGAGCTGATCGTCATCGCCCACAAAGATGTGGCCCTGAACAAGATCAGCCCCGAGCGCGTGACGCAGATCTATCTGCTCCAGCAACAGAGCTGGCCCGACGGTCAGGCCATCCAGCCCATCGACCTGCGCGAAGGCAGCGGCATACGCCGCGCCTTTTATGACCAAATCACAGGCCGCAGCCCCGGCCAGCTTCGTGCCTTCTGGGCCCGCCAGAGCTTCACCGGCATGGGCTTGCCACCGCGTCAGGTGGACAGTGACGAAGAAGTGACCCGCTTGGTGCAGAGCACGCCGGGTGCGATTGGCTATGTGTCGCGCAGGCCCAGCGGTGCAACCGTCAAGGTGCTCTTAACCGCCAGCCTCGACTGAGTCACATGAGCGCTGCTGTACCCGCCACCGTACGGGCACCCTACCGATGGAGCCGTGTGCTGGCGCCTGCGAGCTGGTTGTCGGGGCGACTGAGCTTTTCGCGCAAGTTTTTGCTGGTCGGATCAGTCATGCTGGTGACTCTGGCCTTGCTGAGCTGGCCGCTGCTGCGCAAAGCCGGGCAAGACGCGCAAACCGCTGAGCTGGAACGCCGCGGCCTGACCGCGCTGGCGCAGCAGGCCGCCGTACTCGACACGCTGGTGCGTCAGCGCGGTGAACTCAACGGGGTGCGCAGTCAGACGCCGGCGGCCAAAGCCAAACTGCAACCCCTGCTGGCCTGGGCCACAAGCCCGCAGCTGCCCCCCAGTGCCCCGCCCAACACCTTGCCCGCCCTGGGCCAGCGCCTGCAGCAGCAGTGGCAGCAATTGCAAGACCTGGGGACGCAAGAGGACGATGCCCAGCGCCGCTTCGCCGCCCACACCGGCACTATCAACGCCTTGCTGGCATTGATGCGCGAGAGCGGACGGGCCCACCGCCTCAATGTGGACCCCCGACTGGACGCGGCCTTCGAGATGCTCACCCACCGCCTGCCGCTGGTGATGGAGACGCTGGCCAAACAGCAAGACGCGCTGGCCATGTCCAGCGACAGCCTGACCAGCTACGCCGTGGCCGCCCAGGTGGTGCTGAGTGAGGCAACGCCCGCCCTGCACGCCGGCATGCGGCAGTTGTTGACCCCGGACGACCGCGCCGGCTTGCAAGCCCAACTGGACGAACTGCTGTCCCGCATCGAACGCCAGCAAGACGCGGTTGACAAGGTGCTTGAATCGCCCCAGGCCCTCGCCGAGCTGCGCCCCATCGCCGGTGCCAATCTGGCCCAAGCGCAAGCCCTGCTGGTGGCCAGCACCGCGCAGGCAGATGCCATGCTGCAAGAACGCCTGACCCAGCTGCGCCGTAGCCAGTGGCAGGTGGGCGCCTTGCTGGTGGGCGCAATGGCGGCGATTGCCTACTTGTTTGCTGGTATTTACGTCTCCACCCTGCGCTCGCTGCGCCGGCTCTCGCAAGGCACGCAAGACTTCTGCGCCGGCCGGCTGGACACCCGCATCCACATCGACACGCAGGACGAACTGGTTTTGGTTGCGGGCAACTTCAACACCGTGGCCTCGGAGGTCGGACGCTTGCTCGATGTGATCCGCGAGCAAAACGAATCGCGCCAGCGCGAGTTGGAGCGCTTGGTGCAACTTCGCACCCTGGAGCTGGCCGACAAGAATGACCAACTGCACCTGGCCGCCCTGCGCGTGCAAGAAGAGCTGGCATCGGCCCGCGATATGCAGCAGGCCATACTGCCGCAGCATTTCCCCGACACGACCGACTTCTCCATGCAGGCCTGCATGCACCCGGCGCGCGAGCTAGGCGGTGACTTTTATGACTGCTTTGCGCTGTCGGAGGGCCGCTGGGGCTTTCTGGTCGCCGATGTGGCGGGCAAGGGTGTGGGCGCGGCATTTTTCATGGCCGTCTCACGCACCGTGCTGCAAGACCTCGCCCAAGACGAGCTGGGCCCCGAAGAGGTGCTGGGCCGCGCCAACGATCTGCTCAGCGGGCGCAACCCGATGGAACTGTTCGTCACCGCTTGCTACTGCATCTACGACCCGCGTGACGGTAGCTTGGCCTACGCCAGCGCCGGCCATCCCCCGCCGCTTCTGCGCACCGCCCAAGGTGAGGTGCTGAACCTGGACTGCGCGAACGACATCGCCCTGGGCGTGATGCCCGGCATGAGCTATAGCCGCCGCCACGCACATTTGGCCTACGGCGACACGCTCCTGCTCTACACCGACGGCATCACCGAAGCCTTCGACGCTGCCGAAAACGCCTACGGCGAAAAACACCTGATCGCGTGGCTGCAGCGAAACCAAGAGCCGCAAGCCGCCGCCAAGCTGGTCAGTCTGGTGCGCGATGTGGCCGACTTCGTCGGCGGCGCCGAACCCAGCGACGACCTGACCGCCCTGCTGCTGTGCCGCAAGGCGCGCGAAGACTGCGTGGCGCTCAGCGATGCCCATCCCGATTCCACCGCCCCGTCCGCCTACCCACTTGACCTAGGAGCTATGACCGTGAGCCACGCCCCCCTGGAACTGAATAACAAAACCTTGCTGCTGGAGCATAAGCTGCTCAGCCGTGTCGAGGAAATCGCCCATCTGGCCGAGGCCGTGGACCAGGCCCTGACCGAGCGGCCGGACGTGGCCTTTGCCGTCAACCTCTGTCTGGAAGAGCTGCTCACCAACACCATCCAGCACGGCCTCCACGGCGCGCCCAACCGTCTCATCTATGTGCGTCTGTCACGCTCGGACGAGTGGCTGGAAATCATCGTCAAAGACGACGCTCCACCCTTCGACCCCTTTGTGGAAGCGCCCGCCCCCGGCCTCGAAGCCGGGGTGGAAGAGCGCGCCGTGGGCGGCCTGGGCGTGCATATGGTCAAAACCATGATGGACGAGGTGCGCGCCTTCTATGACGGCAGCGGCAACTTGATCGTGCTGCTCAAGACCCTCAAGCGCTAACGGCCGGAAGGCCAGCGCCCCAAAACCACCCAACCCCTTTGCCAAAGAAAGAGTCCCCGCCATGAGCTTCGAACACGACATCAACGATGAACAAGGCACCCGCCTGGTCAGCCTCAAGGGGCGTATCGACAGTGCCACCGCCAGCGCCTTCGAGCAGGCCACACAAGATCTGTTTGCCACGCACAACGCCCGCGCCTTGCTGGATTTTTCCGCAGTGGACTACATCTCCAGCGCCGGCCTGCGCGTGGTGCTGATGGCCGCCAAGCGGGCCAAGCAGGCGCAAGGCCGGCTGCTGCTCTGCGGCATGAGTCAGCATGTGCGCGAAGTCTTCGAGATCAGCGGTTTTCTGAAGATCATCGACAGCGTGGCCGACCGCAGCGAAGGCCTGCGACAACTGAACGCCTGACGCGGATTCACACGGGTTCATGAGCATCTTTTTCAGCCTGTTCGCAGGGCTGGGCCTGTTCTTCATCGGCATCCGCCTGGTCAGCAACAACTTGCGCCAGGTGATCGGCCGGCGCCTGCGCCAACTGATTGCGCGTGCCGTCACCGGCGCGGGCTCGCTGGCATTGTTCGGCCTGCTGGCCGGGGCGGTGATGCAAAGCGTCAATGCGGTGATTCACGTGTTGGTCTCCCTGGTCACCGCCGGTGCCATGGACCGCAAGCGCGCCTTTCCCATCATCCGCTGGGCCAATATCGGCACCTCGCTGCTGGTCCTGGTGGCCGCCATTGATCTGCATGCCCTGGCACTGTGCTTGGTCGGCTTGACCGGCATTGCCTACTACCAGCAAATCGACCAGTCCACGCGCTGGCGCCACGCCGTGGGCGCCCTGCTGGGCTTGGGCCTGCTGTTCTTGGGCACCGACTTCATCAAGAGCGGCGCCGCCTTGCTGCGCACCGAACCCTGGCTGCGCCTGCACATCAGCGAGCTGGGCCTCTGGCTGCTGCCCAGCTTCGCCATCGGTGCGGCAGTGGCTTGGGTCGCGCAGTCTTCGACCACGGTGGTGGTCATCACCATGAGCCTGGCAGCCGGCGGCCTGATCAGCTGGAACGGCGGCGCCATGCTGGTGATGGGCGCAGGCCTGGGTTCCGCCGTCTCGGCCTGGAACTTGGCCGGCCGCTTGCAGGGCAGCGCCCGCCAATTGGTGCTGTTCCAGGTTCTGTTGCGCCTGCAAGGCCTGCTGCTCACCTTTATCTTCTACGCCTGCAACCGCTGGCTCTTGGACGACCCTTTCAACCGCCTGCTGGACCACTTCCAGCTAGGCTTGCCGGCCCGCTTCGCGGCCTTCTACATGGTGGTGCAACTGCTCAGCGATCTGGGCAGCCGCACCCTAGAAAAGCCCAGCCTGCGCTGGCTGGAAGCCTGGGCCGCGCCCTCGCTGCAGGAGAACCTGAGTAAGCCGCACTTTGTGCATGACGAGGCCCTGGACGAAGCCGAAACCGCCCTGCTGCTGGCCGACAAAGAGCAGCAACGCCTGCTCGCCTGCCTGCCCGCTTATCTCGACGCACTGCGGCAAGACGCGCCTGCCGCCCTTGCATCCGCCGACAAACGCCAGGCCGCCGAAAGCCAGGTGCTGCTGCTCTGTGAGCAGTTCTTGGTAGAACTGGCCGACCGCCAACGCAGCCGCGATGTTCTGGAGCGCAGCATGGTGCTGCGCGACCGCAACCGCCTGCTCGGCTCATTGCAAGAGTCGCTGGCGGAACTGCACCAGAGCACCCAAGCCGTGATGAGCGACCCCACCGTCGCCCAGCTGCTGGACCATCTTGTGCAAAGCCTGCACATAGTGCTGGAGACCCTGGCCGAAACCGCCGCACTCGCCCAGCCCGACGCCGAAGATCTGGAGCTGCTGCGCAGCCTCACCCATGATCGCTCGGATCTGATGGACAGCATCCGACGCCGCCTGCAAGGCAGCGATCTGGAACCCGGCCTGCGCCAGGCGGTGTTCAGCGCCACCACTGTGTTTGAGCGCTGCGTCTGGCTGGCGCGGCGTTATATGCTGCTGCTGGACGGCCCAGCCGCCTCGCCCGGCCATCCAAAGTGATGCAAGCTCTGAGCCGCTGGCTGGCCCTTCAGCGTGCGGCCACAGTGCTGGCCCCGAGCTCCCATGTGCTGGCCGCCGCCAAGATTGCCAGATTGAACCGCGTGAATGCTCAATCACAAGCAAGACAGAAAAGATTTTTCTGTAAGGCAAAAAACACCGCCCAGAACCGGGCTCGTTCAACGCAAATTCAACGCTAGGCCAGCAAGCTCTCACTCAGTTTCAGGCCCGTCGACCACGACGCGGGTCACACCGAGGAGATGCATTGATGCTCACAAAACCAAGACAACTCAGCAGACGAGCCGCCGCCTTGGCGCTGGTTGGCCTGGGCCTGCGCGGCCGTGGCCGTGGCCGACAGCAGCGTTCACATTGAAATCCAGTGAGGTGATGGGCGCCTCACCACCCATCGTTCAACGAACCAACCCCCAAAACCAAAGAGGACACAGCCATGACTCAGACGGCACTAGATTCGATCATCACGGCATCGGACGATCAAGCCGGGCTGGCAGCCCCCCCCGTGGGTCTGCCGCGCCAGCTGGAAAATGCCATGAACGACTTGAGCGAAGCGATCTTCCTGCCACTGCTGGGCCAGAGCCCGGCCCAAGAGCCCACCTCGGCGCGGCTGCTGTCGGTGCCCTCGCCTCAAAAGCGCGGCCGCTACGCGCTGGCCTACTGGCCAGCCACGCTGCGCAGCCTGCTCTCGCCGCACCGGCTCAACCCTTCGGCTGCCCAGGGGTCATACGCAGCGCCCTTTCAGCCGCGGCGCGACGAACACACGCGCTGGTGCCAGGCCTTCGGGCTGGACGCAGGCGCAGCCGCTGGCGCGCCTTTTCTCTTCAGCCAGGCCACCGGCACGCTGCTGTACATGCGGCTCTTCGCCGACCTGGGCCTGAACTTCCGCCACCTGCTGCACCTGCGCCACCGCGCGACACACCGGCCGGCACCTCAGGCCGCTCAACTGGGAAGTCAGATCGTCTCGGCGCGGGTCGCGGCCGTGCACTCGCTGGGCGCGCACAAGTCTGTGGTGCACAAGGCCGTGGTGCACATCGCCTGCACCGTGAGCAGCGAGGACGGCCTCGTGCTGCTGAACGTGCAGGACGACTTCATCGTGCGCGGCTACCGCCCGGGCCAGCTGGCCGCGCTGGCACGCCACCCCGGACCGCCGTTCGAGGCGCTGCTGCGCCGAACACCGCGCTGGGCGCCAGACACGGCGCCCTGGCAGGCGCGCATCGACGTCTCCAACGACCTGGGTCAGCGTTACGGCCAGCTCAGCGGTGACGCCAACCCGGTGCACACCACGCCCTGGGCTGCGCGGCTCTTTGGCCACCCAAAGCCGTTTCTCCAAGGGCTGGCCACGCGCTCGATGATCGTCGGCCAGCTGGCGCAGGCCGGCTGGCAGGTGCACCGCCTCGACCTGCACCTGTGCCGGCCGGTGCCCTGCGGCGAGCCGGTGCTGCTGTCGCACGACGGCCAGAGTTTCGAGCTCGCCAACGCCAGCGGCACGCAGTTGCTGGCCAGCGGCCGCTTTGAGGCATCGCGGTACTGAGGCATCCGTTGCTGAATCAATTGGGATCTGACCCCAATTTCCCTGAATCAATTGGGATCTGACCCCAATTTCCGTTCAAGGGCTTGGCCGCATATGCTGAACGGCCCTGATTTCGTAGTCGTTGATCAGCTTTTTGAAGTACTTGTAAATGTCGGCCATCTTCACATTCAGCTGGATGCTGGCAAAACCTTCATCATTTTTGTCCAGCGGGATCACGCCCGTGACCACGCTTTTGAAGCGTTCGGGGTCTTTGTTCCTGATGGGTTGATAGCGATCGATGCATGCAAAGATGTCGTCGAGGGTATAGCCGTGATCCTTGGTGAGGACCATCAAATCGTAGAGGTCACGAGACTTCACGCGGTCATAGACAACGATGCTTTTCATGGCAAGCAGCCCATCGATGCCCAGCACATCAAAGCCTCCCTCTGAAACCGTCACCTTGGGCGTTGCCTTCAAGTACGCAATTTGCGCCTTGGGTCGATCGCTTTCATTGCGGGAATGAAACGTGACCTTGGAATTCGCTTTTCCCCGGGATGTTCGCAAGCCTTTGCTGATGTTGCCCAGCATTCGCGTCACACTGGCGCTGGTCATGGGTTCATAAGCGCGCCGCTTGAACACGCGCTTGACCTTGGGGACGCCGTAGTAAAAGCACAACCGAGCCACATCCTCGAACTTGTGCTTTTCGAGCACTTTGCCGATCAACACGTCGTCTTTGATGTTGGGGTTTGACCAGTCATAAGCGCCCGATAAACCGATCTTGACGGACTTGCGTGGCGCGTTGGCTTGCGCAATGACGGTGCGCAGCCACGCCGGGATAAGCGCTGCGTAGTTGTCCATTTCCCCTTCTGCCCAGTCACCCGTGGCACGTTGGATCTCCAGCGTTGTGAGGTTTTGCATGCCTCGGGTCCACAGCTCAAGCAAGACCCTGCCCTTGGGGCTGGCAGCCAGCTGGACTTTTCTTTGACTCATGCGGCGAAATTGCACGGTGTGCCCAGCGGCTTTGACCGTGCGTGACAGACCAGAAGTGGGCACCACGAGCAGATTATTCGTGCCTCCGGCTGGCGCAAGCCCTACTTGCTCCCCCGTCTTTTGCGCCATTGCATGGGCAATGGTTTGTGCGTCCACACGCTGACCGGCTGTGACATACAGCCCTCTGGCGACCCGTTCGATGATCCCGGCACTCATCATCCGAAAGAGCGCCTGGTCCACGGCTGCGCGAGTCCCCACCGACAAAAAGTCAGCACTTGAGAAGACCGCCCCAAGGGGTTTGTCTGCCATGGCTTGCCTGATCATTTCAGATGTACGCATGTCAGAAATTATTAACGTTTTTCAGTCAATGTCAATATTTTTAGGTGGTGATGGATGGTGAGGGTAAAGGAAGGACGAGAAGCTAGGCGGCAGGTCAAGGCCACGCCATGACCCCCCGCAGCCCCACCCCATAACTTTCAAACCCCTGCTCAGCCCAACGCGCGCTGCTGTCAATGTTGTCGTGTTGGTGGCCATGCACCGTCATGCGCACGCCCATGCGGCGGGCCAGTTCGTCCAGCGGCGCAAAGCCGTGTTCGTGGTAGCCGGGGGCTTCGTGGGTGATGAGGATGTCGGCCTGCAGTGTGGCCAGTTGCTCCACCTCGTCGGGGTAGATGGTGGACCAGTGTTTGAGGTGCACGCCGCTCTGCCAGCGGTCTTGGCGCGGGGTTTTGCTGGCATGTTCTTCGCGGTTGCGAAACTTGGGCGTTTGCCGGTCTTTGGGGTACCACACCGCACCCCGAAACACGCCGCCCAGCCCGCCAATGCGCGTGCCGCAGGGCAGCGTGACCACTCGGCCATGGATGTTGCGCTCGGCCAGTTCGCTGTGCCAAACGTTGGCAAAGTTGCCCTCGTGGTCGGTGTCGTGGTTGCCGTGGATGTACCAGACGCGTTCGCGGATGGCCGCCAGCTCGGTGTGCAGCGGGCGTGCGGGCTCCAGGTCGCCCAGCAAGATGACGGCGCGGGCATCGGTTTGCAGCGCGGCATCGATGATGTGCTGCCATTGGCCGTGCGGGTCGCCGCAAAAGAGGAGGGGGCCGGGGTGCATGTGCTCAGTCTGTGTGTTGTGGTCTATTCGGGGTTCAGCAATTCGAGCATGCCTTGCAAGCCAATGGCCTGTGTGCCTTGTCGCAGGCTGAAACTTTCGGTACCCGGGTAGACCACGTATCGCTGGGTGATGCCCAGATCGTCACACGCGTGTTTGAACCCCCGTTCGGGAGATGGCGCACTGGACCGTTTGACCTCGATCGCGATGTCGGGTTGCCCGCCGCGTTCAAACAGCAGGTCAATTTCCGCACCATCGTGCGTTCGATAAAAATAGGGTTTGAGCGAAGGTCCGGCTTGCGTGATCAGTGTTTCCAAAACAAAGCCTTCGTAACTGGCACCTGCAACAGGATGACCCAGCACATCGTTTTCGTCTTTCAGGCCCAGCAAGGCATGCACCAAACCGCTGTCGCGCACAAACACTTTGGGCGTCTTGACCAAGCGCTTGCCCACATTGGCAAACCAGGGCTGTAGTCGGCGGACCAAGTGCAGGTCGGTGAGCAGGTCGATGTAGCGGCCTACGGTAGGGGCGCTGACACCCAAGCTCGCTGCCAGTTGCGCTTGATTGATTTGGCCGCCTTGTTGGTGCGCCAACATGGTCCACAGGCGACCCAGTGTTTCAGCGGACATGCGAGGTGCAAACATGGGCACGTCACGTTCTAAATAAGAGCGGATGAAGTCTTGCCGCCACGACATGCTGTGTGCGTCGTCTTGCGCCAGCAAACTGTCTGGAAAGCCGCCCCGGTTCCACAGGACAGATTCAGACAGTCCTGCAGAAATGGCTTCGCTCAAATGGATGGCATGCATGTCCAGATAGGCCACGCGACCGGCCAAGGTTTCGGATGACTGCTGCATCAGTGCCATGGCGGCTGAACCCAAGAGCAAAAAATGGCCGTAAAGCTGCCCGGCTGCGCGTCTTTCGTCAATCAGTCCGCGCAACACGGCAAAAAGTTCAGGCACGCGGTGGATTTCATCGATGATGACGAGTTTGGGGGCTTGTGCCCTTAAATAGGTTTCGGGGTCTTCCAAGCGGCGGCGATCTGAGGGAAGTTCCAGATCCAGGTACACCGCGCCTTGGGGCCAGTGGGCCGCCAGTTGACGCGCAAGCGTGGTTTTTCCCACCTGACGGGGTCCGAGCAATACCGCAGCGGGTACGCCAGAGCTGAGCCGTTGTTGAACGATGGAGGCGATTTGTCGAGTTATCATTACCGTAAATCATACATCATATATTTGATTTACGGGGTTATTTGAGGTGTGACTCAGTAACATCCTGCACGAAAGCCCCAGCCGGTGACTGCATTTTGTAGAGACCCGTCTTCTGGGGCGAGAGGTCGTGGTCGGCGGGGTTGATCGAGATGCGGGCAATGTGGTCGCCCGTCAACCGCCGCCTCACATCGCCGGGTAGTCGATGTACCCTTCAGGCCCCGGTGCATAGAAGGTGCTGGAGTTCGCTTTGGCCAGTGGGGCGTTGGCTTTGAGGCGTTGCACCAGGTCGGGGTTGGAGATGTAGGCGCGACCAAAAGCAACGGCGTCGGCGCTGCCGGATGCGATGGCGTCGAGGGCCATGTCGCGGGTGTAGCCGTTGTTGGCGATGTAGGCGCCTTTGAAGGCTTGGCGTGCCCACGCAAAGTCAAAGCCGGTCAGGTCACGCGGGCCACCGGTGGCACCTTCCACAAAGTGGATGAAGGCGATGCCGCGTTGGCTGAGCGCTTCGACCAGCGGGCCGAACACGGCCTGGGGGTTGCTCTCGGCCGAGTCGTTGGCGGGCGACACAGGCGACAGGCGAATGCCGGTGCGGCCTGCGCCGATTTCGGCGGCCACGGCGTCCACCACCTCCAGCGCAAAGCGGATGCGGTTTTGGGGCGAGCCGCCGTAGCCGTCGGTGCGCAGGTTGGTGGTCTCGCGCAGAAACTGGTCGATCAGGTAACCGTTGGCACCGTGGATTTCCACACCGTCAAAACCGGCGCGCATGGCGTTGGCCGCGCCTTGGCGGTATTGCTGCACAACTTCTTTGATTTCTTCTGCGCTCAGGGCGTGTGGCACCGGGGCGGGCACTTTGCCGTTGTGGCCGTAGGCCATGACCCTGGCGGCCACGGCCGATGGGGCGATGGGCGCAGCGCCGCCGGTCAGGTCGGGGTGCGAGATGCGGCCCACATGCCAGATTTGCGCCACGATCTTGCCGCCCGCCGCGTGCACGGCCTGAGTGATGGGCTTCCAGCCTTCGACCTGGGCGTCCGAATAAATGCCGGGGGTGGCCATGTAGCCTTTGCCACCGGGCGAGACCTGTGTGCCTTCGCTGATGATCAGGCCTGCGTTGCTGCGCTGGCGGTAATACGCGATGTTCATGGCGCTGCCGGGGATGTCGCCTGCAGCTTCGTCGGCGCGGCAACGGGTCAGCGGGGCCATGACCACGCGGTTGGCCATCTCGATGTCGCCGATGCGGGTGGGTTGGAAGAGTTGGGCAAGGGTGTCGGTCATGGGGGCTTTGCAATGTGGGTGGGCCAAAAGTAATCTGTTGATTATGGTTGGTGGCGAAAACATGGGCATCTCGTCCAATGTGCGCGAACGCGCCACCGAGGTGGCGGTGGTGATGCTGGAGGGGGGCAGGTGGTGGACCGCTTTCAGAGACTGATGAACGCCGGGGTGCGGTTGAACGCTTTCATCACCCAGCTCACCGGCTGATAACCCGCTAGTGCCCATACGCTGGTCCATAATCGAGCGCATTTGCTTGGATTGACTGTCCGTTCACCATCACAACCATCATGAGCAATGCCACGCATATCAATTCTGAATTTGTAGCTCTGCAGCAAAAACTGGCACGCCTTGAGAGAGAGAATGAACTGCTGCGTACAGCCCTGGACGAAAGTCCAGACGTCGTCGTTCTCAAGGATGCCAAGGGCGACTTTCTGCTGTGCAACCGCACCGTGGCCGCCCTCTACGGCACAACCCCCGAAGCCATGATCGGCAAGTCTGACGGCCACTTCAGCGCCACCCCCGAACAAGATGCCTTTTTCCGCGACAACGTGATGGGCATCATGCGTTCGGGCGTCACGCAAATCGTCATGGAAGAATCGACCGACGACCGCACCGGCAAAGTGCGCTACTTCAAATCCATCAAGAAGCCCTTCAAAAACAAGGATGGAGAAAACTGCATCCTCGTCATCGCCCACGACATCAGCGACATCCGCGCTGCACAGGCACGCGTCGAGGCCAGCGAACGCCAACTCAGCCTGGCCATGCAAGCCACCGGAGAAGGCCTGTGGGACTGGCGAATCGACACCGGTGAACTGCGCCACAACAATCGCTGGTACGAAATACTCGGCTACAGCGTTGACGATCTGACGGGCACCGTAAAAGATTTCACCTCACTGCTGCACCCTGATGAAAAGGATGAAGTCGAGCTCCTTTTGCAGGACAGTCTGGAACACGGTCAGCATTACCACCATGAACACCGTATGCGCCATCGCAATGGTGACTGGATCTGGGTACTCGACAGAGGTGAGGTGGTTGAGCGAACTTCCGAAGGCCGTCCTCTGCGCATGGTGGGCAGTTTTTCAAACATTCAACAACGCAAACAAGTTGAGATCGACTTGGTCGAAGCCAAACATCAGGCTGAACTGGCCAATAAGGCAAAGAGCATTTTCTTGGCCAACATGAGCCATGAAATTCGAACACCCATGAACGGTGTTGTTGGCATGCTCAGTCTGCTTGAGGCCTCTGGTCTGAATCAAGAGCAAACTGAGCAAGCGCACATGATCAAGCAAAGTGCCGATGCATTGACGCAACTCATCGACGAAATTTTGGACCTCTCCAAGATTGAGGCCGGCAAAATGGCATTTCGCAATGAACTTGTTCACTTGCATGATCTCATCAACAGTTGCACCCAATTGCATGCTGCGGGTGCGCAGGCCAAAGGGCTGCAAGTCAACACGAAACTGGCACCGGGACTGCCATCCATACTGCTCATCGATCCCTATCGCTTGCGGCAAATCATCAACAACCTGCTCAACAATGCCATCAAGTTCACCCGCCAGGGGCAAATCCAACTGAGTGCCAGTTGCCACGAAGGTTATTGGCAATGTGAAGTTCAAGACTCTGGCATTGGGATTTCTGAGGCTCAGCAAGCGCTGCTGTTCAAACCATTTTCACAAGTGGATGACTCCAGCACGCGACATCATGGCGGAACGGGCCTTGGACTTTCGATCAGTAAACGCTTGATTGAAGCCATGGGTGGTGAAATTGGCGTCAAAAGCAGCGTGGGCAACGGCTCATGTTTTTGGTTCAGACTGCCCCTGAACAAAGATTTATACCCACCTGATGACAGACAGCCCAGGAACAAACTGACACAGTCGGAGCAAAACAACCAGGCCGACCTCATTTTCAAACAAGGGCCAAGCGTGCTCGTGGCAGAGGATCACCCACTCAATCAAAAGATGATCCTCTCCATGCTCGAAAAATTGGGGGCAAGCCATCAACTGGTGGACAATGGACTTGCAACCCTTCAGATCCTTCGGGAACGACACTTTGACATCGTGCTCATGGACTGCCAGATGCCCATCATGGATGGCTATGAAGCGGTCCGACGCATTCGGGCAGGCGAAGCGGGCGAACAGGCGGCTCAAACCCCCATCTTGGCCCTGACCGCCAATGCCATGCCCGAGGACGTGTTCCGTTGCAAACAAGCCGGATTCAACATGCACGTCCCCAAGCCCATCACCCTGGAGGCCTTGTGCAGCGCGATCACCCAATGGACGAAAGTCACAGGGGCTCAGGGCCACCTGTAAAGCCGTCAGCACCGTCAGCTCTGAATCACGGCCAGGTAGGCCTGGTGCGTTTCGGGGCTGACAGCTTCGAGCGCTTGCTCATGGCGTGTCTGGTGCTGGGCCAGCATGCGGGCAGAGGCGATGGTTTTGGAGCGGCAAAACCAATGGCAACTGTGTTGCATCAAAAACATCTCGCCCATCATGCGGAATGATCGGGCCTTGTTGGACAAGCCCTCACGGTTGTCCACGGCCCGCTCGATGCCTAGTGCGTGCACCTCCAGCAGGCGGCGCATGTCAAAACAAAACTTCGGCGTGAGTTGGTCAATGAAGGGCAGTGCCAGCTTCAAGCCACGGGTCTCGGGGGCGGGCAATTTTGCGAACTCGCGCGCCAGATGCTGAAAATCGGCCGCCATTTGTTGCTCGGCTTGTTCTTGAAGTTGCCAAATTTGTTGTTGTCGCTCGGGGTCTGGTTCGCCCAGCGCGCGCATGTACGAGGTGGTCAGTTGTGACATGAGCTTTTCGATCTGGTAGGGGCGCAGTTGCTGGGCCAGCAAGGCGGTGCGTTTGCGCTGTCCTTGCAGGTTGAGCCAGTGGATACCCATGGCCGAGATGAACAACAGGAGGATGAGTTCCATAAAGATACAAAGTTTGCGGCCAGAATTGATCGAGCGCCGAGTTTAGTGATTGAAAGCCCCAACAGGGGCAAAGGCCCTGCCCAGGGAATGGCACGGGCTGAAGCAGGGTGTTCAGCGCGTTGGCGCTCACAAACGCTTTATTGGAGAGCGGACTCTAAAGTGCAGCTTCTCCCTTGCCCCGGCTTCTTCATGCTGTTCAAATTGCTGCATTGCAACAAAAACCCCTTCAAGGATCACGTCATGAACTTCAACGCTGAACATTTCACCGCCACCCAACAAGCCAACATGGCTGCCGTTGCCGACCTGTCGCAAACCGCTTTTGCCGGTTTCGAGCGTTTGGTCGATTTGAACATGGCCGCTGGCAAAGCTGCTGTGGGTGAGTCTTTCGCCAACATGCAAGCCCTGTTGGCTGTCAAGAACCCGCAAGACCTGATGGCTGTGCATGCCGCTTTGGTGCAGCCGGCACTCGAAAAGTCGGTGTCTTATGGCCGACACATCGCTGACATTGCCAACAGCACCAGCGCCGTCTTCACCAAGGTCGTGGAGGGCAAAATGGCCGAGTCCGAGAAGGCTGTCAAAAGCCTGGTCGAAAGCAGCCTGAAGAACGCACCTGCTGGCTCCGATGTCGCCGTGGCCGCCATCAAGACCGCTTTCGACGCCAGCCAGAGCGCCGCCGAAACCCTGAAAAAAGTGGCCAAGCAAGCCGCTGAGAGCGCCGAAGCCAGCCTGAAGGCGGCCACTGCCCAAGCCGAAGCTTCGGTCAAAGCTGCCATGTCCAAGCCTAAAGCCAAGGCCTGAGCAATTGCCACACACGCCGGCCAAGAGGGTCGGCTGCCTGCCATCAGGGTGCCATCGGGCACCCTGTTTGTTTTGGGTTTCACCCAGGTCATCTGCTTGGGTTTTGGCCTGTGCACCCGTTTTGCAGACCGAAGGGGGACTTGGCCGTTCTGACCGTTTGGCATGCGATTGAGCTCATGACCTGACAAAGCGCAGTCTTTGCCGGGGGTCTCGCCGCATTGGCCGATCACCGCCAGTCGTTTTGGGGGTGGCTTTGAGGGGCTATCAAGTCGGGCCTGTTGCTGCCGATACTGTAAGACGATGTTTTTTGGGCAACGGTGGTGCAATGGGTTCAAGTCGTTGGTGGTGCGTGACAGTGCTTGTGCTGGGGGCCGTGCCGTGGGCATGGGCGGGTCAGTACGTGCTGCTGGCGGGTCAAACCCAGACCGTGCCCGTTTCGGCCCGGGTGCTCAATGGTGAGCAGGTTTGCAATCTGGAGATCACCGTCCCCGGGCAAGCCCCTGTCGAGCGCGTGGTGCGCGCACCGTTCTTTGACGCCCGCGTGGCGATCAACCCGGGCGAGGCTGAGTGGGTCACGGTGTATTGGCGCGGACAGTTTAGGCGTGTTGATGACCAGTTGATCAATGCCTGCCCTGTGCAAGGCCAGGCGCGGTTCAAGGTGGTCCGTGACAATGGCACGACGCAGGCGATCTGGGCGGCCATGCTGGCGCAAATGCCGCCTGCCAAAAGTGAGTGTGTGAGCGTGGCCTTGGCGCACGATCTGGTGCGCCCGCAATGGTTTGATTTCACAGACCCCCAGCCGAGTGCAGAAGACGCCCGGATCCAGCGGGCTTTTACCCGCTGCGATGCATTTGTGGCGCAACCCAAAGCATGGGGGGCGCAAAACCCGGCGGGGCATGCTTGTACGGTGGCGGGGGGCATTCGGAGCCGTTGCGAGGGCTACTTCACGGCATCCTTGCAAGGCCAGTCGCGGGTGATTTCACGCGAAGAGGCCATTCGCCGCCAATTGGAGAACTTGCCCTGGAGCACCGGGGTGCGCGAGATGGCCGGGGTCAGGTCTTCGCGCATCAAGGCAGAGCAAGACCGGGTGGCCCAAGCGGCAGCTCAAGAGGCTGCTCGGAAGGCGGCTCAAGAGGCGGCGAGGATTCAGGCGATTGAGGAGGCGCGTGCATTGGCCGAGCGTCAGGTCGCAGAGGTCAAATCGGCAAAGGAACGTGCTTTGCAGGACAAAATCGTAGCTTTGCGCGCGCAGGTTGCACAAGAAAATGCGCTGCAGGAAAAGCAGCGCCAAGAAAACCGCAATTGGTTGCTCAAGCAGGTGGACAAAATCACGGGCAGCCCGCAGCCCGCAACACCCGCAACACCCGCAACACCCGCCGCCGCTCCGGGCAATCCGGCAGTGGCAGCCCCTGTGGCGAAGTGATCTCCGGCCAGGCAGGGGATTGCGTTTGTTCTGTGGTCTCAGGACTTGGCTTGACCGGCTGACCAGGCGGTGCCCATGGAAGCGACCATGACCAAGACAATCGCCAAGCCTTGGGTCAGGCTCAGGTGTTCCGCCAACACCAGCCAGCCTGCCAGTGCGCCAACGGCGGGCTCCAGGCTGAGCAGAATGCTGAAAGTGTTTTTGGACAGGTGGTGCAGGGAAAACATCTCCAGTGCGTAGGGGATCGCACTGGACAGCAAGGCCACGGCCAGGCCGGCCACCAACCATTGCGGGTCGAGCATGGCTGTGCCAGCATGGTAGAACCCAATGGGTGTCACCATGATGGCCGCCGCCAGCATGCCCATGGGGGTGGCCATGCTGCCGTAGCGCAGGGCCACCCGTTGTCCGAAAACGATGTACAGCGCCCAGCAAATACCCGCTGTGAAGGCAAAAAACATGCCCATGGGGTCGAGCGCCGAGTTGGCCTCGCCCCCGGGCAGGGGCAGCAGCAAGGCCAGCCCGGCGATGGCCAAAGACACCCAAAGCCAGTCACTGGTTTTTTTGGAGGTCCAGACCGCCAAGGCCAGCGGGCCGGTGAATTCGATGGCAATGGCCACGCCAAACGGGATGGTTTTGATGGCGCTGTAAAACAGCAGGTTCATGACCCCGAGGGTGACGCCATACAGGCCCAGTGGCAGCGCGTCTGCCCAGACCCACTTTCTGCGCCAGGGCCGAAACACCGTCATCAGCATCAGCATGGCAAATACGATGCGGTAGGCGGTGGTGCCCTCCGCGCCCAATGCAGGAA
The DNA here is from genome assembly GCF_023910625.1 of Limnohabitans sp. NCBI lineage: Bacteria > Pseudomonadati > Pseudomonadota > Betaproteobacteria > Burkholderiales > Comamonadaceae > Limnohabitans > Limnohabitans sp. The sequence continues at coordinate 2,458,449 of NZ_JAAVVW010000003.1, forward strand.
ACAGGCTTTTGGCAAACGAGGTGCCCACTGCCAGGGAAATCAGGCTGCCCAGCAAGGCCAGGATGGCCCACAAACGCAAGTTCAAACGGGGCCTCTTTCTGTGAGTTCCAACACGATGGGTTGGCCGTGGGTGGTTGGCATGTTTGTTTTTTGTCGGGGTTTGGACGGGGTTGATGGGGTGGCCCCGATGCTTTCTTGGGGCGCGACCCTCTACAAGCCGGGCTTTTGGAAGTGATCATAGCGCCGCATACAATGGCGGCTTCGCCCGCAGGACGCCCAGGCGTCACCCGCACAACCCGAATTTGACTTTCAGTGGAGTTCCCATGTTCATTTCTTCTGCTTTTGCCCAAACCGCTCCCGCCGCCGCCTCAGGTGGTGACATGCAGTCCACCCTGATGAGCATGCTGCCGCTGCTGCTGATGTTTGTGGTGCTGTATTTCGTGATGATCCGCCCCCAGATGAAGAAGCAAAAAGAGCACCGCGCCATGGTGGACGCCCTGGCCAAGGGCGATGAGGTGGTGACGGCGGGTGGTCTGCTGGGCAAGGTCAGCAAGATCGGTGATGCCTATATAGGCGTGGAGATGGCCGCTGGCGTGGAAATTCAGATGCAGCGCAGCGCCGTGGTGCAGGTTTTGCCCAAAGGCACGATCAAGTGATTTGAGCGTCAACTCTTCGGGGACCCGGATTCACCGAGCCCCTTGTTTCTTTCCTGCACGCGAGTCTTTATGAACCGTTACCCGGTCTGGAAATATGTGGTCATCGTGATCGCCTTGTTGTTGGGTGCGGTCTACACCTTGCCCAATTTCTTTGGAGAGGCGCCTGCTGTGCAGGTGTCTTCGGGCAAGGCCACCATCAAGGTGGACACTTCGACTTTGCAAAAAGTCGAAGATGCGCTCAACGCCAACAGCATCAACACTCGGGGTCTGGTGCTCGATGGGGGCTCGGTTCGGGTGCGCCTGGAGAGCACCGATGAGCAGCTCAAGGCCAAGGATGCCATCCAGAAAGCCTTGATCCCGGACGCCTCGGATCCGCAATTCGTGGTGGCCCTGAATCTGGTGTCAAGATCACCCGGCTGGCTGACCGCCTTGTATGCCTCGCCCATGTACCTGGGCCTGGATTTGCGCGGTGGCGTGCACTTCATGCTGCAAGTGGACATGCAAGCTGCGCTGAACCAGCGCGTGGAGGCCCTGACCGGGGAGTTGCGCAGTGTCATGCGCGAAAAAGACATTCGCCATGGCGGCATTTCACGCAATGGCCAGAACATCGAAATCCGCGTGCGCGACGCGCAACAACAAGAAGCCGCCAAGCGCCTGATCACCGACCAGTTCCCCGATCTGCAAACGCGCGAAGTGACCGATGGCGCCGAGCTGCGTTTGGGGGTCAACATCAAGCCTGAATCCGCCCGCAAGGTGCAAGAGCAAGCGCTCAAGCAAAACATCACCACACTTCACAACCGGATCAACGAGCTGGGCGTGGCTGAGCCGGTGATCCAGCAGCAGGGGCTGGACCGCATCGTGGTGCAGTTGCCCGGTGTGCAGGACACGGCCAAGGCCAAAGACATTTTGGGCCGCACCGCCACCCTTGAGGTGCGCATGGTGGACGAAAGCACAGAAGCGCGTGCCGCCGAGCAGCCTGGGGGCATGGTGCCTTTTGGCACCGAGCGCTATTTGGAGCGCGATGGGCGTGCGTTGATCGTCAAAAAACAGGTGGTGCTCACGGGCGACAACCTGACCGATGCCCAGCCTGGCTTTGACAGCCAGACCCAAGAGCCGGTCGTGAACCTGACGCTCGACGGCAAGGGCGCCCGCATCTTCAAGGATGTAACCCGCGACAACGTGGGCAAGCGCATGGCCATCATCTTGTTCGAAAAGGGCAAGGGCGAGGTGGTCACGGCCCCGGTGATCCGTGCCGAGATTGGCGGCGGTCGTGTGCAGATTTCTGGCCGCATGACCACGGTTGAGGCCAACGACACCGCGCTGCTGCTGCGCGCTGGTTCATTGGCTGCGCCCATGGAGATCATCGAAGAGCGCACCATTGGCCCCAGCCTGGGCGCAGAAAACATCGCCAAAGGCTTCAACAGCGTGACCTGGGGTTTCCTGGTGATCGGGGCCTTCATGGTCATTTACTACGCCATGTTCGGCCTGTTCTCCGGCATTGCGCTGGGTGTGAACCTGCTGTTACTGGTGGCCATTTTGTCGACGCTGCAAGCGACCCTGACCCTGCCCGGCATGGCCGCGATGGCGCTGGCACTGGGCATGGCGATCGACTCGAACGTGCTGATCAACGAGCGTGTGCGTGAAGAGCTGCGAAATGGGGCAAGCCCCCAAGCGGCCATCCACGCGGGCTATGACCGCGCCTGGGCCACGATTTTTGACTCCAACATCACCACCTTGATCGCGGGTGTGGCCTTGCTGGCCTTTGGCTCCGGCCCGGTGCGCGGGTTTGCGGTGGTGCACACCATCGGCATTTTGACGAGCATGTTCTCGGCGGTGTTCTTCTCGCGAGGTCTGGTCAATCTTTGGTATGGCGGCCAAAAGAAACTCAAATCGGTGTCGATCGGCACCGTCTGGCGGCCCGAGGCTGGCACTGCGGTGAAAGCCGACTAAGGGTAAAAGACCATGGAATTGTTCAAAATCAAAAAAGACATCCCGTTCATGCGCCATGCCTTGGTGCTCAACGCGATCTCCTTCATCACCTTCGCTTTGGCGGTGTTTTTCTTGTTCAGCCGGGGTCTGCACCTGTCGGTGGAGTTCACGGGCGGCACCTTGATGGAGGTGAGCTACAGCCAGCCCGCCGACCTGCAAAAGGTGCGCGGCACGGTGGCCACACTCGGTTATGGCGAAGTGTTTGTGCAGAACTTTGGCTCGGCACGCGATGTGATGATCAGGTTGCCCACGCAAAAAGGTGTGAACTCGGCCCAGCAAAGCGAAAAAGTCTTGTCAGCCCTGAAAGCCAACGACCCCGATGTGACCCTGCGCCGCGCCGAATTTGTGGGTCCGCAAGTGGGCGACGAACTGGTGGAAGACGGCCTGATGGCGCTGGCCTTTGTGGTGGGCGGCATCATGCTGTACTTGGCCATTCGCTTCGAGTGGAAGTTCGCCGTCTCGGCCATCATTGCCAACTTGCACGATGTGGTCATCATCCTGGGCTTTTTTGCCTTCTTCCAGTGGGAGTTTTCACTGGCGGTGCTGGCGGCGGTGCTGGCGGTGCTGGGTTATTCGGTGAACGAGTCGGTGGTGATTTTTGACCGAATTCGCGAGAACTTCCGACGCTACCGCAAGATGAACACGGTGGAGATCATCGACAACGCGATCACCTCCACCATCAGCCGCACCATCATCACCCACGGATCGACCCAGATCATGGTGTTGTCCATGCTGCTGTTTGGCGGCGAGACGCTGTATTACTTCGCGCTGGCTTTGACGATTGGCATTTGCTTTGGCATTTACTCGTCGGTGTTTGTGGGCGCTGCGGTGGCCATGTGGCTGGGCATCAGCCGTGAAGACATGGTCAAGCCGATCAAGAAAGACAACGACCCAAGCGACGAAAACTCGGGCGCGGTGGTCTGAGTTTTCAGGCCGATCCGATTCGCTGAAACAGGCCGCCAGGCAAACGCCCAACCAGGCCTGTCAGTTCCAGCTCCAGCAACTGTGCCTGCAATTGTGATGTGGGCCATCCGCAGCGCGCTTGCAGGGCGTCCAGACTCACTGGGTCATGGCCCATGGCCCGCAGCAGTTCGGCTTCCGGTGAATCGTCCTTGCCCGTGTGTGGCGAGTCGCCCGGTTCTGGTGCCAGGGGCAGGCAGCGCTGCGCCAGCGAGTCGGGCAGGCGCAATTCTTCGAGCACATCCTGGGCCGATTCCACCAGCTTGGCACCTTGTTTGATCAGCAGATGACAGCCTTTGGACTGGGGCGAGTGGATCGAGCCGGGGATGGCCATCACATCGCGCCCCTGCTCCAGCGCTTGCTTTGCCGTGATGAGCGAGCCCGATTGCAAGGCAGCCTCGACCACCAGTGTGGCCTGTGAGAGGCCTGATATCAGGCGATTGCGACGCGGAAAGTTGGGTGGCAAGGGGGGCGTGCCCAGGGGGTATTCGCTCAGGATCAGTCCGTTTTGTGCAATGCGGTGCGCCAGGTCCCGGTGCTGACGCGGGTAGACCCGGTCCAGTCCGGTGCCGACGATGGCGATGGTGGCCAGGCCTGGTCCGGTATGTCCCTGCAGAGCGCCTTCGTGCGCAGCGCCATCCACGCCCAAGGCCAGGCCCGAGATGATCGTCAAACCACTGGCAGCCAGACTGCGGGCAAATTCGCGGGCGTTGTCCGCGCCTTGGGGGCTGGGGTTGCGACTGCCTACGATGGCCAGTGATGGCTTGCCGGACAGCGAGCCCAGTTGGGAGGTTTGCCCCATGCCGTAGAGCATGAGTGGCGGGTCAGGGATGTCGAGCCAGACCCCCGGGTAGTCGGCATCACCGAGCGTCAGCACGCAACAGCCCTGTTGGGCATGTTGGTCCAGCCAATCCAGGGTTTCCTGCGTGAGCGCGGCACAACCCTCGGGCATGCGCTGCACTGCCTGGGCTTGAAGCGGGCTGAGCACTTGGCACAAGGCGGCTTCGGTTTGCTGAAAAATCAGCTCGGGCTCGCCAAAGGCAGCCAAAAGCCGGCGCGCGCTTTCAGGGCCCACGCCGGGTGTCATGCTCAGGCGCAGCCAAGCGCCCAGTTCTTTTGGGGTGTTGACCATCTTGTCTCCCTGCACGGCCATCATGGCCGTTCTGGTTTTTGTGGGTGCTGTGATTGTGTTGCAAAGTCAGATGCGCGCCAAGTCCATAAAATGAAAGCCCCAGCTAGAGCCCACCATGCTCCCCCCGATTTCAAGTCTATTCAGCGCCTGCGGCTGTTTATTTGGGAAAACGACGATCTGGATGCCCCATGGTGCAGGGCTATACCCGTGTGGCCAGCCACCAGGATCAGGTGTTGGGCCTCCAGCCCCACCCGGAGTTCACGCCCGAGATGTGTGCATTTTTGTGGCACAAGCGCCGGGCGCTTTGGGGTGAGGACCACGACTTTCGCGGAATGAGCAGTTTGCCCAAAACGCATGATGGTTTGGCGCTGGCGGGTTTCATGATCCATTTTGTCCAATATGGGTTATCGGGCGGTGGTGCTGGGGGCGTGCACCGAAATGACCGAAAATAAACACATTCTTGTTGACCTTCAAAACCATGGCACTGCTCACCATCCTTTGTTACCCCGACCCTCGCCTGCACAAGGTGGCCCAGCCTGTGCAGGCGGTAGACGCGCGCGTGCACGCCCTGATCGACGACATGCTGGAGACCATGTACGAGGCGGGCGGCATTGGCCTGGCGGCCACGCAGGTGGATGTGCACGAGCGTCTGGTGGTGATCGACACCTCTGAAGAGCGCAACCAACCGATGGTGCTGATCAACCCCGAGATCACCTGGATGAACGACGAGCGCGTGAAGGGGGAAGAGGGCTGCTTGTCGGTGCCCGGCATTTACGACGGCGTGGAGCGCGCCACCGCCCTCAAAGTGACGGCCCTGGACCGCAACGGTCAATCGCGCACCCTCGAGGCCGAGGGCATGCTGGCCATCTGCATCCAGCACGAGTTGGACCACCTGATGGGCAAGGTGTTTGTGGAATACCTCTCGCCGCTCAAGCAAGGCCGCATCAAGACCAAGATGGTCAAAGCCCAAAAAGCCGGACGCTGAGCACGGCATGCGGCTGATTTTTGCGGGCACGCCCGAATTTGCGCAGGTGGCCGTGGCGGCCCTGCACGCCGCTGGCCACGAGATCGTCCTGGTCCTGACCCAGCCTGACCGACCTGCAGGGCGCGGCATGAAGCTGCAACCTTCGCCTGTCAAGCAGTGGGCCGTGGACCATGCGGTTCCAGTGGCTCAGCCGCGCAGCTTGCGGCTCGATGGCAAATACCCCGAAGACGCGGCTGCCGCCCGCCAGACTTTGCTGGACGCAAAACTCGACCATCAGGCCGACGCCATGATCGTGGCGGCTTACGGCCTGATCCTGCCGCAGTGGGTGCTGCACTTGCTGCCCAAGGGGTGCCTGAACATCCACGCCTCTTTGTTGCCACGCTGGCGCGGGGCCGCGCCGATTCACCGTGCCATCGAGGCAGGCGATGCGCAAACCGGCATCACCATCATGCAGATGGACGCGGGCCTGGACACCGGCGACATGTTGCTGGTTTTGCCCTGCGCCATCGCGCCCACCGACACCACCGCCGTGCTGCACAACCGCCTGGCTGCGCTGGGCGGGCAGGCCATCGTGCAAGCGCTGGCCTCACTCGATGCCTTGCCGCACCAGCCCCAGCCCGATGAAGGCGTGACCTATGCGCACAAGATCGACAAGGCCGAAGCGGCGCTGGACTGGGCCTTGAGCGCCGAGGTGCTGGCGCGGCGCATCCGGGCCTTTGATCCGTTTCCGGGCATGACCGTGCCATTAACCACAGATTCGGGCGTGGAAACCCTCAAGCTCTGGCAAGCCACGGCGCAAGCGTCCGTGCAGACCGCTCAACCCGGCACCGTGCTCAGCGCCGATGCCTCGGGCGTGCGCGTGGCCTGCGGTGAGGGTCAGCTGTGCCTGACGCAGTTGCAGCGGCCCGGTGGCAAGCGCCTGGGTGCAGCCGACTTTTTGCGTGGCTGCCCCTTGCAGCCTGGCCAGCGTTTGGTGGCCTGATGTTTTTTCGGCCCACGCTCTACCGCCGCGCCGAGTTCTGGCAAGGCTTTCGTGATTTGGCCCCGCAAGCGCCGGGTGTGGCAGCTTGGGGCCTGATGACGGGCGTGGCCATGGTCAAGTCGGGCATGAGCGTGTTCGAGGCGGTGGCCATGACCCTGCTGGTGTTTGCGGGCAGCTCGCAGCTGGCGGCCATTCCGCTGTTGGTGGCTGGCGCCCCGGCTTGGGTGATTTTGGCCACCGGCTTTTGCGTGAACCTGCGCTTTGTGGTGTTCAGCCTGCACCTTCGGCCATATCTGATGCACCTGCCCCGTTGGCAGCGCATGTGTCATGGTTACTTTACCGCCGACATCAGCTATGTGTTGTTCACCCGGCGTTTTCACGAACCGGGTGGCTCCGAGGCCGAACGCATACACCAGGAGGCCTATCTGGCGGGCAACTATTTTCTGAATTGGGCCAGCTGGATGGTGGCCAGTTTGCTGGGCATTGGGCTGGCCAATCTGATCCCGCCCGAATGGGGTTTGGGCTTTGCGGGCATTTTGTGTTTGCTGGGGATTCAGTGCTCACTGGCCAGTTCGCGCATGCGCATCTTGTCGGCGGCGGTGGCGGGTGTGGCCGCAGTGGCCGCATACCACCTGCCGCTCAAACTCAACATCGTGGTGGCCATTGCGGTGGCCGTGATCCTGTGCCTGACGGTCGAAAAAATCCGTCCAGAACACAAGGTGGCGGCATGAACGGCACAGACTTGTGGACCCTGGCGGTGATCGTGGGCTTGGCTGTGGTCACCGTGGTGGCGCGCAGTTTCTTTTTCATCTCCAGCAAATCCTGGCAACTGCCGCATTGGGCGCAGCGTGGTCTGCAGTACGCTCCGATTGCCGCTTTGTCGGCGGTGGTGGTGCCAGAAATCATCACTGTGCAGGGTGATTTGATCGGCACCTGGCAAGACGCGCGATTGTTCGCTGCACTGGCTGGGGTGGCAGCTTATTTTTGGCGGCGCGATGTACTGGTCACGATTGTGGTGGGGATGGCGGTGTACCTGCCTTTGCGTCTGGGGCTGGGCTGGTAATTCACGCCGGCTTTGTTTGGCGTTCGTACCCGGGGGCGTCCATCGCGGTCAATCCAGGCTTTTAAAATCAACGCGAATTGATCCATCTACTTTTTCTTCACACCATGAACGTCATCCGTTTTTCTGATTTGTGTGCCAACGGCCAAGCCGCTGGCCAACGCGTTTTCATCCGCGCCGACTTGAATGTGCCGCAAGCCGATGACGGCAGCATCACCGAGGACACCCGCATCCGCGCCAGCGTGCCCTGCATCCAGATGGCGCTGGCAGCCGGTGCGGCCGTGATGGTCACATCGCATCTGGGCCGTCCGACCGAGGGCGAGTTCAAGCCCGAAGATTCGCTGGCCCCGGTGGCCAAACGTCTGGGTGAATTGTTGGGCCGCGAAGTGCCTTTGATCGCCAACTGGGTAGGTTCAGAAGGCAACGCCAGTGTTGCGGGCGTGACCGTCGCCCCCGGCCAGGTGGTGCTGCTCGAAAACTGCCGCGTCAACAAAGGCGAGAAAAAGAACGACGAAGCGCTGGCCCGCAAGATGGCCAAGTTGTGCGACATCTACGTGAACGACGCCTTTGGCACCGCCCACCGCGCCGAAGGCACCACCTACGGCATCGCCCAGTTTGCGCCCATCGCCTGCGCTGGCCCCTTGCTGGCGGCCGAGATCGATGCCATCACCCAGGCCTTGACCAACCCCAAACGCCCGTTGGTTGCCATCGTGGCGGGCAGCAAGGTGTCCACCAAGCTGACCATCTTGAAGAGCCTGTCCAAAAACGTGGACCAGTTGATCGTGGGCGGCGGCATTGCCAACACCTTCATGCTGGCGGCGGGTCTGAAGATCGGCAAAAGCTTGGCCGAAGCCGATTTGGTGACCGAGGCCAAAGCCGTGATCGAGGCCATGAAGGCGCGTGGGGCCGAAGTGCCGATTCCGACCGATGTGGTGGTGGCCAAAACTTTTGCGGCCGACGCCGTGGCCACGGTGAAAAAAGCCACCGACGTGGCCGACGACGACATGATTTTGGACATTGGCCCCGAGACGGCGGCCCAGCTCGCCGCGCAGCTCAAGCAAGCGGGCACGATTGTGTGGAACGGCCCGGTGGGCGTGTTCGAGTTTGCGGCCTTTGAAAACGGCACCCAGGTCATTGCCCAGGCGATTGCCGAGTCGAGCGCGTTCAGCATCGCAGGCGGCGGGGACACGCTGGCGGCGATTGCCAAATACGGCATCGAAGAGCAGGTGGGCTACATCTCGACCGGTGGTGGCGCGTTCCTGGAAATTCTGGAAGGCAAGACTTTGCCCGCCTTCGAGATTTTGGCCAAGCGCGCTGCAGACTGAGCGCGTTGACCCGATCAGGCCTGAGCCGCCGGTGGCAAGTTGCCGCGCACCGGGCTGGTCATGCTGCCTTTGAAGTCGGTCCAGCATTCACGGCCGAAATCGTACAGTTTGCAGTTTTGAGCGGTCTCGAAGTACCACTTCCAGGAGAAGGGTTGCACGATGATGCGGCCCGGCAGCATTTCTTCAAGCTTGGCCTGGGCTTGCTTCAAGCGATACAGCGGAATGCTCATGTCCACATGGTGGGCGGTGTGCTCCATGATGTGGTGCATCATGCCGCCAATGTTGAACGGAAAGGTCAGGTGCACCGTGGTGGACACAAAGGGCGCGGCCTTGGTCCAAGCGGCTTTGTTGTCGTGCCAGGACACCTTGACGTGGGTGTGGTGCACATAGACCACAAAGCCGATCATGGTGTTCCAGAAAAAGAAGGGGATCGCCACGCCCATGAGCAAGGACAGCCAGACCGACTGCCCGGTGTAGAGGGCCGCCGCAGTGATGGTGGCGATCCACAGCACGGCAAAGGCGCTGACCAGCAGGCTGTCCTTGAAGAAAATCGGGCGACGGGTGGGCATGTGGGTCTTGTTGGGGAAGAACTCGCGCTTCCACCAGATCTCGATCATGTAATACAGGCCCGGTGCCCAGCCGCTGCGGTAGGCGCGCTCGAGCAGCTTTTGCATGGGGCTCAGGGCTTCAAATTCGGCGGCAGTCAGGGGTGTCCAGACAAAGTCCACGCCTTTGAGGTTGGTGTAGCCGTGGTGCACCACGTTGTGGCCGGTATCCCACAGGCTGTAAGGCGTGAGCGAAGGCAAAAACGCGATACGGCCCAGCACCTTGTTCAGTTCGCGGTGGGGTGTCAGGCTTTGGTGGCAAGCGTCATGGCCGATGATGAAAAGGCGACCAATCACGAAACCGGCGGCCAGGGCGCAGAGCACTTTGAGCCACACCGATTCCAAAGCGATGGTGCCTGCAATCAGTGCAAAGAACAGGGCGTAGTCAAAAGCCAGCAACACAAAAGCGCGTGCCGTACTGCGCCCGGACAAGGGCACCAGCCATTCGCGCAAGGTTTTGCGGTGCGGCAGGGGTTGGTCCAAGTCAATCGGCTGATCGGCGGTAGGGGGTAAGGCAGTCATGGGTCAGGAATGTAATTCTCTTGTGCGCAAGTTTAGCTGCTTGACGTTGCAAAGCCCTGACTGCGATCAATTCAAGGGCTTTGGCAGGGGTATGGAGCCGCTCTGAGAGCGAAGCTGCCGGATGTCGCTGGGATGTAACGCGTTTCGTGTGAGAATTGAAACCAAATTACATGGAGATCTTCAAATGCCCCGTCGTGCCACCAAGATTGTTGCCACTTTAGGCCCTGCTTCCAGCGATCCCGCACTGTTGGAGGCCATGATCCGGGCCGGTGTGAATGTGGTTCGCCTGAACTTCAGCCACGGCAAGGCGCAAGACCATGTGGACCGCGCCCGTTTGGTGCGCGAAGCCTCGCAACGCGCGGGCCGCGAGGTGGCCATCATGGCCGACCTGCAGGGTCCCAAGATCCGGGTGGGCAAGTTTGCCGAGGGCAAAGTGATGCTGGAGCCTGGCGCGCCCTTTGTGCTGGATGCCTCGCGCACCGAGCCGGGTGACTTGCAGGGTGTGGGCCTGGATTACAAAGAGTTGCCGCGCGATGTCAAGGCCGGCGACGTGCTGCTGCTCAACGATGGCCTGATTGTCCTCACAGTGACCGCCGTCAAGGGCGAGCAGGTGCACACCACCGTCAAGTTGGGCGGTGAATTGTCCAACAACAAGGGCATCAACAAACAAGGCGGCGGCTTGACGGCTGCTGCCCTCACGGCCAAGGACATGGACGACATCCGCACGGCCATGAGCTTCCATGCCGACTATGTGGCGGTGAGCTTTCCCAAAAACGCCACCGACATGGAAATGGCGCGACAGCTGTGCAACGTGGCCTGCACCAACGGACACCGCCCGGGTTTGATCGCCAAAATCGAGCGGGCCGAAGCCATCCCCGAGCTGGACCGCATCCTGGCCGTGTCCGACGGCATCATGGTGGCGCGCGGTGATTTGGCGGTGGAGGTGGGCAACGCGGCTGTGCCGGGCTTACAAAAGCACATGATCAAACGGGCCCGGGAACTGGACAAACTGGTCATCACCGCCACGCAGATGATGGAAAGCATGATCGTCAACCCGGTGCCCACCCGCGCCGAGGTGAGCGACGTGGCCAACGCGGTGCTCGACGGCACCGACGCGGTGATGCTCAGCGCCGAGACCGCTGCGGGCAAGTACCCGCTGGAGACGGTGGAGATGATGGCTGCGGTGTGTCTGGAGGCCGAAAAAACCGATCACGACCCGCTGGACGACGATTTTGTGGACGCGCACTTCAACCGCATTGACCACGCCATCGCCATGGGGGCGTTGTTCACCGCGCACCACCTCAAGGCCAAAGCGATTGTGGCCTTGACCGATTCGGGCTCAACCCCGCTGTGGATGAGCCGGCACAGCGTCCGCATGCCCATTTATGCACTCACGCCCAAAGTGGCCACCCAGCGCAAGATGGCGCTGATGCGCAACGTCAGCCCCTTGTTGATGGACACCAGCGCCGACCGCGACACGGCCTTGGCCGATGCCGAGGCGCACCTGAAAAAGCGCGGCATTGTGCAAACGGGGGATGTCTACGCCATCACCGTGGGCGAACCCATGGGCACGCCGGGCGGCACCAACACCCTCAAAATTTGCCGGGCCACCTGAATCCGCACGCTGGGCTCGGGACCGGACACGCGCCCTGAGGGGGGCGCATGACTTGGCCTGATGCCCATCAGAGGCTTTAAAATCTCGCCCAGTAAGCAGCCGGGTACACACCGGCGCCGCCCCCTCTTCAAACTTCTGGGAAATCATCACCATGGCACTCGTTTCAATGCGCGAGCTGCTGGACCATGCAGCCGTCAACGGCTACGGCATTCCAGCTTTCAACGTCAACAACCTGGAGCAGGTCCAGGCCGTCATGACCGCCGCCGACGAGGTCGGTGCCCCAGTCATCTTGCAGGCCAGCGCAGGTGCCCGCAAATACGCGGGTGAACCCTTCATCAAGCACCTGATCCAGGCGGCCACCGAGCAGTGGCCCCACATCCCGCTGGTCATGCACCAGGACCACGGGCAAAGTCCGGCGGTTTGCCAGGGTGCGATCAACCTCGGTTTTTCGTCGGTGATGATGGACGGCTCCTTGCTGGAAGATGGCAAAACCCCCGCCGACTTCGGCTACAACGTGGACGTGACACGCCGTGTGGTCGAGATGGCCCACTTGGTCGGTGTGTCTGTCGAGGGCGAACTCGGCTGCTTGGGCAACCTGGAAACCGGCGAAGCCGGTGAGGAAGACGGCATTGGCGCCGAAGGCAAGCTGGACCACAGCCAGATGCTGACCGACCCCGAAGAAGCGGCCCAATTCGTCAAGGCCACAGGTCTGGATGCGCTGGCCATTGCGATCGGCACCAGCCACGGCGCCTACAAGTTCAGCCGCAAGCCCACGGGCGACATCCTGGCCATCAGCCGTGTCAAGGAAATCCATGCCCGCATTCCCAACACCCATCTGGTGATGCACGGCTCGTCCAGCGTGCCACAAGAGTTGCTGGCCATGATCAACCAGTACGGTGGCAAGATGAAGGAAACCTACGGCGTGCCGGTCGAGGAGATCCAGGAAGCCATCAAGCACGGCGTGCGCAAGATCAACATTGACACCGATATCCGTTTGGCCATGACGGCCGCATGCCGCAAGTTCCTGTTTGAGAACCCCGACAAGTTCGATGCCCGCGAATGGCTCAAGCCCGCCCGCGAAGCGGCCAAACAAATCTGCAAGCAGCGTTTTTTGCAGTTCGGCTGCGAAGGCCAAGCGCCCAAGATCAAGGGCGATAACCTGCAGGTGGTGGCGGCCCGTTATGCGCGGGGTGAATTGGCCCAGGTGGTGAACTGAGGCGCGATAATTGACCCGAATGGCCCGTTGACGGTTCAACGGGCCTTTTTCTTTTTTGCTGGACTGTTTTTCCATGACCTCTGCGCTTCACACCTCGGCCCTGACTTCCCTGCCTTTGCTGGCCCGAGGCAAGGTGCGCGACAACTACGCCGTGGGTGATGACCGCATCCTGATGGTGGCGTCGGACCGCATCAGCGCATTCGACGTGATCATGGGCGAGCCGATTCCGGGCAAGGGCGTGCTGCTCACGCAAATGGCGCTGTTTTGGTTTGACCAGCTCGGCCCCAAAGGCCTGAACATTTGCCCAATCCACCTGACGGGCGAAGCCCCCGAGAGCGTGGTGAGTGCCGAAGAGGTGCCGCAGGTCACGGGTCGCTCGATGCTGGTCAAGCGCCTCAAACCCATCCCGGTCGAGGCGGTGGTGCGCGGCTATTTGGCGGGCAGCGGCTGGAAGGAATACCAGGACAACCAGGCGGTGTGCGGTGTGAAACTGCCTGCTGGCCTGAAAAACGCCAGCCGCCTGCCCGAGCCCATTTACACCCCCGCAGCCAAAGCCGCCGTGGGCGAGCACGACGAAAACATCACCTTCGAGCAAACCATGTCCATGATCGGTGCCGATCTGGCCACCCGCATCCGCGACATCAGCCTCCAGCTTTACAAGGCGGCGCGTGACATCGCGGCGGTCAAAGGCATCATCATTGCCGACACCAAGTTCGAGTTTGGCCTGGATGCCGACGGCACTTTGGTGCTGATGGACGAGGTGCTGACGCCCGATTCGTCGCGTTATTGGCCCACAGACTCTTATGAACAGAGTTATGCGCAAGGCGCCAATCCACCGAGCTACGACAAACAGTTTTTGCGCGACTGGCTGGAAACCGCCCAGGTCAACGGCGAGCCGTGGGACAAGACCCCGCCTGCACCGCGTTTGCCGCGTGAAGTGATCGAGAAGACGGCCGCCAAATACGCAGAGGCCATGAAAAAGCTGATGGCTTGAGCTTTGCCCTTGCGGTGCCCTGGCCCCTGAGTTGGTGCACGGCTGTGATGAGCAGCCTCAGTTGAGCATCATGCTCAGCTTGCGCCGGTAGCTGGAGATCATGGCCATGTGCGGGTCTTCTTGCATGGCGGCCTTGCCCATCAACTCGATGCCACCTGCGGACTTGCCGGTGGCGTCTTGCGTTTTGGATTTGGGGGGCGTCATCAATTCCAGCAAGGCGACAAAGGTCTTGCGGGGGGCTTCGTCGTCCCACTTTTTGTCGCGCATGATGATTTCAAGCAGCTCGTCCATGGCCGCTTCCCACTGGCCGACGGCGATCAGCAGGCGACTCTTGGCAAAGCGGGTTTCAAAGTCGCGCTTGTTCTGCCCAATCAATTCGTCAAATTTCGCCAATTCCCATTGGCCGCGTGGGTCGGTGGTCACGAATTCCAGCGCGTTGAGCCACTGGGTTTGCGCCTCAAAGCGCAGCGGCACCGGGATGCGGGCCATGGTCGGGGCCAGCAAGGCGGCGGCCTCGGCCAACTCGCCCAAGCCGATCAGCAGCTTGACCAGGTCAAAGCGGGCGTCGTCGTTGCCTGGGTCGGTGGCCAAGGCCTGTTCTAGGGCGGCACGGGCGCTGTGCTCGTCGCCCGCTTGCAGGTGTTGCTGGGCTTGTTCGGCGGCGGCCATGGCCTGCAGTGCTTCGGCGGCGGGCAGGTGTTTGTCCAAAAACTGTTTGACCTGACCCTCGGGCAAAGCGCCCATGAAGCCATCGACGGGCTGGCCGTTTTTCAGCAGCACACAAGTTGGGATACTTTTGATGCCGAATGCTTGAGCCAGTTGCTGCTCCTGATCTGAGTCGATTTTGACCAGCTTGAAGCGGCCTTCGTAGGCGGCTTCGACTTTTTCGAGCACAGGGCCCAAAGACTTGCAAGGGCCGCACCAAGGGGCCCAAAAGTCCACCAACACGGGCGTGGTCATGGAGGCTTCGATGACCTCGGCTTCAAAGTTTTGTATCGTGACGTCCATCATGGTGGGCAGTGTTCCGGGTTGTGTTTCAGACCCCAAGCGGGTGAAACCTTAAAATTCAACATTGATCACGAAAAGCACCCAATGACTCAAGCGCTCATCGGCGTCGTCATGGGTTCCAGCTCCGACTGGGACACCATGCAGCACGCAGTCCAGATTCTCCAACAGTTTGGCATCCCTCACGACGCCCGCGTGGTTTCGGCCCACAGAATGCCGGACGATATGTTTGCTTATGCACAGAGCGCGGCCGAGCGGGGCCTGCAGGCCATCATCGCCGGCGCTGGCGGCGCAGCCCATTTGCCCGGCATGATCGCTGCCAAAACCGTGGTGCCGGTGCTGGGTGTGCCGGTGCAGACCAAGGCCCTGTCGGGCGTGGATTCGCTGCACAGCATTGTGCAAATGCCCAAGGGCGTGCCGGTGGCCACCTTTGCCATTGGCGCAGCAGGCGCTGCCAATGCCGCCCTGTTTGCCGTGGCCATGTTGGCCAACAACGACCCGGCCCTGCGCCATAAGCTTGAAGCTTTCCGCGCCGAACAAACCGCCATGGCCCGCGCCATGACGCTTCCTCCCGTTCCACCAGCAGGTGCCGCATGAGCCGCGCCATTTTGCCGGGTGCCATGGTCAATGGCCAGATGGCCACGTTGGGCGTGATGGGGGGCGGCCAGCTGGGCCGCATGTTTGTGCACGCGGCCCAGGCCATGGGCTACTTCACCGCGGTGCTCGATCCCGATGCGGCCAGCCCCGCCGGGCGGGTGAGCCACCACCACATCCAGACCGGGTATTTGGACGAGCAGGGCCTGGCGCAGCTGATGCAGCGCTGCGCGGCCATCACCACCGAGTTTGAAAACGTGCCCGCTCCCGCGCTGATCACTTTGGGCGCTCACCGCCCGGTGGCACCGGCGTCTGAGTCGGTGGCGATTGCGCAAGACCGGGTTGCCGAAAAAGCCCACTTTGTGCGCTGCGGCGTGCCGGTGGCTCCGCATGCGGTGATCGAGACCCCCGCTCATCTGGCTGCGGTGGCCGAAAATTTGCTGCCCGGTATTTTGAAGACCGCCCGCATGGGTTACGACGGCAAGGGCCAGATCCGCGTCAAGACCCGCGAAGCGTTGGGGGCCGCTTGGGCAGAGTTGAAGGGCGTGCCCTGCGTGCTCGAAAAAATGCTGCCGCTTCAGGCCGAGTGCTCGGTCATCGTGGCGCGTGGGGCCGATGGGCAGATGGTGAATTTTCCGGTGCAATCGAATTTGCACCGCGATGGCATTTTGGCCGTGACCCGCGTGTATGAAGGTGCCGTGCCCTTAGACGTGGCGGCGCAAGCCGTGGCCGCCACCCGCGCCATTGCCGAGGGTCTAAATTACGTGGGCGTGCTGTGTGTGGAGTTTTTCCTGCTCGAAGGCGGCGAGCTGGTGGTCAACGAAATGGCCCCCCGCCCGCACAACAGCGGCCACTACACGATGAACGCCTGCGACCAGTCGCAGTTTGAATTGCAGGTGCGCACGCTGGCGGGTTTGCCGCTGACGCAGCCGCGTCAACACTCAGCGGCCATCATGCTCAATTTGCTGGGCGAACTGTGGCCCCAAGAGTCGGTCAAGGGTCCCAGCAGCCCTGCATGGTCCCAGGTGCTGGCGCTGCCGGGCACGCATTTGCACCTGTACGGCAAGTTGTCGGCTCGGCCCGGCCGCAAGATGGGACACCTGAACATCACGGGTGCCACGCCTGAGGCCGTGCGCGCCACCGCCTTGCAAGCGGCCGCTTTGCTCGGCATCGAAGCGTTTTAAAGACCGCCATGATCTTGAGTGCCAACGAGGCAACCATTGCCCAGGCGGCGCTAGCGCTGCGTGATGGCCAGCTGCTCGGCCTGCCCACCGAGACGGTGTACGGCCTGGCCGCCAATGCGACCGACGACGCGGCCGTGGTGAAAATCTTTGTGGCCAAGGGCCGCCCGGCCGACCACCCGCTGATCGTGCACGTGGCCGGTGTGGACCAGGTGCCGCTGTTTGCCGCGCAAGTGCCCGACTTTGCGCAAAAGCTCATGCAAGCTTTTTGGCCTGGCCCGCTCACCTTGATCTTGCCGCGTTGGAGCGGCGTGGCCGCTACATCAGCCGGGGGGCAAGACTCGATTGGTCTGCGTTGCCCTTCGCACCCGGTGGCGCAAGCTTTGTTGCGGGCTTGTCTGCCGCTGGGTGTGCTGGGCGTGTCGGCTCCCAGCGCCAACCGCTTTGGCCGCGTGAGCCCCACCAGCGCCGCGCATGTGCAGTCCGAGCTGGGCTCTGACTTGTTGATTCTGGACGGCGGCGACTGCGATGTGGGCATCGAGTCCACCATCATCGACTGCACGCGGGGCGAGCCGGTGCTGCTGCGCCCGGGGCAGATCACGCGGGCGCAGGTCGAGGCCGCGTGTGGCCGAGCGGTCCGAGGCAAAGACGCGCCACTGGATGTGAGTGGCCAGGCCGCGCCGCGTGCCTCAGGCACGCTCGAATCGCACTACGCGCCACGCGCCAAGGTGCGCCTGATGACCGCGCAAGACATCACCGCCAAACTGCAGGCCTTGGGGCCGCACGCGAACAACTTGGGGTTGTGGTCAAACGAACGACCGGATGGCAGCGCCGGTGCCGGTGTGCTGTGGCGTGCCCAGCCGCACAGCGCCGAGCAGGCCGCGCACGACTTGTTTGGTGTGCTGCGCGATTTGGACGCCCGGGGCGTGACGCAAATCTGGGTGCAACTGCCGCCCGACACGTCCGAGTGGGAGGGCGTGCGGGACCGGCTGCAGAGGGCGGCGGCTTGAGTCTTGCGTCAGTTTGAACAATCAAGGGGTGAACATCGACCGAAGTCACGTTCGTCAGTCCTTTGGCGTCAAACGCGGCTTTCATGACCGTTTGGTGCATGGCCTGAGGCACAGTCGGGTCACCACTGCCGCTGCAGAGCATGGTTTGCGACTTGGGAGACCAATCCGCGTAGGAGACTCTGTGTGATTTAGGATTAAACCGAACGACCGTGCGATTTTGTTAAATCCTAAAGCTTGTATTCCTTGTTGACCATCGGGCTACTACCCATTTACCGGTATCCCTTGAAGCTCAGCGGTAACGCATCTTCATCACCAAAATCATCAGCGCCAGGCTGGTGGTGATGGCGTTGGCGATGATGATGGGCCAAGCCACCATCAAGATGCCGTAGACCAGCCACAGCGCCACCCCTGCAGTGAACAGGCTGTACATGCCCAGTGAGATGCCGCTCACGTCTCGGGTGCGAAAAGTTTGCCATGCTTGGGGGATGAAGCTGGCCGTGGTGAGGAGGGCGGCCAGGGAGCCGACCCAGTCGATCGGGTTCATGGTGTGCGTTGGGGCAAGGTTTTGTGCGGTGGCACCGTGTCACGCACGGTCCATTCGAGCAACTGGTCCAATGCGGCACGCGCCTGAGGTGCCTGGGGGTGGTGCAGCACCGCCACCAGGGTGTAGCGTTGGCCGCTTTGGCCTTGTACATAGCCTGCGACCGAGGCCACATCGCGCAGTGAACCGGTTTTGAGCCAGGCGTTGCCGATGGCCGGAGAGTTGGGGTTGCGGTCCTTCAGGCGGGCGGCTGTGCCATCCACCCCGGCCACGGCCAATGAGTCCACAAAGACTTGGGCGTGAGGGCCTGCATGCGCTGCTTGCAGCAAGGCCGTCAAGGCGTGTGCTGTGCTGCGCTCGTTGCGCGAGAGGCCAGAACCGTTGTCTAAAACGGGTTCGGGTTGACCTGGAAATTCATGTCGCCACCATTGCGACAAGCGCACGCGGGAGGCTTCAAAGCGACCGGGGGCTCCCAACTCGCTCGACAGCGACAAATACAACTGTTGTGCCATCACGTTGTTGGACAACTTGTTGATGTCTTTGATCACTTGCGACAAGGGCAGCGAGGGTGCTTCCACCAGCAAGCGCGCATCTGCCGGACGTGCGCCATAGCGCACTTGCCCGGTGATTTGCCCTCCCGTGTTGCGCCACATGGCCTGCATCACCAAAGGGGCGTATTGGTTGGGTTCCGGATAGGCCACAGGCCATTCGCGCGCACCACAACTGGCGGGATAGTTGCCCACAAAGCGCACCTGCAGGGCCTGGCTGAAGTCGGCCTGTAGCTGGCGTCGCCAGTCGCTGCAAGGAACGGACGACAAAGGCAGTTGGGGGGTGACTTTCAGGCCTGCCAAGGGCGGCTCATGCTGGACTTGCACATGGCCGTTGGCCGCATCGGGGGTGAACTTGTAAACCACGGCCTTGAAGTTGATCAGTAGCCCGTCTGGTGCCACGTTGTAAGGGCGCAGGGGCTCTTCGTCAAAGGGTTCGCTGCGCTCGCGCACGTCAAACACGCTGCGGTCGAGCACGATGTCGCCACGCACTTCACGCACCCCTGCTGCTTGCACTTGGGTCAGCAAATCCTGTAAACGTTCGACGACCAGTTTGGGGTCGCCACTGCCGCGCACCACCAAATTGCCCTGCAGCACGCCATCCCGAACAGGCCCATCGGCGTAAACACGGTTGCGCCACAGGTGTTCCGGCCCGAGCAATCTCAAGGCCGCGTATGTGGTGAATAGCTTCATGACCGAAGCGGGGTTGACGCTGATGTGTGCTTGATGCGCCAAGCGCACAGGCGTTTCGCGGTTAGTCCGGGGGTGGGCTGGCAGCGGTGCGATCACCACGCTCAATGCAGAGGCGGGCACTTGAGCCTGACGCAGGGTTTTCAGGACCTCGGGTGGCAAGTCCGTGTGAGACGCGCGGGTTTTGCCAGAGGGGAGGGCTGATGTTTCAGTCACCGGTGTGGCTGCGGACGGACTCCCAACGACAGTCAGGAGTGTCAAGCAGCTTGCACTGGCAAGCTTGAGCCAAGGTTTTCGGGAGGCGCGCGGCATCATCGCGTAAGTCTAACCCGCCACCACGGGTTCCCTGAGGCCGGGACTTGAGGCCCTTATGATTCGGACCATGCGACTGTCTCCAAAAACCGTGGACTTGGGCTGCATCGTGCCCGGCGATGTGCTGCTGCGAGGCGCACGCTTGCTCAGGGCGTTTGTGTGTTTTGTGCCCTGTTTGGCCGTTTTGGTGGGCTTGCAGATCTTGCCCACTCAGTTGCACCCGGCAACGTGGCCCGCAATCTTGTTCCATACTGCGTTTGTGGGTGGGATATCGGTGGTCATGTCGGGCCTGCGCTCGAAGATCTTGTGGGGTGAGCGTCAGCCCCAAACCGCAACAGTACCTGCTGTGGCCCTGCCCATGTCCGGAGGCAGGCCTTGAGCGCCCCGGTTGCAGCAGGCCGTTGGCTGGCGTTTGACACCAGCACCGACGAGCTGTCTTTGGCTGTGGCCCGAGGCGATCAGGTCTGGACCCAAACCCTGCCTGGCGGGGCGCAATCATCCAGCGGCCTGATTCCGGCGGTGTTTGCCATGCTGTCCGAGGCCGAGATGACGCTGGCCACGCTGGATGCCATTGTGTTTGGTCGGGGGCCGGGTTCGTTCACCGGCTTGCGCACCGCTTGCGCCGTGGCGCAAGGCCTGGCTTTTGGAGCCGGTGTGCCGGTGCTGCCCATCGATACCTTGCTGGCGGTGGCCGAACAGGCGCGCTGGGCGCAGCATCAAGCAGGCCTGTGGGCTTTCAAGGTCCCTTTGACGGTGCTGGCACTGCTGGACGCCCGCATGGGCGAGGTGTACAGCGCGGCCTACCGTTGGCAAGTGCAGCCGGGAGATGAGGCAGCGGATGTGCGGGGTCAGTGGCAAACCGTGACGCCCTTGCAAGTGGGTCCGCCCGAACTCGTGCAACTGCCCGAGGGCCCTGGGGTGCTGCTGGCAGGCAATGCCTTTGCCGTTTATCCAGAGCGCCTGCCCGCAGGCCAGCGCTGGGTAGCCATGCCCACAGCAGCGGCTTTGCTGCGCCTGGCTCCGGCCGCTTGGGCGCAAGGCCAGGTGGTGCCTGCCGAACAGGCCATGCCACTGTACATCCGGGACAAAGTGGCCCACACCACCGCCGAGCGCGAGGCCCTGAAAATCCAGGCCCAGGTGCCAGCTTTGCAGAACCCGGCGGTAAGCCAGCCATGAGTCAGACCATGCCTTCGAGCTCCCAACGCACAGTGATTGCACAGGCCGTGCGCGATGCGGCCACTTTGGCGGCCATGACGCTGGATGATTTGGACGCGGTCATGGCCATCGAGCAAACCGTTTACAGCCACCCTTGGTCGCGCGGCAATTTCATGGATTCGCTCAATCCGCTGTTTGATGCCCAATGCCTCTGGCTGAAGGGCGAGTTGCTGGGTTACTTTCTGGCCATGCGCGGCTTTACGGAGATGCATTTGCTCAACATCACCCTGGCCCCCGCGCACCAGGCTCAGGGCTGGGGCCGCATGATGCTGGATGCGCTGGCGCTGATATCACGCCACACAGGTGCCCAATCGCTTTGGCTGGAGGTGCGCCAGAGCAACCAGCGCGCCTTGCAGGTGTATGCGCACTATGGTTTCAAACAAGTGGGTGTCCGCAAGGATTACTATCCGGCAAGCCACCAGCAGCGAGAACATGCGGTGGTAATGAGTTTGGAACTGTGAGCCAGGACATGAGCGACCCAACCCGATTTGACCTTGATGAGCGCCAGCGCGCCATGCTGGCCGAAATGGGCGTGCGCGTCTGGTGGCCGCAGCGCTCCGGTGGTGCGTCCCATGCGCTGGCCGAGGCCACAGCACCTGCCGCCTCAGTCCAAAGTGTGTCCGCCCCAGCATTGACCGCTGCCGTTGTGCCATCCGCAGCCGCCCCGCTGGTGGCCTCGTCCGTGCGCGCAGCGCCATCCGTTCGACCGGTAACACCCCAGGCTGCGACTGCTGCTCCGGCTTTTGCACCTTTGCCCGAAGGTTTGCCGGGCATGGCCTGGCCTGAGCTGCAAGCCACTGCCAACCACTGTGCATCTTGCGCCTTGTGTGCGGCACGCCAATCGCCGATTTTGGGCACAGCCCATGCCCCGGCCTACTGGATGGTGGTGGGCGACTTGCCCAGCGAAGAGGACGATGACAAGGGCACACCTTTCAACGGGCCCGAGGGGCAGTTACTCGACAACATGCTACAAGCCGTGGGTGTGCGCCGGCAAAGCGCCGACCAAGTTGCTGCGGCCAATCCCACGCAAGCCCTGGCTTACCTGACGCACGCTGTCAAATGCCGCCCACCGCGTGGGCGCAACCCTGATGCAGCTGAGTTATCGGTTTGCGCGGCCTATTTGTCCCGCCAGGTCCAATTGGTTCAGCCGAGAGTGATTTTGGCCATGGGTCGTTTTGCCATCCAGTCTTTGTTGGGCAGCACAGAGCCCCTGGGTCAATTGCGCGGGCGATTGCACGCCTTTCAGGGAGTGCCCGTGGTGACCACTTACCCCCCCGGCAACTTGCTGCGCCAGCCTGCCGACAAGGCCAAAGCCTGGGCCGATCTGGTGTTGGCCTTGCAGGTGGTCAAAGGCTGATGTCGTCGGTCGGCGCTTCAGCGCCCTGATCGCCTGAGTTCAGGACAGGCTGCCCATGGCCTCGCCCATGACGATGGGGCGGGTCGGTGTCCAGTCGGGGTTGAACCGCATCACCCCGCTCGGGAACAGCATCACCACGGTGGAGCCCAGCAAAAATCGACCCATTTCCTCGCCTTGCGCCAGGGTGATGCTGCCCATCTCGTAAGTCCATTCGCGCACCGTGCCGGGGCGGGGTGGATTGACCACGCCGTGCCATACGGTGGCCATGCTGCCCACGATGGTGGCCCCCACCAGCACCATCACAAAGGGGCCGTGCTCGCTCTCAAACACGCACACCACCCGCTCGTTGCGGGCAAACAGGCCAGGCACGCCACAGGCGGTGGTCGGGTTGACGGAGAACAAATCGCCCGGCACGTGAATCATGCGGGTCAAGCGCCCCGCGCAAGGCATGTGGATGCGGTGGTAGTCGCGTGGGCTGAGGTACAACGTGGCAAATTCGCCGTCTTGAAAATGCGCGGCCAGTGCCGCGTCGCCGCCCACCAAAGCGCGGGTGCTGTAGCTGTGGCCCTTGGCCTGGAACACCTGATCGCCCAGAATGGGGCCGCACTGGCTGATGGCCCCGTCCACCGGGCTGACATACGCTGCGGTGGCCAATGGGCGAGAGCTGGCCTTGAGCGGGCGGGTGAAGAATTCGTTGAAACTCTTGTAACTGGCCGTGTCGGGGTTGGCGGCCTCCATCATGTTCACGTTGTAGCGCTTGACAAACCAGTTGATGATGCCCGTGGTCGCGCCGCCCCATTGGCTGTCCGCGACCCAGCCGGCAAAGGCGGTCAGGGCTTGTTTGGGCATCAGGTACTGCGGCAGGACGGCCAGGCGATCCGAAAAAGAGGGGGAACTTGACATGAAGGGGCCGCCAGCGCGGTGCAGGAGAAGGCCCTGATTTTATCGGTCACCCGCAAACCTGCTCAGGCATGTGGTCACGGGCACAATCCGGGCATGAACACCCCCTTGCTATCGGTCGAACATCTGGTCAAACGCTACGGCGACACCACGGTGGTCAATGACCTGTCTTTCCACATCAACCCCGGCGAATGCCTGGGCGTGATCGGCCCCAACGGTGCGGGCAAAACCACCACGCTGCGCATGTGCTTGGGTTTGTCTCAGCCCGACAGTGGCAGCATCCGCTACTTTGATCACCTGCAAATGCCGCGTGATGCGCTGGCCATCAAAGCCCGCCTGGGCGTTGTGGCGCAATCCGACACGCTGGACCCGGACTTCACCGCAGAAGAAAACTTGCTGGTGTTTGGTCGGTACTTTGGCATAGCCGACGCCGTGATCCGCGAACGCATTCCGCAACTGCTGGAGTTTGGCGCGCTCAGCCACAAAGCCAAAGCCAAACCCGGTGAGTTGTCGGGCGGCATGAAGCGGCGCCTGAGTTTGTCGCGCGCCCTCATCAACCACCCGCAGCTCTTGATGCTGGACGAACCCACCACGGGCCTGGACCCGCAAGCGCGGCACCTGATGTGGGAGCGGCTGCAGTTGCTGCTGCAAGAAGGCAAATCCATCTTGCTCACCACCCATTTCATGGACGAGGCCGAGCGCCTGTGCTCACGCCTCTTGGTGCTGGACCAAGGCCGCAAGATCGCCGAAGGCAAACCGCGTGACTTGATCGCCGAGCACCTGGAGCCCGACGTGGTGGAGGTCTTTGGCCAAGGCGCTGTGCAGCTGGCGCAAGAGGCCAATTTGAAGGCGCTGGCCGGTCGGGTTGAGGTCAGCGGTGAGACGGTTTTCTTCTATACCCAAGACAGCCGTGCCTTGATGCATGCACTGGAGGCCTGGCCGACGCTGCGCACCTTGCACCGCCCTTCTAATTTGGAAGACCTGTTTTTGAAGTTGACCGGACGCCAGATTCGGGAAGAAGGCTGATCATGAGTCAAATCCAAAACAACATCTGGGCCGCGCCCCGCCTGTCCATGCGCTGGTGGCCTGTGTTACAGCGCAACTGGCTGGTCTGGAAAAAGCTGGCCATCCCCAGCTTGGTGGGCAACATCGCCGAGCCGCTCATGTGGCTGGTGGCCTTTGGCTATGGCATGGGCGCGCTCATTGGGCAGGTCGAGATGGGCGGCGAGAAGGTGCCCTACATTTTGTTCTTGGCCAGCGGCAGCATCTGCATGAGCGCCATGAACGCAGCCACCTTTGAGGCGCTGTACTCGGCGTTCTCGCGCATGCATGTGCAAAAAACCTGGGACGGCATCATGAACGCCCCGGTGCGGCTGGACGATGTGGTGCTGGCCGAAATGCTGTGGGCCGCGTTCAAGGCGCTGTTCAGCGTCACGGCCATTTTGCTGGTGATGCTGGTGCTGGACATCAGCCACAGCTGGAAGCTGCTGGTGGCCTGGCCCGTGTTGCTGGGCGTGGGCATCACCTTCAGCTGCATGGCGCTCATCTTCAATGCGCTGGCCAAGGGCTACGACTTTTTTACCTACTACTTCACCCTGTTCCTCACGCCCATGATGTTCCTCTCGGGCATCTTTTTTCCGCGTGAGCAACTGCCCGCGTTTGTGCGCGTGATCGCCGACTGGCTGCCGCTGTCGGTGGCCGTCGATTTGGTGCGCCCGATGTTCTTGGACCGCTGGCCTGATACGCCCGTGCGCCTCGTCTTGGTGCTGGCGGTGTATGCGGGGGTGTCGTTCTGGATTGCGCTGGCGTTGACGAGGAAGCGGTTCAGGAGTTGAGGGCATGACCAGGCTCAGAGCAGACCTGTTGCGCAACAGTCGCGCTCCCATGAGCGAACAAGATCATTGCTTGGCAAGGCTCAAATCGGCTTTCTGTTTTTCATCGCAGGGCCAAGCTCAGTTGGTCAATCAACCCGGCCCATTCTGCATCCATCGAGAGTTGCTCTTTCAGGAAATGGCGTTGACCTGGATTCCAGAACGAGTCATCTTCCAATCGGGTATTGGCATGGAGTGGACGGTGTGTTTTCAGGAACAGCTCTATGGCTGTTGCCGCCGAGATCGATGTCTTGCCCACACCACCTTTGCCGGTGAAGAAAAGAAATCGGGTCGTATGACCAAGCCATTTCATGAAAGTCTTTTGCACAGTTGAGTGACCACGCTTCAATTTACTCGCTGGCTGAATGTTCTTTTTGTCCCATGTCAATGGATGGACATCTACTGCAGGCTTGGGGTCAAAGGCTTCGGCGTCCCAATTGAAGTCAGCGGCCATCTCCATTGGGGCTAACTCATCAAGTCACTTGAGACCGCTGCAGGCTGAAGGGCACAGTTGTCCCAAAGCGGTCAACGATGGCCTGGTGGGAATAGCAGGCCTGGGCTACAGACCTGTGGGGACCAGAGTGAAGGGGTGAACAGACACGAGCCCAAGTGGGATTGAATCTGAGCACCTTGCATGAGAAATCCAGAGGCTGTGTCTTTCCACTGTTGCCCTTGATCCTGGCGGGTGTGAATGGGTCAGGCAAGTTCTGGTGGAAAAAATCGATGTTGGTGTTGCGTGGTCCGGGGGTGGCCCTCGCATGTCCAGCGGGTGTCAGGGCGCTGTGAGCTCGTCCCGTTAAGATGCCTGTTGAACCAATTTACTCCGTTTTGAAGGAATCAAAAACATGAGCATCCAGACCGTAGGCATCATTGGCGCAGGCACCATGGGCAATGGCATTGCACAGGCGTGCGCCGTCTCGGGCATCAACGTCGTGATGATCGACATTTCGGACGCGGCCGTGGTCAAGGGCTTGGCCAATGTGACCAAAAGCCTGGACCGCTTGGTCAACAAAGAAAAAATCAGCGAAGCCGACAAGGCCGCCGCATTGGCCCGCATCCAGGGCTCCAGCAGCTACGACGACCTCAAGGGTGCACAGCTGGTCATCGAAGCCGCGACAGAAAACCACGAACTCAAGGTCAAGATCTTGAAGCAGCTCGACGGCATGCTGGCCCCCAACGTGATCATCGCGTCCAACACCTCGTCGATCTCGATCACGCAGTTGGCCGCCGCCACGCAGCGCGCTGACCGTTTCATCGGCATGCACTTCTTCAACCCCGTGCCCATGATGGCGCTGGTCGAAATTATTCGTGGCCTGCAGACCAGCGACGCCACCCACGACGCGGTGCACGACATGGCGCTGGCGCTGGGCAAGACACCCATCACCGTGAAGAACGCCCCCGGCTTTGTCGTCAACCGCATCTTGGTGCCCATGATCAACGAAGCTTTCTTTGTGCTGGGCGAAGGCCTGGCCGAGGCCGAAGCCATTGACGCAGGCATGAAGCTCGGCTGCAACCAGCCTATTGGCCCGCTGGCGCTGGCCGACATGATTGGCCTCGATGTGTGCCTGGCCGTGATGGAGGTCTACCTCAAGGAATTCGGTGACAGCAAATACCGCCCTAGCCCCTTGCTCAAAGAAATGGTCGCCGCCGGTCGCTTGGGCCGAAAGACCGGGCAAGGTGTTTACAGCTACTGAGCGTGCCACTTGCGAGAAGGTGCTTAATGCCGTGGCGCATGGCTTGCGGGTGGCGGTCTTCGTTGGTGGAAAAGTGCGTGGCCCGTTTTATAGGCCATAGAGATCCGATTCACCAGAGATTATTTTCTGGTTTGATCTGTCCATGGCCTGAATTTCGCGGCGCAATTGAGCCACTTCGTAGCGCAGGATACCGATTTCCTGCATCAGGTCTTTTTCAATTTGGCGCTCTTCGTCTTCGACTTCCTTTTCGACAAAGATCGCCGACAGCGAGGCGGTGACGAGCGACAGCACGGCCAGTCCCAGCAGCACCACGATCACCGAAAAGGCGCGTGAGGCCTGGGTGGAGGGCACCACGTCGCCAAAGCCAACGGTGGCTGCAGTGGTGAAGGCCAACCACAGGCCATCGGACAAGGTTTCGATGCCCGGGTCGATGACCCAAAACCCCACACCGCCAAGCCCCAGGATGGCCAAGGCCAACAAGAGTGAATACACAAGGCCCTGTCGAATCAGGCGGTTAAGGCGTTTGGGAGGTTGTTGCATCCTGTGATTTTCCACCAAAGCGTCTGAGTGCTCAGGCCCTGGCGCTGACGCCAGTCTGCCCTGCGCCACAATCGGTGCATGACAGAAATGAACGCATCTCACCCCTACACCGATCTCACCCCCGACCGGGTGATGGACGCCTTGCAGGAACTGGGCTTGTGGCCCGATGGCCGTTTGCTGGCGCTCAGCTCTTACGAAAACCGCGTGTACCGTGCGCACTTGGACGAGCCGGTGCA
This sequence comes from Limnohabitans sp., assembly GCF_023910625.1. NCBI lineage: Bacteria > Pseudomonadati > Pseudomonadota > Betaproteobacteria > Burkholderiales > Comamonadaceae > Limnohabitans > Limnohabitans sp. The sequence goes on from NZ_JAAVVW010000003.1 coordinate 2,486,184, forward strand.
AGGCAGCGCGGCGGTGGTGCTCAAGTTTTACCGGCCTGGGCGCTGGAGCCGCGAGCAAATTCAAGAAGAACACGACTTTGCGGCCGAGTTGCTGGCGGCCGAAGTGCCGGTGGTGCCGCCGATGTTGCTGAACGGCCAGACGCTGCATCAAAGTGCGGGGTTTGATTTTTCGGTCAGCCCCTTGCGCGGCGGCCGCACGCCCGAGTTGGATGACTTTGAGGTGCTGGAATGGATTGGCCGTTTTCTTGCCCGCATCCACACCGTGGGCGCGGCCAAGCCTTTTGCTCACCGCCCTACGCTCGATGTGCAGACCTTTGCGCTTGAGCCCGCCGAGTGGCTGCAAAAGCACCAGATGATTCCGTTGGAAGTGGAGCGCGAATGGCGCGAGGTCTTTGCTGCGGCGCTGGCGCTGGTGCAAGAAAAAATGGCGCAAGGCGCAGCAGACCGTCGCCTGATTCGCCTGCACGGCGACTGTCACCCGGGCAATATTTTGTGGACGCCTGCCGAGCTGCCCGGTGGTGGCCCGCACTTTGTGGACCTGGACGACGCGCGCATGGGCCCGGCCGTGCAAGACCTGTGGATGCTGCTCTCGGGCGACCGGGCGCAGCGCACGCAGCAACTGTCGGCTTTGCTCGATGGGTACGAACAAGTGCGCGACTTTGACCGGGCCGAGCTGAACCTGATCGAGCCGCTGCGCACGCTGCGCCTGATCCACTACAGCGCCTGGCTGGCACGGCGCTGGGATGATCCGATTTTCCCGATCAACTTTCCGTGGTTTGGCACGCCCGATTACTGGCGTGGTCAGGTGCTGATGCTGCAAGAGCAGGTTGAGCAAATGCAAGAAGCGCCGTTGGTGGTGTGAGAGCTCACAGCCACGCCACTGCTGGCTCGATCTCATGACCCGTAAAAAAGCCCTGCCAGGCAGCTGTCTGGAAGGGCTTTTTGTTGAGTAAGAACGATCAGCTCAACAGCGCATTCACCCGTTTCACATACGCCGCTGGGTCTGCGGGCAAGCCGCCTTCGGCCAGCAGGGCCTGGTCAAACAGGATGTGGGCCAGGTCGTGGAAGTGGACCGAGCCGTCGAGTTTTTTCACCAGCGCGTGTTCGGGGTTGACTTCGAGCACGGGCTTGACTTCGGGGGCGCTTTGCCCAGCTTGCTTGAGCATGCGGGCCAGTTGCATGCTCATGCCGTCGTCGGTCACCACCAGGCAGGCGGGGCTGTCCACCAGGCGGCTGGTCACGCGCACGTCTTCGGCTTTGTCTTTCAGCGCTTCTTTGAGTTTGGCCAGCACGGGCTTGAAGGTTTCGGCCGCGTCTTCGGCGGCTTTCTTTTCTTCTTCGTCTTGCAGCTTGCCCAGATCAAACGCGCCCTTGGCCACGCTTTGCAGCGGGGTGCCGTCAAACTCGTGCACAAAGTTGAGGGCCCACTCGTCCACGCGGTCGGTCATCAGCAGCACTTCGATGCCTTTTTTCTTGAAGACTTCGAGTTGCGGGCTGTTCTTGGCGGCGGCCAGGGTGTCGGCGGTGATGTAGTAAATCGCGTCCTGGCCTTCTTTCATGCGGGCTTTGTAGTCGGCAAAGCTCACGCTCACGGTGTCGTGGGTCGATGACGCAAAACGCAGCAGCTTGGATAAACGCGCTTGGTTGCCAAAGTCTTCGCCCAGGCCTTCTTTGAGCACCGCGCCGAACTCGGCGTAGAACTTGGAATACTGGCCCTGCTTGGCCTTGTCTTCGTCGCTCAGAACGTCGGTCACGCCGTCGGTCTCCTCAGGTGCCTTGTCGTGTTTCGCCAGATCTTCCAGCATCGACAGCACACGCTTGGTGCAGCCTTCGCGGATGGCTCTCACGTCGCGGCTTTCTTGCAGCAACTCGCGGCTCACGTTCAGGGGCAGGTCGGCCGAGTCCACCACGCCCTTCACAAAGCGCAGGTAGCTGGGCATCAGCGCTTCGGCTTCGTCCATGATGAACACGCGCTTAACGTAGAGCTTGATGCCCGCCTTCTTGTCGCGGTTCCACAGGTCTTGCGGGGCTTTGGACGGGATGTAGAGCAGTTGCGTGTATTCGGTGCTGCCTTCCACGCGGTTGTGGGTCCAAGTCAGTGGGGCTTCAAAGTCGCGGCTGATCTGTTTGTAGAAGTCGGCGTATTGCTCGTCGGTGATGTCTTTCTTGGGGCGGGTCCACAAGGCGCTGGCTTTGTTGATGGTTTCCCATTCGCCGGTCTTGACCATGCCGCCGGGCTGGCGGCCACCTCCTTCGTTGTTCGGATCGATCAGCTCGCCGTCTTTCCAGTCTTCCTTCTCCATCAAGATGGGCAGGCTGATGTGGTCAGAGTATTTGCCAACGATTTCTTTCAGCTTCCAGGTGTTGGCGTACTCCAGCGCTTCTTCGCGCAGGTGCAAGATCACGCTGGTGCCGCGTTCGGCGCGGGTGATGGTCTCGACCTCAAAGTCGCCCGTGCCGCCGCTGATCCAGCGCACGCCTTCAGCAGGCGTGGCACCTGCGCGGCGGGTCTCGACGGTGATCTTGTCGGCCACAATGAAGCCCGAATAAAAGCCCACACCGAACTGGCCAATCAACTGCGCGTCCGACTTCTGGTCGCCGCTCAGTTGGCTCACAAAGTCTTTGGTGCCGCTCTTGGCAATCGTGCCTAGGTGGTTAATGGCTTCTTGCGCCGTCATGCCGATGCCGTTGTCGGTGATGGTGAGCGTCTTGGCGGCTTTGTCAAACGACAGGCGCACTTGCAAGTCGGGCGCGTCTTCGTACAGCGCGGTGTTGTTCAGCGCTTCAAAGCGAAGTTTGTCGCAGGCGTCTGAGGCGTTGGAGATCAGCTCGCGCAGAAAGATTTCTTGGTTGGAATACAGCGAGTGGGTGACCAGGTGCAGCAGTTGCGCGACTTCGGCCTGAAAGGCATGGGTTTGTTTGCTCATAGCGGTTCAACAGTAAAAAAGATCAGAAAACAAGAACGCCCCACAGCTTGGGGCGTCACGGGTGAATTTCAAGGGGTCAAAATGACTCGTTCGGCCCCAGATACCGCCATGTCCCTGCAGGCATCTGGCCCAGTTGCACGCCGCCCATGCGGATGCGTTTGAGGCCCACGACTTTCAGGCCGACTTGTTCGCACATGCGGCGTATCTGACGCTTTTTGCCCTCGGTCAGCACAAAGCGCAGCTGTTCGGGGTTTTGCCAGTCCACCTTGGCGGGCTTGAGGGGTTTGCCGTCCAAGCTCAGGCCGTGGCGCAGGCGCTCCAGTTGCTCTTTCGGGAAGATGGCTTGCACGTTGGCGCTCACGCGGTCAAAGTCGCCAATGACGGTGAGCGGGTTGGCCTTGCCGCCATAGGTGGCGGACGCAGCCGAGGCGGCGGCGGTGTTTTCGTGGCCGGTATAGGCCACGCGCACCAGATACTCTTTTTCCATCTCGGAGTCTTCGCCAATCAACTGGCGCGCCACGCGGCCGTCTTGTGTCAGCACCAACAAGCCTGTGGAGTCGATGTCCAAGCGCCCTGCCGGGGCCAAGCCGCGCAGGTGCGGCGGGGTGAAACGAAGCTTGGATGGGTCACCACCCCAGTGGCTGCGCGGGTTGATCAGGGTGATCGCGGGTTCGTGTCCGTCTTCGGCCTGGCCGCTCACATAGCCCAAGGGCTTGTGCAAAAGAATAGTCACTTGTCGGTCTTGTTGTTGCTCGGCCGCTTTGTCGATGGTGATGCGGTCAGACAGCGTGACCTGCTGGCCCATGCTGGCGGGCAGGCCGTTGACCATCACCCAGCCTTGTTCGATCCAGGCGTCGGCTTCGCGGCGCGAGCACATGCGCAACTCGGCCATGCGCTTGTTCAGGCGCGAGGTGCCGCTGGGTTCGGCCGTTTCGCCTTTGCCTTCGGGGCGGGGGGCGCGTTTGAATGCAGGGGGCTGGGTCATGGGGTTAGCGCTGACAGGATGGGGCCAGATAGGCTTGACGCTGATTGTCCCTTGTTTTGTGTCAGCCAAATTGGGCGGTGCGCAGCCCCTGCAAGTCCAGGATGCGCAGACCGCCGTATTCGACGCGAATCAGTTGGCGCGCTTGCAGCACGCGCAGGGCTTCGTTCACCCGTTGACGAGACAAACCAACCAAGTAAGCCAGCTCTTGTTGCGTGATGCGCAACACTTCGCCCACACCCGAGAACAAGACTGGATTGAACAAAGCCGCCAGATGACGAGCCAAGCGCAATTCGGGGTTGTTCATGCGATCCAGTTCGCGGGCAGCGATGAATTGGCCCAGACGTTCGTTGAGTTGCTGCATGATGAAGCGGTTGAAACCCAGCGAGTGGTCAATCAGCCAGTGAAAAGTTTCCAGAGGTAGCCCCGCCACCACACTCGGGCGCAGGGCCTGGATGTTGTAGCGGTAGACCTCGCGCTTGAGCGCCGTCCCCTCGCCAAACCAGCCTCCGGGTGGCACACCCGTAAAGGTCATGGTCTGACCGCTTTCGTTGTCGCTGCTCATCTTGAGCAGGCCCGAAATCACGCCAAACCAGAAAGTCACAGGACGGCCAACGCGGCAGACATAGTCGCCTGCCTGAGGGTCACTCACCACCAGTTGTGGCACGATTTCCAGGCGCTCTGGCGGGCGCAACAGATGCAGCCACGGGATTTCCTGGAGATCGGCTTCGGTGGGAGCGCGGCGGCGCTGGTAAACGCTGTTTTCTTTGGCCATGGCGATGGTCTGTCTGTCAGTTGACGGTCAGGTGGGCTAGGGGTCTTCCCTGAATTGTCGTCCAAACGACAACTTAGCGTCAAATGACTGCCTACGATCTCCAACAAGTTCAGCCGCATTGCATCCAATGCGCCGTTTTTGGAGACAGGTCAGGTCATGCAAACAACGTTTCCCCGCTTGATGCTCAAGCATGCTGCCGAGCGCCCCACAGCGCCCGCATTGCGCGAGAAAATATATGGCATTTGGCAAACCACCAGCTGGTCGGATTTGGCCAGCCTGGTCCAGTCTGTCGCCTGTGGCTTGCACCAGGCGGGTCTGCAGCGCGGCGAGCACCTGATCGTGGTGGGCTCCAACCGCCCACGTCTTTACGCCACGATGCTGGCCGCACAGTCCTTGGGCGTTATTCCGGTGCCGCTGTATCAGGACGCGGCTGCCGCCGAGTGCGTGTTCCCCATCACCAACGCCGAGGTGCGCTTTGCGGTGGTGGAAGACCAGGAGCAAGTTGACAAGATGCTGGAAGTGCGTGAGCAATGCCCACAACTGACCCACATTTATTACGACGACCCACGCGGCTTGCGCAAGTACACCGAAGACGGTTTGGGCTCACTCGAAGAGTTGATCGCGGCCGGTGGGGTGTTTGCCCAGCAGCACCCTCAGTTTTTCAACGAAGAAGTTGAAAAAGCGGCCCATACCGATGTGGCGGCGATGTTCTTCACTTCGGGTACGACCGGCAACCCCAAGGGCGTGGTGCATACGCACAGCTCATTGATCGACCGCGCCGACGCCGGCGCTGAATTCGACAAGCTGACCCATGCCGAAGACGTGCTGGCCTACATGCCGCCAGCCTGGATTGGGCAAAACATCTTCAGCTACGCGCAGTGGTTGGTGTGCGGCTACGTGGTCAACTGCCCCGAGTCTTCGGCCACGGTGACCATCGACCTGAAAGAAATTGGCCCAACGTATTATTTCGCACCGCCCCGGGTGTTTGAAGGCATGCTCACCAGCGTGATGATCCGCATGGAAGATGCGGGCAGCTTCAAGCGCAAGCTCTTTCACCACTTCATGTCTGTGGCCAAAAAAGTCGGCCCGGCCTTGATGGACGGCCAGTCGGTCGGCTTCATGGACCGTTTGGTGTATGGCTTGGGTAACCTGATGGTTTTCGGCCCCTTGCGCAACAACATGGGTTTCAGCCGCGTGCGTGTGGCCTACACCGCGGGCGAGGCGATTGGCCCTGACCTGTTCACTTTCTTCCGCTCGATCGGCGTGAACATCAAGCAGCTGTATGGTTCCACCGAAACCGCCGTGTTCGTTTGCTTGCAGCCCGACAACGAAGCGCGCGCCGACACGGTGGGCGTGCCTTGCAAGGGTGTGGAGATCAAGGTGGCCGACAACGGCGAGATCTTGGTCAAGTCGCCCGGCTTGCTCAAGGGCTACTACAAAAACCAGAAAGCCACCGACGAAGTGCTGACGGCCGACGGTTGGTACCACACCAGCGATGCGGGTTTCATCGACAGCCACGGCCACCTCAAAATCATTGACCGCGTGAAAGACGTGGGCCGCATTCAGGGCGGTGCCAACGACGGCGCGATGTTCGCGCCCAAATACGTCGAAAACAAGCTCAAGTTTTTCCCTTTCATCAAAGAGGTGGTGGCTTACGGCGACCAGCGCGAAAAAGTTTGCGTCATGCTCAACATCGACTTTGATGCCGTGGGCAACTGGGCAGAGCGCCGCAACCTGTCTTATGCGGGCTACACCGATCTGGCCCAAAAGCCCGAGGTCTACCAGCTCATCCAGGATTGCGTGGAAAAGGTCAACGCTGACTTGGCAGAAGACGCCATGCTGGCGGGCAGCCAGATCAGCCGATTCTTGGTCTTGCACAAAGAACTGGACGCCGACGACGGTGAACTCACCCGCACCAACAAAGTCCGCCGTGGCTTCATTGCCGACAAATACAAACCGCTGGTGGATGGCCTGTACGAGGGCAAAGCCGAGCAGTTCATCGAGACGGTGGTCAAGTTTGAAGATGGCCGCACCGGCACCGTGAGCGCCACGCTCAAGATTTCCGACGCCAAAACATTCACACCCGTGAAGGCCGCAGCATGACCAAGAAAATCGGCGACGTCATCATGGACGTCAACCACATCAGTTTGCGCTTCGGCGGCGTGAAGGCGCTGACCGACATCTCGTTCAACGTGCGCGAGCACGAAGTGCGCGCCATCATTGGCCCCAACGGCGCGGGCAAGAGCTCGATGCTCAACTGCATCAACGGTGTTTACCAGCCGCAAGAGGGCAGTATCACTTTCCGTGGGCAAAAGTTTGACCACATGAACAGCCGCCAAGTGGCCGAGATGGGCATTGCCCGCACGTTCCAGAATTTGGCCTTGTTCAAGGGCATGAGCGTGATCGACAACATCATGACCGGCCGCAACCTGCACATCAAGAGCAACCTGTTCTTGCAGGCTTTGCGCATCGGTCCCGCCCAGCGCGAAGAAGAAAAGCACCGCGAATTCGTCGAACACATCATCGACTTTCTGGAGATCCAGGCCTTTCGCAAAACACCCGTGGGTCAGTTGCCTTATGGCTTGCAAAAGCGGGTGGACTTGGGTCGCGCCTTGGCCATGGAGCCCAAGGTGCTCTTGCTCGACGAACCCATGGCCGGCATGAACATGGAAGAAAAGCAGGACATGTGCCGCTTCATCTTGGATGTGAACGATGAGTTCGGCACCACCATCGTGTTGATCGAGCACGACATGGGCGTGGTGATGGACATCTCGGACCGCGTGGTGGTGCTGGACTACGGCAAAAAAATCGGCGACGGGACTCCCGAAGAAGTGCGCAACAACGAAGAAGTGATCAGTGCCTATCTGGGCACCAGCCACTGAGGAGAAAAAGACATGGCATTTTTTCTGGAAGCCCTTTTTGGCGGCCTCATGGCCGGCATGCTTTATTCCTTGGTCGCCCTGGGTTTTGTCTTGATTTTCAAAGCCTCAGGCGTGTTTAATTTCGCGCAAGGCGCGATGGTGCTGTTTGCCGCCTTGGCCATGGCCCGTTTTTCAGAGTGGGTCCCAGGCTGGCTGGGCATCGAAGACAAGTTCATGGGCAATCTGATTGCCTTTGTGCTGGCTGCCGCCATCATGTATGTGCTGGCTTGGCTGATCGAGCGCCTGGTGCTGCGCCACTTGGTCAACCAAGAGGGCGTGACTTTGCTGATGGCCACTTTGGGCATCACCTACTTTTTGGATGGCTTGGGGCAGACCATTTTTGGAAGCGCCATTTACAAAATTGATGTGGGTATGCCCAAAGAGCCCGTCTTCCTTTTCGAGTCGGTGTTCCCTGGCGGAGTACTGATCAGTTTGGAGGATGTTTACGCAGCTTGTATCGCGGCTTTGTTGGTGGTGGTTCTGTCGCTGTTTTTCCAGAAGACCGGTACCGGTCGCGCCCTGCGTGCTGTGGCCGATGACCACCAAGCCGCTCAATCCATTGGCATCCCGCTCAACCGCATTTGGGTGATCGTCTGGTTCGTGGCGGGTATCACCGCCTTGGTCGCCGGCATCATCTGGGGCTCTAAATTGGGTGTGCAGTTCTCCCTGACCACCGTGGCTTTGCGTGCTTTGCCGGTGATCATTTTGGGTGGCCTGACTTCGGTGCCCGGTGCCATCATCGGCGGCCTGATCATCGGTGTGGGCGAGAAATTGTCTGAGGTTTACCTGGGCCCCTATGTGGGCGGTGGCATTGAAATTTGGTTTGCGTACATGCTGGCTCTCGTCTTTTTGTTGTTCCGTCCGCAAGGCTTGTTCGGCGAAAAGATCATTGACCGCGTGTAAGGAGAGAAAAACATGTTTTACAGAGAAAACGGTCAGTTCAAGACCTCTTACCGCAGCGACCAGCAGATCTTTGCGATTGCGCAAGACCGCTGGGCCATCCTGGCGCTGATTGCCTTCGCTTTCGTCGGCGTGCCCCTTATCGCCGATGAATACATGTTCCGCGCCATCTTGATCCCCTTCCTGATCTTGTCGTTGGCCGCATTGGGAGTGAACATCCTGGTCGGTTATTGCGGTCAAATTTCCCTGGGTTCAGGGGCTTTCATGGCCGTGGGCGCTTACATGGCCTACAACACCTATGTGCGCATCGAGGGCATGCCGGTCATTTTGGCCTTGCTTGCAGGGGGATTCTTCGCCACATTGGTAGGTATCTTCTTTGGGATTCCCAGCTTGCGAGTCAAGGGCCTTTATTTGGCGGTGGCCACCTTGGCGGCCCAGTTCTTTTGCGATTGGGCATTCAGCCGCATCAGCTGGTTCACAAACAACAGCTCTTCTGGCTCTGTGGCGGTCTCTGATTTCCAAGTGTTGGGTTGGGTCATTGATTCGCCGGTTGACAAATACCTGTTTGCCTTGAGCTTCTTGGTGGTGTTTGGTTTGCTTGCCAAAAACCTGGTGCGCTCGGCCATTGGCCGGGAATGGATGGCGATCCGTGACATGGACGTGGCCGCTGCCGTCATTGGCATTCGCCCCATGTACGCCAAACTCAGTGCCTTTGCTGTCAGCTCTTTCATCGTGGGGGTGGCCGGCGCTCTGTGGGGCTTTGTGCACTTGGGCTCCTGGGAACCTGCGGCGTTCTCGATTGACCGCTCCTTTCAGTTGCTGTTCATGGTCATCATTGGCGGCATGGGCTCCATCATGGGCAGTTTCTTTGGCGCGGCCTTCATCGTGGTGTTGCCCATTTTCTTGAACCAGTTTTTGCCGGCTGTGGGGGCGGTTTTCGGGATTGAAATCTCGACGGCCTTGGTCTCCCATGTCGAGTACATGATTTTTGGTGCTTTGATTGTCTGGTTCTTGATTGCCGAGCCTCACGGCCTGGCTAAGCTCTGGAGCATTGCCAAGCAGAAGTTGCGGTTGTGGCCCTTCCCGCACTGAGTGAAAGGGTGTGTTGGCGTGGGCATTGATTGCTCTGCCATCACATCATTGCAACTTGAATGATGGGTCCATTGGTATTTCACACACGATTTAAGGAGACAGTTCAATGAAGCTCAAAAAGTTAGCCATGTTGGCCACTTTGGCTTGTGCAGGTTTGTCAGCGGTAGTCACCACTTCAGTCATGGCACAAGAGAAAGTCCAGTTCTTCCCCAGCTTGACGGGCCGCACGGGACCAGTCGCACCAAACGCAACACCTTTCGCGAATGGCTATGCTGACTACATGAAGTTGGTGAATGCCCGCGGTGGCATCAACGGTGTGAAAACCCTTGTTGAGGAATGCGAAACCGCATATGCAACAGACCGTGGTGTCGAGTGCTATGAACGACTGAAGGGCAAGCATGGAGGTGCCACGGTCTTTCAGCCTTTGTCAACCGGCATCACGTTTGCTTTGACCGAAAAAATACCGACTGACAAAATCCCTATGATCACTTCAGGTTACGGGCGCAGCGACTCTGCTGACGGTGGTGTCTTCAAGTGGAATTTCCCGCTGATTGGTCACTATTGGGTGGCGGGGGATGTTTTGTTGCAGCACATTGCAAAACAGGCTGGTGGCTGGGACAAACTCAAAGGCAAAAAAATAGCGGTTGCCTACCACGACAGTCCATTTGGCAAAGAGCTTTTGCCCATTGTGCAAGAGCGAGCAGCCACACATGGCTTTACCCTTCAGTTGTTGCCCATTCCTGCACCCGGTGTCGAACAAAAGGCCATTTGGCTTCAAGTGCGCCAACAGCGACCCGATTACGTGATGCTTCAAACTTGGGGTGTCATGACGGCCACCTCGATCAAAGAGGCTATTGCAACAGGTTACCCGCGTGAAAAAATGTTTGGTACCTGGTGGTCTGGTGCTGAACCTGACATCAAGGACATTGGGGCCGCAGCCAAAGGCTACAACGCCGTCATGATGCAGCACGGCGCAGAACCGCAGTCTGCTGTGGTTAAGGAAATTCTGGCCAAAGTGCATGACAAAGGCCAGGGAACCGGGCCGAAAGCAGAAGTGGGTGAGGTGTTGTACATGCGGGGAGTGGTTGGTGCGATGCTCGCTGTTGAAGGCGTTCGCCAAGCCCAGGAAAAATATGGCAAGGGCAAGGTCATGACTGGCGAGCAAGCACGCTGGGGCTACGAGAACCTGAACTTGACGCAGGCCAAATTGGATGCGTTGGGCTTCAAGGGCGTCATGCGTCCGGTTTCCACCTCTTGTGCGGATCACATGGGCTCTGCATGGGCGCGTGTTCACACATGGGACGGCAGTAAATTTGTCTGGGCGTCCGATTGGATGCAGGCTGATGAGCAAATCATCAAGCCATTGGTCAAAGCTTCAGCCGACAAGTACGCCGCCGAGAAGAAGATCACGCGCCGCGCTCCTGCGGATTGCCAGTCTTGATCTGAAACCACGCCTGCCGCGCAAGCGGCAGGTGGTCAGCTGCAGCGGGCATTGGCCCGCCAACAGCTGCCAAATGGAACCCTTGCGTGCAGCGATTTCATTTGGCTTGAACCCCAGAATTTGAAAAGGCACAGTCCATGAGCGACCAAAACATTGTTCTCAACGTCAATGGCATCGAAGTCATTTACAACCACGTCATCTTGGTACTCAAGGGCGTGTCCCTGCAGGTGCCAGAGCAAGGCATCGTGGCTTTGCTCGGCGGTAACGGCGCAGGCAAAACCACCACGCTGCGCGCGATCTCCAATTTGCTGCAGGGCGAGCGCGGCGACGTGACCAAAGGCAGCATCGAGCTGCGCGGTGAGCGCATCGAAAACCTCACGCCAGCCGACCTGGTCAACCGTGGCGTGGTGCAGGTCATGGAAGGGCGACACTGCTTTGCCCACTTGTCGATCGAAGACAACCTGTTGACTGGAAGTTATACCCGCAAGGACAAGGGCGAGATCGCGGCCAACCTGGACAAGGTTTACACCTATTTCCCGCGCCTCAAAACCCGCCGTACTTCGCAAGCTGCCTACACCTCGGGCGGTGAGCAACAGATGTGTGCCATTGGCCGCGCCCTGATGACCAACCCCAGTGTGATGTTGCTCGATGAGCCCTCCATGGGTCTGGCTCCACAGATCGTGGAAGAGGTGTTCAACATCGTCAAAGACCTGAACGAGAAAGAAAAGGTCACTTTCTTGATCGCTGAGCAAAACACCAACATGGCGCTCAAATATTCTGACTACGGCTACATCATGGAGTCGGGTCGCATCGTGATGGACGGCGTGGCTGAAGACCTGCGTACCAACGAAGACGTGAAAGAGTTTTACTTGGGCATGGGCGGTGGCGAGCGCAAGAGCTTCAAGGATGTCAAGAGCTACAAGCGCCGCAAGCGCTGGTTGGCTTGATACGCTGACTTTACCCCTTGACTTTCTCTGCGCAGTATCCCAGAAAGAAATCCATGTCTCAGCACTTTGATGCGTTGGAAACGCTCGCCCCAGAAGTCCGCGAAGCCGCACTGATGGCCGCTTTGCCCGCGCAGGTTGCCCAGGCCAAAGTCCGTGCCCCGGCCTTTGCCGAGTTGCTCAAGGACGTGGCCGCTGCCAGTGTCAACAGCCGCGCAGCGCTGGTCCGATTGCCGGTGATCCGCAAAACCGAATTGCTGGAGCGCCAGAAGTCTGCGCGTGCAGCGGGCGGCAATGTGTTCGGCGGTTTCAGCACCTTGGGCTTTGGCCAAGGCATGACCCGCGTGTTTGCCAGCCCTGGCACGATTTACGAACCCGAGGGCACCCGTGCCGATTACTGGCGCATGGCCCGCACCCTGTTTGCGGCCGGCTTTCGCCCGGGCGAGTTGATCCACAACTGCTTCAGCTACCACTTCACCCCCGCGGGCTCGATGATGGAAACCGGCGCGCATGCGCTGGGCTGCACCGTGTTCCCGGGGGGCACAGGCCAGACCGAGCAACAAGTGACGGCCATGGCCGAGTTGCAGCCTGCGGGCTACATTGGCACGCCCAGCTTTTTGAAAATCATCCTCGAAAAAGCCGCCGAGATGGGCGTGGCTCTGACCAGTGTTCGCAAAGCGCTGGTGTCGGGCGAGGCCTTTCCGCCCAGCCTGCGCGAGTGGATGACCGCGCACGGCGTCGATGCTTACCAGTGCTACGCCACCGCCGATGTCGGCTTGATTGCTTACGAAACCGCTGCGCGTGAAGGTCTGGTGTTGGACGAGGGCGTGATCGTCGAGATCGTGCGCCCCGGCACCGGCGACCCGGTGCCCGAGGGCGAAGTGGGCGAGCTGATCATCACCACGCTCAACCCCGACTACCCCTTGATCCGTTTTGGCACGGGCGATTTGTCGGCCATCTTGCCCGGCACTTGCCCCACCGGCCGCACCGGACAGCGCATCAGGGGCTGGATGGGCCGTGCTGACCAGACCACCAAAATCCGGGGCATGTTTGTGCACCCGGCACAGGTGGCCCAGATTGTCAAACGCTTCCCCGAAGTGGGTAAGGCCCGACTTGTGGTGACGGGTGAGATGGCCAATGACCAGATGGCCTTGCATGTGGAGACCGATCGGCTGGCCGATGACGTGCTCAAGGCGCGCGTGGCCGAAGCGGTGCGCGATGTGACCAAATTGCGGGGTGATGTCCACTTGGTGGCGCATGGGAGTTTGGCCAATGACGGCAAAGTCATCGAGGACGCCCGCAGCTACCAGTGAGTCAATGCCGATGATGCTCTGCCTGTGCCCTCAAAATCCTCAATCAAATCAAGGGTAACCAAGGGTATTCGGCTAAGTGTTTCCCGATATTTCATGACACTGTGGTGGTTTTTACAATCACATCACCTTTAAGGAGTTTGTTCATGAAGCAATGGATTGCACTGGCCACTCTGGCTGCTTTCTCTGTGGGCGCTTACGCTCAGTCCTTCCCGGGCAACAAGCCTGTGTCTATCGTTGTTCCATTCACCGCAGGCGGCCCGACAGACCGCGTGGCGCGTGATTTGGCCGAAGCCATGCGCAAGCATATTCCTGGCAGCAACTTTGTGGTTGAAAATGCGGCTGGCGCTGGCGGCACGATTGGTGCAACCAAAGTTGCCAAGGCTGCACCTGATGGTCACACTTTGTTGTTGTTCCATATTGGCATGGCGGCTACGCCGGCGCTGTATCGCAAGCTGTCTTACAAGCCCCTTGAAGACTTCGAGTTTTTGGGCATGGTCAATGATGTGCCGATGACTTTGGTCGGCAAGCCCCAGTTAACCGCCAACACTTACCGTGACTTTGAAAACTACATCCGTGCCAATGCAGGCAAGTTGAACATCGCTCACGCGGGTTTGGGCTCTGCTTCCCACATTTGTGGCTTGCTCTGGCAGACCAACATGAAGACCAAAGAGGCCATGACCACCATCCCGTTTGGCGGAACAGCGCCTGCCATGACGGCCTTGATCGGTGGTCAGGTAGACATGATGTGTGATCAAACCACCAACACCACGGCCCAGATCGAAGGCGGCCGCATCAAGGCGTTTGCGGTCACCACGGCCCAACCCCTGAGCGGTCACCCTGTTCTCAAGCACTACCCCAGCTTGCAGGAAATGGGCATGAAGAACTTCAACCTGACCATCTGGCACGGTTTGTATGCCCCCAAAGGCACGCCAGCCGCCATCACCAAAATGTTGAACGATGCGCTCAAGAAATCCCTGAAGGACCCTGAGTTCATCAAGAAGAACGAAAGCCTTGGCGCGCTGGTGGTCAGCGACAAGCGCGTGGAGCCCGAAGAGCACAAGAAATTTGTGGCTGCCGAGATGATCAAGATCAAGGCTGCCGTGGACGCGGCAGGCAAGTTCGCAGACTGATCTTCAATCCCGCTCCCTGAAAAAGCCGCTGTTCAAGCGGCTTTTTCTTTGGGCGTGAGCCGGACCCCTACATCAGTCAGCGAAGCGCTCGATGCCCAAAATACCCATTTTGTTCAGGCCTTGACGCTGTGCGCCAGCCAGCACCGCAGCGGTCGCGCCATAGGGCGCTTGGGCGTGCGAGCGGATGTGTAGCTCGGGCTGGGGTTGACGCAAAGCGGCCTCGGTCAGACGCGTCTGCAGCGCCTGACGGTCGAGCAAGGCTTGGCCATTCCACGAGATGACCGCGTCGGCTGCAATGTCGATGCGCACCACTTCAGGAGGTGTGGGCGGCTTGTTGACGCTGGGGGCGGGCATGTCCATGTTCACCGCATGCAACTGCACCGGGATGGTGATGATCAGCATGATGAGCAGCACCAGCATCACGTCGATCAGCGGCGTGGTGTTGATGTCCATCATCACTTCGGGTTCATTGATTGGGTTGGTGCCTAGGTTCATGGCCATGTGAGGTTCCTTGTGCGGCAGGCCTTAAGGGCCAGGCTCGGTGATGAAGCCGACTTGGGTGATGCCAACGCGTTGCACGGCGTTGATGACGCGACCCACGGCAGCGAATTCGCTTTGGGCATCACCCCGGATTTGCACTTCGGGTTGAGGTTGCATGGCGGCAAACTTGTGCAGCCTGGCCAGCAAATCGTCTTGGTTTTTCATGGGGGTGTCGTACAGGTAAATCCGGCCCGTTCGATCCACCGAGATGATGACGTTTTCGGGCAGGGTCTGGCGCACCACATTGGACTCTCGCGGCAGATCCACCTTGATGGAAGTGGTCACCACCGGGATGGTGATTAAGAAAATGATCAACAGCACCAGCATCACATCCACCAGGGGAGTGGTGTTGATGGTGCTTAACACCTCATCGTCGTCCTGTGAGCCCAGCGCGGGGTCGAGGTTCATGCCCATCACTTGCCCGCCGAGGCCAGCAGCACGGCGTGCAGGTCGGCTCCGAAAGCATGGACCTCTTCCATCACCGCTTTGTTGCGGCGCACCAGCCAGTTGTAGCCCAGCACCGCAGGCACGGCCACAGCCAAACCGATGGCGGTCATGATCAGTGCCTCGCCCACCGGGCCAGCTACTTTGTCGATGCTGGCTTGGCCCGAAATGCCGATCTTGACCAGTGCATGGTAGATGCCCCAAACGGTGCCGAACAAACCGACAAAGGGAGCAGTTGCGCCGACCGTGGCCAACACCGTCAAACCGTTTTGCAGCCGACTTTGTACCGTGCTCAGGGCGCGCTGAATGCTCAAGCTGACCCAAGTGTTGAAGTCCACGCTAACCACCATGTTGCTGTGTTTCGCAGCGCCTTCCAGGCTTTTTTCGGCAATGAATCGGAAGGGGCTGCTGGCCTCCAGGCCCAAGCTGGCCTCGCGCAAACTGCTGGTGGCCCTCCAAAGTCCCTGTGCGGCTTGGGCAAATACATGCATGCGCCTTTGTTCAGCCCATTTGCTGAAGATGACGTACCAGCTGCTCACACTCATGAGCACCAGAACCAGCAAGGTGATTTTGGCAATGGCGTCACCTTGCGCCCACAGCGCACTCAAGCCATAGGGGTTGTCTGGCAGGGAGGATGGAGTGCCAAGGGGTGCACTGGCGCCGGGAGTGCTTATGGCGGTGCCTACCGCAACGGTGGCCGCTGCCTCAGCGGGCGTCGTGACATTGGGCGCAGCGACAAGACCTGTTGGCGTCAGCAACATGGCCAGCGAAAGGGCCAGGCCCGTCAATGATGCGCGCAACAGATCAGATTTGAAAAGGGGGTAATGCATAAAAAAGAAACTCCTGTGGAATCAGTGTGCAGGGAGGCAGCGTAAGTGGTAAGTGGTATGGGCGGTGATGGCCCGGCTCAGTCCAGACGCCATCTGTACTTCAAGCTGGCCCAGGCTTGTTCGGGTTGGCCATCCACTGTGGCGGGCTGAAAGCGGCATTTTGACAAAGCCGCACGGGCTGCCTGATCCAGACGGGGAAAACCGGAGCTTTTTTCAATCTCGGACTGCGATACCCGACCGTCCACACCCACCAGAAAACGCAGGCTCACGGTGCCTTCTTCTTCCATGCGGCGAGAGACGCTGGGGTAGTCGGGCTTTTCGCAATGGGCAGCGCTCACCGTGGCCGCTGTGCGGCTGGGGGCTGTCTGTCGCACGCTGGCGGGCGCTGGCACAGGTGCGGTACTGTTCGCAAGGCTGGCGGGCGGTGTGCTGCTGACCGCCGATATTGCCGTCGAGACGCTGGGGTTCACATTGGCGGGCACATCGCTCGGCGGCACATAGGCAGGCTGCTGAGGGAGGGGAGGCGCAGGGGCGGTTTGGCTTGGAGTCGGAGGTTTGGGTGCGCTCGCAGGGGAGGGCGGTGTTGCCGGCGGCGGGGTCAACACCGGGGCTTCTTGCAGCAGAACCGCTTGCACCACATTGGGTATTTCCTTCACCCATTGTTGTGCCAAGCCTGCTTGCAGTGCCCACAGCAACAACAGGTGCAACAGCACGGCCATCGCCAGGCCCATGAGCTTGCGTTGGGAGGGAGGCTGAAGGTAGGTGTTGCTGGACATGTTCTGGCTGGAACGAAAGAGAGCCTGTATTTTGCGTGAGAAACCAAGCCATTGGATGAAGTTGGCCCAGTCCTCAATCCACGATGCCGCACTAAGGTGCAGGCCTCAATGTGAACGCCTGCCGGGTTTGATCATTCTCAATTCTATGGCCTTGCAGGGTGCGGGTGCAATCTCCGGCAAGGCGGCTGCCCAGCCAGGTGGCGGCAATGCGCTGACCATCGTGTGTCTCTTCCATGGTGAACTCGCCATCGTCCAAGTCGGCCACCACGGCATAACGCTTGTCGCCTTGTATCAGTTCACCGCGCCAGCTGCCCTTGTGCTCGGGGTGGGGGGCAAGTCTCAGTGTCCAGACCGCGTCGCTGCCTGCCAATTGGGCAAGCCATGAGCCCTGCAGTGATTCGGCCTTTTCGCTTTGCGGGCAAGCATTTCGGCCTGGCAAGGTGATGCAGCCGCTCAAAAGCCCAGCCAGCAGCAAAGCTGTGGCCGTGCGCCGGGTGGGTCCAAATCGGTTAGGTGGCGTCGTCATGGCAGAGTCTGTGTGGCGGCGGCAATGGCCGCGCGTTGTGCAAATTCAGCCCGCAGCGCTTTGAGTTTCTCGCGCGGGTCTTCTTTGGCGGTGTTTTCGTCCAGCCGCATTTCGGCAATAAAACGGCTGGGCAGGGCGGCCACGGTTTCTCGGCCTTTTTTGCGGCGGCGGGTCCAGCTCACGGACAGGCTGCGCTGGGCGCGGGTGATGCCCACATACATCAGGCGGCGCTCTTCTTGCAGGCGCAGCAAGATGCCCTCTTGGCTGGCCCCTTCGGTGGTGTCGTCGCCCAGCTTGAAAGGCAGTAAGCCTTCGTTCACCCCCACCAGCGTGACGTGTGGCCACTCCAAACCCTTGGAGGCGTGCAAGGTCGACAGCGTGACCACGTTTTGGTCTTTTTCGCGATCGCTCAGGGTGGAGATGAGGGAGATGGTTTGCGCCACGTCGAGCAGGTTTTTGGTCTCAGCCGCCTCGGCCCCTGTTTGAGCGCCGGTCGCGTCTTCGATCTCGCCGCCGCAGCGCCCCGCCATCCAGTCGCAAAACTCCAGCACGTTGGACCAGCGGGCGCTGGCCACCTTTTCGTTGTCTTCGCCGTCGTACAGGTGCGACTCGTAGCCGATTTCTTTCAGCCACTCCAGCAAGAACGCGAGGGCATCGGTTTTGCCCAAAGTCAGTCGGGCGCGGTGCTCCAAGTCATTGATATACCGGCCAAATTCATGCAGCCCCGCCACCGCCCGCGCATTGACCGCGCTGGGCAAGCTGCCCGCAAAAAGCGATTCGAACAGGCTGAGCTTGTACTGGGTGGCGAAGGTGCCCAGCTGGCCCAGCGTCTGGTGGCCGATGCCGCGTTTGGGGCTGGTGATGGCGCGCAAAAAAGCCGGGTCGTCGTCGTTGTTGATCCACAGGCGAAACCAGGCGCACAAGTCCTTGATCTCGGCCTTGTCAAAAAAGCTCTGCCCGCCCGACACCTTGTAGGGGATGTTGGCGCGGCGCAGGGCTTGTTCAAACGGACGCGCCATGTGGTTGGCCCGGTACAGGATGGCGAAGTCCTTGAATTCGCGGTGTTTGGATTCGATCGAATGCCCACTGCGGATCGACTGGATGCGGGCAATCGCCCGATCGGCCTCGTGCTCTTCGTTCACCGCGTCGACCACCCGCACCGGCTCGCCCTCGCCCAGCTCTGAAAACAGGGTTTTGGGGTAGAGCTTGGGGTTGGACTCGATGACGTGGTTGGCGGCTCGCAGAATAGCGCTGGTGGAGCGGTAGTTCTGCTCCAGCTTGATGACTTTGAGCTTCGGAAAATCCACCGGCAGTCGCTTGAGGTTGTCCAGCGTCGCGCCGCGCCAGCCATAAATCGATTGGTCGTCGTCACCCACCGCCGTGAAGCGCGCCCGCTCGCCCACCAGGTGTTTCAGCACCTCGTATTGGGTGGCGTTGGTGTCTTGGTATTCGTCCACCAGCACATGGCCCATCTTGACCTGCCAGCGCTCGCGCACCTCGGGAAACTCGGCCAGCAGCTTCAGGGGCAAGCCGATCAGGTCGTCAAAGTCCACACTTTGGTAAGCGGTCAGCCGTTCTTGGTAGAGCGCCATGATGCGGGCGATCACCCGGGCGTTGTCGTCGGGGGCCTGGGCTGCGGCCTGCTCGGCGTTCAGGCCCATGTTTTTCCACAGGCTGATGGTCCACTGCCACTGGCGGGCGGTGGCCGCATCGGTGGTGCCGCCGCAATCCTTCAAGATGCTGGTCACGTCGTCCGCATCCATGATGCTGAACTGCGGTTTCAGGCCCAGCACCGCGCCGTCTTCGCGCATGATGCGCACGCCCAGAGCGTGGAAGGTGCAGATCAGCACATCCTTGGCGGCGCGGCCAATCAGCTGCTTGGCCCGCTCGCGCATTTCGGCGGCGGCTTTGTTGGTGAAGGTGATGGCGGCGATGCGCTTGGGCTCGAGCCCCGCCTCGATCAACCGCCCGATCTTGTGCGTGATCACCCGCGTTTTGCCCGAACCCGCCCCGGCCAGCACCAGGCAAGGGCCGGAGACAAAGTTCACGGCCTCGAGTTGGGCGTTGTTGAGTCCGGCTGACATGGATGACTTGGCGAGAATATTTAGGCGTCAATGTCTAGCTGACAGTGGTTAAGGACAACACCGGCACACCGGCTTGCTGCGCTGCCGCGCCCAGTTGTGCATCCAGTGTGGCCAGTGGCAGGCTTTTTCGCAGGGCCAACTCCAGATAGGCCGCGTCGTAAGCGCTCAGGCTGTAGCGCCGGGCCAGGTCCAAGGTGTCGTGCAAGGAACGCAGGCTGGCTTCACCGTCTGTACGGATGTCAAGAGCCTCGAGCAAAGCCACAAAAGTCGAGGCTTGGGCTTGGGTGATTTTGTCCAGACGCAGGCTTTTGGCCATCACATTGGCCGCCTCCAAATGCCAAAGTGAAGGCACCTGGGCCCCTGTGTCTTGCAAGCGGTCCAGCACTTGCTGGGCCAAAGTCAGCCCGGCGCGGTTGCTTTGTGGCAGCAGCCACAGCATGGCCACCGAGTTGTCGAGCACAAAACTCATGCCCGACCTTCGCGAATCAGTGCGGCCAAATCCACCCCTGTGCCAGCACCGTTGTCCTGTTGTTGCCGCGTGAACGCTCGCATTTTGGCCACCGCCTCGGCGCGTTGTTGGTCGGGCGTATCGACGGGCGTCAAGCGTGCCACGGTCACACCCCGCACCGAGATGTCAAATGTTTGCCCGGCCTGAACTTGGCGCAAAAACTGCGGCAAGTGGGTCTTGGCTTCATAAGCACCGATGGTTTGGATCGTCATGGTGAACGGCTTTTCGAGGGATTGGAAAAGTGATTTTAGACCGGTTCAATAGACTGGTTGGTCGGTTGAGCGACTTGTCTTGCCTGATAGGCCCCATGGTTTGCCGCGACAATCGGGGGATGCTTGAAATCTTCCGCGTCACCTTTCCTTTTTTTGCGTTGGTTTTGTGCGGCTATCTGGCTGCACGTTGGCGGTTCTTGCCTTTGGAGGCCATTCCTGGCTTGAACGGGTTTGTCCTGTTTTTTGCGCTGCCTTGCATGTTGTTCAGGTTCGGCGCAGATACGCCCATCGCGCAATTGCTGGACGCAGGGGTGTTTTTCACCTACCTGTTGTGTGCCTTGTTGATGGTGGCCCTGAGCATTGCCATCAGTTTGAATGAGCGCGTTCGGTGGAACGATGCGTCCTTCGGGGCCTTGGTGGCGGCTTTTCCCAACACGGGCTTCATGGGTGTGCCTTTGTTGGTGGCTTTGTTGGGGGCACAGGCGGTTGGCCCTGCGATTGTGACCATCGTGGTGGATCTGGTGATCACTTCGTCGCTGTGTGTGGCCTTGTCGCGCATGGATGCGGCGGGCCAGCATGGTGCAGCGGTGGCTGCTCGCAAGGCTCTGGCGGGGGTGTTGCGTAACCCAATGCCTTGGGCCATCAGCGCAGGGGCAGCGTTTTCATACTGGAACCTGGCGCTGATCGGCCCTGTCAACCAAACCGTGGGGTTCTTGGCCGATGCCGCTTCTCCGGTGGCTTTGTTCACCATTGGCGCGGTGTTGGCGCGCTCCGTCATGTTGGCGCATGAGCGCCCCGATGGCCCCTTGCGTGCCATCGACTACCTGCCGATGGCCTTGATCAAGCTGGTGGTGCACCCGGTGTTGGTGTTGCTGGTGGGCTTGTTTGCGATTCAGTGGGGCGTGCCGCTGGAGCCCTTTGCCTTGCAGGTCATGGTGCTGGTCGCAGCATTGCCCAGTGCCAGCAATGTGTCTTTGCTGGCCGAACGTTTGGGGGCGGACAATGGCCGCATTGCCCGCATCATCCTGGTGACCACGGTGGTGGCATTTGTGACCTTTTCGGCTGCCGTCAATTTCTTCAAGGCCTAAGACGTCGGTGTTTGTGCCGTCCGGGCACGTGGCGTCAGGCCCATGCCGGGGCTTGGCTCGCTTTAAAGCCCGTAAAATCTTATGCTCGCGCAAAGCTTGCGCCCATCCAACTCAGGCCAGCTCGCTGCTGGCTCCGCTTCGGCCATGTTGACCTTCCAGCAGATCATTCTCAAATTGCAGCAGTACTGGGACGCCCAGGGCTGCGCTTTGCTTCAGCCCTACGACATGGAAGTCGGCGCGGGCACCAGCCACACCGCCACGTTCTTGCGGGCCATCGGCCCCGAGCCCTGGAAAGCCGCCTACGTGCAGCCCAGCCGCCGTCCCAAGGACGGCCGCTACGGCGAAAACCCCAACCGCCTGCAGCATTACTACCAATACCAAGTGGTCTTGAAACCCGCGCCCAGCAACATCTTGGAGTTGTATTTGGGCAGCTTGGAAGCGCTGGGCTTTGACCTCAAGAAAAACGACATCCGCTTCGTTGAAGACGATTGGGAAAACCCGACGCTCGGCGCCTGGGGCTTGGGCTGGGAAGTTTGGCTCAACGGCATGGAAGTCACGCAATTCACCTACTTCCAGCAAGTCGGCGGCATTGACTGCAAGCCGATCACCGGCGAGATCACCTACGGCTTGGAGCGCTTGGCCATGTACCTGCAGGGCGTGGACAACGTCTACAACCTGAAGTGGACCGACATCCTGAGTTATGGCGACGTGTATTTGCAAAACGAGCAAGAGCAGTCGGCGTACAACTTTGAGCACAGCGATGCGGACTTCTTGTTCACCGCCTTCGGTGCGCACGAAAAACAGGCGCAAAACCTGATCGTGGAAAAGCTGGCGCTGCCCGCCTACGAGCAAGTGCTCAAGGCCGCCCACACCTTCAACCTGCTGGACGCGCGCGGTGCGATCAGCGTGACCGAGCGCGCCGCCTACATCGGCCGCATCCGCAATCTGGCCCGCAGCGTGGCGCAGAGTTATTACGAGAGCCGCGAACGTCTGGACTTCCCGATGGCCCCGCGTGAATGGGTAGCCCAAATGCCCAAGAAAGCCGCGTGAGGAGCACGACATGACGACACAAAATTTGCTGGTGGAATTGTTTGTGGAAGAGTTGCCGCCCAAGGCGCTCAACAAGTTGGGTGCTGCTTTTTCGGGCGTGCTGGCCGAACAACTCAAGGCCCAAGGCCTGGCTGCGGCCGATACGGTGGTGACTGCTTTTGCATCGCCGCGCCGCTTAGCCGCGCATGTGACCGGCGTGCTGGCACAAGGTGCTGACAAGGCCGTGCAACAAAAGCTGATGCCGGTGGCTGTGGGCCTCGATGCCGCTGGCCACGCCACGCCCGCTTTGCTCAAAAAACTGCAAGCCCTGGGGGCTGTTGTGAGTGACCCGGCCGCTGCCGTGGCCGCGCTCAAGCGCGCACCGGACGGCAAAGCAGAAGCCCTGTTTTACGACAGCATCGTCCAAGGCGCTTCGCTGCAAGCAGGCCTTCAAAAAGCGCTGGACGAAGCGCTCGCCAAGCTGCCGATCCCCAAAGTCATGCAGTACCAGTTGGAAACCGACTGCGAACTGCCCGGCTGGAGCAGTGTGAATTTCGTGCGCCCCGCGCACAGCCTGATCGCGCTGCATGGCAGCACCGTGGTGCAGGTCAAGGCGCTGGGCCTGACAGCGGGTAACCGCACGCAAGGCCACCGCTTTGAGGCCAAGGTCTCGCCTGTGGTCTTGCAACACGCCGACCAATACGCCGAGACCTTGAAGAACGACGGCTCGGTCATCGCCAGCTTCGCCGAGCGCCGCGCCGAGATCGTGCGCCAGTTGCAAGCTGCTGCGGCCAAAGTCGGTGGCGGTTGCCAACCGGTTGAGGACGAAGCCCTGCTGGACGAAGTGACCGCCCTGGTCGAGCGCCCCAATGTGCTGACCTGCCAGTTCGAGACCGAGTTCTTGGGTGTGCCGCAAGAGTGCCTGATCCTCACGATGAAGGCCAACCAGAAATATTTCCCGTTGATCGACACATCGGGCAAACTGACGAACCGTTTTTTGGTGGTGAGCAACATCACGCCCGACGACGCATCTTTGGTGATCGGCGGCAACGAGCGCGTGGTGCGCCCACGCTTGGCCGATGCCAAGTTCTTCTTTGACCAAGACCGCAAAAAGACGCTCGAGTCGCGCGTTGAAGGCCTGTCCAAGGTGGTCTACCACAACAAGCTGGGCACCCAAGGCGAGCGCATGGCGCGGGTCTGCGCGATTGCCAAGGCGATTGGCCAGCAAGTCGGTGGCGATCTTCTGGCCAAGCAAGCCGAGCAAGCTGCCCGGTTGGCCAAGACCGATTTGCTGACCGACATGGTGGGCGAGTTCCCTGAGCTGCAAGGCATCATGGGCGGCTACTACGCTCGTCACGATGGCCTTTCCAGCGAAGTGGCCGAGGCGATCGAAGACCATTACAAACCCCGTTTTGCAGGCGACGACTTGCCGCGCAACCACGTGGGTCTGGTGGTGGCGCTGGCCGACAAGCTCGAAACTTTGGTGGGCATGTTCGGCATCGGCAACGTGCCCACGGGCGACAAAGACCCGTTTGCGCTGCGTCGCCACGCTTTGGGCGTGGTGCGGATGTTGGTAGAAGCCCGCTTGAAGCTCAATTTTTTCGAGCTGACCCGCCAGGCCCTCACCGTCTTTCCGGCTGCAGTGGTCCATGACAAGAGCGTCGAATTGGACGAGTTTTTGGTCGAACGACTTCGCGGTTACTTCCGTGAGGCCGGGTTTTCAATCGCGGAAGTTGATGCCGCCATCTTCGCGCAAAAGCTCGGCCAGTGGTCATCCATTCCCACTCGTCTTCAGGCGGTGCGAGCTTTTGCGGCCCTGCCCGAAGCACCCGCTTTGGCTGCGGCCAACAAGCGCATCGGCAACATCCTCAAGAAAGCCGGCGAGGTGGACGCCCACGTCAACCCCGCCCTGCTGCAAGAAGACGCCGAAAAAGGCCTGTACGCCGCCATGCAAAAGTTGTTGCCCGAATCCGAGGCGCAGTTCAAGGCGGGCGACTACACCGCCAGCCTGCAAACCCTGGCCGCGCTGCGCGCCCCGGTCGATGCGTTCTTTGACGACGTGATGGTCAACGCCGAGGCCATGGACTTGCGCCTGAACCGACAGGGCCTGCTCATGTCGCTGCATGTGGCCATGAACCGCGTGGCCGACTTGTCGCGTCTGGCGGCTTGAACGAGCCCAAGCCATGCCCCACAAACTCGTCATTCTGGACTGTGATGGCACCCTCAACCAGCTCAGTGATGAGTTCGTCAAATCACCCGAAAAGTGGCATCCCTTGCCCGGTGCGCTGGAGGCCATTGGCCGCCTGAACCATGCGGGCTTTCACGTGGTATTGGCCACCAACCAGTCGGGCATTGGCCGGGGGGTGTTCGACATGGGCGTGCTCAATGCCATGCATGCCCACATGCTCAAGTCGCTGGCGGCAGTGGGGGGGCGCATTGACGCCATTTTTTATTGCCCGCACGCCCCCGATGAGACTTGTGTTTGCCGCAAGCCTGCGCCTGGTTTGCTGCAGCAAATTGCCGAACGCTATGGTGTGCCAACGTTGGGGGTGCCGTATGTGGGCGACAGCTTGCATGATATGCAAGCCGCCCATGCCGCCGCTTGCAGCCCGCATCTGGTGTTGACCGGGCGGCATGCAGATCTCGCCGGTCAGCCGCTGCCCGCCGAGTTTCCCAGCACGACGCAAGTGCATGCCGATCTGGCGGCGTTTGTCGATTGCTTGCTCGGCGGTGTGGCCACGTCGGGTATTCCTGCCTGAGTTGTACCTTTGACCCAAGAGTCCTCGCCCCATGAATTTTTTCCGCTCTTTTGCCCACTTGTTGTGGATGGCCATCACCGTCATCCCTTGGGCTCTTTTTGTTGTCCTGATTTCCTACTTTGTCAGCAGCACGCGCTTGTACTGGATCTGCGCTGGCTGGCTGCGCCTCGCTGTCAACAGTGGCACCTGGATTTTGGGCATCGAAAACCGCATCCAGGGCATGGAAAACTTGCCCCAGGGCACCAAGGACCCAGCCGTCTTGTTGGTCAAGCACCAGTCCACCTGGGAGACCTTTGTGATGCCCGTCATCATGCCGCACCCTTTGGCCTATGTGTTCAAAAAAGAGCTGCTGCATGTGCCGTTCTTTGGCTGGGCCATGGCGCGCATGGACATGATCCACATCGACCGCAAGCAGCGCTCGCGTGCCTTTGCCAAAGTGGTGCAGCAAGGCCGCAGGTTGATGGCCGAGGGGGTGTGGGTCATCATGTTCCCTGAAGGGACACGCATTCCGCGTGGCCAAAAGGGGGAGTACAAAAGCGGTGGTGCGCGCTTGGCCATTGCCGCCGGTGTGCCGGTGATTCCGATTGCCGTGACCTCGGCGCGTTGCTGGCCCACCCGTGCTTTCGTCAAAAAACCCGGGGTGGTGGACATCTCGATTGGGCAGGCCATCCCCAGTGAAGGCCGCAGAGCCGACGAGTTGATGCTGGAGGTCGAGACCTGGATCGAATCTGAAATGCACCGCCTGGACCCAGAGGCTTATCCGGCTGACGCACTTACCGCTGCCTCCAGAGACCACTGAACCCCTTCAGGGCGAAGCATGCGCGCACCGATCCAGTTTGTGTTGGACTTTTTCACGGCCGCTGATCCGTCGCCTGGGCCGCAGGCCAGGCCCGCGAGCCCCCCAGTGGCTTCGCCTTCCTCCCTGTTGGCCGCCGATCCAGCAACGCCTCCCGCACCCGAAGCCCAGCCGGACTCGCTTGCAGTGCCCGCTGGGTCTGTGGGTTTTACTCACCCAGCAGCCAACCGCCATGCGCATTTGCAGGGCATGACGGTGTCTTATCGCTTCGAGCGTTCGCGCCGCAAAAGCATTGGTTTTCTGGTCGGGGCAGATGGCCTGGTGGTGCGCGCGCCCAATTGGGTGCCGCTGCGAGAGGTCGATGCTGCGGTGCAGGAAAAGGGCGCGTGGATCGTGGCCAAACTGCAGCAATTCAGGCAGCAGCAAACAGAGCAGTTCCAGCATGCCATCGAATGGCGTCACGGTGCCGAAGTGCCGTTTCTGGGCCGTATGGTGCAGCTTTGTGTGATGGAGCGCGGAGTGGGCCGTATCCAAGGGCAGGATATCCCGACCGATCGGCTGCTGCCCGTTTCGGTGCCACCGGGCGCCAGTGTGTCTCAGGTACGCGATGCGGCGCAAGTCTGGCTGAAAAAGCAGGCTCTGGTCTTGTTCGAGCAACGCTTGCAGCACTTTGCGCCATTGCTGGGGGTGCGCTGGCAAAAGCTCAGCTTGTCCAGTGCCAGCACTCGGTGGGGCAGTGCCCGCACTGACGGCCATATCCGGCTCAACTGGCGACTGATCCACCTGCCCATCAGCCAGATAGATTACGTTGTGGTACACGAGCTGGCGCACTTGCGCGAGATGAACCACAGCCCCCGATTTTGGGAAACCGTGGGCGATGTCATGCCCGACTATGCCCAGCGGCGTCAGGCCTTGCGTCAATCTCCGATGGGCTTGACGCACGACCAGGGTGCAGGGCCTGTGAAACGCTAAACTCCCGCCTGAACCCGGCGGCGAGACAGGCGAGCCTAGAAGTCTGAGCAAGTCCAAATGGTCCACCACCTGGCGCATCGCATCGGTGGTCCGGTGTACACCCAGGTTGGGTTCGAAAATCAGGGGCAAAGCCTTGCATCGCTCGGGTGCTGATGTGGTCGGGTGCGAAGAGGGGATGCAAGGGCTGGTTTGGGTTAGCATTCGAGAAATTGACG
This sequence comes from Limnohabitans sp., assembly GCF_023910625.1. Lineage (NCBI taxonomy): Bacteria > Pseudomonadati > Pseudomonadota > Betaproteobacteria > Burkholderiales > Comamonadaceae > Limnohabitans > Limnohabitans sp. Next base: position 2,513,388 of record NZ_JAAVVW010000003.1, read on the forward strand.
TTGACGTTAACGTCAAAGATGACAATGCATTCTGGGGCGCGGTTGTGCAGCCGTGTGTCCTGATGGTGCAAGCAAGACGAGAAATGCAAGCCATGGCGAACACGTACACGATCAGCGATTTGGCTCAGGAATTTGACCTGACCACCCGCGCCATTCGTTTTTATGAAGACATGGGGCTGTTGGAGCCCGAGCGCTCCGGTCCCGGAGGACGTAACCGTGTTTATTCGGCACGCGACCGCACCCGGCTCAAACTCACCTTGCGTGCCAAGCGACTGGGCTTGTCGCTCAATGAGGCCAAAGACCTGATCGACATGTACGACAGCCCACGCGACACGGTGCCCCAGTTGAAGAAGTTTTTGGTGGTTTTGGCGGAGCACCGCCAACAACTGGAGTCGCAGTTGTCCGACCTCGAGGCAACCTTGGACGAGGTCAAAACCCATGAAAAAGAAACCCGCAACCTCTTGGTCAAAGCCACCAAAAATGGCAAACCGGCCTGAGGCTGTTGCTGGATATCTGTGGTTTTTGGATTGACGTTGACGTAAACGTCAATTACAGTGACGGTCTGTGATTCAACCTTGGATGTGATGTGACTTCTGCCATTTCTGCCCACGAGCGCGTTGCCCAAAGCCTGGCGCGCCAAGGCATGATGAACCACTTGGGCGTTCGCTTGTTGTCGGCCACCGAGGGCCAGGTGGAGTTGGCTTTGCCCTTCAGCGACAAAGTGACCCAACAGCAGGGCGGCTTTCATGGCGGGGCCATGGGGGCTTTGGCAGACATCGCGGGCGGTTATGCCGCCTTGACGGTCGCGCCCGAAGGCATGGAGGTCACCACGGTGGAATACAAAATCAACTTTCTCGCCAGTTTTCAGGGCGGCGAAATTCGCGCCATTGGCCGCGTCACCAAAGCGGGCAAACGCATCATTGTGACCACGGCCGAGTTGGTGCATGTCGATGACAGCGGAAAACGCTCTGACTGCGCCTTGATGCAACAAACCCTGGTGCCTGTGACCAAGACTTACTAGCGCGGTCGGTTTTCAAGGGGAACGTCCAGCGTTCAATTTGAAAACCCGGTACACCCGCACAAACAAACAACGCTCAACGCAACCCCCATTAGGAGCCCCCATGAACAACCTGCCCGGCCTGAATTTCCAACTCGGTGAAGACATCGACGCCCTGCGCGACGCCGTGCGCGACTTTGCCCAAGCCGAAATCGCCCCCCGCGCTGCCGAGATCGACCGCAGCGACCAGTTCCCGATGGATCTGTGGCGCAAGATGGGTGATCTCGGGGTGTTGGGCATCACCGTGGGTGAGGAGTACGGCGGCGCGAACATGGGCTACTTGGCCCACATGATCGCCATGGAAGAAATTTCCCGTGCCAGCGCTTCTGTGGGTCTGAGCTACGGCGCGCACTCCAACCTGTGCGTCAACCAGATCAAGCGAAACGGCACGCCTGAGCAGCGCGCCAAGTACCTGCCTAAGCTCATCAGCGGTGAGCACGTCGGTGCACTGGCCATGTCCGAACCTGGCGCGGGCTCGGACGTGCTGAGCATGAAGCTCAAGGCCGAAGACAAGGGTGGTTACTACCTGCTCAACGGCTCCAAGATGTGGATCACCAACGGGCCTGACGCCGACACTTTGGTGGTGTATGCCAAGAGCGAGCCCGAGCTGGGCGCGCGCGGCGTGACCGCCTTTTTGATCGAGAAGGGCATGAAAGGCTTTTCGATTGCGCAAAAGCTCGACAAGCTGGGCATGCGCGGCAGCCACACGGGCGAACTGGTGTTCAACAACGTCGAAGTGCCTGCTGAAAACATTCTGGGTGGACTGAACAATGGCGCCAAGGTGCTGATGAGTGGCCTGGACTACGAGCGCGCTGTGCTCACCGGCGGTCCGCTGGGCATCATGCAAGCTGTCATGGACAACGTCATCCCCTACATCCACGACCGCAAGCAGTTTGGCCAAAGCATTGGCGAATTCCAGCTGATCCAGGGCAAAGTGGCTGACATGTACACCGTGCTGCAAGCCGGTCGCAGCTTTGCGTACACCGTGGCCAAAAACCTTGACTTGCTGGGTGCCGAGCATGTGCGCCAAGTGCGCAAGGATTGCGCCTCTGTCATCTTGTGGACCGCCGAAAAAGCCACCTGGATGGCGGGCGAAGGCGTGCAGATTTTTGGTGGCAACGGCTACATCAACGAATACCCGCTGGGCCGTTTGTGGCGCGATGCCAAGTTGTACGAAATCGGCGCGGGCACGAGCGAGATTCGCCGCATGCTGATCGGCCGCGAGTTGTTTGCCGAAACCTGCTGAGGCACCCACCATGCAAACACTGCTGGCTAAAAACCGCGAATGGGCTGCGCGCATGAAGCGCGAAGACCCTGAGTTTTTCACACGATTTGGCGAACCAGCAAAACCCCAAATTTTTGTGGATCGGTTGCTCGGACAGTCGGGTGCCCGCCAACCAAATCACAGGCCTGGACCCCGGTGAGGTGTTTGTGCACCGCAATGTGGCCAATTTGGTGGTGCATTCCGACCTGAACGCGTTGTCGGTCATTCAGTACGCGGTCGATGCGCTCAAGGTGGAGCAGATCATGGTGGTGGGCCACTACGGTTGTGGCGGCGTCTTGGCCACTTTGCGTGGCACCTGCGTGTGGGTTTGGCCGACAATTGGTTGCGCCATGTGCACGATGTGAAAGTGCGCCACCGCCGCCGCCTGGATCACCTCACAGTGCCCGAGCAAGAAGATGCCCTGTGCGAGATGAATGTGATCGAACAAGTGGGCAATGTGGCGCTGACCAATGTGGTGCAAGACGCCTGGGCCCGAGGCCAAAAACTCAGCGTGCACGGCTGGTGCTATGGGCTCAAGGATGGCTTGGCCAAAGACCTGGGGGTGAGCATGACCCATCCCGGTGAGGTGCTGGGTGTGTTTCGCCATGCGCTCAAGCGCTATCCGAGAGGCGGCTGAGCGCCGAGTGCCCATGAGCTTGGCAGAATTCTTGGAGATGGGCAGTTATGCGGTGACCGTGTTCGGTCTGCCCTACGCCGTCTGGGTGTTCTGGCTCGAGCAGCGCAAGGAGCGCGAAAACGAAGAAGAAGAGGCCTACCAACACCTGTCGGACGCCTACAACGACTTTTTGAAGGTGGTGCTGGACCACGCCGATCTGCAGCTGCGCACCAACCAGGCCCTGCCCAACCCCAGCCCTGAGCAAAAAGAGCGCATGTTGATCATTTTCGACATGCTCATTGCGCTGTTTGAGCGCGCTTTCCTGATCGCGTTCCGAGAGGAAATGAGCGCCACCGAACAGCGGCGCTGGAACTCCTGGGACGACTACATGCGCGAGTGGTGCCGCCGGGACGACTTCCGCCGATCCCTGCCCCTCTTGCTGCGCGGCGAAGACCCCGATTTTGTGGCCTACATCCGCCGCATCGCCGAAGAAGAAACCGGCGAACACCTCATCATTGCCGACATCCACGCCTGAAAGGAATCCACATGTCACACGACCCCATCGTCATCGTCAGCGCAGCGCGCACCCCCATGGGCAGCTTTCAGGGTGACTTTTCTGCACTGGCCGCCCACGACTTGGGTGGCGCAGCCATCAAAGCCGCCGTTGAGCGCGCCGGCATCAGCCCCGAGCTGGTCACCGAGGTGCTGTTTGGCAACTGCCTGATGGCAGGCCAGGGCCAGGCGCCAGCGCGTCAAGCAGGCTTCAAGGGCGGTTTGCCCAAGAGCGCGGGCGCGGTCACGCTGTCCAAAATGTGCGGCTCGGGCATGCGCGCGGCCATGTTCGCCCACGACATGCTGGTCGCAGGCACCCATGACGTGCTGGTGGCTGGTGGCATGGAGAGCATGACCAACGCGCCCTTTCTTCTGCTCAAGGGCCGAGGTGGCTACCGCATGGGCCACGACAAAATTTACGACCACATGATGCTCGACGGACTGGAAGACGCCTACGAAGCCGGTCGCAGCATGGGCACCTTTGGCGAAGACTGCGCGGCCAAATACAGCTTCACACGTGCCGAGCAAGACCACTTTGCCACCACCAGCGTGCAGCGCGCCAAGGCCGCCACCGAGTCGGGTGCTTTTGCGGCCGAGATCACGCCCGTCACGGTGAAAGACCGCAGCGGCGAACGCGTGGTGTCCACCGACGAAGGCCCCGGCAAAGTCAAGCTCGACAAGATCACATCGCTCAAGCCCGCTTTCAAGAAAGACGGCACCATCACCGCCGCCAGCAGCTCGTCCATCAACGACGGCGCGGCCGCCATGGTGCTGATGCGCGAAAGCTCCGCGGCCAAGCTCGGCTGCAAACCGCTGGCCCGCATCGTCAGCCACGCCACCCACGCGCAAGAGCCCGAGTGGTTTGCCACCGCCCCGGTGGGCGCCACCCAAAAAGCCCTGGCCAAAGCGGGTTGGACAGTGCAAGACGTCGACCTGTGGGAAGTCAACGAAGCCTTTGCCGTGGTGCCCATGGCCCTCATGAAAGAGCTGAACGTGCCGCACGACAAGGTCAATGTGAATGGCGGCGCTTGCGCCTTGGGTCACCCCATCGGTGCCTCCGGCGCGCGCATCATGGTGACCTTGATCCACGCGCTCAAAGCCCGTGGCCTCAAAAAAGGCCTGGCTACGCTGTGCATCGGTGGTGGCGAAGGCACGGCTGTGGCGCTGGAATTGGTGTGATGCATGAAAACTGTCCTCCTCATCGGCGCATCGCGCGGCATCGGTTTTGAACTGGCCAGCCAGTACATCGCAGGCGGCTGGCGTGTGATCGCGACAGCCCGAAGCGATGAGGGGCTTGAACGCCTGAAGGCCTTGGGCGCGCAAACCCTGTGCGTGGACGTGGCCAACCCAGCCAGCAACTCGGGGCTGGCGTGGCAACTCGACGGCGAAAAAATCGATTTGGCCATTTATGTGGCGGGCGTGGGGGATCGAGAGACCACCGCTTCGCCGCCGACCCGTGAAAAATTCGACCTCTTGATGCACACCAACGCCATGGGCCCGATGATGGTGTTGCCGCAGATCGCGCCCATGTTGTTGGATAAAAAGGGCGTATTTGCCGTCATCAGCAGCCACTTTGGCAGCCTGACACTGACGCAAACCAGCATGGCGGTGTTGTATCGAATGAGCAAGGCGGCATTGAACATGTACATCCGATGCGCGCAGCACGATTTCCCAGAAATTTCTTGCGTGGCCTTGCACCCCGGTTGGGTGCAGACCGACATGGGAGGCCCATCCGCCCCGCTCACGCCCGAACAAAGCGTCAGCAGTCTGCGCCAGACGCTCGAACGCATACGCACACAACCGCGCCCTGAAGACCGTGGCGCATTTTTGAACCACGATGGGCAGATCCTGCCCTGGTGAATCGGCCCATGTCAGGTAAATCAACTAACAAAGGATTAACCCAATGAAATCTCAAAAGAAGCATGTTGTTTTGTGGATGGTGTTGGTCTCAATGGGACTGATTTCATTGGCAAGCCGCTTGGCTGTGGCGCAGGAAACTTTGGAAGTATCACCCCATGTGCCGACTGTGGCCACTTATTCGATAGTGGCTTTTGATCCTCAAAATAAACAATGGGGTGTTGCAGTCCAGTCGAAATTTGTCGCCGTGGGTGCTGTTGTACCCTGGGCTCAAAGTGGGGTTGGTGCGATAGCCACTCAAGCATTTGCAAACGTGACATATGGAGCCGACGGGTTGGATTTATTGGCGTCTGGGAAAAGTGCCAGCGAGGTTGTGAAAATACTAACGGACAGGGATTCGAACCGTGACCTGCGGCAACTGGGCGTGGTGGATGCGCAGGGCGGAGTTGCAACTTTCACTGGACTTAAAGCAATGGAATGGGCGGGCGGGAAAACAGGAAAAAATTATGCAATTCAAGGCAATATTTTGGCGGGACCCGGTGTTGTGAATGCCATGGCCACCGCCTACGAGCAAGCAAGAGGTGACTTTGGCGAACGTCTCATTCAAGCTTTAGACGCAGGTGAGAAGGCTGGCGGCGACAGGAGGGGGCGCCAATCGGCTGCCTTGTTGATAGTGAAAAAAAATGCAGGATATGCAGGTCAAAATGATCGCTATCGAGATTTGCGTGTAGACGATCATCCAGATCCAATCAATGAGTTACTGCGGATTTACAACAGTCACAAAACTTTGTTCCCACCCCAATAACCTTTTCATTATTTATCTGAAAGGCGAATGCCCCATGCTCTTGACCCCCGACCAGGAAATGATTCGCGAAGCGGTACGCGATTTTGCCAAGCGCGAGCTGTGGCCCCACGCCGCCGAGTGGGACAAGAAGCACCACTTCCCCAAAGACGTGCACAAAGGCCTGGCCGAGCTGGGCGCGTATGGCATTTGTGTGCCCGAAGCCTTGGGCGGCGCGGGCTTGAACTACGTGACGATGGCGCTGGTGCTTGAAGAAATCGCAGCCGGTGACGGCGGCACCAGCACCGTGATCAGCGTGACCAACTGCCCTGTGAACGCCATTTTGATGATGTACGGCAACGCCGCGCAAAAAGCGCAGTGGCTCACGCCCTTGGCCCATGGCCAGATGCTGGGTGCGTTTTGCCTGACCGAGCCGCATGTGGGCTCGGACGCTTCGGCCCTGCGGACCACCGCCGTGAAAGAAGGCGACGGCTACGTCATCAACGGCGTGAAGCAGTTCATCACCAGCGGCCAAAACGGTGATGTGGCCATCGTGATCGCGGTGACCGACAAGGGCGCGGGCAAAAAAGGACTGAGCGCTTTCATCGTGCCCACCCGCACCCCGGGCTACGTGGTGGCGCGCCTGGAAGACAAGCTGGGCCAACACAGCAGCGACACCGCGCAGATCAACTTCGAGAACTGCCGCATCCCCGCCGAAAACCTGATTGGCCAAGAAGGCGAGGGCTACAAGATCGCCCTGTCGTCTTTGGAGGGCGGACGCATCGGCATCGCCGCGCAAAGCCTGGGCATGGCCCGCAGTGCTTTGGAGGTGGCGATTGACTACGCCAAGCAGCGCGAAAGCTTTGGCACCGCCATCTTCAACCACCAGGCGGTGGGCTTTCGTTTGGCCGATTGCGCCACGCAACTCGAAGCCGCGCGCCAGCTGATTTGGCACGCGGCCAGCTTGCGCGATGCGGGCCGCCCGTGCCTCAAAGAAGCCGCCATGGCCAAGCTGTTTGCCAGCGAAGTCGCTGAAAAAGTCTGCTCAGCGGCCATCCAGACCCTGGGGGGTTACGGCTATGTGAGCGACTTCCCGGTGGAGCGCATTTACCGCGATGTGCGGGTGTGCCAAATTTATGAAGGCACCAGCGACGTGCAGAAAATCATCATCCAGCGCGCACTTTGAACGCCTGAATGACCGTCTGACGCCGGTCATTGACGTATGATTTCAACTTATGAATATCATCATCCTCGGCGCTGGCCGCGTGGGCGAAAGCGTCGCTGAAAGCCTGGTTTCCGAGCAAAATGACATCACCGTCATCGACCAGGACCCGGCTCGTCTGAGGCTTCTGGAAGAGCGCTTGGACTTGCGTGGCGTGGTGGGCAACGGCATCCAGCCTTCTGTGTTGCGCGAGGCGGGGGCCAAAGACGCCGACATGATCATCGCCTGCGCGGCGGCCGATGAATCGAACCTGGTGGTCTGCAAGATCGCCCACGATGTGTTCAACGTGCCGACGACCATTGCCCGACTGCGTTCACCCGAGTTCAATGAGGGCGATGAATTGTTGGGCAAAACCGGTTTTTCGGTCAACCATGTGATCTGCCCCGAAGAATCGGTGATGCGCTACATCGAGCAGCTCATCCAGTACCCTGAGGCCTTGCAGGTGCTCGAATTTGCCGAGGGCCGCGTCAGCCTGATCGTGGTGCGTGCAGCGGCCGACAGCTTGCTGGTCAACCGCAGCATCGCCGAGTTCCGTCAGAGATTGCCGCATGCCGAGATGCGCGTGGTGGCCTTGTACCGCCAAGACACCCGGATCGATGCCACGCCCGACACGCGCATCCTGCCCGGTGACGAGGTGTTTGTGCTGGCCGACAAGGACAAAATTCGCCTCGTTTTGGCAGGTATTCACACCACCGACAAGCCGGTGCAGCGACTGATGCTGGCAGGGGGCGGCAAAGTCGGCTTGCGTTTGGCGCGCATTCTGGCGGGCCAGTATGACGTCAAGCTGATCGAGCGCGACAAAAAACGCTGCGAATACCTGGCCAGCCAACTGCCGTCCAGCATGCTGATTCTCAACGGTGACGGCGCTGACGAAGACCTGCTGCACGAAGAGAACGTGGGTGAGATGGACCTGTTTCTGGCCTTGACCAGCGACGATGAGGACAACATCATGTCGGCCATGCTGGCCAAGCGCATGGGGGCACGTCGCGTCATGGCGCTGATCAACCGCCGCGCTTATGCCGACATGATGCAAGGCAGCACCATCGACATCGCGATTTCGCCCGCGCAAACCGTCATTGGCGAGCTGCTGGCGCATTTGCGGCGGGGCGATGTGGCGGCGGTGCACAGCCTGCGCCGGGGCGCGGCAGAAGCCCTGGAGGGCATTGCGCGGGGTGACATCAAAACCTCCAAACTGGTGGGCCGACGTGTCGAAGAAGTCAAACTGCCCAAGGGGGTCAGCATGGGGGCCATTGTGCGCGGCGAGGGTAAAAAATCCGAAGTGCTGATGCCGCACCACGACACCCTGATCGAGGCCGATGACCACATCATCTTGTTCATCCCCAACAAGCGCGATGTGCGCGCGGTGGAAAAACTCTTTCAGGTCGGTGCGACCTTTTTTGGCTGATGCTCAAAACCTTCTTCCCCGTGCTGTCCGTGATGGCGCGCATCTTGATCGCGTTCTCGTTCACTTTTTTGGTGCCGGGCATCTGGGCCTGGTTTGAAGACCACCACGACCTGCAGTGGATCTGGCTGGCGGGTTTTGGCTTGACGGCAGCGAGCGGTTTGCTGCTGGCGGCCATCACGCAACGCCACCGCCGAGAAATGCTGGCCAAAGACGGCTTTTTGTTGGTCAACATGGTTTGGTTGGTCTTGCCTGCTTACTCGGCATTGCCGCTCATGTTTCTGGTGCCCGACATCTCCTGGTTCAAGGCCTACTTTGAAGCCATGAGCGCGCTCACGGCCACCGGGGCGACGGCCTTGTCGGGGTTGGAGCACTTGCCTGTGTCGGTGAACATCTGGCGCTGTTTTCTACAACTCATCGGCGGCCTGGGCATCATGCTGCTGGTGGTGGCGGTGTTGCCCATGCTGGGTCTGGGCGGCGTGCAGCTGTACAAGGCCGAAACCCCCGGTCCCATGAAAGACACCAAATTCACGCCACGCATTTCCGAGACGGCGCGCGGCCTGTGGGGCGTGTACTTTGTGTTTTCGGGTGCTTGCTTGCTGGCCTACCGCTGGGCGGGCATGAGCTGGGCCGATGCCTTCATGCACATGTGCACCACCATGGGCTTGGGCGGATTCTCTTCCTACGATGCCAGCTTTGCGCATTTCAACTCGCCCTTGATAGAAAGCGTGGCCATCGTCTTCATGACGTTGGCAGGCATCAGCTTTGTGCGTTACTTTGTGGTGCTGCGCACCTTGTCGCTCAAGCCTGTGACCAACGACCATGAAATTCGGACCTACTTTGCTGTGCTGGTCTTGGCCACTGTGCTGCTGACGGGTTTGTTGATGGTCCATGGCGTGTACAACGACTGGGCCCATGCCCTGCGCGTGAGCGCTTTCCATGTCGTGTCTCTGGCCACCACCACCGGCTATGCGGCCACCGACTATGCGCTGTGGCCCGTGTTTGCGCCGGTCTTGCTGATGTTTTTGGGCTGCTTTGTCTCGTGCGCGGGCTCCACCGGGGGCGGCATCAAAATGGTGCGCATGATCTTGCTGGTCAAGCAAGCGCGACGAGAGCTGGTGCGCATCATTCACCCGCGCGTCATCAACCCGGTCACGCTGGGAGGTGGGATCATGCCCATGTCGGTCATGACGGCGGTGCTGGGCTTCATGCTCATTTATGGCGGGGCCACCATGGGCCTGAGCATGTTGCTTTTGCTCAGTGGCATGGACATCGTCACCGCGTTTTCTGCGGTGATCGCCACCGTCAACAACATCGGCCCGGGGCTGGGCGAAGTGGGGCCCTCGGGCAACTATGGCGGCCTGAACCCCTTTCAGCTGGGCGTGCTGACCTTTGCCATGTTGCTGGGCCGCCTGGAGTTGCTGTCGGTGCTGGTGCTGTTCAGCTCGCACTTTTGGCGAAAATAAACCCACCCTCAATCGCCGCTGTTCAATACACACAAGGAGACAGACATGCCCATCACCAAAGGATTTCAGGCGCTCGTGGACGAAGCCATGGCCCAGGTCACAACGCACAGCGTGGACGCGGTGCGCGCCCGCATGAGCGACCCGAACGTGCAGATCGTCGACATCCGTGACCCGCGTGAACTGGAACGCGAAGGCACCGTGCCGGGCGCTTTGCTGGCCCCACGCGGCATGCTCGAGTTTTGGGTAGACCCGGCTTCGCCCTACTTCAAGCCCGTGTTCGCCGACGAGAGCAAGCAGTTCATCTTGTTTTGTGGCGCAGGCTGGCGCAGCGCCCTGGCCACCAAAACCCTGCAAGACATGGGCATGAGCAACGTCGCCCACATCGACGGCGGATTCACCGCCTGGAAAAAAGCTGCGGCACCCATCGTCACCATGGAACAACACAAGGCCGAAAGCGCAGCGCGAAAAGGCGCTTGATGGTGACGCCTTGTCCCTGCGGCCGCAGCACGGCCAAAGGCCAAGCGATGACCCTGGAGGCATGCTGCGGCCCTTACCACGCCAACCAGAACGCGCCCGATGCCGAAAGCCTGATGCGCTCGCGCTACAGCGCTTTTGTGCGGGGCGATGTGCCTTATCTGCTGGCCACTTGGCACAGCAGTCAGCGCCCCGCTGAGCTGACGCTCGAAGCCGGGGCCAAGTGGCTGGGTCTGGAAATCAAGCAGCACCACGTCACCGGTGCCGATTCGGCCGAGGTCGATTTCGTTACACGTTTCAGGTTGGGCGGCAAAGCCGTGCGACAGCACGAACGCAGCCGTTTTGTGCGCGAAGACGGTCGCTGGTTTTATGTGGATGGCGATGAGCTTTGAGCGGCCCCAGTGACTGACCGTATGATCCCCCGCATGAACTTTGAAGCCATTCTTTTTGATTGCGACGGTGTGCTGGTGGACAGCGAAGCCATCACCTGCGGCGTGCTACGTGACATGTTTGAAGAGCAGGGTTGGCGCATGACGCTGGCCGAGTGCATGCAGCGCTTTGTGGGCCACACCGTCAAAAGCCAACGCAGCATCATCGAAGCGCACACCGGCGTGCCGCTGACCGACGTTTGGCTGGAGCAGTTTTACGCCCTTCGCAACGAACGCCTCACCCAAGACATCGCTGCCATTGAGGGCGTGCACGAAGCGGTGGCGCACCTGCACGAGCACTGCCAAGGCCGCATCGCGGTGGCATCGGGGGCCGACCGGTTCAAGGTCGAGATGATGCTCAAGCAAGTCGGTCTGATGGACTTTTTTGAAGGCCGCATTTTCAGCGGCCATGAAATGCCGCGCAGCAAACCGCACCCTGATGTGTATTTGGCCGCAGCAGCGCACTTGCAAATTGATCCGGCGCGCTGCCTGGTGGTGGAAGACACCACCGTGGGCATCACGGCGGGGGTGGCTGCAGGGGCCACGGTGTGGGCTTATGCGCCACCCGGCGCTGACGCCCATGCCCTGCGCCAGGCCGGTGCGGCGCAGGTGTTTGAGCACATGCGGGGTTTGCGGCTCGGGTGAAGAGGTGCTGGGTTGATGGGGTTAGGATTTCATGATTACTTCTGAGTTGGCACGCTGACTCTAAAAATAGATAGTCGCTTTTCTCAGCAAGTCTTTAGTTCTGCTGGTGAATTGAAGTGGTTTTGTCAATGACCACTTTTGCATGATCGAAGCAACGGATTTCTGGCTCATTCGGGTGCCGCTTATTTGCTTGTAAGTTGCTTGATCAGGCATTAGATCTTGGACAAATTTAAAGACAAGATCGGGCAAATTTAAATTTTGAGGGTTTTTCCTACAGGTAAAAGCCAGTTTAGCTGGGCTGAGATGGCTGATGAGACCTCACCCCCTCCGGCGTGACCCCCGTCCACCCCTTGAAGGCCCGCATGAAGCTTTTTTCGTTCTGAAACCCGACCTCGGCGGCGATCTGTTTGATGGGACGCTGCGTGCGCAGCAGCAGCTCGGTGGCCAGGTCGCGGCGAACGGCGTCTTTGAGTTGCTGCAGGCTGGCGCCCTCTTCTTTCAGTTGCCGGTGCAGGGTGCGCGCCGACAAGTTGAGCCAGGCCGCCAGGTCGTCGGCGTTGCGGCTGTGTTCGGGGTGTTCGGCCAGGGTTTGGCGCACTTTTTCCACCAGCAAGCGGTCGCGGCGGTAAGGGCGCACCGTGAGCAGCAGGGCGCGTTGCAGCATGCGCTGCAAAGCCGCTTCGTCGCGGCGCACCGGCAAGCTCAGGTAACCGGCGTCGAACTGCAGGCTGTGCGTGGGCGCGTTGAATTGCGTGGGGCCGTCAAACAGCACACGGTAACTTTCTTCATGCAGTGGCGGGGCAAAGCGCAAAGTGGTTTGCACCAGCGGAATGCGCGAGTCGGTCAGCCAGCAGGCCACGCCCAGTGCATTGCGCAGTACCGAGACCACGGCAAACTCCTGCAATGTTCCCAGCGGGCGGTGTTCGTGCAATTGCAGGTGCGCCACGCCCGCCTCGGTGCTGACTTGCAGGTGGATGTCGTCGGTCAATAACCCGTGGTGGCGGCACCAGCGCTGCAGGGCCACACCCAAGGTGGGCGCGGTCAGTGAGGCGCGCACCAGCATGCCGTAGCTGCCCCAAGGCAGGCGACGGCTGAACCAGCCCAGGGCTTCGTCGTCCAGCGCCCGCATGGCGGTGGCCGACAGCCATTCCATTTGCAGGGCGGTGATGCGTGCCTCGGGCTGGTGCAGGGTGTCTGGCGCAATTTGTGCCTCGGTCAGGGCGGGCAGCGGGTCCATGCCGCGTTGGGTATAGGCCTGTGCGATCGCTTTGACGAAAGTCATGGGTGTCTCGGCGCGGCCGGTGTGGGTCGGGCGAGGTGGGTCAGGCGAGTGCGGGTTCATGGGCCTTGAAATTGTGGCACGATTTGCAACCCATTTGACACCCTCCAACCGGGCGCAGGTCTTAAGCTGGCAGGCATTGCCCCACAGGCGCGGTGTTTGCCGTGTGCCCGGGGCCACAGCCAAGGAAGACACATGACTGTTTTGCACTCCCAACTGAACCCGCGTTCGGCCGACTTTCAAGCCAATGCCGCCGCCATGCGTGGCTTGGTGGACGACCTGCGCGCCCACCTGGAGCGCGTGGCTTTGGGTGGCGGTGATGCGCCCCGCGCCAAGCACACCGCCCGGGGCAAACTGCTGCCGCGTGACCGCGTGCAGATGCTGCTCGACCCCGGCACGCCTTTCCTCGAAGTCGCGCCATTGGCTGCCCTCAACATGTACAACAACGATGCGCCCAGTTCGGGCGTGATCGTGGGCATTGGCCGCGTGAGCGGGGTGGACTGCATGATCGTGTGCAACGACGCCACGGTGAAGGGCGGCACCTATTACCCCCTCACGGTAAAAAAGCATTTGCGCGCGCAAGAGATCGCGCAGCAAAACCACTTGCCCTGCATCTATTTGGTGGACTCTGGCGGTGCCAACTTGCCCAACCAGGACGAGGTCTTTCCGGATCGCGACCACTTTGGCCGCATCTTCTTCAACCAGGCCAACATGAGCGCGTTGGGCATTTCGCAGATCGCCGTGGTCATGGGCTCGTGCACCGCAGGTGGCGCGTACGTGCCCGCCATGAGTGACGAAACCATCATTGTCAAAAACCAGGGCACCATCTTTTTGGGCGGCCCGCCACTGGTCAAGGCCGCCACGGGTGAGGTGGTGAGTGCCGAAGACTTGGGCGGTGGCGATGTGCACACGCGACTGTCGGGTGTGGCCGACCATTTGGCGCAAAACGATGTGCATGCCCTGGCCTTGGCGCGCCAGGCTGTGAAAAATCTGAACGCCCAAAAGGCCCCCAACATCGCCACGCACGCACCCGTGCCGCCGCTGTTGGATGCGCAAGAGTTGTATGGCGTGATCCCCACCGACACGCGCAAGCCTTTTGATGTGCGCGAGATCATCGCCCGCATCGTCGACGGCTCGGAGTTCGACGAATTCAAATCGCGCTTTGGCACCACCTTGATCTGTGGCTTTGCCCGCATCGAAGGCATGCCGGTGGGCATCATCGCCAACAACGGCATCTTGTTCAGCGAGTCGGCGCTCAAGGGCGCGCACTTCATCGAGCTGTGCTGCCAGCGCAAGATCCCGCTGGTGTTTTTGCAAAACATCACCGGCTTCATGGTGGGCCGCAAATACGAAAACGAAGGCATCGCCCGCAACGGCGCGAAGATGGTCACGGCTGTGGCGACGGCCGCTGTGCCCAAGTTCACCATCATCATTGGCGGCAGCTTTGGTGCAGGCAACTACGGCATGTGTGGCCGCGCTTACTCGCCCCGTTTCTTGTGGATGTGGCCCAACGCCCGCATCTCCGTCATGGGCGGCGAGCAGGCGGCGAGCGTCTTGGCCACGGTCAAGCGTGACGGCATCGAGGGCAAGGGTGGCCAATGGAGCGCCGACGAAGAGGCCGCGTTCAAGGCCCCCATCAAAGAACAGTACGAGGTGCAAGGCCACCCTTATTACGCCACCGCCCGCCTGTGGGACGACGGCATCATCGACCCGGCCGACACCCGCCGCGTGCTGGCGCTGGGCTTGAGTGCATCGCTCAATGCACCGATTCCCGAGACGAAATTTGGACTTTTCCGCATGTGATGTGTATCATTTTATAAATTCATACACATTCAAGAGGTTTCAAAGTGCGCACCAACATCGTGATCGACGACAAGCTCATGGCCGATGTCATGGCCTCGGGTGATTTCAAGACAAAGAGGGACGCGGTCGAAGAGGGCTTGCGCTTGCTCAAGCGCAAGAAGGCTTATGCGGCGTTGTTGGCCGCGCGTGGCACTTTGTTTTGGGACGATTCCGACGACGCCTGGGCCAAGGCGCGCGAAGAGAGGCAACTTGCAGAAACCGTGCAAGAACCTGTGGCTGCTTATGTGGTCAAACCAGCGGTGAAGGGCCGCAAATCCCGAGCAGCAACTGACACCCGACTGCCAGCTAAAGGTAAATCAGCATGATTTTGGTGGACTCCAGCGTGCTGATCGATCACTTTCGAGGCACGATCAACCCACAGACCCAACAGCTCAAGCACTGGCTCTCCGGGCAAGAGGGACCACCCGACATTGGTGTGGCCGATTTGGTTATTTTTGAGGTGTTGCGAGGCTTCTCCACGGCCAGTGCCCAGGCCCGGGTGCGCGACCTTTTGCTGGACTTGGAAGTGGTGGAGATCGGTGGCCTCGACAACGCCTTGCAGGCGGCCACGCTTTATCAACGGTTGCGCCAGTCTGGCCGTACCGTGCACAGCCCCATCGACGTGCTGCTGGCCAGCTACTGCATGACCCACGGCCACACGCTGCTGCACCGCGACGCGGATTTTGAATCGCTCAAAACTTTGGGAGGACTGGACACATGGCCACAATGAACACATCGATTTGGCATACCCACTTCAGCGGTCTGGCGCGTTACCACGTCGGGGCCACACACCGCTTGCTCGAAGCGGTCTCGTGCGTGTCAGCCGAAGACTACCAACGCGACGTGGGCCTGTTCTTCAAAAGCATCCACGGCACGCTGAACCACATGCTGGTGGCCGAGCACTTGCTTTGGTATGCGCGTTTTGCCAAAGGCGCGTCTCCGGTGCTGGCCCTCGATGCTGAAATCGAGCCCCACCGCGAACGCCTGGCGCAGGCGCTCAAGGGCGGATCGGCCAACTGGACGCCACTCATCGCCAGCTGGAGCGCCGAGCGTTTTGACGGTCAACTGGACTACCAGACCAGCCAAGGCGCCCCCCTGTCCTTGCCGTTTGCGGCCACCTTGGCCCATGTCTTCAACCACGCCACCCACCACCGCGGGCAGATCACGGCGGCACTGACAGCCATGGGTCAGCCTTGCCCAGAGCTGGACATGGTTTATTTCCTTTTGGCAGAACAGGCCCCCAAAGCATGAGCAACGCCCTGAAAATTTCCACCCAAAACGGCGTGCACACCATCACGCTGTCGCGCCCCGATGTGCGCAACGCCTTCAACGACGACGTCATAGCCGAGCTGAAAACCGCTTTTCTGGCGGTGGCCCAAGACCCGGCCGTGCGCTGCGTGGTGTTGGCCGCAGAGGGCCCCGCCTTTTGCGCTGGCGCCGACCTGAACTGGATGCGGCGCATGGCCGACTACACCCGCGAAGAAAACTTGGCCGACGCGGGCGATCTGGCCGCCATGTTGCGGGCCATTTACGCATGCCCCCAACCCACCATCGCCCGTGTGCAAGGCGATGTGTACGCGGGCGGCATGGGCCTGGTGGCGGCGTGTGACATGGCGGTGAGCGTGGACACGGCGAACTACTGCCTGAGCGAAGTCAAGCTGGGCCTGATCCCCGCGACCATCAGCCCCTATGTGATCCGCGCCATGGGCGCGCGTGCGGCGCACCGCTACTTTTTGACGGCCGAGCACTTTGGCGCGGCCGAGGCGCACCGGATCGGACTGGTGCACGAGGTGGTGAGCGCCGACGCGCTGGACGCCAAAGTGGCCGATCTGACCCAAGCGCTGGTGAGCGCAAGCCCTCACGCCGTGCGCGCTTGCAAAAAGCTGGTGCAAGACGTGGCCGAACGCGAAATCAACGACGCGCTGGTCGCGCAGACGGTGGCGGGCATCGCCGACATCCGTGCCAGCAGAGAAGGCAAGGAGGGCGTGCAGTCCTTTTTGCAAAAACGCAAACCCAACTGGCTGTTGGCTTGAGCGTGCTGGCATGACATGGCTTCGTGGTCTGTTGGGGTTCGGTGCTTACTGGTGGGCGGTTTTGGCGTGCGCGCAAACGCCTGCCGAATTGCCGGTCGCCAAAGATCTGCATGAAGTGGTTCACCGCATACCGGTTTCGGCGCAGGACCTTTATGGTCGGCGTGAACAGCGCCAAATCCCGGTGACGGTGTTCAAGCCCGCAGGGGATGGACCTTTCCCAATGGTGGTGCTCAACCACGGCCGAGCCACCAGCCGCGAGAAGATGGCACAGCCCACTCGCTTTCGGTATGAGCAGCAGGCCCGCTATTTTGTGGGCAAGGGTTTTGTGGTGATGGTGCCCACCCGTGTGGGCTATGGCGAGACCTACGATGGTTTTGACCCGGAAACCAACGGCGGTTGTAGCCAGCCCCGCATCGAACCCATGAGCCTTGCCGCATCGGACCAAGTGATTGCGGTGGCCGAATTTGCGCGCAGCTTGCCCTTCGTTGACGCTTCGCGGTGGTGGGTCATGGGCCAATCGGTCGGCGGCTTGACCAGCGTGGCCACCGCCTGGCGTAACCCGGCAGGCTTGCAAGGGGCGGTCAATTTCGCGGGCGGCACCGGGGGTGATCCGGTGGGCCGTCCAGGTCGTTCTTGTGCTGCGACTCAGATCGAACGGCTCTGGAAGGCCCGTGCTGCTCAAGCCCAAGTGCCCATGCTTTGGCTGTATTGGGAAAACGATTTGTTCTGGGGTGCGCAAGCACCGCGTGATTGGCATCGCGCCTGGGTTGACGGTGGTGGGCAAGCCGAGTTCCACCAACTCGCGCCCGTGGGCCAGGATGGCCACTCGGGGTTCAGCATCGACATGGACCGCTGGGTCCCCTGGGTGGATGCTTTTCTGGCCAAGGCCGGGTACACCCAGCCCGCGTTGCCACCGGCCCCTGAGCCGAGTGGTTTCGCACAAGTGGACGAGATCGACAAAGTGCCGGTGAGTGCCGAGACCCGGCAAAACCTGTACAGCCGTTTTCTGGCCAGCCCCTCCCCGCGCGCTTTTGCCATTGGCCCGGGTGGCGCTGGCTTTGCCACCGGCGATTGGGCCGTGGGTCGCGCATTGGGTTTTTGCCAGGCACGCCGTGGCATCACCTGCAAGTTGTACGCCGTAGATAACCAAGTGGTTTGGAGAAACTGACATGTTCAAGAAAATACTGATCGCCAACCGAGGCGAAATCGCCTGCCGTGTTGCAGCCACCGCCCGCCGAATGGGCATCCAGACCGTGGCTGTTTATTCAGACGCCGACGCAGGGGCCAAGCATGTGCAAGCGTGTGACGAAGCCGTGCATGTGGGCGGCAGTGCGCCCAAAGACAGCTATCTGCGCTGGGAGCGGATTCTGGAAGCCGCTAAGGCCACAGGCGCTGAAGCCGTTCACCCCGGCTATGGCTTTTTGAGCGAGAACGAAGACTTTGCCAAGGCCTGCGCCGCCGCGGGTTTGGTGTTCATCGGCCCGCCCGCCTCGGCGATTTTGGCCATGGGCCTCAAGGCCGAATCCAAGCGTTTGATGGAATCGGCTGGTGTGCCGCTGGTGCCCGGCTACCACGGCGCGGACCAAGACCCGGCCTTGTTGCAAGCAGAAGCGGACCGCATCGGTTACCCCGCCCTCATCAAAGCCAGCGCTGGCGGCGGTGGCAAGGGCATGCGCGTGGTCGAAAAGTCAGAAGATTTTGCAGCGGCTCTCGCCAGTTGCCAACGCGAAGCCATCAACAGCTTTGGCAGCGACGCGGTGCTGATCGAAAAGTACGTGCAGCGCCCGCGCCACATCGAGATCCAGGTGTTTGGCGACACCCACGGCAACTGCGTGTACTTGTTTGAGCGCGACTGCTCGGTGCAGCGCCGCCACCAAAAGGTCTTGGAAGAAGCCCCTGCCCCCGGCATGACCGAAGCCCTGCGTGCCCAAATGGGCGCAGCGGCCGTGGCTGCGGCCAAAGCAGTGAACTATGTGGGCGCGGGCACGGTGGAATTCATTGTCGAGCAAACGGCGTACGACCAACCTGAATCCATGCGCTTTTTCTTCATGGAAATGAACACCCGTTTGCAGGTGGAGCACCCCGTCACCGAGGCCATCACCGGTCTTGATTTGGTCGAGTGGCAATTGCGTGTGGCCAGTGGCGAGCCGCTGCCCTTGCAGCAAGACCAGCTGCGCATCCAGGGTCATGCGATCGAGGCGCGCATCTGCGCCGAAAACCCCGACAACAACTTCTTGCCCGCTACCGGCACGCTGCAGGTGTACCGCAAGCCACAAGCCAGCAGTTTTGAGCGGGGCACCATCCGTGTCGACGACGGCGTGCGGGAAGGCGACACCATCAGCCCGTTTTACGACTCGATGGTGGCCAAGCTCATCGTGCACGGCGACACCCGCGCGCAAACACTGGCGCGTTTGGACACGGCGCTGGCGCAAACCCACATCGTGGGCCTGAACACCAATGTGCAGTTCTTGCGGTACGTGGTGCGCAGCGATGCGTTTGCCACGGCCAAGCTCGACACCGCGCTCATCCAGCGTGAAGCCGCCGTTTTGTTCAAGCAAGACAAGGTGGGTTTGCCTGCCGCTGTGGCCGCCGTGGTGGCCCACAGCCTGCAGGCCGACAAGGCCTTGCAGGGGCAAGACCCGTTCAGCCGCCGCGATGGCTGGCAGTCGCACGGGGTGGCGCAGCGCCGTTTTGAATTCGTCTGGCAAGACCAACCCCGATCGGCCCGCCTGAGTTATTTGCACGACGGTGCGCTGAGCCTCTCGCTGGAAGGTGAAGAGCCTGTGTCGGGCACGTTGAACTTTGCCCCCGATGGCGCAGGCCTGTGGGTGCAGTGGGGCGGTGCGCGCTGTTTCAGTCAGATCGACTGGCAAGGCGAAACCGCACACATTTTCACACCCAAAGGCGCGACCCGCATCACCGTGCTCGACCCGCTGGCCCACGCTGGCGAAGCAGCGCAAGAAGGCGGGCGCCTCACGGCCCCGATGCCGGGCAAGGTCGTCTCCTTTGCCGTCAAGGCGGGTGACAAGGTCAAAGCGGGCCAGGCCCTGGCCGTGATGGAAGCCATGAAGATGGAGCACACCATCAGCGCGCCCAAAGATGGCACCGTGGCTGAGTTGCTCTACGCCCCGGGCGACCAAGTCGCCGATGGGGCAGAGCTGCTCAAACTGGCTGCGTGAGTTTTGCAGCACGGAGCTGTAGGTCGGAGCTTCAGCTCCGACATGACCGGTTTGGCGGAGGTCTCACGTCGGGGCTAAAGCCACCGACCTACAAGACGACAACCCGCGCGACAGCCCGGATATCTCGCCGCTGAGACAATTCCTACCATGAACATCACCATCTGCTTTGACAAGCTCGACCCGACGCCCTGGGTGCAGGGCTTGCAACTTGCTTTCCCTGGCGCGACGGTCTCCGCCTGGACGCCTGGGTCACCGCAGGCCGATCACGCCATCGTCTGGGCCCCGCTCCAGCAATTCATCGACGAGCAGCCGGGTTTGCAGACCTTGTTCAACATTGGCGCGGGCGTGGACGCTTTGCTGCAATTGAAACTGCCGCCCAGCCTGAAAGTGGTGCGTCTGGACGATGCGGGCATGTCGGTGCAAATGGCCGAGTTCGTGTGCCATGCGGTGATCCGGCACTTCCGCGAGTTCGACGGCTACGACGCCGACACCCAAGCGGGCAAATGGTCGTACCGCAAACCCCGCAGCCGCGCCGATTTTGCGGTCGGCGTGATGGGCTTGGGTGTGTTGGGCGAGCGTGTGGCCAAAGCGCTGCAGGTATTTGACTTCTCCGTCAACGGTTACAGCCGCAGCCCCAAAGACTTAGCCGGTATCCGCTGCTTCAGCGGGGCGCAGGCCTTGCCCGAGTTTTTGGCCGCCACGCGCGTGCTGGTCAACCTGATGCCGCTCACGCCCGAAACTGAAAATATCCTGAACCACACCACCCTGTCGCAGTTGCAAAAGGGCGGCTATGTGATCAATGTGGCCCGTGGCAAACACCTGGTGGACGAAGACCTCTTGGCCCTGATCGACAACGGCCACCTGGCTGGGGCTGCGCTCGATGTGTTCCGCACCGAGCCGCTGCCCGCCGACCATGTGTTTTGGCAACACCCGAAAATCACCGTCACGCCCCACACCTCGGCCCGCACTTTGCGCGAAGAGAGCATCGCGCAAATCGTGGGCAAAATGCAGGCACTGCAGCGCGGCGAGCCGATCAACGGCGTGGTGGACCACCAGCGCGGTTATTGAATATCCAGAGAACCTCATGAACATTCCTTCACGCGTTCAACTCATCGACGTCGGCCCCCGCGACGGCTTGCAAAACGAAAAGCAAACCGTGCCTGCAGAGGTCAAAATCGAACTGGTGCACCGCCTTCAGGCCGCAGGCCTGACTGAGATCGAGGTCACCAGTTTTGTGTCCCCGAAGTGGGTGCCGCAAATGGCCGACAACGCGGTTGTGATGGCGGGCATCCAGCGTCAAGCGGGTGTGCGTTATTCGGTGCTCACGCCCAACATGGTGGGTTACCAAGCGGCGGTGGCGTCGCGCCCCGACGAGATTGTGGTCTTTGGTGCGGCCAGCCAGGCCTTCAGCCAGAAGAACATCAACTGCTCGATCGAAGAAAGCATGGAGCGCTTTGCGCCCGTGGTGCAAGTGGCGTTAGCGGCGGGCATTGCGGTGCGTGGGGCCATGAGCTGCACCGTGGGCTGCCCCTACGAAGGCGAAGTGTCGCCAGCCAGTGTGGCCCACTTGGCGGGATTGATGAAGCAGATCGGCGTGCAGCGCGTGGACGTGGCCGACACCATTGGCACCGGCACGCCGCTCAAGGTGCAAAAAGCCGTCGAGGCCACGCTGCAGCATTTCGACATCGACCACATCTGCGGCCACTTTCACGACACCTACGGTCAGGCACTGGCCAACACCTTGGCGGCTTTGCAAATGGGGGTCTGGAATTTTCAGTCCTCGGTGGCGGGCCTGGGCGGCTGCCCGTATGCCAAGGGCGCCACGGGCAACGTGGCCACTGAAGACGTGGTGTACATGCTGCACGGCATGGGCATTGCCACCGGCATTGACCTGGACAAGCTGGTGGATGCCGGCGCGTTCATCAGCGACTTTTTGGACCGCAAACCCAACTCGAACGTGGCCAAGGCCATCCTCAACAAGCGGGCAGGCTGAACGATGTGCGGTGCCGAACTCCATGCCCTGCCCGAAGGCGTGCAGCGTGTCTCGCGCGCGCTGCAAGACGCCGGGCATCCGCATGCCCCGGTCATGCTGGGTGGCGCGGCCCGCACGGCACAAGAAGCTGCCGAAAGCCTGGGCGTGCAGTTGGGACAGATCGCCAAGAGCGTGATCTTCCGTCGCAAGGAAGACGGCGTGGCTGTGCTGGTGGTCACCTCGGGCGACCGGCGCGTGGACGAGAAAAAAGTCGCCGCCCTGGTGGGCAAGATCGGCCGTGCCGATGCCGATTTCGTCAAGGCCCGCACGGGCTTCACGATTGGTGGTGTGTCCCCCGTGGCGCACCTGAATTCCCCGGTGACCTTGCTCGACCAAGACCTGTGGCGCTTCCAGGAAGTCTGGGCCGCTGCCGGGCATCCCCACGGCGTGTTTCGCTTGCGACCCCAGGACTTGCCCGATTTGACCCAGGCCAGTCCTGCCGATGTGGTCCAGGGCAGCAGCCATGACACGGCGCAGTCAAGTTCTGCGCAAGCACCCAAACCCCAGGAGGCCCTATGAATGCGCGCATCAAGCAGTTGGCGCAGCGCGCTGAGCAGGTGCTGGCCCATGCCCAGCCCCATGTGCCTTCACCGTGTTTGTCGGTGTGCGTCATGGACCCGCAGACTGCGGTGTGTGCAGGGTGTTGGCGCACCCTTGAAGAAATCGGTGTTTGGAGCCGCATGTCGGATGAGGCCAAGCGCCAGGTCTGGCAGCGCATACAGCAGCGCCTGACGGGCGTGAGCGGGACGACCTGAACGCGAGCAGCCTGCAGGGGTTCATTCGCCCAACAAATGGGCGCTTGGGCCGCCCTCAGGGTCCCTCTGCCTGGCTTCGGTCCACCACAATCAAGACATTGCAGGGTGATTCTTCCACCAACGATTTGGCGGTGGAGCCGCTCCACCAACGGCGCAGCAGGTTGGGCTCATGCTTGTGACCGACCACGATCAGGTCTGCCCCCACGCGTTCGGCAAAACCCGACAGTTCGCGGATCACCTCGCCCTTGAGCACCTCGCCTTGCACCGCGTAACCCATGGCTTGCAGGGTTTGCACGCCTTGAGCCAGTTGTTCTTTCAAGTTTTCTTCCATTGGCCCGTTGTTGGTCGAGGTGTAGTAGCCCATCTCCATCGACCCCACATCCAGCGGGTTGGGGGCCACCGCCACCAAAGTCAGGTGGGGTTGACCCCAATGGGCCAATTCCTTGAGTTCGAGCAAGGCCCTTTGCCCGGTCATGGAGCCGTCATAAGCCAGGATGATGTGTTTGTACATGCTTGCCTCCTCATGGTGATGGGATGGTGGAATGCAACAACCGGCAAGGGTTGAAATGACAAAATCATGTGCTGGAGTGGTCCAAAAGCGCAAGCTGGTGTTGACCCTATAGACTTGGCCTGACACGCCCCAAGACCCGGAGACACGCCATGAAAACCATTGAGTTTTATCTTGACTTCATTTCGCCCTATGCCTGGTTGGGCTTTGATGCCTTGCCCAGGGCACTGCAAGGCATCAGCCACCGGGTGGTGCACAAGCCGGTGCTGTTTGCGGCCATGCTCAAGCACAACGGTCAGCTCGGCCCCGCCGAAATCCCGGCCAAGCGCGACTGGACTTACCGGCAAGTGCTCTGGCAAGCACGGCAACAAGGCACGCCCATGCAACTGCCTGCCACCCATCCGTTCAACCCTTTGGATTTGTTGCGCTTGGCCACCGCGTGCGATGCAGACGGTCAGCCCAACCGCTATGTGTGCGAGCAGATTTTTCGCCATGTGTGGTGCTCGGGCCTGGAGGCCGCTGATCCGCAGCGCTTGGCGCAATTGACGGCGCAACTGAAGCCTGCCAGAGACCCCTCGGATGCCGATGTCAAGCAAGCCCTGCAGGTGAACACCCACGAAGCGCTGGCGCATGGGGTGTTTGGCGTGCCCAGCTTCCGGGTGGACGACAAAGTATTTTGGGGGCAAGACGCTTTGCCCATGCTGAGCGCCTATCTGCAGGGTGACCCTTGGTTTGAGGGGCCCGATTGGCAGGCGCCCGCCTTGTGTGGGGTGGGTGTTCGGCGTTCATGACCTGACGGGCCGCGCACAAGCGCCATAAAAAAACCCCGATCGCTGAATGCGATCGGGGTTTTTTATTGGAAGGGTTCAGGTTGGCAAGACAGGTCTTGCCAACATCGACCTTTTAGTGAGCAGCAGTACCTTGTGAGGTGGTGCCGTCAAAGCTGGGGAAGCGGACGTTTTCGACCATTTCCTGCACTTCTTGGTCCGGTGCCTTGGTCAGCAGCGACACGATGATGATCACTGCGAAGCCAACTGGCACGCCGAAGATACCGGCCGAGATGGGGGCAATGTCCCACCAGGTGTTGGCTTTGAGGATTTCAGGTGTCAGCGAACCCTCATGGAACAAGCCGTACATCCAGGGATGGGTCTTGACCATGTAGTAGAACGAGATGCCCAAACCAGCCACCATGCCCAGCGAGGCGCCCCATTTGTTGGCACGCTTCCAGAAGATGCCCAGGGTCAACGCAGGGAAGAAGGCTGCCGCAGCGAACGAGAAGGCCGCAGACACGAGGAACAAAATGTCCGCCATGCGCAGCGATGCGACATAAGCCGCTGCCAAGGCCACGAACACCAAAATGGTTTTGGAGATCGCAACACGGCGGTTCGCCGAAGCGTTAGGGTCAATCACTTTGTAGTACACGTCGTGCGACAAGGCGTTGGCAATGGTCAGCAACAAGCCATCGGCTGTGGACAAAGCCGCAGCCAAACCACCGGCCGCCACCAGACCGGAAATCACGAAGGGCAAGCCACCGATTTCAGGTGTGGCCAAGACCACGATGTCACCGCCCAAGCGGATCTCTGCCAATTGCAAGATGCCATCTTTGTTGATGTCACTGACTGCCATCAGCGTGGGGTCGACCACGTTCCAGCGTGCAATCCATCCCGGCAATTCGTTAAACGGTGTGCCCACCAGCAGCGTGTAGATGTCGAACTTGACCAACACCGCCAAAGCAGGCGCTGTGAAGTACAGCAGCGAGATGAAGAACAGCGACCAAGCCACCGACTCACGCGCTTCACGCACCGAAGGCACGGTGTAAAAGCGCATCAGGATGTGCGGTAAGGCAGCCGTACCGATCATCAAACAGAAGACCAACGCCAAGAAGTTCTTGCGGGCCACATCTCGGGCAGCGTCGTCCTTGCCTGGGAAGGGCTCAGCATGGCGCAGGGGCGGTGCTGCACGGGGTGCATTGGCAGCGCGCGCAGCGGTGTAGGCGGCTTTGGCAGCCGCTTCGTCTTTGGGCAAACCAGCCAAAGCCTTTTCAGCGGCCTGGATGTCTGCTTCAGGTGCGTTGGCTGCTTTCAACTCTTCCAGCTTTTTGGTGGCTGCTTCTTTGTCAGCGGCCATGGCTGCTGGCACATCCTTCAGCTTTTCAGCGGCTGCATCAGCACGTGCTTTGAAGATACCGCGAACTTCGAGTTCTTTGGGGTCTTTCAGCAATTGCTCTTCTTTGGCCGTCACTTTTTCAAGCAAGTAGCCATAGGAGACTTGAGGCAGAGGATTGCTGGTGTGTTTCACCGACAACCAAACCACGGGAATCATGTAAGCCACGATCAGGATCAGGTATTGCGCCACCTGGGTCCAGGTCACAGCACGCATACCGCCCAAGAACGAGCAAACCAAGATACCGGCCAAGCCGACATACACGCCCACGTCGAAGGACAGGCCTGTCAGACGGGCTGTGATCAGGCCCACGCCGAAGATCTGCGCCACCACGTAAACGAAGGACACCAAGATGGCCGCAAACACGCCAATCAGGCGAGCCATGTTGCCGCCGTAGCGAGCGCCCAAGAAGTCGGGGATGGTGAACTGGCCAAACTTACGCAGGTAAGGGGCCAAGAACAAGGCCACCAAACAGTAACCGCCTGTCCAGCCCAAGATGAAGGCCAAACCGCCGTAACCGGTCAGGTAGAGCGTACCGGCCATACCGATGAAGGAAGCCGCCGACATCCAGTCAGAGCCGGTGGCCATGCCGTTGTAAATGGCTGGCACGCGTCGGCCCGCCACGTAGTATTCGGCCGCATCGTTGGTGCGACTCATCACACCAATGCCGCCGTACAAGAGCACAGTGGCCGCCAAGAAGGCGTAACCGATGTACTCTTTGGGCATGCCCATTTGCTCAAGGACAGCCAGCACGATGACGAAGGCCGCAAAGCCACCGCCGTAGAAAAGGAAAACCTTGTTCAGAGATTTCTGAAACTGGCTTTGGGTTTGGCCTTCGCCGCTGAAAACGCTCATGCTTCTTCTCCTTCTGCAACGCCATATTCCTCATCAAGCTTGTTCATATAGCGGGCGTAGTACCAAATGATCAGGCAGTACACGATCAATGCGCCTTGGGCTGCAACCCAAAACGAGAACGGCCAGCCAAAAAAGTTGAACGTCAAATCACGCGCAAAGTACAAAAGTACGAACGTGACAAAGAACCATAAGGCCAGCAACAGCCCCGTGATTCTTAAGTTTTTGCCCCAGTATTCCTGGTGCCTAGCAGTGAGCTGCATTGTCTTCTCCTTCTCGTTAAAAAACCAAACTACCGACTGTCACTCTTGAAATTTTCGCCAACGCGGGCGGACAAAGGCCTCAAACCAGGCTGTCGAGCCTGAGCCCTGTTTCCCGCTCCAATTGGGCGGCCACCTTGGGCTCGAACCCCTTGAGGTGTCGCATCACCTCCAGGGCTTTTTCGGGTTGATGCAATTCCATGTGAACCCGAGCCATTTGGTACCAGGCGTAAGGGCTCATGGATTGCAACTCGGTGTTGCGCTTGAAGGCCACCAAAGATTCTTCGAAGCGGCGCTGACGCACCAGCACCAAGCCGAGGCCATACCAGGCGCGGTCCATTTTTTCGTCAATTTGGAGGGCGGCCCTGAAAGCGTGTTCTGCTTCTTGGCTGCGCCCTAATTCTTCGCAGACAAAGCCGACGTTGAAGTGGGCGTTGGCGTTGTTCGGTGTGAGCATCAAGGCGCGCTCAAAAAACCCCAGAGCCTGCACCAACCGGCGGTTGCTCAGTTCGTTGTAACCGAGGCTGTTGAGTGACAAAACATCCTGTGGGTTGATGTCGAGGATCTCTAGGAAAACAGCATGGGCTTGCGTGCGCAGGCCAAACACCAAAAGAACCTTGGCCTTGAATCGCAACCACAGGCACTTGCTGCGCAGGGAGGTGTCAAGCTTGGCGGGGGCCACATGGGCGTTCACTGACATGCGGCCACTCCCAACTCAAGGCAAATCTCGATTTTCAACTGCACCACCACCACCCACGCAATGAGCAGCCAACTGCTGGTGGCCAAAGGGATGTGTTGGTCCAGGATCAATTTGGGGCTGATTTTGCGAGTGATCCAAAGCGCAGGTCTGGAGGCCACGTCGAGCAATTGCCAAAAAACATTGTTGTCACGGTTGGACCCCGCCAGCAATCCCAGCAAGAAACGCCCGATGATGAACATCAAGGAAAGTTCAATCAGACTCTTGGCGATAACTACAGCTAACAGCATAAGATTTCAGTTGGGGTTGACCAAATCAATTTTTTTGATTCTATGGGCAAGTTTGCAAAAGTTCAAAGTGTGCAAATCATGGTCAAAACACCATCTGCGCATCAGTCTGCCTTTTTTTGAATGATCAATTCACCTGCCTCATTCGGGAAAATTATTTTTCTGACAAGCACCTGACATCTTTGGGTTCTTTTGCATCTCTCTCATGCACTCTAAATTCAAGGGAAAACACTTAGCAAAAAACGTCTTGTGAAGTTGATTTAACGGTGGGTCTTGCATGTTGAGCGCAGGACCAAACGGGTCCGACATGCGCTGACTCGGGTGTCCAATGGCGCGGATGGGTCTTCAATTTTCCTTGTCATGCAGGCCATTATTTTTCGGTGGCATGTTGGCTGCTTCTTCCGCTTCCCACCGGTTCATCAGCCATGCGTAGAGCACCACAATGGCCACAAACACCAACACAGAACCCTGTGCCGCCATCCAGAAATAAAGTGGCCAACCGTTGACGTCCATGGTCAAGTCGCGAGCAAAAAAACTGGGACCAAAACTGGCGCAGAACCAAATCAGCATCAAGGTCAACCGCAAACGGCCTTGACGCTTTTTGAGTGCAGCGGAGGGTGTGTGTATTTCAATCATGCACAAGGCTATTTAAAGACCCATCCAGTTCAGTCGTGTTAGATGCCCAGTGATGATGGTGATCACTTGTCTTGGGCTTCAAGAGTTAAGCATTTGTTGTGGAAAAGGTTACACCTGCATGCCGATGACCCATCTGTTGGGTAGGATAATCACCGTGCTGTCGAGCGGAATGGAGGCCACATTCTTGGCAAATTCTACTTTGTGGTTCTACTGACATGCCTCATCGGTTTTTTGTCGCCAAGCGCACGGTTTGGATGCGAATAACAAGGAAGAATCTGATCAGAATGGCTCGAAGCAGTTATGGATGTTTTGGAGGGGCCATGGCCATCAAAGTATTGATCGTTGACGATGATCCGAACCTCTTGGTGTCGCTCAACTCCTTGCCCAGGCGTGAAGGGTATGAGGTGCACATGGCCTGCGACGGACAAGAGGCCATGGAGGCCTTGGCAAAGCTGCACCCGGCGCGGGTCGTGCTGGATGTGACGATGCCCCGAAAAAATGGCGATGAAGTTTGCGCCGCGGTTCGTGTCTGCCACGAATGCGATGACATCCAAATCATGATGTTGTCTGCCAAAGGCCGCGAGGCCGACATCGCCAAGGGCCTAACGTTGGGAGCCAATGCCTGCATGACCCAACCGTTTTCAACCCAGGGCTTGACGCAAAAAGTGGCCCAGATGCTGCAGGCAGTGGCATGAACTGGGCGCTCAAAGCCGCGATCAGTGTGGCGGTGGCCCTGTTGTTTGCGGCGCTGTCGCTGGGCTTGATGCTGCTGACCTTGGGCGAGGCGGCGCGCTTTGGGGTGGTTCAGGCTTTGTCAGGAGTTTGGCCCGTGGTGTTGCTGGCCGTATTGCCGCTGTCGGGACTGGCGGTGTGGTTTTGGCACTTGCATGATGCGCGGGAGGACAAGGCACCTGACCGTCTGATGGAAAAGGTCAAGCTGCTCAGTGCCGCCACGCAAAGCCAGCAGATCGAGGCGGCGCAAGATTCACCCGCCATGGCCCGCCTGACACAGGCCATCAACGCGCTGGCCGCTGAGCGCGACCGCTGGCGCAGCGATGTGCAAGCGCAGGTGGCCCAGGCCAACCAAAGCTTGCAGCAAGAACGCAACCGCCTGGCCGCGCTCATGTCCGAATTGAACCAAAGCGTGGTGGTGTGCAACCTCGATGGCCGCATCGTGCTGTTCAACCACCGGGCGCGTTTGCAGTTCAAACGCATGCCGGGCGGCGCTTGCGGGGTACCCGATGCTTCGGGGGCGGGTGGGGCCGAATGGGTGGGCATTGGCCGCTCGATTTATGCGGTGCTCGACCGCGCCTTGCTGGCGCACAGTTTGGACAACATTCGCCAGCGCATGGCGCGTGGGGCCAGCCAGCCTACCACCCAGTTTTTGACCAGCACCGCCTCGGGCCAGTTGCTGCGCGTGCACATGGCTCCGGTGCGCTCGGGCAGCGAGGTGGCCGAAGGTGGGACCGACATCCACGGCTTTGTGTTGACGCTGGACAACGTGACCCACAGCTTCGAAGAAGACACCCGGCGCGACCAGCTGCTGCTGGATCTGACCGAGGGCTCGCGTGCCTCGCTGGCCAATGTACAGGCCGCTGTAGAGATGCTGGCCCTTGACGACCTGGCACCCGAGATGCGCACGAAGTTTTTATGCGTGGTGCGTGAAGAGGTTGGCGCGATGGGCCAGCGCATCACCGACCTGCTTGCACGCTCTCATGAAACCCTGAAAACCCGCTGGCCGCTGGAAAACATGTTGGGGGTCGACCTGTTGCATGCGGCGCAGCGGCACATGGCCGCGCACTGCGGGCGCGATGTGGTGCTGGATGCGGTGGACCCGCAGGTCTGGCTCAAGGTGGACAGCTTTGCTTTGCTGCAGGCCTTGACCTACCTGGCCAGCCGTTTGTTTGACGAGTTCGAGGTGCGCTTTGTGCAGCTGCGCTTGGGGTGTTCGCCGGAGGCGGGCAAGGTGCACCTGGACCTGGTTTGGACAGGCCAGGCCATGAGCACCGAAACTGTGATGAGCTGGGAGCTGAACCCGATGCACTTGGTGGCTGAGCGCAATCCGCTAACCGTGCGCGATGTGATGGACCGCCATGGCGGCGTGATCTGGTTCGAGCGCGAACGCTCGCGCCATCAGGCATTCTTCCGGATGGTGCTGCCGATGGCGAGGGCGCAAGAGGGCACTGAGTCTGCGCAACTGCTGCCCAACGACAGTCGACCCGAGTACTACGACTTTGACCTGTTTCAGATGTCGGAAGGCCACCACGCGCTGGATGACCGTCCGCTGAGAAGTCTGATTTACACCGTGTTTGACACCGAAACAACCGGACTCAACCCTTCGCAAGGCGACGAGATCATCCAGATCGGGGCCACCCGCATCGTCAACGGCAAGCTGCTGCGTCAGGACGCATTTGAGCAACTGATCGATCCGGGGCGCAGCATTCCGGCCGCATCCATCCCGATCCATGGCATCACGCCCGCCATGGTGCAAGGCCAGCCGCGCATTGGGCAGGTCTTGCCCGTCTTCCATGCCTATGCCAGCGACACCGTGCTGGTGGCGCACAACGCCGCTTTCGACATGAAGTTCTTGCAGCTCAAGGAGCGCAGCACTGGCTTGCGCTTTGACCAGCCGGTGCTGGACACCTTGCTCTTGTCGGCCGTGATTCACCCGCACCAAGATTCGCACCGCCTGGAAGCCATTGCCCAGCGCATGAACATCACGGTGTTGGGGCGCCACACCGCTTTGGGTGATGCCTTGGTCACGGCCGAGGTGTTTCTGCGCATGATCCCGTTGTTGGCCGAGATGGGCATCCTCACCCTGGGGCAAGCCCGCGAAGCGGCACAAAAAACCTATCACGCACGCCTGGAGTACTGAGGTGCCAGGTTTTTTAGAGCAGGCCTGACTGGTAGCGCTGGCCCAGGACTTCCTGCAAGGACTGGATGACCGAGAAGGCATCGCGCAGATGGCTGCGCTCGAAGTTGGACAGCTCGGCCAGGTGCAGGTAGTTGTCTGGCTCCAAGCCTTGCTGCATGCGCTGGCTCTGGTGCGCAATGCGTTGGCTGGAGACGAACTCGAGGGCGTCGCACAGGTCGCGTGAGCCTTGCTCGGACAGATCGACCGCCCCAGCGGCTTTTTCGATGCGGTCGCTGGTGTTGACATCGTGCAAGCCAGCGGCCAGTGCATAAATGCGGCCCAGGTCCACGATGGGGGCAATCGCCTGATGCTTCAGGTCCACAGTGCCAGCGTGCTCGCCGTTGCGGATGAGTGCGATCTGTCCGAACAGGTTGAGCGGAGGGCGCTGTTTTAAAGCATTGTTCACCACATGCCCGATAAACAGGCTTTGTTTGGCGGTGTGCGCCAGCACCTCTTGGCGCAAGCTGTGCAGCAGCGCGTGTTGGCCATATACGACCCGCAGGTCAAAAAACACCGTGACCAGCATCAAGGCCTTGGGATCCGGAACTTTGATCCAGTGATGAAAATACTGCCTCCAAACACGCAGGGGCTGACGCCACTGGTCGGTCATGGCCATCATTTCGCCGGGGCAATGGATGTAGCCGCAAGCGGCCAGGCCATCGCACACGCGGCGGGCCAGGGCCTTGAAATAGTCGCCGTGCAGCGCCGGGTCGTAGGCGTCATGGAGCACCATGCAATTGTCCTGGTCAGACTTGGCGGTTTGCTCGCAGCGCCCTTGCGAGCCGGCCGCCACCCACACATAGTCCACGGGCGATGGGCCGAGTTCGGCTTCGGCCAAGTGGATCAGGCGGCTGGTCAGCGCGTCGGTGATGGTGGTGATGACATGGCCGGTGTTGTAGGCGCTGGTGTGCGCGGCGCTCAGGTTTTGTTGCAGACGTTTGATGCGACGGCTGATGCTCACCAGACCTTCCAGAGTGTTTTGACGGTGAATGTCACCCGCCAGGTAGATCGGCGATGTGCTTTGTTGTTGGGTCAGGTCGGTGGCGGTCACCATGCCCACCAAGCGTTTGCCATGGGTGATGGGCACATGGTGGATGTTGTGCCTGGACATCAGCAGCAAGGCTTCGCATGCTGGGCTGCGTGGGTCCAGCGTCATGGGGTTCAGGGTGGCGATTTCGACCGCTGGTGTTGAAAGATCCAGCCCGTTCGCAAGTATCCGGTTGCGCAGATCGCGGTCAGTCACCAGGCCCAGCAATTGCTCGTCCTGGACCAGCATGACCGAAGACACACCGCGCTCGCGCATGGTGCGCGCCACTTCCAGCACGCTGGCCTCGGGTGGCAAGGTCACTGGTGTGTGCTTGATCAAGGCCTGCAGGCGCATGCTCAGCAACTGGGTGTCGTGGCTTGGGGTTGCGATCTGGCGGTCTGCTGCAGTCTCTGCGTTTCGGCCGTTGAGCGGCAAAGGCAAAAACGGGGCCAAAGCAGGCTCAAGCGAGAGCAGTTGTTTCAGCATGGCTTCGGGCACTTGCAGCAAGCGCGTGTCGGTGGTGCAAAGAATGTGACAGTTTTGCTGTAGTGGCCAGGGCGTCATGCCCGCGCCCAAGGACTCGCCGGGGAGCAGGGTGTGGGTTTGTGCCAATTCGGGGTCGTCCAGGTTCACACCGCCTTGCACGATCAGCCAGAGGTGCGCGCTCCACTGGCCCGCCCTGCACACCTGTTCGCCAGCGTGCAGGCTCAGCACTTCGCTGTGCGCCAACAGTTCTTGTCGTGCGCTGTCGCTGATCAAACCCCAGACGCGGTGCTGCGCCAAAAAGCCCAACAGGTCAGGGGGCATGGGTGTTGTTCGCAAAGCCGATCCTTCACAACGGTGAATCAATTTTATTGTGGCAGATGATGTGCCTGGGGGGTGTTGGGGCTAGCCTGGTTCATGACCTGGGTCAATAAACCCTCAGAAGGCACGCCAACGCGTGGGTCATCGCTGCGGGCCCTAGAATGTTTGGCCTCCATACCCCAAAGCCCAGCATGTCCCCAGGTCTCATCCGCATCCGTGGTGCCCGTCAGCACAACCTCAAAAACCTCGACCTGGACATCCGCACCGGTGAACTCACGGTGGTCACTGGCCCCAGCGGTTCGGGCAAATCGAGCCTGGTGTTTGACACGCTGTACGCCGAGGGCCAGCGCCGCTATGTCGAGACCTTCAGCGCCTACGCCCGCCAGTTTTTGGACCGCATGGACAAACCGGCAGTCGACAAGGTCGAAGGCGTGCCCCCGGCCATTGCGATTGACCAGACCAACCCGGTGCGCAGCTCACGCTCCACTGTGGGCACCATGACCGAGCTGAACGACCACCTCAAGTTGTTGTTTGCACGCTTGGGCCAGTTGTTTGACAAAGACACCGCCC
Source organism: Limnohabitans sp. (assembly GCF_023910625.1). Taxonomy (NCBI): domain Bacteria; kingdom Pseudomonadati; phylum Pseudomonadota; class Betaproteobacteria; order Burkholderiales; family Comamonadaceae; genus Limnohabitans; species Limnohabitans sp. The sequence continues at coordinate 2,546,990 of NZ_JAAVVW010000003.1, forward strand.
AGCCGGTACGCCACGACAACCCCGACACGGTTTATGCCGAGCTGGCGCAGCGTGCCGCGCAAGCGGGTGACCCGCGCTTGTACCTGACCTTCCCGGTCGAGCTGCCTGCCAACACCAGCGCCGAGCAGGTTGAGCAATGGCTCTCGGCCAGCGGCTTCACCAAGGTGCAGGCCGAGCGCGAAGTGGCCACCCCCACCGGCCCGCGCAAAATGTTGGACGTGATCGCCGACCGCTTTCGCATCGGCACCGCCGAAAAAGCCCGCGTGGTCGAAGCCATTGAAGTGGCCCTCAAACGTGGCGGTCGTCTGAATGTGTATGTAGAAAAATTGGGGTCAGATCCCAATTTATCTTCTTCCTCTGAGCCCGCTTTCGACATCTGGCGCTTTTCCACAGGTCTGCATTGCCCCGACAGCGACCAGCGCTACACCGATCCGATCCCGTCGATGTTTTCCTTCAACTCGGCCGTGGGCGCGTGCGAGACCTGCCGGGGATTTGGCCGCGTCATCGGAGTCGACTACGGCCTGGTCATTCCCAACCCCAAGCTCACGTTGCGCGCTGGGGCCATCAAGACCTTGCAAACCCCGGCATGGCAAGAAAACCAGGACGACCTGATGCGGCATGCCGAGGCGGCGGGCATTCCGCGTGACACGCCGTGGGACAAGCTGACCAAAGCCCAGCAAGACTGGGTCATCAACGGTTCGCCCGAGTGGAAGGGCCGCTGGAACCACCAGTGGTACGGCGTGAAGCGCTTTTTTGAGTACCTGGAGAGCAAGGCCTACAAGATGCACATCCGCGTGCTCTTGTCCAAGTACCGCAGCTACACCGAATGCCCCAGTTGCCAAGGGGCACGTCTGAAGACCGAGAGTTTGTTGTGGCGCATTGGCAGTCATTCAGATGCCGATGGGGTGTTGCCTGTTGAAAAACGCTTCATGCCCGCAGGTGTGAAGTGGACCCGCGCGCAGTTGGAGGCGCTGCCGGGTTTGAGCTTGCACGACATGATGATCATGCCGCTAGATCGGTTGCGCTTGTTCTTCGACCGGGTGTCTGCTTCTGGGCATGTGTCCCTGGTTACTGGGGAGGCTCCGGCTGGGGATGGGCTGGGCTCCTCATACGGCGGGGGTACGTCAAAATCGTCGCCCAGCCCATCCCCGGCCGAAGCCGTAGGGGCGGGTGCACACACAGAAGCACAGGCAAAGGCACAGACACAGGCAGCGACAGAGATGTCGCTAGACGCTCGATCGACCACAAGGTCTGCGTCAGAGCGGGGGGCGGGCGACGATTTTGGCGTACCCCCGCCTCATGAGGAGCCCGCCCCCCGCTCTGATGCAGACCGAACCTCCAAAGAACCAGGGCAAAGCAAAAGCGCCGAACAAAAAGCCCTGCAACTGCTGTTAGAAGAAATCACCACCCGCCTCAAATACCTGTGCGACGTGGGCATTGGCTACCTCACCCTTGACCGCCAAAGCCGCACCCTCAGCGGCGGCGAAGTGCAGCGCATCAACCTCACCACCGCCTTGGGCACCAGCCTGGTCAATACGCTGTTTGTGCTCGACGAGCCCAGCATCGGCCTGCACCCGCGTGACATGCACCGCATCACCTTGGCCATGCACCGCCTGCGCGACGCGGGCAACACGTTGGTGGTGGTCGAGCACGACCCGGCCGTGATGATGGCGGCCGACCGCATGATCGACATGGGCCCCGGCCCCGGTGAGCGCGGCGGGCAGATCGTTTTTGACGGCACCACCGCAGACCTGCGCAACGCCGACACGCTGACGGGCGCTTATTTGGGCGGGCGCAAGCAAGTCGGCCTGGGCTTCAAGCGCATGGTGAGCGACAGCACACCGCGTTTGATTCTGGAAGGCGCCCGCGAGCACAACCTGCAAAACATCAGCGTGGACTTTCCGCTTCAGCGCCTGGTCACCATCACGGGTGTCAGTGGTTCGGGCAAGTCGAGTTTGATCCAGGACGTGTTGGCCCCGGCGCTGATGCGCCACTTTGGCAAAGCCACCGAAACACCCGGCGCGCACGACCGCCTGCTGGGTGCGGACCACCTGAGCGATGTGGTGTTTGTGGACCAGTCACCGATTGGCAAAACCGCCCGCTCCAACCCGGTGAGCTATGTGGGTGCATGGGATGCGATCCGCGAGATTTTTGCCACCGCGCCACTCTCGCGCCAGCGCGGCTACACCGCCAGCAAATTCAGCTTCAACGGTGGCGATGGCCGCTGCCCCACCTGCGGTGGCTCGGGCTTTGAGCATGTCGAGATGCAGTTCTTGAGCGATGTGTATCTGCGTTGCCCCGATTGCGACGGCAAGCGCTACCGCCCCGAAATTTTGGAGATCACCATCGAGCGCCAGGCCATCGGCGGCGGGGTGCGCCACCTCAACGTGGCCGACATTTTGCAGCTCACCGTGAGCGAGGCTGCAGCTTTGTTTGCGCAAGACCGCGAAGTCATCCGCGCCCTGCAGCCCATTGTGGATGTGGGCCTGGAATACGTGCGTCTGGGTCAGCCCGTGCCCACCTTGTCGGGTGGTGAGGCGCAGCGCCTCAAGCTCGCAGGCTTTTTGGCCGAGGCCGCCAAAAGCGCGTCCAAGAGTCGTCAGAGTTTGGCGCGCAAAGGCACGCTGTTCTTGTTTGACGAGCCGACCACCGGCCTGCACTTTGACGACATTGCCAAGCTCATGCGCGCTTTGCGCAAGCTGCTCGAAGCCGGGCATTCGCTCGTCGTCATCGAGCACAACCTGGATGTGATCCGCGCCAGCGATTGGTTGATCGATCTTGGGCCAGAGGGTGGTTATGCCGGGGGCTTGATCGTGGCCGAGGGCACGCCCGAAGATGTGCGTCAGCACGCGACATCGCACACGGGGCTGGCGTTGCGTGAGTACGCCGAGTCCATGGGGGAGGTGTTGGGTGTGGCTGAGCGTTTGAGCACTTATGGGGGTGAGGGTGGTCGATCGAATGTCTATGGGGGCGAGGCTGCGGTGTCACCGGGTTCCTCATACGGCGGGGGTACGCCCAAATCGTCACCCTCTGACACCGCAGCCTCGCTGGCGAGCGTTCGGGGTCGCGAGGCTGCAGGATCTCTCGCAATACCTGCCAAACGCGCGCCTGTTTTGAACAACAACATTCAGATCGTCAACGCCAAAGAGCACAACCTCAAAAACCTGAGCGTGGACATTCCCCGCGGCAAGTTCAACGTGGTCACCGGCGTCAGCGGTTCGGGCAAGTCCACGCTGGCGTTTGACATCCTGTTCAACGAAGGGCAGCGCCGCTATCTGGAAAGCCTGAACGCTTATGCCCGAAGCATCGTGCAGCCCGCAGGCCGCCCCGAGGTCGATGCGGTGTATGGCATTCCGCCCACCGTGGCCATTGAGCAGCGTTTGTCGCGCGGTGGTCGAAAATCCACCGTGGGCACCACCACCGAGGTTTGGCACTTCTTGCGTCTTTTGTTCGTGAAGCTCGGCATTCAGCACTGCGTGCACGACAACACACCCGTGCAGCCGCAAACGCCCGACAGCATCATTGCCCAGTTGATGACGCAGTTCAAGGGCCAGCACATTGGCCTGCTGGCGCCGCTGGTCGTCAACCGCAAGGGCGTGTACACCGAGCTGGCCGATTGGGCGCGGCCGCGGGGTTACACGCACTTGCGCGTGGACGGCGACTTTTTGCCCACGCAAGGTTTTCCGCGCATTGACCGGTTCAAAGAACACAACATCGAGTTGCCCGTGGCGAGCCTGGATGTGTTGCCCGCCCAAGAAACCGCGCTGCGCCAAGTCCTGACCAAAACGCTGGAGCACGGCAAAGGCGTGGTCCATGTGCTGAGCGATCTGGACGGTTTGCGTGAAGCCATGTTCAGTGGCGAGTCCACCGCCCGCATCGGGCAGCACCGCGTTTTCTCCACACTGCGCGCTTGCCCCGCATGCGACACCTCGTATGCCGAACTCGACCCACGTCTGTTTTCGTACAACAGCAAACATGGCTGGTGCCCCGACTGTGTGGGCACGGGCGTCAAGCTCAGCAAAGACGAACGCCAAGTGTTCGACGACTCGGTGCGCGACGACAAAGACAAGGGCCGCGAGCAGACCTTTGCTGAGCCCGAGATCGAAGACCTGGCCAATGTGGCCTGCCCCCGCTGCGAAGGCACCCGTCTGAATGCCACGGCGCGTGCTGTGCGTTTGGGCGCAGCCCCAGGCCAGGGCTGGCGCATCACCGACATCGCCAGTTTGTCGGTCACCGATGTGCGGCAATGGGTTGACAAGCTGCACCTCACCGGCCGCGACGCCGACATTGCCCGCGATCTGGTGCCCGAGATCAAGAGCCGCCTTGAATTTTTGGAAGAAGTGGGCCTGGGTTACCTCACGCTGGATCGGGGTGCGCCCACGTTGTCGGGCGGCGAGGCGCAGCGCATTCGCCTGGCCGCGCAACTGGGCAGCAACTTGCAAGGCGTGTGCTACGTGCTGGACGAGCCCACCATTGGCCTGCACGCGCGCGACAACCGGATTTTGCTCAACGCCTTGCAAAGCCTGAGCGACAAGGGCAACACGCTGGTGGTGGTGGAGCACGACGAAGACACCATCCGCCGCGCCGACCACATCATCGACATCGGCCCGAGTGCTGGCAAACGCGGTGGCCGCTTGGTGGCCCAAGGGTCGGTGGCTGACATCACGGCGTCGACCGATTCGCAAACCGGGCGCTATTTGTTGCATGCGATGAAACATCCGATGCAGGTTCGTCGCGTTGTGGGTACTTCTGCGCGGGGCGGTGGCGCGGCCGCTTCATATGGCGGGGGTACGCCAAAATCAGCGCCCACGCCACGGCCCCACGCAGAAGCTTCAGAGACTGCAGCGACTCCCCTGCAATGGCTTAGCTTGACAGGTGCCAACCTGCACAACCTTCGCCAGGTCGATGTGCAGGTGCCTCTCAAGCGACTGGTGGCCGTGACCGGCGTCAGCGGTTCGGGCAAATCCACCTTGGCCCGCGATGTGTTGTTGACCAACGTGCAAGCGCTGGTCAACCAGCGATCGACCTTTGCCGGACGCACCGCACAAGACGCTGGCCAACGCGTGGCTTTGTCGGCCTGCACGGATGTACAAGGCTTTGAAACCATTGACCGCGTGCTCGAAGTGGACCAGACACCGATTGGCAAAACACCGCGCTCCTGCCCTGCCACTTACATCGGCTTTTGGGACACGGTTCGCAAACTGTTCGCCGAAACTTTGGAGGCCAAAGCCCGTGGTTATGACGCCGGGCGCTTCAGCTTCAACACCGGTGAAGGCCGTTGCCCCGGCTGCGAAGGCCAGGGCATGCGCACCATCGAGATGAGCTTTTTGCCCGACGTGAAAGTGCCTTGCGAAACTTGCCGTGGCGCCCGCTTTAACCCCGAGACGCTGGCGGTCACCTGGCGCGGCAAAAGCATTGGCGATGTGCTGAAGATGGAAGTCGACGAGGCCGTGGACTTCTTTGCCAGCATGCCCAGCATCGCGCACCCGCTGCAGTTGCTCAAGGATGTGGGTTTGGGTTACCTCACGCTGGGCCAGCCTTCACCGACATTGAGCGGTGGTGAGGCCCAGCGCATCAAGCTGGTGACCGAGCTGACCAAGGTGCGCGACGAGGTGGGCAAGCGCGGCAACAAAGCGCCGCACACCCTGTATGTGCTGGACGAACCCACGGTGGGCCTGCACATGGCCGACGTGGACAAACTCATCAGCGTGCTGCACAGACTGGTCAACGCCGGTCACAGCGTGATCGTGATCGAACACGACCTGGATGTGATCGCCGAAGCCGACTGGGTCATTGACCTGGGACCTGAAGGCGGCAACGCTGGAGGCCGTATTGTGGCGGCCATGACGCCCGAGGCCTTGGTGCTGTTGGGCACGCACACCGGCGTGGCGCTGGGGCCGGTGCTGGCCCGGGTTTGATGTGATTCAAGACGAATCAGGTCGGTGCCCCGGCATTCAATAGAATCAGGTCATGCCCAGCCGCCCACACACATCCGTTGCTCTGGAGCCTGAATACATCGAAGGCTTTCGCCAGATCTATGAAGAAAAAATCGTTTTCAACAAGACGCTGGGTCTGAAGCTGGTCAAAATCGCGCCCGAAGGGGTGGAGGCCCGCATCGACATGCGACCCGAGCTGGTGGGGCATTTTGCCTACAACCGTATTCACGGCGGGGTCATCAGCGCGGTGCTGGATGCCATTGGCAGCGCGGCCGTGATGGCTGCGCTGGCGGCCAAGCACATGGACGAGCCTCCTTCCAAACGCCTCGAGCGCTTTGCCAAGCTGGGCACCATCGATTTGCGGGTGGATTACTTGCGCCCCGGTATTGGCGATTACTTCATCATCACCGCAAACGCCTTGCGCGTGGGCTCGCGGGTGGGTTCGTCTCGTATGGAGTTTTTTGGTCCGGACGGGACTTTGATGTCCACGGGTGCGGCCGCCTACATCGTGTCCTGATTCTGCATCTGAGACCCTGGCCTCAACGCTCATTCGGTGGGAACGGCGCGCGGGTGACCTTGTTCGTCTACTGCCACATAGGTCAGGTTCGCCTCAGTCACCTTGATGTACTGGCCCTGCAGCCGAAAACGCTCGGCAAACACCTCCACCTTGACAGTGACCGAGGTGCGGCCCACGCGCACGATGCGTGAGAAAAACGACAGGATGTCGCCCACTTTGACCGGTTGCTTGAAGATGAACTCGTTCACGGCCACTGTGACCATGCGTCCTCGCACGCGCCGCGCGGGCAGCACAGCCCCGGCCAGGTCAACCTGGGCCATGACCCAACCGCCAAAGATATCGCCGCTGGCGTTGCAATCGGCGGGCATGGGGATGACCTTGAGCACCAACTCCTGGTCAGTGGGCAAAGACATGGTTTGAGGGTTAGGGGCGTTAGACATGGGCACAATGGGGTTGAACTCAAAACCGGATTGTCCCCTATGCGCCACCACGGCGAGCCTGCTGCCTCTGCAACTCCCCATTCACCCCAGTCGGACGCCGTCGCCGGGGCGATGGTCAAGTCGCTTCCAGGCGGCGACTGGAAAACCCTTTCGCGTCTCATGCCTTACCTGTGGCAGTACAAGTGGCGGGTGGGCATTGCACTGAGTCTGATGGTGTTTGCCAAGCTGGCCAATGTGAGTGTGCCCCTGCTGCTCAAGGAGTTGGTCGATGCCATGAGCCTCAAACCCAGCGATCCGCAAGCGGTGTTGGTGGTGCCGGTGGCGCTGCTGTTGGGTTACGGCGCTTTGCGCTTGCTGACCTCGGCCTTCACCGAGTTGCGCGAGTTGGTGTTTGCCAAAGCTACACAAGGCGCATCGCGCAGCATTGCCTTGCAGACCTTTGAGCACTTGCACGCGCTGAGCCTGCGTTTCCACCTGGCGCGGCAGACCGGCGGTATGACGCGGGACATTGAACGCGGGGTGCGCGGCATCGAGTCCTTGATTTCTTACTCTCTGTACAGCATCGTGCCCACCTTGATCGAGGTGTGTTTGGTATTGACGATTCTGGCTGTCAAATTCGATGCCTGGTTTGCCGGTATCACCTTGATGGCTTTGAGCTTGTATATCTTTTTCACGGTGCGCGTCACCGAGTGGCGCACCATTTACCGCAAGCAAGCCAACGAGTTCGATTCGGCGGCACACACCCGCGCCATAGACTCGCTGCTGAACTACGAAACCGTCAAATACTTTGGCAATGAGCGGTTCGAGGCGGGTCGCTACGACGAAAGCCTGGAGCGCCTGCGCTTGTCGCGCCTGAAGGCGCAAACCTCTTTGTCCTTGCTCAATACCGGGCAGCAGCTCATCATCGCTGCGGCTCTGGTGACCATGCTTTGGCGCGCTACCGAAGGTGTGGTGGCTGGGCGCATGACCTTGGGCGATTTGGTCATGATCAATGCCTTCATGATCCAGCTCTACATCCCGCTCAACTTTCTGGGTGTGCTGTACCGGGAGATCAAGCAAAGCCTGACCGACCTGGACAAGATGTTTGTGCTGATGGACCGCGAGCGCGAAGTGGCCGATGCGCCGGGTGCGCCCGCTCTGACCTTGCAAGGCGCACCCGATGTGGTGTTTGACCGCGTGTCGTTTGCTTACGAACCCGATCGCCCGATCTTGAAAGACATCAGCTTCATGATTCCGGCCGGCAAAACCGTGGCGGTGGTCGGCCCTTCGGGCTCGGGCAAGTCCACGCTGGCGCGCCTGATGTTCCGTTTTTACGATGTGCAGCAGGGCTTCATCCGCATTGCAGGGCAAGACATTCGGCAGGTCACGCAATCGAGTGTGCGCCAAGCCTTGGGCATCGTGCCGCAAGACACGGTGCTGTTCAACGACAGCGTGGCCTACAACATCGCCTATGGTCGGCCCGGTGCCAGCCAGGCCGAGATCGAGGGTGCAGCCCGTTCGGCCCGCATCCACGACTTCATCGCCTCTACGCCCAAGGGTTACCAAACTTCGGTTGGCGAGCGCGGCCTGAAGTTATCGGGTGGCGAAAAGCAGCGCGTGGCCATTGCCCGGACATTGCTCAAAGACCCACCGATTCTGGTGTTTGACGAAGCCACTTCGGCGCTCGACTCTGCCAACGAGCGCGCCATTCAGGCCGAGTTGGCCAGCGTGGCGCAAAACAAAACCACGCTGGTGATTGCGCACCGCCTGTCCACGGTGGTGGACGCGCACGAGATTTTGGTGATGGAGGCCGGGCAAATCATCGAGCGCGGCAACCATGCCGAGTTGCTGGCCCAGCAAGGCCGCTACGCCAGCATGTGGGCGATGCAGCAGTCGGCCGAATGAGTGCCGGCCCTGCCAAGATGTCGCTGCATCTACGCCTGAGCTGACGCGAGCAAGCCGTTCTTTGACGGGTGCTTCCTTGATCAGCGCTCGTCGAAACTCACCACCACGCGGCCGCTGGTGGGGCGTGCCTGGCAGGACAAGATGAACCCTTGCTCGACTTCGGGTTTTTCGAGGGTGAAGTTCTTCTCCATCTCGGTTGTGCCTTCCATGACTTTGCAGCGGCAGGTGCAGCACACCCCGGCCTTGCACGAGTAGGGCAGGTCCAGGCCCAGCGATAAGGCGATGTCCAGAATCTTTTCGTTGCGGTTCATCGGCAGGTTGTAGGGCTTGCCGTCCAACACCAGCGTGAGCTGCACTTCGCCTTGCTCGCGCGTGGCGGGATGGCCCAGCACGGCTTTGGCGCGGGTTTCGGGCGGCAGTGCATCGAGTGTGGGTGAGCTGAAGCGCTCTGTGCGGATGCGTTCGGCTTTCACGCCGGCCGTCAGCAAGGCTTGCTCGGTGGCTTCGATCATGGCCTCGGGTCCGCACACAAACACCTCGTCCATGCTGCCCACAGGCAAAAACGCGTCGATGATGGCTTGCACTTTGTCGGCATCAATGCGGCCTTCGAGCAAGGGCACTTCTTGCGCTTGGCGCGACAGGATGTGGATCAGCGTCAGGCGCGAAGGGTAGCGGTCTTTCAGGTCTTGCAGCGCTTCGTTGAACATCACGCTGTCCATGCGGCGGTTGCCGTAGACCAAGGTGAACTTCGAGTCGGGTTGCTCTTCGAGGGTGCTCGACAAGATGGACAGGATGGGCGTGATGCCCGAGCCTGCTGCAAAGCCCACGCGGTGAATCGCACGGGGGCGCTGCACCACAAAGCGCCCATCGGGCGGCATCACGCGCAAGGTGTCGCCTGCTTGGAGTTGGGTGGCGGCCCAGTTGGAGAACACGCCCCCATGCACCGGGCGAATGCCCACCTCGAGCATGCCTTGTTTTTGCAGCTGGCTGCGGGCCGAGCTGATGGAGTAGCTGCGTCGCACATCGGTGCCAGCAATGTCGGCGCGCAAGGTCAGGAACTGGCCGGGCTGGAAGTCGAAGCTGCTGCGCAGCTCGGTGGGCACGTTCAGCGTGATCGCCACCGCTCCAGCCGCTTCGGGGTTGATGCGTGCGATCGGGAGGTCATGAAATCGGGGTGCGGACATGGCTTGAGGCTCTGAAGCTGGGCGGCTTGTGGCCGCTCAGTAAGGTTTGAAGTAATCGAAGGGCTCCATGCAGGCCAGGCACCGGTAAAGGGCCTTGCAAGCGGTCGAGCCGAAATGGGAAGTTTCGGTGGTGTTGGTCGAGCCACACTGCGGGCAGTGCACCACCTCGGCTTTGGCCCCGCGCGCTGCAAACTGCACTACGCTGGCCGCCCCTGTGCCGCTGCTGGCGCAGGCATGCGGCGGCGCGATGCCATAAGCGCGCAGCTTGTCTTTGGCGGCTTCGCTCATCCAGTCGGTGGTCCAGGCGGGGGCCAGCTGCGTGACCACGCGGCCTTGCAAGCCGTGGACCTGCAACAGGGCTTTCACATCGTCCTCGATCGCGCCCATGGCGGGGCAGCCGCTGTAAGTGGGCGTGATGACCACCTCCAACCCCTCATCACTTGCGCGCACGTCGCGCAAAATGCCCAGCTCGCGCAAAGTGACCACCGGGATTTCCGGGTCGGTCAAGCTGTCGAGCAGGGTCCAAGCGCGGGCCACATCGGCGGTGCTGGGCTGCGAAGTGAAGGAAGACATGCGCAGGGCTTACCAGGTGGCTTGTGGGTGGGTGCGGGCCAGGCTTTGCATCTCGGCCAACACGAAACCCAGGTGCTCGGAGTGAAGGCCTTGCTTGCCTGTGGGCACAAAGCCGCCATCGGCTGGGCGCTGCAGGGTGGCTTCTTGCAGGGCATCCTGAACGATCTGGTTCCAGTCTTTTTGCAAGGCGGCCAGGTCGACGCCCGTGCCATTGGCCAGTGCGGCGGCTTCATGCGGGCTGCTGGCCCAAAACTCCTGGGTGTAAGGCAGCAGCTGGTCGATGGCCGATTGCGCTTTGGCGTGGGACTCGTCAGTGCCGTCGCCCAGACGCACCAGCCAGTCGCGCGAGTGGCGCAAGTGGTAACGCACTTCCTTGAGCGACTTGGCGGCAATCGCTGCCAATTGCGTATCTTTGGAGTTTTGCAACTGGTCCCAGACCAGCACCATCAGGCTGCTGTACAGAAAGTTGCGTGCCATGGTCATGGCGAAATCGCGGTCGCCCTGCGCTGTGGCCGACATCAAAGGTGTGTGCGGCAATTCGCACAAAGTGTAGTTCTTGAAGTCCGGCACATCACGGAAATAAGCCAGCGTGTCTTCGGTGGCACCGGCGCCTTGCAGCGAGGCCGCGTGCTGGTAAAGCATGCGGGCCTGGCCGATCAGGTCCAGGCTGTTGTTGGACAGCGCGATGTCTTCTTCGAGGATGGGGCCGTGGCCACACCATTCGGCATTGCGCTGACCGAGGATGAGCGCGTTGTCGGCCAAGTGCAGCAGGTAGTCGACTGGCGCGTTGGGCTTTGAGTGTTGGGTGTTGAGCGTGTTCATATTGGACGAGTCGTGGGCTTGACGCTCAACGCTGATCGCTGAACGCCAAACATGAATCACATGTGGCCGACCTCGTCGGGGATTTGGTAAAAGGTCGGGTGGCGGTACACCTTGTCGCTGGCCGGGTCGAAGAACTCGGGCTTGTCGTTGGGCTCGCTGGCCGAGATGTTGGCCGAGGGCACCACCCAGATGCTCACGCCTTCTTGGCGGCGGGTGTACACATCGCGTGCCATTTGAAGGGCATGTTCCGAATCGGATGCGTGCAGGCTGCCGCAGTGCTTGTGCTCCAGGCCTTGCTTGGAGCGAACAAAAATTTCCCACAGGGGCCATTCTTTCAATGCGGCGGTGTTGGCAGTGGCGTTCATGCGGCCTCCTTCATTTGGCGTGCTTGTTGTTTGCGGGCGTGGGCCAGAGCCGCTTCGCGCACCCAGGCGCCATCGTTCCAAGCCTTGACGCGGGCGCCCAGGCGTTCTTTGTTGCAAGGCCCGTTGCCATTCACCGTGGCCCAAAACTCGTCCCAGTCGATCTGGCCGTAGTCGTGTTGACCACGCGCCTCGTTCCACTTCAAATCCGGGTCGGGCAGGGTCACGCCCAGCACCTTGGCTTGTGGCACGGTGGCGTCCACAAACTTCTGGCGCAGATCGTCGTTGCTGATGCGTTTGATGCCCCAGCGCATGCCTTGCGCGCTGTTGGGGCTGTCGGCATCGGGTGGGCCAAACATGGCCAGGCACTTCCACCACCAACGGTTGACGGCGTCTTGCACCATGGCTTTTTGCTCGGCCGTGCCTTGCATCATCACCAGTAAGGCTTCGTAGCCCTGGCGCTGGTGGAAGCTTTCTTCTTTGCATACGCGCACCATGGCGCGGGCATAGGGGCCATAAGAGCAGCGGCACAGGGGCACCTGGTTCATGATGGCCGCGCCATCGACCAGCCAGCCGACCACGCCCACATCGGCCCAGTTGAGCGTGGGGTAGTTGAAGATGGAGCTGTATTTGGCCTTGCCGGTGTGCAGCGCATCCAGCATCTGGTCGCGGCTGGTGCCCAGGGTTTCGGCGGCGCTGTACAGGTACAGGCCGTGCCCGGCTTCGTCTTGCACCTTGGCGATCAAAATCGTTTTGCGCTTGAGGCTGGGGGCTCGGCTGATCCAGTTGGCCTCAGGCAGCATGCCCACGATTTCGCTGTGGGCGTGCTGGCTGATTTGGCGCACCAGGGTCTTGCGGTAGGCCTCGGGCATCCACTCGCGGGGTTCAATGCGGCCATCGGCGTCGATGCGGGCGTCAAAGGCCGCTTGCAGGGCAGCGTCTTGCGCACTCAGGGCTTTGGGCACGGCCTTCAGGTTGGCCGACTTGACGTCTTCGGAACCGTCCGGGACGCTGAATGATTGGGTGTACATGGCGGGTCTCCTGCGCCAAACAGGACGGAATGATCTTGGCGCAGGTGCCAGTATACCCATTAACCGACCGTGCGGTCGGTTAATCTGGAGACTCGGCGATCAGGTTTTTCCCTGATCCTGATTTTTGGAATCAAAAAGGCCTGGCCAAGATCGTCAATGCAGGCCAAGCCATGACGTTCAAGAGGACTCAACGGCCCAGTTTTTGCCGGATCCGCGAGCCAAAGCCGGTCCCACCATGTCCAGAGCCTTGCGGATCTGGTCCTTCAGCGTGAAAGGCGGGTTGATGACAAACATGCCGCTGGCCACCAGGCCGCCTTCGTCGCCGGGTCCCCTACCAATCGCCAGCGTGGCATTGAGCCAGGGCTTTTGAGCCTGGTTGGACAGGGTGCGCAGGCGTTTGGGCAGGTCGTGCGCTTCAGGCCTTGGAATGATGGGGTACCAAACCAAGTATGTGCCGGTCGAAAAGCGCTTGAGGTATTCCTGAATGACGCCGGCGACCTTGCTGTAATCCGATTTGATCTCGTAGCTGGGGTCGATCAGCACCATGGCCCGCTTGGAGCCAGTGGCCGATGGCGGGGGCGGAAGGATCTTTTTGAGCGCCTCAAAGCCGTCTTCGCGGCTGACGGTGATGGTGCGACCGGCTTCCAGTTGCGCCACGTTGGAGGTCAGAGATTTGCTGTCGGTGGGGTGCAGCTCAAACAGACGCAGGCGGTCGCGTGACGCGTGGCGCATGAGTTTGTGCATCAAAAATGGCGAGCCGGGGTAAATCTTGGCTTGCCCGTTCGGGTTGAAGCTGGCAATTTGCTCGAGGTAGTCTTGGACGGGGTCAGGCAGAGTGTCGAGCTTTTCGGCGGCGGCCAGAAGTTTGAACAAGCCGTCTTCAGCCTCTCCTCCCTTTTGCGAGTAATCGCCGTCCAAACGGTACAAGCCCGCCCCAGCATGGGTGTCAATCAGGGTGATGCCAGCCTCTTTTTGCATGAGGTGGCGCATGGTGGCGAGCAATGTGATGTGTTTGAGCACATCGGCATGGTTGCCCGCGTGAAAAGCGTGTCGGTAACTGAACATGGCTTGATGGTAACCAATAACTTCTGCAAGTCCTTGATTTTTCGTATAATGGCGGGCTTCGCAGCGATTTTGTGGCCCCGCGGCGAAGATGCCTGATCCTGAAAAGGTTCAAGCAATCTCCCACCTAAGAGGCTCCCAAAAGAGGAGCACCGACCGTGGAAAAGGGCCCGACAAACCTTTCTTCAAAGAGAAAACTCATGACAACAACTTTCAGCGCCAAACCCGCTGAGGTCGTGCACGAGTGGTTTGTGATTGACGCGACCGACAAGGTCCTCGGACGAGTAGCCAGCGAAGTTGCTCTCCGTTTGCGCGGCAAACACAAGGCCATTTACACGCCTCACGTCGACACCGGTGACTTCATCGTCATCATCAATGCTGCCCAGCTCAAAGTGACGGGCGCCAAGACGACCGACAAGATTTATTACCGCCATTCCGGCTACCCAGGCGGCATCACTGCCACCAACTTCCGCGACATGCAAGCCAAGCACCCTGGCCGCGCACTCGAGAAGGCTGTCAAGGGCATGCTGCCCAAGGGCCCACTCGGTTACGCCATGATCAAAAAACTCAAGGTGTACGGTGGCGCTGAGCACCCACACACCGCCCAACAGCCTAAAGTGCTGGACATCTAAGGAGCCTTGAGATGATTGGTGAATGGAACAATGGCACAGGCCGTCGCAAATCCAGCGTCGCCCGCGTGTTTCTGAAAAAAGGCACTGGCAAGATCACGGTCAATGGCAAGGACATCCAAGCCTACTTTGGTCGCGAGACTTCGATCATGATCGCCAAGCAACCCCTCATGTTGACCAACCATGCCGAAACTTTCGACATCATGATCAACGTGCACGGCGGTGGCGAATCCGGTCAAGCCGGCGCATCGCGCCACGGCATCACCCGCGCCCTGATTGACTACGATGCTTCGCTCAAGCCTATGCTGAGCCAAGCTGGTTTCGTCACTCGCGATGCTCGTGAAGTCGAACGTAAAAAGGTCGGCTTGCACTCCGCTCGCCGCCGCAAGCAGTTCTCCAAGCGTTAATCCGCTTTTTCTGCTTCATCAAAAAGCCGCACCGGTTCGCCGTGGCGGCTTTTTGTTTGGGCGCTTGTTGGGCGAAAAGCCCATGAGGCCAGTAGCGTTACTGCTTGGCACAGTCGGTAATTCCCGATCAGCGCGCTATACTATTCTGCACTGAACCGGAGAAACACCATGAGCGCTGTTGCTGAAAATATCCAAACTGTCATGCCCGATCCGATTGTCTTTACCGACAGTGCGGCCGCCAAAGTGGCCGATCTGATCGCAGAAGAAGGCAACCCAGATTTGAAGTTGCGCGTGTTTGTGCAAGGTGGTGGTTGCTCGGGTTTTTCGTATGGTTTCACTTTCGATGAAATCACCAACGAAGACGATACCACCATGAGCAAAAACGGGGTGTCCCTGCTGATCGATGCCATGAGCTACCAGTATCTGACGGGTGCCGAGATCGATTACAAAGAAGACCTGCAAGGTGCACAGTTTGTGATCAAGAACCCGAACGCCACGTCGACTTGCGGCTGCGGTTCATCTTTTTCGACCTGAATTTTTCATCGGCGAGCTGGACTCGCCGGGCATCAGCGGGGGTAAATCGCCCCCAAAATACGGGCGCCTCGGGCGCCCGTGACGCTGGGAAGGCTGGAGGTTTCACGCCGCATGGTTTTGTAGGCCAACCATGCAAAAGCCGCCGCTTCGACTTGCAGGGGTGGCAATCCCCGTGCATCGCTGCTGAGCACATTCAAGCGGGGCAGGTGCAATGCCAGTCGTGTCATCAAGTGGCCATTCAAGGCACCGCCGCCACACACCACCAGCTCGCAGGCCTTGGCTGCATGTTGCAGCACATCTTTGGCGCAGGCCAGCGCGGTGAATTCGGTCAGTGTGGCCTGAATGTCCTGTGGGGCCAGGTCTGCATGCTGGGCAAGTTTGTGTTGCAGCCAAGCCGGATTGAACAGGTCGCGCCCAGTGCTTTTTGGGGGCGTTTGGTGCAAAAAGTCTTCGGCCATCAGCGTCTGCAACAAGGCGGGCTGAATGCGGCCTTGTGCAGCCCAGGCTCCATCGTGGTCAAAGGGCTGGTCCATGTGGGTGTGGCACCAAAAATCCATCAGGGCGTTGCCGGGCCCACAGTCCCAGCCGCGCACGCTTGAGTCTTCGCCCAGTACGCTCAGGTTGGAAATGCCACCTATGTTGAGTACAGCCACACAAGCCGAGTTTTGCGCGAACACGCCCTGATGAAAAGCGGGGACCAGCGGCGCGCCCTGGCCACCTGCGGCCAGGTCACGGTTGCGAAAGTCAGCGACTACGTCGATGCCGGTCAGCTCGGCCAGCAAGGAGGGGTTGATCAGTTGCAGTGTGTAGCCGTTGGCAGGTTGTTGGGTCGCAGCGTCGCCATCAAAAGCCAGGGGGCGGTGGCGAACGGTTTGGCCATGTGCGCCTATGGCAACCAGTTGTGCAGGGGACAAGCCGGTCGTTTGCAGCAATTGATGAACCACCTGCGCATAATGGCGCGAAATGGCGTTGCCCGCCAAAGCGCTGCGGTGCAGTTCATCCGGTCCAGGTTCGTTGAGTCGCAGCAATTCGCTGCGGAATGGCGCTGAGAAAGCCTCAAATTCATGGGCGATCACAATCAGACGGCCGCCACTTTCCACTTGCGCGAGGACGCCATCCACGCCATCCAGCGAGGTTCCCGACATCAGGCCGATGAAGAACGAGGAAGCCATCAAAAGGACAAAAGGCGGGTAGAAAAAAGGTTGGGCATCAAAAAAGGGCCTTGCGGCCCTTTGTCGTCACTGGATATTGCTTTCTCGCATTTGCGCTGCAGCCAAGAGCTGAGCCTTGGCCTGAGCTACGTGGGCGTTGAACCGGGGCATGGCAGCTGGCGCGACAGGCAGCGCTTGCGCTTGCTGAATGACTTTTTGTGGGTCTACATGAACACCGTTGACTCGGAATTCGAAATGCAGATGGGGTCCAGTGGACCAGCCTGTGGAGCCGACAGCGCCAATGGTTTGGCCTTTTTGCACAGATTGACCCTTTCGCACATGGATCTTGCTCAAGTGCGCGTACAAGGTGGTGTGACCAGTGCCGTGGCGGATCTCAACCACATTGCCATACCCGCCCTGCATGCCCGCGAAAATCACGACACCATCTCCCACGGATTGGGCAGGCGTTCCGGTGGGGGCTGCATAGTCAACGCCCCGGTGGGCCTGTAGGGTTTTGAAGATTGGGTGCAAACGCATGGTGAAACCACTGGTTCGGCGAGAGAAGGGGACAGGCGATGCCAAATAGGCGCGGCTCAGGCTTTTCCCCTGAAGGCTGTAGTAACTGCCTTTTTGACCGGGTTCCTGGAACCATATGGCTTCATAGGTGTTGTTGCCATTGTTGAACTCCGCGGTCAGCACGCGTCCGGTGCGGACCGGTTCACCATCGGCTTCCAGGACCTCATAAACCACCGAAAAACGGGCACCTCTTTTCAAGGTCCGATGAAAGTCGATTTGGTTGGAGAAAATCTGGGTGAGCTGGTTGATCACGGCGTCGGGCAAACGGGCTTCGTCGGCCGCATCGTAGAGAGAGCGGGTCACTGTACCGCTGGTCATGCGGATACTGGTGTTCATGGGAGAGGTTTCAAGCGCCGCTTGCAGTCCCTTGTCGCCACGTTGAATCACCAAGCGCTGAAAAAAGGTGTCCGTTTCTTTGTTGAGCCAACGAACATTCAGGGTCAGCAGGCGTTGCTGGTTGTCCACTTCGGCCGTGACGGCTCGTCCGGCAGGACGCAGGGCCTGCTTGGCCAAGGGGTGGTTGCGCAAGAAAAGGGCAGACTCTGCGTCCACGATTCCCAATCGGCGAAGCAGACTTGCGGGGTTGTCAGACGAGCGGGTGGTATCGCTGCGCGTCAGGTTGATGCTGAACTGATCGAGCGTTTGGGCTTGCTCCTGGAGTTGGGCAATGGCCACAGGAACGGTGACCATGACCACGGGCGAGTCGGCGATATCAGGCCCCAGGTTGGCAATGGCAAATGCTCCGCCCCCGCCAGCCAGCAAAATCGAAGCCACGCTGGCGCTGATGGTTTTGGGGTGGCGGGCCAGCCAAGCGGTCAGGGCTTTGGTGCTGGAGGCAAGGACGGGGTGTTGCCCATCCAACCAATTCAGCACGCGCTGCACACCCGCCAACAATGCGCCCAGCACGGAGGTGCACAGGAACAAAATACGGGTTAACAGGGAAGCCAGACGAGACAGGAGGGCAGCAAAAAACGACATGAATTCGAGGGTCTTCATCCCCTTGTAGATCAAAGCCTGCAAGGGGGCGGTGAGCAATCTTCTGGCCGTCCTAAAATGGGCGACTTGGACAGAACGGGGTATTGTACCTGTCTAAAACCATCTGACTTCAGAAAAAACCCTTATGAATCAAGCGCTTGATACAAAACTCCCGGTCACGGACGAGACCCGTGAGGCCATGGCAGTCACTTTGAGGGGCTGTGAGGAGCTGATTCCGCAGAAGGACTGGCTGCATAAACTGGCCAAGTCCGAGGCCACGGGTGTGCCGCTGCGCATCAAGCTGGGGCTGGACCCGACCGCGCCCGACATCCACATCGGCCACACCGTGGTGCTCAATAAAATGCGCCAGCTCCAGGACCTGGGGCATCAGGTGATCTTCTTGATTGGCGACTTCACCAGCCTGATAGGCGACCCGTCGGGCCGCAACAGCACCCGCCCGCCGCTCACACCTGAGCAGATCAAGGCGAACGCCGAGACCTATTACAAACAGGCCAGTCTGGTGTTGGACCCCTCCAAAACAGAGATCCGGTACAACAGCGAGTGGTCGCTACCTTTGGGTTCGATGGGCATGATCCAGTTGGCGGCCAAGTACACCGTGGCCCGTATGATGGAGCGCAACGACTTCCATGATCGCTTCAAGGCGGGCTCGCCGATATCGGTGCACGAGTTTTTGTACCCGCTGATGCAGGGCTACGACTCGGTGGCCCTCAAGGCCGACCTGGAGCTGGGCGGCACAGACCAGAAGTTCAACCTGTTGATGGGCCGACACCTGCAGGCTGAATACGGCCAGGAGCCGCAGTGCATCCTGACCATGCCGCTGCTCGAAGGCCTGGATGGCGTGGACAAGATGTCCAAGTCCAAGAACAACTACATCGGCATCACCGAAGAGCCCAACACCATGTTCGCCAAGGTGCTCTCCATCTCGGACACCCTGATGTGGCGCTGGTACACCCTGCTGTCCTTCAAATCGATGGCCGAGATCGAGACGCTCAAAAAAGAGGTCGAGGTTGGCCGCAACCCCAAAGACGTCAAGGGCATGTTGGCCAAGGAGATCACCACGCGATTCCACAGCGCGGCAGCAGCCGAAGCGGCCGAGCAGGACTTCATCAACCGCAGCAAGGGCGGCGTACCCGACGACATCGCCGAAGTGTCTTTATCCGGTGCGCCCATGGGCATTGGGGCCTTGCTCAAGGCCGCCGGCTTGGCGCCTTCAACCACCGAAGCAGGCCGCTTGGTGGACGGCGGCGGCGTGCGCGTGGACTCCGGTTTGGTCAGCGACAAGGGGCTGAGGCTGGAAGCGGGCACTTACGTGGTGCAAGTGGGCAAGCGCAAGTTTGCCAAGGTGACGCTGGCTTGAGCGGGGCTGACGCACGGACAGATCGCTTTGGCGGGTTTATTTTGAGCACATGAAAACGGTTGACCTTTGGATGACACCCAAGCGCATGCTGTGGGCTGCGGTGGTGGTGGCGTGCATCACCATCGCGCTCAAAACCGGTGCCTGGTGGCTGACCGATTCAGTCGGCTTGCTGTCGGACGCGATGGAGTCGCTGGTCAATCTGGCCAGTGCGGTGTTTGGCTTGATGATGGTCACCATCGCGGCGCGCCCCGCAGACGACGACCATCCCTACGGTCACCACAAGGCCGAGTATTTTTCTTCCGGCTTCGAAGGCATCCTGATTTTGGTGGCTGCCCTGGGCATCATTTGGGTGGCGGTTCATCGCTTGTTCGACCCACAACCGATTGAGCAGGTAGGCTGGGGCCTGGCCTTGTCGGTGGGCAGCTCGGCCCTGAACGGGTTGCTGGCCTGGCTGATGTTTCGCGCCGCCCGGCAACACCGCTCACTGGCCCTGGAGGCCGATGCCCGGCATTTGGTGACCGACGTCTGGACCTCGGTCGGGGTGGTGGTGGGCATCGGTCTGGTGAGTGTCAGTGGCTGGCTGTGGCTGGATGCGGTGGTCGCCATCGGCGTGGCCCTGAACATTCTGAAAGAAGGCTGGAGCTTGGTCTGGCGCTCCTCGCAAGGCCTGATGGACGAGGCACTGGAGCCAGAGGTGCTGGCCGATGTGCAAAGGGTTCTGGATGGCTTTGCGCACCAGCGTGGCGAGACCGAGATCATCCGTTTTGATCACCTGAACACCCGCAAAGCCGGACAACGCCGTTTTGTGGATGTGCACATGCACATGCCCGCCAGCTGGACCTTGGGCCGTGCCGCTGCTTTGCGCACCAGCGTAGAGCAGGCATTGATGAGCGAGGTGCCCGGTTTGCGCGCCACCATTCAGCTCTTGCCCAGCGATGTGGAAGGGCATTTTGGCGATGCAAAGGACTTGAAATGATGGCGCTGCTGCAACGGGTGAGCGAAGCGAGCGTCAAAGTGGAGGGCGCTGTGGTGGGCCAGATCGGCGCGGGGTTGCTGGTGCTGTTGTGCGCCGAAAAAAGCGATACCGAAGCTGTGGCCGAACGCCTGCTGAGCAAAATGCTCAAGCTGCGCATCTTCAGTGACGCAGCCGGCAAGATGAATTGGAGTGTTCAAGATGTGGCCGGTGGCTTGCTGGTGGTGAGTCAATTCACCCTGGCGGCGGATGTGACTGCAGGCAATCGCCCGAGCTTCACTCAGGCCGCCGCTCCAGAAGATGGCCGCCGTTTGTACGAGCACTTTGTAGCCCAGGCGAAAAAGGCGCACCCTGTGGTGCAAACCGGTCGCTTTGCTGCCGACATGAAAGTGACGCTCATCAATGACGGTCCCGTCACCATTCCCATGCGCATGAGCGCGTAACCCAAGCGACGCATTGGGCCCCGTCCACCCCCTAAGATGCCGGTGTGATGCTTTTCTCACCACGGGTTAACGCTTGAGTCGGCGCAAACCCTCTGACCCCAGACGCCGTTGGTCCCTGGCCCAACGACGGGGTTTGCGCACACTCGCCAACTGGCCCCCGGCCGTGCGCGGTATGGTCTGGATGGTTCTGGGTGGATTGTTGTTTTCCGTTCTCAACACCATCGCCCGAGATCTGACGCTGCATCTGGATGTCTATCAGTCCCAATTCTTGCGTTACCTTTTTGGTTTGTTGGTGATCCTGCCCTGGGTTTACAGGGACGGTTGGCGGGCCTGTATGCCTGTCAACATGGTCGGCCAGTTCTGGCGCGGTGGCGTGCATACCCTGGGGCTGGTGCTGTGGTTCACGGCTTTGCCTAAAATATCGCTGGCCGACATGACTGCCATTGGTTTTACCGGACCGATATTCATCATGATCGGTGCAGCCTGGTTTCTGGGCGAGCCCATGCGCAAAGACCGGTGGATCGCTGCGATCATTGGTTTTGCGGGTGTCATGGTGGTGGTCTTGCCCAAAATGACGGGAGATGGTGGGTGGTACAACCTGGTCATGTTGGCGTCTGCCCCTGTGTTTGCGGCCTCGTTCCTCATCACCAAAGCGCTGACCCGTTACGAAAAACCGGGTGTCATCGTGTTGTGGCAAGCCATCACGGTGACCGTGCTGAGTTTGCCCATGGCCGTGCCCAACTGGCAAATGCCCACGACCATGCAATGGTGGGGCTTTGCCGCCACCGGAGTGCTTGGGACGCTGGCCCACTATTGCCTGACCCGGGCATTCGCTCTGGCCGACATTTCGTCCACTCAGTCGCTGCGATTCCTGGACCTGGTCTGGGCCTCGCTGCTGGGATGGCTGGTGTTTGATGATGTGCCCAGCCAGTCCACTTGGTTGGGGGCATTTGTGATTTTGTGGGCTACGGTGTGGATTGCCCGCAGGGAAGGTCGGAGAAAGACACCCTGAAGATCCCAAGCGGTTATATTGCCCGCAGCGCACTCCATGACGAGCGCCGCTGCCATCGCCAAGTCACCCCGGGGTCGCCCATCGATGACGGCACTTTGAACGGGAGAGGATTTGTGATCGACATTGAGCCACTGCGCTTTGCATGGACCCGTGGGGGCACCGACACCCTGGCTTTGGGTCGCTGGCGAGTGGAGCCAGGCCAAACCGTTTTTTTGCAAGGCCCCAGCGGTTGTGGCAAAAGCACCCTGCTGGGGTTGTTGGCGGGCGTTTTGTCACCCCAACAGGGGCGTGTGTCCTTGCTGGGGCAGGACTGGGCTGCCTTGCGGCCCAGCCAGCGTGACGCCTTCAGGGCGCAGCATGTGGGCGTGATTTTTCAGCAATTCAATTTATTGCCATACATGAACGTGTTGGATAACGTGACTTTGCCATGCCGTTTTTCGGGT
Organism: Limnohabitans sp.; assembly: GCF_023910625.1. Classification (NCBI taxonomy): domain Bacteria; kingdom Pseudomonadati; phylum Pseudomonadota; class Betaproteobacteria; order Burkholderiales; family Comamonadaceae; genus Limnohabitans; species Limnohabitans sp. Next base: position 2,569,322 of record NZ_JAAVVW010000003.1, read on the forward strand.
TTGCGCAACGCGCGTTGTCAAGCCGCTGGTGGGCCTCGGGCGGCGGCACAAAACTGGTTGCAGCGCATGGATTTGCCGGAAACGCTATGGGCGCGGCGCGCCGACGCCTTGTCGGTCGGGCAGCAGCAGCGTGTGGCCGCTGCACGCGCCCTGATCGGACAGCCCGAATTGATCCTGGCCGATGAGCCTACCTCGGCACTCGATGCCGCATTGCGTCAAGACTTCATGGACTTGTTGTTGCAAGCCGCGCGTGAGGCAGGCAGCGCTTTGGTGTGCGTCAGCCATGACCAGCAACAAGCTACGCGTTTTGATGTGCAGTGGTCTTTGCCCGAGATGCAAAAAATGGGGGGTGACGCATGAACAGCCTGTGGCGCATGGCCAGGCAAAGCACCTGGAATCGGCGCAGCACCTTGGTGTGGGTTGTGGTGTCTCTGGCTCTGGCGACGGCCTTGCTCTGGACGCTGGAGCGCTTGCGCCACGACATACGCAACAGTTTTTCCCAGTCGGTCAGTGGAGTCGATCTCATTGTGGGGTCGCGCAGCAGCCCGGTACAGCTACTGCTGTTCTCGGTCTTCCACATCGGCAGCGTGCCGCAAAGCATGTCCATGGACAGTGTGCACGCCCTGGCGCGACACCGCTCGGTCTCATGGGTGGTGCCCCTGAGTCTGGGTGATTCGCATCGGGGATTTCCGGTGCTGGGCACCACGCCCGCTTTTTTTCAACACTTTGCTTACGGTGACAAACAGCCCTTGGTCTTGCGCCAAGGCGCGGTATTTGCAGACACCCTGGATGGTTTGTACGAAGCGGTGATTGGTGCCGAGGTGGCCCGTCAAATGGGCTATGGCCTGGACCAAAGCATCACCTTGTCGCACGGCTTGCACGAACATGACCATGCCGATGAGTCACAAGATGACCATGCCGACAAACCGTTCAAGGTGGTGGGCATCCTGGCGCCTACCGGCACCCCGGTGGACCGCACCGTGCATGTCAGTTTGCAAGCCCTGGAGGCGCTGCATCTGGATTGGGTGGCTGGTGCCCCCATGCCGGGTGGGCACATTCCTGCAGAGCAGGCACGGAAATTCAAGCTCGAGCCCGAAGAAGTCACCGCCGCTTTGGTTGGCTTGAAAACCCGTGCAGCGGTTTTCAATGTACAGCGATTTGTCAACTTTTACGAAGACGAGGCCCTGATGGCGGTGATGCCCGGTGTGGCCCTGGGTGAGTTGTGGTCCGTGCTGGGCGTGGGTGAAAACGCTTTGCTGGCGGTGTCTGCGCTGGTGGCTTTGGTGAGTGTGGTCTCGCTCATGGCGGTGGTGCTGGCTGGTCTCAATGAGCGCCGCCGCGAATTGGCTGTGCTGCGCGCCGTGGGTGCGGGGCCGCGCCATGTGTTGGCCTTGCTCACGCTCGAGGGCTTGTGGGTCACCTGTGCCGGGGTGTTGGTCGGGGTGTTGTTGGCCCAAGTAGGGATGACATGGCTGACCCCATGGTTGCAGCAGTCGCTGGGTATTCGTTTGCAATGGGCAGCGCCATTGCCCACCCAGATGGGGTTGGCGGCTGCGGTGTTGTGTGCAGGGTGGCTCGCCAGTCTGGGTCCGGCTTGGCGCGCCTATCGCATGTCCTTGGCTGATGGCTTGTCGCCGCGGGTATGAGAGGAAAGGGCTTAGGGGCATGAACACCCGAACAACCGTATTGGTGGGCTTGAGCTTCTTGAGTGGCGGGCTGTTAAGCCAGGCCATGGCCCAAAGTGTGCGCGAGACCGCCCGCGAACTGGTGCCGCAGATTCAACCCGCGCTGTCGTCTGAAGCGCCGCCGCTGGGTGCCAGCGCCCCAGCAGCGGTACGTACCCTGACATGGGAGCAATTGATTCCTGCGGGTTGGGACCCTTTCAAGGAACTCAAGGCTTTGAACCTGGATTCACTCAAAGACAACGACCCCAGGGCCGAAGAGGCACTCAAAAAAATACGCAAGATGTGGGACAACGCCCCCATTAACCCATCTGTACTGGGACTGTCTGTTCGCCTGCCCGGCTATGTGGTGCCGCTGGAAGACCTGCCAGAGGGGATGAAAGAATTTTTGTTGGTGCCCTACTTTGGCGCATGCATCCATTCGCCTCCGCCCCCGGCCAACCAAATCGTTCACGTGGTGCTCGCCAAACCCGCCAAACGCTTGCGTCTGATGGATGTGGTTTGGGTGACTGGCCCCCTGAGCGCCACCCAAACCGATTCGCACATGGGGGTGGCCAGTTACCGCATCGAAGCCCGGCAAGTAGCGCCCTACAACGAGAAAAAACGCTGATCATCCGGTGTTGGAAACGCCCGAAGCCACATGGCCGGATGGCACATGCCGGGCGGCCGATTCGATGTGGCCCGTTTGATCGTCAAAGAAAAAGTCGGGCTCGAACTCCCGCAGGAACTCGCCCTTGGGCAAGCCTCCCAAAAACATCGCCTCGTCGACCTCGATGTTCCAGTCCATCAGGGTGCGGATGGCGCGCTCGTGCGCCGGGGCGCTGCGCGCGGTCACCAGCGCGGTGCGGATGCGCATCGATGGGGTGCCGGCCTGTTGCAGCCGATGCAAGGCTTCGAGCAGCGGTTTGAAGGGGCCTGCCAGCAAAGGTTGGCCAGCCTTGTCCCGCTCGTGCGCCTGGAACGCCGACAAACCCTCGGCCTGAAACACCCGCTCGGCTTCATCCGAAAACAACACGGCATCACCGTCAAAGGCGATGCGCACTTCATGCGGGTGCGCCTCCGACGCCAAAGCCGAATGCGGGTAAACCTGCGCCGCTGGCACACCCGCTTCGAGCGCCGCCCGCACATCCGACAAATGCGCCGACAAAAAAAGGTTGGCGTTCAGGGGCTTGAGGTAACGCCAAGGGGGCTGCCCCCGCGTGAAGCTGCCGCGCTGGATGGGCAGCCCGTAATGCTGCGCCGAGCGGAACACCCGCATGCCCGAAACCGGGTCATTGCGTGACAGGATCACCACCTCCACCCGCTGGGCCTCGGCGGTGTTGAAGGCCAGCAGCTTGCGCACCAACGAAAACGCCACGCCCGGCTTGGCGGGCGCATGCAGACGGCCCAACTGCAGTTGCATGTAAGCGCGGTCGTCGCCTTGTTCAAACACCCGGTTTTCTTCCTCGAAGTCGAACAAGGCCCGCGACGAAATCGCCACCACCAACTGGCCTTCAAGAGATGCGGGCATCGCGGGCTCCTTCCAAAAATGTTCGGGTCATGGTTTTGGGGTCTGGTGGGGCCGTTCAAGAAGGACGATCACTTGACCCACTGGTTCGGTTGCATGATCGGCATCGGCATCGGCATCGGCATCAGCACCGCCAGCACGATCAGCATGACCACACCGCCCATGGCCACGATCAGCAGGGGTTCGAGCACGGTGGCCAGCGCCAGGGCGCGGCGCTGCACTTCGCCGGACAGTTGCTGCGCCGCGCGCTGCAGCATGACGGGCAGTTGTCCGGTTTGCTCACCCAGCCGCAGTGCGCTTTGACGCAAGGCCAGCCGCAACGTCCAGGCACCAGCAACCAACACCAGCAAGATCAACCAGCCCCAAGTTCGCACAAAGTCGCTGATGGCCAGCAAGGCGACCGTAAAACCAGGCAATTGCTGCTTGGTGCCTGCAAACACCCCTGCGACTTGGGGCACCACCGAAGTGACCAAAAAAATCACAATAGCCAGCGCTACCAAGCTCACGATGGCCGGATAAAGCGATGCTGACAGCAGTTTTGCACGCAGCGTTTGCTGGTCTTCCAGATCATTGGCCAGTGGGTTGAGCACGTCGGCCAGGTGGCCGCTTTGTTCGCCCGCTGCTATCACGGCGCGGCCAACACGCCAATGATGGCCAGCACGACCATCAGCTCGATCAGGGTAAAGCCGCGTTGGTGGCGGGCAGCGGGGTGGTTCAAGGTGGGGGCTGGGTTTTGCATGCCTTGAATCATAATCTGCGAATGTTTCAATCTCCCGTTTCCCAATTCCAGCAACGTCGACTCGACATTTTGACGGCCGTGATTTGGTTGGTGGCCTTTGCTACAGCGGTGTTTTGGGTCTTGGCTTTTCCACGAGCACAAGAAGGGGGCGCTCAGGGGGCAGTGCCGGTGACTGCTGCCAGCGTGGGTCCGGTCTCAGACGCCTCGGCCCAAAGCGCCCGTGTTTGGGGTGTTGCCACTGCGGCCCCGCAAGTGAGCATGGGCCTGTCGGCGCGTTTTCAGTTGTGGGGCGTGGTGGCCAGTGCTTCCGGCCAAGGCAGCGCCTTGATTTCGGTCGATGGGCTGCCGCCCAAGGCTTTTCGTGTGGAACAAGTGGTCAGTGAGGGTGTGGCCCTGCTCAACCTGGGTCCGAGGCAGGCCAGTCTGGGCCCTCAGGGCGGGGGTGTAGGGACATTCACCTTGTCCTTGCAGGGTCAGGACCAAGCCCTTTGACCTGGACTCCGGCATCTCAAGCCCGCAAAAACAAGCGATAAACCGGATTGTCGGTCTCTTCCGCATACGGATACCCCAGCGCTTGCAAGAACTTTTTAAAGGCTTTGTCGTCTTTGGCGGGAACCTGCAAGCCCACCAAAATGCGACCGTAATCGGCACCCTGGTTGCGGTAGTGGAACAAAGAGATGTTCCAGCCTGGACGCATCAGGCTCAAAAACTTCAGCAACGCGCCCGGGCGTTCGGGGAACTCAAAGCGCAGCAAGCGTTCGTCTTGTGACAGGGCCGAATGCCCGCCCACCATGTGGCGGATGTGCTCTTTGGCCAGCTCGTCGTGCGACAGGTCAATGGCTTTGAACTGCTGCTTGTTGAACTTGGCGGTGATCTTGCCGCTTTCGCCTTTGCCGTGCGTGCTCAGGCCCAAAAAAACATGGGCCTTGTCCGAGTCGCTCATTCGGTAGTTGAACTCGGTCACATTGCGCGGGCCACCGGGCAGGCTGCCGATCAGCTCCAAAAAGCGTTTGAAGCTGCCGCGCTCTTCCGGAATGGTGACGGCAAACAGCGCTTCTTTTTCTTCGCCCACATCGGCCCGCTCGGCCACAAAGCGCAGGCGGTCAAAGTTCATGTTGGCACCGCACAAGATGGCCGCAAAGGTCTGGCCCTTGCATTTGTGCGTGGCCACGTATTGCTTGATGGCCGCCACGGCCAGCGCGCCTGCGGGCTCCACGATCGAGCGGGTGTCCACAAACACATCCTTGATGGCCGCGCACACCGCATCGGTGTCCACCGTCATGTAGGCGTCCACCAAATTGCTGGCCACGCGGAAGGTCTCTTCGCCCACCAGTTTCACGGCCGTGCCGTCCGAGAACAGGCCCACATCGGCCAATGTCACGCGCTTTTGAGCGGCCACCGACTGAATCATGGCATCCGAGTCGTTCATCTGCACGCCAATCACCTTGACGCCTGGACGCACCGCCTTGATGTAGTTGGCCACGCCGCTGATCAGGCCACCGCCGCCAATGGCCACAAACACCGCATCCAGCGGCCCTGGGTGCTGGCGCAGCATTTCCATGGCAATCGTACCTTGGCCCGCGATCACGTCCGGGTCGTCAAAGGGGTGCACAAACGTGAGGCCCTGCTTTTTCTGAAGCGCCAGCGAGTGGTTGTAGGCGTCTGAATAGCTGTCGCCAAACAAGACCACCTCGCCGCCAAAGCCTTTGACCGCATCGATCTTGACCTGCGGCGTGGTGGTGGGCATGACGATGATGGCGCGCGTGCCCAAGCGGCTGGCGCTGAGCGCCACGCCTTGCGCGTGGTTGCCGGCTGATGCGCAGATCACGCCCTTTTTGAGCTGCTCAGGACTCAGGTGCGCCATCTTGTTGTAAGCCCCGCGCAGCTTGAAGCTGTGCACCGGTTGCTGGTCTTCGCGCTTCAAAAGCACCTGGTTGCCCAAGCGCTTGGACAGGTTTTTGGCCGTTTCCAAGGCGGACTCGGTCGCCACGTCATAGACCTTGGCGTTGAGAATTTTGATCAGGTAATCAGCGGGTTGGAGGTGTGGGGTGGTCATGTTGTTGATTTGAGTTTTTCTGTTGCAGCAATCAATTGGGGCAGCAAGTCGCAAATTTCGACGATTGCACTTTCTTCAATGTCCCAATAGCCCTCGTATTCAGCCAAATTTCTCTTCCAGTAAATCGAGGACGGATTTTTGCAAAACTTTGTTCACAAACGAACTGGGGTCCGCCTGCCGAATGGCAAATTCTTGCTGTGTGTAGCAGTTGGGGTTGATTTTCCTTCCCAACTCAGACTCCAAGTCGCCCAAGCATTGAAGCACTTCTGACAAGCTCAAGCCATCGCCGACCAGCAGCAGGTCAATGTCGCTGGCAGCCGTGTCAGTTTGTTGAGCCACTGACCCATAAATGCATGCTTTCGCCAGTTTGTGTTTGATGGGCAATAGTGCTCGCGTCAAAAGTGCTTGCATGCCAACCGTTTTGCGGGTCAGTGAGACCAAGTCTTTGAACACAGGGCTGTCAGGATTGGCCTGAAAAATCCTCAAATTTCCAACGCGCTCTGCCCGAACAATTCCGGCTTCGGTCAGATGTTTCAGTTCTTGTTGCAGAGATGCGCTGCCCAGCTGAGTCAGCCGAAGCAGCTCGTTGAGGTGGAAAGAACGTTCAGGCAGGCCAAACAACCACCGAAAAAGGCGGGAGCGGCGGTCTGTGAACAAGGCATTGGCCAGCGGCATGTCGAGAATTTAGCATGATCAAGCCAAAAAATAGCATGAACAAGTCAAAAAATGCCCCAAGTCTTGCGACTTGGGGCAAATCCACCTTTTCAGAGGGTGGAGGAGACAAACGGTGCGGGCTAAAAAAGCACGCCTGTTCGCAATTGTAGGCGCGAATTGTTGCAATGCAGCAGAATTGGCAGATCAAAATGAAAAAATGTGCGACTTGTTGGCCATGGTTTGTGCAAGCGCACAGTCACCGTTTGGCTTTTACTTGCTTGGTTACCATCTCGGTCGAGCTTCGGCATGCCAAGCCACCACTTCTTTAGGAAAAATTATGGATTGCAGAGTCACTTGGACCGGCGCTGCCGGCACCCGCTCAGGTATGGGCTTTTTGGCCGAAACCGGCTCAGGCCACATGGTCGCCATGGACGGCGCCCCTGACGCCGCCAAGCCCGAAAACGGCGGCCAAAACCTGGCCCCCCGACCCATGGAAATGCTGCTGGCTGGCGCGGGTGGTTGCACCGCCTATGACGTGGTGCTGATCTTGAAGCGCGGACGCCACGACGTGCGCGGCTGCAGCGTCAAGCTCAGCAGCGAACGCGCCGAGGTCGACCCCAAGGTGTTCACCCGCATCAACATGCATTTCACTGTCACTGCCAAAGGCGTGCCCGCCAGCGCCGTCGAGCGCGCCATTGCCATGAGCCACGACAAATACTGCTCGGCCAGCATCATGCTGGGCAAGACCGCTGAGATCACGACCAGTTTTGAAGTGGTCGAAATGGCGTGAAATTTTGAATAAATGGAATCGCTTTCCATTTATTCTGAGATTGATCCCCCTTAGACCTCTCGCACCGACATCAAACCCGGCGCGCCACCGTCGTCATCACCTTGGCTGCGGCCTGCATGAGGGCCTTGACGGGGGTGGGCAGCTCCACCGCGCCCGCTTGTTGCGCCATCTGGGCATGGGCGATCTCATCGGCTTTCATGGCCGACACGATGGCGCGCGACGCCAAATCTGAGGCCGGCAGCAAATCCATGTGGCTTTGCAAGTGCGCCTCCACCTGCCGCTCGGTCTCCACCACAAAGCCCAAACTCACCTTGTCGCCCCCCAACTTGCCCGCAGCAAAGCCAATGGCAAAAGCCCCCGCATACCAAAGCGGGTTGAGCCAAGACGGGCGGTCGCTTAAATCATGGAGCCTTTGCTGGGTCCAGGCCAGGTGGTCCGTCTCTTCGCGGCTGGCTTCGGCCAGTTGGGCCCGCAGCGCCGGGCTCTGGCAGGCCAAGGCCTGACCGGTGTAAAGCGCCTGGGCACAGACCTCGCCCACATGGTTGATGCGCATCAGCGCGCCCGATTGGCGGCGTTCAGCTTCATTCAATTCCAAATCAGCTACGTTGGCAGCCGGGTTGGGACGGCTGGCGCGGGGCTCGGCAAACAGGGTGCGCAAAGCGCTGTCGGTGGCCAAAATCAGAGCATTCATCATGGGCAAAGTTTACCTAGGCGGCGCAAAGCCTGTCTGCGGCAAGGGCCAGACCGATGCACAGGTAGCCAAAATGGTTTTTGAGGTTTTGATGCTTTCAATTCGAAACTTGACGGAAGTCATTGAATTCATTGGTGGAAACGCACACCTGAATGCTGGAATCAAGGGGTGCTCCTAGGGTCTGTTGCACGACAGCAACAAAAAGGCCTTATCTTTTGCATATGTCTTGGCGAAGTCATTTACGTCTGGTGGAATACACACAACTTCCTGAATTGGAGGTTGGCTCAGGGTCTCGAAGGGTGACAACCACCTACCTGATTTGGGCCCTTTATTAACCTTGGAGAAATTTGCAATGAAAAAAACTCTGATTGCTCTGGCTGCTTTG